>NZ_JBEKRB010000023.1:0-125246 GCF_049519115.1 Bradyrhizobium sp.
AAGGTTGCATCTAGTGCTGCGAGCAGCACCAGATGCTGTGCGACAGGAGGCTCCGTTGTGGCCCAGCGTCAGCAGCGGAGCGAGCGCACGACCTAGTTGATTTGCTGCCAATCGGCGTATTTTCGCTCGGCGAAATTGACTTGCGCGTCGGTCTCAGCCTCACGCATGAGGCGTGATAGCCGCCATCCCTCAAAGTCGTCGCCGTGTTGGGTTGCGCGTTCACGGACGACATGCGCCGCGTCGTTCAAAATCCGACAGCGTTGACCAAAACCTGCGGCTCTCCATCATTGTTTTGTTCCTTTGGTTGGATGGGCAACCGCAGCCACGGTCGATAGTTGCACGCCACCGGCGAGCGCAATGAATTTCAAGTTAATGCTGATGATAGAAAAAACCACCGGGTCGGCGGCGGGTTCAAATGTCAGCGCCGTAGCCTTCTGGCGTGTGCCGCCAACCGCTGCCGGTTGCCCCGAAAGCTGACGATGGCGGAGATTCCGGCGCTGATTCCATCTGACATCATGCCGCGCAGCCGGCTTGCTCGATATCGCACCAACTTCTGACGCTCTCTGGTCCCATTTTGGCCCCGACTCAGACCAAGGCTCTCGACAAGCGTCAGGAGCCACGAATGCGCCCGCCAATCTATGATGTCTATCAAATGAAAGCCGATAGGCTGCCGGAAGGCTCAAAGGCCGTTTGGCTTCGAACCTGGCCCGACGAAAGGCCGGCTTCGGACAATTGGACGCTGATCGGACGAGAGCGCCATCCGAGTAAGTGGACGATCGATGAGATGAATGAGAAAGGCTTCTGCTTCCGCGAGATACCGGGCTGGATCGACTCCTCGAATTTTAGGTAGCGACGGAGTTTTTCAAAGAGGTTCGTCCGCCGATCTGACGACGCCTCTCTGCGCCATGAAGCGAGATAGACCGTTGACCGCCGCGTCGTATTTCGCAGTCCGGTGTGATTAAATTTCAACACTCAATGAAAATCTGCTCGGTTCTTATTCGGAACACAGTTGCGCCTATTGGCATCCCCACGGCTCCGCGAAGTTGCCAGCGAAAGAAAAAACGGGAGTCAGTCATGAGCGTCAACATCCCCCTGGACCTTCAAAGAAAGTGCGAACAGCGCTGGGCCGCCAGATTTCCTCAACCGGTTGCTACCGCGCCTCAACGCCAATCAGATGGGAAAGATCAGGAGCGGCCGCACCCCAGCCCAGCGGAGTAAGCGCACATCTGTCCAGGGGAAATACGTAACCGCAGCTGCACAAGGCGTCAGGGCTTTGCTGGCGTCGTGCCCGCGCTGGTTTTGCTCTTGGAAGTCTGCTTGGTCTCTTGACGGCCCTCTTGGCGGTCGCGCGCGGTCGATAGTTCTTTCTTGAGCTTCGACTGCTCGTCGGCCGTCATCGCAGGCTTGTCGGGCCTTGGCGGCACATCTCCTACAGCCGGATAGCCGGTCGTTTTCGGACGCGCTGTTTCCTCGGCTTGCGAGGCGAGCGGCAAAAGCGAGATGACGGATAACAGCATCGCTGAAGCAGCCAACGCAACTAGTCGCCCCTTCCGCATCCGTAGTCCTATCTGTGTTTCACTGAAACGCGAGCACGGCCGACCTGTCTGGGGGTAGGTTCAGAAGCCGACCGTGCGGGCCCTGACGGGCGGCCGTCAGCAACCCACAAAGATAACGGCAACTCTCGGCGTCCTGTTCCGTGACATCTTGTCCATCGCTCGGAAGGCGCGACGTCTACGAGAGACTGTTGCATTTATGTCTTATATTTCAGCGAAAGTTTTCCCGTTACATCCAGAACATTCCAGGGTGCTCATGAAGCGCGAAATCACGATTGGACTGGCCGTGGTTGCGGGCGCCGCCCTGCTGGAGGTCACGCTGGTTCCCGGCATCATTCTCGGCGGCGCTACTTTCCTCGTGCCCCAGTATCTGACCGGACGACGCGGCGCGGCGGCGCGACGAGGCATCAAGTCCCCGCTGATCGACGCGTCCTCGCGTGAAGTGGTTGTGAAACGGCCTTCCCAGCACCTGGCAAAATTGCCGCTTCGACGGACGATTGCCAAAACGATTACGTTTCGCCTCGTCGTGACGACGCTTGATTTCACCACGAACTATATTGTGATCGGCGAGATAGCGACCGCGGCCGGCCTGTCGACATTCAATCTCTTCGCTGGCCCCGTCTTCTATTTCGCCCACGAGGCCGCGTTGAATTATCTGCGTCCTTCTGAAACCAGCGTCACGCTGCATTTGCGCACATCCGACCCCGGCAGCGACACAACCGGGCTCACGATCAGCCCGGCGCTGGCCAAGACAATCACCTACCGAACAATTGCAACGATTGTGGACTTCACCACGAATTACGTGGTTGTCGGCACCGTGGCCGAGGCGATGATCCTGTCGGCCACCGGCTTCGTGCTCGGGCCGTTCGTGTATTACGGCCATGAGAAGGCCTGGGAATACTTTGCCGACGATTCCGCGGCAAAAGCGGCTCCTGTCAAAGAGCTCGAGCTTCCTGCGGCCGTTTAAACGTTCGGCTAAACTATTGATTTCCCTCAAAAGCGATGCTCCCTTAGGAAGGGAGTGTCAGAATTCGCAACGGGGATAAGTCATTTTGCCGGGGGCCTCAAAAGCGGCGCGCCGTCTCGATAGTTTCAGGCGCCTGCTCACGCATATCAACGAGCGGATCCTGCCTGATCTCGGCTTCGTGTTGTGGGACGGCTCGACGATACCTGCCGATCTACGATCCGATGCGCTGGCCTTCGCGATCGCCGATGAGGGCGCCGTGGCGGCCATGATCCGGCGGCCGAGTATCGATACCTTCCTCAACCTCTGGGTCACGTCGCGGTTCGATCTGCGCAACGGATCGTTCTTCGATCTTGCCGCGCGCCGGCCGAAAATACGCACCCGGGCGCTGATGAAATCGTTCGACAAGCTTCTCGCGCTGACAACGCTCGCCAGGTTTGTGTTCGTGCCCCGCGGCGGCCCGTGGCCGCTGGAAGGCGTTCGCAGCGAAAAGACGCGCATCGATGGCTCCGAGGCGAGCAACAAGGAGAACGTCCATTATCACTACGACCTCTCCAATCGGTTTTACGAACTCTTTCTCGATCCGGAGATGGTCTACTCCTGTGCCTATTTCAAAGACTGGAACAACGATCTCGCGACGGCGCAGGCTGACAAGCTCGATATGATCTGCCGCAAGTTACGGCTCCAGCCGGGCGAAACGCTGCTCGATATCGGCTGCGGCTGGGGGGCACTGGTCTGCCATGCGGCGCAACACTATGGGGTACGCGCCCATGGGGTGACGCTAGCCGAAGAGCAGTTCGCTTACGCCAAGGAAAAAGTCGCCCGGCTGGGGCTCGGTGGCAAGGTGACGCTTGAACTGCGCGACTATTCACATCTCGAAGGCAGCTTTGACAAGATTGCTTCGATCGGCATGTTCGAGCACGTCGGCATCGCCAACCATCCGACCTATTTCCAAGCCATCAATCGCCTGCTGAAGCCTGGCGGCCTGTACCTCCACCACTCGATCGCGCTGCGCTCGAAGAGTTTCGAGCGCTTTCGTCGCGGGCGCCGGCGTGACGCCGCTTTGGCGACCGCGGTCGGCCGCTACATCTTTCCCGGCGGAGAACTCGATCATCTCGGCATGTCGATCGGAAATCTCGAGCTGTATAATTTTGAAGTGCACGACGTCGAAGCATGGCGCGAGCACTATATGCACACCACCCGGCTCTGGCACGACCGGTTGACGGCAAACGGCGAAGCCGCCGAGCGTGAAATCGGCCGCGAGAAAACCAGGCTGTGGATCGCCTATCTTGCGGTGGTCTCGATCGCCTTCATGCAAGGCACCGTCGGGATTTTCCAGACACTGGCCTCGCGCCGCGTTCGTGGCCCTTCCGGCTTGCCGCCGACCCGTGCCGATTTGTATCGGAGAGTCCATATCGGGCGCCGCGTTAGACCTCACGCGGATTAAGCGCACGATGGTTCCTCGCGACACCAAGAGTTGCAGACCTATTGACTTCGCGTGCTCTCACCTTTCTAGAGGATGGCAGCGGGCACGAAAATCGAGGGGCGACAGACATCGATGGTTTTTCAAAGATACCTGGCGATTCTCGCGGCCCTGACATTGGCCGGCTGCGGCGGCATGTCGGGCCTGTCTCTGCCAGACGTCAAGGCAAGGAACGATTTCAAGGGCAAACCGCTGAGCGCGGTCACAACCGTGCTCGGCAACCCCGATTTTCAGCGAACCGTTGCCGGACAGAAAACCTATACGTGGCGAAGAGGCTCGGTCATCCAGGAATGCCTGATCAAGGTGGTGATGGCCGGCGATGTCGTCGAATCCTACGATACGTCGGGCGACCCGGCGATCTGTTCGCCCTATCTCGCTCCCGCCCAGCCAGTCCCTGCCGAATAAGATTTGTACCATGAATGATCTACGTTCCAAGGCTGACGGCGCGCGGGTACTTGCCGATCTCAATGCACTGCGTGCCCTCGGCGCCTACAAGACCGGGGTTCATCGGCCGACCTTTTCCGAACCGCACGTACATTCGCTGCAATGGCTGGTGGGAAAACTGCCTGAAGCCGGTCTTGCGGGCGAGATCGACGGCATCGGCAATGTGCTGGGCATGAGCACCAAAGCCGGCTTGAGGCTGCTGGCCGGCTCGCATCTGGAGAGCCAGAATTTCGCGGGCTGGCTCGACGGGCCGCTCGGCGTCATCTACGCGCTCGAGGCAGCGCGCGTCATCAACCTGGATCCCGGCATCAAGGGTGCGGTGGAAGTCGCCTCATGGTGCGACGAGGAAGGCCATTTCGGCCATTTCCTCGGCAGCCGTTCCTATGTCGGCGACGTCACCGAGCAAGATATCGACACCGCGCGCGACCGCACCAACGGCCGAGCGATGCGTGAGGCCCTGCAAGCGGCCGGTCTGGCGGGCCGCCCACGCAAGATCGTCGAGCGCGGCCGTCACATCGGATATCTTGAAGCCCATATCGAACAGGGACGGACGCTGGAAGGCTCGCGCCTCGGTATCGGGGTCGTCACGTCGATCATCGGTATCTGGCAATATGAGATCACCTTTACGGGCGAGCAAAATCACGCGGGTACGACGCGGATGAGGGATCGCAGGGATGCCGGCCTCGCGGCTGCGAGGTTGTGCATCGCCATCGACGATCGCTTTCCAAGGGCCGCCGGTCCGCGAACCGTTTGGACCACCGGCCGCATCACGCTTGATCCCGGCGCTCCCAGCATCATTCCCGGCCGTGCCGAAATGCTGTTCCAGGTTCGCGATGACGACATCGCCATCGTCGAACGTCTCGAAACACTGCTCCGCGAAACCGCAACTGAGATTGCCGCGGCGAGCGGGTGCAGCGTCGAAGTCGATCGTATCCGTACCGGCAGACCCGCGATGATGGATGAGAAATTTCAGCGCGCGATCGAGGAGGCTACATCCGACGTCGCAGGAGGCAAATCCGTTCGCATGCCGAGCGGGGCCGGTCACGACGCGCAAGTTCTCGCCGCGATCATGCCGGCGGGCATGTTATTCGTGCCGTCGATCGACGGCATCAGCCATCACTGGAACGAGAACACCGACGATGCTGATATCGTCGCCGGCGCAGAGGTATTTGTCGAGACCTGCCGCCGCTTGCTCTCGAGCTGAACGTGTCGAGAGCTTCGCGCCAGCCGGCCCACCAAGAAAGCTAGTTTCCCTGCCAGCGCGGCGGACGCTTCTCCGCGAAAGCCTTCGGACCCTCGACATAGTCGGCCGATATGATCATTTCGCGCACCGCGGGATATTCGCGCTGTGCGACCATCGCGGCCGGCAATGGCACATTCAGCCCTTCCAGCACTGCCTGTTTTGACGCGCGGATCGACATCGGGCTGTTCTGGCAAATCTGGTTTGCCCAGCGCTCCGCCCCGGCAAGCGCCTCGCCCGTCGGCACGACCTCATTGACAAAACCGAGTTCAAAACCCTCCCGAGCCGAAACGTGCCGGCCGGTCAGGATCATGCCCATCGCCCGCTTCAACCCGATCTGACGCGGCAGCCGTTGCAGGCCTCCGGCCAATGCCGCCAGGCCAACGCGCGGTTCGGGCAGCGCGAATGTTGCATTCTCCGATGCAATGATGAGGTCGCACGCCAGCGCGACCTCGAAGCCACCGCCCATCGCCACACCATTGACGGCTGCGATGATCGGCTTGTCGCAATGGAAGCGCAGCGTTAGTCCACCGAAGCCGCTGGAATTCCAGCCGCGATCGCCGCCCGCAGCCTGCCATTTCAGGTCATTGCCTGCGCAGAACGCCCTGTCTCCTGCACCGGTGACGATCGCCACCCACTGATTGGGATCGGCGGCAAAAGCGTTGAATACCTCGTGCAGCTCAAAATGAGCGGGCTTATGCAAGGCGTTCATCACGGCCGGACGGTTGAGCGTCACGATCGTGATGTGGCCGGCGTGCTTGACGTCCACAAATTCAAAACTCATTTTGGAACTCCTTAAGGAAACGTCCCTCTCTGGTGTTGTGATGCTTCCGCTCTTTTTACATGGCGGCGTTTGTTTCGGGCCTTGCGAGAGCTAGTCGCTAAGGCTGAATGACGTTGCAGTTGGTGCGTCCCGACAACACGCAATCCTGCATCTTGCTGGCCGCTCTCAGTTCGTGCGCCAGCCACAGTCCAACCACCAGCAGCACGACCGCAATCCCAAGCCCTGCCATCGCCGGCGTGTTGTTTTCCCGCGGTTCACGGTTTTGCGGCTTGGACTGTGCCGGCTTGAGTTTTTCAGCCTCAAGGTTTTCGGGCTCAAGTTTTTGAGTGTTGGGGTCTTTCATCAACGGGACCGTCTTCTTTCATGTTTCTTGGTCTTAATTTGCCTCCAGATCAATCCAGTCTGCGGCGCCCCCAGGGAATGGCCGCCCAAACCCGCTCGTGAAGATAATACCATGCGATCTTCGTAATGATCTCCATGCCGGCGATCGAACCAGCAATCTCGACCCTTCCGGTAAAAAACCAACTGATGGCAAAAGTGTCGAGGGTTCCAAGGGTTCGCCAACTGATAGCCTTGAGGACCGACCTTGAATGCGTTTCTGCCCCGCGGAATAAAGCCACCGGCGCGCTCCCTCTATTATTGGCGTTAAGCCTACCATGAGGCGACAGTTGTTCGCTCTGCGGTTGCCATGCAGTCGGGGCAAAGGCCCCGGCGATAGCGCATGCCCGGCAATTGGCGAACTCTTTGATTTGGCTATCCAATTGCTTACCCGGCGCACCGCCGGCCTTCCCGCCTGGCAAGCGAGCGATTGAACGGCCGACCGTAAAAGCAATATCAGGGTTGGGGCCTACGAAACGCTTGCGGCGAAACGCGCGTAGTTTGCCATAGAGAATGCCGAAAAATGGCATATTTCCATTTTGTGTCGGAGGACCGAACGGCTCCCGATTGGACGTCAACTGGAAACTTGAACCTGCTGGTGCGCCTTTGATTCTGACAACGACCTTTAACAAGCCGAAAGCTGTCAACTTTGGCGGCAAGCGATTGTTGGAGCAGGCATAGGTCGATGCTTCTCCTCGAATCCCTCCCGACAGTCATCGGAACGGCGGCCGTTGCACCGGCACTGCTCATCCTGTGGCTCGTGGTCGCCGCCGATGAACGGCCGGGACCGCCGGCCAAGGTGTGGACCGCGTTTTTCCTCGGCGCGGCCAGCATTTCCTTGCTTGGGCTGCTACGCACCCCCTTCATGTCGCTGCTATCCGCTCCTGAAAATCCATGGGTAGCGCAAGCACTGCACTCGCTGTTCGGCGTCGCGCTGCCGGAGGAAAGCGTCAAGATCCTGGTCATTGCACTGGTATCGGTATGGCGAAGGCCGTTCACCGATCCCATGGACACGGTGGTCTATGGCGCTGCCGCCGGTCTCGGCTTCGCGGCTTACGAAAACCTCGCCTACCTGGTTCAGCACGCCGACATGTGGCAGTCGCTGGCCGCGCTGCGCAGCATTCTAACCGTCCCGTTCCACGGTGCGCTCGGAATCATCGCCGGCGCGTATCTGGCGATCGCACGATCCGGTACGGCGCTCGGCGCCCACCGCCACAACCGCGACTGGGCCCGTTTCACGAGCCGCCTCCTGGTGCTGGCGGGCCCGGTCGGGTTGCATGCCGCGTTCGACTTTCCCCTGCTGACGTTGCAGAAAAATCCGCAGATCGACAACAACACCCGCCTCATCCTGGGCGCAGCCAGCATTCTGATCGGTTTCTCCTCCATCGCGTTTGCCACCCGACTGGTGCGACGGGTCGGTCGTCACCACGCGCCGCGAACCGAACTCGCACGCGAGCGGCTCAGTCAGCTTCGGCGAATGTGGGCATTGCTGGTGGTCGGCGGCGGCGCAGGTTTCGCCGGCCTCGTTTTCGTTCTGTCCTCGATCCATCACTGGCTGCAAAATCCGGATCGCAACGTGACACTCGTTCTCGTTCCGATCGGCCTTCTTTCCATTCTCATCGGCTTCGCGCTGCTGGTGGTCACGACCGCGGTCTATTTTCTGGGTCGCGAGCGCATCCGCGCCCAGGCATCAAACCTGTCGTCCCTGCCCGGCCAGGGCTGAAGTTAAAAGGCTGACGCTAAAAGGTTGAGCTTAAAAGGCTGGGACACGCTATATTCGCGCCGTCACAGAAGCGCGCCATTCTGACTGAACGCTGCATGGCCTAACCGGTACGGGAGATTTCGATGACCAACGAAAATGCCGAGTTGCCGACGAAAATGCACGATGCCGTTCGCGCGCATTGGAAGGCCTTCCTGATTGAAGGGATTCTCTTGGTCATCTTTGGATTGGCCGCCATCGTCGTGCCACCGGCCGCCAGTCTCGCCGTGACCATCCTATTGGGGTGGCTGTTCCTGATCAGCGGCATCGCAGGCCTGGCGCTGACCTTCTGGGCGCGTGAAATGCCCGGCTTTTGGTGGTCGCTGATTTCGGCCGCGCTTGCGGTCCTTGCAGGGATTGTCCTTTTGGCTCAGCCGGCGCAGGGCACGCTGACGCTGACCATCGTCGTCGGTGCTTATTTCCTCGCCGAGGGCGTCGCCACCATCATGTATGCGCTGGAGCACCGGCGCGAACTGTCGGGCCGGTGGTCATGGATGCTGATCGCCGGTCTGATGGATCTGTTGATTGCAGCCATCATCATCACGGGATTGCCGGGGTCGGCCCTGTGGGCGATCGGCCTCTTGGTCGGCATCAACCTGTTATTTGGCGGCGCGACCTTGATCGGCGTAGCGCTCGCCGCACGCAACGCCTGATCGCGAACATTCGCAGTCCGTCTCAGCGGGCACTTTTGCGAATGTTAGAATTAAAGGGCCACTAGCAGCCGCGGCAAATACTCTTGATCTTGCGGTCGAGCTCTGCGTCCTGTTTTCTCTCGGCTTCCGCAGCGGGGGAATTATCCTTGCCCTGCGGCACTTGGTCGGCCCGCGGCTGGCGGTGACCGACAGGTGCGGGCAAAGGTTCATCCCGTTTGTTTTGCGCGACCGCCGCCGAACCGACCGTCAACATCAGAAATGTGGCCGTCACCAACAGTTTTCGCATCTGCTTTTTCCATGTTCGACGTTACAGCCTCGAAACCCGGGTTCCGCGGAAAACGGTTACGAACCCGGCGGATAGAGATGAACGTCACCGCAATAATCCACGATACGATAGCGGGTTTCTGCGGACTGTTCACGATCTGCGGAGAAAGATTTTTCGGCGGAAAGATAGTTCGGGCCGGCGGGGGCCTTGCCGTGACCGCCGGGGATATCGACCACGAATTCCGGCTGACATAGCCCGGATACCCGGCCACGCAGCGCCCGCATGATCTCCTGGCCGTGCGCCAGCGTCGTTCGCAGATGCGAAGTCCCCGGTGCGAGATCGCCGTGATGCAGATAATAGGGCTTTATCCGGCACTCGACGAAGCCGCGCATCAGCGCTTCCAGGCTCTCAGGATCGTCATTGACCCCCCGCAGCAGCACCGACTGGCTGACCATCGGAATGCCGGCATCGATCATGGCGGCGCAGGCCGCGCGCGCGTTCGGCGTGAGTTCCCGGATGTGATTGGCGTGAACCGCCACCCAGGTCGTGGCGCCCTTGACCCTCAAGGCTGCAACCATCTTGTCGTTGATGCGCTGGGGCTCGGCGACCGGGACCCGGCTGTGAATGCGGATGACTTTGACATGATCGATCCGCGCAAGGTCCGCCATCACCTCGGACAGGCGCCGCGGCGACAACATCAGCGGATCGCCGCCGGTCAGGATGACTTCCCAAATTTCGGAGTGGGCGCGGATATAGGCCAGCGCGTTGTTGTAAGCCCCTTCCGAAAGCGTAGTCCCTTTGCCCGGCCCGACCATCTCGCGGCGAAAACAAAACCGGCAATACACCGCGCAGACATGCACGAGTTTGAACAAGACCCGGTCCGGATAGCGATGCACGATGCCGGAGACCGGCGAATGCGTCTCGTCGCCGATCGGATCGGGCTTCTCGTTGGGTTGAGCCACCAGTTCCTCGGGACTCGGGATATATTGCCGCGCGATCGGATCAAGCGGATCGTCCGGATCGATCAACGCCGCCACCTCGGGCGTCACGGCGATCGCATAGCGCGCCGCGACTTTTTCCAGTGAGGGAATATCCGCAACCGGGACAAGACCGCGGGCGGCGAGTTCAGCAGGCTCACGCAGAGTGCTGACGGGTTTAAAAACGATACTGCTCATATTTCTCCAGTTGGGGGTGTCCAAACCACCTGATCGACCGACGCTGCGCCGCTTGCCAACATCACCAGCCTGTCAAAACCAAGCGCAACGCCGCTTGCCTCCGGCATGCTTGCCACCGCGGCGAGGAAATCCTCATCCAGCGGATAGCGCTCACCGTATCGGCGCTGTTTTTCGTCCATCGCCAGCATAAAGCGACGGCGTTGCTCGGCTGCATCGGTCAGTTCACCAAATCCATTCGCCAATTCCACACCGCAGGCATAGACCTCGAAACGCTCGGCGACGCGTGGGTCAGATGAGGCCACACGCGCCAGCGCCGCCTCCGGCAGCGGGTATTCATAGAGTAACGTAAGGCGTCCCTGCCCCAGATTTGGTTCAACGTATTCCACCAATATTTTACTGAAAATATCGGACCATGTGTCGTCAGTAGTAATACGGACTTTGGCATCGGCGGCCGACGCGAGCTTGCTCCGGTCGCCTTCGGCCCCCTCAACGGTGGCCAGGAGGTCTATCCCGGCGAAGCGCTCAAATGCCCGGGCTACCGTCAACAGTTCGGGCTCGGCGAAGGGATCGGCGGTCCGCCCGCGAAACGAAAATGTCCCGATCCCTGTTGCCTGCGCGGCCTGCGCGATCAGGACGACGGTATCGGCCATGACCGCATCGTAGGCCGCGTTCGCCCGGTACCATTCGAGCATGGTGAATTCCGGCAAATGCAGCCGGCCACGCTCGCGGTCACGGAATACCCGGGCGAATTCGAATATCCTGGACTCGCCGGCAGCCAATAACTTCTTGCAGGCGAATTCTGGCGAGGTCCGCAGATACCGCGTCGCGCCGTCGCCGTCGCCGTCGCCGTCGCCGTCGGGGGCGATGATCTCTGTGCGCGGGGCATGTAAATGGGTCTCGTTGCCCGGCGAGACCTGCAGAACAGCCGTTTCGACTTCGGTAAAGCCTTGTTCATCGAACCAGGCCCTGATGGCCCGGGCAACAGCGTTCCTCGCGGCCAAAAACGGCTTGATATCGGTGTGCCGGGCCGCGGACCACCACGGCGACCTGTTCTTATCCGCAACCATCAGCCAATCGCCTTGTCGGGCCGCAAAACGCTAGCTTCGAAGCACAAAATCAGTATGTTGCAGCCCGAAACTGCCCCCGACAGCTCCCAGGGACACCCCTGCCAGGCACGATCCCGGGCCAGAATATCAGGAAAACAGCTTTGAAAGTCATCGCCAGCTCTATTCGCAAAGGCAACATCATCGAGCAAGACGGCAAGCTCTATGTTGTGCTTACGGCCGAAAACATCCACCCCGGCAAGGGAACCCCGGTCAGCCAGATCGAAATGCGCCGTATCGGCGACGGGGTGAAGATTTCGGAGCGCTACAAGACCACCGACCAGGTGGAAAAAGCGACGGTCGAGGACACCAATTTCAATTATCTCTATGAGGATGGTGACGGCTTCCACTTCATGAACACCGAGAATTACGATCAGGTCCAGGTTTCCAAGGAGATCGTCGGATCCTCGGCACCTTATTTGCAAGAGAACATGACCGTGAAACTGTCGCTTCACGACGGTAACCCGGTCGCGATCCAATTGCCGCAGCGCGCGACGCTGGAAGTCGTAGAAACCGAACCGGTCACCAAAGGACAAACGGCGTCGTCCTCTTACAAACCCGCCGTCCTGTCCAATGGCGTCCGCACCGCCGTGCCGCCGCACGTCGCCGCCGGCACAAGGATTGTGGTGATGACTGAAGACGGCTCTTACGTCGAACGCGCCAAGGATTAAAATTAGAGTATTAAGATTAGAGTACGGGGTATACGCCGGGGGGCGTCACAGTGGAATCGGGGGCCCGCACGTTCACTGCTCGTCTACAGCTAGCCTTCTTCTTTTTGTTCGTTGCCGGCGCGAACGCGGTGGCCGCGGACGAATTCAGAAGCCCGGCCATTTCCGTCGTGCGCGTGGATTGGCGCGCGGCGCTTGAGCAGCTTCGCGGCGAGATCGGAACCCAGCCCGCGGTCGTCCCGGCGTTTACGTTCGCCCGCCGATATCGACTGGCTGCCTCCGACCCACGATCGCTTCCGGCTTTCGTGCAGCTCAACGCGACGATGTCCCAGATTTTCACCGGGATCGGCCGCAGCACGATTCCCGTCCTGCTGCCCATCGACACGGCGGCCTATCTCGAGGCACGGTGGGCGGCCACGTCCGAAAGTCTTTCGCTTTCGCGCTCTCAGGCCGATTTTCGTCCCGCGGACGTGTTCGACGCAGGTCCGGCCGGCTACGACGCGGTATTTTCGCTCGAGCCCGGTGCAGCCGGCGACATGCCGCGACGCATCTTTGCCAAGCCGGTGGAAGTCCAGATCACGGGCTCGCTCCTAACCTACGATCTCAACGATCCCCTCGGCGGCAAGGGCGAACCGGTCAAATCGCTGGCCGCGCAATATCCCGACCTGCGCCGGTTCATCCGGGAAGGTTATGTGCGCTATGCCTTCACGCGCTTCGGCGTTCCCTACGTAGTTTCGATCCAGTGCCTCGACAGCGTGGCAAAGGCGAAGCGTCTAGCCTGTCGCGAGGCCTATCCGGTCGCCGAGCGATTCTTGAAGGCGCTGCACGTCGTGGGTGGCCTGCCCTCGGGTCCGCGGATGGATCTCACTCCCGAAAGCGTCGAACGTCCCTTCACGATGTCCTCGGATTTCACCTACCGGCCGCCCGGAGACATCGTGGCCCATAGCGCATCGCGCAAGCTGAACGGCCGCGTCGACTATACCGCCTACTCGCAGATTCGCTTTCCGTTGGAGAAGGCGCCAGCTTTCGCCCATTCGCAATCCTTCCACCCACGCAAGAGCGACAAGTTTGACGAACTTGCGGTTGGTCCGACCAGCTATCCCTGGCAGGACAATTTCTGTGAAGCGCGCAGTTTCGGGGTCGGCCAATGCGCGAGTGGATTCGGCCACCAGGGTCAGGACACGCGGCCCGCTCCCTGTCCTCCGCATGACGACGGACCGGAGCATTGCGACCCCAAACAAAGAGCAGTGGTTGCGGTCCGCGAGGCCGTCCTGATCCGCGAGCCGAAGCAGCAAGCGGCCACGCTTCAGGTCAATACGCGCAACGAACACATACGCTTCCGCTACATGCACATGGACCCGTCGGCGATGGACGCCGATGGCGTCCTGAACGGCCGCCGTGTCGAGGAGGGTGAAAAAATCGGCGTTGTTTCCAATTATCTCGACCGCCCCAATGGCACCACGCGTCACCTGCACTTCGACATTCAGGTGTTCACGCGCGACGGATGGTTGTGGATCAATCCCTATGTCACGCTCGTCTCCGCCTATGAGCGTCTGATCCATGGACGCGGGCGCGAAGTCGGGCCGCACAGTGTGGCTGCCGCCGACGTGGCCCACGCCCTGCCTGAAGACATGAGCCGCCGGGACGTGGAAGAAGGCCGAGAGTAACGCCGCCCGCCTGGTGGCGTTATTCCAGCATGGTCGTGAGTTGAGCGCCTTCATCCGCCACGAACACGGCAATCAGTTCCGCCGGCTCGGTATTGCTCGCATTGGCCGAAACCAGATGCGTCGAGCCCGGCGGCTCGAAAAACGATTGACCGACGCTAAATGTTTCGACCGGACTGCCCCCAAGCTGGGAACGGATCTCGCCTTTAGTGATGTAGGCAGTGACCGAGCCCGCATGGCGATGCGCGCGACTAAAACCTCCGGGACCATAGAACACCCGTACGATCGTGACCCGCTCGCCGGCCACGTTCGGTAAAGCGTAAGAGCCGATCACCTCGACCTTGTCGAGCGGTGAACTCGCTGCAGCCGCGCTATTGATGCAGAGCGGCGCCAAAACGCCGGATATCTTGTCCATTGTCAGCGGCACGGCTTTTCCAGCGGCCCACGCGCAGGCAAGGCCGGCCATCACCGCGAGCAAAACCGGTCGCCGACGGGGCCGCATCGACAAGGGTGGTATCGTCGCTATCGATGTCATGATCATTCCCTCCCATTTATTGTTGATTGATTGGCTCATGATGCTTTCGCGCTGACCTGTCCCTGCCGGGCTGCCGGGCTCCAGCGATAGGCAACGCCGAACCTGTTCCAGACATTGATCGAGGCAATGGCCGAGGTCAGATAAGTCAATTCCTTGTCGGAAAATTCCGCGCGCGCCTGATCATAGACTTCGTCGCTGACGCCAGCCGTCACTAGCGTCAGCGCCTCGGTCCAGGCCAGCGCCGCACGTTCGCGGGGGGAAAACTGCGGCACCTCACGCCACACCACGACAAGATTGAGCTTGTCGACGGGGACGCCAAGCCGCTCCGCCTGCAGGATATGATACTGCACGCAAAAGGCGCAGCCGTTGATCTGCGAGGCCCGCAGCTTGATCAGTTCGAGCAGCGGCTTCTCGATGCCGGACCTGGCGGCAAAACCGCCGAGCGCGATAACGCCCTCATAAGCGTCCGGCGCCAGCGCCTGAAAGTCGCTGTATTCCTTGCGGGCATGTGACATTCCTGATCTCCCATGTTATCAGTGTCCTTATTAACTATAAGAGTACTGATATGATACGCAAGACCGCAAGTCGCACGAAGCCGGGATCACCGGAAAAACAAGAAGGACGGCGAAAATCCCGGCGGCGCGAAAAACCCTCCGCCGAGGTTCCGGCCCTGCACGGAGTCCGGCCTCCAGCTCCCGGTTCCGGCAAGCGCGGCGAGGACGGCCACATCGCCTATCTACTGCGGCAGGCACAGGCCGCGACGCGGCTGACGCTGGAGCGCGCACTCGCCGATCTCGGAGTCACTCAACCGCAATTTGCCGTCCTCACCATGCTGAACGCCTATCCTGGCCTTTCCGGCGCCGACGTCGCCCGCGTGGCGCTGCTGACCCCGCAAACCGTCGGCGTCATCATCGGCAACCTCGAACGCGACGGCGCGATCCAAAAGACGCCGCACCCGGTGCACGGCCGGGTATTGCAGTGGACGCTGACGCGCCGCGGTGTGAGCCTGCTCGAGCAGTGCCGCCGCCGCGTCACCATCGTGGAACGGCGCCTGGTGACGGGATTAAATGCCAAGGCGGAGGTCACGATCCGGCGCTGGTTGTCCAGAATTGCGTCAGATCTGCACGAGGGGGACCGAAGCTCCCACTGACTTGGCTCTGCCGGTTCATGCTCAGCACGGCTAGACTGGCTGGGATGGCACAGGCTGATTCCCGAGAATGGCCCACCCGCCGCGCGCTGCTCGGCTTGGGCGTCGCCGCGAGCGCCGTGTTCGCCAATCCCCTCGCCGCCTTCGCCGCCACCCCGCTCGGCTTCGACCAATGGCGCGAGCGATTTCGTGCCCATGCGCTGGCGAAAGGCGTTTCGGAAGCGACCTGGGCGCGGGTGATGGGCCGCATCGAGCCGGACATGTCCGTCTTCCGGGAACTCGGGAACCAGCCGGAATTCAACGAAGAGCTTTGGCAATACATCAATCGCCGGGTCTCGGACTGGCGCATCGTCAACGGCCGCGAGGCGCTGCGGAAGAACGAGGCGCTGTTCGCGCGGATCGAGCGGGACTATGGCGTCGAGCGCGGCACGCTGCTGGCGCTGTGGGGCGTCGAATCCGCCTATGGCGATCCGCAGGTGCAACAGAACCATATGCGGCCGGTATTTCCCGCGTTGGCGGCGCTCGCCTGGAACGAGCCGCGCCGCCGCGCCTATTGGGAATCCGAACTGGTCAACGCGTTGCGCATCGTCGATCGCGGCTGGAGCACGCCTGAGGAAATGCGGGGGTCGTGGGCCGGCGCGATGGGACACACCCAATGGATGCCCGAGGTCTGGCTTAACGTCGGCATCGACTACGATCAGGACGGCCGGGTCTCGCCCTTCGGCAGGCCGGACGATGCGCTGGGTTCCACCGCCCGCTATCTCGTCACCAGAGGCAAATATCACCGCGGCGAACATTGGGGTTATGAAGTGCGCACCAACGGCGCCTCATCGCGCGGCAATCGCAGCTATGCGGCATGGGCTAGCGCGGGCGTCGCGCGCGCCGATGGCGCCCCGTTCCCACAGCCGAACGCCTCCGCGCAACTTTGGACGCCGGTACCGGAAGGTCCGAGTTTTCTCTTGGGACCGAATTTCTATTCGGTGCGAAGCTATAATCCCGCGATGAACTACGCGCTTGCGATCTGCCATCTCGGCGACCGCATCCTCGGCGGCCCGCCCTTTATCCAGCCGTTCCCCGGCTCCGAGCGCGCGCTGACGCTGGCCGAGGTCAAGGAGATGCAGGTTCGCCTGACGAGAGCTGGTTTTGACACCGGCGGCACCGACGGCCGCGTCGGCAATGACACGATGCAGGCCGTCCGGGATTATCAGGCCAAGATGGGGCTTGAGCCGGCCGACGGCTATGGCGGCCTGAAAGTGCTGGCGCGGTTGCGACAGGGCAGCTAGCTACCGGATCACCGCCGGCCCTTGATCAGGCACGGCGACATCGATCACACGCAGTTGCACGCGCTCGGTGCCCTGCCAGCGATCGACCGCGAGCGACCCCGCCACATGCAGGACCTGGCCGCGATGGGCGGTCAGCGCGTTCCCCAGTTTCTGGCCGATCGAGCGAAACGCGATGCCGTTGACGATCGACCCGTCGCCCGACTTGAAGCGCACGCGCAAATGCGCCTGGCCGACCTCATCGGCATACACCAGTTGATGCGAGGGCAGCGCCAGCACCGGTTCGGGATTGCCGCTGCCGAAAGGACCGGCGCGGTTCAGCGTGGCAGCCAATTCCGTGGTCACGCCGCGCGCGCTGACCGCGCCGTCGACGAAGATCTCGTTGACGTGACGCGACTGCGCCACATCGGCGGCGAGCGCATCCTCCATATAAGCCCGGAACTCAGCGAGTCGTTCCTTGCGCAAGGTCACGCCCGCGGCCATGGCGTGGCCGCCGCCCTTCATCAGGAGACCATCATGGACCGCCTGCCGCACCGCCTTGCCGAGATCGACGCCGCCGATCGAGCGGCCCGAGCCGGTGCCGATGCCGCCGGGTTCGAGCGCAATGGCAAAGGTCGGACGCGAGAACTTGTCCTTCAGCCGCGAGGCGACAAGACCCACAATGCCGGGATGCCACCCCTCCGAGGCCGTGACGATCACCGAACCCTTGTCTTCCAGCCCAAGCGAGGCCAGCGCCTCGGCTTCGGCCTGCGCTTCGGCCGCCTGTTCGATCACCCGCCGTTCGATGTTCAGCCGGTCGAGTTCGGCCGCAATCTTTGCTGCTTCCGAAATGTCGCCTTCCAGCAATAGCCGTACGCCGAGATCGGCGCGCCCGATCCGGCCGCCCGCATTGATGCGCGGCCCCAGCATGAAGCCGAGATGCCAGGCTTCCGGCGGCCCATTCAGCCGCGCCACATCCATCAGCGCGGTGTGGCCGACATGGTCGCGGCGGCGCATCGCAACCAAGCCTTTGGCGACGAAGGCCCGATTGAGCCCGATCAGCGGCGCAACGTCGGCGACGGTGCCGAGCGCCACGTGGTGCAGCATGCCGAGCAAATCCGGCTCCGGCATCTCCGCCGTCCAGAATCCCCGCGACCGCAATTCTCTGTTGACCGCGACCAGCGTCACCAGAACGAGCCCGACGGCCGCGAGATGACCAAGCCCTGAAAGATCATCGGGCCGGTTCGGATTCACCAGGGCTTCGACTTCGGGCAATACATCGCCGCACTGGTGATGATCGATCACCACGACCGACATGCCGAGCTTGCGCGCTTCAACCAGCGGCTCGATGCTAGTGGTGCCGCAATCGACGGTCACGAGCAGCGTAGCCCCCTTCCCTGCCAGCATCCGCACCGCTTCGACGTTGGGTCCATAACCCTCGAAAATCCGGTCGGGAATGTGGATCAACGGATCGAGCCCGCAATGGCGCAAATGCCAGGTGAGCAGTGCGGCTGACGTCGCGCCATCGACATCGTAATCGCCGAACACCGCGACCTTTTCGCCGCGCACGGCCGCATCCGCGATGCGTTTGGCGGCCGCCTCCATCTGCGTCACGCTAAAGGGATCAGGCATCAGCTTGCGGATGGTCGGATCGAGGAAGTCCTCGACCGCGTCGATGTCGACGTCGCGCCCCGCAAGCAGGCGCGCCAGCATTTCCGGTAATTGATAGCGCTGGGTAATCGCCAGCGCCCGGGCCGCCCCGCGCGCATCCAGCCGGTCGCGCCACAGCTTCCCGGTCAGGGAATGGGCGACGCCGAGAAAGGCCGGCGGGGCCTCGACAGGCAATGCGGATGCGGGAAGCGTCATGATGCCTCAAGAAGATAGGCTTGGGCGGCGTCTCTTCAATGATTCGCGCCTCGTTTCCACGGCTAATTGCCGTCGTGACGGAGAGCCATGATCCTCCTGCGCCGGAGGGTCAGGTTGTCGTTGCGCCGGTCGACCGCTCGCCTGAAATCGCTATCATGCGGGCGCTCAATATGCGACGATTTGGGCATGACCGGCGTCATTCATTTCCTGCTCAACGGCATCAAGCGTCGCGTTACCGAGGTAACGCCCGCCATGACGGTCCTGCAATATCTTCGCGAACGCGAAGGCATGATCGGCACCAAGGAAGGGTGCGCGGAGGGCGACTGCGGCGCTTGCACGGTCGTTGTGTGCCGGGTGGAAGACGGGCGGCCCGTTTATCACGCGGTCAACTCCTGCCTGTTGCTGCTGCCCCAGCTGGATGGCGCCGCCGTGTACACGGTCGAGGGACTGGCCGACCAGCGCGGCGAATTGCACCCGGTGCAACAGGCGCTGCTGGACAGCGACGGAACCCAATGTGGATTCTGCACGCCGGGAATCGTGATGTCGATGGCCGCCTTCCAGCAAAGCGGTGAGACGGCCACCGACGATCATATCCACGAGATGCTGTCGGGAAATCTATGTCGCTGCACAGGCTATCGCTCCATCGTTGCGGCGTGCCGTCGCCTGGCAGCCGATACAGCCGATGCTCCCGCGCCATTGATGGAATCGCCTTCCCTGATCGAGACGCTAACGTCCTGTGCCGATTACAGGGACGACAATCTGATTTTCCTGACCCCTTGCTCCCTCACAGAACTCGCCGGTGTCGCGGCGCAACATCCACAGGCCCAGTTCCTCGCTGGCGGCACAGATCTCGGTCTGCTGTTCAGTAAGCACCGGAAGCAGCCGACAGCTCTGATTTCCACCTCGCGCGTGGCTGAAATGAAGCGGATCAGCGTTGTGGCGGACGCGCTCGAGATCGGCGGGGCCGTGACCTATACGGAGGCGCTGCCGTATCTCGACGAGCACTTGCCGCAATTCGCAGACCTGGTGCGGCGTATCGGATCACGGCAGATCCGCAATCTCGGTACGATCGCCGGCAATCTGGCGAATGCCTCGCCGATCGGCGATACACCGCCCTGCCTGATTGCGCTGGAGGCGATTCTGACGTTGCAATCGGCATCTGGCTCGCGCAGCGTTCCGGCCGAAGGCTTTATCACGGGTTACCGCAAGACCGTACTGCAGCCGGGCGAATTCATCGAAAGCATCCGCATACCGCGCCTGCGGCCAAATCAGCAGTTCTTCGCCTACAAGATTTCGAAGCGCTTCGATCAGGATATCTCGACGACGATCGGCGCGTTCCGGATCGAGCTACAAAACTCTGTCGTCCGCGATTTACGGGCAGTGTTTGGAGGAATGGCCGCGCAGCCGGCCCGTGCAACCTGCGCCGAGAAGATCGTGATCGGTCGTCCATGGACGCCTGAGACGCTTGCCGGCATCGACGCTGAGGTCGCGCGTGACTTCTCGCCCATCGACGATCATCGCGGCAGCGCGGCTTACCGGCTGCGCGCCGCGGCCAATTTGTTCCGTCGGCTGCAGCTGGAAACCACGGTTACGAGCCCGGTGCGTCTGGAGTTGCTATGAACGAACCGATCCTGCGATCCATACGGGGCGGCGCGCATGTGCCGGTTCGCCACGATAGCGCCATCGGTCATTTGACCGGACGGGCGCTATACATCGACGACCTGCCGGTCGTACCGGGCACGCTGCACGGCGCGCTTGTGCTTAGTCCACATCCCCATGCCCGCATCAGCCGGATCGACCTCTCCCGCGCGCTCGCTTCGCCTGGCGTCGTGGCGGCAATCGTTGCCGACGACATTCCCGGCAAGAACGATATCGGCCCCATCCGCGGCGACGAACCGTTGCTGCCCAAAGAGTTTGCCGAATATGAGGGCCAACCCGTTGTGGCCGTCGCAGCCGACACCCTGGACAATGCACGAGCGGCGGCGAATCTCGTTGCAATCGACTACGAGATCCTGCCTGCCGTTCTCTCGTTGACCGAAGCGATCGCGCGCGAGCTCTATGTTTCGCCGGTGCAGGCGATGAAGCGTGGCGATGTGGATGCCGAACTGGCTCGTGCCCCGCACAGGCTCTCCGGCGAATTCGCATGCGGTGGCCAGGACCACTTCTACCTCGAGGGACAGGTTGCTTTGGCGGTGCCCGGTGAAGGCTCCGACATGGCCGTCTATTCGTCGACCCAGCACCCGACCGAAGTGCAGCATGGCGTGGCGCACCTGCTCGGCCTGCCCTTCAACATGGTGACGGTGGAAGTCAGGCGCATGGGCGGCGGCTTCGGCGGCAAGGAGAGCCAGGCCACGTTGATTGCCGGCATTGCCGCGGTACTCGCCCGC
Organism: Bradyrhizobium sp.; assembly: GCF_049519115.1. Taxonomy (GTDB): domain Bacteria; phylum Pseudomonadota; class Alphaproteobacteria; order Rhizobiales; family Xanthobacteraceae; genus Bradyrhizobium. The sequence goes on from NZ_JBEKRB010000023.1 coordinate 21,328, forward strand.
AAAGCCGGCCGGCCGGTCAAGCTCCGGCTTCCGCGCGACGACGACATGCGCGCCACCGGCAAGCGGCATCCGTTCCTGTTTCGCTATGACATAGGCTTCGATGGCGATGGCCACATCCTTGGGCTCGACCTGTTGCTCGCCGCCAATGGCGGCAATGTCGCCGATCACACCCCGGCGGTGGTCACCCGCGCGCTTTGCCACGCCGACAACTGTTACTGGCTGCCGTGTCTGCGGTTCGTCGGCCTTCCGTGCAAGACCAATACCGTCTCGAACACGGCGTTTCGCGGCTATGGCGGACCGCAGGGAATGTTCGCGATCGAGACAATCCTCGATATCGTGGGCCGTCATCTCGGACTGCCGCTCGAGGAACTGCGGCGGCGGAATTTCTACGGCATCGGCCGAAATGACGTGACGCCTTACGGCATGAAGGTCGAGGACAACATCCTCGGGCACATCGCCGACGAACTCGAGCACAGCGTCGATCTTGCCGGCTGGCGCGAGGAAATCTCGGCCTTCAACGGCGCAAGCCCCGTAATCAAGAAGGGGCTCGCCACCATGCCGATCAAGTTCGGCATCTCCTTCAACCGTCCGGCACTCAACCAGGCTGGCGCGCTGGTCAGCGTCTATACCGACGGCAGCGTGACGCTGAACCACGGCGGCACCGAGATGGGACAGGGCTTGTTCGTCAAGGTAGCGCAGGTCGTCGCTGAAGCTTTTCAGATCGATCTTGAGAATATTCGTGTTTCGGCGACCACGACAGCCAAGGTCCCGAATACCTCGCCGACGGCCGCATCTTGCGGATCTGATCTCAACGGCATGGCGGCCCTCAATGCGGCCCAGGAAATCAAGGGACGCATGACGGACGTGGCGGCAGGCCATTTCGACGTGCCCGCAAGCGAGATCCTGTTCACTGCGAACCGGATCTATGCCGGCAACCGCAGCCTGTCGTTCAGCGAACTTGCGCTGTTGTGCTGGGATCAGCGCGTCTCGTTGTCGGCGACGGGCTATTACCGGACGCCGAAGATCCATTGGGACCCAAAGACCAACACGGGACGTCCCTTCTATTACTTCGTCTATGGCGCCGCAGCGGCGGAAGTGGCGATCGACACACTGACGGGCGAGATGCGGGTGCTGCGCGCCGAGCTCCTGCAGGATTGCGGAAAATCGCTCAATCCGGCACTTGATCTTGGCCAGATCGAGGGCGCCTTTGTACAGGGCATGGGCTGGCTCACCACCGAGGAGTTGTGGTGGGACCAAGGCGGACGGCTCAAGACCCACGGTCCGTCAACCTACAAGATTCCCGGCAGCAGGGACGTGCCGCCTCGCTTCAACGTCCGTCTGTTGAGCGATGCACCGAACAAGGAGGCCACGGTCTTCCGCTCCAAGGCGGTGGGCGAGCCGCCACTGATGCTGGCCATTTCTGTATGGCTTGCCGTCCGTGACGCCATCGCCAGTCTTGCTGACTACAAAACCGCACCCGTTCTCGATGCTCCGACAACTCCGGAGCGGATTCTTTCAGCCATCGACGATATCCGTCTGCGCGCCGGCCGGTCCGACGATCGGGTTGAGGCCAGCCCTTCTGGTCATTAAGTCCGAAAGCTCGCGAGAAGGGCCACATTGAGAAACCGACCGACAAACGAGCGCCCGACCGTCATTCGCGGCCCCGTCCTGACCTTCACGGGCAACCCTTTTACAGATGGGCTCGAACACACCGCGGTTTACGAACGGGATGCCATCGTCGCGATGGCGAACGGCCGGATTACCGAGTTCGGTCCGGCACAGCATGTTCTGTCGCGACTGCCAGCCGACATAGAAATCAGGAACTACGGCAAGGACTCTCTGATTTCGGCCGGCTTCATCGACAGCCACGTCCATTTTCCACAGACGCCGATGATAGCTGCGTACGGAGAGCAACTGCTGGATTGGCTGGCGAACTATACCTTTCCGACCGAGCTTAAATACTCCGACAAGGATTTCGCCCGGTCCGTCGCGCGGGTTTTTCTGCAGGAAAACCTGCGCAACGGAATCACCAGCGCGTGCGTGTATTGCACCGTATACCCGCAGTCGGTCGATGCGCTTTTCGAGGAAGCCGAGAAGCTCGGCATGCGCCTTGCCGCCGGCAAAGTACTAATGGATCGCAACGCGCCGCCGGCGCTGCTGGATACGCCAAAGAGCGGCTACGACGACTCCAAGGCGCTGATCGCGAGGTGGCACAATCGCGGGCGCCTCTTGTATGCCGTCACGCCGCGGTTTGCGCCCACCAGCTCGCACGAGCAGCTCGAAGCCGCAGGCGCGCTCTGCCGGGAGCATCCCGATTGCTACATGCAGACCCATGTCTCCGAGAACAAGAACGAGATCGCCTGGGTCGAGGAGCTGTTTCCCGAACGCAACGGATATCTCGATGTCTACGATCGCTACGCGTTATGCAGGCCGCGTGCGATTTTCGGCCACTGTATCTATCTGACGGAGGAGGAACTGCAAGTCATGCACCGGACGGGCTCGGCGATCGCCCATTGTCCGACGTCCAATTTCTTTCTCGGCAGCGGTACGTTCGACATCAGCCGCGCCCTGCGCCAGGATCGCCCGGTACGCACCGGAATCGGGACCGATCTTGGAGCTGGCACTTCATTTTCAATGCTGACCACAATGAATGCGGCCTACAAGGCCGCCCAGCTCAACGGTTATTCACTTTCCGCTCGTCATGCGCATTATCTGGCCACGCGCGGAACGGCTCATGCCATGTACCTTGAAGACAAGATCGGCAGCATTGCGCCGGGCATGGAGGCCGACATTGTCGTGCTCGATATGAAATCGACTCCGCTCATCAAGTACCGGATGCAATTCGTCGAGGATTTCGAGGAGGCGCTCTTCGTCCAGACCATGCTCGGCGACGACCGGGCCGTACAGGCGACCTACGTCGCTGGCGAGCTGAAATATAGCCGCAATACCGCGGAGGTCATTTCGACGTAGCGACGTTTGGCTACATTGCAGAGACGACGATCAACACCCCATCCGCGTGGCCAATTCGCCGAAATCCCTGGCGACGATGTCCCAGTCGCCCTTCGCCTCGAGGTCGTATTTCTGCAACGGACCATATTCGGTCGGACGCGCAACGAAGGCGGTTTTCAGCCCCAGTTTCTGGGCGGCCTTCAGATCGTGGTTATGCGCCGCCACCATCATCACCTGCTCCGGCGGCTGGCACAAAAGCCGCGCGGCGCCGAGATAGGTTTCGGGGTCGGGCTTGTAGTGTTGAAACAGCTCCGCCGACAGGATCAGATCCCACGGCAGGCCGGCGAACTTCGCCATCTCGGTCAACAGCGCGACATTGCCGTTCGAGAGCGGGCTGATGATGTATTTCGTCTTCAGCCGGGTCAGTCCGCCGACGCTATCGGCCCAGGGATGCAGCCGGTGCCAGCCCATCGTGAGGTGATGCAGGTCGGCTTCGTTCAAGCCGGAAATCGCAAGCTGTTCGACGAGTTTTTCCAGCGAACGCCGGTGCAGCGTGTCGAGAATGACATAGCCCCGATCCGGGTGTTTTCTCACGTCGTCCATGGAGGCGGCATAGACCGCGCGCCAGCCGTCGACGAGACCTGTCCAGTCGGCCTTGATGCCGCGCTTGTCGCCCCATGCGGTGAAGTCCGCGATCAGGCTGGTGCGCCAATCGACCACGGTGCCGAAGACATCGAAGACGAGGGCTTTGACTTGTGAGAGGTGGGACATGGGGGCTCCCGGTTCTGCTCCGTCATTCCGGGGTGGTGCGTTAGCACCAGACCCGGAATCTCGAGATTCCGGATTCGATGCTGCGCATCGCTCCGGAATGACGGGTGTTGTCTTTAATCGAGATGGAATTTGTCGAGCTGACGATGCTCGGCCTTGATATAGCGCACGGTGCCGGTCACCGAACGCATCACCACCGTTTCAGTCTCAATGACATCCTTGCGGAACTTGACGCCCGACAGCAACGAACCGTCGGTGACGCCCGTGGCGGCGAACAGGCAGTCGCCCTTCGCCATGTCTTCGATCCCATAGATCATCTTCGGATCGGTCACACCCATCTTGTGCGCGCGCTCGCGCTTTTCCTCGTTATCGAGGATCAGCCGGCACTGCATCTGGCCGCCGATGCAGCGTAGCGCGACGGCCGCCAAAACGCCTTCAGGCGCACCGCCGGTGCCGATATACATGTCGACGCCGGTTTCATCGGGGGTCGCACAGTGAATGACGCCGGCAACGTCGCCGTCGGTGATCAGGCGAACCGCAGCTCCGGTCGAACGGATGCTGTTGATGATGTCGGCATGGCGCGGCCGGTCCAGCACCAACACCGTGATCGCCGACGGCTCAACACCCTTGGCCTTGGCGAGCCGGCGGACGTTGTCGGCCGGCGCTGCGTCCAGATCGACCACGCCCTTGGCATAACCAGGGCCGATGGCGAGCTTCTGCATGTAAACATCGGGCGCGTGAAGCAAGGTGCCGCCGTCGGCCATCGCCATGGTCGCGATCGAGCCCGGCATGTTCTTGGCGCACAGCGTGGTGCCTTCGAGCGGATCGACGGCGATATCGACCTTCGGTCCAGCCTTGAGCCCGACCGTTTCGCCAATGAACAGCATCGGCGCCTCGTCGCGCTCGCCCTCGCCGATCACGATCGTGCCTTCGATCGGCAGCTTGTTGAGTTCGCGGCGCATAGCATCCACCGCCGCCTGATCGGCCGCCTTTTCGTTGCCGTGGCCGCGCAGGCGCGCCGCCGAGACTGCCGCGCGCTCCGTCACCCGTACGATTTCGAGCGTCAGGACCCGCTCGAGCAGCAACTGGGGCGGGACGGAAATATGGGTCGACATCGGCGAACTCCTCTTAAGACCTCATTTGCAGGCTTTGCGGCCTGCATAATATTCAATTCTTTTCGATCCGGATCACCTGCGGACGTCCGCTGATGACCTTGTCGCGCTGCACGGCGTCCAGCGCGCGGTATACGGCGTCCTCGCTAGTGGCATAGGTAATCAGGATCACCGGTACGGGCGCAGCTTTCCCCGCCATCCGCACGGCGTCAACGCCGTCGGCATGGCGCTGGACGATCGATTCAATGGAAATTTTTTGTTCGGCCAGGCGCGTAGCGATCGTGGCGGCGGTGCCTGCCAGATCGCGCGCCATCAGGCGGATGTAATAACCGCCCTCATGGCGTTCCATCGGCGCCTTCTCGATCGCCCGCAACCGTTCCACGGGACGGCCGAACGGCAGCGCGCGGATACCGCGCGCGACATCGGCAATGTCGGCGACAACGGCCGACGCCGTCGCCGCCCCGCCGGCGCCCGGGCCAACCAGTGTGATGGGCGGAATGCCCTCGCCGTCGATGGTGACGGCGTTGGTGACGCCCATGACCTGCGCAATCGAGGACGTCTTCGGCACCATGGTCGGATGCACGCGCTGCTCGATGCCCTTTGCGGTCCGCACCGCTACCCCGAGCAATTTGACGCGGTAGCCGAGTTCGGCGGCGGCGCGCAAATCCTCCGGCGCGATCGACGAGATGCCCTCGACATAGACCGCGCCTTGCGAGACTCTGGTGCCGAAGGCAAGGCTCGCCAGAATAGCCAGCTTCTGCGCGGTGTCGTGACCGTCGACGTCGAACGACGGATTGGCCTCGGCATAGCCGAGGCGCTGCGCGTCCTTCAGGCATTCGGCAAACGACAACCCTTCCTGCTCCATCCGCGTCAGGATGTAATTGCAGGTGCCGTTGAGAATTCCGTAGACACGATTGATCGCGGTGCCAGCGAGCCCCTCGCGCAGCGTCTTGACGATCGGGATCGCCGCGCCGACGGCGGCTTCGAAATTCAAGGCGCCGCCAAATTGCTCGGCGGCCTTGGCGAGTTTAAGCCCATGTTTGGCGATCAGCGCCTTGTTGGCGGTCACCACCGACTTGCCGGCCTTGAGCGCGGTCTCGATTGCCGACAAAGCGGGTTCACCCGCGCCCCCCATCAACTCGACAAAGCAATCGATTGAGGGATCTCTCGCAAGCTCCAGCGGCGTTTTGGCCCAGTCGACCCCCTGCAGCTCGAGCCCGCGCTTCTTGGCCTTCGAACGCGCGGTGACCGCAACCACCCGCACCGCTCTGCCACAGCGCGACGACAGCGTTCGGCTCTGCTGTTCGATCAGACGGACCACCTCGGCACCGACGGTGCCGAGCCCCGCAATGCCCACTTTCAGGGGTGCGACCATGACTGAGAAGAACCTGCCGGAAGTTTGCCCACGGGAGACGCGGGCAGCAATGGATTAGCGCCGGTTGGCGAGAGGAACCACGTTGTGCAACGTTTCGATGCCGCTTTCAAGGAAGCGGCGCACGCCGCGCGCGGCCTGCCGGATACGTTGCTCGTTTTCAACCATGGCTATTCGCACGTACCCCTCGCCGTGTTCGCCAAACGCGACGCCGGGCGAAACCACGACGCCTGATTTCTCGACCATCAGGGTGGCGAACTGCATGCTGCCGAGGCTGCGAAATGCTGCGGGCAGCGGCGCCCAGGCGAACATCGAGGCTTCCGGCGGCGGAATGTCCCAGCCCGCGCGGCCGAAGGATTCCACCAGCGCATCGCGCCGCTTGCGATAGGTATCGCGCATCTCGCGAATGCAATCTTCCGGGCCGTTGAGCGCGGCGGTGGCCGCGACCTGGATCGGCGTGAAGGCGCCGTAGTCGAGATAGGATTTCACCCGCGCCAAAGCCGCGATGATCCGCTCGTTGCCGACGGCAAATCCCATGCGCCAGCCCGCCATCGAGAAGGTCTTCGACATCGAGGTGAATTCCACGGTCACGTCGACCGCACCGGGCACCTGCAACACCGAAGGCGGTGGTGAATTGTCGTCGAAATAGACCTCGGCATAGGCCAGATCGGACAGGATGAAAATCTCGTGCTTTTTAGCGAAAGCCACCAGATCCCGGTAGAAATCCAGGCTCGCGACATAGGCCGTCGGATTGGAAGGGTAACAGACGACGAGCGCGAGCGGTTTTGGGATCGAATGGACGATCGCCCGCTCGACCGCTTCGAAAAATTGCGGCGTCGGCTCCGACGGCACCGACCGGATTACACCGCCAGCCATCAAAAAGCCGAAGGCATGAATCGGGTAGCTCGGATTGGGGCACAGCACGACGTCGCCCGGCGCGGTGATCGCTTGCGCCACATTGGCAAAGCCCTCTTTCGAGCCAAGCGTGGCGACGATCTGGGTTTCGGGATTGAGTTTGACGCCGAAGCGCCGGTCATAATAGGCGGCCTGCGCGCGCCGCAGGCCCGGAATACCCCGCGACGCCGAGTAGCGATCGGTACGCGGCTTGCCCAGCGTCTCCTTCAACTTGTCCAGAACGTGCTGAGGCGTCGGAAGGTCCGGATTCCCCATGCCGAGATCGATGATATCGGCACCGGCATTGCGTGCGGCCGCCTTGGCGCGGTTGACCTGTTCGAACACGTAAGGCGGCAGACGGCGAATGCGGTAAAAATCTTCCATTGGACCCTTCAACTCCGGCGACCCATTTTCATGGACAGATTCGCCAATGACCCCTTAACGGATATCGTTCGACATCACCCTAAATCAACACCATATCAATTACTTAGTTAGATTTCGGGCTGAAGTCGTTTAAGTGTCGCCCCAACTCGCGGGGCCCAGCAAACCAATTCTAGCACGGAAGACTTTGTGCGCCAGCAGCCAGATTATTTTGCCGCCTGGGCGGCGTTCTGGGACTGGTCTTTGGACTGACCTTGGTCTTTGGCAGCCACGGCCGAGGCCTGACGGTCGCGCGCGGCCACCAGTTCTTTCTGGACCTTGGCGCGTTCGGCCGGCTCCATGGCGGCCTCGTCACGCGCCGGCGGCAATTGATTCACCGGCAGATACGCCCCGGTATCCTTGGCATGCGTATCGGACGATGCGCTGTCGAGCGGAATATCGGCGATCGATGTCGAGCAGCCGCCTAGAGCCAGCGCCGTAAGCAGCAATGCCGCCCTAGCCCATGCTCCACTGATTTGCCCACAAGACATCCGCCGTCCCCGACCCATCCAGACGCGATTAGCGACACAATTTCGACCCAATGACGCCAAGCGCTCAAACCATTGTCGCCCGAAACCATTAAATCCCAAACAGGAAACGGGCCGTCTGGGGCCTCAATAAGACCTAGCCGGGATAAATATCGCAGTGCAATAGCAACTTTTTGAGAGTGATTGCCTGTTTACCAGTGGAGTGGATTTGACATTCGCTACCCGCCAGCCGCGAGCTCTTTAAGCGAATGTCAAATCCAAAACTCCACTGGAAACCTATATTTACTAGTGGTCCTTTGATTCTAACATTCGCAAATGTCCCGCTGAGAAGGGATGCGAATGTTAGAATCGGACCACTAGCGTCGATTCTCGCGCGATGACGAAGTTGAAATGAAGCTGTAGTCTTGCGCCATGACGGACGTCGCCTCAGAAGCCCAGAACACCGCGAAATTCAACGCCGAAGCTTTCGCGATGAACATCGCCAAAGCGATGGAGAAAGGCGGCCAGGCGCTTGCTGCCTATCTGCAGCCGGCTGCCAACGGTGAGGTGCAGGACAAGCCGCCGAACGAACTCACCGAGCTCGTCAAGACATTGAGCACCGTCGCCGAATACTGGATGGCGGACCCCGATCGCGCCAACGATATTCAGACCAAAATCGGCAAAGCCTATCTCGACCTGTGGGGCAACTCGGTCCGGCGTCTTGCCGGCGAAGAGGTTTCCCCCGTCGCCGCGCCCGCGCCGCGCGACAAGCGGTTTGCAGATCCCGAATGGAAATCGAACCAGTTTTTCGACTTCGTTCTGCAGCTTTACCTGCTGACGACGCAGTGGGCGAACGATCTGGTGCGGGACGCCGAGGGCCTCGACCCGCATACGCGCAAGAAGGCCGCGTTTTACGTCCAGCAGCTCACCAACGCGATCGCTCCCTCCAACTTCGTCCTCACCAATCCGGAGGTGTTGCGCGAGACGCTGACTTCGAACGGCGACAATCTCGTACGCGGCATGAAGATGCTCGCCGAAGATATCGAGGCCGGGCACGGCACGCTTCGCATCCGCCAGTCCGATCCGTCCAATCTGGAAGTCGGCGTCAACATGGCGATCACGCCGGGCAAGGTGATCTTCCAGAACGATCTGATGCAATTGATCCAGTATTCGCCCGTGACGGAAAGCGTGCTTCGAACGCCGCTTCTGATCGTGCCGCCATGGATCAACAAGTTCTACATTCTCGATCTCAAGCCGGACAAATCCTTCATCAAGTGGTGCGTCGATCAGGGCGTTACGGTGTTCGTGATTTCCTGGGTCAATCCGGACAAGAGTCTCGGAAGCAAGACCTGGGAAGACTACATGAAGGAAGGGCCGCTGGCGGCGATGGACGCGATCGAGCGCGTCACCGGCGAAATGAAAGTCCACACCATGGGCTATTGCGTCGGCGGCACGTTGCTGGCGACGACGCTGGCGTGGTTGGCCGAGAAACGCCGCGTCCGCGTGACCTCGGCGACGTTTTTGGCGGCGCAGGTCGATTTCACCAATGCCGGCGATTTGCTGGTGTTCGTCGACGAAGACCAGGTCTCAGCCATCGAACGCGACATGAAGGCGTCGGGCGTGCTCGAGGGCGCCAAGATGGCCATGGCGTTCAACATGCTGCGATCGAACGACCTGATCTGGTCCTACGTCGTGAGCAATTATCTGAAGGGCAAGCCGCCGTCGTCCTTTGATCTCCTGCACTGGAATTCGGACGCGACAAGGATGCCGGCTGCGAACCATTCCTATTATTTGCGCAACTGTTATCTCGAAAACCGGCTGTCGTCGGGAACCATGGTGCTCGACAACACCCTGCTCGACCTGTCGAAGGTCAAGGTGCCCGTCTACAACCTCGCCACCCGCGAGGATCACATCGCGCCGGCCGATTCCGTGCTCTATGGTTCGCAATTCTTCGGCGGCCCGGTGAAATATGTGCTGTCCGGATCAGGACATATCGCGGGCGTCGTCAATCCGCCGGCTTCCGGGAAATATCAGTACTGGACCAACGACAATATCAAGGATGTGACGCTCGCCGACTGGGTCAAGGGTGCCCAGGAACACAAGGGATCGTGGTGGCCCGACTGGCGGCAATGGCTAGAGGCGATCGATCCGGAGCAAGTCGCGGCCCGCGAAGTCGGCGCGGCTGCGTTGCCGGCGATCGAGGACGCGCCCGGCAGTTACGTTCGGGTCCGCGCGTGAGCGTAACGAGGTGTCACGCGCGGCGTAATGCTACCTGCCTGTGATGGATTTGACATTCAACATTGATGGTCCACTGATGTATAGACGGTGGTCCCGAGGGAACGTGTTTTTAAATCTGGCAGGGGGAAACGATGACACCTGGACTGATGACGCCTGAGCTGTTCTGGCTGACCTTGACGGTCATTTTGACCGGGTTGTTGTGGATTCCCTACATCCTTAATCGTATCACGGTGCGCGGCCTGTTCGGTTCGATGGCCAACCCGTCGCGCGGCGACAAGCCGCATTCGGAATGGGCGAACCGCTTGATGTTCGCGCACGACAATGCGGTCGAGAACCTCGTTGTCTTCGCGCCGCTGGTCCTGATCCTCGCTGAGCTCGACTATTCGACGAAATGGACGGCTTACGCCTGCGCGGTGTATTTCTGGGCGCGCGTGGCGCATCTCATCGTCTATACGCTTGGGCTGCCGGTGTTCCGCACGCTGGCGTTTACCGTCGGCTTCATCGCGCAAGCCATTCTGGCGCTTGCGATCTTCAAGATCGTCTGAGACGCCACTTGAGACGCGATGAAACAACAGGGCGGCATGTTAGCTGCCATTGTTGGCGCTGTCCGGCTGATCCGCCCGCACCGCCATCGTAATCCCAACGCGAGCGAAGCATGACGAAGGCCGCATCCATCGATGTCGGAGACCTGATCGAGGGCCAGAGGTTCGGCAGTTTCCAGGCTGGCTTGATGTTCTGGATCTGCACCTTCATGCTCATCGAAGGCTACGACATGCAAGTCGTGGGTTACGCCGCGCCTGCCATCATCAAAGCCTGGCATTCGGACAAGGCGGCATTCGGCGCGGTGTTTGGCGCGGGGCTCGGCGGTTTCATGCTAGGGGCCACGCTCCTTGGCAACTTTGGAGACCGCTTCGGCCGCAAGCACATGATCGTCTCAGGCTCCCTGTTGTTCGGTTTCTTCACCCTCGCGAGCGCCTGGGCCGACGGGCTCACATCATTGCTGGTGCTGCGGACCATCGCCGGCATCGGGCTCGGTGGTTCGATCCCCAATGCCATCGCGCTGGTGGCGGAATATGCCCCGGCGCGTGATCGCGCGACCCGCGTCGGCGTCATGTTTATCGGCTATACGATCGGTTCCGCGCTTGGCGGCGTCATCGCTGCGCAACTCATTCCAGCCTGGGGCTGGCCCAGCGTTTTCATTGTGGGCGGCGTCCTACCCATCGCGATTGGTCTCGTTTCCATCTTCGTTCTGCCGGAATCGGTTCGCTTCCTGATGGTGAAGCGCGGCCGCACCGACCTCGTGCTCGGTCTGTTGCGCCGTGTCCGCCCCGACCTCGCCATTCCAGACAACGCCTTCCTCGCGATCGAAGAGGAGAACAAGGAAGGCTTTCCGGTAGCACACCTGTTCGCGGATGGCCGGGCATCGATGACCGTGCTTTTGTGGCTCGCCTATGCCGCCAACATGATCTCACTGCACTTTCTGACGAGCTGGCTGCCGACGGTTGTCGCCGAAAGCGGCGTGCCGCTCGCTCATGCGGTGATTGCGACGGCGCTGTTGCAGGGCGGCGGCGCTGTCGGAAGCCTGGTCGTCGGCCGGCTCCTCGACCGCATCGGCACGCTCGGTATCGTCGCCGCCTTCCTCGTTGCTGTGCCCTGCGTTGCGGCGCTCGGCCATGTCGGAACGAGCGAAGGGCCGCTCATGGCGCTGGTGATTGTTATTGGTCTCTGCGTCATCGGCGGCCAGGTTGGCATCAACGCGTTGGCGGGCACGCTCTATCCCACCTATATGCGCTCGACCGGCACCGGCTGGGCCTTCGGCGTCGGCCGTGTCGGATCGATCCTCGGGCCGGTGATCGGAGGCAAATTACTCGCCTTCGGTCTGCCGCTCGGCATGCTTTTTGCGGCCGCCTCGATGCCGATTCTGATCTCGGCAAGCGCCCTGTTCTTCCTGGGGCGACTTGCGATCCTCCGAAACCGCGCGGTGGGAACGGCGGCTCAATCAACCGCGATGCCCTCGCCGCTTTATCAGGCTTCAGGAGGCCCTCGCCCATGAACGAAGTCCCGCTCACACTGGCGATCAGCCGTTATGACCACGTAGAGGACCTGGTTTCGGGGCGCGTCGTACCCGAAGGCATCCACCTCACATGCCTTAGCCTGCCGATCGAGGAAATCTTCTTCCGCTTCCTGAAATACCGCGAATGGGACGCATCCGAAGTATCCTTTGCGAAATACGCGTCGCTCATTTCCCAAGGCGACCGTGCATTGACCGCTATTCCGGTCTTTCCCTCGCGCATCTTCCGACATTCTTCGATCTATGTTCGCCGCGATGGCGCCGTCCGCACGCCACAAGATCTCGCTGGCAAGCGGATCGGCCTGCCCGAATGGGCGCAGACAGCGGCGGTTTATTCGCGCGGGCTTCTCGCGCATCAATACGGCATCGATCTTGCCAGCATCGAGTGGATTCAGGCGGGCGTCAACGAGCCGGGCCGCAGCGAAAAGGTGGCGCTCAATCTGCCGCCCGGCATTCGCCTGACACCAGCGCCGACCAAGAGCTTGAGCCGGATGTTAGTCGAGGGTGAGGTCGATGCGGTACTGTCGGCGCATCCGCCCGACTGTTTCGAGAACGCTCACCCGAACATCGCACGGCTGTTCGAGGATTACATGACGGTCGAGGCTGATTACTACCGCGCGACCGGTATCTTTCCGATCATGCACGTCATCGCGCTGAAGCGCGAGGCGGTCGAGGCGCATCCCTGGATCGCCATGAATCTCTTCAAGGCCTTTGAGGAGGCGAAGCGGCGCAGTGTCGCGCGCGCCCTCGAGGTGACGGCGCCTCGCTTTCCCATTCCATGGTGCTTCGAGCATACCAGGCAGGCGCAGAAGCTATTCGGCCAGGACCATTGGCCGTACGGCGTCGACGCCAACCGCACGACGCTCGAAGCCTTCCTGCAATATGCCTATGATCAAGGCGTCTGTCACCGTCGCCTGGCGCCTGAGGATTTATTTCCAGAACAGGTTCTGTCTCAGGTCCGGGTGTGATCGGCCAATGGGACGGCCCGCGTCAGCCTGGTGGAGCGGATTTGGTCGGCTTCGCCGCGCAAGTCGTGCTCGCGCTCGCGATTTTCAAGATCGTCTGATCGCCTGCCAGTGGCGGCACCGGGACGTTACCGCCTCACCCTTTGCGCATGACGAGATGCAGCATGGTCGCTGGCGTCTCGTCAAAACTTTTGATGACGCTGGTATCGGAACTGAGCGACTGCCATGGCCCGGCCGCCGCATAAGTCGCGTGAAGCCAGTCCGCTGAAACATAATTGTAGTAGCGGCCAAGCGAGTCCCGGCCGTCGTCCTCGCCGCTCTTGAAGCTCGCATAGAACACGCCGTCCGCTTTCAGCGCGCGGTGAATGCGCGTAAGGATTCCGGCGAGCTCCGGTTTCGGCACGTGCAACAGACAGGCGCTGGCCCAGACGCCGTCGAATGCTTCGCATTCTTCCAGCTCGTCGAACCGCATGACCTCCACGGGGTTATTGAGCCGACTCGAGGCAATCGCGGCCATTTCGGGCGAGCCATCGGTGGCACGCAGGTCAAAACCGCGCGCCAATATTTCAGCGGCGTGGTTGCCGGCGCCACAGCCGAACTCAAGGATCGAGCCGCCAGGCGGCAATAACCCAAGAAAACCAATCAGCCGTGTCGATGGCGCTTTCGCCCAATCGGCATAGGCTCTGGCGTTGCTCCGGTAAAATTGCAGCGTCTCATCGTCCACGGCTGCCTCTCGTCATGGAAACAGTGCGATCTGCTCAAGGCCCGTTGCCTCGGGCCAACCGAACATCAGGTTCATGTTCTGGATCGCCTGCCCTGCCGAACCCTTCACCAGATTGTCCAGCGTTGCAATGACGATGGCGCGGCCGTTGATACGATCGGCAAACACGCCGATCTGCACATGGTTCGAGCCGCGCACATTCCGCGTCTGCGGTATCTCGTCCTTTTTCGCAAGATGCACGAACGGTTCGTGCCCATAGGCCCGCTCCAACGCTGCGCGCAGATCGTCCACTGTGGCGCCGTTTAGCCTGACATAGCAGGTGCAGAGCTCGCCGCGTGCCATCGGTACCAGATGCGGAGTGAAATTGACCGTTACGGTCGTCCCGGTCGCGACACCGATTTCCTGCTCGATTTCGGATGAGTGCCTGTGCGTGCCGATCGAATACGGCGACAAGCCCTCACCGGCCTCCGAGAACAGCGTATTCAGCTTCAACCCACGGCCTGCGCCGGTCATGCCCGACTTAGCATCAATGACCAGGTCATGGGCGTCAACGAGGCCGGCTTTCACAAGCGGCACGAGGGCGAGCAGCGCCGCCGTTGGATAACAGCCAGGGCAGGCAATCAGCCGCGCGGGGGCGATCTTCGGCCGGTAGAGCTCCGTTAGCCCGTAGACCGCCTCGCCCTGCAGATACAGTGCGCGATGTTCGTGGCCATACCAGTGGGCGTAAGCAGCCTTGTCGCGCAGCCGGAAATCCGCGGACATATCAAGGACCTTGATAGCGGGGTTGGCGCTCAGCACCGCAGCAACGATCTCCTGCGTGGCGCCGTGCGGCAAGCCGCAGACCACCGCATCCTGCTTCGCCCAATCGACCGCTTCCCATTCGGTCAAAACAGGCAGATCGAGTGCGAAGAAATGCGGAAATACCTCGCCCATTGCCTTGCCGGCATGGGCGTTGGCGGTCAACGCGGAGATTACGACATTCGGATGCCGGGCGAGCAAACGGATAGCGTCGGAACCGGTGTAGCCGGACGCGCCCAGGACTGCGACTTTCTTCTTCACGCTCATGACTCGCTTCTTTTTGAACGTCTTGATTTTCGATCCTGAATGCCTGCAATCAGGCTTCGCGCGAGTGCCGTGAAGTGGCATCGCTCACGCGCGATGAAGCGCGCGACCGCCATTTGGTCGACTTCAGATTTTGCTGGTTTGGCTTGCGGCGCCTGCCGCCTTCCCTCAGGCCTCTGAAAGGCCCAGCATCAGCCGCATGTTCTGTACGGCGGCTCCTGAGGCACCCTTGCCGAGGTTGTCGAGGCGCGCAACCAGAACCGCCTGACAGTGCTTGTCGCTGGCAAAGACATAGAGCTCGAGCTGGTTGGTGTCGTTGAGGGCTTCGGGCTCAAGCTTGCCGCTTTTGGCCGCCTCGCTTGCAAGCGGCAGCACCGAAACGTAGCGGCTGCCGGCATAGCGTTGGCTCAAGGCCGCATGCAGATCGGCCCCATCAGGCTTGCCTGGAAGCGTATCGAGTTGTAACGGCACCGAGACCAGCATGCCCTGCCGGAAGTTGCCGACCGACGGCACAAAGATCGGCCGATGCGTCAGCCTCGAATAAAGCTGCATCTCCGGCAGGTGCTTGTGCTCGAAGCCGAGCCCGTAGAGTTCGAAGGACGGCGCGCTGCCATCCTCAAAACTTGCGATCATCGACTTGCCGCCGCCGGAATAACCGCTCACGGCATTCACGGTGACGGGATAATCCGCGGGCAACAGGCTGGTATCGACCAGCGGCCGCAACAGCGCGATCGCGCCAGTCGGATAGCAACCGGGATTGGCGACCTTTTTCGCCTTTCGAATCTTGTCTGCCTGATCGGCTGCAAGTTCCGGAAAGCCATAGGCCCAGTCGGGCGCGACACGAAACGCCGTCGAAGCGTCGAGAATTTTGGGCGCAGCCGCACCCATGCCGTCGATCAGCGCTACGGTCTCCTTCGCCGCTTGATCCGGCAGGCACAGGATGACGAGGTTCACCTCCTTCATCAGCGCGCGCTTGGCACCGGCATCCTTGCGCTTGTCTTCCGCGATCGTCCTGACCACGACATCGTTCTGCAACCGCAGCCGCTCGTTGATGCCAAGGCCGGTGGTTCCGGATGCGCCGTCGACGAACACCGCGGGCTTGGTCGAAGCCCCGGAAACCTGGTTCTCTCTGGTATCTGAAAGGCTCATGGCGTGTTCCCTTCGAGCTTGTTCGCGAAGACCTGCGGCCGCGCTTGTCTCATCAAACCGGCAATCTGTTGCGAACTCGTCTCCGTTCGCTCCTGCAGCGCATCTGCTACCGCGGCATAATCGGCGTCAGATTTGTGCTGGTTCAGCTTGAAGCTACCCTCAATTTCTTCCACCTTCATGACGAGCCCGACAATCGCCTTTTTCATCGTCTCCAGCCGCGCGGACGTCATTTTAGCCGACGTCCATGGCTTTTTCGGCAACAGCCAATGCTCGAATTTCTCACTCAGCGTATCGATCTGAACCGCCAGTTCGTCGTCCGACAAAACCCGTACGGTCCCGGTCAGATGGACTGACTGATAGAGCCAGGTCGGCACCTGGTCCGGCGAGACGTACCAGTCCGCCGACACATAGGCATCGGGACCGTTGACCGCGAGGAGCCACGAAGTGGCGCCGTCCGCGAGTTTTGCCAGCGGATTTTGGCGGGCGACGTGAAACAGCACCTCGACCGCGCCGTCATCGGCACCGCTCAGGTAGAATGGCAAGGAAGAGGCGATCGGCCGCGTGCCGTTCCAGGCGCAGATGGTGCCAAATCCGCGCTCTTCCGCGAAGGCGAGGCTTGCGGCTTGGTCCTGCTTGAAAAACGGAGGCGTATACATCTCAAACTCCTGCTTGGCTTATCTCTGGGAAGCCGCCGGGATGGGATGCGCTGACAGGAGAGATGCCGCGGATCGGATCCGGCGGCAAAGGCGATGATCTAAACGCGAACAACCGCCCAAACCGCTGAAATGCGGCGGCGATAGGCGAACAAAGGGATCGCGGCGTCGATCATGGCGCGGGCTATAAAACCGTCGCGGTCCGGCGTCAAGGTTTTAGGCGTTTTTTCGTGAATAGGCGCTAAACACGGCCGCCTCAAACTGCCCGCCAAAGCCAGTCGACGATCTCCGCAATCACGTCGCCGAACAACAATAACGCCGCCGACCAGACCAATGCGGACACGAAATTGGCGATCTGGAATTGCCAATAAGGCATTTCAAAAATCCCGGCCGCCAGCGGCACCGAGGCCCGCAGCGGACCGAAAAAACGCCCGATGAAAATGCTCGGCACGCCCCAGGATTTCACGAAGGCCTCGCCGCGCGGCAAGATTTCCGGATATCGCGACAGCGGCCACATCTGCGCGACACGTTCCTTGTATTTGAAGCCGAACCAATAGGAGACCCAGTCGCCGAGGGCTGCGCCAATTCCGCCCGCGATCCACAGCGGCCAGAAGCTCATGCCACTGACGCCGATCAAAGCGCCGATCGCCACCAACGCACCCCAGGCCGGGATCAACAGCGAAATGAAGGCGAGCGATTCCCCGAACGCGAGCAACAACACGATCGGCGAGGCCCAGACCTGATGGTCGCGCACGAAATCGGCAAGCGCGCGCGTATATTCTTCCATTCCAAGAGGCCTTTCCCGGCAATGCCTGTAAGCCGGCCGACCGTCAACATCAAGTCACAATGGTGCTCCAGGAAAGCTCCCCCGCTCGGCCGTCTGCGCTGATCGATTTCTGCACTTCGCGCACTACATAACTCAGCACCAGATAACTCGTAAGTACCGGCGCCTCCCCTTACGGCCGTCACTTTTCACGTCCAACCGTGGCATAGTCAGGACAACCGATTCGCCCCGCGCGGCTCTCCGCCATCACCTGTAAAACGATGCCCAAATCATTGAAATCAAACGCTAAAACAAAACCTTCCGACGATCTGTTTGAGGCCAACGCGCCGAAAGCCAAGTCGGCGGCCAAAGCCGCTTCACGCCCCAGCAGCGCCGAGGCCGGCTACACCGCACGCGACATCGAAGTCCTCGAAGGGCTCGAGCCGGTGCGGCGGCGACCCGGCATGTATATCGGCGGGACCGACGAGAAAGCGCTCCATCATCTGTTTGCCGAGGTCATCGACAACTCGATGGACGAGGCGCTTGCGGGCCACGCCACCTTCATCGAGGTCGAACTCGACACGGAAGGATTTCTGACCGTCACCGACAACGGCCGCGGCATCCCGGTCGATCCGCATCAAAAATTTCCAAAAAAATCCGCGCTCGAAGTCGTCATGTGCACGCTGCATGCCGGCGGCAAATTCGATTCCAAAGCATATGAGACCTCGGGCGGTCTGCACGGCGTCGGCGTCTCTGTGGTCAACGCGCTGTCGTCGCGGCTGGAAGTCGAGGTCGCGCGCGAACAGAAGCTTTACCGCATGGTGTTCGAACGCGGCCACCCCAAGGGCAAGCTCGAAGATCTCGGCAAGGTCAGCAACCGCCGCGGCACCCGAGTGCGCTTCAAGCCCGACAGCGAGATCTTCGGCGCCAAGGCCGTATTCAAACCCCAGCGCCTGTTCAAAATGGCGCGCTCGAAAGCGTACCTGTTCGGCGGTGTTAAAATTCGCTGGCGCTGCGATCCCGCTTTGCTGAAAGGCATCGAGGATGTCCCGGCCGAGGACAGTTTTCATTTTCCCGGCGGCCTGAAGGATTATCTCGCCGCCGCCATCCACGCCGACACGCTGGTGCATCCGGATATTTTCTCCGGCAAATCGGGCCGCGTCGGCGCGCATGGCGCCTGCGAATGGGCGGTGGCCTGGACCGCCGATGCGGACGGCTTCTTGTCTTCCTACTGCAACACGGTGCCGACCCAGGATGGCGGCACGCATGAATCTGGCATGCGCAGCGCGCTTTTGCGTGGCCTGAAGGATCACGCCGAACGTGTGGGCCAGGGCAAGCGCGCTGGCTCCATTACTTCGGAAGACGTGATGGTCGGCGCGGCCGTGATGCTATCTGTGTTCGTTCGCGAACCGGAATTTCAGGGCCAGACCAAGGATCGCCTCGCCACGGCGGAAGCGCAACGCATCGTCGAACAGGCGATCAAGGACCCGTTCGACCACTGGCTCTCCGGCAATCCACTGCAAGCCAACAAGCTTCTTGATTTCGTCGCCGAGCGCGCCGAGGAGCGGCTGCGCCGCCGCGCCGAAAAGGAGATTTCGCGCAAGAGCGCGGTAAAGAAGCTGCGCCTGCCCGGCAAACTCGCCGATTGCACCGACACCGCTGCGGAAGGCTCCGAACTCTTCATCGTCGAAGGCGACTCGGCCGGCGGCAGCGCCAAACAGGCGCGTGACCGCAAGACTCAGGCGATCCTTCCGTTGCGCGGCAAGATCCTCAACGTCGCTTCCGCCACCAAGGACAAGCTCGTCGCCAATGCGCAGCTCGGCGACCTGATCCAGGCGATCGGTTGCGGCACCGGCGCACACTATCGCGAAGAGGATTTGCGTTATTCGCGCATCATCATCATGACCGACGCCGACGTCGACGGCGCCCATATCGCCTCGCTCCTGATCACTTTTTTTTACCGGCAGATGCCGCGGCTGATCGACGAGGGCCATCTCTATCTCGCGGTCCCGCCGCTTTATCGCCTCACCCATGGCAGCAAGACGCTTTATGCCCGCGACGAGGCGCACCGGGATGCCCTGATCAAAAGCGAGTTCAACGCCAACGCTAAGGTCGATGTCAGCCGCTTCAAGGGCCTTGGCGAGATGATGCCCGCCCAGCTCAAGGAAACCGCCATGGACCCCTCCAAACGCATGCTGCTGCGGGTGGTGCTTCTGGCCGACGACCGCGAAGGCACTGCCGATTCGGTCGAGCGGTTGATGGGTACCAAGGCCGAAGCGCGCTTCGCCTTTATTTCCGACAAGGCGGAATTCGCGAGCGAAGACCTTCTGGACGTGTAGGTTTCAAGAGAATTCGGGCTTCTTCGCTGGAATTCAGGCTTCTGCGTTGCTGCGGTCGCGAGGAAGGTAAGATTTTGCCCTTATCCGCTGATTTTAAAGGATTTTTGACTTCTCGAATTCTGCGGATACCCGCGTTTTGCAGTCCTGTGTGCCTCCCCGGCCACAGCTTTTTGGACGAAACTAGCTATAACTGTGTTCAGAGATTCGAAATCGCCTGCCGCGATCAGCGGTTCGGCGCCAAAGCTGGGGACTACAATTATGAAAAAGTTGGTGTTGGCCTTGACCGCGGTTGCGGCGTTCACTGGATCGGCTCTTGCGGCCGACCTTCCCGCTCGCACCTACACTAAGGCTCCGGTGGCGGTTGAGCCGGTTTACAACTGGACCGGTTTCTACATTTTCGGCGGCGCCGGCGGCGGCGTCTGGGATGCTGACCAGAACAGCGTGAATGCGGCTGGAAACGCGACCACCATCAATTCGAGGTCGGGTGGCGACGGTTGGTTCGGCACGGTTGGTGCCGGCTATGATTGGCAGTTCAACCATTCGTGGGTTGCCGGTATCTTCGCTGACGGCCAGTTCGGCAGTCTCCGTGGCAATATCACCGACTCCTTCAACGCCCTGACCGGTACCGAAAAGCTTCGCGATACCTGGGCCGCCGGTGTGCGTTTGGGCTACCTCGTGGCTCCGAACGTTTATTCGTACGTCAACGCCGGCTTCACCGAGTCGTTCTGGTCCGGCAGCCAACTCGGTCTCGTGACCGGCACCGCGGCTACTGTCAGCACGCCTTCCTTCAACCGTAACGGCTGGTTCGTCGGTGGCGGCGTCGAGAACAACCTGAACATCTTCGGCATCACGGCGCCGGGCTGGTTCATGAAGACCGAATATCGTGCGGCCTACTTCAACCGCGCCACGCTGGCGGAAAGCTTTATCACGACCGGAGTCCCGACCGGCAACTCCACCACCTTCCACCCGCTCGTGCAGACCATCTCGACTTCGCTGGTCTACCGCTTCAACTGGGGTGGCCCGGTGGTCGCCAAGTACTGATCTGAGCTGAGATTAAAATTCAAAAGCCCCGGCATCGCCCGGGGCTTTTTTGTGTCTCATGCGAAAGTCCTCGTGACGAAGCCGCCCGGCCGCCTTTAAATACCGTCAGGCCGAAAACGGCGTCACCAGAGGAAACCCCCATGCGCAACTTGCTGCTCGTCCTTGGCTTGCTCGCGCTGGCGATCGGCCTGCTATGGATCGGTCAGGGCACGGGCATGATCACCTGGCCCGCCTCAAGCTTCATGATCCGGCAAATCGAATGGGCCGGCTACGGCGCGGCGCTGGCCGGCCTCGGTCTGGTGCTGATCTGGCAGAGCAAGCGGTAGAGCAATACGACGTTATTTCGTCATGGCCGGGCATAGCTGTCCGAAGGACGACGTCGCTTCCGCTTGCCTATGCCCAGCCATCCATGTCTTTAAGCACGAGTAGCAAGAAAGACGTGGATGCAACGTCTAGCGCGAAGACGCGCTTCGCGCTTTTGCGCGGGCATGACAAGAGGATCCTCTCGATGAAAACAGGACTGTTCGACCTCAGCGGCAAGGTTGCGATCGTGACCGGCGGCAATGGCGGCATCGGCCTTGGCATGGCCCTCGGGCTCGCGGCCAATGGCGCTGCCATTGCCATTGTCGGCCGAAACGAAACGAAATCGGCCGCGGCTGTCGCCGACCTTGTGAAAGACGGCCACAAGGCCATCGCGGTCGCAACCGACGTCACCAATGAGGCCGCGGTCGCCGCCATGGTCGAGCGCGTTCGGCGTGAACTGGGACGGGTCGATATTCTCGTCAATAACGCCGGGATCAACATCCGCAAGCCGCCCGAGGCGCTCGATATCGCCGAATGGGACAGCGTGATCTCCACCAACCTGACTAGCGCGTTCCTGTGCTCACGCGCGGCCCATCCGGCGATGAAAGCTGTCGGCGGCGGCAAGATCATCAATATCGGTTCGATGATGTCGATCTTCGGCGCCAGCTTTGCGCCGGCCTATGCCGCAAGCAAAGGCGGCATCGTGCAATTCACCCGCTCCTGCGCGGTCGCCTGGGCGGCGGATAACATTCAGGTCAACGCTATCCTGCCCGGATGGATCGACACCGACCTGACCCGGCGCGCGCGCGAACAGATCACGGGCCTTCATGACAAGGTATTGGCACGAACGCCCGCGGCCCGCTGGGGCACGTCCGGCGACTTCGCCGGCATCGCGGCATTTCTCGCCTCTCCTGCATCGGACTTCGTGACCGGCACGGCGATCCCGGTCGACGGCGGCTTTTCGGTGATGGGGTAAAGCGTTTTCAAGCGAAGCATGCCCTCGGACTTGATCCGAGGGTGGGAACCGGTTCGCATAGCAATCAAGTTTACGCAGATTGCGTGGACTTATCTGCGCTAGAAAACGCGTCAAAATAGAATTTCGGCACTTCACTGCGCCGGCGAATGCACATGCTCGGGACGAACGCCGATCACAACAAACCGTGCGGTGATGCCCTGTAGCCAGGGTATTGCGTTGACTAGCCGCGCAAACAGCGGGGCGCGAAGCGGTTGGTTGCCAAGCTTGAGCGCAACGCTGATGATCTTGTTCTGAACAACGACTTGCATGGTCTGCGTCATCCGCACCGGAAACGCGCGCCGGCGCCGCACCGCATCGAGTTCGTCTTCGGAAGGACAGCCCCTGCTCTGCTTGACCGCGGCTAATTTCGCCGCGAGCAAATTCGCGGTCGCGACCGCATCCTGAATCGCGAGATTGACGCCGACGCCGCCGACCGGCGACATCGCATGCGCTGCGTCGCCGATGCAAAGCAGTCCCGGCAGCGTCCACCGTTTCAGCCGGTTGATCGCGACCGTCAGCAATTTGACGTCGTCCCAACTCTTTACATCCGCCATGCCCGCGCTCAGGACAGGCGCCATGCCGATGACATCGTTGTGAAAGGCGTCCAGCCCCCTCCCCTTCACGGCGTCAAACTGGTCTTTGGCGATGACGTAGGCGCATTGCCAGTAGTCGCCGCGGTCGAAAGTGACAAGCATCTTGCCGGTTTGAACACGTGCGAACAGGTTCTCGGTTTCGTCGGCCCGCCTGCCGGCGCGAAACCACAGCACGTCCATGGGCGCGCCGATTTCTTTCACCTCAAGGCCTGCGCGTTCGCGCACGATCGAATGCCGCCCGTCGCATCCGATCGTCAGACCAGCGCGGATTTCGACCGGTCCCTCCGGCGTGTCGGCGGTGACGCCGACCACCGCGTCACCCGACCGGATGAGGTCGGTGGCCGTGGCGTTCATCATGACGTTAAGGCAGGCAAACCGTTTGCCGCTTTCGCGCAGGAAATTGAGAAAATCCCATTGCGGCATCATGGCAATGAACGGGTATTTGACGTCCACACGGCTGAGGTCGGCGATGCGGATCGAGTCGTCGCCGAATTGGCCGTCCATCTTCTGCAACTGCTGATGCGGGACCTTCAGGAAGCCGTCGATCAGCCCCAGTTCGTCCATCACCTGCAAGGTCGAGGGGTGAACCGTGTCGCCGCGAAAATCTCGAAAGAAATCGGCGTGTTTCTCCAGCACGACCGTCTCGATGCCGGCGCGGCCCAACAGATAACCCAGCATCATGCCCGCCGGCCCGCCACCGACAATGCAGCAATGGGTTTGAATGATTCGGGGCATACCTACTCCCGCACGGTGCGATGTGCGCCGTTTCCCGCCTTGCCTGCGAATATCAGCGGCGGAAGCTCTTTATTTCAGAGACGCTGCCGTCGCGATAGGTCAATTCGACCGAGACGAATTGGTTCGACGGCGACAGCTTTAGATAAGGCTTGGCGTCATGCGGAATGGCGCTCGGATCCTTCATGTCGCACGGCGGCATTTTCAGCACCTGATCCGGCACCGACGTATCGATCCCGATGCGCACTTCGCGAATGGCGCAGCGATAGGACATCAGATGGGTGTAATAGACCAGCAGCCCATTGAACTCGCGAAATGACAGCCAGCTTGTCGCGGTCATGTCGAGGATTTTTCGCTGATCGTGGATCAAGGCCGCTTCCGGATCGAACCTGATCGGGAACGGCCCCTGCAGATTGCCGGACACGTCGACGTAACGCACCTCGATCGTGGCCGCTGGCGCATCCGCTGCCAGTTCGACCGAGGGGTTGGGCATCCGCTTGCGGGTTCGCGGATCGAGCGTGTCGAGAAATCCGGTCTCGCGGAAATCGCCGGCATTTCCCATTCGCCAGGAAATGCCGAGCGAAGGATCGGCAATCGAAAACACCACGCTCCAGCCGCCATTGTGACGGGAGAACATCGCAATCGGCGCATTGACCGAGTCTTCTTTCGGCGGCCGCGGAACCACTGCCGGCGACAATGCCGCGACTTGCGGCTGCGGCTCGGCAGGTTTCCCGGCGTCCATGTTCGTAGCCTTGTTCGTATCCTTGGCCGCATCGGCCTGCGCTTTTTCGATGCCGTTCAAAAAGACGTCGTCGACCATCTGGTCGAAATAAACCGGTATCTGCTTGTGGCTCACCGTCCCCGCCATTTCGCTGACGATGCGGCGCGTATGCTGGGCCACCTGCACGAGATTTTCACCGGGCTGCAAAAGCTCCTTGGCGAAGGTGCGCGTGAATACCGAGTTCGGATTGTTGTCGCTGTTGGAAAGGCGATCGAGCGCGGTCTGGCGGGGCCCTGCCGAAAACACCGAAAACACGCCTTCCGGCAACTGCGTCATCGGCGCCAGCCCGCCGCCACCGGCCACCGCCCGCGTGCCCGTCCGCTCGAACGGATTGTTGCGGCAGGCATCGAACACCAGGATCGCGGTGCGCGCCTTTTTGTTCTGCAAGCGCTCGATGATGCGGTCGGCGAGCACGGAAGCGTCGCGCACCAATTCTTCCTGCCCTTCGGTGGCCGCCGGCACGTCGATCGGCAGCAGGAAATTCTGCCCGGCGATTTCAAAGCCATGGCCGGCGTAAAAGAAAAACGCGGTATCGCCGGGCTCAACCGCATGATCGAAGGCGAGCAGCGTTTCGCTGAAGGCCTGTCTGGTCTGGTTTTCCGCCACCATCACGGAGAAGCCGAGCTGCTTGAGCGTCTCGCCCATGGTGCGGGCATCGTTGACCGCCTTCTGCAGCTTCGGCACGTTCTTGTAATCGTTATTGCCGATGACCAGCGCCACGCGCTTGGCCGCCTGTGCCGGGGCAACAAGAAGAGCGGCAAGCGCAAGCCCCAGCGCCGCCATCGCAAATCCCAACCGCACCGACCGCCTCATCGTGATCCTGCGCCCGCAGAAAATACCCTTGTATCGTAGTCGACCCGGCTATTTGAAGGGTTCAACCTGCTTTCGTCCGATGGAGTGGGTTTGATATCTGCGATCTTAGCGGGGGTGCCATTTTCAATGGTGGTGACATCAAGCGCCGTGTTTGGAAACATCGTCATTTCCCACGCCCCGCAAGTTGCCATGTTCATCCGCGATTTGAAGGCGAAATGACAAAAAGCGCGTTATTTGTGCGAAAACATTAAGCTTTTTCGACCTTTTGCCGCGTCCAAGATTGACTTTGGCGGTTTCGACCCTATGTTCGCGCTGAAAGCGGATTTGGATCGAATGCGATTCCTTCAGTTGATCCGCCGCTGGTCAGCGTCCTTTCACCGCCCCTGAGCTTAATCAAGCAGCCGTTTCGGGGCCGAACGCGACCGCCTTTTACCCCTCGATTCCGAACGGCGGTTTCGATTAGAGGCTCAATGTCATTTTCCCATCTCGGCCTGTCCGATAAAGTGCTCGCCGCCGTCGCGGCTACCGGTTACACGACCCCCACCCCCATTCAGGAACAGGCGATTCCTCACGTTCTGGCCCGCCGAGACGTTCTCGGCATCGCTCAGACCGGCACCGGCAAGACCGCTGCCTTCGTCCTTCCGATGCTGACGATCCTGGAGAAGGGCCGCGCCCGCGCCAGGATGCCCCGCACGCTGATCCTGGAGCCGACGCGAGAACTCGCCGCCCAGGTCAAGGAGAACTTCGACCGTTACGGCGCCGGCCAGAAACTCAATGTCGCGCTTCTAATTGGCGGCGTTTCCTTTGGCGACCAGGATACCAAGCTTACCCGCGGCGTCGACGTCCTGATCGCAACGCCCGGCCGGCTGCTCGACCATACCGAACGCGGCGGGCTGCTGCTCACCGGCGTCGAACTGCTGGTCATCGATGAAGCCGACCGCATGCTCGACATGGGCTTCATCCCCGACATCGAACGCATATGCAAACTGGTGCCGTTCACGCGCCAGACGCTGTTCTTCACCGCGACGATGCCGCCGGAAATCCGGCGCATCACCGAGACCTTCCTGCACAACCCGGAGAAGGTGGAAGTCTCAAAGCCCGCGACGACGGTCGCCACCGTCACTCAGTTGCAGGTTCCCGCCGGCCGCGAAGCCCATGACAAGCGGGAAATCCTCCGTAGCCTGTTGCGCGAGGCCAAGGATCTCAACAACGCGATTATCTTCTGCAACCGCAAACGCGAAGTCGCCGTTGTATACAAGTCGCTGCAGAAACACGGCTTTAGCGTGGGTGCCCTGCATGGCGACATGGATCAATCCGCCCGCACGGCGGCACTTGATCAATTCCGCAAGGGCGAAATTCCTCTGCTAGTCGCCTCCGACGTCGCCGCCCGTGGTCTCGATATTCCGGCCGTCAGCCATGTCTTCAATTTTGACGTTCCCCATCACGCCGACGATTACGTCCACCGCATTGGCCGTACCGGCCGCGCCGGCCGTGCCGGTACTGCAATTTCCATCGTCACCTCGATCGATCAAAAATCGATGGCCGCGATCGAAAAGCTGATTGGACGGAGCATTCCTCTCGCCGAAGGCAGCTCGACGACCTCATCGTCCGAACAAGCCGCATCCCCTCGGCACGAGCGCGCAAGGGATAGCGCAAGAGACGGCGAAAGCGACGGTTCGCGCAGTGGCGGCCGCAAGCGGCGGCGCGATCGCGGAGCCGGAAACAAAAGCCGAAGCCGCAACTCGGGTTCGGAACAATCTTCGGTTGAATCCGTTGCAGCGGCGCCGGTAACCCCGTCCGCAGCACCGCGCGCCCCTTCGATCGGCCGTACGCCGACGCCGCAAACCCCTTCCGCATCAGCCGAACCAGCGGATCACTCGCATCTTCCGGCGTTTTTGTTACGACCCGTGCGCGCTCGCGTCTGACCGCCCTACCAAGGTAGGGATTTGCCGTTTACGGCTCGTTCATCAACCTCCAGTAGCTTGGGTTCCATAGTTTAGGGGATTAGCGCGAAGCGCACCGCGCTGACGTCGCTGGGGACGTGTTCAGTGCTGGACGAACATGAGCGCACGATGGCGTTTGCCGAATTGGCGCTGGGCCAGATCAGGTCCTTGCGGCAAACTGCCATCCCTCGCAATTACGAAATCTGGTACGTCTACGCGACCGGCTACAATTCGCAGCTCAACAAGGTCATCAACGAGACGCTGGCCCTCAACGGCAAGCTGACCGAGGCCGATCTCGAGCAGATCTACGAGACCTACCTCTCCCACATCAAAACCACCGATCGAATCGACAAGGTCGGCGCGCGCGTCATCGGCGAAATCGACGACGTGATGGGACTGATCGGCGACGCGCTCGGCATGTCGGCGAGTTACAACGCGAGTTTGACCTGCGCCAGCGAAAAGCTTTCAGCTGCGGCCAATCGCGAACAGGTCATGAAAGTCGTCGACACGCTGGTCAAGACAACCCACGAGATGCGCGACACCACCAAGGCCCTGGAAGAACGGCTGACCCTGTCGAAGACGGAAATCAGCAATCTCCAGCAGAGTCTCGAGGCGATCAGGGCGGAAAGCCTGACCGACCCCTTGACTGGCCTCGGCAACCGCAAATATTTCGATCGTTCGATTGAAACCACCATTGAGACTGCGCTGGCCACGGGCGAGCCGCTCTCGCTTTTGATGTTCGACATCGACTACTTCAAGTCCTTCAACGATTCCTACGGCCATCTCACTGGCGACCAGGTGTTGCGGCTGGTCGGAATGTCGCTGAAGCAATCGATCAAGGGACAGGACATTACCGCCCGCTATGGCGGCGAGGAATTCGCCGTGGTGCTGCCCAATACGGCGCTGCGCCAGGCACTCACAGTCGCCGACCATATCCGCCGCGCCGTGATGTCAAAGGAATTGAAGAAGAAGTCCACCGGCGAGATCCTCGGCCGTGTCACGATCTCGGTCGGGGTCTCGATGCTCAAGCCGGGCGACGATGCGGATTCGCTGATCGAACGGGCCGATGCGTGCCTCTATGCGGCGAAGCGCGCCGGGCGCAACCGCGTGGTCTGCGAGGCAGACCCCGAATATGTCGCCGAAACCCGCGGCCAAGTCGCTTGACGCCCCCAGCAGTCGTCCCTGCGCAAGCAGGGACCCATAACCACCTACCTTTCGTTGAGTGATTAGCTGGGGCCACAACCGACGCAACAATACCATGCTGTGGTTAAAGGTCCCGGCTCGCGTGGAGCCTGTCATCGGGCGCGCATTCGCGCGACCCGTTGGCTTGGCTGGGACGACGGCTTATCTTTTATAGCTTTCTTCTTTTTAGCCGCTGGCTTCCTGGTCACGGCTTTCTGCGTTGGGATATTCGCTTTCTTCGCCGATTTCTTGCGCGCCGGCTTCTTGGTCTTTGGAGGTTTGCCTAGCGCAGCGCGCTGGGCCGCCGCCAACGCCGCCCTCGCCCATCCGGCCAATTCCTCCCGGTCGTCGAACAGCCGCGCCGGCAACTCCCAGTATGAATTGACGGTGACAACTTTCGCGGTCGATCGCTGTTGATACTGAAACGGCTTCGACCCTTCCGCCTGGAATTGTGGAATGGTCTGTTCGTCGGCGCGGAAATAAAGACCGGCCCGCAGCGCCAGCGCAAAGTTGGTGCCGTCGACGGAAATGCCGAAACCGGAGAACATCCGGCGCAGCGTCACCGGGCCGAAATCGGAAAACAACTCGCTTAAGAAATCGCGGTCCATCGGCGGCGCTCGTTCCCCGGCGGTGCGGCGAATGGCGGCATCAGCGCAGATCGGACGGTATCAGCCCTCGATCTCGGCCGGCTTGAGCTGCACGGATTCGCCGCAGCCGCAGGCGCCAATCTGGTTTGGGTTATTGAAGATGAACTGGGCCTGCATTTTATCAGCCTTGTAGTCCATCTCGGTGCCGAGCAGGAACAATACGGCCTTGGGATCGACCAGGATCTTCACGCCCTTGTCCTCGACGACTTCATCGGTCGGCCGGACCTCATGGGCATATTCGACGGTATAGGATTGTCCGGCACAGCCGCCGTTCTTGACGCCGACCCGCAGACCGACAATCTCGGAATCGGCGCGCTTGGTCAGTTCGGCAACGCGCGTCGCCGCGGCATCCGTCAGCCGCATGACTTGGGGACGAGGACGCTTTGCCTTGGGCGCGGGCGAACTGGGAGCTGGTGAGGTCGGGTTCATCTCTGTCATGTGGTCAATCCCAAAGCCGGTTCAATAAGGCCGCTCAATCGCCTGACGACGCTCACCACATATTGAGGACGAGACGCGCCTCGTCGGACATGCGGTCCGGCGTCCAGGCCGGATCCCACACCAGATTGACGTTGACGACGCCGACGCCAGGCACGCTCGCCACCGCGTTCTCGACCATCTGCGGCAACTCGCCCGCTGCCGGGCAATTCGGCGTGGTCAGCGTCATCATCAGATCGACCGAGCGGTCATCCTTGAGCTCGACCTTGTAGATCAGGCCTAGCTCATAAATATCCGCCGGGATTTCCGGATCGAACACGGTTTTCAGCGCGGCCACGATGTCGCCGCTCAGCCGCTCGGTTTCCTCCGGCGGCAATGTCGACTGGGTTTCCATGTTGGAAGTCTTGGCTTCCGAATCCTTGGATTCCAAATTCTTGGTTTCCAGATTCTGGGCTTCCAGATTCTTGGCTTCGATAGTGTCGGTCATGCGAACAATTCCCGCGCCTTGATCAGCGCCTGTGCCAGATGGTCGACCTCTTCCCGCGTATTATACATCCCGAACGAGGCGCGGCATGTCGCGGTCACGTTGAACCGCTCTAAAAGCGGCATCACGCAATGGGTTCCGGCGCGAACCGCGATCCCCTGCCGATCGATGACAGTCGCGACGTCGTGCGGATGCGCGCCTTTCATCTCGAAGGAAATCACTGGCCCCTTGCCTTTCGCGGTGCCGATCATCCGGATCGAATTGATTTCGCGCAAGCGCGATTCCGCGTAGGTCAGGAGGTCGTGCTCGTGCGCGGCGATGCGCTCCTTGCCGATCGAATTAACGTAGTCGATCGCGGCCCCAAGCCCGATCGCTTCCACGATCGCGGGCGTGCCCGCCTCGAATTTGTGCGGCGGGTCACCATAGGTCACCCAGTCGCGCGCCACTTCGCGGATCATTTCGCCGCCGCCGTTGTAAGGCCGCATCGCCACGAGATGATCATATTTGGCGTAGAGCACGCCGATACCAGAAGGACCGTACAGCTTGTGGCCGGTAAAGACGTAGAAATCCGCGCCGATGTCCTGGACGTCGATCGCAAGATGCACCGCGGCCTGGCTGCCGTCGATCAAAACCGGAATACCCCGGGCATGCGCGATCTTCACCACGTCCTTCACCGGAACGACGGTGCCGAGTGCGTTCGACATCTGCGTGATGGCGACGAGTTTGGTCCGCGGCGACAACTGCTTTTCGAATTCTTCGATCAGGAAGTTGCCTTCGTCGTCGACATCGACCCATTTGAGGACGGCGCCCTGACGCTCCCTGAGGAAATGCCAAGGCACGATGTTGGAATGGTGCTCCATGATCGAGAGCACGATCTCGTCGCCCTCACTGATGTTCGGCGCGCCCCAGGAGGACGCCACCAGGTTGATCGCTTCGGTCGCATTGCGGGTGAAGACGATTTCTTCAGGTCTCGATGCGTTGAGGAATTTTGCCACCTTGGCGCGGCCGCCCTCATAGCCTTCAGTCGCCGCATTGGCGAGGTAATGAAGCCCGCGATGCACGTTGGCGTATTCGCTTTTGTAGGCCTCGGTCATGCGATCGAGCACGGCGTTCGGCTTTTGCGCGGACGCAGCATTGTCGAGATAGACGAGCGGCTTGCCGTAGACCTTCAGCGCCAGCGCGGGAAAGTCTTCCCGCAGGAGGGCAACGTCATAAGAGCCATTTGAGACCGCCGGATGCATGCTCATCCCCGTGCCGCCAGCCAGCGCTGTGCGGTCGAAATCGCCAATTCGCGCAAATCGTCACTGGCGATGGATTCGATGGCCTCGCCAACGAAGGCCTGGATCAGAAGCGCCTGGGCCTCCTTCTCGGAAAGGCCGCGGGCGCGCAGGTAAAACAGCAGGCTTTCGTCGAGAGCGCCGGTGGTGGCGCCGTGGCCGCAGGTCACGTCGTCGGCAAAGATTTCCAGTTCCGGCTTGTTGTCGGCCTCGGCTTCATCCGACAACAACAAAGCCCGCGTCATCATCTTGGCGTCGGTCTTCTGCGCCTTGGGCTGAACAATGATGCGGCCCTGAAACACCGAATGGGCGCGGTCGTCGACCACGGCGCGGAATACCTCGCGGCTGGAGCAATTCGGCACCGCGTGATCGAGGAACAGCGTCGTATCGGCGTGTTGCCGGCCGTTCAGCAGGTTGACGCCGTTCGCCGTGACTTCGGAGCCCTCACCCGTAAAAGTGAAATAACCCTGGTAGCGGCTGAGGCCGCCACCGCTCGTCATGTTGAAGGTGGCGAGCCGGGCTTTCGCACCGATCGTAAAGGCTGCGGTCGTGATGTTGGTCGCATCCCTCGCATCTGCCATCAGCCGCACGTGCTGCAACTGGGCGTCAGCGCCAAGCCAAAGAGTGACGGCGTCGTTGACCTGGTAGGATTTGGCGCCGTCAGCAGCGACAAAGCTCTCCACAAGCGTCGCCTGCGCAGCCCTGCCGAGCTTCAGGAATGAGCGGGTGTAGCTGGCTGCCGACGAGCGCGCCGCGACGTGCACAATATGAAGCGGCTTGGTGAGCACAGCGCCATCGGCCACCGTGATCACGGCGCCATCGGTCGCCATGGCCGCGTTCAGCGCGATCATCGGGCCCGACATCGCGCCGTTCTCCAGCAGATCCGCACGGGCAGCGTTGCCGCCGTCTTCCAGCACCGCGCGCAGCGTTTGCACGCGAACGCCGGCTTCCGGCGCGCTCAGATTCGAGAGAGAGGGTGCAAGCACGCCGTCGATCAGCACCACCAAGCATGCTTCCACACCCGCCAGGTCGGCGAGCGCCGTTTTGGCACGCTTCAGCGTCGCGGCATCCAGAGTGGGTGCCAGCGGCAGCGCTTCGCGCATCAGCGCGCGCAGGTCGGTATATTTCCAGTCCTCGAGCCGGCGATGCGGCAGACCTGTGCGTTCAAAGGCTTCAAAAGCCTGCTGGCGCAGCTCGACGACCTTGCCGGAGCCAGGCAGCCGATCGCGCGCCGCGGTGAACAGGTTCTCCACGGCCTCTCGGGTCTCCGTTTTTGCCAAAGCAATGTTCATCGCTAAATCCGCATGACTCAGGCCGCGCCTTCGAATTGCGCGTAACCGGAAGCTTCGAGTTCCAGAGCCAGCTCCTTGCCGCCGCTTTTGACGACCTTGCCCTTCGACATCACGTGAACGAAGTCCGGCACGATGTAGTTCAGAAGCCGCTGATAGTGCGTGATCACCACCATGGCGCGGCCGGGCGAGCGCAATGCGTTGACGCCGTCGGCGGCGACGCGCAGCGCGTCGATATCGAGGCCGGAGTCCATTTCATCGAGAATGCACAGGCTCGGCTCGAACAGCGCCATCTGAAGAACTTCGTTGCGCTTCTTTTCGCCGCCGGAGAAGCCGACATTGACGCCACGCTTGAGCATGTCCTGCGGAATGTTCAACCGCTTGGCGACCTCGCGCACCTTCTTCAGGAAGTCCGGCGTGGAGAACTCATTCTCGCCGCGCGACTTGCGTTGGGCGTTCAGCGCCGTGCGCAGGAACGTCATGGTGGCGACACCGGGGATTTCCACCGGATACTGAAACGCCAGGAACACGCCCTTGGCGGCGCGCGCATCCGGCGACATCTCCAGCAAGTTTTCGCCCCTGAACAGAATTTCACCGCCGGTGACTTCGTAACCGGGCTTGCCCGCGATCACATGCGACAACGTCGATTTGCCGGAGCCGTTCGGCCCCATGATCGCGTGGACCTCGCCTTCATTGACGGTGAGCGACAGCCCATGGAGGATCTCGCGATCCTCGACACGGACTTGCAGGTTTTTGACTTCGAGTAATGGCATCACGTTGTTCCGTCTTTTCCGTTTATCCCTTGTCCCGAGGAGGCCGCGGAGCGGCCGTCTCAAAGGATAAGGTCTTATCCAACCGAACCCTCAAGCGAGATCGAGATCAGCTTCTGCGCCTCTACCGCAAATTCCATCGGCAGTTGCTGCAACACGTCTTTCACAAAGCCGTTGACGACGAGGCCAACCGCTTCTTCCTGACTCAAGCCACGCTGCACGCAGTAAAACAGCACGTCCTCGGAAATCTTCGAGGTCGTTGCTTCATGCTCGAACAGCGCGGAGGAGTTCTTTGCTTCCACATAGGGCACGGTGTGCGCGCCGCATTTGTCGCCGATCAGAAGCGAGTCGCAGGCAGTGAAGTTGCGCGCGCCGGTAGCCTTGCGGTGCGCCGTGACGAGGCCGCGATAGGTGTTTTGCGATACGCCGGCGGCGATGCCCTTGGAGATGATCCGGCTGGTCGTGTTCTTGCCGAGATGGATCATCTTGGTGCCGGAATCGACCTGCTGATGGCCGTTCGAAATCGCGATCGAATAAAACTCGCCGCGCGAGTTGTCGCCGCGCAGGATGCAGCTCGGATACTTCCAGGTGATGGCCGAACCGGTCTCGACCTGGGTCCATGAAATCTTGGAATTGACGCCGCGGCAGTCACCGCGCTTGGTGACGAAGTTGTAGATGCCGCCCTTGCCCTCGGAATTGCCCGGGTACCAGTTCTGCACCGTCGAATATTTGATCTCGGCATCGTCCAGCGTGACCAGTTCGACGACGGCGGCATGGAGCTGGTTTTCGTCGCGCTGTGGCGCGGTGCATCCTTCGAGGTAACTGACGTAAGCGCCCTTGTCGGCGATGATCAGGGTGCGCTCGAACTGCCCGGTGTTGCGCTCGTTGATGCGGAAATAGGTCGACAGTTCCATCGGGCAACGCACGCCCGGCGGCACATAGACGAACGAGCCGTCGGAAAACACGGCCGAGTTCAGCGTCGCGAAGTAATTGTCGGAGGTCGGCACCACGGTGCCGAGATACTTCTTCACGAGTTCGGGGTGTTCGCGGATCGCTTCGGAGATCGGCATGAAGATCACGCCAGCCTGCTTGAGTTCCTTCTGGAAGGTGGTTGCGACCGAAACCGAGTCGAACACGGCGTCAACCGCGATCTTGCGGCTCGCCGAAGGCTCGCCTCCGGGCGGCGGTTGTACGCCTTCCAGTATCGCGACTTCGCGCAGGGGAATGCCGAGCTTCTCGTAGGTCTTGAGAATTTCCGGATCGATCTCATCGATCGAGGAGAGCTGCTTCTTCGGCTTCGGCGCGGAGTAGTAGTAGAGATCCTGATAATCGATCTTGGGATAGTTCACCCGCGCCCAGGTCGGCTCGGTCATGGTCAGCCAGCGCCGATAGGCTTCCAGGCGCCATTCCAGCATCCACGCGGGTTCGTTCTTTTTCGCGGAGATGAAGCGGACCGTATCTTCCGAAAGCCCCTTCGGGGCCTTTTCGGACTCGATCAGCGTCTCAAACCCATATCGATACTGGTCGACGTCGATCTGGCGAACCCGATCGACCGTCTCTTGTACGGCAGCCATTTATTCCTCCGCTCGCGGTTTCAAGGACCGCGGTGGATCACAATTCAGAAGTGTCTCTTACGATGTTTCCCGGACGAAATCACCTGCTTAGAATGGTTCAAGCTGTGTTTCGTCGCTGACCCTTAAGTAGGTTACCGGCGAGCTTTCGCCAAGCCTCAAGGCACCGATCAACGTCCGCATCTCGCGTAGACCAGCCCATACTGAGCCGCACCGCGCCCCGGGCGATGTCTGGCTCAAATCCCATCGCCTCCAGCACATGGGACGGCTGCACCTTGCCGGACGAGCAGGCCGACCCCGAAGACACGGCAATTCCCGCCAGATCGAACCCGATCACGGCGGTTTCAGCCTTCAAACCAGATACCGTGAACAGAGTGGTATTCGGCAACCGTTCGACGGAATCGGAGAATACGATGACATCAGGCGTCATCCGCAGGCCATGCTCCAGCCGTTCCTGCAAGGTGCCCAGGCGGCCTCCCTCGGCCGGCAAAGCCGCCATCGCGGCCGCCGCCGCGGCGCCGAAGGCGGCGATCCCGGCGACATTCTCGGTTCCGGCACGGCGGCTCAGTTCCTGTCCGCCGCCACGCAGGAGCGGCTCCAGCCCGCTGACCCCCTCTGACAGGACCAGCGCCCCGACGCCCTTGGGGCCGCCAATCTTGTGCGCAGACAGCGTCAGGAGGTCGGCACCTGTTTTCGCCATATCGAGAGCAATTTTCCCGAACGCCTGGATCGCATCCACATGCAACAACCCTGCTGCGGCGTGAACGATCTCGGCCACTTCGGCGATCGGCTGAATCGCGCCGGTTTCGTTGTTGGCCAGCATGACCGACACCAGCGCGGGCGGGCGATCGCGAAGCAATTCGCGCAAATGATCGAGCTCGACCACGCCCGCGGGCGTGACACGTACCTTCTCCATCTGGTTTGGCAGAAACCGTCCGCCCGATAGCACGGAGGCATGCTCGATCGCCGACACCACCAACCGCTCAACCGCTGGACCTGCGTCGCGTCTGAGATTGGGCGCCAGTGCAAGCGCATTGGCCTCGGTCCCGCCCGAGGTGAAAACGACGTTTAGCGGCACGGTTCCGACGGCCTTCGCAACCGCAGCTCGCGCGTTCTCGATCCATTTCCGCGCTTCGCGGCCTTCCGCATGAACCGAGGATGCATTGCCCGGAAGATATAGCGCGTCGCTCACAGCTCGCCGCGCTTCGTCACGAAGCGGGGTCGTCGCATTCCAGTCGAAATACACGCGGTTACCCATTGCGTAATATAATACCTTCACGTTTAGCGGGCTTGTTCGGCTTGCCGCGCGTTATGCCAATTGGCGCGCATCCCGTCTCGCCGCAATCCCGGAATGCCGCCTAACATCCGGAGCAAGCAAGTGGATGTTGAAAACCCTTGCTTTTCGCCCCTCGCTCTATGTTAGAACGCGGCCTTCATCACGGGCCGTCGATCAGGCTTTGCCCAGACGTCTGTCTCACCTTCCTCTTCGCGAGGTTCTTCTGGAGCGCCAGATGATGCCTGCGACTTACTGGTCGATCTCGCCAAGGACCATCCATGCCTGAAGTCATTTTCACCGGCCCCGCGGGCCGTCTCGAAGGCCGCTATCATCCGGCCAAGCAGAAGAACGCGCCGATCGCGATGATCCTGCATCCGCACCCGCAGTTTCATGGGACGATGAATCATCAGATCGTCTACCAGTGCTACTACGCCTTTGCTCACCGCGGATTTTCGGTGCTGCGTTTCAACTTCCGCGGCGTCGGCCGCAGCCAGGGCTCGTTCGATCATGGCACCGGCGAACTGTCGGACGCGGCTTCCGCGCTCGATTGGGCGCAGACGATCAATCCGGAAGCGCGCGCCTGCTGGGTCGCCGGCTTCTCGTTCGGCGCCTGGATCGGCATGCAGTTGTTGATGCGCCGGCCGGAGGTCGAAGGCTTCATTTCGATCGCGCCGCCCGCCAATCTCTATGACTTCTCGTTCCTGGCGCCCTGCCCGTCCTCGGGCCTGATCGTGCATGGCGAGAAGGATGCGGTGGTGCCGCCAAAGGACGTCAATACGCTGGTCGAAAAACTCAAGACGCAAAAGGGCATCGTGATCGATCAACAGATCATCCCCGGCGCCAATCATTTCTTCGACGGCAAGCTCGAGCCGCTGATGCAATCGGTGACCGCTTATCTCGACATGCGGCTCGCCAACGTTCGCTGACACAGCGTTTTCAAGCGAAGCGGGTAGCGGTTCGCGTCAAGAAAACGCGTCAGACCAAGGTTTTCACGGCCGCGCGACGATGCCGCCGGTCATCGGAAACGATACGCCCGTCGTGGCGGGATAGCTGAGCGGCAGGCCTTTCAGGCCACGGGCGGCCAGAAAGCCGAAAGCCTGGGCTTCGATCGCATCCGCCGACCAGCCGAGCGCATCGGCTGCTTCGACGGTCGCCGGTTGCAACCGCTCCCGCAGCATCCGCATCATGGTGAGATTGCGCGCGCCGCCGCCGGCAACGACCCAGCTTCTGGGCCGCTTCGGCAACCGCGGAACGATTTTGGCGATTGCCGCGACGGTGAAGGCTGTCAGCGTCGCCGCACCGTCGGCGGGAGCCACATTGCCAAGCACCCGCCTCGCGAACGCGTTGCGGTCGAGCGACTTCGGCGGCGGCTGCATGAAAAACGGATCGTTCAGCGCGTCTGCGATCCACGCCGCATCCACCGTGCCTTGCGCGGCCATGCGGCCCTCGCAGTCGAACCGCTGACCGGTCGTCCGGTGCATGAAATCATCGAGCAGCGCGTTGCCGGGTCCAGTGTCACAGGCAATCAAGGTGTCGCCGTCGATATAGGTGATGTTGGAAACCCCGCCGATATTGAGCACCACAACCGGTCCCTCGCGCTCCAGCGATTGCGCAAGCGCCCGATGATAGACCGGAACAAGTGGCGCGCCCTGGCCGCCAGCGGCGACATCGGCGGCGCGGAAATCATGCATCACCGGGATACGGATGGCTTTGGCGAGCGCTGTGGCATCGCCGATCTGCACCGTCAGTCTGTCGGCGGGGCGGTGCAACACGGTCTGGCCATGGAAACCGACGATGTCGATATCTTCGCTGGCGATGCGGTTCTGGGCCTTGAAGCTGGCGACGGCTTCGGCATGGGCCGCGGTGACCACCCGCTCGGCCTCCCGAAGGATGCCCGGCCGCGCCTCGCGCGCCTCCAGATGAACGGCTTCCGTCAGGGCCTGGAGCAGGAGGCGGCGCTCGACGTCGGAATAAGGCCGATAGCCGGATGGGCCGAATGCCTTGACGCGTTTGCCGTCGGTTTCGATCATGGCGACGTCGACCCCGTCCAGCGAAGTCCCGCTCATCAGACCGATGGCCGTTAATATGATGCTCATTTAGCCTCAGCCCTACCCCAAGGGTTCAGCTCACGGTTCAGTTGGCGCGTTCAGCTTGTGCCACGCAGGCACATCTTATAATGCCACAGCACCGATGCGGGCGGCAGTCCGGCCGGTCAAGTTCCAGCAGCTTTGCTTAGCAATTAACGTAAAACAAAAATGATCAGGTTCGAAGAAAGATGAGCGCTTTCAAGTCTAATTTCCTCAACGTGCTGAAGGAACGCGGCTTTATCCACCAGGCCTCGGATTTCGAAGGCCTGGACGCGCTCGCCGCCAAAGGCGAGGCGACGGCCTATGTCGGCTACGACTGCACCGCGCCCTCGCTGCACATCGGCAATTTCCTGACCATGATGATGCTGCACTGGCTGCAGCAAAGCGGCAACAAGCCGATCACGCTGATGGGCGGCGGCACCACCATGGTCGGCGACCCCTCCGGCAAGGACGAGACCCGCGCCATCCGCACGGTTGCGGAGATCGAGGCCAACAAGGCCTCGATCCGCGGCGTATTCGCCAAGGTCCTGCATTACGGATCGGGCCAAAGCGACGCCATCATGCTCGACAATGCCGAATGGCTGACCAAGCTCAACTGGATCGAGATGCTGCGCGATATCGGCAAGCATTTCTCGGTCAATCGCATGCTGACTATGGATTCGGTTCGGCTCCGCCTCGAACGCGAACAGGAGATGAGCTTCATCGAATTCAACTACATGGTCTGTCAGGCCTACGACTTTGTCGAACTGGCGCGACGCACCGGCTGCCGCTTGCAGATGGGCGGCTCCGACCAGTGGGGCAATATCATCATGGGCGTCGATCTCGGCCGCCGCATGGGCACGACGCAACTGTTCGCGCTGACGACCCCGCTGCTCACCACCGCCTCCGGCGCCAAGATGGGCAAGACCGCGCAAGGCGCGGTCTGGCTCAATGCCGATCAGTTCTCGCCCTACGACTTCTGGCAATACTGGCGCAACACGGAGGATGCGGACGTCGTCCGGTTCTTGAAGCTGTTCACGACCTTGCCGATGGGCGAGATCGACAAACTTGCCAAGCTTGAGGGGGCCGAAATCAACGAAGCCAAGAAGGCGCTGGCGGACGCCGCCACCACACTGCTGCACGGCGCGGAGGCCGCACGCTCAGCCTCCGAGACCGCGCGGCAGACATTTGAGGAAGGCGCGATTGCGGCAAACCTTCCCACTGTCGAAGTGCCTCGCGGCGAACTCGAGGCCGGCATCAGCGTGCTCGCCTCTTTCGTCAAAGCGGGCCTTGTGGCCTCGAACGGCGAGGCACGGCGTCAGATCAAGGGCGGCGGTTTGCGTGTCAACGACGTCGCGGTCACCGACGAGAAGATGCTGCTCAAACCTTCGGAACTGACGCCTGAGGGTGTGATCAAGCTGTCGTTCGGCAAGAAGCGCCACGTCCTTCTAAGACCGATGTAATTGCCAAGGCCGCATAGGCGTATTCGCTTTTCACGCTTGCGAGGGCGCGACGAAACGCGCTCTCTGCAAAGAATGGATAAAGCCACGCAGAGGGAGGAAGCGGCCACTACGCCGGCAAAACCGGTTCGCACGGCACTCGGCGTGCTCGCGATTTGCTTTGCGCTATCGGTCCTCGGCCGCGGGTTGGGCGAAAGCTTCTCGGTTTTCCTGCTGCCGATTTCCGAAAGTTTCGGCTGGGACCGCGCCGACGTCGTCTCGGTCTACTCGCTGAGCGCCTTGGCCGGCGGCCTAGCCTCTCCTCTGATCGGCCGGCTGTTTGATTATTCCGGTCCGCGCAGCGTCTATTCGCTCGGCCTGTTGTTGTTCGGCGGCGCGTTCCTGTTCGCAGCCAACGCCAGCCATCTTTGGCAAATCCAGTTCAGCGTTGGCATCTCGGTCGGCTTGGGGATTGCGCTGATCGGCAACGTGCCGAATTCGATTTTGCTCGGGCGCTGGTTTGGCCCGAAGCTGCCGACCGCGATGGCCGTGGTCTATTCTGCAACCGGCGCCGGCGTATTGGTGCTGTTGCCGACCTCGCAGGTTTTGATCGATCATGTCGGCTGGCGCGGCACCTATCAGATCTTCGGCACGACCGCGCTGCTGTTGCTTCTTCCGCTTCTGATCCTGCCGTGGCGCCTGTTCTCGACGGGCTCGCCCCATGTCGTCAAGGAAGCGGCGGCCGATATGGCCGACGAAGGCTGGACGCTCAGTCGCGCCGTGCGCCACCATGCCTTCTGGGCGCTGTTCTGGACCTTCTTCTTCACGGCGATCGGCATGTATGCGCTCACGCCGCAGGTCGTCGCCTATCTGATCGATGCCGGGTTTCCACCATTGCAGGCGGCAACCGCCTGGGGTTTTTCCGGCGTCGTGCTGTTGTTCGGAATGCTCGGAGTTTCCTGGCTCGACGGCATCATCGGCCGCAGACCGTCGGTGCTGCTTTCCTACGCAATGTCGATCTTCGGGATTTTTCTGCTTTGGCTGTTGCAGTGGTATCCCAACATTTGGGTGCTGACCGGCTTTGTCGTCTGCTTCGGCAGCATGATCGGTTCGCGCGGTCCGTTGCTGACGGCAACCGCGATGAAGCTGTTTCGCGGAAAGCGCGTCGGAACCATCTATGGAAGCATATCGATCGGCAGCGGGCTTGGATCGGCGTTTGGCTCATGGAGCGGAGGCCTGATCCACGACGTCACGCATAGCTATAATCCGCTGCTTCTCTACGCGCTGATCGCCGTCATTCTCGGCATGATCCCGTTTCTGGTGGTCCCGGCGCTCAGGCAGTGACGTCGCGCCGTTGATCAGTTGCTTGACGGAAACTCCGCCGTTCCGTTCTGCCTGCCGGTATTGAAGTCCCAGATTTTTCTGGCGACGCCCGGGAAAACCATCGAAATCGGATTGACGCGAAGCGTCGGCTTGTCGGGAGTTCCGACCACCTCATAGGTCATGCCGAAAAGACCTTCATTGCTGCCGCCGCCGAGAAACAATCCGACCACCGGAATCTGTCCGAAGATGTTGTTGAGGCCGTAGATCGGAACGAAGGTGCCGCTCATGCGCACCTGGTTGCCGGGAAAGTCGATACTGCCTTCGATCGTACCGCCGATGGTCGGCCCCTTGAGGACGCCTTCCTTGATCGTAAGCTGCCCGCTTTGCCGGACAAACTCTGCGCGCAGCCGCGAGAAACTGATGCCGTTTGGCGCGCCCGCCGAACCGCCCGCCGCGAGTTTATCAAGCGATGCCTCGCCCTTGACGGTGAAGTCCTTGACGTTGAGCAATCCTTCCTTTGGGCTCGGATCCGCGGTCGGCGGATCCAGTGCCAGTTGGAGCTGGCCACCGACGACCTTGGAATAGGTGTCGGTGAAGCGCAGGAATGCGCCCGCGTCGTTGGTCTCGAGGAAAATCACCTCGCGGCCCTGCTGGCGGCGCAAATCGGCCGTAACAGGCGTGTCGCGTCCAAGCTTGCTGGAGAACGAGAAGCTTTTGAGCGTCCCGCCGCGCCTCGACATCTTGGCGTCGACGCTGCGCAACGCCTCGCCGAAGAACCCGGCGACCGCCCCCAGTTTCACGTCGACGTCGAAGTCGACGGTTTTGGCCTTGCTCTTGGCGTCGGCCTCCCTGCCGGAGATCGCGGTTTTGAGAAAGCCGCGGCCGTCGAACACGTCGCCGCGCATGGTAACCTTGATCACGCCGTCCGGCCCGCGATCGGCCCGCAGCGATGTCTTGTCGCCTTCAGATGGCGCGTAGGTCGGGAAATTCGCGTTCATGAGGTCGCCGTTCTGGTCGACTTCGAGCGATCCCTTGATGGACGCACCGCCGCCTTCGACCACGATGTCCTCGAGCCTGGTCGATTGCGGCTTTTGAACCACGTTGAAGGTGGCGCGCGTCGACTTGCCTGACGCCTTGACCCAGCCGGGAAGGATATTGTCGAGTTTCAACCCGGTGAGATCGGCATCGATGCCGAGGCGGGTGTCGCCGCCGATCTTGCCGCTTAGTTTGACCGGGATGGAGCCGCTGAGCGCGGGTCCGAGGTCGAAGCCGAACCGGGCACGGCTCGCCTCGTCGAACGTCGCCGACAATTTGATATCCGCATCGCCGTCGTTCTGTTTGCGATAATCGAGCGAAGCCGCCTGCCCGTTGATCTTCACGTCGCCCTTGACCTGATAGCCCTGATTGTTGGCGACCACTTTCAGCCCGTTCGCCTCGACCTTCTGATTCATCATCAGCCGGTCGGCGGCAAAGCCGCCGAGATCGGCGCTAACCGTGTAATTGACTTCGGCCCGGGCGATCTCGTGCTTGATCGGCAAGGCAAGGTTGACGACGGCAGAAATCGTTCCTTTGCTCGCATTCGGATCGATCAAGGTTGCGGAAAGATCGCTCAACTTGTCCGAGGAGAGAATCTCGGCAGCCGCCGGTACCGGGCCGTCGATCCGGAATTTCACCTTGGACTGCACCGGCTTTGGCGCCATGTCCGCGATCTCGAAGACCGCATCCGAAACAGTGAGCTTGCGGCCCGTCGGCGTATCGGCCGCGCCCTGAGCGATGCTGACATTCGCGGTCCGGCCGGTGATATGCGCCTTCAGATCGGCATCGCGAATAGCTGGCAAGCCGTCCACGGGACGCAACGTCACACCGTTGGAGACAATGTTGACGTTGAGACCATCGTCGGGGATCGGCGGCCCTTTTCGCGACAGGTTTTTGACGGGAGAATTTACCCCGATTTCGATACGCTGGATCGCGCCGCGTTCGACGTGGTCGATCACCCACTGCCGCACATCGGCTACGACTAACGCGGGCCAAATCCGCTTGAGCGCCGCGACCGTCATCGGCGTGCTGGCAAATCCCAGCATCATGCGCGGCTCGCCCGAATAGTCGACACTGCCGGTGCCGGCCACGCCGATCTCGCCGTTACTGAAATCGGCCTGCGTCAGGGTCACCCGTTTTTTGTCGGTATCGAAACGCACACCGATCGAGACGCGATTGAAGATGACCGGCGGATCGTTGTTGTCGTTGCCAGCCAGCAAAACCGTGCCGCCGCTAAAGCCCAGTTGCCATTCGTTGACATTGCCGTTGGGGGGCTCAAGCGTCGCGAGCAGCGTGATCCGGCTCTGGCCGGAAACAATCTGGAAAGGCGCCGCCAGCACCCGCTTGTTGGCGTCCCAATCCAGGCTCACTTCGGCCGAATCGATCGCCATCGGATACTCGGGCGTATCGCTGTCGGCGATCTCTCCGGCGCCCGCGGTGATCTTGCCGCGGAAATAGGTAGGCAAACCGTCGCGGCCGAGTTCGCCTTTCAATTCACCGCTAAGCGGCAAGTTCGCGCTGTAGTTCATATCCTTC
The DNA here is from genome assembly GCF_049519115.1 of Bradyrhizobium sp. Taxonomy (GTDB): domain Bacteria; phylum Pseudomonadota; class Alphaproteobacteria; order Rhizobiales; family Xanthobacteraceae; genus Bradyrhizobium. The sequence continues at coordinate 64,822 of NZ_JBEKRB010000023.1, forward strand.
CGGCGCATCGCCAACAGGATGTTGGTGGTCGAAACCTTGTCGGCCTTGATGTCCACCGACCGCACGCCGTTGGTGGGCGGGCCCACAGCCACACGCAGCGACCAAGCTTGGGGGCCTTCTTCGGCAAGACTCAGCACGACGCCGCCGCCGCTTGGACGGCGCATACTGAGCGAGATGTTCTGGAAATTCCATTTGTTGCCGCGCTGCTGATCGTCAACAATGAGGCTGCCGTTCTTCAAACCGATCTCGTTGAGATTTTGCCCGTCAAGACCCGTCAGGCTCAGGCTGTCGAGCCAGTCCAGGCCTGCGAGCAGTCCGGCTTGTGTGCTGTCGGTCGATGCAGCACCGGCCGGCTGATCCGGCGAAGGCGCCGCCGGTCCATTCGGGACAGCCTGGCGCGGAAAAGTGGGCGGAAGCCCCGCTTCCTTTTTCGAGGCGACGCCGGTGGCGAGCGGTCGCGCATTGTCGCCGGTGGATACGGTGACATAACCATCGGGAGTGATGCGCACGCTAAGCCCGGCATCGACCAGGTTCAGGCTTTCCGCCCGCAGGCGCCCCATCAATAGCGCGTAGCCTGACAGTTTCACCTCGGCCTTCGGCGCGCTCGCAACGATCGCATGATCGCGGTCCCGCACGATGATGTCGCGGATGCGCACCGCGATCCTGATACGGCCGGCCCGCTCGATCTGCGTGCCGCCGACTTCGACCGTGTTGCCGTGACCGATATTGTCTTCGATTGCAGCGGCGAGCCAGGGCGTCGCCATGTCGAGATTGATCGGCCCGGCGCCAAGCCGCCACCACAAGGCGCCGAAGCAGCCGGCAAAAACCACGAGCAGAGACGCAAGGACGATAGCGAGCCGCCGGAACCAGCGCCCGCCGGCGAGCCGGCGACGCAGCGATCCCAGGCGATCGCCAAACACGTAGACTCGGGAATCAGATCGCGACAGCAACCGGCGCGCCCGACGCCCCGCCGCCTCATCGTGTTCCGCGTGCACGTCGTCGGCGCCGTCCCACTGTTGCAGCCGGACGTCAACGGGCGGACTGGGATGCTGGGTCGGCCTCTGTTTTACCATTGCCTCTCATTGCCGGCGCCAGGGGATGGAACAGAACGGGCAATAAAGGCTTCTCGTGCCGGCATTTCACCCCTCCTCATCCGATGGGACCATTTGACCCTGGCCACCCATCTGGTCGCAGGCTCCCAAAGCGAATCTAAAATCCGAAAGTGCAGTAAAACCTATATTTGCAAATAGTCCCTCGATTCCCGCATTCGCAAAAGTGTCGGTACCCCCAAAGTTGAAGCGGGACGACTGGCGCCTCGCTTGTTACTCGGCTGCAGCCACGCCAGCGGGCGGGTGGCGTGTCGAATTCCTTTTGAGCATAATCCGAAAAGACCAAACCGGCCGAACCCGACCTGCCTCAATACCTCAATGATTGATCCGCGGAAAGCGACGAAAGGAAGGCGTATGTCCAAGAAAACTCGCGAGAAAACCCGCAAGCCCCCGGCCCGGAAGACAAGCCCGGGATCGAAGGCTCCGGCCAAACGGGCAGCTTCGAAAGCGGGTCCGCCGTCGGCAAAAAAAGCAAGCAAGAACTCAAAAACTGGGCAAACTAAAGCATCGCCTAAGGTTTCGTCCAAAGCATCAAAGGCGGCTGCGGCAAAATCGAATCGGAATACCGCTGTGCGGTCCACCCTCGCGGAGGGCGCGAAAGCCCCTTCCTTCGCATTGCCTCGCGATGGGGGACATGCAGTTTCCCTGGCCGATTATGCCGGCCAGAAACTCGTACTGTTTTTCTACCCCCGCGCCGACACGCCCGGCTGCACGAAAGAGGCGATCGACTTCACAAGGCTCAAAGGCGCCTTCGCCGCCGCCGACACCGCTGTCGTCGGGGTGTCAGGCGATCTGCTGAAGGCGCAAGAGGCGTTTCGGAACAAGCATCAGCTCTCGGTTCCTCTCGCGTCGGATGAGAACCACGAAATGCTCGCGGCCTACGGCGCGTGGGGCGAAAAGTCCATGTATGGCAGGACGTTCATGGGCATCCTTCGCACCACGGTTCTGATCGGAGCGGACGGTAAAATCATCAGGGTCTGGCGTCGCGTGAAAGTCGACGGGCACGCCGACGAGGTACTTGCGGCGGCCCAGGCGGCCTGACCCGTGGAAGCGGTCATTCGCGAAAAATTAACCATGACCGGGTCAAATCCCTTCCGTAATTTAGGGCCGTAAGGAACTTTCCTCCGACCGGCACGGGAGTGCCGATGTCGTACCGTTCCGGTCATCCGTCTGAGTATCGCCAGCCGCAGGATGCGGGCCGGCAAGCCGCCCGCAAGCCGGTCAATTCTCCCACCGCCAAAAGCGAAGAGAACGGATACACGCTGGTCCATGCCGGTAAGCAGGTCCGCTTCGGGCCGGTGGCTTTCTGGATCGTGGTTGGCACGGTCACGACGCTCGGAATGTGGTCGGCGGCGACCGCCACCTATTTCGCGTTTCGTGACGATGTGCTGACGCGGCTGATCGCCCGCCAGGCGGAAATGCAATACGCCTATGAAGACCGGATCGCGGAGCTTCGCGCCAAGGTCGACCGTGCGACCAGCCGGCAATTGCTCGATCAGGAGCAGTTCGATCAGAAACTCGAACAGATCATGCGCCGGCAGACCGCGCTTGAATCGCGTGCGAGCGCGATGGGCGCCATTCCCGATATTACGGGATCGGTCAGGGCGCCGTCGCGAGGCGCTGCCGCCACCGAGCCGGCAACCTCGGGCGTACCGAAACCCTCCCCGATCAGCGACACTGCGGTGTTCGTCGCGCCGCCCGATCGCGAAGCGCGCCTGGAATCCCGCGCGCCGGTCATCGTCAATGCGCCGGCGACCAAGGCCGCAAAAATCCAGGGCGTCGACAATGTGATCGTGCGCCTGCAAAACTCACTCGATCAAGTGGAGCGCCGCCAACTCGCTTCCCTCACTTCGCTTGAAGACAATCTCGAATCGCGGACGCGGCGCATGCGCGGCGTGTTCACCGATCTCGGCCTTGACATCGGCCAGTTAGAGGCGGCAACGCCGCGTGCAGCAATGGGCGGCCCGTTTGTGCCCGTGAAACTTTCCCCGGACGCCGGCGCCTTTGATCGCCAGCTTTACCGTATCAACATCAGCCGCGCCCACGTCGAGCGTCTCAACCGCACGCTGGCACTGGTGCCGTATCGAAAGCCCGTGATCGGCGAAGTCGAATTTACGTCCGGTTTCGGAGTCCGCTCCGATCCGTTCCTCGGCCGCCCCGCGATGCATACCGGGCTCGATTTCCGCGCCGCCACCGGCGATCCCGTGCGTGCCACCGCCAACGGCAAGGTCGCATCTTCGGGATGGGCGGGCGGCTATGGCCGGATGGTGGAAATCGACCACGGCAATGGGCTATCCACCCGCTACGGACATCTTTCCGAGATCAACGTGAAGGTCGGTGACGTCGTCAAGATCGGACAGGTGATCGGCGCGGTGGGGTCGACCGGCCGCTCGACCGGCCCGCATCTGCACTACGAAACCCGGATCGACGGTGAGGCGGTCGATCCGCAGAAATTCCTGCGCGCCGGCGTTCGGCTCAGCGCCGGCTGAACATTTTACTTACACTAATCCACATCTTCGACTGCACCGGGCTCCGTGCCGAAGGCGCGCTGCGCCAACGTCGCAGCCATGAATTCGTCGAGGTCGCCGTCGAGCACGCCTGAGGTGTCCGAGGTCTGCACGCCGGTGCGCAGATCCTTGACCATTTGATAGGGCTGCAGAACGTAAGACCTGATTTGATGGCCCCAACCGATATCGGTCTTGGCGGCCTGATCGGCGGCGGCCTGTGCCTCGCGCTTTTTCAACTCGATCTCGTACAGCCGGGCGCGCAGCATGTCCCAGGCCTGCGCGCGGTTCTTGTGCTGCGACCGACCGGCCTGGCAGACCACCGCAACGCCGGTCGGAATATGCGTCAGGCGGACCGCGGATTCGGTCTTGTTGACGTGCTGGCCGCCCGCACCGCCCGAACGCATGGTGTCGGTGCGCACGTCGGATTCCTTGATATCGATCTTGATGCTGTCGTCGATTACCGGAAAGATCGCCACGCTCGAAAACGAGGTGTGCCGGCGCGCGTTGGAATCGAACGGCGAGATCCGCACCAGCCGGTGCACGCCCGCTTCGGTCTTCAGCCAGCCGTAAGCGTTGTGCCCGCTGATCTGGATGGTGGCCGATTTGATCCCGGCCTCTTCGCCTTGCTGCTCTTCCAGATACTCGATCTTGAAGCCGTGTTTTTCGGCCCAGCGGGTGTACATCCTCAGCAGCATCTGAGCCCAATCCTGGCTCTCGGTGCCCCCGGCGCCGGCATGGACCTCCAGATAGGAATCGAACCGATCGGCTTCCCCCGACAGCAGCGCTTCGAGTTCGCGGCGCGCGACTTCTTTCTGGAGGCCTTTCAACGCCGCCTCGGCCTCAGCCACAACGGCCGCGTCGTTCTCGGCCTCGCCGAGTTCGATCATGCCGATATTGTCTTCGAGCTCGCGCTCGACCTTGCCGATGCCCGACAACGCATCCTCGAGCGAGGTGCGTTCCTGCATCAGCTTCTGCGCTTTTTGCGGGTCATTCCAGAGATTGGGATCTTCGGCGAGCTGGTTCAGCTCCGCCAGGCGCGCGGTGGATTTTTCGACGTCAAAGATGCCTCCTCAGCAGCCCGACCGACTGCTTGATCTCTTCGACTAGACGTTCGACTTCGGCGCGCATGATATTCTCTGATCTGTTTGGCTTGAAGCGCTGCACTGACAAGACTTCCGCCTGACGTAGCGGCGGAAGTCCAAGAATACAATCTAACTCTAATATAATCCGCCGGTGCCTGAACGGAACAAGCCGCGATCGGCATCCGGTTGCTGCTGCGGCAGAAGCTGGCGTCCATCGGCATCGGCTACCCCAATATTATCCGGCGGCGCCGTCCCCGGCTTGAAGGCCTCAAGGATGGTACGTCCGCCTTCGCCAGGACCGACGCGCATGCCGGTCTTGGCATCGACGCGGATCAGCTTGATGCCGGCAGGGACCTTGAACGGAATCGCCGGCTTGTCGACGAGCGCCAGTTTGAGGAAGTCGCGCGCGATCGGCGCGGCAAGATGGCCGCCGGTTGCGGCATTGCCATGCCCCAGCGGACGCGGCTTGTCGTAACCGAGATAGATACCGACCACGATATCCGGCGAGAAGCCGACGAACCAGGCGTCCTTTGCCTCGTTGGTCGTGCCGGTCTTGCCGGCAATCGGCTTGCCGACTTCCTTGACCGCGATCGCGGTTCCACCCTGCACCACGCCCTCCAGCATCGAGGTCATCTGATAGGCGGTCATGGTGTCGAGTACCTGCTCGCGGCGGTCGATCAACTGCGGCTCGGTCTGGTTCTTCCAGCCGCCCGGCGCGTCGCAGCCACGACATTCCCGTGCATCGTGCTTGAAGATGGTATGGCCATAGCGATCCTGGATGCGGTCGATCAAGGTCGGCTTCACGCGCCGCCCGCCATTGGCAATCATCGAATAGGCCGTGGCCATGCGCATGACCGTGGTTTCGCCTGCGCCAAGCGCGTAGGACAGATAGTTCGGCAGTTCGTCATAAACGCCGAAGCGGTGGGCATATTCTCCGATCAGCGGCATGCCGATATCCTGCGCCAGGCGGACCGTCACCGTGTTCAACGACAAACGCAACGCATTACGCAGCGTCGTCGGACCCTGGTATTTACCGGAAGAGAAATTCTCAGGACGCCAGACGCCGGCCCCCTGCCCCTGATCGATTTCGATCGGCGCGTCGACGACCTGGGTCGACGGCGTATAGCCGTTGTCGAGCGCCGCAGAATAGACGATCGGCTTGAACGACGACCCTGGCTGCCGATAAGCCTGCGTGGCGCGGTTGAACTGGCTCTGGTCGAACGAGAAACCGCCGACCATCGCGAGCACACGGCCGGTCCAGGGGTCCATTACGACCATGGCACCGGACACCTCCGGCAGTTGCCGCAGCCGGTATTGACCTTCAACGGGGTTGCCGTCCCTGAACAGCGGATCGGCATAGATCACATCGCCCGGCGACAGCACCTGCGATACCGCGGTCGGCGTCCGGCCCTTCATCGGACCTGCCACGGGCTTCGCCCATTTGATGCCTTCAAGCGTGATGATCCCGGTCGGCCGCTCCTTGCTCACGGCGCCACCGAGTTCGCGACTTGGTTGAAAACCGATGCGCGCCGACTGATCGCTGGTATCCAAAACCACGGCGAGCCGCCAGGGTGAAACATCCGACAACGATTTGACGTCGGCAAGTTTGACGCCCCAATCGCCGGAAATATCGAGCTTGCTCGAAGCGCCCCGCCAGCCCTGCGCCTCGTCGTAATTGACGATGCCGGCGGCCATGGTCTTGCGCGCCATCACCTGGATTTTCGGATCGAGCGTGGCGCGAACCGACAGCCCGCCCTCATACAGCTTCTTCTCGCCGTAGCGCTCGAAAATATCGCGACGGACTTCCTCTGCGAAATACTCGCCTGCGAACGTATGCGCGGCATTGGTGCGGTTGGTAACAGTCAAGGGATCTTTCCGCGCCTTGTCCGCATCGGCCTGCTTGATCCAGCCGTTTTCCAACAGGCGGTCGATCACATAATTGCGCCGCTCAATGGCGCGGTCACGGTTGCGCACCGGATGCAACGCGGCCGGCGCTTTCGGTAGCGCGGCGAGATAAGAAGCCTCGGCGACCGTGAGTTCGTTGACCGATTTGTCGAAATAGACCAGCGAGGCTGCGGCCACGCCATAGGCACCAAGGCCGAGATAGATTTCATTGAGATAGAGTTCGAGGATCTTGTCCTTCGAATAGGTTCGCTCGATCCGCATCGCCAACAACGCTTCCTTGATCTTGCGGGTGAATGAAACCTCGTTGGTCAACAGGAAGTTCTTGGCGACCTGTTGGGTGATGGTGGACGCGCCCTGCGGCCTTCGGTTCGAACCGATGTTTTGCGCATAGAGAACGGCGGCGCGCGCCATGCCCGAAAAGTCGATGCCGCCGTGTTCGTAGAAATTCTTGTCTTCGGCGGCGAGGAACGCGTTGATGACGAGTTTCGGCACCGCCTGGATCGGCAGGTAGAGACGCCGCTCCTTGGAATATTCACCGAGCAGCGCGCCGTCGGCCGCGTGAACACGCGTCATCACCGGCGGTTCGTAATCCTGAAGCTGGGAATAGTCCGGTAAATCCTTGGAAAAGTGCCAGATCAGCCCGGCTACGGCGGCCACGCCGACCAGGAACACGACGGTTCCCGCAGCGAACAAGAAACCCAAAAACCGCACCAGCAAGCGCATAATGTAAATTCCGTTGGTCCCCGCGCCGAAATAACCGGCGCCTCATGGAGGTATTTTCCGCTCCGACCATCGATAGCCGGAAAGGGATTATATCATACGCCGCCGCAGGGCGAATGACGCCGATTCCCAAGGCATCGCGCCGGTTATAGTGCCGCCGCTGTGGCCAAACTAGGGCCTCTTAAGCCTCGGTTTTTCTTCAGCCTTTAGTTCCCGCTTCCTGCCGTTGCCAACCGCTTGGCAAAGAACATGTCGATGGCATGCGCCACCGAACCTGCGGTTCGGGTGCGCCAGTTCTCCGATGCCAGATGCTCCATGTCATCCTTGTTGGAGACATAACCGAGTTCGACCAGAACCGACGGGACGTCCGGCGCCTTCAGCACCCGAAAGCCAGCCGACTTCAGCGGGTTCTTATGCATCCGCGTGACCGTCTTCATCTCACCCATCAACAGGCGGGCAAAACGGTTGGAAAAGGTGCGGGTTTCGCGCTGGGCAAGATCGATCAGGATGTCGGCGACTTCGGTCGGCTCCGAGGTCAGGTTGACGCCGCCGATGGCGTCGGCCTTGTTTTCCGCCTCCGCCAGCCTTTCGGCCTCCGCGTCCGAGGCGCGATCGGACAGCGTGTAGATCGTTGCTCCTTGCGCATCGCCCTCATGACGCGGCAAGGCATCCGCGTGGATCGAGACAAACAAAGCGGCCGACTGGCCACGCGCGAATTTCACGCGATCGTCGAGCGGGATGAACGTATCGTCGGTGCGGGTCATCACGACGCGGAATTTGCCGCCTTTCTCGATGCGGTCGCGCAAAATGAGCGCAAAGCCGAGCACTAGATTCTTTTCGACCTCGGTGCCGGACTGGGTGCCGTTATCCGGGCCGCCATGGCCGGGATCGATGACGATCACGGGACGCGTATCGTTCGATGAAGGCGACGCGGCAGGCGGCTCCAGTTTCGCAGGCACGGTCGATACCGGAAGCGACGTCGTTTTGGCATCGGCGATTCCAGGTCGAAGCGTGGGGCGGCTTTCCGGCGCGAGCAACTGAACGAAGGTGGTGCGGTCGACCTCCTCCAGTTCGAGCACGAGCCTCGCCGGCTGGCCGTTGGCCGCCTCGAGCACCGACGCGTTGACGATCCTGGCGGGACCCGTGAGGTCAAAGACCAGCCGCGAACCACCCGGCATCACGAGGCCATAGCGGAACGCCTTGATCAGGCCCCGCCCCGCGGTGCCAATTCCGGGCGGGAGCTGAAAACTGACCTGGGGGATATCGACGACCACGCGATAGGGGTCGGCGAGCGCAAAGGCGTGGACCGAGATCGGCTGATCGAGATCAAGAACGAAGCGGGTCTGCTTGCCATCGCCGGCGAGCCGAACGTCGGAGGCGACCGGAAATCGAACCGAAGGAGTCGGCTTGGGCGGCTGGCTCTCGACAGCGGCCACCTTGCCGAACGGAAGCCATAGGCATGCTGCGGCGCACAACAGCGCGAAACCCAATAATACAAGGTGATTTGCGCGGCCCGCCACCGAATCCGTGCCTCCGAGCAGCTCTCTTACTCCAATAAAACCACGGGGTTAATCGCGCCTTAAACACTATACGCCGAAAAGGGCAGAGTGTGGCCGGCATGCGACTCCCTTGCACGGAAAGGCTGATCCACGTATGTAGGGTGTGCTGACGGCCAAAATTTCCGGTTGTGTCGTGTCCAGCCTCCCGGTGCAGCGCAGGAGCCTCCAAAGCAGGAGATTTCAGCGTCTTTCCGGCCTCTCCGGAGCCAGCGCAGCGCGCGGCTGACAGGAGGGGCGGTTTCAAGCCCGAGCGGCTCCGCTCCCAGGTCAACAGCTTGTTCCAGGGACGGCTCGAGATCCGACCTAACCAAATATCGGGCCTTTTTGGCCCCGATATACGATCAAGGCGTGCGCTTTAGCGCCAAGCCTTCAGCGACCGATAAGCGGCCACTTCGCCGCCCAAAATTACTCAGACGGGCCGACGCTTAATGCGCCAGACTGTATTGCCGGAACTCCAGGGAAAAATACCGCCGATGCGGGGCGCAAGCCGCGCGCGTCGTTGTCTGCCCCGGGAATCATGTTCGGCGCGGCGCGCAGGATTGCGTTTCGGCCTTCCCCTCACCCCCGAATCAGGTGGACCGTCGCGTCACCCGGCCGTGCGATTTGCGCGCGCCGCCCTGCGCGCCAGCCGCCGTCAAGAGTTCCAAAATGCCCAACAAAATGCTTATCGATGCCACCCACCCGGAAGAGACCCGGGTCGTCGTGGTCCGCGGCAACCGCGTCGAAGAATTTGATTTCGAAACCGCGCAACGCAAACAACTGCGCGGCAATATCTATCTAGCGAAGGTCACGCGGGTCGAACCGTCGCTGCAAGCCGCCTTCATCGAATATGGCGGCAACCGCCACGGCTTCCTCGCCTTCAGCGAAATTCATCCCGATTACTATCAGATCCCCGTTGCCGATCGTCAGGCGCTGATCGAAGCCGATGAGCGTGCCCATCGCGAAGCGGAGGAAGAATCCGAGAACCGCTCCAGCCGCCGCCGTTCGCGCCATCGCAGTTCGCGCCGGCGCGGACACGGCGAGCGTGTTCAAAGCGAGATCGTCGAAACCTCAAGCCTGGAGACGCCGGCAGAGGGGTCGCACGAGACCGCCCATGCTCACGCCGAGGAAGGCCATCACGACGCGCACGATCACGAACATCACGTCAACGATGCCGACCACCACGAGGACACGGCGCACCATCACGACGACGATCACGAACATTCCCATGATCATGAGGCGCATGCCGAGGACGACGGGCATGATTCGGACCACGTCGCCGCGACACCTGCACACGCGGCCGAGCCTGTAGAGGCCATTGCCGATATTTCAGAAGCGATGCGGGAGGCTCCGGCGGATAGCGCACACGAAGACGACGCGCACGAAGACCATGCCGATGGCGAGGCCCATCCGGAAGAAGTCGCGGCCGAGAACGCTGCTCATGCCGCATATGCCATCGAAGCCCAGGCCGCACCGTCCGACGAAGTGCATGCGACAGCCGACGGCGAAGAGCTTCACGAAGATGACGAAGGCGACGAGGCCGAGGAAGAGGTTGTCGAATCCGTCGGCGGCGACGACGTGATGGAAGAAGTGCCCGAACGCGCCTTCCGTCCGCGCCGCCAGTACAAGATTCAGGAAGTCATCAAGCGGCGCCAGGTGATGCTGGTGCAGGTTGTCAAGGAAGAGCGCGGCAGCAAGGGTGCGGCGCTGACCACCTATCTGTCGCTGGCCGGCCGCTATGCGGTCCTGATGCCGAATACCGCGCGTGGCGGCGGCATCAGCCGCAAGATCACGTCCGCCCAGGACCGCTCGCGGCTGAAAGAGGTCGTCCAGGACCTCGACGTGCCGGAGGGCATGGGCATCATCCTGCGCACCGCCGGCGCTTCCCGCACCAAGCCCGAGATCAAGCGCGACTTCGAGTACCTGATCCGGATGTGGGAGACGGTGCGCGACATGACGCTGAAGTCGCAGGCCCCGACATTGGTTTACGAAGAAGGCTCGTTGATCAAGCGATCGCTGCGCGATCTCTACAACAAGGAAATCGACGAGATTCTGGTCGCGGGCGAAGCCGGTTACCACGAAGCGCGCGATTTCATGAAGATGCTGATGCCCTCCAATGTGCGGGCGGTGAAACAATATCGCGACGGCCAGCCGTTGTTCTCGCGCATGGGCGTGGAGAGCCAGCTGGACGCGATGTTCTCGCCCACCGTGCAGCTGCGGTCGGGCGGATACATCGTCATCAACCAGACCGAGGCGCTGGTTTCGATCGACGTCAACTCCGGCCGCTCGACGCGCGAACATCATATCGAAGACACCGCACTCAAGACCAATCTCGAGGCGGCGGAAGAAGTCGCCAGACAGCTCAGGTTGCGCGATCTGGCCGGGCTGATCGTCATCGACTTCATCGACATGGACGAGAAGCGCAACAACCGCTCGGTCGAGCGCAAGCTGTCCGACTGCCTGCGGCAGGACCGTGCGCGGATCCAGGTCGGACGCATCTCGCATTTCGGCCTGCTCGAAATGTCGCGCCAGCGTATCCGCGCCAGCGTGCTCGAAAGTTCAACTGAGCCCTGCCCGCAATGCGGCGGCAGCGGCCACGTTCGTTCGGTCTCTTCGGTTGCGCTGCAATTGCTGCGCGGACTTGAGGAAGTCTTGATGAAGGGCGCGACCCACAATCTGGTGGTGCGGACCCGGACCGACGTCGCGCTCTACGTTCTCAACCACAAGCGCGGTCATCTGCGCGATCTCGAAAATTCGTTCAAGGTGACGCTTGCGGTCATCGCCGACCCGACCGTGAGCGGACAACAGTCGTTCGTGATCGATCGCGGCGAACAGGTGCACACGCTGGAAGCGGCAAAGGCGTTGCTCGTGGCCCAGGCCGCGGCCGCTCCCTCGCAAGTCGAAGAAGTGTTCGACGACGAAGAGCTGCTCGACGCCGAGGCCGAATCGGAAATCGAAACCGACGAGACCGAGGGACTCGGCGAAGATTCCGCAGGTGGTGAAGAAGGAAGCACGGAGGCCGCAGGCGACGGACCGCGGCGCAAGCGGCGGCGGCGGCGGCGTGGTCGCAGCGGCGAGCCGCGCGAAGGCGGAATGCCGCGCCAGGATAGTTCTTTCGCGCCGGAAGCAGGTGTTTCAGCCGATGCGGAAATCGCCGACGAAGGCGAAGCCGATGACGATGAAGCCGGCGAGCAGCCGAACCCGGCGCGTGCCGACAGTGGATCGGGCGAGCGGCGGCCGAGGCGCCGCGGACGCCGTGGCGGACGCCGCCGGCGTGGCGGAACCGAAGACGGTCTTGCCGGATCGATCGCCGACGAGCTCGGGCCTGTTCCAGTGCCGGAGGCTGCAAGCGCCGTCGCCGACTTCGATGGAACTCCGTCGCAGCCATCGCCTTTGCCGGCCGAATACGCGCCACCGCCGCATCCTGCCGAGCAGCCGGCAACTGTCCAACCGACCGCACCATCAGCCGCAGAGGCCGAGGCGCATGAGGCTGAAAAAGCCGCTCGGCGACGTTCGACGGTGCGCGAGAAGGTGAGCTTTGGGTCCAGCTCACAGGCTGAGCCGGCAACGCCCGGTTCGTATCAGCCGCAGCCTGCATCTGCTGAAGCGCATTCCGAACCGGCCCGAGAAACCGCCGAAGAAACCACGCACCAAACCACGACCGAAGCCGAGCAGCCTCGGCGCGCCGGCTGGTGGTCACGACGCTTCGGCGGCGGCGAATAGAAGACCTGAAATTTCAGACCAATAAAAAAACCGCCCGGCGAGAACCGGGCGGTTTTGAATTTGCGCAATAGACTAGCCCGTCGTGACCGCGGTTTCGATATCGGTCGGATCGACCTGACGGTTGAGATTGGCTGCCAGACGTTCGCGATCGAGTTCGCCTTCCCAGGCCGACACCACGACACAGGCGATGCCGTTGCCGCACAGGTTGGTCAGCGCGCGGCATTCGCTCATGAACTTGTCGATGCCGAGCACGATCGCCATGCCCGGCACGAGGCGCGGATCGACCACGGCGAGCGTTGCCGCCAGCGTAATGAACCCAGCCCCCGTGATTCCCGACGCGCCCTTTGACGTTAGCATCGCAACGACAAGGATGGTGATCTGCTGCCCGAGCGTCAGATCGAAGCCCAGCGCCTGCGCGATGAACAACGTCGCCAGCGTCATGTAGATGTTGGTGCCGTCGAGATTGAAGGAATATCCGGTCGGCACCACAAGCCCGACCACCGACTTCGAACAACCGAGCCGTTCGAGCTTCTCCATCAGCGAAGGCAATGCGCTTTCCGAAGACGAGGTGCCGAGCACGATCAAGAGTTCGTCCTTGATGTAGGCCAGGAATTTGAAGATCGAGAAGCCGAGGACGCGCGCGATGATGCCGAGCACCACGATCACGAACAGCGCCGCGGTAAGGTAGAAAGTCGCGATCAAACCGAGGAGGTTGAGGATCGCGCCGGTACCGAATTTGCCGATGGTATAGGCCATGGCGCCGAAGGCCCCGATGGGCGCTGCCCGCATCACGATCGAGATCACGCCGAACACGCCTTGCGCCGCGTCGTCGATGAAAGCGCGCAGCGTATGGCCGCGCTCGCCGAGCGCCATCAACGAGAAGCCGAACAGGATCGCAAACAGCAGAACCTGCAAAATCTCGCCGGTCGCGAACGCACCGACCACGGTATCCGGGATGATATGCAGGAAGAAGTCGACGCTCTTTTGCTCGCCTGCCTGCTTGGCGTAGGTCGCCACCTTGTCGGCATTGGCCATCGCGCCGCCGAAACCTGTGCCGGGACGAACGATGTTCCCGACCAGAAGCCCGATAACGAGTGCGAAGGTCGAGACGACCTCGAAATAGACCAGCGCCTTGATGCCGATACGGCCGACTTTTTTCGCATCCTGAATATGCGAGATGCCCGACACCACGGTGCAGAAGATGATCGGTGCGATCACCATCTTGATCAGCTTGATGAAGCCGTCGCCCAGCGCCTTGACCCAGTCGCTAGTCGCGAAATCCTGAAACCGCCAGCCGACGAGGGCGCCAAGCACGATGGCAATCAGCACCTGGATGTAGAGAACCTTGTACCAGGGTTTGGCCACGCGGACCGGTGCTGCGGTTACGGTTGTCGGCGCCATCGAACTCACCCCCTCCTCGACTTTCTTGATTTCAAGCCAAAATCCATTGCACCGGGAGTGTCAATGGGATGGGCCTATTTTAATCCGCGTCACTTCAGCCAACGCGCGATGCGTTCCACCGCCTCACGCATTTCCTGGGCCGACCGCGCATAGGAAAAGCGGATGAACTGCCGCCCGTGAATGGGATCGAAATCGGCGCCTGGGGTCGCCGCGACATGGGCCTTTTCCAGCATTTCGCTCGCGAATGTGAGACTGTCGGAGGTGTAGTCCGACACGTCGGCGTAAAGGTAGAAGGCGCCGTCAGCGGGCAGGAATTTGGTGAGGCCGGCCCGCGGCAGTCCCTCGATCAGGATCCGCCGGTTTTCCAGATAACCGCGCTTCACCTCCTCCATTTCAGGCTTGCCGTCGAAGGCAGCTTCGGCCGCGATCTGTGACAGCGTCGGCACCGAAATGGAGAGATTTTGCTGCAACCGCTCAATTGGACGCACCAGCGGCTCGGGTACCACCATCCAGCCGACGCGCCAGCCGGTCATGCAGAAGTATTTCGAGAAGGAGTTGATCACGAGCGCATCGGCGGAAAGTTCCGCCGCCGTCACCGCCGGGAACGCGTAGTCGAGGCCATGATAGATCTCATCCGAGATGAATCGGATGCCGGCGCTTTCGGCGGCCGCCATCAGCCCGCTCAACGCCTCCCGCGACATCATCGTGCCGGTCGGATTGGCCGGGCTTGCGACCAATACGCCCTTGAGCGGCGCCTTGCGGTGCGCGGCGAGCAGAGCCTCTCCGGTCAGTGCGTGCCGGGTTTCGCTGGATGTCTCGATCAACACCGGCTCGCAGCCGAGAGCGGTGAGAATATGCCGGTAAGGCGGATAGCCGGGAACCGTCACCGCGACCCGGTCGCCGGGCTCGAACATCGCCATGAAAGCTAAAATGAAGGCAGCCGAAGAGCCCGTGGTAACGACGATCCGGCTGGAATCCACCTCAAAGCCATAGCTTTCGCGGTAGTGGCGGGCAATTCGCGCCCTTAAGCTCGGAGTTCCAAGCGCAGCGGTGTAGTCGATCCGCGTCGAGTCCAGCGCAGCACGCGCCGCCGCAATGGCGGCTTGCGGGGCTGACGCGGCCGGCTGCCCTACTTCCATGTGAATCACATGACCGCCGGCTGCCTCGATACGGGCAGCGGCGGCCATGACGTCCATCACCATGAATGGCGGGACGTCGCTGCGTCCGGACGCCGTCGTCAAAAGACCTGTGGCACGTTCTCTCAATGTCGCTTCAAGCATCGATATCTGCTACTGGATTGGTGTTGCGGCTCTGGCATTCTGTGATGTCGCGGAGAAGAGCTTTTACGGGTGCCGGAACGGCCGCCCCAGACTAGCCTTATTCCGCGGATTGTTAGGGCATATCCCGTATCAAACCCGCCGCCAATCAATAAAGACCGCGTGATGCTGCTGCGCCTCGTCCTGTTCCGGAAAATAACCAAAACGACCGCGATCGCCACCGCGGTCGCCCTTCTTGTTGCCCCGATGGCCGCCCTCGCCCAAGAGGAAAAGCTTGGGATCCTTCGCGACACCGAGACCGAGCAGCTCCTGCGCGACTATACGAGGCCCATCCTTCGCGTCGCGAACCTGGAGAAGCAGAATATCCAGGTCACGATCATCAACCAGCCCGTATTCAACGCGTTTGTCGCCGACGGCCATCGCATTTTCGTGAACCACGGCGCGTTGCTGCAATCGGAGACCCCGAACCAGATCATCGGGGTGCTGGCGCACGAAA
Organism: Bradyrhizobium sp.; assembly: GCF_049519115.1. Classification (GTDB taxonomy): domain Bacteria; phylum Pseudomonadota; class Alphaproteobacteria; order Rhizobiales; family Xanthobacteraceae; genus Bradyrhizobium. The sequence continues at coordinate 80,580 of NZ_JBEKRB010000023.1, forward strand.
CCGGCCATTTGGCCGGCGGCCACCTCGCCCGACTGCGCGAGCAATTGGCCCAGGCCCAGACCCAGATGATCGTCGCGATGGTGCTTGGCGCCGGCGCACTGATCGCGGGTGCCAGAAGTGGCGCCGGCGGCAACGGCATGGCGGATGCAGGCGCAGCAGCGATTTCAGCGCCCCAGACCGTGATCATGCGCTCGTTGCTTTCCTATCAGCGTCAGCAGGAAGAAAGCGCAGACCGCGCCGGGGTCAAGTTCCTGACCGCGACCCAGCAATCCGCCAAGGGCATGTACGAAACCTTCAAGCGTTTCACCAATGACAGCCTTTTCTCCGCCCATGGCGCCGACCCCTATTACCAGTCGCACCCGATGCCGGCCGAACGCGTCGCCGCGCTCGAAGAAATCGCCCGCACCAGCCCCTACTGGGACAAGAAGGACGATCCGGCGCTGCAATTGCGCCACGATATGATGCGCGCCAAGATTTCCGGGTTTCTGGAACGTCAGGACACGGTCTATCGGCGCTATCCGCTATCCAACACCAGCCTGCCGGCGCGCTATGCGCACGCGATCACGACCTATCTTCATGGCGATCTGAACAACGCGCTCGGCCAAATCGATTCGTTGATCCAGGTTCAGCCCAACAACCCCTATTTCTATGAATTGCGTGGCCAGGCGCTGATCGAAGGCGGCAGGCCCGCGGAGGCTATCCCGGCCCTGCGCAAGGCCGTGACTCTGTCCAATAACGCCCCGCTCATCGAGATTTTACTTGGGCAGGCGCTCGTGGCGGCCGATAACAAGGCCAACACGGAGGAAGCCATCAACATTTTGCGCAACGCGATGGCGCGCGAGACCGAACAGCCGATCGGTTATACTCAATTGGCGATGGCATTTGCCCGAAAGGGAGATCTCGCGGAAGCCGACCTCGCGTCGGCACAGGCGGCGTTTTTGCGCGGAGACAACAAGACCGCGAAAGACCTCGCCTCGCGTGCCAAGACCCGCTTTGCCGTCGGCACGCCCGGATGGGTCAAGGCTGACGATATTGTTTCGGCCAAGCTGCCCGCAGGACAAAAGAAAGACGGGCCCAAATTTCAGTTTGAGACGGGATCATCTCAGAATCGAACAGGTCATTTGTTAGGCCCAGGACGCCAACCCGATTCTGATGCAAGCCAATAACGAACCGAATTAGAGAAAACCCGAGGAATCATCGAATGTATCCCTTTCGCCTGCTCTCTCCCGCTCTGTTCGCGCTGACGATCGTCGCCGCACCTTCTGCTGCCTCGGCGCAGACCTTTTCCGACGGTCAGCGCGGCGAGATCGAGACGATCGTGAAGAACTATCTGGTCAGCCATCCCGAAGTGCTCGAAGAGGCGATGAACGAGCTCAACAAGCGGCAGGCGGCTGCCGAAAACGAGAAGCACGAGGCGAGCATCGTCCAGAACTCGGACGCGATCTTCAACTCGCCCCGTAACGTCACGCTCGGCAACAAGAACGGCGACGTCACCTTCGTCGAGTTCTTCGATTACAATTGCGGCTACTGCAAGCGGGCGATGAGCGACATGCTCGATCTCATGAAGTCCGACCCCAAGCTCAAGGTGGTGTTGAAGGAATTTCCGGTGTTGAGCGAGGGTTCGGTGGAGGCGGCAAAAGTCGCCGTCGCCGTGCGGATGCAGGATCCCGGCGGCGCCAAATATCTCGACTTCCACCAGAAGCTGCTCGGCGGCCGTGGGGCGGCAGACAAGGCGCGGGCGCTGGCGGCCGCGAAGGAAGCCGGCCTCGACGTGGGGCGCATCGAAAAGGACCTGGCAAGCCCGGAAGTGAAGGCCACCATCGAAGAGAACTTCAAGCTCGCCGAATCGATGGGCATGAACGGCACGCCAAGCTACGTCATCGGAAAACAGGTCGTTGTCGGCGCCATTGGTCTTGACGGCTTGAAGGAAAAAATCGGCGTCGCCCGCTGCGGCAAAGCGACATGCTAACAAGGCGACCTGCTAATTCGGCGGCACAACGCCGCACTCCAAACCAATATCCTGTGAAAAAAGAGGCCGGCGACTTCGCCGGCCTTTTTTGTTTGCAGGCTTTTTGCAGCACGCGGCGTTTATCCGCCGTTCATCAAACAAACTTTACGGAACCGGTGAAACGGCGGAACATCGTCGATCTCCTTTCGTTGTCGCGCGGGCAGTGCAAACTCGTGAGGAGAAGGTTCAATGATGAATCGTTTGATGATCACCGCGGCCACCGCGGCGTTGATCGCCGGAACCGGTCTTGCCAATGCGCAAGGCACGGGCGGTCGCGAAGGCGGAGCAGCCGGCGGCGCAGGCATGCAGCAGAGCGCACCGTCGGCGCCTTCGGCTGGTGCACCCAGCCGTGAAGGTGCTGCGGAAGGTACGAAGGCGCAGTCCGAGGAAAAGGGCGGCATGAAGAATCAGCGCGCCCAGCAGGATATGAAGTCCGGCCCCGCGGGTGAAAAGTCGATGGGCGAGAAATCAGCCCAGGACACCAAGGCCGACCACTCCAAGGGCATGACGCAGAATGAAAAGGGCGCGGCCGGCAAGGACATGAAGGCCGAAGACGAGCGCAAAGGCAACATGAAGGCCGAGGGTCGCGACAACAACAACACCGCCGGCGCGAAAGAGGAAGAGCGCTCGAAAACCGTCGGACAGGCAGGCAGCGGCGCCAAGCTCTCCACCGAACAGCGCACCAAGATCACGACCGTGATTCGCGATCAGCATATTTCGCCTGTTACGAACATCAACTTCTCGGTTTCAATCGGCACCCGCGTTCCCCGCGACGTCGGCTTCCACCCGCTGCCGGCTGAAATCGTGACGTACTATCCGGATTGGCGAGGCTATGAGTTTTTCCTCGTCCGCGACCAAATCGTGGTGGTAGATCCGCGAACCCTCGAGATCGTCGCCTTACTCGACGCCTGATCTCGAGCCAAATCTCGCGAATCCAGGGCGGGCCGTTATGCGGCCCGCCCTGTTCGTTTTGGGCGGTCCTGCCCAGGCACCAACTCAGGCGGCGCTAGACCATCCTTTGTGGTTAATGAATGGTTTCCGTCGATTCTATCGGGATTTTCACCAACTAGATGAGGTATTTGGGAGCCGGACGGCCGGGGCATAAGGCTTCCCTCCCGCCTTTTAGTTACCTATAACCGCGCCATCACCACCACATCACCGGGATCTGGATGGCCAAGACCGCTGCCGATACCATTTACGTGCTCAACGGCCCGAACCTCAATCTGTTGGGAACCCGCGAGCCCGAAACCTACGGCCACGCTACGCTTGCCGACGTCGAGAAGTTGTGCGTGGAAGCTTGTGCCAAATTCGGTCTCAAGGCCGATTGCCGGCAGTCCAACCGGGAGGGTGAGCTGATCGACTTCATCCACGAAGCCCATGGCAAAAAGGCCGCCGGCATCGTCCTCAATGCGGGGGCCTATTCGCACACCTCGATCGCGCTCCATGATGCGCTGGTCGCGGTGAAAATCCCGACGGTCGAGGTGCACATCAGCAACATCCACGCCCGTGAAAGCTTCCGCCATCACTCCTTTACCGCGAGAGCCGCCTTCGCGACCCTTGCGGGTTTCGGCATTGACGGCTACCGCCTTGCGATCAGCGGCCTTGCGGCCAAACTCGGCGCCAAGGCCAAGACCTGACGCTTAAGACCTGACGCTTAAGACCTGACGCTTAAGACCTGACGCTTAAGACCTGACGCTTAAGACCTGACGCTTAAGACCTGAAAGCTGAGGCCCGACGGCCCCCTTAAACCACGAGACAGAGAGTTCCGGATCAAGATCATGGCGCGCCAGCCTGAGGATAAAGCAGCCGCAAAGTTCGCAACCAGCGACGGAGCGCTCATTCGCGAACTCGCTTTGTTGCTTGACGAAACCAGCCTCACCGAAATCGAGATCGAACGCGCAGGGCTTCGGCTGCGCGTGGCGCGCAATGTCAGCATTGCGGCTTCGGTGCCGATGGCCGCGCCGGTCGCCGCCGTGCCGCCGCCGCTGCCGGCAACCGCAGCAGTAGCTCCCGCTGCCGACATGGCCAAGCATCCCGGCGCGGTTCCCTCCCCGATGGTCGGCACGGCCTACTGGGCTTCCGAGCCCGGCGCCAAGCCGTTCATCGAGGTCGGCTCCAAAGTCTCGGTGGGACAGACCCTGCTCATCATCGAAGCGATGAAGACAATGAACCAGATTCCTTCTCCGAAAGCCGGCACCGTCACACAGATTCTCGTCGAGGACGGCCAGCCCGTGGAATTCGGCGAGCCGCTCGTGATTATTGAATAGCGAATGGTGAGTAGCGAATAGCGAGTAGTTTTTCTATTCGCCATTCCTATTCGCCAGTCGCCCCCGAAGGGCACGATGTTCGATAAAATCCTCATAGCCAATCGCGGCGAAATCGCACTGCGGATTCTACGCGCGTGCAAGGAGCTTGGTATCGCGACGGTAGCGGTGCATTCCACCGCCGACGCCGACGCCATGCATGTGCGGCTTGCGGATGAGAGCGTCTGCATTGGGCCGCCACCGTCAAAGGACAGTTACCTCAACGTGCCCGCGCTGCTGGCGGCCTGCGAAATCACCGGCGCGGACGCGGTACATCCCGGTTACGGATTCCTGTCGGAAAACGCGCGCTTTGCCGAAATTCTCGCCGATCACAATCTGCATTTCATTGGACCCAAGGCCGAGCATATCCGCCTGATGGGTGACAAGATCGAGGCCAAGAAGACCGCCAAGCGCCTCGGCATTCCCGTCGTGCCGGGCTCGGACGGCGCGGTCAGCGCCGACGACGACGCAATGACGATTGCGAAAGGCATCGGCTTTCCGGTGCTGGTGAAAGCCGCTTCCGGCGGCGGCGGTCGCGGCATGAAGGTGGCGCAAACCCCGCAGGACCTGATGCTGGCGCTCTCGACCGCCGCTAACGAGGCGAAATCCGCCTTCGGCGATGCCTCGGTCTATCTCGAGAAATATCTGCAGAAGCCGCGCCACATCGAAATCCAGGTGCTTGGCGACGGCCGTGGCGGCGCCATCCATCTCGGCGAGCGCGACTGTTCACTGCAACGCCGGCATCAGAAGGTCTGGGAAGAAGGCCCCTCGCCTGCGCTGGACGCGGCCCAGCGCAACAGGATCGGTACGATCGTGGCGCAGGCGATGCAGCAAATGAAATATCTCGGCGTCGGTACCGTGGAGTTTCTCTACGAGGACGGTGAATTCTACTTCATCGAGATGAACACGCGCATCCAGGTCGAGCATCCCGTCACCGAGATGATCACCGGCATTGACCTCGTGCTCGAACAGATCCGGATCGCCGCCGGTGGCGATCTGCCGGCCACGCAGGAACAGGTGGTCATCAACGGCCACGCCATCGAATGCCGCGTCAACGCCGAAAACCCGGTGACCTTCCGTCCCTCCCCCGGCAAGATCCTGCAATATCATCCACCCGGCGGCCTCGGCGTGCGGATCGATTCCGCCGTGTACCAGGGCTACGTGATCCCGCCTTATTACGACTCCCTGGTCGGCAAGCTGATCGTGCACGGCAAGACCCGGGCCGAATGCCTGATGCGGCTGCGCCGGGCGCTGGACGAGATGGTCGTGGAGGGCATCGAAACCACCCTGCCGCTGTTCCGCGCGCTGGTGCGGGAGACCGACATCATCGACGGCGACTACCATATTCACTGGCTGGAACAGTATCTCGCCGGCAAGTCGCCGGGCTGAATTCAGAATTTCCGGCCCTCGCGGCTAAAAGTTCCGCCCTCCGGAACCAAGGGGCAATCAGCGCGTTTTTATTGCCCAAAGCTTTTCGTCTAGGTGGACCTGATTTCTTTTAGCGCGACAACTACGACGCCGGGTGCGAAACGCCGACGCGCCATCGGGCAAACCTTCCTGCTTGCGGCGGGATTTTTGGTGCTGGTCGCCGTCAGCGCCCTGTCGGTCATCCTCGTCAACCGCGCCCGCGAAGACAATGACTGGGTTGTGCATACGGTCGAAGTTGAAAACCAGCTTTCAACCCTGCTTTTGCGTATTCGGACCACCGAAAGTGCGGCGCGCGGCTACCTCTTGACTGGGGAACAGCGCTTTCTCGACGAATACCAGGCCACGGCCGCCGGCGTTCATTCCGATATTGACCAACTACTCAAACTGGCCGGCGACAACCCTGTCCAGATCGACAATTCCAATCAGTTGCGCCAGCCGGTTCAGGCGCGACTGGATGAATTCGAAAAAGCCATCGGCTTCGCCAAACGACAGGACACGGCCGGCGGAATCGCCATGTTGCGCTCATCCGATTCCGGCGCCGCCGTCCAGCGCATCGGCGAAATTGCCGGTCGGATGCGGACCGAAGAAGAGCGCCTGTTCGCAATGCGCACCACAACCGCGGACCGAACCGAGAAGCTCGCATCCATTGTCACGGTCACGGGCTCCGCGCTCGTCATCCTGCTCGGCGGCATTTCCGTTTTCCTGGTGAGACGCTCAACCCGCGCACGCGACACGGCTGAAGCGCAATTGCTCGACAACAACCTCAACCTCGAAGCCACGGTGGACGAGCGCACCGCCGATCTTCGCGAAGCCAACAACGAAATCCAGCGTTTTGCTTATATCGTCAGCCACGATCTTCGCTCGCCTCTGGTCAATATCATGGGCTTCACCAGTGAGCTCGAGGAACTGCGCGCCGATATTTTCAAGCGGATCGGCACATTACGCCTTGCCGCGATCTCCGCCCCGCCTCCAACGGTCGACGGCGGATGGACCGACTGATTACGGCCATCCTGAACCTCACCCGCGAGGGCCGGCGCGAATTCGAGCCGGTCAGGATCGACACGCGAGAACTGATCGAAGCGATCGTGACGACGGTCGCGCATCAGGCGTCGGAGGCCCAAGCACAGATCCGCATCGAGCCTCTACCCGAAATCACCAGCGACCGGCTCGCACTGGAGCAGATCTTTTCCAACCTGATCGACAACGCACTCAAATACCTCAAGCCCGGCGTTCCCGGCGACATATCGGTACAGGGCCGCACCAAACTCGGATATGCGATCTTCGAGATTGCCGATAATGGCCGTGGGATCGACCCCAAGGATCATCAGCGCATTTTCGACCTGTTCCGGCGCGCCGGATTACAGGACAAACCAGGTCAGGGAATCGGCCTCGCCCATGTCCGCACCCTGGTGCGCCGTCTGGGCGGCACCATGTCGGTCGCATCGGAACTTGATCAAGGCAGCACCTTCACAGTAACCCTTCCCATCAACTGGAACGTCAACCGTCGGAACAGGGATTCATGAGCAAACCGGTTAGCATCATCATGATCGAAGACGACGAGGGTCACGCCCGTCTGATCGAACGCAATATCCGTCGTTCCGGCGTCAATAACGAAATTGTGCCGTTTACAAGCGGCACGGCCGCCGTACGCTATCTGTTCGGAAGCGACGGCTCCGGCCTCGATCACAAGGGAGAAGCGCTGCTGATCCTGCTCGACCTCAACCTGCCCGACATGGGCGGGGTCGAAATCCTGCAACGGGTCAAGGAAAACAAGCATCTCAAATCGACGCCGGTCGTGGTGCTGACCACCACCGACGACTCGCAGGAAATCAAGCGTTGCTATGAACTCGGCTGCAATGTCTACATCACCAAGCCCGTCAACTACGAAAGCTTCGCCAACGCCATCAGACAATTGGGACTGTTCTTCTCGGTCATTCAGATTCCGCCTGCCGCCATATGAACACTGAGACGCCTACGCTGCTTTATATCGACGACGACAAGGCGTTGGCGCGCCTGGTCGATCGCGGTCTGACGCGGCTTGGGCTGAAGGTTATCCATGCCGGCAGCGGGACGGAGGGGCTCGATCGTCTGGCGCAAGGCGGTATCGACGTTATCGCGCTCGATCAGCACATGCCGGGTCTGGACGGGCTGGAAACGCTCGAGCAGATCATGGCGATTGTGAATGCCCCGCCGGTGGTGTTCGTCACCGCCTCGCAGGATTCCAAGATCGCCGTCACCGCGCTCAAGGCCGGAGCTGCCGACTATCTGGTGAAGGACGTGCAGGGCGATTTCATTCCCCTGCTCCAGGTCGCCGTCGACGGCGCGCTGCGGCAGGCACGCATGCAAAAGGCCCGCGACGACGCCGAGGCCGAGGTGCATGCCTCGCGCGACCGCTTTGCGGCGTTGGCCGCCGAACGCGAGGTGTTGTTGCGCGAGGTCAATCACCGCGTCGGCAACAGCCTGCAGATCATCGCGTCGCTGTTGCACCTGCAAGCGAGTTCGGCGGCGGAGGATGATGTCAAGGCCGCACTCACCAACGCCATGGGCCGCGTCGCGGCCGTGGCCCAGGTTCATCGCCGGCTCTATACGTCGCACGACCTGAAAAGCGTGCTGCTCAATCAATATCTCGACGCGTTACTGGAGGATCTCCGGCGATCGGCCGAGGGCAACAGGATGTCGCGGCTGACGCTGAAGGCTGAAGCGATTGAAATCGATCCCGACCGGGCAGTCGCCATCGGTATAATCGTCAACGAGCTGGTGATGAACGCGGTGAAATACGCCTATCCGGACGGCGCCGGCCCGATTCATATCGACCTGACCCTACGCGGCAGGGAGATTGAGCTGTGCATCGCGGACGACGGCGTCGGCCTGAACGCCAAGACTGATCCGCGTTCGACCGGAATGGGACAACGCATCGTCACGGCGATGGCTGCAAAGCTCGTGGCAAGCGTGGAGCGCGACCCGGCCCATTCAGGGACGAGGATTCTGCTGCGATTTCCATTGGCCGGCAAGGCCACCACCAAAGCTGGTCCTGAAACGGCGGCCCAGCCATCGTAACGGAACCACTGGCCGCCGCACTCGTCGGCCTGCTAAGCTTTTGAGCCATGACGCCGCGCGACGCTGCTAATTCCGAGATCACACCCGAAGTGCTGCTGCGGGCCTACGCCTGCGGCATTTTCCCGATGGCCGAGAGCGCCGACGATCCGAGCCTGTTCTGGGTCGAGCCGGAAATGCGCGGCGTGATCCCCCTCGATGCATTCCATATCGCCTCGCGCCTCGCCCGCACCGTTCGCGCCGACGCTTTTACAGTCACCGTCGACAAGGCCTTCAAGGCCGTGATCGCCGGCTGCGCGGCGCCACAAGCCGGCCGTAACGACACCTGGATCAACCAGCGGATACGCGATCTCTATATCGGGCTGCATGGATTAGGCCACGCCCATAGCGTCGAGGTCTGGCAAGACGACGAACTGGTCGGCGGTCTCTACGGCGTCAACCTTGGCCGTGCCTTCTTCGGCGAAAGCATGTTTCATCACGTCCGCGATGCTTCAAAAGTAGCGCTCGTGCATCTCGTCGCCCGCCTGATTGCCGGCGGCTTTGAACTGCTCGACACGCAATATGTGACCGAGCACCTGCGAAGTTTCGGGGCGATCGAAGTCCCGCGCCGCCGCTATGCCGCGCTGCTCGACAAGGCGCTGGAGGGCGAAGCGGATTTTTACAGGCTGCCAGTTGCTCCGCCGCTTGCCGGCGCACGCGCACTCGAGATCATCGCGGCGCGCAACTAGTGCGGCCGTTCAGCTAGCGAGAGCTTACTGCCGGAAAATCCCGAACAGTCCGCCGGATTGGGGCGGCGGTTGCGGCTGAGGCTGCGGGGGTGGCTGTTGCTGGACCTGCGCCTGTGGCGGCGGCCGCGGCGCCTGTTGCACCTGCTGTTTCGGCGCCGGCGGCCGTTTTTGCGCGGGCGGCGGAGGCGGCTTCGGCGCATCGGTCTGCACGCTGACGACGGTCGTGTCCGGCGCTTTGCAGTCGGTCAGCCAGATATCGTAGATCGGATGCTCGACGCCGTGCAGGCCCGGGCTTGCGGCAAACATCCAGCCCGAAAAAATCCGCTTCACTTCGCCTTGCAAGGTGATCTCGTCGACCTCGACAAAGGCGTCGGTGTTGGCGGCCTCGGTGGCCGGACGGGTGTAACAGGCGTCGGTCTTCACGCGCAGCGCGCCGAACTGAACGGTCTCGCCGATGTCTTCATCGAAATTGATGATGCGGCCAGTAATCTTGTCCAACCCCGAAAAGCTCGCCTTCTTGTTGACGATCTTCTGCGCCGGCGGCTCGGTCACGACCTCATCACCAGGCTGCAATGTAGCGGGCACCGGCGGCACGCCTTTTTGTTGCGGACGCTGGCCGGGCGGTACGTTGACGCCGGGCGGTGCGAGCGCGACACCCTGATTGGGTTGCACCTGACCGGGTTGCGGCGGCGTCACCGCCACGGGGGCATTTTGCGGAACGACTGATGTGCCGGGCGGCGGCGGGAGCGGCTGCGACGTCACGCTTCCCGGTGGCGGCACGCCCTGACCCGGCAGCGGCCGGTTGGGCGTCGGCAACAGGCGCCCCCGCGGCAATTCCGGCACTTCTTCTTCGTCGTCGGGAACAGCCTGCGGCGGCTGGCCGCCACGGGGAACATTGCCCGGCGGCCGTGGCTGATCGGAAAAGATATTGCCAATCTGCGCGTGCGCCGGCGGCGCAAGCGAGATGGTGGCAACGGCAACAATGGCCGCAAAACCGGTCAGCAGAAGGGTTCTGATCATCTCGCGATTATTACAAGCGAATCGGGCGTGCGACACTGAAAAGCTCCGTCGCTCGCGGACTTGCGGGTTAACACGCCGAATACGGCGGGGAAAGGGCGGCTTTAGGCCCGCTCGGACGCAAGACTGCCGCGGCCCGGACCTCGCTTCCCACCGCGGGACAATCGGCCGCAGCGGCGCCTGCCCGATAACGCGGTTCCGCGTTAGTGGGTGATCTGCCGGTCGCCCGGCTTGCACGGGCCAAGCCGGCGCGAAACCGTCACGGTATCGCTATCCGGAATAGGCACGGTCTGCCCATTGGGCATCTTGATGGCGCCGCCCTTCGATTGCACCCTGCTGGTGAAGGCATCGGGACCGGTGACAGTGATCGTCGCGTTCGACGTCATCGTACTGCCGCCGATCACACATTCCAGCGAAATGGACGTGGCCTCGCCGACCGTTTTGATGCCGTTCATCTTGCAGCTTGCACCGGGAATCTTCGCCAGCGGCCGCATCAGGGTGTTCTCGTCGAGCGTCTCGTCAACGGGAAAGCAGGCGACCAGCGGCTGCCCCTTGTCGATCGTGGTCTCCCATTCGCCCGCATGCCGGACGGGGGCGGCCAAGGCGGCAGACGCCGAAATGGCGAAGAGCGCGGCGATGAATATTGCAAATTTTTGCATGGCGGATTCTTCCCCTGCCAGGCGGCAAGCCAGTTACCTAACGATGGACTTTAAGTCTCTTCCATGAAGCCAGCCAAGTACAAGATCCCTGGCGCAGACGGTCTATGCCGAACGAGCTTGTCGGTGAGGGCGAATCATATACGGCTTAAGGCACCGCCTCGATCCCAGAAGTACCGATGAATCGCAAAGAGCGCCGCGCCGAGAAGAAAACGGATGCCGGCGAGCTTACGCCTGCCGCGCAATGCGAAGCCGGTCACCGTCATCTGCAATCGGGACAACCGCTCGAAGCCCAGATTTGTTGCCAAAAATTACTGGCATCCGATCCCAATCACGCCGGCGCCTTGCAACTGATGGGCCTGATTGCTTTCCGCGCCGGACAGTACGATCACGCGCTGGAGTGGACGGCCCGCGCGATCGCGCAGGAGCCCAAGCCGGATTATATCGCAAGTCTTGCAACCACGCTGCTGAAGCAGGGCCGGCGCGAAGACGCGCTCAAGGCTTTCGACAAGGCCGTCCAGCTCAAGCCGGATGATGCCGACTTATGGAGACAGATGGGCGACGTCTTGCTGGAGTTGCAGCGCTACGACCATGCTTTGTTGAGCTTTCAGCATGTGCTCAAGCTCGATCCGTGCCACCGGGACGCCGCCTACAAGAGCGGCGTTCTGCTCAACGACGTCGGCCGATTCGAGGAAGCGGTTGCCTGCCTTGATGTCTGCGATGACGTGCTGCCCAACGACGCGGCGACATTGCAGGCGCGCGCCCGCGCGCTGCTTGGACTGAAAAAATACGAACCATCCCTCGCCGATAGTTTGCGGGCCAACACACTTCGGCCGGGCGATGCCGACACGCTCAACAATATCGGCACCAGCCTGCAATCGCTTGGCCGCGCCGAAGAGGCGCTGGTCTGGTTCGATTTCGCGCTCGAACGTCTGCCGCACTCGATTGAAATCCTGAATAACAAGGCGTCCGTCCTCGGCCAGTTACAGTGCTTCGACGAAGCCCTGGCGCTTTTGGATCATATCCGCGCTTGTCATCCGGCAAATGCCATGACGGATTGGCATCTGGCGTTGCTGAAGATGCTGCTCGGCGATTTCGAGGCCGGCTGGGCCGGACGCGAGGCACGCTGGACGATGCCGGATCCGGCGCCCTATCCGAAGTTCAGCCAGCCGATGTGGCTCGGCCAGCAATCCATTCAGGGAAAAACCATCCTGATCCACGTCGATGAAGGCCTGGGAGATACCATTCAGTTCGTTCGCTATGCGCCGATGCTGGCCGCCCGCGGCGCGCGCGTCATTCTGGCGGTCGAACGTCCGCTCGCTCCCCTGCTGGCGAAACTCCCCGGCGTTTCGCAGTGTCTTGCTGTCTCCGATGAACCCCTGCCCGCCTTTGACATGCATTGCCCGATCGGGACCCTGCCGATGGCGTTCGGCACGCGCCTCGACAGCATTCCGGCAGAGACCTCCTACTTGCCATCGCCCGACGAGGCGCGCATCCAGGCATGGAGCGAACGTCTCGGACCTCGCAACAAGCTGAGAGTCGGTTTGGTCTGGTCGGGCAACCCTAATCACCGCAACGATCACAACCGATCGACGTCGTTGCGGGTGCTGTCACGCCTACTCGATGTTGATGCGACCTTTGTCAGCCTTCAGAAAGATCCGCGGCCCTACGACAAGGCCGAGCTCGACAAAACCGGCATCATCGACTGGACCGTCGAGTTCAAGGACCTCGCGGACACGGCGGCGCTGGTGAAGTGCCTCGATCTCGTCATCACCGTCGACACCAGCGTCGCCCATCTCGCCGCCGCGCTTGGGTGCCCAACCTGGATTCTTTTGCCCTGGACGCCCGATTATCGTTGGCTGCTCGGTCGCGACGACAGTCCCTGGTATCCGACGGTTCGCCTGTTCCGGCAGAGCGAAACGCGCGACTATGCGAGCGTGATGGATCGCGTGCGGCTTGAGTTGCTTCAACTGACAGCCGCCCGATCGTCTGCGACGCCTCTCTGACAACGCCCGCGACGCAGGCTTTGCGACGACCGGCCAGGCCCTCCGATGCGTTGCAGAAACCTCCAGCAACAAATCGGCGGCGAGAGAGTCAGGGTTCGTTAACCATACTCATCCAAGGATCACCGCAGGTTTTAAGCGGAGAACATTGGATGTCGTCAGTTTCATCGCTCGGATCGAGTCAGTACACCTACAGCAGCCCGCTTCAGCAGTTGGAAGCAGAACTTCAGTCCGAAGTGTCGGCTGGTACCGTAAGCTCATCCGACGAGTCGGCGCTGTCTTCGGCTCTCACGAGCATCAATAATTCGCTGACCGCCGATCAGTCTTCGTCCGGTTCGCAAGCCGCGGGTGGTACCGGAGACAACGGTCCCGGCGACATCAAATCCAAGATCAACAGCCTGATCCAGGCCCAGGTCTCCAGTGGCGCACTGACGAGCGATCAGGCCTCGGAATTGCAGAACCTCTTCAGCAACACCTTCGGTAATGGTCCGGGTGGCTCGGGCGGACAAGGCGGCCCAGGTGGTTCGCAGGGGTTTGGCGGACCTCCTCCCGGCCCGCCGCCGTCCGGTTCAAGCGCGTCGTCTTCAAGCGCTTCGGCACTCGAACAGTTGCTCGACAGCTCTTCTTCAACGGATTCTTCATCGACAGACAGTTCGTCCACCGACAGCAACTCGTTGAGCAACGTCCTGCAGGATTTCCTGAAACAGCTTCAGGACGCCCAATCTCTCTCCTATGGTGCGAATGGCACCACGACAGCGACAAGCTCGCTTTCGTCGACGCTCCTCAACTATCAGGCGTGATAACCCCGCCGAGCATCATCGGCTTCTAGTGCGCCATGGCAACTTCGCCCGACAACTGCTCGCGCCTTGCGTCGATCCGCAGCATCGCCACGACGATAGCGCCTATCAGCGCGCAACCCGCCAGCAATAAAAGACCAGCCGTGAAGCTGCCGGTCAAATCCTTCAGGTAGCCCATCGCGTAGGGACCGGCGAAACCGGAAAGATTTCCAAGCGAGTTGATCGCGGCGATGCCGGCCGCGGCCGATGCCCCGGTGAGGAAACTCGCCGGCAGCGGCCAGAACATCGGAGGCACCGCGGAGATGCCTATTTGCGCAAAACAAAGCAACGCCATGACCATGATCGGGTTGGAAATGAGACCGGCCAATCCGACGCCCACGGCGGCCATCAAAAGTGCCGCGGCGACGTGGCCTTTTCGTTCCATGGTCCGGTCGGAATGGCGGCCGAGCAACACCATGCCGATGGCCCCGAAAACAAAGGGCAGCGCCGCCAGCAATCCGGTCTGGGTGTCGCTGACGCCAAACCCCTTGATGATGGTGGGCAGGAAAAACGCCACGCCGTAACTTGCGGCGTTCAGGCAGAAGTAAACCAGAGCGCACAATAGAATCCTGACATCGGTGAGCGCCTGCCACAAAGACAGGTGTTCGACCTTCTCTTTATTCCGCTTCTCGGTGGCCTGAACGTTCTCGAGCCAGGCTATCTCATCCGGTTGCAGCCAGCGGGCCTGGCTCGGGAAATCGGTCAGATAGATCAGGACGCCGATGCCCACCAGAACCGACGGCAAAGCCTCAAGAATGAACAGCCACTGCCAGCCTTCCAGACCCCAGCCGGTCACGCCGAGCAGCAGCCCGGAAATCGGAGATCCAATGATCGACGAAATCGGAATCGCCAGCATGAACAGGCTGATGACCCGGGCGCGGTACACGGCCGGGAACCACAGGGTCAGATAGAAGATGATGCCCGGAAAGAAGCCGGCCTCGCAGGCGCCGAGCAGCAGACGGAGCGAATAGAAAACACCCGTCGTCGGAATTCCGGTCGCTGACGATATCGACGGGATGAAGGCGAAGGCCGCCGAAACGATCCCCCAGGTGATCATGATGCGTGCGATCCAGACGCGCGCGCCGACTTTTTCCAAGAAGATGTTGGAGGGCACTTCGAACAGGAAATATCCGACGAAGAATAATCCCGCGCCAAGTCCGAAAGCGGCTTCGCTCAGACCGAGCGCCTGGTTCATGTGCAGCTTGGCGAAGCCGACATTGACGCGATCGAGATAGGCCACGAAATAACACAAGATCAGGAACGGAATGAGCCGCGTCATGACCTTGCCGATGACACGCTTCTCGATGTCGTCCATAGCGAAGCCTCCCGTTAAATCATCAGGCCTCTTTGAAACTGGGCTCTCTCGCTTTGCAAAACTATGACGGTCACGGGCGATGAGTGCAAATGAGTTTTTAATGCTGCACTGCAGTCGACGGCGCGCGTCTTCTGGCAATAGACCGTAACGAGATGTTACTTGGTGGCACGAAGCACGTGCCGCATGTTGCCAGTGCAACAAGCTTGCGCCTGAACTTTCCGTCGAGGCGCATCTCCCCTCAGCCTTCAGCCATATGTCCGCGACTTTCACTCATATCGTCGCCTTTCCAGCGGCCGCGCTGGTCTGGCTTGGCAATCAAGGAACGCGGGCGATTGCCGCACTCGTGTTCATTGGCATCGCCGTGCCACCGGCCGGCGAACTGCTCAGGCCTTATGTCACCGAAGCGATCTTCCTATTGCTCTGTGTTTCGTTCCTGCGCGTCGATCTCGGCATACTGCGGGAATATTTGCGGCGACCCGGCCTCGTGCTTGCCGCGACCGGCTGGACCGTGCTCGCGGTGCCCTTGATATCCGGGGGAATCTGGCGCTTGACCGGCGTCGATCTGCGTTCGCTGGATCTCTATCTCGCCTTGATGCTGCAGGCCGTGGCCTCTCCCATGATGGCCGCGCCGGCACTTGCGGCCGTGATGGGGCTCGATTCAACACTCGTGCTGGTCACACTCGTGATCGACACCACTCTCGTCCCCGTCACCGCACCGCTGTTCGCTTACATTTTTCTCGGCTCGGCCCTGACGCTCTCCCCGTTCGCGCTCGGGCTGAAGCTGCTCGCGATCCTTGAGGGGTCGCTGTGTGCCGCCAGCGCCATCCGCTGGAGCGCCGGCAGCGACGCGATCAAACGGCACGCCCGCCTGATCGACGGGATGACGGTGATATTTCTGTTTGTCTTTGTCTCCGCGGTGATGGGCAATGTGGCGGGCGGATTTTGGGCCGATCCCGTCCGCGCGCTGAAATTGACGTTGCTCGCCTTTGCGGTCTTCTTCGCGCTGATGGGCGTCACCGCGCTGATCTTTCGCAAGGCCGGCTATGAACGAGCGATGGCGCTCGGGCGACTGATGCTGGCGGCGACCGACGGCATCTTGCCGGAACGACGTGGCTCTACTTCGCGCTATCGCAATTTCCGATTTAGCTGACGCCACAGTTACTCAAGCCATTCGTGCACCGGCTGGGTAAGCGTGAAGCCCTGAGGTAGCGTGGTTCGCGGCCCAATTACCGCGCGGTGCGAGAATACAGATCGAAGGAGAGGCTTCTCAGCCATCGACGGCCGGCGTCGAGATAGCGCTCGTGCCAGAATTGGGCGATCTTGATCCGCGGCAACGCCGTAGGCAGACCGCGCGCTGGTGGGAAATCGGCGTGGTAGGCCACGCCGACAAGCGTGGCCCGTTACACACTCGGCGCCGAAAATGTCCGCGAGAGGTTAGCTCTTCGGGGTAAACAGCTGGCACCAGCCGCTCGGGCTGACATTGCCTTGAACGAATTTGCATGCGTTCGGCGGTTGAAAATTGGCGCAACCGTCGCAGTGTTGCCCGCCCTTCGGAGTGCCCTGATATGTAGCATCAGCCTGGCTGATCTTCTGTTGCGCTGCTGCTTGCGGCACCGCCGTAGAGATTGCAACCGCGCCGAGCGCAGCCGCGGCGCCGGAGAGCGCCACACGGCGTGAGATGCGTTGGTAATCGTTGCCGTCGTGATTCATGATCGGCTCCCATCAGGCTTTTGCTTCGTACAGGCCGATGCCTGTCGTGGCGGCGACATCAAGCGGACGATGACGATCCGCTGTTCAGCGATGCCCGTATTCGGTGAAGACGTAATCGCGTGCCTTCACCACCGTGTGGCACGCGTAGCCGCACTTGGCATCGCTCGCCTGCGGCGGACTGTCGGTCAAAGTGCCAGCCCTGAACGTGTCGGAGGCGGCGTCGTACTCGAACTCGGCATATCCCCATCCACCGCTGTCGGCGAACCTCTTGCTGTCTTTCAACATGAAATCCATGTCGTGCTGGGTCCCCGGCACCAATGGTTGGCCTGGGTACGTCTCCTGCTTTTTCGGGGTCCAATGGATTTTCGCCATCATGGCACCGTCCGGAAATGGCTTGCCGTTGCCGGGCGCGCCCGCCTTAAAGGCGTCGATCATGATGGGATTTCCCAGGATCGCGGCGATCTTGCCCCCGTTCTCACTGACGGCAATGACTTGCCAGCTTTCGTATCCTCTGAACTCAGCGAAGGCGAGGCCGCCCGGCACTTCCAGAGTGTACTTGTCCTTGGCTTTGTCCTGGGCCAAAATCGCGTTGCCGCCGAAGATGACGACCACTGCTGCAGAGATCAAAATCGCGGAGAATACAGATCGCTTCATGACTCTCTCCCCTGCTTTAGCGTCTAATCGCTATTGATCCTTCGATGCTGTTTCTATCGCGTTCTTGCTATGTTGAGAAGCGATCGCTCGCCGTCAGCAAAGCCGATCGTGCCGCAATCGAATAAAAGTCGTAACTAACCGGCCCGCGCGGCGCGCCGCAGTGATTGCGGCGGCTGGCCGAACGCACGGATGAACGCACGGCGCATCCGTTCGGGATCGCGAAAGCCGGTTGAATGCGCCACGCGCTCGATCGCCTCGCTTGAGGATTGCACCCGTTGCCGCGCCACCTCGATCCGCAGCCGCTCCACCGCCTTGAAAGGCGTGGTGCCGGTCTCGGCAACAAAGGCGCGGGTAAAATGACGCGAGCTCATGCCGGCCCGCTCGGCCAGATGTTCGACCGTCAGCGGTGCGTCGAGGTGCTCGCGCGCCCAGCTCAACAGGGGGCCGAAGCGGCCGGTCGGCGCCTTCAACTCCAGCAGTGACGAGAATTGCGATTGCCCGCCGCTGCGCCGGTCATAGAGCACGAGCTGGCGCGCGGTCTGCCGCGACACTTCCTCGCCGAAATCCTCAGTCACCATTGCAAGCGCCAGGTCGATGCCGGCGCTGATCCCCGCCGAACTCCAGATCTCGCCGTCGCGGACGAAGATCCGGTCGGATTCCAGTTTCACCTTGGGATAGGTCGACAAAAAATGCGGCGTGCGGCGCCAATGGGTGGTGGCGCGGCGGCCATCCAAGAGCCCCGCTTCGGCAAGAATGTAGGCGCCCGAACAGACGCTCGCGATCCGAACGCCGCGCCGCTGCGCCGCGCGCACGAAGGCGAGTATTTTAGCCGATCGCGATGCCGCGATAACCCCCTCGCCGCCGGCGACAATCAACGTCGAAAGTGTCCCTGCCGATCGCAAGCCGCGCGCCAGCAATTCCACGCCGGATGAAGAGCGCACGCCGCCCGGCACCTCCGCGAGCACCCGGATCGAGGCAGGACGGCCGGCAATCCGGCTTGCAATCTCGAAGACCGAGATCGGGCCCGATGCATCGAGCAACTGGAAATCGGGAAATACCAGGACGCCGATCATGTTCAAAACCCTCTATGTCCGAAAATGAGGGAAATATGCCATTTACGACATGAGAACATC
Source organism: Bradyrhizobium sp. (assembly GCF_049519115.1). Classification (GTDB taxonomy): domain Bacteria; phylum Pseudomonadota; class Alphaproteobacteria; order Rhizobiales; family Xanthobacteraceae; genus Bradyrhizobium. The sequence goes on from NZ_JBEKRB010000023.1 coordinate 99,425, forward strand.
ATGCAAGACAAGCGTCAAGCCAAACCCTCGAAAGGCACGCTTCCATGCCGAACCCGCTTCAGATCGGAATTGTCGTATTTCCAAAGGTGACCCAGCTTGATTTCACCGGCCCCTTGCAGGTGTTCTCGAGCTTGCCTGACACAACCGTGCATCTGCTCTGGAAACGCATCGAGCCGGTCGCAAGCGACACCGTGCTGACGGTGTCGCCAACCACGAGCTTTGCCGATTGCCCGCCGCTCGACGTGATCTGTGTTCCCGGCGGCGCCGGCACCGACGACATGGTCAATGACGAGGAGGTGCTTGATTTCGTGCGTTCGCAATCGGCACACGCGAAATACGTCACGTCGGTCTGCACGGGATCACTGGTTCTCGGCGCCGCCGGTCTATTGAAGGGATACAAGGCGACCACGCACTGGACCGCGATGGAATATCTTGGACCGTACGGGGCGCAGCCGACCAAGACGCGGGTCTGCGTCGATCGCAACCGCATCACCGGCGGCGGCGTCACGGCCGGAATCGATTTCGCGCTGACGCTGGTCTCACACCTCGTCGACCGGTCGACCGCGGAAATGATTCAGCTTCGGCTCGAATATAATCCGGCGCCGCCGTTCACGTCAGGCTCGCCCGACGCCGCACCGCTCGACGTGCTGGCGCGCTTGCAGCAACGCAACCCTGCGGGGCGGGAATATCGGACCGCCGCCAACCGGCGGGCGGCGGCACGGCTCGTGTGACGAGGGGCCTTGTTTGTTGCACGCGAGGAAGTTCCATTCGGCGCATCTTGCTCGCGCAACAACCACCATTGCGGATTGCAATCACTGAAACATCCGCCCTTGCGTTGTTGAACATTGGACCGCCCAGTATCTGAGCGTGGTTCATGATCAACATCGGGAGTGCCACCATGCCACTGACTTATCGTCCTCTGCACGCGGCGATCAGCATCGCTGCAATATTTGCCGCAACGTTCTTTGGTGTTGATGCCGCCAGCGCGGCGGAGGCTGCAAAAGGGAACGCCAATGGAATGACCACGCAGGAGCTTGAACGCCGTCCGATCCCTGGAACAGATCTGGAGATGCGCTTAAATCTCGTCACCCAACCGCCGTGCACCATCACCCCGGGCCGAGCTTCGTCTATATGATGGAGGGCACGGCCGAAAGCGCTTGCGGCGAGGACGACGTCAAGCGCTTTCACCCCGGGGATCACTGGTCCCAGCCGATCGACCTGCCACATCGGGTTGCGCGCAACCCCGATGCAAAGATACCGCGCCGATTTCTGGTCTTTACAGTGATCCGGCCGGGTGAGCCCAGCACCGAGTTTCCGTGAGATCAACGAATCTCATCTTGCCGTCGTTGAGCGGATGGCCGTCACCAGGCTCCGCAGAAAACCGCGCGCCTGCCGATCGGCAGCGTTTGAATACAGCATCACGTCCCGCGACGGCAGCCGTGGAAGGCCAAGCTTCGGACCAATGTCGATCGTGCCCGGCGGCGCTACGCGCCGGCCGAGCGCGGCCACGCCAAGACCCGCCGACACGGCGGCACCGATCGTAGCGACGCCGCCGCCGACGAACACCTCAGTCCAGAATCCCGGCGGCATCGAGCGCGGTCACGGCCATATTGCGGACACCGCAAGGTTCAGCCTGGGTCGCCAGCGGCAGCTTTCCACCGGCGGGATATTCGAAGTCGGGCGCAGCCATCCAGCCGAATTCTTCCTTGAGAACGACTTCACCGGCGCGGCGCCAGTTGTTGCGCCGCAGAACGACCGCAGCGTCGAGAGCACCACCGTCGAACTCTTCGAAAACCTGTTGCGACGAGGCGACCCGCATCTCCATCACAAGCTCCGGCGCCGCGCTGATCATGCGCTTCAAAAGGCCAGGCAATTCGGCGCCAACGATGTGATGACTGATGCCGACGATAAGCCGCCGCTGCGCCACACCGAACGAACCGAGCGCGCCCTGATGGGCGGCGACAAGGGCGCGGGCCGGCCCAAGGAATGCGTTTCCTTCCGCCGACAGGCGGACGAGGCGCGGCGTGCGCTCCAGCAAACGTTTGCCCAGCCCGTCCTCGAGCCGTTTGATTTTCAGGCTGACCGCCGATTGCGTCGTATTCATCACCTCGGCCGCGCGGGTGAAGCTCTTCAGATCCACCGCCAGGACGAATGCCTGCACGGCCTCAACATCCAGCGCTTTTACGGGCGGCCATCCATTTAAACTGAAATGCTATTTCATATCGTTTTACAATGGTCAATGACCCGCTACATCAGAGGTCCCAGGAGATTAGTTCTCGGCCGCGCGCCGGAGACCAGCTCCATTCGAGACGCCTTACGGAGATCATCAATGATCATCGCGCACTACGCACACCGCCTGCCGGTCAACCGCGACATGGCGCAGATCCGAACCCGCGCCAGGGAACGCGGCCCTCTGTGGGACAAAACGCCGGAGCTTTATTTCAAGGGATTTTTGCTGCGCGAACGCGGCCGCTACGGGGCGATCGCCAACAACTACTCCTCACTCTAACTGTGGCGCCAGGACGAAGCCTTCCGCGATTTTGTGACGACCGGCAAATACGACGTCGTCACGGACACCTTCGGTCGTGCAGGTATCGAGACCACATTCGGCCTCGACGCGATCAGAGGACATGGCCAGGCCGCACGCTTCGCTTACAAGGAAGCCGTCGACATCCTCCTGGATGCGGACCTGCCGCACGCATGCAAGATCGAGATTGAACGGAATCGAGACATTGCCGGGCGGCTTGGCACGGTTGTCGCCGCGGTCGGCGTCGATACGCAGAACTGGAAGTTTACCCGGACCATCGTCTCGGAGGACGCGCCGAGCGAAAACTCGGCTGGGACCGGCTATGAAGTCGTCTATTTCGCAGCGCCGCTTCTCGATACGCTGCCGCCTCGTTAGCGGCGGGTTTGCCTCCGAAAATCCCGGAAGAAGCCGCGTGGGTTAGAGCGGAACCTCGGGCACCGACAGACATTTGCTCTTGCACGAGGTACGGCTGGCGGGACGGGCAACTCGCAAGCTGCACTCCTCGAACTCTGCCGCCTGCGGTTCGGACTTTCACAAGCTGAAGATTGATCTTTGAAATGGCTGAGAGTGTCGGGCCCTGGTGGCAACGCGGCGTTTTCTATCAGATCTACCCGCGCTCGTTTCAGGACTCCAGCGCCGATGGCGTCGGCGATATCAAGGGCATCATCGACCGCCTGCCCTATTTGCTGACGCTTGGCGTTGATGCCATCTGGCTGTCGCCGATCTTTCCCTCGCCGATGGCCGACTTCGGCTACGACATCTCAGACTACAGCGGCGTGGACCCGCTGTTTGGCACGATGGACGATCTGGAGGCCTTGCTGGACGCTGCGCACGCGGCCGGCCTGAAAGTGATACTCGACCTTGTACCCAATCACACCTCTGACCAGCATCCATGGTTCGTCGAAAGCCGGCATTCGAAACAGAACCCCAAGCGCGACTGGTACATCTGGCGTGATCCGGCACTAGACGGCGGTCCGCCGAACAATTGGCTTTCGGAATTCGGAGGAAGTGCCTGGCAGTACGACGCCGCGACAGGGCAATACTACTACCACGCCTTTCTGGCGCAACAGCCGGACCTGAATTGGCGCAATCCCGCTGTGCGCCAGGCGATCTACGATGTGATGCGCTTCTGGCTTCGGAAAGGGGTCGACGGTTTCCGCGTCGACGTGATCTGGCACCTGATCAAGGATGCCGAGTTTCGCGACAACCCTCCCAACCCGGCGTTTCGGGAGGGGCGCCCACCGCACGAGAGAATTCTGCCAATTCATTCCACCGACCAACCTGAAGTTCACGACGTGATCGCGGAGATGCGGCGCGTGACGGAGGAATTCGATTCCCGCGTTCTGATTGGAGAAATCTATCTGCCACCCGAGCGTCTGGTCGCATACTACGGCAAGAACCTTGGAGGCGCTCAGTTGCCGTTCAATTTTGCGCTGCTGTCGGCACCATGGAATGCGCGTGCGATCGAGAAAATCATCCATGACTACGAAGCCGCATTGCCGCCCGGCGCCTGGCCGAATTGGGTTCTCGGCAATCACGATCGTCCGCGCGTGGCGAGCCGGGTCGGACACGCGCAGGCGCGCGTAGCCGCAATGCTGCTGTTGACGCTGCGCGGAACGCCGACGCTCTACTACGGCGACGAAATCGGAATGCGACAAGTGGCAATTGCGCCGGATCAAGTGCGCGATCCCTTCGAGATAAATGTCCCGAATATCGGGGTCGGGCGAGACGGTTGCCGCACGCCGATGCAATGGGACGCGACACGGTATGCGGGCTTCTCGACGTCGATCCCCTGGCTGCCCGTTGCCGAGGATTCTATTCATGAAAACGTGGTCAATCTCAACGCGGATGCTCGTTCGATTCTCAATCTCTACAAGGCGCTGATCGGACTGCGTCGAAAGCTGCCGGCTTTGCAATGGGGCGATTACGTGCCGGTCGCAGCCGAAGGCGACCTGCTGATTTACCGCAGGGAACGCGATGGCGGTTCGGTGACGATCGTACTCAACCTGGGTGACCAGCCGGTGTCGATCGCGTCGGAAAAAATGGCTGGGCTGGGTGGAACAATTTTGCTTTCGACTTTCCTCGACAGGGAGCGCGAGAAAATCGAGGGCGCGGTTGATCTGCGCGGCAATGAGGGCGTCATCCTCAATGACTCCAACGGCTAAGCCGGATGACTGGCCTTGCCCGTCGAATCCGTGTCGATATCTGTTCGCTTCAGCAGATAATCCAGGCCACCGACGCGGTACCATCGGTATCCATAGGCTTCCAGCATCAGGTGGTGCTTGCCGTCATCGTCGGCGTGGCTGTGGTCTTCCGCCAGCAGATTGACCAAAAGCTTTCCGCCTTCGCCTGAAAGTCCGGTCGCGAACGAAACCTCACGCGGCTTCTCATCGAGATTGTGCACGAACAACACAGAATTGTTTCGCCAGTCGTAGCGCAAAATCAAGACAGCCGGATCGCGGTGGGCGATGACCTGAAAGTCTCCCCAGCCGACCTCGGGAACTTCCTTGCGCATCCGGATAATGCGCTCGGTCCAGTTCAAGAGAGAGTTGGGATCGCGGCGCTGCACGGCCACATTGACGTGTTCATAGCCGTAGGGACCTTTGTCGATCACCGGCGAAGCCGGTTTGTCACTTTCGGTGAAGCCCGCGTTCGGCTCGGTCGACCACTGCATGGGCGTGCGCGCGCAATTGCGTTCGGGCAGATCGAGATTATCGCCCATGCCGATTTCGTCGCCGTACCGGATCACCGGCGTGCCCGGCAACGTGCAGAGCAGGCTATAGGCCAATTCGAGCCGGCGCCGGTCGCCTCCGAGCATCGGAGCCAGCCGGCGTCGAATTCCCCTGTCATAGAGCTGCATGTTCTTGTCGGGACCGAATTTCTCGAACACCGTCTGGCGCTGCGCGTTGGTCAGACGGCCGAGGTCGAGTTCATCGTGGTTGCGCAGGAATAATCCCCATTGCGCCGTGGCGGGCCGGGTTCTGGTTGCCTTGAGAGCGGCGGCGAGCGGGCGGGTATCGGCGGATGCCATCGCATAAAACAGATGCTGGTTGACGTGGAAGTTGAACATCATCTGCATGCGATCGCCGGCCTTGCCGAAATATTCCATGTCGGTTTTCGGCTTCACATTGGCTTCGCCGAGAATGATGGCGTTGCCTTGCCGCCACTGCAGGAATTCGCGGAGCGACCGCAGCATGTCGTATTGTTCGACCGGGGTTTTGACCTTCGCTCCCTTGGTGGCGATCACAAACGGGACCGCATCCATGCGAAAGCCGGATACACCGAGCTGAGTCCAAAATCCCATGACCTTAAGAATTTCGGCCTGCACCTGCGGATTCGATGTGTTGAGGTCAGGTTGAAAGTCGTAGAAGCGATGAAAGTACCAGGCCTTGGCCTCTTTATCGCGCGTCCACGTCGATTTCTGCACGCCGGGAAACACCATCCCCTTGTCGGCGTTGGTCGGCTTGTTGTCCGACCAGACATACCAATCACGGTATCGCGAATCCTTCGAGCTGCGAGCGTGGCGAAACCACGGATGGGCGTCGGATGTGTGGTTGACGACGAGATCGATGATCACGCGGATGCCGCGTTGTTGGCAGCCATGGGTGAATTCAACAAAATCGCCGAGCGTGCCGTACCGCGGGTCCACGCCATAATAGTCGGCGATGTCGTAGCCATCGTCCTTGCCCGGTGACGGCTGAAACGGCATCAGCCAGATTGTGGTGATACCGAGACCCTGCAGATAGTCCAGCCGGCGCAGCAGCCCTTTGAAATCACCGACACCGTCTCCGTTGGCATCCATATAGGTGCCGACGGACAGACAATAAAATATGGCATTCTTGTACCAGAGATCATCGATCATGCGCGGCTGACTTTTGTCCGGGTTGGGAACAAGCCGCGGCCGCAGACAGAGTTCCCCTGCGTTGCTGCCCACGGCACTTTGACGCACGCGCGATGTCCGACTTCACGCCCTGGAATGCGCCCCGAACTCGAAGCCCGCCAGCTGCCGAAGATTTTCTGGATAAAACCGAGGCAAAGAACGAGACAGAAAAAGGCCGCCCGGTTTCCCGGACGGCCTTTCCTGTCTCACGGCAGCCTCACATTTAAACGGGCGATCTCAGGACGTCGTATCCGGGGGCCTATCTCCCGGCCCATACTGATCGGAAGCCGCTGCTTATCGGGGCAGTCGCGAGCTGTTGCCCGATCCGTCCGCGGTGGTTTCCCATCTCCGTAAGATGACCCTACTAAGCCATCGCCCCAGACGTGACGCAACGGCGGTGTCCTTGATATCCCCGTTGATCCCGTTGTTCACAGGCCTAGTGGCCCGATTTTAATATTCGCATCCCTTCTCGGCGGGCACTTTTGCGAGTGTTAGAATCACAGGACCGCCAGCAAGCATATGCTTCTAGTGGAATTTAGGATTTGACGTTCGCTTTCCGGACTCGTGGTCAAGTGGGTGGCGAACGTCAGATCCACTCCACTGGGCGCCGCACAAAAGATTTCGCTCGAGCTGCGTGTCGCGCAACCGAGCCTGTCATATCGGGTCGCGACTACGCCTCAGACGACTCCAGGTTCTCAAGCGATTTTTCCCGGGTCCGCAGCATCACGTAAAAGACGGCGCCGTGAGGTTGGTTCGGCATCGCCCAGAGCCGCCCCCCATGGTTTTGGATGATTGAGCGGCAGATCGACAATCCCATCCCCAAGCCACTTGCCTTGGTCGTGTAAAAGGCATCGAACATTCGCTCAGGATTGGTGTGAGGCAGTCCCGGACCGGAATCTGCTACCGCAACAAGCACACCGCCCGACTCGCCCTCACTGCTGCTGATCAGTAACTCGCGCGATCCTTCCCCAACTTCGCTCAACGCTTCAATGGCGTTCATGATCAGGTTGAGGATGACCTGTTGCAACTGGACTCTGTCCCCCACGATGGGCGGCAGCCCTTCTGACAGCTGCATTTTCACGAAAACGCCATGCTGCGACGCCGCGGCACGGGCCAGTGTCATAATCTCCAAAATGGCTTCGTTGATCTCGAGGTCTCCGTTCTGCGCCGGCGCATTTTTGGAGAAGTTACGAATCCGGCTCACAATATCGGCGGCCCGCTTGCCGTCTTTGATAATATGCTCGACCGCCTGCGTGGCCTCTTCCAAATTTGGCGGCTGGCGGGCGAGCCAGCGCAGGGCAGTTCCGGCATTCATCAGTGTGGCAGCGATGGGCTGGTTGACTTCGTGGGCGATGGACGCCGAGAGTTGGCCCATGGTCGCGACACGGTTCGCGTGCGCCAGTTCGGCCTCGGCGCGCTTTCGCTCGGTCAGATCCACGACAAAGGCGACAGCTTGGTTTTCAGCTTCCTCGATGCGCGCTACGCCGACCAGCGCCGGCATGCGGCTGCCGTCTTTGCGGAAATACTCTTTCTCGAATGCCTGCAAAGCCCCTGTTGTCTTCACCTTTTCAACACGCGCCGGGTCGGCTTCGCGCCACTCCGGCGGTGAATTAGTCCAGCGCACACGGCCCGCGACGAGGTCCTCCCGATCGTATCCCACCATTCGAAGGAACGCGTCATTGGCCTCGATGATCTGGCCATCGAGATCTATGATCAAGATTCCGATAATGTTGGAATCGACCAGGCGCCGGATCTTCGCCTCTCGTTCCCTGAGATCGCCGTAGGCTGCTTGCAGCCCCGAATACATCTGGTTGAACGCTCCGACCAGACCGTCAAGCTCATCCGCGGGCCGAGGCGAATGCCGCGCCAGTCGAAGCGGCAGGTGTGAACCGCGAAGATCGTATCCCCTGAGCGATGTTGCTATCGCGGTGAGGTGACGTGTGATCAGCCGGTGGACAATAAGGAGGATGAAGAAGGAAACCACGAACGTCTTGATCGCCTGACTGACCATGATGACCGCCGCGGTGTCGACAAGCCGGCGATAGACCGGTTCGAACGTGGCTTCGACCACGAGAATGCCGAGCAACTGCTCGGGGCCGTGATCCGCATATATGATTCTGAACTCGCGGCGCATGGGAGCGTTGGCCTGGCGCGAGCCGGCGGTCACCACGAAGGGGGCGGGTACGGCACGATCGGTGGCCTCGCGCAGTTCGACGTAGCTGATATCGGGCAGGTGAAGTATTCCCTCGACCTGCAATCGAAGCTGGCGCGCGTCCAGCCGCCAGAGGCCGTCGCCGAGGCTTCGACTATAGACGCTATCGATCTCGGACATTCGCAGATCGATAGCCTGGACGTCGCGGCGATAGTCGAAGTAGAGCTGTAGCAATGTCAGAAGCAGCGTGATCACTGAGCTAAAGAACAGGACACGGACGAGAAGACGCCATCCAAGACCGCCGAGGCGGCCAGGCAACGAACGCCATGCCGTGGGGATGCGCCTCAGCGTCGGTGATCCGCGATCGGATCGGCCGCCGTCCTTGCCGGCGTGTGTCGCTTCAAATTGCAAAAACTCACCCTTGCGGCGACAAGCGCATACAACTGGCGCAAATACGACTGCTGTGCCCTGTTTGCATCACACGGAGACCTATACCATCGCATAGTTCCCGTTCCGACACTATCGTGCAACCATCGGCGCGATGGGGATGCCGATGATGGCGAGACCGTTCGGGTTTCGGCGCTTTTTCTGTCTTGCGATGATCATCGTCTCGATGCTCGGCGGACGGGCACTGGCAACCGAGCCGTTGCGGCTTGTCACGTTTTCCCTGCCGCCCTTCATGGATTTGAACGATGAAAAAACGCCGGGATTTAGCGTCGAGGTGCTGCGGCAGGTCTTCACTGTCATGGGCCGGGAAACCTCGTTCGAAGAATTCCCGTTTTCGCGTAGCTGGGCAATGGTTGCTGGTGGCGAGCGCGACGGGATTTTCGGCGTGGTCCGGACCGGCGAGCGAGAGCGGATCTGCTCCTTTCCGGACGAGCCGCTGACGCGGGAGCGGTGGGTCTTCTTCATACGAACGGCCGACGCCGGGAGGCTGACGTTTTCCTCGTACGACGATCTCGTCGGACATGACATCGCGATGCCCGGACCACTCCCCGGCGTGTACATGTCAGCCGAGTTGCGGAAGTTCTTGCAGGAGCATCACGGCAACATCGTCGATACGGCGGATCCCGCTATGGTCTTCAGCATGCTGGCATCCGGCCGCGTCGACTACGCGATCGTGAACCTTGCCGTCGGAAAGCGGGAAATCGCCGCCATGGGGCTATCCGGCAAGATAGAGCCGATATTGTCCCGCAGCGCGATGGAAGACAGTTATCGCGTCTGTTTCAGCAAGGCGCGCGTTGATCCGGCGTTTGTCGATGCGTTCTCGAGCGCCTTGAGGGAATTCAAGCAGACCGAGGCGTTCCAGGCGATCTACCGCAAATATTTTCCGTGAGGGCCATGGCAGGAATGGTCGGATTTCGAGGCCTTCTGTGCGCGACAATTGCCGTCGTTTGGGCGCTTGGCGGATGGGCAGCGACGGCGGAGCCATTGCGGCTCGTCACTGATCATTTGCCGCCCTACGAGGACCTGAACAACGAAAGTGCGCCGGGATTCAGCGTTGAAGTCGTCAAGCAGGTCTTCGCTGCCATCGGCCGGGATGCCTCCTTCGAAGAATTCCCGTTGGCCCGCGGCTTGGCGATGATTGAAAGTGGCGAGCGCGACGGAATATTCGGCTTGGTCAGCACCCACGAGCGAACGCAGTTCTGCCGCTTTCCAGACGAGCCGCTGAGTCGGGTGCGGTGGGTCTTGTTTGTGCGTACAGCCGACGCCGCGAGGCTGAAGTTCTCGTCGTTCGACGATCTCGTTGGACACCAATTTGCGGTCGCCGCCGGCAGCTACCTGTCGCCCGAGCTGCGAACGTTCTTGCGCGAGCATCCCGACAAATGGTCGAAACGTCGGGCCCGGCCATGAGCCTTCAAATGCTCGCGGCCGGCCGCGTCGACTACGCACAGGTGAATCTCGCGGTTGGGATGGGGTATATCGCCGCGCTGGGGCATCAGGTAAGATTCAGCCTATATTGACCCGCAGCGCAGGGGAAGCCATCTATCTTGTCTGTTTCAGCAAGACGCGCGTTTCGCCCGCTTTTGTCGATGCGTTCTCGAACGCACTGAAGCAATTCAAGCAGACCGAGGCGTTTCAGGCGATCTATCGCAAATACTTTCCGTGAGGAATGCCTGCAATGGCGAGACCGATCGGGCTTCGATGCCTTCTGTGCGCGGCAATTGCCGTTATCTGCGCGTTTGGTGGACGTGCACCGGCGGCGGAACCATTGCGGCTCGTCACCGAACGTCTGCTGCCCTTCGAGAACCTGGACGATGACGAAGCGCCGGGACTCAGTGTCGAAGTCCTCAGGCAGGTGTTCGCCGCCATGGGCCGGGACGCCTCCTTTGAGGCTCTCCCCTTTAATCGCGATTGGATGATGATCGTCCGGGGCGAGGCCAACGGAATATTCAGCACCTTTCGCACCAGCGAACGAGAGCAAATCTGCTCCTTCCCGGACGAGCCGCTGGGCCAAACAAGATGGGTCCTCTTCATACGCAAGTCTGACGTCGGGAAGCTCAAATTTTCGTCGTTTGACGATCTCGTGGGACACGACGTCGCTGTCCGCGGACCGGTTCCTGGCTTGTTCGAACAGCCGACCGTGTCGCCCGAGCTGTGGAAATTCTTGCGCGAGCATCACAACATGGTCCAAACGGCCAGCGGCGCCGAAAGCCTCCGCATGCTGGCAGCCGACCGCGTCGATTATGCGGTCGTAAACCTCTCCAGCGCGATGGGGGAAATCGTCGCAATGGGGTTATCTGGAAAGATCGAGCCGCTGTTGTCCCGCAGCGCGAACGAAGAAGGCGTTTACGTCTGCTTCATTAGGGGGTGCGTCGATCCAACGTTCGTCGATGCGTTCTCGCGCGCGTTGAAGCAGTTCAAGCAGACCGAGGCGTTCCAGGCGATCTACCGCAAATATTTTCCGTGACTTTCTCCCGCGCAATAGCCACAGCCGTAAAGAAAAAGGCCGCCCGGTTTCCCGGACGGCCTTTCCTGTCTCACGGCAGCCTCACATTTAAACGGGCGATCTCAGGACGTCGTATCCGGGGGCCTATCTCCCGGCTCATCCTGATCGGAAGCCGCTGCTTATCGGGTCAGTCGCGAGCTGTTGCCCGATCCGTCCGCGGTGGTTTCCCATCTCCGTAAGATGACCCTACTAAGCCATCGCCCTAGACGTGGCGCAACGGCGCTGTCCTTGATGTCCCCGTTGATCCCGTTGTTCACAGGCACGTGGGCAGCGCAATACCACGTGGTTTGCGTTTCGACTGACGCTAAACCTTGTCGGCCGATGCCTTGATGAAATCGACAAAGGCCCGCAGTGGCGCCGGCACAAGCCGCCGTCCGGGGTAATAGAGATACGGCCCCGCGAAACGCTGCCACCAGGGTTCGAGAACCGGTTGGAGCGCGCCGCTTTCAAAGTGCGGGCGCAGCCAGTCCTCGAACAAAGGCACGATGCCGGTGCCCGCGATCGCGGCGTCGACGAGCAGATCGGTGGCGCCGCCGACGGTCACCGTCAGCGGCCCCGTCACGTCGACCTTGACGACTTCACCATCGCGCTCGAACTCCCAACCCACCGTCGCGCCGCTCGGAAACCGCCCCTGCAGACACGTATGATTGAGCAGATCGCGCGGGTGCTCAGGTCGTCCGCGTCGCTTGAGATAGGCCGGGGCGGCACCGAGGGCGAAGCGCTGCTGACGCGGCCCGATCGGCACCGCAATCATGTCCTGCTCCAGCCGCTCGTCATAGCGGATGCCGGCGTCGCAACCGGCCGCGAGCACGTCGACGAAATTCTCCTCGGCGATGACCTCCAGGCGAATGTCCGGATAGGCGGCGAGAAACCTCGGCACAATCGCTGGCAGCACCAGCCGGGCCGCGCTGACCGGAACATTCAGTTTTAGCGTACCCGCCGGCCGTTTACCCAGGCCATGGACCACATCGATGGCGGCTTCGACCTCGCTCAGCGCCGGGGTCAGCCGCTCCAGCAGGCGCTCGCCCGCCTCGGTCGGAACGACACTGCGCGTGGTCCGGTTGAGGAGCCTGACGCCGAGCTGCGCCTCCAGCCTGCGAACCGCCTCGCTCAGCCCGGATGCGCTAACGCCACTCGTGCGGGCGCCATCGCGAAAACCACCGGCGCGGGCCACTGATACGAATGCATTGAGATCAGCGAGGTTGGCTTTCATTGTTCGGTTTTTCGTACGACCTGTACGAACTGTGCCCATTTTCGTGCATGCTGGCAAGGTCTAGCTAGGGCTGGTCACACCCTAAGGAGATCGACCATGACCAGTGTTCAGAAATCCTGGACTTTCACGCTCGGCGACCGCACCGTTTATCGCCTCGGCTATGGCGCCATGCAGCTGGCAGGGCCCGGCGTTTTCGGCCCGCCCAAGGACCGCAGCGCGGCAGTAGCCGTCCTGCGCGAGGCCGTCGCGCAAGGCGTGAACCACATCGACACCAGCGATTTCTACGGGCCCCACGTCACGAACCAGATTATCCGCGAGGCGCTGCACCCCTACCCGGACGACCTCACCATCGTCACAAAAGTCAGCGCCCGGCGCGGCGCCGATGGATCGTGGATTCCGGCGATGTCACCGGCTGAACTGACCCAAGCCGTGCACGACAACCTTCGCAATCTCGGGCTGGACGTGCTCGACGTCGTCAACCTGCGCAGCATGTTCGACGTACATGGCCCCGCCGAAGGATCGCTTGAAGCGCCGCTCTCCGCCCTCGCCGACCTGCAGCGCAAAGGCCTGATACGTCACATTGGGCTCAGCAACGTCACACCGACGCAGGTCGCGGAAGGACGCAAGATTTGCGAGATCGTTTGCGTGCAGAATTACTACAATCTGGCGCACCGCGACGACGACAAGCTGATCGACGACCTCGCGCGCGCCGGCACCGCCTATGTGCCGTTCTTCCCGCTCGGCGGTTTCAATCCGCTGCTATCGTCGGTCTTGTCTGACGTTGCCGCGCGACTTGGCGCGACCCCGATGCAGGTCGCGCTCGGCTGGCTGCTTCGTCGCGCGCCCAATATCCTTCTCATTCCCGGCACCTCATCGATGGCGCATTTGAAGGAAAATCTGACGGCGACCGAAATCGCCTTGTCCGACGATGTCATCAAGCAACTGGACGGCGTCGCAACCAAAGCCGCCTGACTGGCGTCCGAAAGCCGGCTGCGACCCACCTCGTCTAACGCCGTCGCTCGCGGCGTTGCATACGATTCTCGGCTACCTCTGACGTGACGGCGTGGCCGCCGCTTATGAGTCCACGCCCAACAACGGACGGATCACGCGATCGAGTTCTGCAAACGAAGCCACCACATGATCGGCGCCGGCTTTTCTCAACTTCACATCATGGCCGGGCTGGATATGGCCCGCCGCGGTGAACCCGATTACGGTTGCGCCCGCGGCGTGCCCTGCGGTAACGCCGCCAACACTATCCTCGATCACGATGCAATCGGCGGGTGCGAAGCCGAGTTGTTCGGCCGCATGCAGGAAGATGTCGGGATGCGGTTTGCCGCGGGCGACGTTCGAGGCGCTGAACACCCGCCCTTCGAACAGCGGCGTCATGTTCAGCACCTCAAGGCTCAACGCCAGCCGCTCGGGTGACGATGACGAGGCAATGCAACGCGGCACCTTGCGCCAAATCCCGAGGAATTTCTCGAGAAATTCGCGCGCGCCGCCGACCGGTGTCAGACGAGCGCGAAAGGCCTCGAACGTCCTGAGCTGATAGGCGTCAGTGAAATCCGGAGGCAGCTTGCGGCCGGTCACGGCTTCGATGGTCTCGATCACTTCAGAAAGCCGCTTGCCCATGAAGGTGCGGTAGGCGTCGTCCACCGTCGTAGGTACGCCCAATTCGGTGACGATCTCGGCGATCACGGTGTTGGACAGCACCTCGCTGTCGGCAAGCACGCCGTCGAAATCGAAAATGATGGCGCGGTGGTGCGAACTCAGTTTCGAGTTCAGTTTCCGGGAGTCCACGGCTGGTAATCGCCGGTGGCCTTGGGCCTTCGGCCGCTCGCCAGCGTCGAGCCCGATGGGCGATAGGCGTTGGGCGTGCCGGTCATGTTCGGCACATGCGGCTTTTCCCACTCCCGCGGCGTGTAGTTTTCTTCCGTGGGGGCGACGTCGACCGTGTGATGGATCCAGCCGTGCCAGGACGGAGGAATGCGGGTCGCCTCGGCATAGCCATTATAGACCACCCAGCGGCGCTCGAAGCCGAGCGTCGGATCGATCTTGCGGCCCGCGGTGCGGTAGTAACGGTTGCCCTGCTCGTCCTCGCCAACCAGCTCGCCGAACCGCCAGGTCCATAGCTGCGTGCCGAAAGTCTGGCCGTTCCACCAGGTGAACACTTTGAGGAAGAACTGCTTCATCGGGCCAAGCCGCCTTGTTGTGCGATGCCGTTCTGATGCCACCTGCGTGCCGAATTGTCCAGTTGGGCATTGCCCAGCAGGCCTGCGCGGCAGGCTTGAGGGTCTTCCCGGGCAAGGCCGTCATCACAGCCGCGTCATTGGCCCGACCGTTCGTTCCGCCCAGCCAACGGCGCGATTTCATCACTTTAAGTGCACGCGTCGTTGCGACTCGGGAACATCAGCCCTCGGGAGGGGTGGATCTTTCGAGCAAGTCAAGGAGCCGACCATGACCATCTCATCAATCCACGCAAAAGGTTTTGGCGCCGCCACGGCAATCGCCCTGGTTCTGGCGATGGCCGCGCCCGCCGCAAACCACGCCGAATATCGAGGTGCCGGCCACCCGGCCCATGTGAATGCCCTGCCCCGTCCGCCGATGAGACCCCTTCAGACCGGCACGGTGGTCGCAGCCCCTGCCGCGCAGGCGTTGCCGCCGCGCGTCGTGCCATCAGCGCCGTCCGTTGCGATCGGGCACGCGGAAGAGATTGGCCACGTGGGCGATCAAGGCCATGATCGCGGCCATGAATCCGGCCGACGGGACGCCCGTATCATCGTCGTCGGCGTGCCGTCGACTTATTACTATGGAGCGCCGACCTATGACGCACCCGGAAACGACCAGTATTCCGACGGCGGTCCTGCGACCGGGCCCTCACCGCTCGCCGACGTCAATGCCAGCAACTGCGCGCAGGCTTCTTCCTCCTACGACCCGCAGTCGGGCACCTATAACGGCGACGACGGGTTGGCGCATCCTTGCCCGTAAGGCGGGTGCGTTTCAGGATTGCGTCGCGAGTGCCACACCCGCAAGCGTGAACAGAAGGGCCGCGATCTGGCCGAGGCCGAGCGGCTCGTGCAGTGCGACGGCTGACGTCATCACGCCGATGACGGGAACCGCCATGGTGCCGATCGCCGCAACAGACGCCGGCAGCCGCACCAGCGCCGCAAACCAGCAAACATAGGCAATGCAGAACTGGACGACGGTCGAATAGCCGAACAGGAGCCAGTCGGTGCCGGTCAACCCGGAAAAATTGGAAGTCTCGAACAGAAAACCGGCGATCGAGACCGGTAAACAGCCGATTCCGATCTGCCAGGCTGCCGCCGACACCGGCGGCAAATTCAAAGGCAGCTTCTTGGCCAGAACCGCGCCAACGGCAAAGCCGATCGCTCCGCCCAGCGCAAACAGGATTCCCGGCAGTTTCGACAGGCTCGCCGCAACGCCGTTGCCGCCGAGAATCGCACACAAGCCGGCAAACGCCATCACCAGCGAGAGCACCCGCAACCAGTTCGGCCGCTCGCCGAGGATCGGCCACGCCAGGATTGAGGCCCAGACCGGCATGGTGTAGGCGATCAGCGCGGCTTCGCTGGCGGGAAGAAACACCAGCGCAAATCCCATCAGCACCATCCAGCAGCCGACATTGAGGACGGCCGCCAGTACGAGGCGCGGCCACATCGCGCGCGGCACCCGCAGGTTCTGGCCCCACAACAGCGCGAGGATCGCCAACAGAGCGGCACCGATCACGCCTGTGCTGCCGCGCAGTGTCAGCGGCGGCAGATAGCCGAGCAGGAACTTGGTGATCGGCCAGTTGAATCCCCAGCCGATCGAGGTCATCGCAAGGAAGGCTAGCCCTGCGGGCGCGATGCGCGCTGTCGCGCCCGGCTGGTCGGAAGATGCCATGGGGGGAAACCAGTGAGAATCGGCGACCGCGTTGCCACCAACGCGGCTACCTTGCCGCCGATCGGGTGCTCAAACCATGGTCAGGGACGTATACCTGACCGGACATAGGGGCGAGATGGCCGTAGCCCCAGGTGAGTCTCCGCCAGGCAAGATGTGGGGCACAATAAATAGTTGCCCCTGTGAACAGCGGGGCGAAGTCTACATCCCCGTCGCCAGCGACTTTTTTTCGCTTGGGAATCCCTGAGGACTCACTGATACTTGGCCCCATCAGGTGCGGGCGATGCCCCCTGGTTTTCCCCGCTTCCCACCATATTTAGTATTTGATTCAGGAACTCGTACTAATCCTTGACGGGCGCGTTGGAGTCGTCCTAGCTTTCTGTCGTTCGGCGCGAGTGTGTTTGGGTCCCGCCGGTCACTCCCTGAAGGGTTCCAAATTGACCACTCCGTCAGCCGGTCGAGGCAGCGGATGCGGGCCTTTTTGTCCCTCATCCAGGGATTATTCGGACGCGAAAAAACGAGCCAAAATGGCTCACAGTTTTGAGTTGGGGCGTTGAGTACATGGATCTGAAACGGCGGCTGGGGAGCTTCCGTTTTTGAGTGATCCATGAACCGGTTCAGCCGTTGGTGCTCGCACCGAGGGTTGAACCGTCAGAGAAAAGGGCCGGATCCACCGGCAGTAGCGTGCGGGACTTTTGGCCACCAGGCGCGTGGCCTTGCAGGATCGCTCAAGGAAAACATCCCGGCAGCCGCGGCGGCGGCCGGCCTAAAAAGAACGGGGCACGACCATGCGAATCGAACGGCGTAATACCACTGCGGGCCAGTCACCCTATGCACGGATTGATTTCAGATTGACGACATCTGAGATCCGCAATCCCGACGGCTCGGTGGTGTTCCGCCTGGAAAACGTCGAGGTGCCCGGCTTCTGGTCGCAGGTCGCCTCCGACGTCCTGGCGCAGAAGTATTTCCGTAAAGCCGGCGTTGCCGCGCGGCTGAAGAAGGTCGAGGAAGAGACCGTGCCGTCCTGGCTGTGGCGTTCGGTGCCCGACACCGAGGCGCTTGCGGCCCTGCCTGAAAACGAGCGTTTCGTCAGCGAACTCTCCGCCAAGCAGGTGTTCGATCGCCTCGCCGGCTGCTGGACCTATTGGGGCTGGAAGGGCAAGTATTTCTCCTCGGAAGAAGACGCCAGCGCCTTCTATGACGAACTGCGCTTCATGCTGGCCAAGCAGATGGTCGCACCGAACTCGCCGCAATGGTTCAACACCGGGCTTCACTGGGCCTACGGTGTCGATGGCCCCGGCCAGGGCCATTATTATGTCGATCCCTTCACCGGCAAACTGACCAAGTCCAAATCGTCCTACGAACATCCGCAGCCGCATGCCTGCTTCATCCAGGGCGTCAGTGACGACCTCGTCAACGAGGGCGGCATCATGGACCTGTGGGTGCGCGAGGCGCGCCTGTTCAAATATGGCTCCGGCACCGGCTCGAACTTCTCGCGGCTGCGCGGCGAAGGCGAAAAGCTTTCCGGTGGCGGCCGCTCGTCGGGCCTGATGAGCTTCCTCAAGATCGGCGACCGCGCCGCGGGCGCGATCAAATCGGGCGGCACCACGCGCCGCGCCGCCAAGATGGTCGTGGTCGACGCCGACCATCCGGATATCGAGACTTATATCGACTGGAAGGTGAAGGAGGAGCAGAAGGTTGCAGCTCTAGTCACCGGCTCCAAGATCAACCAGAAGCACCTCAAGGCCGTGATGAAGGCGGCGGTGAACTGCGAAGGTTCGGGCGACGACTGCTTCGATCCGGAGAAGAACCCGGCGCTACGCCGCGAGATCAAGCTCGCGCGCCGCTCGCTCGTGCCCGACAACTACATCAAGCGCGTGATCCAGTTCGCCAAGCAAGGCTACAAGGACATCAACTTCGACATCTACGACACCGACTGGGATTCCGAAGCCTATCTCACGGTGTCCGGCCAGAACTCCAACAACTCGGTATCGCTGAAGGACGACTTTTTGCGCGCGGTAGAAACGGATGGGAATTGGAATCTCATCGGCCGCACCACCAAGAAGGTGACGAAAACCCTCAAGGCCCGCGATCTCTGGGAGAAAATCGGTTACGCCGCCTGGGCGTCGGCCGATCCCGGCCTGCACTTCAACACCACGATGAACGACTGGCACACCTGTAAAGCCTCCGGCGACATCCGCGCGTCCAATCCGTGCTCGGAATACATGTTCCTGGACGACACGGCGTGCAACCTGGCGTCCGCCAACCTGCTGACGTTCTACGACATCCAGTCCAAGACCTTCGACGTCGCATCCTACGAGCATCTCTGCCGGCTCTGGACGCTGGTGCTCGAGATCTCCGTGATGATGGCGCAATTCCCCTCGCGCGCGATCGCCGAACTCTCCTACGAGTTCCGCACGCTAGGCCTCGGCTTCGCCAATATCGGCGGTCTCCTGATGACCATGGGTCTTCCTTACGACAGCAAGGAAGGCCGCTCGCTCTGCGGCGCACTCACAGCAGTCATGACCGGCGTTGCCTACAAGACTTCAGCGGAGATGGCGGGCGAACTCGGCACCTTCCCCGGCTACAAGAAGAATTCCGCGCACATGCTTCGGGTGATCCGCAACCACCGCAACGCCGCGCACGGCAACGCGTCCGGCTATGAGGCGCTGGCGGTGAGCCCGGTGCCGCTCGACCACGCCTCCTGCCCGCAAGCCGATTTGATCGCGCGTGCGACCAAGGCGTGGGACGATGCGCTGGCGCTTGGAGAGGCCAACGGCTTCCGCAACGCGCAAACGACTGTGCTGGCGCCAACCGGCACGATCGGTCTGGTCATGGATTGCGACACCACCGGCATCGAGCCGGATTTCGCGCTGGTGAAATTCAAGAAGCTCGCCGGCGGCGGCTACTTCAAGATCATCAACCAGGCGGTGCCGGCGGCGCTACGCGCGCTCGGCTATCGCGAAAGCGAGATCGCCGAGATCGAGGCCTATGCCGTCGGTCTTGGTTCGCTCTCGAATGCGCCCGGCATCAACGCGTCAACCTTGAAGGCCAAAGGCTTCACCGACGAAGCCATTGCGAAAGTGGAAAAGGCGCTCCCGACCGCGTTCGACATCAAATTCGCCTTCAACAAGTGGACCTTCGGCGAGGATTTCATCCGCGACCAGCTCGGCATTGGGCTAGAAGCCATTGCGGCACCGAATTTCGACCTGCTCACCGCGCTCGGCTTCACCAAGCGCGAGATCGAGGCCGCTAACGTCCACATCTGCGGTGCGATGACGGTGGAAGGCGCGCCGCACCTGAAGGCCGAGCATTATCCGGTGTTCGACTGCGCCAACCCCTGCGGCAAGATCGGCAAGCGCTATCTGTCGGTCGAAAGCCACATCCGTATGATGGCGGCCTCCCAGCCGTTCATCTCGGGCGCGATCAGCAAAACCATCAACATGCCGAACGACGCCACCGTCGAGGATTGCAAATCGGCGTATCTCTTGTCCTGGAAACTGGCGCTGAAGGCCAACGCGCTCTACCGCGACGGCTCGAAGCTGTCGCAGCCGCTCAACTCGCAGCTCATCAGTGACGATGACGACGAGGACGATACGGTCGAGGCGTACTACGACAAGCCGATGGCCGCGCGGACCGCGCAGGTCTCGGAAAAGATCGTCGAAAAACTCGTCGAACGCATTATCGTGATGCGCGAGCGCGAGAAGATGCCGGATCGCCGCAAGGGCTACACCCAGAAGGCCGTGGTCGGCGGGCACAAGGTTTACTTGCGAACCGGCGAATATGACGACGGCCGCATCGGCGAGATCTTCATCGACATGCACAAGGAAGGCGCGGCGCTGCGTTCTTTCATCAACAACTTCGCGATCGCGGTTTCACTGGGACTTCAGTACGGCGTGCCGCTGGAAGAATATGTCGATGCCTTCACCTTCACCCGCTTCGAGCCGGCGGGCCCGGTGCAGGGCAACGACTCCATCAAGTATGCGACCTCGATCCTCGACTATGTCTTCCGCGAACTCGCGGTCAGCTACATGTCGCGCTTCGACCTCGCCCATGTCGATCCGACCGAAAGCGGCTTCGACGCGCTCGGCAAGGGTGTCGAGGAAGGCAAGGACCCCGAGAGCCACGGTCACCATCAGGCGAACAAATATCTCTCCAAGGGGCTGACACGTTCGCGGACCGACAATCTCGTGGTGATGCGCGGCGGAAGTGCTGTGGTCAGCGCGGGTTCGGACTCCGCTCCCTCGGGCGGCAGCAAGGTGACGTCGCTGTCTCCCGCTGGCGGCCACGGCCGCGTGTCCGACACCGTGGAAGGCGCGGTCGCGCTGAAGCAGGAAGCGCAACACGACCTCTCACCGACCGAAAAGCTCGAGGCGCTGCAATGGAGCAAGGCGGGCGCGGCCACGGCCGCTCATCCCTCCAAGGCCGAACGCCGCGCCGAGGCGAAAGCCAAAGGCTACGAGGGCGAGATGTGCTCGGAGTGCGGCAACTTCACGCTGGTGCGTAACGGTACCTGCATGAAGTGCGACACGTGCGGATCGACGACGGGGTGTTCGTGATCTGACATAATCCGTCGAGCGCCTGTTTCAGGCGTGACTCCGAGGCTGCAGCGCCGGGCATAATGCGTCCCCTAATTAAACGTCCCCTAATCCGAGCATAATAGGTCCCCTACCCGATCAAAGTAGGTCCCCCCGAATCAAAACCCCGCCGGCGACGGCGGGGTTTTGATTGGGACGGTGTGTGTGATGGGTAACCGTGTGGACCGAGTGGCGCCAGCGCAAGTTGCTCGCTCCGACCTTTTCGCCTTCGGCATCAACGTTCTGGATTTCCACCCCGCGGCAGGAGCACCAAGTCGGCCGCTTCCCCGGCGTCTTTGAGGAGCGTCTTACGCGACGTGCCCATCTGCGCACGCATCGTCAGACCGCGGGCAAGGTCCATGACCTGGCTCGCGCGGGCGGCTACAGGAAAGTCAGACGGGATTTCTCCCGCGCTAATCCCGTCCCGGAAACGACGTTCTACCAGCGCCACGGCGCCAGCTACCGCCTTCTGCAGGAACTGCCGGACCTCAGCGTCGTTCACAAGCGGCGCGACGCACACGAGAAGACATCCCTGGGCGGATCCTTTCTCGGTCGCAATTTCGACGTTGAACCTCAGGAAGCTGATGAGCGAGTCGCGAAGCGACTGCGGCGAGAGGAGTGCTTTCGCAGCGAGAGCGCCTTTCGTCTCTGCATACGCCTTAAGGACGCGCAAGAACAACGTCCGCTTGTCTCCGAAGATCGAATACAGGCTCGGCCGTCCCACGCCCATCCCGGCGACGAGATCGTCGATCGTCACGCCGTCGTAGCCCTTCGACCAGAAGACCTGGGTCGCCTTTTCCAGCGCGTCCCTCTCGTCGAAACTGCGCGGGCGACCACGGGGCTTGGCATCATTTTGAAACATTTAGTTCGAAATCCCTTGACCGTGATTAGTATCCAGCCAATACATAACGAAACAGTTCAAAAATATCAAGACGGTCCTCGGAGACCGGTTCAGCCTTCTCTTTCACCAAGGAACCACTTATGAGCCATTCGATCGCTCTCGTCACCGGCGCCACCTCCGGGCTCGGTTATGCGGCGGCCCGCGCTCTTGCCGGAGAGGGCTGGCGCGAGATCGTCGTCACCGGGCGCAGCTTGGCTCGGGTCCAGGAAACGGCCGCTCAGCTCGCGGCTGAGACCAAGACACAGGTTTTCACGCCGCTGGAGCTGGATCTGGACACGCCGACCAGCGTCCAATCCGCACTCGCCGAGCTGGTCAGGGTAGGTAAGCCGGTCGATTTCCTACTGCTAAACGCAGGGTGGATCGGAGGTAAGGAGCGCGTGCTCACGGCGACGGGCATCGAGTCGACTCAGGCCCCGCTCATCGGCCATCATCAACTGACCGTCGGGTTGCTCCGCGCCAACCTGCTGAGCCCCAACGCGCGGATTGTTATCGCCGGCTCGGAATCCGCCCGAGGGGACGTACCCTTGTTTCCCTACACCGACGTGGCGGCCCTAGCGGCCACGCAACACCATCGCGACCGAAGCGCTGCGGTGGAAGCCCTGCTGCGCAGCGGACCGAGCGTGAAGTACGAGCCCCGCCGGGCGCACTCCGACGTGAAACTCATCGCCGCTTGGTGGGCGGCGGCGCTGTCGCGCCGGCTACCGCCCGGCATGGCCGTATACGCCGTCTCGCCTGGCAGCACGCCCGACACCCAGGGCATGCGAAACGCTGGCCCTGCCTTGAAGTGGCTGATGGTTCCGCTGATGAAGCTTATCCCCGGCATGTCTCACTCTCCTGAGACCGCAGTCCGTCGCTACCTTCAGGCATCGGCGTTCGGAACCGACGTCTCGGGGCAATTCTTCGCCTCGGCGCCCAAGAAGTTCACCGGCCCGATGGAGGCGATGCGCCAGCCACATTTTCACGATCGCGCCAACCAGGAAGCCGCGTGGCAGGCCATCGTCAAGGTCTCAGGCGTCGACTTGTCGTAGCCATAATCCATGCAGCGGTCGCTGCAATAGTCCACAGGAAGGGTTAAAAACCATGAATGCCGAGATAGCCATGTATATGGCCCAGGTTTTAAACACGGGCGCATTCATTGCTCTGGCGGTGTGGTACGTTGTACCGCGACTACGAAACCTTAGCCGCGCAAGCGCCCTGATGGCATTGACTGCCGTCCATTTGGGACGAACCCTGGCTCTCGCGGTTTATTCCTCACAAGACGCCGGCATGAAAATGCCCAATGCTGTTCGTGATCAGATTGTCATCGGCGATCTTGTTGGGTGGGCGCTGGCGCTGGTGATCCTATTCTGCCTCCATTCGCGTCTGCGTTTGTCGATCGCCCTTATATGGCTACTCGTCATCGAGACAGTTCTGGATTTCGGGTCTGGCACCATTAGTTCTATCCGCGCCGGCACCATGGGCGACTTAAACGGAGCACCTTGGCTGATTGTTGCCTTTTATGTGACGACTGTCGAGGTGGCCGTTGGCCTCACTATTTGGCAACTCATCACAAGGCGGGGTGAGCCGCTGTTCAAGGCCGAAGAGCGACGGTGATCGACACCGGTTCGGATCCTCAAACTGTCGCAGCAGCCCGTCAGTATGTGCCGGGCATCGAGGTGATCTCTTCCGACGCTTGGTGCCCGACTGCAGTAAAATCGCTTGTGGCGGAAGTGAAAAAAAAGCATGGCCGCATCGACGTCCTGTTCGTCAATGCAGGCGTCGCGAAATAGCACCGGCAGAACTAGCATCGACGTGTCTTACCCAACATTATTGAGCGCGGCGTCCTGAAGGAGCGCCGTCGCGGCGGAATGGTCGCGGTGACCAGACTCAGCATGCGGTTGCGGAGCAACGTGGTCCACAGGGTCCCACGGTATTTTGAAACGACTAGTTCAAAATTGCCTTGACCGCGTCCACTGTATCTATTAACAAACCAAACAGTTCAAAATCAGCAAAGCGACCCTGACGTCGCGAGGAGAATACGCATGCAACGATACCAAGATAAAAAAGTGGTGATCATCGGCGGCACGAGCGGCATAGGGCTCTCGACGGCGAAGATGCTCCTCGATGGGGGTGCGCGCGTTCTGGTGACGGGGCGGTCGCAGGCCGGCCTCGATTCGGCCGAGAAGGAGATTGGAAAGGACGCCATCGTGATTTCGAGCGACGCGCGTTCGTTGACGGACCTCGACGCCCTCGCCGTTCGGGCGAAGGCCGAGTTCGGCACCTTGGACCTGCTCTTCGTCAATGCCGGGTTCAGTCTCTTCGCCCCGCTCGAGCAAACGACCGAGGCGACCTTCGACGAGATGTTCAACCTGAACGCCAAGGGACCGTTTTTCGCGGTACAGAAACTTTCGCCGCTGATCACTCGCGGCGGTTCCATCGTCCTCACGACCTCGACCGCAAACGTCAAGGGGATGCCCATGCTCGCCGCATATGGAGGGGCCAAGGCTGCGCTGCGAAACTTCGCCCGGATGTTCGCCGCTGAGTTGCTTCCTCGGGGGATTCGCGTCAACGCAGTGTCGCCCGGCCCCACCGACACGCCGATCGCCGCCAAGTCGATGCCCGATAAAGACCTGGCCGCCCATCTCATAGCGCAGATGACCGAGGCCATTCCGATGAAGCGCTTCGGAACGGCGGAGGAACTCGCCAAGGCCGTCCTCTTCCTCGCGTTCGACGCGACCTTCATGACCGGCGTCGAACTTCCGGTCGACGGGGGCTGGTCGCAGCTCTGAGGGCAGTACGCGAAATGCATCGAAGTTTGATCTGAGGAGCCAATGACAGACACAGCGAACCATCTGGTCCCAGAGCAGGGGAAACTTCGTCGCGCGCTCGCGGCCGTTTTCGCCTGGATAGAAGCGATGGATTACTCCAGCTTTGACTACACTCTCCATCGCATCGAACGCTTGGAACGGGAAGTGGAAGAACTAAAGGAGGAACTGCGCCAAAGTCGCGATACGGCGCCCGTCGATGCTCACAACGGTAGCGCCGTTGGGCTCGAACATTGACGGGCGCGGAAGGAAACAAAATGTCTTTACTGAAAAACAAGATCGCCGTCGTCACGGAAGGCAGCAGCGGCATCGGCCTCGCGACCGCCAAGAGGTTCTTCGTCAGTGCAGGTTAAAGAAGGTCACGGCTTCAGCTTGTAGAGCCCCGACAGCCAGCCATCGAGCAGTTCCGCTACCACCTGGGAGACGTTGGTCTTTTCCCGGATCGCCTTGATCTTGGCTTCTTCAATCGTCTTTTCGGAGATGATGACCGTCAAAGCGTGCTTGCCGGCCGGCGCGCGCGGCCCGCTCGGTCGTTTCGGTTTCGCCGGCTCGCTCTTCTTCGCCACCTAAATTCCCCTGATTCGGCTGCTTAACCATGATGCACGGCCAACCGGCCGAGGCAAAGCCGACCCAAACTTACGCACCTGTGCGTACTTGACTCTACGCACCTGTTACCTTATTTGGAAACTTCTCGATAGGGTACAGGACACTCGATGGTCGATTTGAACGAACTCACGCCTGGTCAGGCAGAGCAGTTGCTCCGCCTCGAGGACCTGTGGCCTGAGTACGGTCACTCGCTGCAGGTTGACCTGGCGATTTGCCGTCAAGCAGGCCGGCAGCCCCCCGCGCATTAAACCGCATCACCCAGTCCCGGATGATCTGCAGCGTCACGCCGCCAATCCTCGCCGCCTCGGTGCGGGTCGC
>NZ_JBEKRB010000024.1:0-82833 GCF_049519115.1 Bradyrhizobium sp.
CGCTTGTGGTCGACCGAAGTAAGCCATTCGCGCCACAGATAGAGCCACGCGCCCTTCATGGTGATGAATCCGATGACGGCCACCACGACAAGGCCCATGGCCGCCGTTGCGCCCATGATGATTGGCTGATGAAAGGGAATCGCGCTCCAATCAAGTTTGCCAAGGAGATTCATTGTTCTGCTCTCTGCGACGGTGAACAAATGCGTTGCGACGGATCGTCCGCAGCCGATGCGGTATTCACGATGCCGCCGAACAGATCGGCGCTGACGGCGCGGTAGGTGAATGGCACGACTGCCTGGCTTGGCTTGGCCAGTTCGGCATAAGTCTGCGAATCGAGCGCCTGACCGGTTTCGTGCGCTCCTCGGACCCATCGCGCAAAGTCGTCGCTTTCGACTGCATCGACCGTGAAGCGCATGTCGGAGAATCCATCACCGCTAAACATGGTTGATAGTCCTGGATAGGTTCCAGCATGGTCGGCCTGCAGCTGGAGGCGTGTTACCATTCCGGACATCGTGTAGATCTGGCTACCGAGTTGCGGCACGAAGAAGCTATTCATGACCGTCGAGGAGGTCAGCTCAAAGCTGATCGGTGCGCCGACCGGCACCATCAGATGATTGACGCTTGCGATTCCTTGCTCCGGATAGATAAACAGCCATTTCCAGTCGAGCGAAACGACTTGAACCGGGACAGGCCTGGCCGTCGAGCTAATCGCCTTGCGAGGATCAAGGTCGTGTGCCCCGACCCATGCGACGCCGCCCACGAGAAGAACCGTCATGGCGGGGATCGACCAAACAAGCAGCTCGAGGCGCCCGGAATACTCAAAGTCCGGCAGGTATGTAGCGCGCCGATTCGATGCTCGAAACCAGAAAGCGACGGCAAGCGTGGCGAGGATTGTCGGAATAACGATCGCCAGCATGATGCCGAGCGAGTTAAACAAAATCGTCCGCTCGGCCGCGGCAACAGGGCCTTTGGGGTTGAGGACGCCTTCCGAGCAGCCGCCGAGTGCGACGCCGATCAAGGCGAGAGCCAGTATACGGTAGCGCATATTAGACCTCTTCCGCGGTGGCAGTCGTGAAGCAGTGTGCGGTTCGAGCGGCGCCCGGCAACGTTGCGGCCGGAGCCGACGCAGGGACTGGCTGCGAAATACGTGATGAGGCGGGCGACGCCCATTGAATGCTTCCGTCGCCTGTCAGGAGCGCAGCAAACAACAAGAACAAGTAGGAGATGGAAAACAGGAACAGGCGCCGAGGGGCTTGTCGGTCGTTTTCCTGGCTCCGCCGAAGTTGCCACGCGAGCACAACGAAAATCGTTCCGCTGGCAAGAGCAATCGCGGCATAAGGCGTACCAGCAATCCCCAGTGCCGATGGCAGCATGGAAGCAGGAACAAGGAGAAAACTATAAATGAGGATCTGTTGCGTAGTTGCGGCCCTACCGGCAACGACAGGCAGCATGGGTACGCCCGCACGGGCGTATTCGTCGGCGCGATTGAGCGACAGCGCCCAGAAATGCGGCGGCGTCCACAGGAAGATGATGAGGAACAGGACGATCGGCTCGAGGCCGATGTTTCCCATGACGGCTGCCCAGCCAACTACTGGCGGAAGCGCTCCGGCGGCGCCACCGATGACGATGTTCTGCGGCGTATGACGTTTCAGCCACAGGGTATAGATGACGATGTAGAAGAAAATCGTGAAGGCGAGCAGGCCAGCGGCTGCGACATTGGTCGCCATGCCAAGGACGAGGACCGCGCCGCAGGAAAGAAATAGTCCGAACACGAGCGCTTGTTGTCGCGAAATCCTGCCGCGAGGAATCGGACGCCGAGCCGTGCGGGTCATCACGGCATCGATGTCGGCATCGTACCACATATTCAGCACCCCGGCGGCGCCGGCGCCAAGGGCGATTGCGATGATCGCAAGCAAGCCGAATGATGGATCGAGAGGTGCCGGCGCAATCATCATCCCGACGAATGCGGTGAACACCGCAAGCAACATCACGCGTGGCTTCATGAGCGCGAGAAAGTCGGCCACCCGTGTCCTCGAACCGGAGCGGGACCCCACTTGCGGGCGAAGAAGGGAAGGCGCTGTGATCTTCATGGCATCCACCAGACCGTTGAGACTGCCACCGGGTATTCCGTAGATGCGCTTGGCACCAGCCGCCGCCAGTGAATCAGCGAATTGACCAGCAACGTTTTTGGAGGGCATTGCGCGTCCTCGAGGTTCGTTGGGAAAGATCTGTTCACCGCTGAAGTTTGTTCTCGTTGCTATTTTTCAGTTGGCGGACCTGAGGCTGAGCCACGGCCGTTTGATGCCTCGCCCGTCGCCTGAAAGCCAGTTCTTCCACTACAGCGATGAAATAGCGGAGAGTGGATTTCCTGCAAAAACGAGAATAGAGTTTGCTGAGACGCTTCCAAGTAACAACGGATTTAATTTTTGGCTGCTGTTCGCATTGTTTGAGAAGTGGATCGCTGTCTCAGACACGCGTTTATCGCCGGGCGGCTCATGCAGATTTCTGCGTGGCAAACCGTTAGATAAGAGACGGCTTAAGCGGATAGCCCGCTGTCGCCAGACGAGAGAAACATCAGGATCTGGATCGGGCGTTCACTACCAACGGCACCGTGAATCGCATGACCGTGCCATGGGCCAGGGTCGGTGACGCCCATAGGCGCCCGCTATGGGCCTCGACGATGGACCGGCAGATCGAAAGCCCCATGCCCATGCCGTCAGGTTTCGTCGTAACGAGCGGTTCAAAGATGCGATCGGCAGACTCCGGATCCAAACCGACGCCAGTGTCTTCGACTGCGACAAGCGCCTCGCCGTTTTCCGTGAACTCCGACCTAATTCTTAGGACACGGGGGCGGTCGGATATGGTGCTCATCGCCTCAATTCCGTTTCGAATCAAATTGAGCAGCACTTGCTGCAATTGAATCCGATCGCCCAGAATCGGTATGTCATCCGAAGAGAGATCGATTTGAAGCATCACTCCGCCGCGCTGTAGGTCGCTGCGAAGAAGCGTCAGCACTTCCCGAATAGTATCGTTGATATCGACTTTTGTCATTTCCGAGCCGGATCTTTGTGCCAGCGCCCTCAGTCCCTTGACCACCTCAGCGGCGCGTTGGCCGTCCTGCACGACGTGGGGGATTGTACTCCGCGCTTTAACGAGATCGGGCTGGTCCCGGTCCAGCCAGCTCAGACAAGCCTCGGCATTCGTCACGATGGCCGTCAATGGCTGAATGACCTCGTGAATGATGGATCCTGCGAGTTCGCCCACCGTTGACAGCCGTGTCAGCCGCGCAATTGTCGCCTGCGCGCGCCTTGCCGCCTCCTCGGCGTGCCGGCGCTCGGTGATGTCAAGGACCGTGCCGACGAATTCGAGGTCACTCGATGTGTTCTTATCGAGATAACCCGTGCTCTGCACATGCTTGATCGATCCATCCGGCAAGACAATGCGATACTCATGGCTGAACATGCTCTTTTTTGACGAAGCTTCGGCGAGCGTTCGCTCCACCGAAAAATGATCCTCCGGGTGAATTCTTTGCATGTGTTTGGCGTGGGAGGGCTGCTCGAAAGCCGGATCGAAGCCGAAGATTCGAAAGTGCTCCACTGACCATTGGACCGCGCCGGTCCGCACGTTCCAACGCCAGCTCCCAGTTTGGCTGATGCGCTGCATCTCGTCGAGCGACGCCTCGCTGGCGCGTAGCGCCTCTTCGGCTTTCCTCCGCTCGCGGCGTTCCGCGACAAGCTCGGCGGAAAGCCGGGTGTTCTCAAGCAAGATCGCGTCGACATATTCACTCTGGCGCGGCGACAACATGGCCTTCGACCTTCGCAATCGTAGCAGGTCGGGTCCAGTCACGGCTGAACTGGTCGACGTCACCCGGCTTGTGGCCGAACTATCCACTTGATCGGCGTAAAATGTCTCGGGAATTGTCTTGAGCGCAGCATGAAAAGTCCTGAAATGATTTGAATTGGCGTTCGCGCCATTGCCTTTCGCAAATTGCCCAACGGTTCTGGCGGCATGGAACAGCTACGGCTTTCGGGGCAGAAGCCGTGGCGGGCACTTTTTTGGTTATGACAGATCCTTGAGCAACGCCTTTGCCGCTTCGAGATCGGCGCTATCAAAGCCCTCGCTGAACCGATTATAAACCGGCGCCAAAAGTTCGCCCGCCTCATTGCTTCGAGCCAGGTTGCGCCACAGTCGGGCAAGGCTCGTAGCGCAGCGCAGTTCCCAGGAGAGTGCGCCTTGGCGGCGCGCCCAGTCGAGCGCCTGCCGGAAGTGAGCCTCGGCCGTCGCTGCGGCTCCGCCCCGCAACAGAAGAAGCTCGCCCTTGATGCGCAGAAACTCGGCAGTTGCCCAGCGTTCCTCGCTCCGCTCGGAGCTGACGATCGCCTCCTCGATCGCGGCAAGCCCGTCGGCGATCTGCCCGGAACGGCCCAAGGCCTCTGCCATGCGGAACGTAAAGAACCGTGGGACGGACCCGGCGGCGCCTCGTTCATCGAAACCGGCGCGCAGCAGCCTTAATCCGTTGCTGAGATCGCCACGCTGGATAAGGAGCACTCCCTGATAGCTGCGGCCAAAGGCGCGCCAGCGCGCCAGGGCATGCCTTGTCGAATGGTCGAGCAGCATTTCCACGTAATGTTCCGCCGCAGCCAGATCGCCCGTAAGAAGCGCAATGGGGCATGCCGCCATGGCAAGAGCGAGACCCAGCGAGATTGCGTGATTGGTCGCGTCCGCGACACTGCGTTCGGCGGTCCGCATCGCCTGATCCGGCAATCCCTGCAGCCACATGACCCGGGCAAGGTAGGCCCGCGCCGCCGCCCGCTGGTCGACTTCAAAGCGAACGCTGTGCCACTTCCGGGCAGGAGTGACATAATGGGCCAGCACGTTTTCGAGGTGTCGCCGCGAGCTGGAGAAATCGCCCAGGTAATACTGCGACGTACCGATCATTCGCTCGCCGGTCAGTCGATCGTTCGGCTCGGACCGCTTCGCCGCCAGCGTATAGAACCTTTCAGCCAGGCTCAGAGCGGCGACTTGTTCGCCGCAGTTGAGGCGAAAGGACCACAGGCCCCAAAGCGAGCGCAACTGGTACTCAGCATCGTCAAGGCTCTCCGCAATCTTGAGGGCCTTCTGCCCGGCCGTGCCGACCTCGGAAACGGCACCCTTGGTATACATCAGCGATGCCGTAAGCGCTGCGCGGAGCCGCATCTCGTGGCGCGAGTCTCGACCCGTCCCGGCATCGATCGCGGCGAGAGCCCGTTCGACCCGGCCGCTGCACTCCTCCATTAGTGACAGATGCATCCACAAGGGGACCGCGGCGGCAGTCAGCGCCACGCCGATCGAAGCGTCGCCACCCGGCGAAACTGCCCAGTCGAGCGCCGCGCGTAAATCGTCAATTCTCGGGACGTGGCTTGTCAGCCATTCGTCGGTTGGCCGCGTCTCCGCCTCGGCGCTCTCAAGAAGATCCAGATAGCGTCTGGCATGGCGTCGCGCTACCGCATCGAACTCACCGGCTTGAACGAGCTTTTCGAGCGAATAAGCACGGGTCGTTTCGAGCAGCCGATAACCTACCGTCTCGCCGTCGCCGTCCGCGGTCACGAGCGATTTCGCGACCAGGTTCGCAATGCAATCGACGACCTCCGTCGCCGCAATCTTCTCATCCGTCGCTATCGCACTCGCGGCTAGCAGTTTGAAGCCGCCAGCGAAGACTGCCAAGCGACGCAGCACCACGCGCTCGGGTTCGGTTAGCAACTCGTAGCTCCAGTCGAACGTCGCTCGCAATGTCTGATGGCGCGGCATTGCCGTGCGATGGCCGCCCGCGAGCAGCCGAAAACGATCATCGAGCCGGGCCGCAATGCCCTCTATCCCAAGGGCCGCGGCGCGCGCCGCCGCAAGCTCGATTGCCAGCGGGATACCGTCGAGGCGACGACAAATTTCGGCGATCGCGGCCGCTGCGCGTGGGTCAGGCGCAAAGGATGGCGCGGCCGCGCGTGCCCGCTCGACGAACAGCCGAACGGCGCCGTAGCGAAGCGGGGCCTCGTCGTCAGGGCTATCTTCTGCGGGGACAGCGAGCGGCGGCACCGGGTAAACCCACTCGCCCTCTGCCCTGAGTGGCTCGCGGCTGGTGGCGATCACGCGTGCTCCCGGGTTGACGCGCAACAACGACTCGGCCATCCGCGCCGCGGCGTCGATCACATGCTCGCAATTGTCGAGCACCAGCATGAGCCGCTTCGAGCGGAGCGCGTTCGCAACAGTTATCGGCGATGCCGTGCCCGAAGCGAGTTCGAGCCCGAGCGTGGTAGCTACGGTAACCGGGACAAGCTCGGGATCAGACAGCGGCGCCAGCTCGATGGCCCAAATCCCATTGGCAAATCTCGCCAGCAGATGTCGTGCGACCTCAAAACCGAGCCGGGTCTTGCCGATGCCGCCGGCGCCGACCAGGGTGACAAGGCGATGCGAGGCGCTGAGCTCCAGGATATCGTCCAGCTCGACGTCGCGGCCGATCAGTTCGGAAACCGGCTCTGGTAGGTTTGTCGGCGGGCTAGATAGCGTGGATGTCGGTGGAGCCATCCCCGCGGATGCCTCCGCATTGGACGTTGCCGAGACCGAGTGAATCTCGCCGGTAAATTGGTAGCCGCGCCCGGCGATCGTGCGGATCAAGTCACGGTCGGCCCCGAAGGCCCTGCGTAGCGTCGAGATCTGGGCTTGGAGGTTGTTTTCTTCGACAATCCGGTCCGGCCAGACGCGGTTTATCAGGACGTCTTTGCTGACGACAGCCCCTGACGTCTCGATCAAGGCCATCAGAACGTCGAATGCGCGCCCGCCAAGATCCAACAGCTGGCCCTCGGCGAGGAGCTCGCGGCGGTGTGGCAAAACACGGAAACGGCCAAATTCGATCGCGACCGGCGTCTCAGCGGGATCCATAATGAGCGATCGTAGAGGTTAGCCAACGGAAAATCGAACCCTTAATTTCGCGGAATTTTCAGATTTTTTCCTGGGCCGGGGCGTGCTGGTTCATCAATCCATTTCGCGGCCCTCTTGCTTGCCCTTCAAGTTCTTCGGCGGAATGGCCGGCGGTTTCCGGGGCAAAAACGATGACCACAAGCAACGTGACCAAGCCTATGACAGCGATGAGCGTCATCGTAGTGCCGATGCCGAACGCATCGACCAGCACCGGAAAGACCGCTGTCCATACGACGCCGCCAAGCAGCTTGCCGCCGATGCTTTCGCAGGTCGACTGGCCGGTGGCCCGGATCGGCGTCGGGTACTGCTCCGCATACCACATCTTGTAGGACGGGGCAGATCCGGACGCGGCAAACAGGAATAGGCAACCCCATCCCATCATCACGATCGGGTCCGACGACTGGCCGAAGAAGTAAGCACCGACCAATGAAGCCGAGGCGAACAGCGCGTAAGTCGGTTTCCGCCCGAGAAAATCCGATAATACGCCGTTGAGTAGCTTGCCTGGGATCTGTGAGCTGGTGACTATCAGCGACAGGATCAAGACATTCGAGAGACCGATTGATTTGGCCTCGAAGAGCGAGGGGATGTAGTTCACCGCCACGTAGAACAAGGCGAAGGTGCCGAAGGCACCGCTCGTCATCGCGAGCGTGCGCACGAGATAGGGCGGCCGCCAGACCTCAAGCGCGGTGCGCAAGCTCACCCGCTGGCGCTCGCTGCCGAGGGACATTTCCAACTCGCGTGTGACGACGGGTTCCGGCAGTGGCGCGCCGATCAACTGCTCGACCCGCTCCTCGATTGCCGCGACGATGCGCTCCGCCTCATCCGATCGGCCGGCGCGGCTCAGCCAACGTGGCGATTCCGGAAGGTATTTCCACAACACCCAGACATAGGCGATCGGCAATCCGCCGATCAGCAGAAATACGCGCCAAGCGATTTCGGGCGCAAAGCTCGGCAGCACGACAAGGCCGAGGATCGGTACCGTGACGTAGCCGATCCCGAGTGCCGATTCCAGGATGCCTGAGAAGGCGGCACGGGTACGAGACGACACCAGCTCCACAAGGAGCGCATACGGCATGATGAAGGTCGCTCCCATCCCGAGGCCTGAGAGGCCGCGCAATATCAGCAAGGTCCGAAAATCGGGAGCCATCGCCGAGACCAGTGTCAGACCGGAGAACCACAGCACGCCACCGATCAGTACAGGCTTGCGTCCGAAGTGATCGGCCAGAAGGCCGGCGGGGATCATGCCGATGGTGATGCCTACCGTCGACGAGGCGGCGAGCAAGCCGACCTCCATCGCACTAAGATGCATCAACGGCTTCAGGATCGGCAGGATGACGGACAGGCTGCCAATGTCGAAAGCCTCGACGATAAGCGCACCCGCGAGCAGTAACACGAAGGCCCAAGTGTAGCGGGTTGTCGGAAGCCGCTGCAGCCTCGCCGCCAAGAGAAGCGACTCGCCAGTGGTCGCAGGCATTTATTCACCTCTCTGGAACACCATTTTCGGGCGTTCTTTGCGCCAGCGGTGACAGGTTCAGCGCCACGCGGCGGCAAAGCGAAGCGCGAAGTCGTATAGCCTTACGAGGTAATCGTACAGACCACTCCAGATTCCTTTCGCGCCAACCAATGGACAAACTTTAGCCGGTCCCTTCAAAAGCTCTAACAAGAAAAACTGCGGTGGTTATTAGCGCCGCGGCGTGTCGGAGTCTTCAGTCAACGTGATTGCTAACCCCGTCAGGGTCGCTCCGATACCGAAAGCTATCGCGCATGTGCCCACGAACATTAGCATCACGGCATTTGGAGCTGGGGCGTAATTGATCAAAGCTGCAATGCCCAACCCGGTGATGTGAGTTACGAGGAATGCAAAGCCGAGACCGACGGCAATTCCCATCGCCGCGTGACTAGCGACCTCCAGCAGCAGTGAAGGCTTGATCAATGCAGATCGCTTCTTTGGGCGCACAGTCCTGACCTCTGGCATGTTCAGATGCAAACAATGTTTAGATAAGGAACGGCCGCACTGTCGCCATTAAACCTTTCGTTAAACGCCTAATGGAAAATTAGTGTCGGTCCGAGCGCGCGAAAGCAGCTCGAGTTTTTCGTGACTGGCAAGCTCGGTACCGAGCACCGGATTGAAGAATTCGACCTTATCGAACTGCAGTCGTCCGTTCTGCATATAGGTTGGCAAGTCCCTGATATCAGCGGGATTGTTTTGATAGTTCCATCTCCGACTACTGACGCCTTTCCTTGTATCGTGTCCCCAAGGCGGTATGGCTCAGACTAGTGGATGAGATGCGGACGGCGCCAGCCTGCCTTTGGCGGGGAGGGGTGAGGCCGCGGGACGCCGTCCGCTTTGGCAGCGATGCTACGCTACGCGAGGGAGGAACGCGGCGGGCTGCCTGCTTTCAAACTAGCGCCAGCCAAGCGGCGACACCAGTAAACTGAGGTATAGTCGAGCTAAATTGAAGGTTATTATTCAAGCGCTCTACTTGTCGGACGAAACACCGAGGATGAGGTGTAGGTCGACTACGTCGTGGTGTTCTTGAAGCGCTGCCGCGGCATCGGCGGTTAAGTGAGCCGAAGTGCGAACACACATCGTGTGAACTCTAATTGAGGCCGGCATACACCGTCGGCGAAACCTTGCCGCCCTCACATTGCGGTCGCAGCAGGGCGAAGCACTAAACATCCGAGAGCGCGCCGCAGGCTACTGAGCCTAAGTACGAGAGGGGCACCGGCAGTGCCGGGCCCTCTTCGATACACACAGATCAATGACCAGCGATCCCCGAAGTCATCGCGCCTTCATCATAGTCTGACCGGTTTGACTGCACCGCAATATCATCGGGTGCAGCATATGCATTGCTGTTCCGCAGTTGCTCGCTTGCTACCGCGCGATCCTTCGCGCGCGTGTCGTGGCGTTCAGAAGCGGCTGTCGCTTGTACCGTTACTGCAGCAATTAGCGGAATGAAAAGTAAAGTGAGAATGGTCTTTCGCATGGTCATCTCCATTTTGTTTGTGGATACGATCGTGAGTGCGTCTTCAGCCTCCACGATCTTCGTTGGTCGGAAGCGCGATAACCGACATGTGTGCCTTGCTCTTGAAGGCTCGCGTTTCCATGAAATGAAGTCGGCCGATGCTCTCGCCAATTATCCTAAAGTACCCTCGGAGCATTCTTTGGTAGCATGTGAGTCATTCCCAAGTTTTTTTTCGCGCGTCGAGTTTTCATCCCCCGTGGAGGCCACGCCATCGCCCTGAAGGCGGAGTTACAGAGGTGCACCGCAGGATCGAATGGGCCCTCTCAGCTAGCCGACCACGCCTGCTGACGACGAATTATCTTTCTAACGAAAAATTTAGCAGCGTTGGCGAAATGCATTCCTATGTCGTCTGTACAAGATGAACGCGCAGGCGTTCGATCGCGGCGAGGTATCGTCCAAAATGGATACGATTGCGCTCCGTTCGCTCGATGAAAAGGAATGAACTACGATGAACCTCAGATTGACTGGTGCAATCGCACTTTCGCTGACGCTCGCGGGGCCGGCAATGGCTGGCAGTGGGGGCTACGGAACAGACGAATACCACGCGCTCTACGCGCGTCAGAGAACGCCCGCACAAGATGCAATCAGATTTGGTTACGGCAATGCTTACCCGACCTATCATTCTGGGTGGGGAGGTCTGTATGGAGACGGCGAGTACCCGGGCAGCGTTGACGATAACATGGGTCCTCCATATCGGGCTCGGTGAAGACTGCAAATCTTCATTGGCCACATGGGTTACTCGCGTGGGCGAGGGAGTCTCGGCATGAAAACGTTTTCCGTTCTATGCGTCAGCCTTTGCGTTATCCTTTCGACCACCTCCGTATTTGCCCGGGGCGGCGGAATGGGATCGCCTCACATGTCCATGAGTGGGGGTGCCTATGGCAGCAGCGCCGCTGCGCCCGGCACTAACGCGTTGGGCACGGCCCTTTCATCGTCTGGCTTCGGCCATCCAATAAAGGGGCCTTTACTTGGCACCAGTCCCGCCATCGATCGTGAAGAAGCGAAGGTCGACAAGATGATGGGATCGATTTGCCGGGGCTGTTGATCGGGGCAGTAGACGGCGGCGTTGCGGCCCCTTTTTGCCGCGCCTGTGATCCCGGCGACCAAGTCAACGCAAGGCCGGCGATCGCCTGTAATGCTGGTTCGACGGTGGCGAGGCAGTGTAGCAAAACGCCGCATCTACCAGGCGTCAGCGCGTACTTTCGCGGCAGAGAACTTCGCGGGCTCGTCGACGAAACCAGTACGGAACGTTGTATGGAGAAAGCAAGTGACGACCATGAAAGCCCTGCGCTTTGAAAAATATGGCCCACCATCGGTCCTCTCGGTCCAGCAATTGCCGGTGCCTGACCTCAAGACGGGAGAGGCGTTAGTGGAAGTGCATGCCTCAGCCATCAATCCTAGCGATGTGAAGAACGTTGCCGGTGCCTTCAAAGCGGCTCTGCCTCGCATTCCGGGACGCGATTTTGCCGGAGTGGTGGTGGCCGGCGAGAGTTGGAAGGGCAAGGAAGTCTGGGGGAGCGGAGCCGGATTTGGCGTTTGGCACGATGGCACGCACGCACAATATGTCGTCGTCCATTCAGAAGGGCTCTCCGAGAAACCGGCGAAACTTTCGATGGAGGAGGCGTCGACTGTCGGTGTTCCTTATCTCGCTGCATGGTCAGGTCTGGTTGACGCCGCCAATATCCAGGCGGGGGAGACCGTTTTGATTACCGGTGCCCTGGGCGCGGTCGGCCGGGCGGCTACACAGATTGCGCATTGGAAGAAGGCAAAAGTCATCGGGGCGGACATTTCCGACAAGCCCTCCGAGGTTGACTATTTTGTAAATACCAAGACCAAGGAACTTCCCTTTGAGGTGAAAGCTGTGACGAACGGGAAGGGCGCCGATCTGGTATTCGACGGCGTCGGCGGCTCGATGTTCGAAACATGCTTGAAGTCGCTTCGACTCGGTGGTCGCCAAGTGGCAATCACGAGCGTCGGTAATGGACCGGTCGAATTTAGCCTGGTCGACTTCTATCACAATCTTCAGCGCTTGATGGGTGTCGATACCGTAAAGCTTACAGGTCCCGCGATCGCGAAAATCATGGATAAACTTCGAGTGGGCTTCGAGGACGGCGTTTTGCGACCATCGACAGTTCAGAGATGGTCGTTGGATCAAGCGATCGATGCCTATAGAGCCGTCGAAAATGGTGCAAGCCCAAACAAGCACGTCTTTCTCCCTCACGGAGACTGAGCGCGCGCGGCTTGCGCCGGGTTAGTAAATTGTAGACGACGAAAGCGCGGCTATCGTCCATCGATTGCGGAGATCGGTCGATGGGCGACGGGCTCGCGCTGATATTGAAGGTCAAGGAGTGTTGGATGCGACCTTATTTGGAGTCGGTTGCCTTGGGTCTGGGAGTCGGAATCATATATGGGTTCGTTAAAGTACGGTCTCCTGCGCCGCCCGTGATCGCTCTTCTCGGTCTCCTCGGTATGTTGGCCGGCGAGCAAGTCGTATCGCTCGCCAGATCGCACCTATTCAAAAGCAGTGTCCAACTGAGCTCGGCTTTACGCGATCGCGGTGAAGCGGCGATCGCTGGCGACGTCCGCGGCTCCGAAGGGGAACGAACGGCACTTCTGACGCCGCCAAACGAAACGAGCACGATGCGCTGAGAGCCGTTGGGGATGGCTTGCCATCGAGAACCTCAGCGACCGGGAGAGAGTCTTTTAAGCCGACTTCTAAACTGGAATTTACTTGGGCTCACCCGGTGTCGTCGTTACGTCCGCTTGGTCGTTACCTAAAATCCCAGCCATTGGAATCGCCCTCGATGACCCAATTCCGACTTCTCGGCTTCTCAGGAAGCTTGCGCCGCGCTTCTAAATGCACGGCGGTGCTTGGCGGTCTTCGGGATGCGCTCGCGCCCAACGCCACGCTTGACATTTTCCCGCTAAACGGGATCCCGCTCTACAACGAGGATGACGATGGCGAGCATACACCGGAATCGGTGCGCGCTCTGCGTTTGGCTATCGCGGCTAGCGATGGTGTTGTCATGATTTCACCTGAATACAATCATGGCATGTCCGGCGTTTTGAAGAATGCGCTGGACTGGGCATCTCGTCCTTATGGGCGGTCGTCGCTCGCGCGCAAGCCGGTGCTGACGATGACGGCCTCGCCAGCCTTCACCGGCGGTGTGCGCGCGCAGCAGCAGATGAACGAGACGCTCGCATCGATCCTGGCGCGCACTGTTCTCCGGCCCCAGATCGTAATTGGCGGCGTGCATGAGCGGGTACCTGACGGCCAGCCCATCGACGAAGCCGTGCTCAGTTTCGCGCTTGCGGGTGTCGATGATCTTCTTGCGGAGATCAGAACAACGCGCTCGGTTCGTGCCGTCGCATGAACATCCCGTCGGCTAGGCCGACGACGCCACGCGTCACCTCAATCAATAATGAATTCTGCATCGAAGCGTTACCGTGTACCGGGTGGGTTTTGAGCCTCTCTGGAGGTGATTGCCGAGGCAAGGGAGATCCTGTCGCGTCAGAGTCTCGGAAATAGGTCAAGACATAAGCGCGGCTCGCGGAGTAGCGAGCATCCGCAGCATGCTCACCCCGCATCCCAGCGCGGCGAATGTCGCACCAAGCACCAATGCGAGCGTGGCTCCCTCACGGCCGACGAGGCCAAAACAGAGAGCCGCAAGCGCAGCTCCGGTCGTCTGTCCTGTCAGTCGCGCCGTCGCTACCACGCCACTCGCGCTTCCGCTTCGATCGGCCGGTGCGCTGGACATCAAGGCCTTCATATTCGGCGCCTGAAAAAAGCCAAATCCGGATCCGCAGATCGCCATACGCCAAACGATGTCCGAGACATGCGGGCTCGCTGGAAGCATCGCCAATAACGCCATCCCTAGGCCCAACAATGCGAGACCGAGACCGCCAAGGATTCC
Organism: Bradyrhizobium sp.; assembly: GCF_049519115.1. GTDB lineage: Bacteria > Pseudomonadota > Alphaproteobacteria > Rhizobiales > Xanthobacteraceae > Bradyrhizobium. The sequence goes on from NZ_JBEKRB010000024.1 coordinate 13,892, forward strand.
AGCGGAATGGCGGTCGGACAGGCGTCCCGCGATCGGCGCAACGATGGCTACCACGAGAGGCCAAGGGGTCATAAGAAAGCCGGTCTCGACCTGCGACCTGCGAAGGATGTCCTCAAAGTAAAATGGCAGGGAGACGAAAGCCAAGCCCTGGACCGCAAACGAGCAGATGGCGGTGGCGGTGGACAGCGCGAAAATGGGCCTTCGAAATAGGTCGATCGGCAGCACGGGCGCTGGAAAATCGGCCTGTCGACGGATTAGGACCCAGCCAAGCAAAACTGCGGAGACGATTTCGATCGATATTAGCCGAAGCGGCGCATGGTGGGCTGCGCTTCCGACCCCCAGAGTAAAGAGACCGAGACAGGCCGCCGCCAGCAACGCGCCAACAAAATCGAAGAAGCGAGCCGCTCTCGGCATGCGCGGCAAGGTCTTCAGACCGACCAACATCGCAACAACGCCAAAGGGGATGTTGATTGCAAACAGCCAGGTCCACGGCCCGACCGCGAGAATGCCGGAGGCGATCGTTGGGCCTAGCGTGAAGGCGGCGGCGACGACCAGTGCATTGTATCCGAAACCTCGGCCCTCCAGGCGCCCCGGATAAACGAAACGAACCAGGGCCGTATTCACACTCATAATGCCGCTGGCGCCGAGACCCTGCAGTACGCGTGCCGCCAGCAGTGTCGGCAACGACCAGGCGCAGGCACAGGCCAGCGACGCCAGGGTAAACAGCAAGAGGCCGGCGAGATAAATTCGGCGGTGATCCACGATCTCGCCCAGCGCGGCGAACGGCAACAGCGTTGCAACCAAAGCAATCTGGTAAACGTTCACAACCCAAATGACATCGGCTGGGGTGGAATGAAGCTCTGCCGCGATAGCGGGGAGAGCGATGTTAGCTATCGCCGTGTCGAGCGACGCTATCGCGAGGGCGGTGAAAATCGCAACAGCGGCCCATTTTCGATTTTCTATCGGCAGGTCGCCAATTGTACCTGGCCTATCTGCCGAAATATTTCTCATCGACATTCAAAACTCTCCGGTATGCGGGATCTAGTATTATTTCGGCTGGACAGCAGACGATTCTCCGCATTGAAAAGTCTGCGATGCGAGGATCGCACTGAAATGGTCAGCCTCATCGCGCGCGCGTTCGGGCTATACGACGTTCGTGGCGCACAAGCTAGAAACCTAAGAGCTGGCGCAGACCGCAGGCCTGGCGCTTTCGATCTTTCTCGACCGCGTCAGATGCGTGGCCTTAAAGAGGCCGACCGCACTCGAAGAGGAACCATGTACGCTTCTCGGATTCATCAATCCAGTTCTCCAGCAGGCCTGCGGTCGCTACATCACCGAATTGGTCACATAGCGAATGCATCTCACGCATGTTTTTTGTCAGGACCGCATTATCGTTCCGGAGTTCCTCGATCATGTCAGACGCCTTAACGTATGCAGCATCGTTGTCCACGACCCGCTGAAGACTCGAGATCTGCCCGATCGAGCGAATAGTTGTTCCGCCTATCTTCCGCGCGCGCTCAGCGATGGCATCCGTCATGGATAAAATTTTTTCGCTCTGGTAATCCAGCATCAAATGATAGTCGCGGAAATGGCATCCAGACATGTGCCAATGAAAGTTCTTGGTCTTAAGATATAGCGCGAACGCGCCCGCAAGAAGTATCTTCAGCGCGTCCGAAATGTCGTTAACCGCCTCGAGTGAAAGAGTGGCGTGAGACGTGAGCGGCGCGGTGTGCAACATTTGTATGACCTCGTTGAGTATCGTATCGGAGAGCTTTCAACCGTGGGCACAAGACAAGCTTTCTGACCGCGGCGCCTTCGACGGGTTGCCTATAGATCTTTCCCGGTCTCAGGGGCTTCAATTAAAAACCCGTTTAGCCGTTTAGGGGTCACATTCCCAGGACCCGTCGGTGCAACGCGCAGCCGCGACCTACGCAGCGATTTTTCTGACTTTTGATTTCGGTCGTCGGACGAATCGGCTGGCGACAGTCGCCGTAATCTCCTTTGTCTCAGCGGGATAGGCTAACGCGAACAAAGCAACGCCAAGAGCGCCAACCGAAGATGCAAGCTGTTGAGTTTGAATGCTGTCAGAACTATTGCCGGCATAGGGAAGAGCATGCGGCGGAACGCCAGGCTCAACATGCTAGTCTCCACAAAAATTGGGGATCGTTTCGTCTAGATAATTTGCGCCGTGCGGCATCTCGACCGACGGCAAGGTTGGGGCTAGCCGGGAGCCGAGACGGTTTGTGTCTGCTGCTCGTTGGGTTGGCTTCGTTTCCGAGCGGCAGGTCGAGCTCCTGCCATACGGCGACGAAGGCGTCGGCCAATTGGCCAATCAGCCGAGCGTCATGTACGGGAGTCGGGGTAATCCGCAATCGCTCGGTGCCTCTGGGAACAGTTGGATAGTTGATCGGCTGGATATAAATCCCGTGCCGTTCAAGCAGCAAGTCGCTCGCTCGCTTACAAAGATCGGGATCCCCGACCATGACCGGCACGATATGCGTTTCCGTCGCCATCACCGGAAGGCCGGCTTTCCGCAGAGCCGCCTTGGTCCCGGTTACGGCGGTGCGCTGACCCCCGCGTTCCGTGCCGGATGTCTTGAGATGGGCGATCGCGGCTGTCGCAGCCGCCGCCACCGCGGGCGGCAAGGCCGTCGTGAAGATAAACCCGGGTGCGTGGGATCGGACGGCGTCCACGACAGCACTCGTCCCGGCGATGTAGCCACCGAGAGTGCCATAGGCCTTGGCAAGCGTCCCCTCTATGACGTCAATGCGCGACATAACACCGTCCCGCTCGGCCATGCCCGCGCCACGTGGCCCATACATGCCGACAGCGTGTACCTCGTCGAGGTAAGTCATTGCGCTGTAGCGCTCGGCGAGGTCACAGATTGCCTCAAGGGGAGCAATGTCGCCGTCCATCGAATAGACGCTCTCAAAGACGATCAGCTTTGGGCGTCCGGGCGCTGCTCGCGAGAGCAGCTCCTCGAGATGCTGAAGGTCGTTGTGGCGCCAGATCTCCCTGGTACAGCCAGAGGCACGCACACCCTCGATCATCGAGTTGTGGTTGTTGGCGTCGGACAGGATCAAGCAATCCGGGAGCAGTTTGGCGAGCGTTGCAATACCCGTGTGGTTGGACACATAGCCGGAAGTGAAAACGAGGGCCGCCTCCTTGCCATGCAGGTCCGCAAGTTCAGCCTCGAGCTTCACGACAGCCCGATTTGTACCGGCGATATTGCGCGTCCCGCCTGCGCCTGCACCCATGTTGTGAGCGGCGGTGCACATCGCTTCAATGACCTTGGGATGTTGGCCCATACAAAGATAGTCGTTCGAGCACCAGACAACGACATCTCGGCTGCCGCCCGGACCGTTCCAGACGGCGTAGGGGAATTGTCCAGCTTTGCGCTCCAGATCAGCGAAGACGCGGTAGCGGCGCTCGCGCTTCAGAGTTGCAACGGCTGATTCAAAACTTCCTTCATAGTCGAAGTAATAGAACATTGCTGGGAATCCGCTATGATTGGCTCATCCGAGATGCCGCCCTCGCATAGCGGGGGCGGCAATTCGCTGTTTTCCTTTCATTCCGCAGCTTGGCGACGCGAGGCCTTGCCCAGGCCCGGCCCGGAGAGTGTCAGCTGTGCGAGTGCGTCGGCGACGCCTTTGCCGTAAGCCGGGTCCGCCTTGGCGCAGTTGGCAATATGTCGTTCCTGAATCTGCTTGGCCGCACCGCCGACCTGGCGGGCCGTGTTGTCGAAAAGCGTCTGCTTCTGTTGTGGATTCATTTTCCGGAATAGATCGCCCGGCTGCTGCCAGTGATCGTCATCCACCCGATGATCCCAGTGCGCGGCAGCACCAGTAAGCTCGAGCGGCGGCTCGTTGAGCTCCGGCTGATCAATCCACTCACCGCGGCTGTTGGGGAAGTAGGTCGGAGTGCCGCCGAGATTGCCGTCGGTGCGCATTGCGCCGTCGCGGTGATAACTGTGGAATGGGCATTTCGGTGCGTTGACCGGAATGTGGTGGTGATTGACCCCGAGGCGGTAACGCTGCGCATCTCCGTAGGAAAAGAGGCGTGCCTGCAGCATTTTGTCCGGAGAATAGCTTATGCCCGGCACGATGTTAGCAGGCGAGAACGCCGCCTGCTCAACCTCCGCAAAGACATTTTCCGGATTTCGATTGAGTTCAAAATACCCGACCTCGATCAGCGGGAAGTCCCCTTTTGGCCAAACCTTTGTGAGATCGAAGGGGTTGAACGGGAAGGCCTTCGCCTGGGAATCCGTCATCACCTGGATGAAGAGTGTCCAGCGGGGGAAATCACCTGCCTCGATACTTCCGAAGAGATCCCGCTGATGGCTTTCGCGGTCTCGGCCCACGAGTGCTTCGGCTTCGGCATCCGTTAGATTCTGAATGCCCTGCTGAGTACGAAAGTGAAACTTGACCCAGATACGCTCGTCTGCGGCGTTGAGGAAGCTGTACGTGTGGCTGCCGAAACCGTGCATGTGACGAAAACTTCTGGGAATGCCGCGCTCGCTCATGACAATCGTGACCTGATGCAGAGCTTCGGGCAGCAGCGTCCAGAAATCCCAGTTGTTGTCTGCGCTTCGCATGCCGGTTCGAGGGTCACGTTTGATGGCGTGATTGAGATCGGGAAACCGCAGCGGGTCACGGAAAAAGAACACCGGCGTGTTGTTACCGACGACGTCCCAGTTGCCTTCTTCCGTGTAGAATTTCAGGGCGAAGCCGCGGATATCACGCTCGGCGTCAGCGGCTCCGCGTTCACCAGCGACCGTTGAGAAGCGGGCGAACATCGGCGTCTTCTTGCCGATCTGTGAAAAGATGTTGGCTTTGGTGTAGCGGGTAATGTCATGCGTGACGGTGAAGGTGCCGTGGGCGCCGGACCCCTTTGCGTGCATGCGGCGCTCCGGGATCACTTCACGGGCGAAATGGGCTAATTTTTCGATGAGCCATACATCCTGCAACAAGGCTGGCCCTCGCGGCCCGGCAGTCTGGATGTTGAAATTGTCTGTGACCGGCGTACCGGATGCATGGGACAGAGGCGGCCGTTTGGATTTGTCGTGCATTACATTGCTCCGTTGGTCATCTGGCTGAATGGATTATCGACGGCGTGACGTTGTAGTTCTGTGATTAGTGTCGGATGCGACGTTTGGCGCGTTCGTGGAAAATGGATCCGATAAAGTCGAGGCTCGTTCGCGTGGCGAGCAGTGACGTGATTCCGGAAGGATCGTAGGGCGGCGATACCCCGACAAAATCGGCGCCGGCGACATCAAACCGCCGGGCGATCTCCCGTAGAATGTCTTTGCCTTCGCGGTAGCTGAAGCCGCCGTGACTGATCATGGTTGTTCCCGGTGCGATCGATGGATCGAAGCTGTCAACGTCGATCGAGACATAAACGCGCTCCCCGTCGGGTATATGCGAAAAAGAGGCTGCGACGCCCAGCGCCCGGAGTTTGCGCAAGGAGACGACGTGCGAGCCGCGGGCTTGCGCAGCTTTCCAATCTTTCCGACCGACCGTGGCCATGTTGTGCGGTCCTAGCCTGGTGATTCCCTTCACATGCTTCATCTCGGACGCCCACCGCATCGGGTTGCCGTAGCCCCAACTGATGTCGTTACATTCGTCGATAAAGTCTAAGTGTGCGCCGAGATGAACAACGTGGATCGGCTTCTGGCCGGAGAATGCCGCTATGGTCGCCATCCTAATCGCGTGGTCGCCGCCCAGGATGTAGGGCAGGATTTTAGCATCGAGCAGGCCGCGCACGGCCTGCTCGGCGTTGGCCAGGCTGCGTCTCGTGTCATCGTAGATCACGCCACTGTCGCCGGCATCGACGATCTTGACTTCAGCAGCCGTCAGATAGGTGACTTCGTCTTCGAAATCGAACACGCCCTCCGGTCCGAAGCCATGAAACATCGAGACTTCACGGATCGCGCGGGGCCCGAAACGCGTGCCATAACGGTAGTTCGACGCGGTGTCGATCGGTACGCCAAGAACGGCGACATCGGCGCCGTCGAGCTTGTGCCAGTACGAGCAGGCCGGTTGGCGGGCGAACGTTGCCGGGCCGACAAACTGCAGGTCGATCCGCTCGGAGATGTTGCCGCCGGTGAACGCGGTCGTCATTGCAATACCCTTTCCGCCCGCGGAGACTTTTCTCCAGTGATCAGTTTCGTTTGTCGCTCAGCAGGTGGATCTTCGGAAATCGGAGTCGCGCTAAGAACGAAGCCGGCGCCGCGGACGTTGCGAATCATCTGCGGTTCATTTGGCCCGTCGACCTTGCGACGCAGTCGGCCCATATGAACATCGACAAGGTTAGTCTCGGGGACGAATTTGTAGTGCCAAACTTCTTTGAAGAGATTTTCCCGTGTCAGCAGTTTTTCGCTCCGTTGCATCATGTACTTGAGTAACTGAAACTCACGCGGTCGCAGATCGATTTGCCGGTCACCGCGCCTTGCAGTTCGATCAAGGAGATCAAGCTCGAGCGGTCCTGCGCGAAGTACCGTTTCATTCGATGGAGCAGGCAGCTCTGCGCTCGGTGTCAATTCAACTATCGCAGACGGCTGTTTCGAAGAGGCGTCTTTTTGGGGGCACGATCCGCGCATCAGATCAATGACCCTTTCGAGGGTGCTCGATAGCAGGGTATGAACGTCGGCCTCTTTAACGCCAAAGCCCGACTGAAGCTGCGTGGGAAAATCCTTGACGAAGATACGAAAAAGGACAGGCAAACCGTCGATATCGGCGATAAGCTCCGCAGTTCCGTTTCGCAACGTTGTGGGTGCCTTCGTGCGCCCAACAAGACCCCGATGCTGTGCAGACCTAGCTGACGAATTCCGCATATAGGTTGGCCTCGCCTCTGCTGTTCGGGATTTTTGTCCCACGAAAGCCGGTTCGGTTCGATCGCGGACTTCGTGGTTTCTGCTATAACTTCTCATTGCGTTGTCCTTTCTTGCGGCCGCGCGTACTCGTCTCCGATCGCCGGATCCGACAAACCTGGCAAATCCCGCTTATTTGGCCGTCAGCTCAATTTCTGTTCGTTCATTCATTCGGTGGGACGTAAAGGCTACCAAGGATGCTCTCGCAAAATCCGCGAGAGCCATAATCGCGCTCTTGCAGTGATCGGCGTAGCAATCTGGATCGCAATAGCAGAGCTGCGTCCCGATCTCTCGCAGGTAGCCCGCTCCGATCGGCTCACCACACAGCGCGCAAAAAGATTGCTTTCTGGGCGTTTTGTCATTCACTAGGACAAACTTCATGTCGCACCTCCCAGCGCAAAGCAGAACACAGTATCCGATGGGTTGAGACCGCTCGGCGGTGGGGCGCAGAGGTGATTCCGGCCGTCGGGATTGTCCCTATTCCGTTCGAGCTTTTCAGGAGGGATAAGAATATATTTTCCGTCCTCCCTGCGCTTGGCGTAGATGTTGCCGTCGGCGTACTGGATCTCCGTCGGATAGCAATCCGCGTCGTTGCAACAACTAACGTTCGGACGATCCGGCATATGCCACGTCGAATAGAATTTCTCGTGCAGAGGCATATCCTGTGGCGGATGGTGCCGCGCAACGTGATCCTCGTGATCTTGCGCCCGCGCGGGCATTACCAAGACGCAGCACAAACAGATTCTGAGGACGAGTTTGCATAAAAGGGTCACTACGCAATATGCAATCCCCTTGGTCCAGAAAGGCGACGTTGTTTTGGAATTGTAGTTGCGGTCGCGGTTAAGCGGCCTGAATCCGGGGTAAAAACCTGCGATCACTCTCTCGACGGGTTTTGAATCGATCGGCGCACCGCTTTGAACAAAGAGCGGTTCGCCAGGAGTAATGCCGAACGAGGCCGAACCGTCCGTCGCAGATCGCGCAACGCTTACTTGCGCTGTTCGAAAGACGTTGAGGACTGTTGCGCATGTGTCCCTCCTAGTGGTTTTGGTTGGGTGGTCGTTGGTGCTTGTTTTCGCTCGCGGCCGCAATTTGCGCTCGTAGGAAACAGGGAATTTGGAGCGCGCGTTGCGCGTGAAACTCGTGTGCGGGAATTTGTTCATCAGATGGCCAAGCAACGCAGCAAGCGTTCCTCGTGTCACAGGCGCTGTTGCCGGCGGGGCGAATGCATGGCCTCGCCCATCTGGCTCGTCACCGCAGCGCTCGAATGTCTTTGGAATCGAGAACATGTCGTCACCTGCAATCGCTCTTTCGAGTTGCAGTGAGACTAAGAGGATCGATACCTCTGCTCAATTGTACGTGGGTAAACGCAAGATATCAAAAGGGATCGTCGGACTATACGGAGGTTTGTGAAGGGCTAGATCGCCATGCCGTTTTGGCTTGGACGAATTGCCGATCCTCGTCCAAAGTGCTCTAATTCGGCTTCAGGAGACCGAAACGCTCAGAGAATGAAACGTGACGAGAACATTCAAGTGCCAGTATTCTGCTGCGCAGTTTTTGCTCGGCAAAAGTAGTTCTGATCTGCGCCAATCTAAGTCGAGGATGCGCGGTATCTCTTACTATGCGATGGCAGTCTTGTCGGTCGCCGTTCCGGTATTCGCAACAGAAATTGCGGTGCCTTTGCTGCACCCGGAGCCTACTGCACTATTGTTGCTTTGTGCCGTGATTTTTACAGCATGGTTTGGCGGGTTCGGCCCGGCATTGTTGGCGATAACGTTCGGCCTTTTCTGTTTCTATTACAGCATGGCTCCGCCGATCATCTCATCTGTGTGGAAGCACGATCTGCTCGCTGTGGATATTTCGCAGGCGCCGCGGTTGATCGTGTTCTGCATTACGTCGCTCATTGTTGCATTCATCGTTTCAGCGCAAAGAAAGGCAACAGAGGCTTTGCGGAGCTCGCGTGATGATTTGCGAGTGGCGATCGATGACCTGAAGCGAACTGAGTCCGCGCTTCGCCTTAGTGATATGTATTTGACCGAGGCGCAGAGGTTGAGTCAGACCGGGAGCTTTGCGTGGAAGCCCGCTGGCGGAGAAATCTACTGGTCAGACGAAGTATTCAGAATTTTTCAATTTGACCGGTCGACGGAACCGAACCTGGAATTTCTTGTCCAACGAACCCATCCGGATGACCGCGCTTCGGTACAACGAACAATTGACCTCGCTTCCGTTGATGGAAAAGACTTTGACCACGAATATCGATTGCTGATGCCGGATGGCTCGGTGAAATATGTCCATGCCGTGGCTCATGCTATCAGGAATGCGTCCGGCAACATCGAGTTTGTTGGAGCGGTGACGGATGTTACGCTTGCAAAGGAGACGGAACGGAAACTGCGGCGCAGCGAGGCTTATTTGGCCGAAGCCCAGCGTTTAAGTCACACAAGCAGTTGGGCTTGGGATGTGCGCCTTCGAGAATTTGTGTATCGATCACCCGAGGTTTATCACTTGTTTGGCTTCGTTGAGGGAGCGGAGGGTTTATCGAAACAGCCTCTCCACGATCGTATCTTTGCCGAGGACAGGCCCTGGGTTCTCGAGGCAGCGCAACGAGCCGTTCAGGAGAAGGCGCATTTCGAAGTCGATTATCGGATCATTCTTCCAGACGGAACGATAAGACGCGTCCATTCCGTGGGACATCCTATCGTCAACCGCGAAGGGGATGTTACCGAGTTGGTCGGTACGCATGTTGACGTCACCGAGCAATACGAAGCCAACGAGAAATTGCAAAGGGCCTTTGACGAAATAAAGAAATCCGAAGATCGGCTTCGATTGGTGATTGACACGATCCCGACGCTGGTATGGCGCGCTGGGCCCGATGGCGTCCCCGATTTCCTGAATCAACCAGCCCTTGACTATACCGGCCTTTCGCTGGATCAAGCGGAGCTTGGTTGGCCTCGCGCCTTTCATCCTGACGATAAGAAGGGGATGTTGGTGAGGTGGAGCGCCATACGGGAGTCCGGTATGTCGGGTGGGCTTGAAGCCCGTCTCCGGCGCTTCGACGGTGAATATCGCTGGTTTTGGTTCCAGGCTGAGCCGTTGCGGGATGAGGCGGGCAACATCGTCAAATGGTACGGATCGTCTACCGATATCGAGGACCGCAAGCGCACCGAAGAGGCACTGCGCGAGAGCGAGCAGCGCTTTCGCGACTATGCCGAAACGGCCTCCGACTGGCTTTGGGAGAGCGGACCGGACCACCGGGTTATCCGCATATCGGAACACGTCAACGCTGCCGGCCTTGTGCCCTCGCATCTCCCGGGGGTTAACCGATGGGAGCTTGCAACCGATCTCGAAACGCAACCGGAAAAATGGCGGCTGCATAGAGAAATGCTCGACTCACATCAGCCATTTCGCGATTTTGTCTATAGCACTGTAAACGAGAGCGGATCTCAGGTATTTGTCCGGTCAAGCGGCAAGCCGCTTTTTGACGTCAGCGGTAGTTTTCTCGGCTACCGAGGAACTGGCACTGATATTACCGCGACTATTCGCGCCGACGATGCGGAGAAAGAGCTGCGCAAGGCGCAAGCGGAGCTCGCGCACGTCGTGCGCGTCACCACGCTCGGGGAATTGACAGCCTCAATTGCCCACGAAGTAAATCAACCGCTTGCGGCCGTCGTGGCCAACGCGGAAGCGGCTCTGCAATGGCTCGACCGCGAGATTCCGGATCTCGGCGCCGCGCGGCGTTCGGTGGAATGGGTCATCGAAGATGGCTATCGCGCCAGCGAGGTGGTTCGGCGTATCCGAGCACTCGCAACAAAGAATGACATAGAAAAAGCACCTCTCGACTTGAATCAGGTTGTCAATGAGGCCGCCGCGCTGGTGCAGCGTGAGTTGGTCAGCCACCGGGTATCACTTCGATCCGAATTGGCGCCGGCTCTGCCCAAAATCCTCGGCGATCGCGTCCAGCTCCAGCAGGTGATAATCAACTTGCTAATGAACGGCATGGAGGCAATGCAGATGGTCACGGACCGGGCACGCGAACTGATAGTCCGGTCGGGTCAGGAAGGGATACATCAGGTCGTGCTAAGCGTGACGGATAGCGGCGTGGGGATCGACGCCGAGAACGCCAATCGACTGTTCAGCGCGTTCTTCACCACCAAGTCCAGCGGATTAGGCATGGGACTCTCAATCAGTCGGTCAATCGTGGAGGCTCACGGTGGGCGTCTGTCCGCCTTCGGCAATGAGGCACCTGGCGCGACGTTTCAAATCACCTTGCCTATGCATCGAGGGGATGCACAATGACTGAGGTTTCAAAATCATCGAAGGGACCCGCGAGCACCGAAGGACCCATCGTATTCGTAGTCGAAGACGATGTGTCGGTGCGCAGATCACTCAGCAATCTTCTTCAATCGGTGGGATTAAAAGTCGAGCTGTTCGGTTCGGCGTCCGAAATGCTGGAAAGTCAGCTTCCAGATGTCACGAGCTGTCTGGTACTTGACGTCAGACTGCCCGGATTGAGCGGCCTGGACTTTCAAACCGAACTGGCGAAGGCGAATATTCAAATTCCAATTATCTTCATGACCGGTCATGGCGATATTCCAATGACCGTGAGGGCCATGAAGGGAGGGGCTGTCGATTTTTTGACCAAGCCGTTTCGTGAGCAAGAGATGCTCGACGCCGTCCTCGCTGCAATTGAACGTGACCGGAAGCGGCGCGAGGCCGACAAAATCCTCGGTGACCTTCAGGCCCGTTTTGAAGCTCTGAGCTCCCGGGAGCGGGAAATTCTGGCTGGGGTCTCCTCCGGCCTCATGAACAAACAAATTGCCGCGAAACTCGGACTTGCCGAAATAACCGTAAAAATTCACCGTGGGCATATTATGAAGAAAATGGGGGCGAAGTCGTTGGCCGATTTGGTTAAAAGGGCCGAAGCGCTTGGAATTTCCAATGTCAGGCCCTAGCCAAATTCTGAGATCATTCGGGCGAAGCAAATTTTGGAGGCAAGCTCGTCCGCCCCACTGCGCATAAACCAAAGTATGTGCCGTGCAAACCAATATCACACTCGGATCATCCTTGTACGACGGGCGCTCCGCTCCCGATCGTATTAGGCTCGTATCAAAATGAGGCCGGCATTGATCGATGTCAGCGCCATAGGGCTTGAATGGCGAACGCAGCGTTCCTGGCGGAGGGATGGCGACGTAGGTTGCTTGCTTCGACAACCAGGGAAGGTGCGGCTCTGTTATGGCATGTTGCACGCAAGAGATGGTCTGTCGTTTGTTACCCGGTGACCAGTTTTATGTTCGGCGACACAGGACTTCGTCCCGACCACTAGCGATACAAGCAAATTACCCTGACCGTCCGCGGCCGCGTCAATCAGACATTGTCAATGGTGCCCCATAGCGAATCGGCGAATAGCACCATCGGAAATGCGCTCTGGACAGGCTTCCGTGCCGTGAGGTCCATGTCCGATTCAGGAGGAAGCCCTAGCTAGCCGGAAGTTGGCATGTCGAAGCGGGCTTGGATACGCTGGAGATCGAAGTTGTTCAGCAACGATAGGGAGCCGATTGTTTCGGAGCATGTCCGGTCGATTGCGGAGCAAGCGCTCGGGGGCGCGAGGTAGATCTTGCCTTTGCGTTGGCGAAGGGGCCGAGGCGTTTCGCAACATGCCGTTTACGTGAACAAACTCAAGTATTACGTTGTTATGCTCGCTGCCGCCTCGCCTTTGGGCTGGGCGGCACTAAGTCAAGCCTTATGTTCTACCTTGTCAGGAAGGCCACTCTTCTAGATGCCCCCGGTAATTTCGATCGTTGATGACGATGCCTCCGTCCGCGCCGCGACTAACAATCTTCTTAGCTCGCGTGGATATGTAGTCTACACGTTTGCATCGGCGGGTGACTTCCTTCAGTCAGATCGCCTGAAGGACTCTTCGTGTGTCATAGCGGATGTGCAGATGCCTGCCATGAGCGGCTTGGATCTGCTGGCGCATCTGCGTACCCAGGGCAACGAGACGCCATTCGTTTTTATTACAGCATTCCCTGACGCGAGTGTCCGCGCCCGGGCGTTGAAGGAAGGGGCCATCGGCTTCCTGGCCAAACCCTTTGCGGGACCAGATTTGATCAAGTGTATTGAAACCGCCATTGATCGCCATGGCGGCAACGTTGACAAGGGTGGGTGAGCTTTGATGGGGTTGGTGCGAGCCCGCTAGTGCTGGTATCACGGCAGAAGTAATCAAGCCCGCCGTCAGGAGTGATCGAGCGTTCCACCGGATCTGCACAGATTCTGTCCGAATGCCGGTAGATCCGATTACGCTAGTGCCGCAGCGATCGGGATGGAAAAAGCGCGGCCAGCAGTCGGCCGGTAAGGGAGATCGTTCGAAGCAGTGTATCGGCGCATTCAGGCCACCATCGCGGTGCTGCTCGGTATTTTCAAGACAGCTCGATCGCTGGGGCGGCGCTCCGCGCCGGTGAGGATGCTAACCGTAAAATTCTTCGCCATCCGGTGTGCCGTAAAGGGCGATGTTTGTCCGAGGGCAATGATATCTCTAGCGATCACCCCAGCGGGACGGTGGAGCACATCCTGTGTCCCACTGTCCCGATGGATTGAATCAGCTCGGGGGATTGAGATTCGGATCCCAGCCGCCCACTCTGGACGGGTCCCTTCCACTGAAGCCAAAGTTTTCGATATTCCGTTCTGCCCGTGTCGATGGCACAGCAAAGGACGGCTCGGACATCTGGTTATAGGCGCCGTTGAACATCTCGTTGTGGTAGGTTTTGCCTTTCGCGAACACCGGCGTAGCAACTGTAGTGGCCAGAATTGCCACAGCAGTCAGTGTCTTCATCATAGTCATTTGTCTTTCTCCGTTCTTCTAATTAGCGCGAATGCGCATGCAGTTGATGTAGGTCTGCGATCGGTTGGCGCCATTAAATTGCATTTCATTCCTTGCGGCCGACCTGGTTGGGCCGGCGAGGCGGTTCTTCGTTGCGTCGAGTTGAGGCTTCCTGGGAGGGGCCACGCGACCTCAACAGCCGCAGGCTTGACTGTCATCGATGCGGGGGCGAGCGCCGGTAGCTACAGCCACATGCCGATCGTTGCTTTAGGCACTGTCTTTCGGAGACGACCTTCACGTTCGTTTTCTAACGTCTGCTGCTTAAGCAGATGGGCGACCGAGCCGCTTGCGTCAAATGAAGTGACGCGAGCGTCCGAACGCCTAATTGGAAAGGCGGCCTACAACTCGCTCATGTTCATGCGGCCCATCAGGAGTAGATGGCGAGCCGGAGTAACGTCTGACGCCATTGTGATCTATCAGAAATATAGGTCGGTAATATTTCCTCACTTGATGGTCCTCAGGCATGACCATATGGCGATTGTCGAGCACCAGCCAATTTCCATCAAGCCGCGCCGCTACAACGGCATGATCCTCTTCCCAGGTGTCGTCCCTCAGTATTACGATCCGAAGGTCAACGGTTGATACGCCTGCCTCCTGGAGCGCGACGAATTTTGCGATCGCGTAGTCCTCGCAGTCGCCAGCGCCTTCGGCGAGTGTGGCAAGGGGTGGACTCCAGACATCCTCCTCGCCGTAAAGTGCTAGATCGCTCATTGGCCTTATTGTCAGATTGATTGCGCGGTTGATCTCACCGAGTCGGGCACGACCATCCAGGGCGCGGGCGCTGTCGACGATCGTCAGAAATTGAAGTGCCGTTCGCGAGCGACAAGATGCGCGGTCATCCTCGCAGGTCTTCAGCAACAGTCGCTCATCGTCAACTTCTCGTTCGACCTTGAGCCACTTCTCGAGCAACGTACCTGTACTCACTATTGAGGTAGAAAGCCCAAAGGGTTCATCATTTCGGCCGATCGATGACGTCGTTGTTCCTGCCAGGAGTTCTGTTGGAGGCGAGATCAGGAATACTACCCCTGCAAGCCAAATGACGCGCCAAACGCTTGCACTAATCACGCTCTCCATCCCGTTTTTCTGAGTACTTCGTCCGGGCGAGAACCTTACCGACGTCCGACGCGCTTTTGCGGTTCAGTCCTCTCGGGAACGCCGAAATGCACTTGGCGTAACGCCGGCGAACTTGCGGTATGCCCGAGTAAATGAACTCGTTTCTCGAAAGCCAATTTGAATGCCGATTTGCGTCACTGAGAGCGCGGATCTCTGCAGCAGGCTCCTGGCGCGATCCATCCGACGGGTCATATGATAGCGATGCGGCGGCACGCCGAACGATTGTCTGAAGGCGCGTGCAAAATGATAGAGGCTGAGATCGACGAGTTTTGCGAGCGTGTTTAATGCAATTTCCTCCGCGAGGTGCTCCTCGATGAATTCTGCTACGCGCTTCTGCTGCCTCACTGGCAAGCCACCACGAACTGGCCTAATTGCTGCGTGTGCCGTTCGTTCCAATCGAGCGAGTTCGTGCATCAGCACTATGCTGAGTGCCTCCACATAGATTTGGCTCGAAGGATCGGAGTTTCCAACTTCGGCCTTGAGCTTGAGGGCTGTGTCCCAAAGCGCTTGATCGAAGAAAAATAGTCGCGGGCTGAAGGTGGGGCAGGCAATCCCCGATCCTGGCTCGAACAAACGATTCCGAAAATCGATATAGAAGTAGGTAACGCGCGTCAGTACCCGCGGCGTTTCCCAACCGTAGAACCGGTGCCCAGCAGGGACGAAACTCAGCTTGCAATTGAACTCGCGTTGCGTCGATTTTGGCAAGCCCTCGATAAGCGTCTCGCCTTTGTGTCGTTCGGCCCGTTCGTGAGCTATCAACAAATGTCTTTCTGCTCGAAAGCCGTACTCGACGGCGTCGCGCCGTGTAACTTTTACTGTATCTGCTTGGATGGCTCCCCAATTTGCCAATCGTCGGTCAGCAATATCGGGTGGCGAAATGTCAACGATCGCACGATGGGGCAGGCGGAAACCCGAAGGGCCGAAGCCAACCCCTCCTTCCCCTGGCGCCCGCATCAGGCCTCGTCTATCGCCCGAAAGATCCTTTTGATCTTTGGCAAACGCCGGCGGGTTTAACGCATTCATTGTTGCCCTGCTGTTCGTAGCTGAAGATGCGTGCGGCAGTCTTTGCGATCTACAAACAGACTAAGTGCGTTGATGCTCAGTTCCATTAAATTGCCGTTCAGAGAATTAAATTGGACGTCATTAGTAGGAGTTTCCTGATCCATTTGGGCTCGAGAGCGGCGGATTAACGTTTCAAGAAAGCCAGCAAGAAAACGCAGAGCGCGGCAAGCCGAGACAAGCGCAAGCTCCCTCCATCCCCAGATTTACGAACGTGTCGATCATAAAGTGAGCATCCCGCGCTGCATCTACGGTCGGTCTGGAGTCCCTATGTCCAAACACGGAAATAGCTCTAGCGTTGCCTTCGGAAACGCAGCGGAAATCGCGTCAAGCAAGCGTCGAGGTGGCTCGCAATCCGGCCTCGCGGCCTTAAATGCCGAAATAGGCTTCATCGGCCTTGGTCATATGGGAATGGCAATGGCCGCCAACCTTGTAGCCGCCGGTCTACCTGTCATCGCATATGTTCGCCGCGCCGACCAGGTCGGACACCTTGAAGCGATCGGCCTCAAGGTAACGATGGACATCGGTGATCTGCTCGACTGCCACGTCGTCATCAGTATGTTGCCGGACGATGATGCGCTGCGAGACGTCGTGTTCGGTCGCAGCGACGATGACCTCGAAGGTCTGGCCGCGGGTCTGATGCCGGGCGCAATCCACCTGTCGATGAGCACCATCAGCACGGCGGCTGCATCGCTGGCAGCCGCCGAGCATGCGCGGCACGGACAGGGCTACGTGTCTGCGCCGGTCTTTGGCAACCCCGAGGCTGCCAAGGCGCGGCAGTTGTTCATCGTCGCTGCCGGGGCGTCGGCCGACGTTGTGCGCTGTCAGCCGATCTTTGACAGTCTCGGCCAAAGGACATTTGTTGTCGGTGCCGATCCGCAAGAAGCAAACTTGATGAAACTGCTGGGCAATATGATGAGCGCGACAGCGCTCGAGATGCTCGGAGAAGTCGTCGCGGTAATGCGAAAGCGGGGGATCGATCCACGCCACTTCATCGACATCATGACGAGTTCGATGTTCGGCGGACGGGTGCACAAAATCTACGGTGACAAGATTGTACAGCAGGCCTACGCGCCTGGATTCGTCTTGCCGCTTGTTCTCAAAGATGTGCGCCTGGCGCTCGCGGAGGCGGAGAAGGCGGGCGCCCCGATGCCATCAGTAGGCGTGGTGCGGGATCGGCTGATCACGGCGATCGCTCGCGGCTACGGAGACCTCGACTGGACCGCCCTCGGGCTTCTCGCGGCGGAGGAGGCTGGGCTCTTTCCGGTGACTGCGACGGCTGCCCGGTGAGTTTGGCCTCGCGGTCCGCAACAAGCCCATCGTATCAAAAAGGAAAAGAATTAGGTCATGGCTCCTCTAACAGAAACTCTCAAAATAAACACGGAATTTATGGAAATCCCGGGCACCGCGCTCAAAGTATCGCGTGTCGCCATAGGAACCTGGGCCATCGGCGGTTGGATGTGGGGAGGAACCGACACGGCTGAGTCCGTCGCCACTATCCGCAGTGCACTCGAGCATGGAATCAATCTTGTCGACACGGCGCCGGTTTATGGATTCGGCCGTTCCGAGGAGATCGTGGGTAAAGCAATCGCCGAAGGACGGCTGCGCGCGGACGTGGTTATTGCCACCAAGGCCGGACTGCAGTGGGATGGCGGGAAGGTATCGCGCAACGCCAGCCGCAGCCGTATCATGCAAGAGGTCGAAGACTCCTTGCGCAGGCTTCGAACCGATTACATTGACATCTATCAGGTTCATTGGCCCGATCCATTGGTTGAGATCGAAGAAACCGCCGAGGTAATGCATGAATTGTTCAAGCAGGGAAAGATCCGCGCCGTCGGAGTGAGTAATTTTTCGACGCTTCAGATGGAGAGATTCCGCCGAGTTGCGCCCCTTCATGTATTGCAGCCGCCCTACAACCTTTTCGAACGTGGGATCGAGGCTGACCTGCTTCCCTACAGTCGCAAAAACGATATTGCGATACTGGGATATGGAGCATTGTGCCGGGGTCTACTGTCCGGACGGATGAAACCGGACACGGTCTTCAGTGGCGACGATCTGAGACGCTCGGACCCGAAGTTCATCGAGCCTCGATTCGCGCAATATGTGGCAGCTGTGCAAAAGCTCGACCGGCTCGCCCAGCAACGCTTCGGCAAGCGCGTCATTCACCTCGCAGTCCGCTGGATGCTCGACCAGGGAATCACCACAGCCCTTTGGGGCGCGCGCCATCCCGAACAGCTGCAACCCGTCGACGAGCTAATCGGCTGGTCGATCGACGCCTCTGCCAAAGCTGAGATCGATCGGATCTTGCAAGAGAACGTCGTTGACCCGATTGGTCCAGAATTCATGGCTCCGCCGTCACGCGGCGCCGCGGCTTATTCGCGCAAGTAGTTTCCGTTCGCACCAACTGAATGTCAGCAATGACGAGGCGCCCGTTCGTTCTTTGATTGATCAGCAGATTTCGTATCAAGAATCGAGTTAGCCCACCGAGCTTCGCGATCGAGTACGGTTGTTGGGCGGTTTCCTTGGCGCTGCGCGATCTGGCGGGAGTTTAGGTCGAATGCCGCGGTTGAGCAGCTTTAATCAAACATGAAACACAGAGCGGTTGTGGTTTTGTTCCACGTTGGATTCGGAATTCGTTGCTCTCGTGGCAACCTTTTAAAAGGCCAGGTCACGTCGAAAGCAGTGCCGAGCACCAGGAATACCGGTAGAACCGCAGGCCGAGCTGAGCGACTGAACGATCTTATCTGGTCCGATCGGCGCGCCTGGATCAAGGGGCTTCTGATCTACGAGCTTGGCATCACGCCAGGGCCGTTGTCCGGCCATCTTGCGATCGTGGCCTCGTCGATGTTCAGATGCTGGGCAACCAACGCCGGCGGCGTATGGGTCAGCCAGTTGGAAAGCGAAACCTCCTCATATCGGGAGGCTCTGAAAACCGCGACAAACTGAAGGTCGGTGTCGCCGACATTCTCGACGTAATGGCCCAGATTGCGTTTGACGTAACCGATGTCTCCCGGATTGAAGTCCATCGTCATCGCATTCGGGCCGGTATTGAACACCGTCATTCGGCCTCTGCCCTTGATGTAATATTGCCATTCGTCGGCGTTCGGATGCCAGTGCATCTCGCGAATGCCGCCGGGCCGAACCGTGACGAGTGCGGCTGCGATATTGCTTGAGACGAGGAAGTTGGTGCTGTCGGCAATCCGCACGTCGCCGCCTTTGGATTCCTTTACTGGAGCTGATGCTCCAAGCCGGAAGATGAACGGATGAGGTGGAACTTCGCGGGCGTTGCTGACCGCAGCACGATCGGATGCCAGATCGCCGGGCAGGGTGCCCTGGAATATCCAGAGATTTTGTAGTGGAATCTTGGAGAATGTCTGGGCCGGAACGCCAAAGTTCTTGGCGAGCACCTCGGGAGGCGTATGGGCGAACCAGTCCGTCACCAGCAGCGTATTGAACTCGCTGGCATCCCCTTCATCAAAGCAGATCACAAATTCGCAACCGTCCGGGCCAAGCCCCTGCAACGAATGCGGCTGACCGGCCGGAAAATACCAGAGGTCACCCTCACTGACGTCCGCGACGTATGGCCGGCCCACCGAGTCGAGAACGGTAATGCGGCAATTGCCGTACGTCATGATCGCCCACTCTGCGGCCTGATGCCAGTGCAACTCCCTGATGCCTCCGGCCGTCAACCGCATGTTGACGCCCGTGATCGTGTTCGAGATCGCGAAGTCCGCTTGCGTCACCTGGCGCGCCCAACCGCCGTTCTGCACGCGCTTTGGCGCATTGTTGAATGAGGCCCAGTCCATCGGCATGCCGCCGACGTCAGTTGCCGGCGGAAATTGCGCCGAGGGAAATTGCTTGCCGATCGCCTCGCTCTGCGGGCCAGGGTCCTTAAGATTTCCCGGACCTTTGGCGTTGATGGCGCCTTGCGCCGGCTGGTCCGGATTGCCGAAGGATGCGGCGTGTGAGGTACTTGTCGTCATCATGGCGCCCGCAGCGGACACCGCCAGCACATCCCGTCTCGATAGCATGTTGGCTCTCCCAATAAAACCTGCCGCGAACTAGGGAGAAATACGACTTCAAATATCACGAGCCACTAAATAAGAGTTTAGCGATTCTTTGTAGTCTAGTAGATGGTAATCCCGAGAAGCTTTTGGTCAATTTTTCGATCTGAGGTTTGTGTCCAGGTCCGACGCTGATGCACTGATCGGTACTTTAATGTCTACGACGCCGTGGTTAAGCGCTTGGTGACACGAATTGCATGCGCTGGTGAGGCCGCCATACGCTTTGACGAACGCGGTGCCGTCTTTGGATCGGATTGCGCCGTTGAGCTCATCGAGCGGCTGCGCCATCACGGAGGCTATCATTCCAGGAAACATGATGTCGTGCACTGTTGGATGGGCCAGCCCGAGTCGATTGAATGCACCGCGAAGATTTCCAAGTTCATAGCTTGCGAATTCCCAGTTTTTATCCTGTCCGGCCTGCCATAGCCGCTCGTGCCGCGGTTGAATTGTCGCGATCATCAGATCGCTGACGCTCGGCAGGTACTCGGCGGACGCCGCGTCAGACCCGGCGGTAGCGGTACGCGAGGCGGCAAAACTGATCGCCAGGCTCACCGCCACGGCTGCTGCCGTTACGGCAGGCAGAGTCCAAGGGCGACGCACGATCCAAACGTTTATCCCGCGGCTCATGTGCGCGCCGGAAGTGTTGAAAGCAGCTTGTCGAGCGTGATCGGGTAGTTCCGAATCCGGGCGCCGCAAGCATTGTATATCGCATTGGCGATCGACGCCCCGGCGCCGCAGATTCCCAGCTCGCCGATGCCTTTGCTCTTCAACGGGTTGGATCTGTCGTCGAGCTCGGCAAGAAAAATAGCGTCGATGAGCGGAATATCAGCGTGCACGGGCACGTGGTATTCGGCGAGATCGTGATTGACGAAATATCCGAAGCGCGGATCGAGCGTCAGCTCTTCGTGCAGCGCTGCGCCAACACCGAAGACCATTCCACCGATCGCCTGTGAACGAGCCGTCTTGGCGTTCAGGACGCGGCCGGCCGTGAATACGCCAAGCATTCGCCGGACACGCACCTCTCCAGTATCCGTGTCGACCCCGACTTCGGCGTAATGCGCGCCGTATGATTGCTGCGAGAAATTCTTGTTGTTGCTGCCCGGCTTGATCTCACCGTCAGCGTCCATCCCCGTGCCCACAAGGTCCGTCAGCTTTCTGGACTGTTCTCCCGATACGATGCTGCCGTTTGCGAAACGAGCGGTTGCCGGATCCATGCCGGCAATCCGCGCCAGCTTTTCACGCAAGGTGTTGCAGGCATCGAACAGCGCCGAGCCTGAACTGCCCGCGCCCCACGATCCACCAGAGCCGGCGGCTTCGGGAAAAATCGTATCACCGAGTTCAACCCGGACTTTTTCGATTGGGAGGCCGAGCATCTCGGCAGCAATTTGCGCCAG
The DNA here is from genome assembly GCF_049519115.1 of Bradyrhizobium sp. Lineage (GTDB taxonomy): Bacteria > Pseudomonadota > Alphaproteobacteria > Rhizobiales > Xanthobacteraceae > Bradyrhizobium. The sequence continues at coordinate 35,261 of NZ_JBEKRB010000024.1, forward strand.
GATGGTATAGGTGCCGGTACCGATGTCGGTCATTGCCATTTTCACGGTGGCGTTGCCGTCCGGGTCCAGTCGCACATTGGCTTTGGAGAGCCGAAGCGGGTTGCCGCGCGTTGCCGCGGCCATGCCCATTCCAACCAGCCAGCGTCCGTCGCGGAGCTGGCCTGGCTTCGTGCTCCGCTTATTCCATCCGAAGCGGCGTGCTCCTTCCTGCATGCAAGCGACCAAGTGACGGCTGGAGTACGGGATGTGCTTTTCCGGGTCCTCGCTCGGCTCGTTTCGAACGCGCAACTCGACAGGGTCGAGGTTCAGCCTCTCGGCGAGTTCGTCCATTGCGCATTCCAATGCCATTAGTCCCACGGACTCGCCGGGCGCGCGCATGGAAGAAGCGACCGGAATGTCCAGTGCTGCCAAACGGTGCCGTGTCAGCCGGTTGGATCCGGCATAGAGCGTGCGAGTTTGGAGCGCGGCGCCCTCGTAGGTTTGTTCGCTGGGTAGATTACCCGAAAACACATCGTGACCGATTGCGAGGATCCGGCCGTCGCGATCGGTACCGAGACGGATGCGCTGAATAGTGTCGGAGCGGTGTGTCGTGACGTGAAAAATCTGCTGCCGTGTCAGCGCTGTCTTGACGGGCCGCTTTAGCTGCCTGGAGGCGATCGCCGCCAGGATGGCATCGGCATTGACCCACAATTTGCCGCCGAACCCGCCGCCGATAAATGGACTGATCAGGCGGATATTCTCAGCGGGAATTTTCAGAGTGGTCGCGATTGCCTGTTGACCTTGATTGAGCATTTGGTTCGCGGTGTGCAGGATCAACTTGTCGCCGTTCCACATTGCGACCGTGGCATGGGGTTCCATCATCGCGTGACTTTGCAGCGGGGTGGTGTAAGTCACGTCGATCTGGACGGGAGCTGCGGCAAACGCAGCTGCGAAATCGCCCACAGAACTGTCGGCTGGCGGAGCATCGGTTGGCTTCGGAACTCGCGCCTCTTTGAGATTAGCGGAGAGTGTGTATTTTCCATTCAACCGATCATATTTGACATCGACCAGGAAAGCGGCTGCCCGGGCTTCCTCGAAGCTTTCGGCAACCACGAAGGCGACCGGCTGGCCATAATGCGTGACTTGCGGCCCGGTCAATACGGGAAGCGCCTCCCGGTGATTGCCCGCGCCCTGGGCTGGCGCATTACGGTAGGTTAGAACTAGGGCCACGCCGGGTGCCTTCTCAGCTGCCCGGGTATCAACCGATTTGATCGTTCCCTTTCCGATCGCGGCTTCGACCACAAAACCGTAGAGAACACTCTCTGGCGGCGTCTCGTAGGCATAGCGGGCGCCGCCGGTGACTTTCAACCGGCCGTCCACGCGGTCGAGTGGCTTGCCGACAACGCCCTGTTCATCGAGGGCATTGGGGCGGATGGATGCGTTCATTTCCATACGTTCGCTTCCCTCAGGTCTTGGTGATTTCGGCGAGCGCGCCGTGCAGGGTGCGTCGGGTCAGCGGAATCTTGAAATCATTGCCGCCGAACCCGCGCGCGCCCTCGAGTACGGCGTTCGCGGCGGCTTCGAAGGTGGCAGCGTTCGCGGTCGCGTCGGTCAATCTTTGCTCCGCCTGTGCCACGCGCCACGGCTTGGGCGCCAAACCACCAAAAGCGAGGCGGGCTGAACGGATCCGGCCGTGTGTGCTGTCGATGATCGCGGCGACCGAAACCAACGCGAACGCGTAGGAGGCGCGATCGCGGACCTTCCTATACAACTGGACACCTGGCGGTGGAGGCGGCAGCGTCACCGCGGTGATAATCTCGCCTGTCGTGAGCGAAGTCTCGATCTCCGGAGTTCTGCCGGGAAGACGGTGAAGCTCTGCAATTGGAACGTATTTCGTTTCGCCCTGTGGATTGACCGTCTCCACAGTTGCGTCGAGTGCCCGCATCGCCACCGCCATATCCGATGGATGCGTCGCAATGCAAAGTTCGCTAGTACCCAGGATCGCATGAATGCGGTTGAAGCCTGCCAGCGCCGCGCAGCCGGAGCCGGGGTTGCGCTTGTTGCAGGGTTTGGTGATGTCGTAGAAATAGTAACAGCGTGTTCGCTGCAATAGATTTCCGCCGGTCGTTGCCTTGTTGCGCAATTGCGCGCTGGCGCCCGCCGACAATGCCCGGCTCAGGACACCATAACGTTGCCTTACGCGGGCGTCGGCTGCGAGATCACTGTTCCGAACCAGTGCGCCAATACGCAAGCCCCCGTCGGGAGTCTCTTCGATCCTGTCGAGGGGCAGGCGATTGATGTCGACCAGGTCAGACGGCGTCTCGACTTGCAGTTTCATCAGGTCGAGCAGATTGGTGCCGCCTGCGATGATTTTCGCGCCTGGCTTGAGGGCAGCCGCCGCCGCTTGCGTTGCCGAGCCGGCGCGTTGATAAGTGAAGGCTTTCATGTCGGCATTCCCGCGACTTGTTTGATGGCGGCCACGATGTTGGGGTAGGCTGCGCACCGGCAGATGTTGCCGCTCATTCTCTCGCGAATTTCTACATCGGTGAGTTCAGCGGCTGGTTGCGTCAGATCGTCGGTAACATAGCTCGGCATGCCCTGCCGGCTCTCGGCCAACATTCCGATCGCCGAACAGATCTGGCCCGAGGTGCAATACCCGCACTGAAAGCCGTCATGTTCAATGAACGCGGCCTGCAGCGGATGCAGATTATCGCCTTCAGCGAGTCCCTCGATCGTAGTAACGGACTGGCCATCATGCATAACCGCGAGGGTCAGGCAGGAGTTGATGCGGCGTCCTTCAATCAGTACCGTGCATGCTCCGCATTGGCCATGATCGCAACCCTTCTTTGAACCGTTCAGACCGAGGTGTTCGCGCAAGGCATCCAGCAATGTCGTACGGGGGTCCAGCAGGAGCGAGTGCGGATAGCCGTTGATTTGAAGGTCGACTTTCACGCCAGGCGGCGACTGCTCGCCGTGATCGGCGGGGCTGGCGGCAAAAGCCTTCGCCGGCAGTGACGTCAAGAGCAGCGCAGTAGTCCCGGCCTCGATGACCTCGCGGCGGGTGACGTGATTTGAGAAGATTGGATCGGGATCGCGACTGTCCATGATTGCTCCGCTGACTCGCTATTGATCTACAAGGGAACGTCAGGCTTACGGCCCGCGTCTCCTCCTGTTGACCGGCGACATTTGGCTTACGGCCAAGTGTCGTTCGGAAGATTGACGACAATAGGCGTTGAGGTGCTACGCACGACAACCCAGCGAAAAGGCTCCGTATTGGACGGATTGATTTCCATGTGCGGAAGTAGGGCGGGGACATGAATGAAATCGCCGGCCGTCGCGCGCGCCACCGATTCTCCAGTGTTACCCCAGCGGATTTCGCAGATCCCTGAGAGGACGTAGGCGATGGTCTCCTGTTCCCCGTGATGATGAATGCCCGTGCGCGATCCGGGAGCCACCACGAAGAGGCCGCCCCAGATTGCCGATACGATACCAAGCGCCGGTGCAATCGCTGCGCGGCGTTCGGAGCCCGGCGTCTGTGCTGTCTGCTGATCGAATTCAGCTGGGCTAACAATGCGGATCGAGGAGGAGAAATCCATGGCATCCCGGATCGATTTACATTTCCGATTTTCAAGTTAGGCGGCGGCCTGTTTGAAGGCCACTAAATTGGCGTTTAGTTCTCTGCTCGGAATCAAGGCGCGTTTGGGGAGCGCCGGCAAATCCCTTCCCGCCAAATCATGATGCTGATCATGTCACGGCGTGGCGTGCGATCATCGAGCCGCGCGACGAAGAGCAAACTATCCTGTTGGTTCGGGCTGCGCAGGCGAGGCAACCAATCGCCGACTCGGCGGTAAGCATCGAGGCCCAGGCCTATCGATGATTAAACGGAAATTTACTTGAGCCGATCTCGACGGTTTCCGATGTCCATGGACGGTTGCGGACGAAAGTCATCCGTTCAATCTGCAATATTTCTCGGCCAGACTTCAACGCGATATCGGAGAGCGCAATGAGCGAAAACGATGTCTCAGGCGTCGGCGATTACAAGGGGGCGGCGGCAGGGTGGGGCGCTCTGAAGGCAGTCGCCGATGCTCTTCGCGGTCAGACAGCGATTGTGAAGGAGACGCGCGGTCTTCTCAACATGAACCAGCCGCACGGGTTCGACTGCCCAGGTTGCGCGTGGCCCGATCCAAAACACACTTCGTCTTTCGAGTTCTGCGAGAACGGCGCCAAAGCAGTCACCTGGGAGGCGACCGGCAAGCGAACGACGCCGGAATTCTTTGCGGCTCACACGGTCAGCGAACTATGGAATCGATCGGATTTTGATCTCGAGAATGAAGGGCGTCTTACCCATCCAATGGTCTACGACCGCGCGACAGATAGATACCTGCCGATTTCCTGGGATGACGCGTTGAGGAAGATCGGCGCTGCTCTCCGCCAGCTGCCTCAACCCGACATGGCGGAGTTCTACACCTCGGGACGAGCATCTAACGAGGCGGCCTTTCTCTATCAGTTGTTTGCGCGAGAATACGGAACCAACAACTTTCCCGATTGCTCGAACATGTGTCACGAGGCGACAAGCGTCGGTTTGCCTCAGTCGATTGGTGTCGGCAAGGGCACGGTTACCCTGGAAGATTTCGATCACTGCGACGCGCTGATCTGCATCGGTCACAATCCTGGCACCAATCACCCTCGCATGTTGACGACGCTGCGAGAGGTCGCGAGGCGGGGGGTTCCGATTGTCGTTCTCAATCCGTTGCGGGAGCGCGGGCTCGAAAGGTTCACTGCACCGCAGAGCCCCGTCGAGATGCTGACCTTGAGCTCGACGCCGATCGCGTCGACCTATTATCTGGTAAAGGTCGGCGGCGATATCGCTGTGTTGAAGGGCATGATGAAGACGCTGATGGCGCTGGACGCCAAAAGCCTTAGCGCAGGCGGACCAGGCGTGCTCGATCGTGATTTCATCAATAACCATACGAGCGGTATCGATGAGCTGCTGGTTGACCTCGATAGGACCTCCTGGAACGAGATCGAGGAGACGTCTGGTCTGTCGCGATCTGATATCGAGTTCGTAAGCAACGTGTATGCCAAGGCGGAACGGGCTATCGTTACGTACGGTATGGGGATCACTCAACATCGCCACGGCACAGCCAACGTGCAGCAGATCGCCAACTTGCTACTGCTTCGCGGCAATATTGGGCGTAAGGGCGCCGGCATTGCTCCGCTGCGGGGCCACTCGAATGTACAAGGCGACCGTACGGTCGGCATTACCGAGAGCCCGAACGATGATCTCTTAAACGGACTAGCCCGCGTGTTCGGATTTGAACCGCCGCGCAAAAAAGGTCATAACGCGATCGAAGCCATCGAGGCTATTCGGGATGGGCGCTCGAAGGCCTTGGTCTGTCTCGGGGGCAACTTGGCAGTCGCGATGTCGGATCCGGAAGTCACATTCAAGGCGATGAGGGAGCTCGATCTTGCAGTGCATATCGCCACCAAGCTCAATCGTTCCCATCTGCTGCTGGCCAAGCAATCCTTCATCCTTCCTTGCCTGGGACGAACCGAAATCGATGTTCAGGCGGGCGGCCGGCAATCCATTACAGTAGAAGATTCAATGTCGATGGTTCATGCTTCTCGCGGCGGACTGAAGCCAGCGTCGGAGCATCTCAGGTCGGAACCGCAGGTCATCGCAGGGATAGCATTAGCGACCTTGCCCGACACGCGGGTGCGCTGGGCCGACCTGGTCGCCGATTATGGCAGGATTCGCGATGCCATCGAAGCGGTTTTTCCGGCATTTGCGGACTTCAATGCCCGCATAAAAAAGCCTGGCGGATTTCGACTGTATGTTGCTGCATCGGAGCGAGAATGGCTAACGCCGACCAAGAAGGCAAACTTTCTGGTGTATTCAGGTCTCGATGAGGATCCGCGCGTTGCTAATCGTGACGTTCTCACGCTCACGACGATCAGAAGTCATGATCAATACAATACGACGATCTACGGCATGAACGATCGTTATCGTGGGATAACGGGACGCCGCGACGTCGTGTTCGTAAATGAGCGGGATCTCGTCAGCCGAGGCCTGAAACATGGCGATGTTGTCGATCTCAGTGTCGTGCCTGAAGGTTCGAGTCCCGGCGAGCGAGTGCTGCGCGACCTCACGGCTGTCGCCTTCAACATCGCTCAGGGTTCGATTGCGACCTACTATCCGGAAGCCAATGTCCTGGTGGCGCTCGATCATTACGACACGAAATCCGGAACGCCCTCCTACAAATCGACACCGGTCCTGCTTCGCGCCTCGCAAAAAGGCGATCGCTCGCTGTTGAGGCCGGCAGCTAACAATGCCGAACTTGCAGTCCAGGACTGACTAAACACGCCAATTCGGTCCGGTGGACGCTTATGCCGGAAACTCGGCGCCTTATTGTGTGCCGTTCGTAGGGTTTGTCTGCGCTAAGTCGCGACTCATCACGCGATTTGTGGGGCATGATCCGCTCGGGCGGATCGCGCTTCAGACGCCCGCAGCCTCCAGCTTCGCCGCTGGCGGTTTAGCAGCGGAGTTCTTTACTGCCTTTCGTACCTTCTCGAAGGCTCGTACTTCGATTTGCCGAATGCGTTCACGAGATACGTTGAATTTCTCCGCGAGCTCCTCGAGCGTTGGCGGCCGGTCGGTCAGATGCCGCGCCTCGAAAATGCGACGCTCGCGGTCGTTCAGGACTTCGATCGCAGCGGCCAGGGCCTTAAGCTGACGGCTTTTTTCGTTCTGTTCCACAACAATAGTTTCCGGTGAGGGGGATTGATCGACGAGCTGGTCCTGCCATTCGCCGATCTCTCCATTCTCATGAAGTGGTACGTTGATTGATTTATCGCCCCCGAGGCGCCGATTCATATCGACGACCTCCTGGTCTGCGACATCGAGGCTCTTTGCTATCAGGGCGACTTGGTCTGGACGAAGGTCGCCGCTTTCCAATGCTGCAATCTTGTTCTTCGCTGAGCGCAGCTTGAAGAAAAGCTTCCTTTGGCTCGCGGTGGTCCCGATTTTCACCAGAGACCAAGAACGCAGAATGTAGTCGTGTATTGAAGCCCTGATCCACCACATCGCGTAAGTCGCAAAACGAAAGCCCTTTTCCGGCTCAAAGCGGTTCAATGCCTGCATCAGGCCGACATTCCCTTCCGAGACGAGTTCGGCAATTGGCAAACCATAGCCGCGGTAGCCCATCGCGATTTTGGCTGCGAGTCGCAAGTGACTTGTGACGAGCTGGTTCGCCGCATTTTGATCGCCCTGTTCGCGCCAGCGTTTGGCGAGCCTGTACTCCTGATCCTTCTCGAGCATCGGAAAGCGTCGAATGTCGTTGAGATAGCCTTTACCGCGTCGGTCGTCGGCAAGCGCCAATCCGCTCCGTGTTCGGGCCGTGAGGTCCAGGAATTGTCCCTCGATACCCATGTTAGTCACTCCGTCCTTTAAGACTCGATTTTCTCCGCCGCTCGAACTCCGACGGATCACCTAAAGATAGGTTTCGTGTGGTGGCAGCCATTAAATTGAGGGTTAGGACTCTAAATTCGAATTCAACTGTCTTCTGAAATCGTCTTAGCTGCCTCTCCTCGCTGCAAACGGGTAACTGCCGCTCATCAGCTGGCGTCTCGCGATGGTGGAGATTCGCGCCACGCAGTTGCTGCTGCTTATCGCATGCTCCAATCACGCAAAGCCGTGAAGGGTTAGAGCTCACCCGTGGACCTGGCGGTTAGTTCTTCGCCAATCTCCACGGGGACCCATTGAGGTAGAAAAAGCCGGCCACAGGTAGTTTGCAGGTCGGCCTGGCGTTCAGTAGATGCAGTTGTACGGCGGAGTGTTTACCGTGTAGTCGGTGCAATATCCGCCATAGTTGTAGACGCCGCCGTAGCCCCGCCTTCCAAAGTGGTCATGACCGACCTGCGCCATCGAGCCCGTCCGAAAACCGTCGACATGGGCCGCGCCTAGACTTCCGATGCGAGTACTGCCAAGGCCTCCCATTTGAGCTCCACCAAATCCGCCGACGTGGCCGCCGCCGAAGCCGCCCATGCCCATGCCACCGCCACCATGCCCCCCGCCGCTACCACCACCTCGGGCTTGGGCGCCCGTGGCGAGCAGGCTTCCGGCCAGCAATGCGCTCGCCAAAATCGCTATCATTCGTCGTTTCATGTCATTCTCCATTTTGTTTTGGGCGGACTATCCGCCACAGGTTTTGTGCGATGTTGGGTCTCTCAGCAAAAGTGAACGCCAAAGTCGCGATAAAATGGAGATGATAATTCGTAGCCGTATTCTCTAGTGAAATCTCCGTGTTTGGTTCTTCGAATTGAATGGTTCAGCGTACTTGCAACGAAGTGCGCGCAAAATCTAGAACGCGGTTTTTGCGGAGAGCCCGGTGGTCGCTGTTAGATCAGATGCGCTGGCCTTCGCTGCAACGAGCGCCGAGCGTTTTGGTGGGATTCCAAAAAATCGGACGGCGCTCGCCCGTCTTATTCGGGGGCAATGAGACGTGGCGTGCGCCGTCCATTCGACAGCCATAAGATATCGCCGCGGGGGCTGCGTGGCGTGGCTGTTCTGAAGACAATCTATACTGCGGATTTCTTTTCACAATTAAATAGCGTGTTAGCGTTTAGCCGCGCTTTGCCGGGCGAGAAGGATCGGGCCAGCGACGCTGCGAAGGAGTAGAGGAATGGTTGCGAAGGCCGTGCAGAAATCCGTTGCCATCATCGTGCCAACGACGGCGCAGTCTCTCGACGCATCATGCGCCGCCACTCGTATTCTGTCGAATTGGATCGATTGAACGGGCTGGATCAGTCGATACCGCCCACATGATACGTGTTGCTCATGTGGGCGGCGGCCTATTTAATCAGCTCCGCTGGGCGCGAGACTTACCTCATCGATGACAGTGAATCCGGGCGAGCCGACGACACCCGCCAAACCGTATCACCGACATCGTCGGCGATGAGCAGTGCGCCGGTCCGGTCGACGGCAAGACCGACTGGCCTTCCGTGCGCGTGATTGTTCTCATCGAGGAAGCCGGTGACGACATCTTGCGCCGGGCCGCTGGGCCGACCGCCGCTAAAGGGCACAAAGACCACCTTGTAGCCGTTGAGAGGCGTTCGATTCCAGCTTCCATGCTCGCCTATAAAGGCACCGTTTTGGTAGTTTGAGGGAAGTCCGGTTCCCCTGTACATGGCCAAGCCCAATGGGGCGACATGCGAGCTTAACGCGTAGTCCGGCACGATTGCGGTCGCGACCAGATCGGGCCGTTGCGGCTCGACGCGTGGATCCAGGTGGTTGCCGTAGTAACTGTAGGGCCAGCCATAGAACCCGCCATCCTTGACCGATGTCAGATAATCCGGCACCAGGTCAGGGCCGATCTCGTCGCGTTCGTTGGCGATGGCCCAGAGTTTGCCGGTTTCAGGCTCCCACTGAAGTCCAGTAGGATTGCGGATCCCGCCGGCGAAAATGCGATGCGCGCCTGACGCCCGATCAACTTCCCAGATCGCGGCTCGCTCATATTCAGCACCAATTCCGTTTTCGGTAATGTTGCTGTTCGATCCAACACCGACGTAAAGTTTCGAACCGTCAGGACTCGCCAGCAAAGCCTTGGTCCAGTGGTGATCGATGGGGCCGCCGGGAAGATCGGTAAGCTTGGTGCCCGGGGCCTTTATGCTGGTCTGTCCGTCCTCGTATGGATAGCGCATAATGGAATCAGTGTTCGCGACATATAGATCGTGGCCAACAAGGGCGACGCCAAACGGCGAGTTGAGATGGTCTAGAAATACAGTTCGCAGTTCGGGCGTACCGTCACCCTTGGTACTGCGCACCAGCGTGATGCGGTTTGCGTCCTTTGCCTTGGCACCGGCAAACCACTGTACCCAGCCGGTAACGATGTCCTTCGGCCGATGAATCGGCGCCTTCGGACCATTGCTCTCGACAACCAATACGTCTCCGTTCGGAAGGACGTAGAGAGATCGTGGATGTTGAAAGCCGGTAGCCAGCGCCTGGATCTGCAATCCTTTGGTCACGACGGGATACTCGTCTGTTTCCCATCCGATAGCCTTCGCGACTCGTATCGGCGGCATAAAGTATTGCTGTACCTCGGGCAGCACCGGATTGGCACCGATCTGCAGTTTCGGGTCGGCGGCATTATCATCACAACCGGCGAGTCCCAAGCCGGCGACTGCGACAAGGAGTACAGCGAGGCGCGGTAGCTTCGCAGAAGGTGAAAGTCTGGGTGCACGCATCATGTTTATCCTCGGACAGGAGAGCGGTTTGCCAGGGCTGTACCAACCCGGACCGTGAGCAAGAGAACAATGACGACGAGCCCGGAAAGCGTTAGGCCCAACGGCACGACGGCGGTGTAGCCATCGCGGCTATGAACGAAGGCATTGATTAGCGAGAGCAGCACGGCAATCACGTAACCAACCATGCGCGGCAACGTGGGTCTGTCGATTCGTCTGTGGGTTACGAGGTCGATCACGTAAGCGATGGCGGCAAAGCCCGCTAGCACCAGACCCGCGACGATCAGCCAGATCGAGAACCGCTCCCACATGACGTCAGGCATCTGCCAATAGACAAGGTCTGTGACCAAAGCTCCGGTAAAATAGGCAGCGGAAAAGGACACCAGCACCTTATGGATTGGTCGTCCACGAGGTGCCGCTCCTGACCATGCCGTGTCGGCTGAGGGGACTTCCGCGATTGCAGCTTGCTGTTGCATGTTTCAATCCTCGTTACGAACCGAAGCGCCCGCGCAAGACGCCGAAGTTGATATTCGGACCGGAATCGGCGCCGAAAACTTCTGTTGTATCCCGTTGAGCGATATAGACCTGCCTGTCCATCGCACCATTAAATTGAAAGTTAGAACAACACGGGCGCGCAGGCGTTATGCGTGCGGCACTCGGACGGAGGACGTACGATGACCGAGCCAACCAAAATCGATGAGGATAACGTGGTGACGTCACGCCGGCGGTTTCTGCGTGAGGGTGGCTCAATAGTGGGTGGGGCCATCATCAGCGGCGGTTTGGGTGGGAACGAGGCGCGCCCTTCATAAAAAGGATATCTGTCATTGCCACTAATCCCAACTCTTCTCCCGTCGCAGCGTATTTCTGTCCTCACGGCACGAGGACTCCAATTCGGGCCGATCGCGGTTCATCACGAATAGGCAATTGAACAGTTTGACTTGATAAAAACGAGGATGGCTGCAGGGCGTGTGACTGTGTTGGACATCACGTGCTCGCTCAAACTGGGCTGCGCCGTGATATCTGAAACCAAATTTAATGTTGCGACGCAGCATAGTGCTTAGCTAAGGCATCGAGCAAACTAAGTGCTCGGAAACAGTTGCGATGGTGAGCATACGAAATCGTGTCTCTCATCTCGCTCTCAGACAAGGCGCATCGAGCGCGGCGCATCTGCCCCGCCGAGCGCCATCCTAACGGAGATAAAAATGCGAAAGACAGTTCTAACTATTATCGGCGCGTTACTGATTGCCGGATCGACGGTTCAATTAGCCACGGCAGCCGAGCACCACGTGCGTGATTATTCCTCGGCAGCCACGGGGGAGCAGTTCCGCAATGCCAACAACTCGGCTGCGAGCACCTGGTGCAGCACGGACCCCGGAAATCCCTACAACCCGGCGACCGATTACGAGGGATGGTCTGCCTGGCGTCAGGACGGCGGTTGGGATAGCCGGAACGACTGCCAATAAGTTTTTACGCGAGGAAAGTTGACAAAGGGCGGCAAGAAGCCGCCCGTTTGTCGTGCCGTCGGCCACAGTCAATGGCTCAACGCACAGGGCGGCTAAACTAGGAACGTTCACCGCCGACATTTCCGGAATCGATTCGTTATCCAGACTTGAGACTTATCGCGAATTCCCGAATAGCCGGTTTATCCGATGGTTTGGCTTTCATCATTTCGCCAGGGATAGTCAGTGGGTTCGCTCTTGCGCTTTGCGTAACGTTTCTATGCATTTTTCCAGGCCTGCAAGCTCGTCATCTGACAGCGGCGGATGAAGGACCTTGAGACAACCCTTCTTCCCAACGACGCTCGGCATCGAGAGCGTTACGCCGTACCTTGAATTGTAGCATCCGATCGGCACGATGACGCGCTCGTCACGCAGCACAATTTCGGCTATGCGGGCACAAACCATCCCAATGCCGTATTGGCTGGCTCCAATCCCTTCGATGATGGTTATGTTGGCGTACCTTACCTCGCTCTCGATCGACGTTCGGATGTCGTCATGCTTGAGACCACACTGCTCGAAAACGTCTGTGATCGGGACACCTCCGACGCGTGCGCCAGACCAATGAAAAATCTGCGAAGTTCCATGCTCGCCGAGTACCTGTGCTTCGACATGTACAGGCGCAATCTCAAGCCTACGGCCCAGATGCACCCGAAAGCGCAGAGTGTCGAGAAGGGTGCCGGTGCTGAGAACGCGATCATGCCCGGCCAAATGACGCGTCAAATAGGCGAGCGGATCGGGAGGATCGGTCACGACAAGCAGCACAGCATCCGGAACTGCGGCGACGACCCGAGGCACTACGTCGCGGTAAACCGCGACGTTCTGGTCAAGGAGCCGTAACCGCCCTTGCGGATCGCCGCGGTCGGTCGCCCCTCCAGCCTTCTCATTGACCCCGACCGTGATCATGACGAGAGCGGCGCCGGCCAAATCTGAATAATCACCATCCTTGACCTTGGTGACGGATGACAGTGGCGCACCATAGCCCATGTCAGTTGCCATCCCTTTGGCTCGATCGCGATTACGATTGACCAGAATAACCTCGCTGGCGAAGCCCCTCGTCAGAGTAGCAAAGGCGCACGCAGCACCTACTGCTCCCGCTCCGATAATGCCGATTTTCATGATCGATCCTCGTGGACTTACTGGCTTCGATGGGGACTTTTGGAGAGACCTCTCTACCCCCAACCATCGGCCGGCCGGCACGCGGTCCTTGCCACGAAGGAAAACACCGCGAGCATTGCCGTTATAGGAAATTTGCCCCGTATCAGCGAGGGCATTGAGGTTCGCGTCCAGGAATCTTTTAGGTTAGACCGTATAGGCTAGTCACCGCAGGCATTTTGTAGGATCGATAATGCGTCGCTGGCGGGAAACGTTTGCCTCAGTGCGTCGTCAAGCTGCTCATCGGCGAGCCTCCAGCTTTCAGCTTTTACCTGCGCTTCCTTCAGACGAGCCTTTCGTTTGGGCTTATTGGTCCGTGGATTGCCTTTGTCATTCATTACTCTCTCCTTTGAGAGAATCCAGAGTTTCGGCTCAATGAGGAACCGCCGCCAACCCAGCCCGTGCGATTTGCACGTCATGCTCCGGCGTGTCGAAGCTCGCTCCAATGGCGCCGATGACATCGTTCTCGACGACAATGGGAAGCCCGCCTTGCATCTCGGTGAAACCTTGTGCCGTGACGGCGGCTACGCGACCATGATTGATCGCATCTTCGAGCGCCTCGCTTGGTTTCTTGAATAGCGCTGCCGTGCGAGCCTTACCGGGGGCGAGCTCTACGCTGGCCAGATAGGCGGCATGGTCCATTCGTTCGATCAAGATGGGCCAACCACCATCGTCGACCACAGCCACAACTCCCGCCAGGTGACTACGTTCTGCCTCCGCCTCGGCGGCCGCAACCATGGTTCGCGCGATCTCCAGAGTAAGGACCTTTTTTTGAGCAAATTGCGCAATCGCGGCCGGTGGAAGCATTGCGACTGCCCCCAATATAATGGCGCACGCGATCGCGTTGCGCATGATGGTCTTTTCCCGGGAAAAAAAGCTCATTGCCTCGCTCCATTAGACGGAAAGCGTCAATATAGCTTCAGTCAGAAGCCAGGTGTCCGCCGGCCTCAGCGGCAAGCCTCTCGGCGCGATGCAGATGATCGATGATTTTTGGTAGTGTCTCTAGCGCAAACTGCCTGAGGGCAGGATCGATGCCGTTCTGGATTTCTTGCTCGAACAGCGCCGCATTCCCTCGTTGATATTCGACTTGGCCCTTGAGGTAATCTCGATCGAACACGACGCCTCGTTCCGTTTCGAGCGTTGAAACCATTGTATTATAGGCACCGTGCAGGAGCGTATTCGATGGTGTGACGCTTTTCTGCTTCAGAATCTCGTTTAGTGCGTCAACGACCGGAATATGAGTTGTGACCATAAGATGGGCATAATCTCGGATGCCGGGACTCGTTCCCTTTGTCTCTGCTAGCCGGCCGGAGTCGATCTGGAACGGCGCGCCCAGGTTGGCCTGGCCGACGAAATTGAAATCAACGGCGTTGAGTGTCGCCGGCGCCTCCGGCGGCGCGGAAGTTTCAGCGACGGCGGTGCCGGCTGACGACAGCAGAATGAATGTCAGACCTGCGCCCGCGACAAGGCTTATTGAGGATGCGCGCTTCATTTTTGAAATCTCCGTATTCTTGGGCTTGGAGACGGAGCTAAGCAGACCTCGACGACAAGCAAGCCGAAAAATCCCCATGCGCGGTACAATTGCGCAATGTAGAACAAACTCAGCAAAGCCGGCATGCAGATCGATCGGGATGCATGCACAATTGCCTAATGGAGCAGTTCACGAGGCCGGCAGGGTGAAATGAAACGTCGCCCCGTGGGGTAGGTTCGCCGTGGCCCACAGTCGACCGCCGTGAGCGTCAATGATTGATCGGCAAATCGATAGTCCCATGCCCATACCACTGGCTTTGGTGGTGAAGAAGGCGTCGAATAACCGGTCTGTATTATCGGCGGATATCCCTACGCCGCAATCCGTCACACTTACGTGCAGTTGGTGGGCTTCGTCCTGGCCGGATCGGATCAACAGTTCGCGTGGCCGATCCGCGACCATTTGCATCGCTTCAATGCCGTTCATCACCAGGTTGATAATCACCTGCTGCAATTGGACCCGATCTCCCAGTATCGTGGGTAGAGAGGTTGCGAACTCCGTTTGTAATGACACGCTATGGCTAATCAATTCACGCTGGACCACTGCAATGGTCTCTCCAACGACGTCATTGATGTCGAGCGGCATCTTTTCGATGGTGGTCTTATTTGCGAGCGCTCGGACGCGTCGGATCACCCCGCTGGCCCGATTGCCGTCTTCGATAATCCACTCCACGGAACGGCGAGCAGCTTTGAGATCGGGGGTTTCACGGCTGAGCCAGCTTAGACAGGCTTCCGCGTTAGTGATAACGGCGGAAAGCGGCTGGTTCACCTCGTGGGCGATCGAGGCAGTCAGCTCGCCCAGTGTCGTCACCCGCGTGACGTGAGCAAGTTCTGCCTGCGCTTCGCGGTAGCGCTGCTCGCTCTCTCGCAGGTTTTTTTCCGCCTTCTTGCGTTCAGTCAGATCAAGCACAAAGGCGACTCCCTGGCTTCCGCCTTCTACAAAGGTCGCAACGCCGATCAGCACCGGCACACGGCTGCCGTCTTTCCGGAAATATTCCTTCTCGAAGGGTGGCAGGTGCCAAATTTTCCTCTGCTCTTCGATCAGCCTGGCATCGGCGTCCCGCCATTCCGGGGGTGTCAAGTCCATCCAGCTTATACGGCCAGTGACAAGATCCTCACGGTCGTATCCGACTATGTGCAGAAAGGCGTCGTTAGCCTCGAGGATGCGGCCGTCGAAATCCCAGATGAAGACTCCGATGATGTTTGCGTCGACCAGGTGCCGGAGCTTCGCCTCGCGTTCCTCGAGATCATTGTACAGGCGGGCATTCTCCAGCGAGATCGCTGCTTGCGATGCCAACAATTCCAGAACCGAGATCCTGGCGGGCGTAAACACGTGCGATGCCAAATTATTCTCAAGATACAGCACGCCGATCAGCTTGGACTGCTTCACTAGGGGCAAGCAGAGGATAGACCGTGCGTGGCGCTGATGAACGTAGGGATCTTCGGCAAACGCTGGCTGAGCGACAGCATCGTCCAAAATGACGCTCTCGCGGGTTCGCAGCACATAATGGAGTACCGACTCCGGCACCGCCGCCGCAGTTAACGGCTGGTCTCGTAACTCGACTACGACCGCGTCGCCGCCAGTGATAGCTTCAGCCTCGATTCGCTGCTCAGCGCCGTGGGGAACAATTAGTAAGCCTCGCTCGGCACCAGCCTGCTCTACGGCGGTGCGCATCAGCTTGTCGATGAGCGTCTCCAGTACTATCTCGCTAGAGACGGCCTGCGACACCTTGATCACGGTCGCGAGGTCAAGGTGCTCGATCGGCGTCGCGATCGTGCTTGTTCGTGTAGGTGTTGGTTCTTCGCCCCATAGGCGCGAATGTAATTCATCGAGTTGCCGCACCTTGCCATCTGCTCCCCATCGCAAATAGCCGTAGCGGGCGTCCTTCAAATACAATTGGGCAATCTTCTCGAAGCCGCGCGCCGCGTAAAAGCGGGAAGCGACTTCATTGGCGAGCGCTTCATTGTGAATAAAGCCGCTATCGCGGGCCGAACGGATAGCCAGTTCGTAGAGGCGTGTCGCGTCGACGTCTCGCCCCTCAATGCGAGCAAGCTCAGCGCCGACCAGCGCGGCGCGGTTCTCGAAATTCTCCGGGCAATTCGCCGCCCAGATCCGAAGCTGCTCATGATGCGCAGCGATGGCATCCAGATGCCGCTGTTGCGGCTCGCCGGCAGCTACGGAGTCGCAGGCGGCTGCTCGCGACAGTGCTGCGTAAAAGTGATATTCTGCGGTTTCGAGCATCGAAACTGAGGACCACAATAGCCGATGCGCTCTCGATGCGGCTTTGATCGCAGCCGAATATTCGGCGGCAAAGAAGTGCGCTTGCAGTTTTCGAATCCAGTACCAGCACTCCCCAAAGGCTAAATCCGGATTTTCAGAAAAGCGGCGCTCGATTCGGCGCTCATCGAACTGCTCATCGTCGAACGAACCAAATTTCGGCGTCAAGCCGCGCAGCGTCCGGATTAGCCCGAGTTGGGTGGCGATGAAGTCAATACCAAGACCGAACCGCATCTTCTGGGCAAAAGCCAGGCCACGCTCGGCCTCGGCTTGCGCCTCATCGAGCGGATCGCCCGCGAAGAGAAAGTTGGTGTTCAATTGATTGCCACAGTGAGACGCGCAAGTGAGATCACCAACCCTATTTGCTACCTCGAAGGCGCGTCGGACTAGGTCGCGCCCAGCCCGGACATGTCGTGTCCAGGGCAGAACGCTGTCTCCAAAGTCCATATAGGTTCTGGCCTGGAAACGTTTCAGTCCGCGTCCCTCGACCAGGTCGAAGCCAAGTTGACCAAAGCGATAGACGTCGGTTCGATAATCGCCGAAGCAGGGGCCTGCGACCATCGATAGCCATACGTAGGCGCTGCAGGAGGCGTCGCAATTTCCGTGCTCGAGGCTGAGATTGGCTGCTCGGCAGGTGATGAGACTTAGCAGGTTCGCATCAGTATAGAATGCGGGTACCCCAATCTTGGCCAGTACGTCCAGGGTCGCTAGCGATGCCGGGTCATTCATCAAAGGCAGATCGATTAAAGACTCGATCGAGCGGCCATCGAGTTGTGACCAGATCTGATCGTATTCGTGCCGAGCTTGATCTTCCGTCGGGTGCGGCGACCAGTCGATGCCAAGATGCCGGAGGTAGTCGAGACCAACGGCAATAGCGCGGCTGCCCTGGTCGAGGGTCGTGTACAGATCTGCGCGCAAGCATGTGACTGTAGCGTGTTCCACCGTGTCTGCTGCGCGGTTTGATAACGCTGCGAGTCGCTGCTCTGCTTCCGTCAACGCGCCGGTGAGGAATTCGCATTCGCCGCGATGTAGCGCCAGCGCAAAGCTAAGCTCGTGTCGGCGATCCCACGAGTCCTCCGGCAGCATCGCTTCGCCCGCAGTGAGATAGATGAGCGCCGAGGCGTAAGCGGTGGTCGACTTGGCGCGCTGGCCCGCGAGCAGATTTAACTCGGCCAGCTGCTCAAGCTCGTCGCGCGACGTGATCAGAGTGGCGCCGCGGTTGAGCTGATTAACAATTTCGAATATGGAATCTTCGCGTTTTTCGGCTGGGGTCTGTGCTGCGAGCAGCCTACCGATCAGGAGATGCGCCTCGGCGCGCAACCGCTCAGGTATGAGTGAATAGGCAGCCTCCTGGACACGGTCGTGGGCGAACTTGTACGAGCCTTCGAAATGTTCGACCAACTCCAAACGAACGGCGTCCCAGAGATCCGAACCAATGTCCTCATTTGATTTCCCGAGAACCATCGAAAGCATCGTGATTTCGGCGGTGTTGCCGAGGCAAGCGAGCTGCTGCAGTGCTGCCTGGGTCGCGAGGGGCAGACGGGTCAACTTTCCGACCATGAGGTCGACCACGTTGTCTGTGAATCCCTTGGCATGAAGACGATCCAGCTCCCATCGCCAGCGCTCAGCGTCATGATCGAAGCGGAGCAGCTCTTCTTCGGCGAGCGTAGAAATAAACTGAATGGCGAAAAATGGATTGCCATCAGTTTTCTCGTGCACCAGTTGGGCCAGGGGGCCAGCAAGATCGGGTGTGCAGCTTAGCATGTCCGCAATCAGCCGCCCAAGGTCTTCCCGGGCGAGCGGTACAAGATTAATGCCGTGTACAAACGCCCCCTCATTGCGGATAACAGCGAGCTTTCGCATCAGCGGATGGTCGGAATCGACTTCGTTGTCCCGATAGGCGCCAATCACCAGTAATTGCTTCACGTCGGCTTGGGTCAACAGGTCGGCAAGCACGTCGAGCGTCGCTGCGTCCAGCCATTGCAAATCGTCGAGGAAGAGCGTCAGCGGATGTTCGGGCCGTGCGAAGGCGCTGAGAAACCGCCGGAAAACTAACTGAAGACGGCTTTGCGCCTGCTGCGGCGGAAGCTCCATAACCGGCGGCTGTTCGCCGATGAGGAGCTTCAAATCGGGGACAATGTCCGTCATCAGTCGTCCGTTCGGGCCCAGCGCCTCGCGTAGCGCTTCGCGCCAGCCGGCCAAATCAGCGTCGCTCTTGCTCAGCAGCGCGTGGATCAGACTCTGAAATGCTTGCGCCAGGGTCGCATAGGGAATGTCGCGCTTGTACTGATCGAACTTGCCCGAGGCGAAAAGACCGCGCGGCGGCCCCAGCGCCTTGTGCAACTCATTGACGACGGCGGACTTGCCGATGCCGGAATAGCCGGAGACCAATACCAGCTCCGGACGGCCGCTGGTAACCACTCGGTCGAAGGCGGCGAGCAAGGTCGCGATCTCGCGTTCTCGCCCATACAGTTTCTCGGGAATGAAAAGCCGATCGGACGTGTCCTGTTGGCCCAGCGGGAAGGCGTCGATCCGCTGATGAGTCTCCCACGCAGCCAGACAACGCCGAAGATCTCGCTCCAAGCCAGCTGCGGTCTGGTAACGTTCCTCGGCGTTCTTGGCGAGCAGCTTGACAGTGAGAGCGGAAATCACAGCCGGGATGGTTTCGAGCCGCTCGCTTGGCGGCACCGGCTTTCTGGCGATGTGGCAGTGAACCCACTCCATGGGCTCGGCCGCCGTAAACGGCAGTGACCCCGTGAGCATTTGGTAGAGTGTGACGCCAAGGGAGTAGAGATCGCTGCGGGCATCGATCGAGCGGTTCATGCGCCCGGTCTGTTCGGGCGCCATATAAGCAAGTGTGCCGGCGATCGACTCGGGGGGCGCCGGCGTTTGCCGCTCGCGTGGCAGACGTGAGGCAATACCGAAACCGGTGAGCTTGACCTCTCCGGTCATACGGTTCACCAGGATATTGGCTGGCTTGATGTCTTTGTGGACGAGGCCGCGCCGATGGGCTTGGGTGAGGGCCGCGGCGACAGCGACGGCGATGCGCAGAAAACTCCCCACCTCCATGGGTGCCCCGAGCATTTGGTCGAGCGGCTCGCTGCTGGTGTCTTCAAGCACCAACATAATCCGGCCGTGTTCGCGAATGAGCTCAAGCGGACGCGCCGCCCACGCACTGTCCAGTTCGTCCTTTAATCCGTATTCGCGGGCGAAGCGATCAAGGGTAGCAGGTGTCGGATGTTCGGCGGCGGGCAGCACGGCCAACGTCCGATAATCATCGTTGACTCTCTCCCTTCTGCAAAAGACGCGTTCGCCATCCTCCCATAAGACCCTGAGGCTTTTATCTCCACCAGCTCCGAACCGGGGGGATGGATTCATCTGCGGGATCCGCCGTCAGGTCCGTGGCCATTTTGGGAACGGATGGCCAGAAGAAGGTTCGACTGCAACTTTACCACTCGCGAAGGAGCATGACCATGTCCGTCACTTTGAAGAGTTACGCAAATATTGGCTGGATTACCAGTATCGCCCAAGTGCTTGTGGGCAGCCCGCAGGAAGCTTTCCATCAACCTGTGCGCGCAGCGGTGGTGCCGCGCCACAAATGGCCGCGTGCAAAAGGGGGGCCGGTGCGAGTTGGTGGGTTTCTGCCGTGTGGGAGCGGGGAGGCCGAAGCCCATGGGACAGGGGCGATCAACGTGATCGGGATCAGCTGCACCCTCTGCGATCATGCCGATCGGATTGGACCTACATCAGAATTTTGGTCTTGGAATCAAGCTTCTAGTGGGTGAAACGAAAAGTAAGGCAAATTTGCATGAAAGCCATAAATTGCTAGAATGTCGCACCGATCCTCGCCGACGAACATAGGGGTGAACGCCGATGTTTGGGGACCATTCTCGTCGCGGTCTGCTGAAATGGGGTGGGCTCGGTGGCGGAGCGGCGCTTGCCCGCAGCCTCCTGCCGCGTGCGGCAAAAGCACAGGACGTTTCGACGCTGACGGTAGGCTGGGCAAGCGACATTGATACGCTCGACCCGGCGCAATTCAAGTCGGACGGCGCGTACATCGTCCAATCCAACATCTATGACACTCCCCTGGCCTGGGCTACCGAGCCAGTGCCGGGACAGCCCGGCATCTTTCTCTCCAAGCCAGCTAAATTTCTCGGTAGAGTCGGCGAGAACTGGGCCTACGAGAACGACGGCAAGACGCTGGTCGTGAAGATTCGCCCAGGCCTGAAATTCCCAAGCGGAAAGCCCGTTGATGCTTCTGCGGTGAAATATCTTTTCGATCGCGGATTGCAATCGCCCGGATATATGCGGCTGATTTTTCCGACGCTGCTGGCCATCACGCATCCCGATCAGTTCGAGGTTCGCGATGACACCACATTCGCGATCAATATGCCTGCGCCGAGCGCCATGCTTCTGGACGTGTTGGCGTTATCGAACAATGCTCTGCTCGACCCGGACCTGGTGAAGGCCCACGCGACGCCGGAAGACCCTTGGGCCTCCGACTGGCTCAAGCGCAACGCCGCCGGTCTTGGCCCCTATCGCCTCGTCAGCAACGAACCCAGCGTCGAAGTCGTGCTCGAAGCGACGCCTGACTATTGGGGACCGGCTCCTTACTTCAAGCGCGTCGTCGCCAAGTACACGCCGAACGAGGCAGATCGCATTTTGCTTCTTAAGCGCAAGGCGATCGACATGGTGATCGGGCCAAACTCGATGTCGCCGAAAAACCTCAAGAGCCTCGAAACTGAACCTGGGTTGAAAGTCGTGTCTTTGCCTGACACCAACTGCAACTTCGTCAGCATGAATCTCAGGAAACCGCCCTTTGACAATGTGAAGGTCCGTCAGGCGGTGAATTATGCGATACCGATCCAGGCGATCATTCCGAATGTTCTCTACGGCTACGGCGAGCAAATGAAGAGCCCGGTACCGAGCCAGACACCCGGCCACGACGATTTACTGTCGCCATACCGGTATGACATCGACAAGGCCAAGTCGCTAATGCAGCAGAGTGGCTTCGGTAAGGGTCTTCTGCCTATCAAGCTGGCTGTTCGCGTCGGCTACGAGCCACACGAACAGGCGGCGATTTGGATTCAGCGAGAACTCGAGAAGATAGGTTTCCAGATCAGGGTCGAGAAGGAGACCGACGCCACCTTCCGCCAGCTATCGTCCAACGGCGATCACGAACTGTCGATTGAGTCCTGGCAGTCCTGGATCAACGATCCTGTCTACCACCTCTACTTCAACTTTCACAGCAGGGCAGTTGGAACGAACAAGGGGTTTTACGCCAATCCGGTGCTCGACAAGCTCATCGACGACAATATTCGCGAGGGCGATTTGATAAAGCGGGCGGCCAGCGTCAAGGAGCTGCAACGAATCCTGCTTGACGACGCTGTCTGGGGACTTCTCTGGTACGACAATTTTACGCGCGTGATGCGCTCCGAGCTACTCGGGCTTGAGAAATATTGGGATTCGCTTGAGCGATTCGAAAAAATGAAGTTCGCTTAGAGCGAAACCGCAGTTCGGCGAGGATCGCTGATAAGATGTCGTTTTTGTACTTCGTTGCCCGTAAGCTGGCTTTGCTGGTCCCGACGCTCTTTGGCGTAAGCGTAATTGGCTTTCTGCTGGCATGTCTGCTGCCGGGCAATCCTGCTTTGGTAAAGGCGGGCCCCATGGCCACTCCCCAGTATATCGCGGAGATGAAGCAAAAAATGGGACTCGACCAGCCCCTCCATGTCCAATACGGGCGTTATGTGGCCGGGCTTCTTCATGGCGATCTGGGCGAGAGTTCCGCGACGGGGCGGCCGGTTTTGACCGACTTCATGCAGCGCCTGCCAGCCACGCTCGAGCTAACCATGGCAAGTCTCCTGCTTGCTCTTTTCCTTGGGGTACCCTTGGGTGTGCTTTGTGCTGTCCACCGCGATACGATCATCGACCACTTTGGTAGGGTCTTCAGCGTCGCGGGGGTGGCAATGCCCAGCTTTTGGACCGGGCTTATTTTCATTTATGTCTTCTTTTATTTACTTGGCGTCGCGCCGGCCCCGTTGGGGCGGCTTGGGCCAGGGATCGGCCCGCCGGTCTCGATCACCGGCCTATATACCGTCGACTCACTTCTCAGTGGCAATTGGCGCGCGTTTCAATCGAGTCTCGCGCAGCTCGCATTACCCTCATTAACCCTCGCCATCACCGTGATGGCTCCGCTGACACGGATGGTGCGGGCGGGGATGCTGGAAATTCTCGAGACCGACTACGTCAAGACGGCACGGGCATTCGGCTTGCCGCGCTGGCTCGTCGTATACGGTGACGCTCTACGCAATGCAATTATCCCGGTGGTCACCGCGCTCGGCGTCGTTTTCGCATTTTTGATGGCAGGCAACGCCGTGGTCGAAAGTGTTTTCGGCTGGCCAGGCATCGGCAACTATGCAGTCAAGGCTCTGACAATGAAGGACTCCGGCCCGATCCAGTCCTTTGTGCTGTTCGTCGCTCTGATGTGTATTCTGGTCAACCTCCTTGTCGATCTTTGTTGCCGCTTTGCGGATCCGAGGGTTCGGATCGGATGACGGCTGAGATCGCCAGAGGTGCTAATGCAGAACCACCGGCCGTTCCCAGACCGGCGTTCTTCTCTCTCCGTCGTCGGCTATTGCGAAACAAGGTCTCGCTGGCGGCATTCTACGCGATCGCGCTTCTTGTCGTCATCGCTATTGCGGCTCCCTGGATAGTACCGATCGATCCGAACGAGCCGGACGCGAACGCAGTTCTGGAGCCACCAAGCTGGGCTCATGTGTTGGGGACTGACGATTACGGCCGCGACGAGCTCTCGCGGATCATCATCGCCTCACGCGTCGATCTTCTGGTTCCATTTGTCTCGACTCTCCTCGCGCTTGTGATCGGATCTCTCATCGGCGCCATCTCTGGCTTTCAAGGGGGCTGGCTCGATCAGATAGTCACGAGGATCGTAGATGCCGTGATGGCCTTCCCCGCATTCGTGCTCGCGATGGGCCTGACAGCGGCGATCGGAAGCAGCATCACCAATCTCATTTTGGTCATCGCCGTCACCCAAGTTCCAGTCTACCTGCGACAGTTGCGGGCGGAGATGCTGCGCGAGCGCGAGATGGACTATGCTCAGGCGGCTCGGACCATTGGCAATCCGACCTGGCGTGTTGTCTTCATCCATCTGTTCCCCAATTGTTTCCCGGCGCTCATTGTACAGGCGACGCTGGCAATGGGCTTTGCCCTGCTCACACTCGCAGGTCTTTCTTACATCGGACTTGGCTTTCAGCCGCCCGATTCAGAATGGGGGGAGATGGTTTCCGAGGGCGCTACTTTGATGGTTACGGGGCATTGGTGGTTGTCGCTGTTTCCAGGGATCGCGATCGTTATCACGGTGCTTATCTTCAATTTGGCGGGCGATGCCCTGCGCGATCTCCTGGACCCGAGGATGCGCGGCCGATGAGCAAGCTCCTGGAGGTGGAGAATCTGGTTGTACATTTCGACACCGACGGCGGGCTGGTCAAGGTGCTCGACGGCATCAATGTCGCCATCCACGCTGGAGAGATTCTCGGTCTCGTTGGAGAGTCCGGCTCGGGCAAGTCGGTGAGTGCGACCGCAATACTCGGCATGATCCGGCGTCCCGGCCGAATTCTGGCGGGATCGATTCGATTCGAGGGTGTCGATCTGCTCCGCCTATCGCAGCGCGAAATGATGAGATATCGCGGACGCCGGATCGCGATGATTCCCCAAAGCTATCGCACAGCTCTCAATCCTGTAATATCCGCAGGACGGCAGATTTCCCGCCTGCTCGAAATCCACGAAGGCTCCTCGCGGGTGACGGCGTACCGGCGCGCGCTCGAGCTTCTCGATCTTGTCGGAGCGGCCGATCCTGCGCGCCTCATGAAGCAATATCCGCATCAACTTTCTGGCGGCATGTGTCAGCGCGTCATGATCGCGATGGCGCTTGCCACTTCTCCACGGCTTCTCATCGCCGACGAACCGACGACAGGCCTCGACGTAACCATCGCCGCGCGAATTCTCGAACTGCTCCGCGACCTCAGCAAAAAAATGAGTGCGGCAATTCTTTTGATCACTCACGATCTCGGGGTTGTAGCGCAGACCTGCCAGCGCGTCGCCGTTATGCATGCGGGCCAATTGGTGGAGACGGCGCCTGTTCGCGAGCTCTTTCGTTCCCCGGTTCATCCCTATACACGGGCGCTTGTAAGCGCGATCCCGCGTATCGATATCGAGATGAGGCTCGACCCGGTTCCAGGCGTGGTTCCCTCGCTTCGCCATCCGCCCGATGGATGCCGGTATCAGAATCGCTGCCCCCACGCCATGGATAGTTGTCGACGCAGCAAGCCACCGCAGACGATCGTCGGACAAGAACACGAGGTCGCATGTTTCGCGTTCGGAGAGCACCGTGACGCCGCTGCTTGAAGTAGAAGGCTTGCGGAAAAGCTTCGCGTTGACTGGAGCGATGACGTGGGCAGCCCGACTGCGCGGAGAGCGGCCAGCGGTGCGGGCAGTTGATGGGGTCTCATTTACGGTCGCCAAGGGTGAAACGCTGGGCCTCGTCGGCGAGTCGGGTTGTGGCAAGTCAACGGTCGCTCGTTGCCTGCTGCGCGCGATCGAACCGACAACAGGCAGTATCCGTTTCGCCGGCAAGGAGATCACCACTCTGGGCGGAAGGCAGCTTCGCGCCCTGCGAGGCGCCATGCAGATGGTTTATCAGGACCCAACTGCAGCCCTCAATCCGCGCTTCGATGCGCGACGCACAATCGAGGAGCCGCTCAGGCTGCATTTCAAGATGACGTCTGCTGAGCGGCGCGAGCGATTGAACGAGGTCATTTCCGACGTCGGCCTGGGAACCGACCTCATGGAGTGTTATCCCCACGAGCTTTCCGATGGGCAACGGCAGCGTGTCAATATCGCGCGCGCCATCGCCGCGCATCCGAGTTTGGTCGTTCTTGACGAGCCGACATCGGCTTTGGACGTTTCGCTACGTTCGCGCATCATCCTTCTTCTCGAGGCGCTCCAGGAGCGGCTTGGGCTCTCATTTCTCTTCATCTCGCACGACATCGCTACCGTGAAGTATCTGGCTCATCGGATCGCCGTGATGTATCTTGGAGTGATTGTTGAGGAGGCTGACAGCGCATCGCTTTTCGCAGATCCTCGTCATCCTTATACACGCGCGCTTCTGTCTTCGGTTCCCGTGCCGGATCCGGATTTTTTTCATGAACGGCTCGTGCTCAATGGCGAAATTCCGAGCCCTACAAAATTCTACAGAGGATGCAGGCTGCGCAGCCGCTGCCCGCTCGCCGCGGCGGTTTGCGCCGAACCCGTTCCCAGCCGCGAAGTGGCTCCGGGCCACCATGTTCTGTGTCATCTAGCCTAGCCCCTCTCCGACGCACCCGCAAAGCCCCGATGGGTGATCGATGTGCAACTCGTTCATCATCCAGGCTTATGGGGGGCGGGCACGGCGATCTCTGAGGCGTCAAGGATACAGTTGCTCGGCGTGAGGCTTCGACAGATTCTTGGTTGCTTCCGCCCTGGACGCCAGCACCACGCGATTGGCAACAACCAAAGCGGCTTTTAAAGCCGTATTTAATGGGTATCGGCGGCTCGAGAGGCCACATCAGAATTGTGTCGATTGTCTCTCTCTCTCGACACCTTACGGAACGGCCTCAGCTGCCGCCGGCTTGCGCTGAGGCCGTTCCTTTGTCTTCGAGGTCACCCTTTCTGCAATGCCGCGGTTGACACACCGCATCAGTTGATCGACCGTGACCGGTTACCCTCCGGCAGTCCTATGCCGTCGGTCTGAACGGTCTGGTCGAGGGCGTTCATGACATCGTACATGCGCTCCCTTCCGCAGACTTCGGCGATAATCGAGCCGATAGCAAAGAAAACCTTCGTGGCATCCTCGTCGAAGGCGCTTGGACCGCGACGATCGTAGGTTTGCATAAGCGTCTTGAGGACCTGGAGGGCGAAGGGCGGTAATTTGTCAGTAACGGGCATGGTTAAACTAACTGCTGGATTTCCCCCAGCTGCCTTGGACGGTTTGCACGCGTCGAGGCATTGGTCAAGTTACCGAAACGTCAGAAAATAAAGTGCTCTCAAACGTCGTTCTAAAGGGCTAATCGGATGTGACTGGCGCGTGGCGTGGCCGACGCGAATGGTCCAGCTGCCACATCGGCTGAGGTTGTAGGTTATTTCCATGCGGCATCGCGCCTTACGATGACAGCGAAACGCAGGTAGCTCGTTCGAGTTTAGTTAAACGTATTTCTGCGGTTGAAGTCGTTGGAGTAGTTCTCAGGAACGAAGTCGTTCCCGCGGTCGGAGGCATAGGCTCTGTAAGCCCTCTGAGAGAAGTGGACGTAGCGGTGATGATTACCGCGATGCATTGCCATCACCGGCGCCGCCAGCAAAAGCGAGAGTGCCGCTGCTTCAATCAATCTGAAGTTCGTCATGAGACATTCTCCTTTCATCGGGCGAACGAAGGACAAAGGTAATCGTCGCCGACGATAGCTCGCGTGATCGAACGCCGACATGTTGATCTCTGATGCTGCTGACGTAGCCATACATCCCGTCGGCGCCAGTAAATTGAACGTTAGGAGAACGGCTAAATACCTCGAGCGGGAGTGATAGGTGAGCCGATGGGATGAAATCGACGCCACTTCGGAATCATGACCGCATGCGGCGTCGTGACGGTAGGAAACGAGTCTGTTTTGGCGCTCTTTCACCTCACCATTTTCAAAGAGGAGCGGAGCCGCTGTTGGCTCATCAATCAAAATGTCGAGATCGAGTGACTACGTGTTTGCCAGCTGGATCCGCACCGCTGCATCAACAACCCGGCGGCGACACGCCGGGTGTTGCCGCCGCGCCCGTGGCGTTGGCTGGTGCCATCATGCCGGGTGTTGCCAGAGTCATCGTCGTGCTCTCGGCACATGCCGACGTATTGGGAGTGGGCATGACCGCCATTGTCGGATTGATGCTGGTGTCGCCAAGCTGCGCGACGTCCGGCTGAATCGTACCGAGTGGTGGGCTAGCAGGGATTGCCGGCGTCGACAGCGGTAACGCCGCGCTATTCGTCGGCGGGCCTCCTGGCGTGGAGCTGCATACGATGGTCGATGAGCTGCCAAGCGGGGCCAGTGGCGATATGGTTCCGGTCGCGCTGCCAAGGATCGGCGTGATAGTCCCCAGTGGGGTCGACGGCGGCATCGTTCCTGTGCTTCCCGTTAAGGGCGTATAGCCCACGCTCGGTCCCATCGATGGGACGGGTACAGGCACCGGAGCAACGGAGGGCGAGGGTAGAGCAGGTAATGTGGGCTGTTGCTGTATTGGGATCGCCGTGCGAGGAGCAACAGTCGTGGCTGACGTTTCTGGCTGTTGGGACCATGTCAATGGTGCGATCGGAATTGGCGGTAGTGCTGATGTCGTCGGTGCTGCGGAAATCGGTGGCATCGTTCCGATTGCGGTCCCCATTGCCGACATGGAGGGCGTCGGGGAAAAAACGGTCACTGTCGGAGTTCCCGGCGTGATTTGCCCTGTGGGTGTCGCGCAGGTCAAGACCGTCCCCGGAATCGTTGGATCAGACGCCAGCGGTACCGGCGCCAACGTCGTGTCGGGTACTCCCGGCTGAGTCGTCGCTGAGAACGGGCTAGGGCCGTTAAGTGGGGAAGTCACGATCGCCGCCGGTGTCGAAGGAAGGCCCATGGCTGTTGTGCCCATGGTCGAGACTTGCGCCAGGCTGGCGTTACAACCCAACAGCAGAGCGGCAGCCAACAAGCGTCGCATCGCGATAGTCTCCTCCGCGTTAGATTTAGCTTGCCTGCGGATTGCGGACCGCGACCTTGCTGCCGTCCATCAGGTTTATCATCGGATTGAGGATGACCTGATCGTCCGGCTTGACGCCATCGTGTACCTCGACTTCCGTACCGAAGTCGCGCGCGATCGTGATCTTCTGCAGATGAGCGATGCCATTTTCGACGACTGCGACGTGCAGGCCGTTCCGATCAAACACAACGGCATCGGCCGGCACGATCATGGATGGTGTCTTGCGCGGGATGTACAGCTCGACGGTGCAATAGATCCCAGGACTAAGCGCGCCATCTGGATTGGGGACGTCGATCTCCGTCAGGAGCGTACGGCTGCCAGGCTGCAACGCGCTCGCTATACGCGTGACTTTGCCGGGAAAGGTCCGATTCGGAATTTCCGGGACTCGGATCACCGCGTCCACGCCAGGCCCGAGCCCAAAGGCCTCATCCTGGGGCACGAACACCTGGGTGCGGATCACATCAGGGTGCATAAGGGTAAACATGAAGGTCGATCCTGCGGTCACCAGGCTACCGTTGTCGATATTGCGCTGTGTGATCACGCCGTCGAACGGGGCTATGACGCGCTGGTAGGCTTTTTCTTGCTCAAGAACTCTGATTTGCGCTTCCTGGGCAGCAATATTGGACTGAGCCACTCCCACCGCTGCCTGCTGCGCCTGCAGCGTCAGGCGATCGTTGTCGCCTTGCTGAAGAGTAAGCCATCCTTGCTTGACCAGCCTGCTGTCGCGCGTATTGGTAACGTCGGCCAGTTCGCGGCTTGCCTGCGTCTGCTGCAATGTGGCCTGATTTTGAGCCAGTGTCGCTTTGGCTTGTGTAATCTGGTGGTCAAGCTCGGGGGCGGTAATCTCCACCAACAAGGCTCCCGTCTTCACCCGATCACCGATATCGACGTAGCGCTTTTCGATGTAGCCGCTGGTTCGCGCGAAAATATTCGCTGCCTCAAATGCTGTCGTTGTCGCCGGCAAAGTGACGGTGATTTTACTGTCGCTGGCTCGGACCGCGGCAACGCGAACGTTGGGAACAAGCGTTCGGCTCTGTTGCGCGGTAGCCGCGACAGCAAGCTCAGCCTGATGGTGGCGCCAGGCTCCTGTTCCGAGCCCGCCGACAAGCAAGAGTAATGCGCCTGCTCCGAGCACTGCGCGTCCGTGGCGCCTGGGCGGCGGCTTGTGCGGTGTGACAGGTGGCGCGGCGACGCGCGCGATTTCCGGATCAGGCCGGTCCGTGACGTCTTCATTTTTCGGTCGTACGCGAAGCTCGCTCATCCCAGAATTTCCTCGAATACACCATGGTGGGGCTTTCCGTCGTTGCCCTTGCGCAGCATGGCGAACAGGTAGGGCACAATCAGCAATGTTGTCGGAGTCGCGAACAGCAGGCCGCCGATAACGGCGCGTGCGAGCGCAGCGTTCTGTTCCTCGCCGGGGCCGCCGATCGCCATCGGGATCATGCCGACAATCATTGCGGCCGCTGTCATCAACACGGGGCGGATTCGGGTATGGCCAGCGCTTAACGCGGCCTCAAAGGCGGAGTGCCCCTTAAGCTGCTGCTCACGCGCGAAAGTCACGAGCAGAATCGAGTTCGCCGAAGCGACGCCGACCGCCATGATCGCTCCCATCAGTGACGGCACGCTCAGCGTAGTTCCGGTGATGAACAACATCGTGACGATCCCGCAAAGCGTTGCCGGCAAAGCCAGGATCACCACGAACGGGTCGCCAAAAGTCTGGTAGTTCACAACCATCAGCAGATAGACGAAGACCGCGGCAAATAGCAGTCCGATGCCGAGGTTTCGGAAAGAGTCGTCCATGCTCTGGATCTGCCCAACCACTTGAATTGAATTACCGGGCTTTAATTCCTTCTGCAGCTGCGTCGTGACCTTGCTGATTTCGGCCGCGACACTGCCGAGATCGCGGCCCTGAACGCTTGCATAGACGTCAAAAACCGGCTGGATGTTGGTCTGGTTTGAGTTAGTTGGAACGGTGTCGCGCTTGAATGTCGCTACATTGCTGAGCATGCCGGGGATCGGTTGGCCGGTGTTTGCTGCAAGCGAAGTGGAAACCGGCGTATTGGCAAGCGCATTCAGCGAGTTGACTTTGGGTTCTGGCGTTTGAACGGCCAGATAATACGGAATCCCCGAGCTTAGATCGGTCCAGAAATTGGGCGATACCTGCACCGATGAGCTTAGGCTGACATTGATATTGGTGGCCACCGTGCTCGCATTGAGGCCGAGCTGCGCGGCCCGCGTGCGGTCGATCTCGGCATAAAAATCCGGACCGTCGACTTCCTGCTGCAAATGCGCGTCGACGATGCCAGGTATCGCAGCAAGACGTTGACGGAGCTCTTTGGCGACCGAAAGATTGTTCTTGTCGCGTCCGACCGTCCGAACATCGATCTGGGCGGGCAATCCGAAATTCAGAATCTGCGTGACGATATCGGCGGCCTGGAAATAAAATGTGTCCTCCGGGAATGCGGCGGGTAGCACCTCGCGCAATTTTTTGACGTAGTCGGCTGTTGGCTTGTGGCCCTCCTTGAGCGCCACCTGGATGGTGCCATCATTGATCCCGATCGTCGAGCCGTCGGCGAACGCCAGATTGTAGGCTCGCGCCGGCAGTCCGAAATTGTCAACGATCAAAGAGCGGTCCTTCTCCGGAATGATCTCGCGAATCTTGTCCTCGACCGCTTGGAAAATCGCCTCCGTGCTTTCAATGCGGGTCCCGGCAGGAGCGCGAACGTGAAGCTGGATCTGACCGCCGTCAATTAGCGGGAAAAAGTCGCGTCCGACAAACAGGAACATCACCGTGCCGAGGCCGAGTATCAACGCGGCGACGACAGGAACGATAGCCCGCCGGTGAAGCAGCAGTTTCAGGAGTTCCGAATATCCATCCCGCAGGCGTTCGAAGCCTCGGTCAAAGGCAGCGGTCATCCGCGAGAACAAACCTCTCGGGGGTTCGCCGTCCGTATGGTGACGTTCGCCTTTGAGCAGCAGACCGATCGTGATCGGTGTCAGAGTCCGCGACAAGCCGTAGGAAGCCAGCATCGCGAATACGACAGCAAGTCCAAGCGGGGTAAACAGGTACTTCGCCGGCCCATCGAGGAACACCACTGACGTGAAGACGCAACTGATGGCAAGCGTGGAAACCAGCGTCGGCACCGCGATTTCGGCCGCGCCGTGCAACGTCGCTTCGGAAAGCGGCATGCCTTCTTCTGTCCAAAGGCGGTGAGTATTCTCGATGGTTACGGTCGAATCGTCGACCAATATACCGACGGCCAGGGCGAGGCCGCCGAGTGTCATGGTGTTTAGGGTTTCGCCAAGAAAATACAACATGACAAGCGACGACAGGATCGCCAGCGGTATTGAAATCATGACGACCAGCGTCGAGCGCCAAGAGCCAAGGAAAATCAGGATCATCAGCGCAGTCAGGCCCGCCGCGATGGCGCCTTCGCGCAGCA
The DNA here is from genome assembly GCF_049519115.1 of Bradyrhizobium sp. GTDB lineage: Bacteria > Pseudomonadota > Alphaproteobacteria > Rhizobiales > Xanthobacteraceae > Bradyrhizobium. Next base: position 67,198 of record NZ_JBEKRB010000024.1, read on the forward strand.
CGCCGGTAACGGAGTTCGTAACGAATATCGACTGGTCGAACAGCTCGCTTATATTGAGACCGGCAGGCGCGGCGGCGCGAGTCGCTGCAAGGGCTTTTTTGACGCCGTTGACGACGGCCAACGTTGAGGCGTTTCCATTCTTGATCACACTGAGCAAAACCGAGCGCCGGCCATCCTCGCGGACGACGTTCTGCTGCACTAGCGATCCGTCGCGGACCTGTGCCACGTCCTTTAAAAGGATGGTGGCGCCGTTGGCGAACTTGACCGGCATCATGTTGAGGTCGTTGATCGTGGCCGGTGTCGCATTGGTCCGTACCGTATATTGGATGTCTCCGATCTTCGCCGTGCCTGAGGGCAAGGTGAGGTTCTGTGTATTGACGGCATTCACGATGTCGAGTGGCGTCAATCCCCGGGCCAGAAGCTTGTCCGGGTCGATGTCAACCATGATTTGACGATACTTGCCGCCAGCCGGCGTCGGCAGCGTGACGCCGGGAACCGGCGCCAAATCCTGCCGTATGCGGTAGATGCCGAAATCGTAGAGTTGCTGCTCATTCAAATTATCTGAACTGAGACTGAGCTGAAGCACAGGGACGCTCGACGCGTTGAATTGCACGACAATGGGGGGCTCGATCCCGGGCGGCATCAGGGCGCGAATGGAATTCGTGGCGGAGACGACCTGCGCGATGGCGAGATCGAGATTGACGTCTGGCTGGAAGTATAATTTCTGGATTGACAGACCATTCAGGGTCTGAGCTTCCATGTTCTTGATGCCGTTGACGTTAGCGCTGATGGAATATTGGCTGTAGGTGCTGACGCGCTGTTCCATTTCCGGCGTGGTGAGACCGGTGTATTGCCAGATGACAGTCACTACCGGAATGCGGATTTCCGGGAAAATATCCGTCGGCATCGATTGGATGGCGGCGAAGCCAAGAAACAGGATAAGAGCCGCCACTACATAAAACGTGTGCGGAAACCTCAGTGCAAAACGAACGATACCCACATTCAGCTCCGGTGATGCTTCAGTGCCGATAACGCCAGTCGGTTACCTGCGCTCAGAGTGGGCACCGTGACTGCAGAGGTGCATCGGCGCCCGCTCACCGAGAATGATGAATGCGAGACGGACTTTCGATTAAATTAGCGTTTCATTTCTGTGGGATGTAGCTGCGTCGGCACGACGTGCCGGGACCTTGACGGTCCGCGGAACTCCCGGATTTGCTGACGTCGTTGCGAAAGTCAAACCCGCCGTGATTTCGGTCCGGGTCAAGATGAGCGCAGAGAGCGTGGTCAAGGCAAGTTGGTTTGCGACTAGCCGATGTCTCGCGTTTAGCGGTGGTCTTCCGGTAGCTTCACTCTGAAAATCGAAAAGGGCCCAGAGCGTGGCAGATTGTTTTTGAACGCGACCTCCCATAAGTGAGAATCGGCGATGTAGAGGTAGCCCTCACTGATAGCGAACCCGTCAGCCCAGGAAAGCTTTGAGGGATCGCGCACGAAGACGTTGGTCTTCAAGGTATGGTTCGGCGTTCTCGTGATGGCGACGACGCTGCCGTGTTCGAGATCACCCGCATAGAGCGTGCCGTTCCTGTCCATGATCAGGCCACCACTCAGTACGGAACTGCCAAGATATTCTACTTTTTTTGCAAGCTCCGCATCGGGCAGCTTCTCGTCACGCAGGGCAGCCGTGGGTACGCGCCAATAGTTGTGGTCCGTAAGGGGCCGGTAATAGAGCCATTGGGAGTCGGGTGACAACGAGATGCCGTCGGCTTGGATCGCAACAACCGAACCATCAGGGTGCAACGCGATGTCTTTGCCGATCATGAGGTGCTGCTTAGGATCAGCAAATGTCGAGCGATCTCCGACAAGGACTTGCCGCGCCTTGCCCGTTTTCAAATCGAGCACGACCAAGCTGCCCTTGTTTCCGATATTAGTCAGATATGCAAAATTGTGCGGGACATCGACACGCACGTCATTGAGCGAATCCTTTTGTGAGACAACGCCGCTGAAGTCGTACTGCCGGACTATCCTGTTTGTGGACAGGTCGAATTCCACCAGCTTCGGCGGGAGATGTTCTTGGTCGATCTTGGGCAATGATGAGTCGAGCGCCCAGAGATGATCCTCGCCGTCCACCCAAAGCGCCTGGACGGAGATCCATTCGGTGCTGCCTTTTCGCTGTTCGTCGAATTTGTTCCAGTCCGCATCGGGATAAGGCTTCAGCTCGCCCGTCTTCGTGTTGACCTCGACCATGCTGTAGACCGATCTCACCTGGCCCGCCGGTGCGGTTGCGAACACCCTGCCTTCGATTGATACGCCGATGCCTACAAGCCGAAAGTCATCCTCGAAGGCCTTCACCGTTTCGAGAGCGGGTCCAATCTTGGTTGCACCTTCGGGGCTTTCACCATGGGCCACGGTTGAGGATAGAGCGAGGCCAAGCAAAATGGCCCTCTGCAGTGTTGCCTTGAACAAGGGGATCTCCCTGTCGATGCCGTTCCCGGTGTTTAATCGACAACCCGACGAAGCGTTCCCCGACGAGGCACTGGGAGGGACGCAGTATTTTATTTCCCAGTCTCGGTCGGGCCGCTGTCGAGCCCGCCGTCGCTCGCAAACAAGATCGCGGTCTCTTTAGCTGTGGCGTATGTCGTCCTGCCGCTTTCGGTCGCCGGTAGACGCGTGGACTGCGAGCTGCACGCCGGAGCCAGAAAGTTGGCTTTCTGGATCGCTCAAGGCTCGTCGTCATCTGCAGCAACATGCGCCGCGTCGATGGGCCCGAGGGCCACGCGAAAAACCGCCAAGCTGATGCATTAAATTGACGTCGTTCGAAATCTCATACGCGTTGGTGATGCGCCGACACAATTAAATTCAATGTTAGAGTTAGGCGCTCCTCGCTCTGAATCACGACGTTCTTATCAACGGATCTGTGAAGCGGGCTTGCATCCCTGTGCTGCGTTTCGCATGTCGGGCAAAACGTCGACAGGTAGCGCCGAGGGACGATCGAACCCTGCGATCGTTAGGAGAGTATCCCATGCATGGCAGCAAGAGTGGGCGCCAGCGGCTGGCGGACCGATCCGCCGATTACAAGAGACTTGGCATCGCTCCCGTCGAGGTAGCCGAGTTCGAAGACGGTCAGCGCATCGGTACGGAAAGCGGTCGCTATGAGTGGTGGTACTTCGACGCTCATTTCGACGACGGCGCGACGGTTGCCGTGGTTTTCTACACCAAGCCGAATGTTAGCCCTAATGGTCCACTTGCACCAAGGGTTACCATCGACATCACGCTGCCTGACGGCCGCACCTTCGACAAGCTTCTCGACACGACGCCCGAGATGTTCAGCGCATCGAAGTCTACCTGCGACGTCAGGATCGGGACTAACCACTTCGTCGGGGATCTCAATCGCTACCACATCACGGCAACTATCGAGGAAATATCGGTCGACATCGAGCTGACCGGACAGGTTCGCGCCTGGTGCCCCAAGTCTGGTCATCTCTATTTCGGTGCTGAAGCACTAGGAAAACCCTTCGCCTGGCTTCCTTCGGTGCCTAATGGACTGGCACGCGGCCGTTACAGGATCGGGAATGAGGAACGCCACGCCTCCGGCAGCGTGTATCACGATCACAATTGGGGCGACGTCCCCATGCAGACGCTCATCCATAACTGGTATTGGGGGCGCGCCAGTGCCGGTCCCTACACGATCATTGCCTCCTACATCACAGCTACTGACGCTTACGGGTTTGAAACGCAGATCGTCTACATGCTGGCTAAGGACGGCAAGATCATCGCTGACGACGACGCCAACGTATCTTTTGAGACCGAATGCGTCGCGGTCGATCGCAAGACCGGCAAGCCGGTGGCGGATGTCACAAGATATACCTATCACGATGCCGATACGCGCTTTGTCGCGTCATTCGAGCGCGAGAAGACTATCCCACAAGTCAATTTCACCGACCGCATGCCGTGGCTCAAGCGTATAGCCGCCCGGCTGGTCGGATTTGACGGCGCTTATCACCGCTTCACAGGCAAGATCACGATCGAGAAATTCGATAAGGGCCTGCGCGTGGAGTGTTTCGATGATCATGCCATCTGGGAATTGATGTATTTCGGTAAATCGCGACTCCGGGCTCAGGATTTAGTGCAGCCCCCGTTTCATCCGACGGAATTGTGAATGGTCGCTTCGGATTTTGAGACAGGCTGCCCTTTTAATTTTAGAATCATTCTTTATGTCTCCTCGTGGAGAGCTCATGCGTCGCGCCGTCGTCTTTCTCGTTTTGCAGTTATGGTCATTGTCGCTGCCAAGCGCGACAAGCGCCAGTCCGCTTTCTCTTTATGGTCCGTTCGACCAGAAGCACAACGGAGAGCGCACCGATGCGTCCAACTCAGCTGCAGATCTTGAGGCTCTCTCGGGCTGTGGGAGAGGCCGCTACCGCGACATGACAACACATCAGTGCGAGGGATCGGCCGATTTGCGTTAGGGACCGCCTTGTTGGCGGCGTTGTTTACCTTGACGTTGCCTATTGGCGAAAGCGGATCTCGCCACGAAGTGTCCTGATTTCCACCTGCGACCTATTTTGTTCCAGCATCTGGTGACTCTCTTTGGTACCTCTTGTCAAACTCGAGATAGATATTCCAGACGGCGCTGGCTAACGTTTGCGATGGTATCCGAGCGCATATCCTTTTAACTCTGGCCACTATCTCGGCAGTGTCAGTTCCCGATTGTGGTTGCTCGCTGGCAGCAGCAACGTAATTCAGCCCCGTCCAGAAACCAAAAATCCAGACGGTCCCCTCTGTCTCGTGCTCTTTCGTGGCTCTCCAGTGAGCGCAACTCATGCCTCCTATTCCCGTCATGCCGACGGAAACTTTCGTATCCTGCGCTAAAGCGCGGTGGGCCGAAACCACGAAGACCAACGCCGCCAATAAGAATGCTTTGACCATCCATGATGATTTACGCACGGCGCCGAGGTCGTCAATCCTTGTGGCAATTAAGCTCGTAGGGCTGCCGTTCAGCGGCGTGGCCCGTCAGGATGCGTCACGACTTCTGAGTTCCATCTTGCCGAGGTTTTCCTTTGCTGTTGCCGAAACGCGACAGTTGCGGACGGACGCCGTGGTACCCTCCGGGCGACTCCAGCCGTACGATCGTGGTTCGTCCGGCTGGTTTGGGGGACTATGGGATGAATCAGCGCTTACGTCCGCTGTCCTGTTTCCTGATTTCGGCTTTGCTTGCCGTATGTTCGACTGCCGCCATCGGACGGGCCAACCATAAGTCTCCGCGCGCCGGGAAGCCGCACGAAGCGAGCGGAGCGCGGCACCACCGCAATGCGGCGCACGAGAAAGCTGGACATGCAAAGCATGTGGCGGCGAAGGAGCGCGAGTCGGCGCGACCCGCCGCCGCGCCGTCCGCGAGTCCGGAGGCTTCTCCGCTCCCGGCCGATCTGGCGGCGGCAAAGAATGCGATCGAGCTCGCACGCAAGGCTAAGACAAGCGAGGCGACCGCCATACAAAAGACGATCGCCGATCCAACAACCCGGAAACTGGTTGAATGGTTCATCCTGCGCCATCCGGACGCTGACGCAAACTTCGGCCGATACGCGGCCTTTATTGCTGATAGTCCGGGCTGGCCGAGTATGGGACTCATGCGCAAGCGGGCAGAGGCGCGTCTGTTGCAGGAACGCAGCGACGCCGGCACCGTGCGCGATTTCGTAGGCGATCGGCCGATAAGCGCCAAGGGCCGCTTCGCGCTCGCGCGGGTCCTGCTCGCTGAAGGCAACCGTGACGAGGCCGGACGTTTGGTTCGCCAGGTCTGGAGATCGGATGAGTTGTTGGAGCGCTCCGAAACCGAAGCGCTCGAGCTGTTCCGCGACCTGCTCACGCGCGAGGATCATCGCGCACGCATGGACAAGCGCATCGGCGCCAAGGATCCTTCCGGCGCAAAGCGTGCCGCGCAACGCCTCGGCAGCGACGAGCTTTCGATCGTGAAGGCCTGTGCGGCCGGAAACACGGACGAGGCGATCGATTTACTCAACGACGTCGCGGCTGAGGCCCGCAGTGATCTGGGATACACACTTTGCCGTATCCGCTGGATGGCGCATCACGACCGGATCGACGAAGCAACCCGCCTGATGCTGGCAGCCGCACCGGAAACCATGGCGCTTCAGGATACCGACGAATGGTGGCGCGAGCGGCGCTTTCTCGCCCGCAAACTGCTCGATCAGGGCAAGTTTGAAACCGCCTACCAGGTGGTGCGCGATGGCGCGCTGCCGGCCAGCGAACAATACCGAGCGGATTTCCATTTCATGTCTGGTTGGATCGCTTTGCGCTATCTCAATGACCCCGCGACGGCACAGGCCCATTTTGCCCATATAGACGACGGCTCGACCAATCCGATTGTGCTGGCTCGGGCGAACTACTGGCGAGCCCGAGTTGCCGAAGCAATCGGCGAAAAGGACGCGATGCGTGCCAGCTACGAAGCGGCCGCAAGCTATCCCACCGCGTATTACGGACAGCTCGCGCGCGCCAGGCTAGGCCTTGACAGAATTGAGTTGCGGGCGTCGGCGGCGGTTAGCCCGGCTGACGATATGGAGCTCGCGGACGAACGCGTGCGTGCCGCGGATATGCTCTATGCACTCGGCGAACGCGACGTGGTTATAAATTTTGTTGCTGACCTCGCCGAAGAGAGTACTGACGTGGGGTTGCTGGTGGCGCTCGCTGAGCTAACCGGCCGCCGCAACGATGCGCGGGCCATGTTGCAGATCGGCAAGCCGGCGCTCGCCCGCGGCCTTGCGCTCGATCTTTACGCATTTCCGACAATCGGAATTCCGAAAGCTAGCCCAATCGGTCCCGAGATCGAGCGTAGCATCATCTATTCGGTCGCACGTACCGAAAGCGCGTTCAACCAGCGTGACAAGTCGTCGGCCAATGCGGTCGGCCTAATGCAAGTGACGCCGGAAGCCGGACGCGACACCGCGAGGCGTTTCGGCGTCGCCTATGACTGGGACCGGATGGTCTCTGATCCCGTTTATAATACGCAAATGGGTGCCGCTGAACTCAGCGCATTATTGAAGGAATATACCGGCTCCCACATCATGACCTTTGCTGGCTATAACGCGGGCCGGGGTCGCGTTCGCGACTGGGTAAAGCTGTACGGTGACCCGCGCGATCCTAATGTCGATGCGATCGATTGGGTGGAGCGCATTCCGCTCTCCGAGACGCGCAATTACGTTCAGCGCGTCATCGAGAATCTGCAAGTCTATCGCGTCCGATTTGAGAGCGGCGCTCCGCTGATGTCGAAGTCCGATCAACGTTCAGGCAGCTTGCAGGAGGCCAATTCGGCGCCGCCGTTGTTAGCTCCGATATCCGCTTCCCAAGGTGATGCGGGTATTCCATAGCACCTGATGGAGCAGCTATGACTATTCTCGAAAACAAGCAGGATAGCAAAACAGCGCAAGATACCGTCGGCGCCGCCCATCCGCCGTCTGGTCGAGATCAGGTTTAAGACGAGAAATGAGACCTGAAACGAAACGTGGACGCTGAGAGGAAGACAGCATCCTATCAGCGTTGCCGGAGATAATGGACTGTGCTCATGATGGAGATCTCACAGCCTGCCAAGGAAACGAAAACCGCCGAAGAACTGGCCGCAATGATCCATGAGGATTTAAGTAAAGTGGATGGCTGCCCCAAGGCCGGTGTGAATGTGACCGTTTACGGCCTCCCCTGGAATGCCATGCTCATGTTCGGCGCGGCGGCCGGTCCGGTTCGCAATAAGGCCGAACTGCAAGCGTTCTTTGAGATCATCACAGAGCGCCTGCAGCGATTGTACGATGTTGAGTTGTAGCGGCGAACTCGCAATTTACATTGGTCCGAAGCGCGGCAGACGTTCCCAGCCGTTGTGTGAACTGGAGCACATCTTCCAGTGCGCGAATCGGCCTAACATTCTGCTGCCGTCTCACGGCGGCAACCTCCCTAGACTTAGCGTCCGTCGAGAATGGCGGGCCCTTTTTTCAGCTACCGCCGGGGCCCATTCGCGCCTGCGCTATTTGAACTCTTCGGGGTTCGAATTATGTCGCCAGATCGATCTCTCGCTGAAAACGTAACGCATCAAATCGGATAACCTTGCTGATGCTTGTCACGACGCCCGGTAGATGGCCTGCTAGCTTCCAGAGGGTTTGATATCCGAGGGGTGTAGGAATGAAGTGCTCGGACCTCGTTCGAAGTGCTGCATGAATTGAGGTCCCGCGTAAGAGTTGTACCAATTGCGAGGGGCATAGCGGCTAAAGGTCCGCTCATGATGGGTAGGGTATGGCGCGGCTACTCCAAAGTCCTGAGCGTAGGACGGGGTAGCAAGCGCGGCAAAGAGAACTGCCGCCAGACTTACGGATTTCAGGTTGGTCATTTACTTCTCCTATCGTTTTCAATCGACGCTCGCGCGTCTGAAAACGAAGTAGGTCTGATGTCCATCGACCCTACTAACTTCTTAGTCATTCAATCTAAGTAATCCGTGATGCCGATGTGAAATGCCGTGACCTGAGCTTCTGAAGCACGGTTACCGCCGAAAACGCCGCCGTGATCTTCTGACTGCATGCGGTTCACGCCAGCTTGAAGCCAATGACATGAAAGTTAGTCGTGCCGCCGAACTGGCATTCATACGTCTGCTGCACGAGACATCAACACCACAACAGATGACGCAAGCGATCGCCTTGCAACGATTTCGCGCAGCGTCCTCCACATAAAAAGAGTATAGTATCATGACAAACTTTGGATTGATTGGAGCGGCCACCATTGCACTGTTGGTCGCAACGCCAGCGATGGCGGCGCAAGTCCGCCATCACCATCGTTATGCTCACGGTCGTCGTATAACGCCGGTCAAAAATCCCCGACGATCTTGGCTTGAACCGGCTGACGGAGCCTACGAGTATTACGGGATTGACAAATACTATCCGGAGGAAAACTACGATGCCGACTTCGACCGCAAAAATACGTTTAGCTGACATTCCTTCTTGGGTGAGCCCGCGTCTTGGTTGCGCGAAATGTCCGCTTCCGTTGGCAGGGCGGACTCAGTGCCGACTGGTTCTGGGCTTCTGCTTGGCTGTGTGACCGCAAAACTCCAACGCGCGGTGAGGATGATATTTTTTCGTTCAACCTTGAAATTGAATGGGCTTGCAATTCGGGCGTCTCAGACGTCTTTGACGACTAACTTGTTCTAGTGCGATCGAGCGTCCCCGCGTTTTCACGCAGCTAGACCCTAAGCAGACATTTGACTGTAGCCGGTCTTAGGTTCGCGGCGTCTCTCTCGAAGGAGCGATGCCAGTTAAAAAGGGTTGGGGTCGTGTTGGCCGAAGATGCCGCGGTTCTTCTCCACGAACTCAATCAGATTGCCATCGGGATCGCGGACAAAAACGGTTCCAATACCAAAATCGAGCGGCTGTTCTTTGGAACGTAGCGGTCGGTGTTCGCTTTGCTTTACGTCGGACTGGAAGGGCATATAGCCATGCTCAAGCAGCCGTGCGACTACCTCTTCCAATTGGTCGACGCGCAACGCGACATGCCGTGACGGGTCATCGGTGTCGTCGCCAGAGCGCGTACGCAGCATTAGATGGATCGGGCAGCCCTGCTCGTAGCCGAGCCAATTTGACTTCTGAGGATGAGGAACAAGCCCCAGCACGTCCACATAGAATGCTCGCGCCCGATCGAAATCGGTGACTCTCATACTGACGTGCTGAATGCCGGAAAAGTTCATCTCACGCCCTCGATCGATTGTATTGATTGGACGGAGGTGTCAGTTCCGTCGAATTTAGTCCTAGCCATCCTCAGGTTGAGGTCGGCTGCGGCATGTCCAGGAAGGCCCGAGCCACATGCCAGAAGAGCTGTCGGTTCTTACCCAGAACGACTGAATGCGCGACGCCTGGCAGGATGACGAACTGGCGATCGCCATTCGGAAGTTGCGCAAAAAACTCCTGTAGGTCAGCGACCGTCGCGATGCCATCGTATTCGCCGCGGATCAGCAGGGTCGGGGCCGCGACCGTTTTAGGGTCGACTATTGGCAGGTTTGCAGTCATGTCGAGATAGGTCCCTGTCGGCATCTGTTCGCCAAACTTCATATCCGCGTCCGCCAACGCCTCCATGACTGCCATTTCGCTCGTGCCCGGCCGGTCGCGGGTCGCGATTGAGAGGACGTCCTCGCGGGTCCATTTTCGCATGTTATGGGTGCGGAAATAATCGAGTTTCTCTGCCCGCTTCGTTAATGTCGGCGAACCTTCACCTTTATAGGTGAACGCGGAAAGGATAAGCCGGTTTACACGTTCCGGCGCCATTGTCGCAAAGAGACCAACGCGAAGCGCTCCTCCGGACTCACCCATCCAGTGGAATTTCTGTTGCCCCGTCTCGTGGACCAAGACGCCGACCGCCGCCTTCAGATCCTCGGCGCCGCTCTTGATGTCTGAGTTACCCGACGTGCGGCCAGATTTTCCGTAGTTCTCGTGATCCATCGTCCAGCAATCGAAGCCATAACGTGCGAACTCGTTCATCACCGAATATTCGCCATGACCGGGGACGGAAATATCGTAGGACCGTGACGTCACCGACGAACCGTGGACAAAGAACAAGACAGGCTTCGGCGGCTCGCTCGATTTTGGCGTGCCGATCCGCTTACGAAACATCCACAGAGGCACTTCGCCCTTTTGCGTCCAATATTCTCCGCTCCAGATCTCGCCGTCGGCGGCAGCGGCGGCCGGCATCGCCGCCGCGACGCCGCCAGCGATTAACCCGAGGCCGGCGCCTTTCAAAACAGCCCTTCGCGCAAGCGGCCGATCGGTTAGCTTTTCATTCGTATCAGTCACGGTCGTGTCCTCGCGTCAGTTTTGGCTGCGATGCCGTATTGCTGGGTGATCAATAGAGTTGGCTGATTGAGACGCCGGTTGCCGGCGTTTTAAGATTTGCCCAGGAATAAGATCGCCGATCACCGAACAATTCAAGTCGGAACCAGCTTCGGCGATTTCTAACGCAGCCGATAACAGGCCGCGCGTCGAACCCGCAAGGTTTGTTGGTTGGAAACTTCGGTTCGCTGCAGATCGTTTGACGCTATCTATCGAGTGATTGGACGGTGTGCACGGAGAATTGGACTGTGCGTTGAACTAAATGTGAATTCGCATCAGCAATATCTTTCACGATTTGAAAAGAATGAGCGATCGCCGTTATCGATTGCCAATCCGTAATGTCCCCCAGAGACTCTCTTCCCGTAGTGTCCGTCGCGGGGGATTAGGATTCCACCACAAACCAAACGCCGAGGAATGACCAAGTGAGTAATCAGCTGACAGAAGAAGAGCTTGCTTCTCTGATGCCGTCCGAGATGCTTCAGCACCGGACCCCGATTCCGACCCAGATTGTTTCCAGTGATGAATTTTACCCTGACCCGCAAAACGAGCGGCAAAAGGAAGTCGAGGCGCGGATGCTGGCGATGGCTGACGAACTCGGCGGCAAGCAGGGTCTCGATCGCCGTAAATTTTTCCAGACCGCAGCGGGCATGGCTGCCGCTTTCGTGGCGATGAACGAAGTCTATGGGCCGGTGTTCGAAGTTTCCAAGGCAGAGGCCGCTACGCCGGCAATGGCCCAGGAGCGAGCAAACTCGCTCAAAGACCAGTTCATCATGGACATGCACACGCACTTCCTGCGTGACGATACGCGTATCATGGGCTTCGTCGAGATGCGTAAAGCGGTCGGCAAAGCCGGCTGGAACAAGCAGCTCAACGATCATGAGCAAACGATCGAGGATCTCAAGTTCAATAACTATAAAAAAGAGATGTTCCTCGACAGCGACACTAAGATCGCGTTGATTTCGTCCGCACCATCCGACATCGAGCAGGACTGGTTCCTGACCAACCAGCAAATGGCTGACGCGCGAAAGAAGGTCAACGACGAATCCGGCTCTCGTCGGTTGTTTGCCCATTGCGTGTTTGCGCCAGGGCAACCCAACTGGCTGGAAAATCTCGACGCCGGCCTCGCACTGAACCCCGAAAGCTGCAAGGGCTACACGATCGGCGACAACACCCACAAGGAAACCAGCCGCTATCCATGGCGGATGGATGACGAGAAGGTCACTTACAAGGGCTACGAGAAGATGGTGAAAGCAGGCATCAAGAATGTTTGCGTGCATAAAGGATTGTTCGCACCAAGCGTCGAACACCAGTTCCCCAATCTTCGTGGTTTCGTGGACGTCTCCGACGTCGGTCAAGCGGCCAAGGACTGGCCGCAGCTCAACTTCATCATCTATCACGCAGGTTATCGCCACGTTGGTGGCGATCCTAAGGTGGCACTGGCGGAGTTCGAGCGCACGGGTCGGATCTCGTGGACGAGCGATCTCGCTGACATCCCCACCCAATATGGCGTCAACAACGTTTATGGTGACGTCGGCCAGCTGTTCGCCACGACGCTCGTCGCCGAGCCGAACGTTTGCGCCGCGCTCATGGGCATCCTGATCAAGGGAATGGGTGTCGACCGCATCTGTTGGGGCACCGATGCGCTCTGGACCGGTGGACCGCAATGGCAGATCGAAGGATTGCGTCGTCTCGAAATCCCGGAAACGATGCAGAAGAAGTACGGGTTCAGGCCCTTGGGCGGCGCGACTGGCCCGGTGAAGACGGCCATCTTCTCCGGCAACAATGCGCGTCTCTACAACGTCGATCCAAAGAAGGCGTTGCTGGAGCTGAAGGATGACAAGTTCGCCAAGATGAAAGCCGCTTACGATCTAAACGGACCGGAGCCGTCGCACACCCGTTACGGCTACGTCGTGCCGGACGGATCGATCGATCATTCGGTATTCGTATAAATTGCATCATGATGACATCGAAGTGCCGCCGAAGTATTCGGCGGCACTTTTTAAAGCCTTTCGGCGGTCATTCAATCTACCGGCGTATAGGCTTTGCACCACCCATCCTCGGTAACCTCGCCCACAACTACTTTGCAGGAAGATCGTAGGAAAGTTTAGATACGTACTGTCATGGAAGCGGGTAGTAACGCGAGCGTGCGCGCCTGGCTTGATCTGCCTGACAATGTCCGCTTCGGTTTGCAGCGGACGAGGGCAGGGTATTCCCGCAACTTTCGGCGCTGACCCAGCGCGGACATCCACGCGATGTTTGGAGAAGCGCCATTCCGACAATGAGAATTACAATTGAGGGTTCAACGCAGCTTGAACGGTTCCCGCGTTGGAAGGGACATTGATTTTGCTAGTGAATAATGCGCCTCTTGAACAGCGGCTCTGTCGGAGTTCTCCTAGGGGCCAGCGAATCTTCCCGGCGGAGAACGAAAGCAGCGTCCCTCCAGGGCTCCTTTGCATTCGATCTTCCGCGACATTCTCAGCCAATCGGTGATTCAAAGGCCCGTGGCCTTTCGGCATTCGACTTCGAAGGCGTAAGGGCTAGGTTCGCCCCGTTCAAGCGGAGCATTGAATGAGGTATCGTAGGTTCGGCTGGTGTGCGTAAAGGCGGTAGCGCGCCCCCGCTACCACCTTAACCCTCGACAAAGAACCGGAAGGGAACACTGGCGCCTCAAGCAGCGCTGCCAGCCTTCCTTGCACCTCAATCTTGAGCGCTTCGCCCGGTTCGGTTCTTGCAACCGTCACGCTTTCGATCAGCTCCCTTATCGCGTTCGCCGTTTCGCTTCCAACTTCCGCTCGCGAATAGCTACGATCCGGAGATATTTGGCTTGCGCCTTGCGGTGCAGGGCGATGACGTTGACGGGCTCGGCAAGGTTCGCAAATTCGGCCCTAATTCGCTTTTGCCTCTCTTCCAAATCGTTAATTGCCGGCATGAATTTCTCAATTGGGTCGTCGCTTTCCAGCATCGCCGACATTGCCCGGTCCAACCTCCTGCCAACCTCGGACAATTCGCGCGCGAGATTTGTGCGCCTGTTAAGGCCATCGGCTGCCAAGCGCTTTCGTTCGGCCTGGTACTCTGCGAGAAAGAGCTTGATGGCGGACGGATTCGCTAAATGCCGGCGCAATCCGCCAACTACGGTCTGCTCGATGTGGTGCAGGTAATACGAACGATTGTTCGTGCACGTCTTTGCATTGTGAAACTGAGTGCAGATAACGCGCGTGCCGCCGCGATCCTCACCCTTGACAGACATTCCGCCGCCGCACGATCCGCAGCGAAGCAAACCACTCAGCATATGCTTGGGCTTCCGCCGATAGGCAGGCTTGGCGTGGCCGCGATCTATTCGAATTGCCTGCACCGCCGCCCATTGTTCTGGATCAACAATCGAGAGGGCAGGGACTTCGGAGCGGTGCCATTCTGACTCCGGATTGCTGCGTGACACTCGCTTGCCCGTATCAGGGTCTTTAATCATGCGAACGCGGTTCCAAACCAAGCGACCCGCATAGATCTCGTTGCCCAAAATTCCATTGTGCCGATTGTTCGATCCGGTCAAGGCGCCTGGGCTCCAGTAAGTCCCGCGCGGCGGCGCAATCCCCTCAGCGTTCAATCGTCCGACAATCGCCCGCGATCGTTCGCCGCTGACATACTCGCGAAAAATACGCCGGATGACTTCTGCCTCAGGCTCGTAGATTTTCCATTCTCCAGGCTTACCGGGGGTGGCGCGATAGCCGTAGGCGAGGCCAGCGTTCCGGGGAGATCTCCGGTCGCGGGCACCGCGTAATTTTGGAATACCCGACAGTCTTCTGGAAGCGCTATTGCTGTCCCAACAGGACGCTGGCGCCGACTGACCTACTGGACTGTCTTTGATCGGCCTCCTCGGGTGGTCTTTTCGAGCCCAGAATTATTGCGAGAAAAACGATCTCGCTAAATATCAGCCAACACATGAATGCGGCATAGAGGATCATTCCACCACTCCCGAGTGTGGTCCGAGAGTGTAACGCTCTCAGTCACCGATGCCGCATATCGGCACGGTTCTGAGGTGGACACGCGACTCGCCGATACCCATTAAATTCGGTGTTAAGAGGCGCCACCACCCCCAAAGATCGCCTACAATTTTCTAAGCCGTAAGGACCGCGTCAGGCCAAATCCCTGGAATAGCTTTTTGATAGCTGTTCGGGGGATTGCTTGCACGATGGGCTAACCGAGCAAGTCACGTTCCTGGGCATCCCGTTTCAGAACTGGATGGTTGTCGCTCTCGCGCTGATCCTGATCGCAATCATTATCAACCGAGGGGAACGCCGATAGAGAGTGCATCCGACCGTGAACCAATTCACAACCGCCCCCAAGACTCTAGGAAGGCCGCTGGTGAGTCCGGGATTGGGTGGCTCTGACCCTCGGGCCACCGCGGAAAACGAGTCATGAGGGCTGGGCATCGGCCTGAAATATGCATGTAAAGTTTTGCCTCTGAGGGACTCCCTACCGCCTCTTAGGGGACACTCCACCCTTGGCCGTTGCACCACCCGGCTGCGACGGTCATTTTTTTGCCAAAGCCCCTTACGGCTCACGGGCGTCTTACGTGTGGCCAGCCGATCGGCACGGCGCTAAGGGCGGTTTTCTGAATCCTGGCGGGACTTCCTTGGTTGCTGGCCTGTTTCCGGCCGGCCCAATGAACCTCCTCCGAACTGATGGACACCTGTAGTAGGCTCGAAGAGCCAGGAGGTGTCGGATGGAAGGACGTCAACGTCGGTCGTTTACGGACGACTACAAGCGGCAGGCGGTTGATCTGGTC
>NZ_JBEKRB010000025.1:0-103594 GCF_049519115.1 Bradyrhizobium sp.
GAAGGCGCCGCGATGAAGGTCTGAGAAACATTGACTAAATTCCGTAATCTACCGGGATCTGATCAGTCCTGGCGGATCCAGGTGGACGAACCGACAGTGGCCATGGCCTAAAGCACCGAAAACTAGAAGGGTGTCGTCTTCCTGAGCCCTTGCCCGCCGCAAGCGGGATATTGGTGCAGCCGTTGCGAACGGCGGCCGAATGTGAGGTTGATCGTGCTCGTAAACCGAGCCGCGTCATGCAGTCGAGCTCAGACCTTGGATACCGAAATAGTCTCAGGAGCCTTACTCATGTGCACTTGAACCCCTCCCTTGACTCAATGCTTCCCATGTGAGGCCATTAGGGGGTCGAAACAGGCCAGTACCCCTTCCCAAGGTACTGGCCCAGGGGGCCAGTACCCCCTCACAAAAAAAGAACATATTGCGAACAAGGAACAAATGGTGTACATTTGCTTCCAACGCCGATTCCGCCCCGCAACGTTTGTCCCGCTCGCGAATCCTCGCCATAAGGAGCACCACTATGTCCGCTACTGCCCTGCGTATCGTCGAAGGATCCTCCATGGATAAGAGTAAGGCCCTGTCCGCTGCGCTGTCCCAGATCGAGCGGCAGTTCGGCAAGGGCTCGGTGATGAAGCTGGGCAAGAACGACCGCTCGATGGATGTCGAGACGATATCGTCCGGTTCGCTCGGGCTCGACATTGCGCTTGGCGTCGGCGGCCTGCCGAAGGGGCGGGTGGTTGAAATCTACGGGCCGGAATCCTCAGGCAAGACCACACTGGCGCTGCACACGGTGGCGGAGGGCCAGAAAAAGGGCGGCATCTGCGCCTTCATCGATGCCGAACACGCGCTCGATCCGGTCTATGCCCGCAAGCTCGGCGTCAATATCGACGAGCTCCTGATCTCGCAGCCCGACACCGGCGAGCAGGCGCTGGAAATCTGCGACACGCTGGTGCGATCCGGCGCGGTCGACGTGCTGGTGATCGACTCGGTGGCGGCGCTGGTGCCGAAGGCCGAACTCGAAGGCGAAATGGGCGATGCGTTGCCCGGCCTGCAGGCGCGGTTGATGAGCCAGGCGCTGCGCAAGCTCACCGCCTCGATCAACAAGTCCAACACAATGGTGATCTTCATCAACCAGATCCGGATGAAGATCGGTGTGATGTACGGTTCGCCGGAAACCACCACCGGCGGCAATGCGCTGAAATTCTACGCTTCGGTCCGTCTCGACATCCGCCGCATCGGCGCCATCAAGGAGCGCGACGAGGTGGTCGGCAACACCACCCGCGTCAAGGTGGTGAAGAACAAGCTCGCGCCGCCCTTCAAGCAGGTCGAGTTCGACATCATGTATGGCGAGGGCGTCTCCAAGATGGGCGAAATCCTCGACCTCGGCGTCAAGGCCGGCATCGTCGAAAAGTCCGGCGCCTGGTTCTCCTATGATAGCCAGCGGCTCGGCCAGGGCCGCGAAAACTCGAAAGCGTTCCTCAAGGCCAACCCCGATATGACCGCCAAGATCGAAGTCGCGATCCGCCAGAACTCAGGCCTGATAGCCGAGCAGATTTTGGCCGGTACGCCCGAGCGCGACGCCGACGGCGAGGAGCCGGCGGAGGAGTAACTTATCTTGTCCCGGATGCGGTGCACTACGAAGTAGTGCGCCGCTGATCCGGGACCCAGGTCTTCAATCAAAAATCTGATGTGGTGCTGCGCAGAGTTTGAGGCGTGGCTGGCGTGGACACGCCGTCCTTTGTTTACATGCTCGCGAGCAAACGGAACGGGACGCTATATGTTGGCGTCACCAATGATCTAGCGCGGCGAGTAGCACAGCATAAGGCCAAACTTGTTCCCGGGTTTACGCGCCAATACGGCGTCGACCTTCTCGTCTATTTCGAAATTTTCGATTCCACTCTTCAGGCTCGCGCGCGTGAACATTCATTGAAGCGCTGGCGTCGGAACTGGAAGATCGCTCTCATAGAGAAGCTAAACGCTGATTGGCGCGATTTGAGCGAAGAATTAAGCTTCTAGACTAGTAGAACGCGGAGATCGTGTCCCGGACGCGGCGCGGGTGTAGTGCGCTGCTGATCCGGGGCCCATTTTTTGATGTGACGTGGGTCCCGGCTCTGCGCAGCGGCATTGCATGCCGCATCGCGTCCGGGACACGAAGTTCTTTCTACTCCGCAGCCTCTGCATACGCGCTGACCGGCGGGCAGGAACAGACGAGGTTGCGGTCGCCATAGACGTTGTCGATCCGACCCACGGGGCACCAGTATTTGTCGCTGCGTGAGGTGCCAGCCGGGAAGCAGCCTTCGATGCGGCTATAGGAGCGGGCCCACCCATCATCCGCAATGTCATGCACCGTGTGGGGCGCGTGGCGGAGGGCCGAAGCCTCGACCGTGAGGCGCCCGGCTTCAACCTCGGAGATTTCGCGCCGGATCGCGATCATCGCCTCGCAAAACCGATCGAGCTCGGCCTTGGATTCGGATTCCGTCGGCTCGATCATCAAGGTGCCCGGCACCGGAAAACTCATGGTCGGCGCGTGGAAGCCGTAGTCGATCAGGCGTTTGGCGATGTCGTCGACGGTGACGCCGGCCGAAGTCTTCAGCGGCCGCGGATCGATGATGCATTCATGCGCAACGCGGCCCTTGGCGTTGCGGTAAAGCACCGGGAAATGGGCTTCCAGCCTGGCTGCGATGTAATTGGCGTTGAGGATGGCTACTTCGGTCGCGCGGGTCAGGCCTTCGCCGCCCATCATCAGAATGTAAATGTAGGAAATCGTGAGGATCGAGGCCGAACCGTAAGGCGCGGCTGACACCGGACCGACCGCGCTTTTCCCGTTTGCGGGATGACAAATCTGGGGATGACTTGGCAGGAACGGTTTGAGATGCGCCTTCACGCCGATCGGCCCCATGCCGGGTCCGCCGCCGCCATGCGGAATGCAGAACGTCTTGTGCAAATTGAGATGGCTGACATCGGCGCCGTATTCGCCGGGCCGCGCAAGGCCCACTTGTGCATTCAGGTTGGCGCCGTCGAGATAGACCTGCCCGCCATGGCTATGCACGATGTCGCAGATCTCGCGAATATGCTCCTCGAACACGCCATGGGTCGAGGGATAGGTGATCATCACGGCCGCGAGATTCTTCGAATGCTGCGCGGCCTTGGCGCGCAAGTCCGCCACATCGACATCGCCGCGCGCATCGCACGCCACCACCACGACCTCCATGCCGGCCATGTGGGCGGAGGCCGGATTGGTGCCGTGGGCAGACGAAGGGATCAGGCAGACGTTGCGATGACTTTCTCCCTGTGAGGCATGATAGCCGCGGATCGCGAGCAGTCCGGCATATTCGCCCTGCGCGCCGGAATTCGGCTGCAGCGAGATCGCGTCATAGCCGGTGATGTCTGCGAGCCATTCCTCCAATCGTGCAAACAACGCGTGATAACCTTGCGCCTGTTCGCGCGGCGCGAACGGATGCAGAGAGCCGAATTCGGCCCAGGTCAGCGGCATCATTTCGGTCGTGGCGTTCAGCTTCATGGTACAGGAACCGAGCGGAATCATCGCGCGGTCGAGCGCGAGATCGCGATCGCTCAGCTTGCGCATGTAGCGCAACAGTTCGGTCTCCGAGCGATAAGCGTGAAACACCGGATGGGTGAGGAAGGCGCTCGACCGCGCGAGCCCAATCGGGATAGTGTCACTGGCCTCGTGCGCGATCTCGGCATAGACGAGCTTGCCGCCGAAGGCGCGCCACACGGCCTCAACCGTCTCCACTGTCGTGGTCTCGTCGAGCGCGATGCCGAGCACGCCGTCAAGACTACCTTGGCCGATCCGCAAATTGATTTTTTCGGCGACCGCTCGCGCCACAATCTCGTTTTGTTTGACGCCGGCGTCGACCGACACCGTGTCGAAAAACGCCTTGGATTGCAGCTTGAAGCCGAGCTTGCGCAATCCCGCCGCCAATACAGCGGCGCGGCGATGCACAGTGCGCGCGATGTGAGTCAGTCCTTCCGGCCCGTGATAGACCGCATACATCGAGGCGATGATCGCGAGCAGCACCTGCGCCGTGCAGATGTTGGAGGTCGCCTTTTCGCGGCGGATGTGCTGTTCGCGGGTTTGCAGCGCCAGCCGATAGGCCGGTTGGCCGCGCGAATCCACCGACAGCCCCACCAGCCGCCCGGGCAGCGATCGTTTCAGCGCATCGCGCACCGCCATATAGGCCGCATGCGGGCCGCCATAGCCCATCGGCACGCCAAAGCGTTGCGCCGAGCCGATCGCGATGTCCGCGCCGAGTTCACTCGGAGCGGCCAACAGCGTCAGCGCCAACGGATCGGCGGCGACAATGGCGAGCGCACCCTTGGCGTGAAGCGCTGCAATCGCCGGACGCAGATCGCGAACCGCGCCCGAAGAGCCCGGATATTGCAACAGGCCGCCGAACACGTCTGCGCCATCGAGATCGGTTGCGGGATTGCCGACGATGAGCTTCCATCCCAACGGTTCGGCGCGGGTGCGGAGCACAGCGAGCGTCTGCGGATGCACGTCCGCATCGACAAAGAACGATTTGATTTGGCTTTGAGCGGCGCGCTCGGCGAGCGCCATGGCTTCTGCAGCCGCGGTTGCCTCATCGAGCAGCGAGGCATTGGCGACGTCAAGCCCGGTGAGATCGGCGATCATGGTCTGGAAGTTGAACAAGGCTTCCAGCCGGCCCTGACTGATTTCAGGCTGATAGGGCGTATAGGCCGTGTACCAGGCCGGGTTCTCCAGGATGTTGCGCTGGATCACCGCAGGGAGGATCGTGCCGGAATAGCCTTGGCCGATCAGCGAAGTGAAGACCTGATTCCTCAACGCCAACTCGCGCATATGGGCGAGTGCCTCGGTTTCGCTCAACGGGGTGCCTAAATCGAGCGGAGCTTGTTGCCGGATCGAGGCGGGCAGTGTCTCCGCCATTAGCGCTGAAAGGCTTGTGCTGCCTAAGGTCTGGAGCATCGCGGATACGTCGCGCGGCGCGGGGCCGATATGGCGCCGCGCGAAGGTCGTGGCGGGCTCGGCTAAAGGCTTGAGTGGCGCGGTCATCGGCATTCCTTCGCTATTAGGCGATGTGTTTCTGGTAGGCGGCTTCATCCATCAGGCCGCCTAGTTCGCTTCTGTCCGCAATCTTCAGCTTGAAGAACCAGGCCTTGCCGGCGGCGTCGGAATTGACCAGCGCGGGCTCGCCCGCGAGTTCGTTATTGACCTCCAGCACCTCGCCCGAAATCGGCGCATAGACGTCGGAGGCGGCCTTGACCGATTCCACCACGGCGGCGGCCTCCGCCTTCTTCAACGTGCGGCCGACCTTCGGCAGTTCGACGAATACGACGTCGCCGAGCTGGGATTGCGCGTAGTCCGTCACCCCGATGGTGGCGACGTCGCCTTCGATGCGGAGCCATTCGTGGTCGGTGGTGTAAAGCGTCGTCATGAAAGGTCCTCAGCGTTTATAGGTGTTGGGAACAAACGGCATTGGAGCTGTGCGCACGCCCAAGCGCTGGCCGCGCACTTCGGCGAATACCAGTTGATCGGGGGCGGCGAGGGACGACGGCAAATATCCCATCGCGACCGGCGCATTGAGGCTCACCCCGAAGCCGCCGGAAGTGACAGTGCCGATCGGCTGGGTTGATGTTTCATCGGCGAATAACGATGCGCCTTCGCGCACCGGCGCGCGGCCTTCGGGCTTCAAGCCGACCCGGCGGCGCGGCGCGCCGTGTTCGAACTGGCCAAGGATCGCGTCCGCGCCCGGAAATCCGCCGGGCCGCGCGCCGCCTTTGCGGCGGCTCTTTTGAATCGACCATTCCAGCGCGCCCTCGACCGGTGTCGTCGCGAGATCGAGATCGTGGCCGTAGAGACACAGCCCGGCCTCGAGCCTCAGGCTGTCGCGCGCCCCAAGCCCGATCGGCAATACATCGGTGTTCGCCAGCAATTCCCCGGCAAACCCTTCGGCGGCCTCTGCGGGTACGGAAATCTCAAAGCCGTCCTCGCCGGTATAGCCGGAGCGGGAAACGAAGCAGTCGATGCCGGCAAGCCGCCGCGGCCCGGCGTCCATGAATTTCATTGCCGGAATTGTGCCGTCGAACTCCGCGAGCACGGATTCTGCTTTCGGCCCCTGCAGGGCGATCAGCGCGCGCTGACGCAAAGGCTCGACGATGCAGACATCGGAGAGATGCTCCTTCAGAAGCGCTTCGTCCTCGGCCTTGCAGGCGGCGTTGACCACCAGAAACAGATGGTCACCAAAATTCGCCACCATCAGGTCGTCGAGAATGCCGCCGGCTTCATTGGTGAACAGGGCGTAACGCTGCCGCCCGGGGCTAAGCGCCAGAATGTCCTGCGGCACCAGCCATTCCAGGGCGTGGGCGGCGTCCTCGATCCGGCCCGACTTCGGCCGAAGCGCGATCTGGCCCATATGCGAGACGTCGAACAGGCCGGCGCAGTTGCGGGTGTGGAGGTGCTCTTTCAAGACCCCGGTTCCGTATTGTACCGGCATGTCGTAGCCGGCAAACGGCACCATTTTGCCGCCACGCGCGACGTGCAGCGCATAGAGCGGCGTTCGCTTCAGGGAAGGCGGGGAGATCGCAGCATCGGTCGCAAGCATCACAGAGCCCTCGCGGACTTGCCGAGGGATGATTCCCTCCAAATCCGAAAAAGCCCCATCTGTCGCTGTGCCTGAGAGTATTATCCCGTCGGCGGACACGCCGGGTTCAAACCGAAGTGCCTCTTTCCAGATGCATCAATGTCACGAGGGTCCTTTTGCCTGAGAGTTTCCGGGGCGGTTGCTCCTTCGGCGCCGGCCTTTCGGCCGATCTCTCCCGACGTGACTCAGCTTAGATAAGCGAAAAACGAAGGCTAGCCAAGCCTGTCAACGCAAGCGCGAGCGGCAATCAACGTCAAATGGTAGGCAATAGCCCCAAGCCTCTGATGCATTTGCACTGTTTCTGGACAGGGCTGGCCCCCTTGTCTAAAAGCGTTCTCGCCGAGTTCCCGAACCTATCTGCGATTGGACCCTATGAGCGGCGTTAACGAAATCAGGTCGACTTTCCTCAAGTTCTTTGCCGATAACGGCCACGAAATCGTGCCGTCGTCGCCGCTCGTGCCGCGCAACGACCCGACCCTGATGTTCACCAATGCCGGCATGGTGCAGTTCAAGAACGTCTTCACCGGCGTCGAGAAGCGGCCCTATCGGCGCGCCACCACTTCGCAGAAGTGCGTGCGCGCCGGCGGCAAGCACAACGACCTCGACAATGTCGGCTATACCGCGCGCCATCTCACCTTCTTCGAGATGCTCGGTAACTTCTCGTTCGGCGATTACTTCAAGGAACGCGCGATCGAACTCGCCTGGAATCTGATCACCAAAGAGTTCGGGCTGAAGAAGGACAAGCTGCTCGTCACCGTCTATCACAACGACGACGAAGCGTTCGGACTCTGGAAGAAAATTGCCGGCTTCTCCGAAGACCGCATCATCCGGATCGCGACCTCGGACAATTTCTGGCAGATGGGCGACACCGGTCCGTGCGGGCCGTGCTCGGAGATTTTCATCGACCGCGGCGAGCATATCTGGGGCGGCCCGCCGGGCAGCCCGGAAGAGGATGGCGACCGCTTCCTTGAATTCTGGAATCTCGTCTTCATGCAGTTCGAGCAGCTCGAGGGTGGGGTGCGTAATCCGCTGCCGCGCCCCTCGATCGACACCGGCATGGGTCTCGAGCGCATGGCCTGCATCCTGCAGGACGTCGAGAGCGTGTTCGAGACCGACACGTTTCGCCAACTGATCGATGCCACGGCATCCGTGCTTGGGCAGGGTCCAAAAGAAGCGACGATCGCCTCGTTCCGCGTCATCGCCGATCACCTGCGCGCCTCGTCGTTCCTGATTGCCGACGGTGTGCTGCCCTCGAACGAAGGCCGCGGCTACGTGCTGCGCCGGATCATGCGCCGCGCGATGCGGCATGCGCAGCTCTTGGGCGCGCGCGAGCCGCTGATGCATCGGCTGGTCTGGGCGCTGGTGCGGGAAATGGGTCAGGCTTATCCGGACCTGGTGCGCGCCGAAAAGCTGATCGAGGAAACGCTGCGGCTGGAGGAGGCCCGCTTCCGCAAGACGCTCGAACGGGGATTGGCGATCCTCGACGAGAAGAGCGCAGGTCTGAAAAAAGGCGATATGTTCGACGGCGACACGGCGTTTACGCTCTACGACACCTATGGCTTTCCGCTCGATCTCACCCAGGACGCGCTGAAGTCGCGCGGCATCAGCGTCGATCAGGCGTCGTTCACCGACGCGATGGATCGCCAGCGCCAGAAAGCACGTGCGGCCTGGGCGGGAAGCGGCGATACCGCGAGCGAAGCCATCTGGTTTCCGTTGCGCGAAAAACTCGGCGCCACCGAATTCCTCGGCTATGAGACCGAAACCGCCGAGGGCGTGGTCGGCGCGCTGGTGAAGGACGGCGCGGCGGTGGGCCAGCTCAAGTCGGGCGAGAGCGGCGCTATCGTGCTGAACCAGACGCCGTTCTACGCGGAATCCGGCGGCCAGGTCGGCGACACCGGCATGATGACCGGCGACGGCGTCAAGTTCCGCGTCACCGATACCCAGAAGATGGCCGGCGATCTCTTTGTCCATCTCGGCACTGTCGAACAGGGCACGCTGAAAGCCGGCACGGCGTTGCAGCTCGATGTTGATCATTCGCGGCGCGCCTCGATCCGCGCGCATCACTCGGCGACGCATGTGCTGCACGAGGCGTTGCGCCAAGTGCTTGGCGACCACATCGCGCAGCGCGGTTCGCTGGTCGCCCCGGATCGGCTGCGCTTCGATTTCGTTCACCAGAAGCCGATCACTCCGGAAGAACTCGCCCGCGTCGAGGACATCGCCAACGACGTAGTGCTGGAAAACGACGAAGTCACGACGCGGCTGATGGGGGTTGATGAGGCCCGCGAAGCCGGCGCCCGCGCGCTGTTCGGCGAAAAATATGGCGACGAGGTTCGCGTGGTCTCGATGGGCAAGACCGCGCGCGAGCATGGCGCCAACGCGCTCGGCTGGTCGGTCGAATTGTGCGGCGGCACCCATGTCAGGCGCACCGGCGATATCGGCTTGATCTCGATCACGGGTGAAAGCGCGGTGTCCTCAGGCGTGCGGCGCATCGAGGCCCTGACCGGAAACTATGCCCGCAAACATGCCAACGACATGATACAACTCGCCAAGACCGCGGCCTCCGAGCTGCGCACGCCGCTGGAAGAAATGCCGGCGCGGATAAACGCGTTGATGGACGAGCGCAAGAAGCTCGAACGCGAGTTGTCGGATGCGCGCAAGAAGCTCGCGATGGGCGGCGGCGCGTCGGCCTCGAACGGATCGGGGGCTGTGGGCGTGCGCGAGGTCGGCAACGTCAAGCTGATGGCGCGCGCGGTCGAAGGCATTGAGATGAAAGACCTCAAGAGCCTCGCCGACGACGGCAAGAAACAACTCGGCTCCGGCGTCGTCGCGATTGTCGGCGTCACGGAGGATGGCAAGGCCGGTGTCGTCGTCGGCGTCACCGCCGATCTTACGTCGCGCTATAACGCGGTCGATCTCGTGCGCGTCGCGTCTGAGGCGCTCGGCGGCAAGGGCGGCGGCGGCCGGCCCGACATGGCGCAGGCCGGTGGCCCCGACGGTGCCAAGGCCGACGCGGCGCTGGCGGCGATCGAAAAGGCGATGTCGGGGGCGTGAGGCGCGTGCGTTCCCCGGACGCAGCGCAGTGCGCACTCCGCGTTCACGCGGATCTATATGCTTCAAGCGCGGTGCGCTGCTGATCCGGGGTCCATAACTTCAGGATTTGGGTGGGTCCCGCATCTGCGGCGCAACGTTCGCTGCGCTGCGCGCGGGACACGAGAGCGTCACCCCTTCTTCAGAAACACATAATCCGCCGAGTAGGGCGCCGACTTGAAGGCGCCTGCCTTGTCGCAAGGGCCTGCGAAACTGCCGCCCTTGGTGTCGATCCGCTGCACGGTGGTGACGCCGGTCAGGACGCCGCTGCCGCGTGAGGAGACCACTTGCAGCTTCAGCCAGGCGATATCGTCGGCCGTTGCGCCCGGCGCGTTACCGATGACCTTGCCGACCACGGCGCTGCCGTCGATGTGTTCCCAGTTCGGTCCGGCGTAATGCCGGCCGACGGTTTTGCCGTCGACAAAGAGCGTCGCAATCGGTTCGCGGAATGCCCAGGCGAGCTTGCCGTCGGCGCCCGCCTTGCAATCGTAGACCTGCGCGCCTTCGGCGTGGAGCGTGATCACCACGCTCTCTCCCGGCGCCGCGATGGCCTCGGGAAGCGGGGTTTGTGCCTTCGCGCTCACGCTAGATGCCAGAAGAAGGGTGAGGGCGGCGCGCGCAAGAAACGACATGTCATACTCCAATTGGGCTCCATCCATTCGTCATTGCGAGCAGTTGAACGCCGAACAATCCAATGTTTTTCAACATTTGATCTGGGTTGCTTCGCTATCGCTCGCAACGACGTGAAGAGCACCTATGCCATCGCCTTGGTGAGGTTTTCCGCGACCTTGTCGAGGAAGCCGGTGGTCGAGAGCCAGCGCTGATCGGCGCCGACCAGGAGCGCGAGATCCTTGGTCATCGCGCCGGACTCGACGGTGTCGACGCAAACCTTCTCGAGCGTGGAGGCAAACTTCGCGAGCTTCTCGTTGTTGTCGAGCTTGGCGCGGTGGGCGAGGCCACGCGTCCAGGCAAAGATCGAGGCAATCGAGTTGGTCGAGGTTTCCTTGCCCTTCTGGTGTTCGCGGTAGTGCCGCGTCACGGTGCCGTGGGCGGCTTCGGCTTCCACCGTCTTACCGTCGGGCGTGAGCAGCACCGAGGTCATCAGGCCGAGCGAGCCGTAGCCCTGCGCCACCGTGTCGGACTGCACGTCGCCGTCGTAGTTCTTGCATGCCCAGACATAGCCGCCGGACCATTTCAGCGCGGCTGCCACCATGTCATCGATCAGCCGGTGTTCATAGGTGAGGCCCTTGGCGTCGAAGTCCTTCTTGAATTCGCGGTCGAACACGTCCTGGAAGATGTCCTTGAAGCGGCCGTCATAGACCTTGAGAATGGTGTTCTTGGTCGACAGGTACACCGGGTAGTTGCGCATCAAACCGTAATTCAACGAGGCGCGCGCGAAATCGATGATGGAGTCGTCGAGATTGTACATCTGCATGGCAACGCCGGCGCCCGGCGTCTTGAAGACTTCCCTCTCGATCACGGTGCCGTCTTCGCCGACGAACTTCATCGACAGCGTGCCCTTGCCGGGAAACTTGATGTCGGTGGCACGGTACTGGTCGCCATAGGCGTGACGGCCGATGATGATCGGCTTGGTCCAGCCCGGAACCAGCCGCGGCACGTTCTTGCAGATGATCGGTTCGCGGAAGATGCAGCCGCCGAGGATGTTGCGGATGGTGCCGTTCGGCGACTTCCACATTTCTTTCAGGTTGAATTCCTTTACCCGCGCTTCGTCCGGGGTGATGGTCGCGCATTTGACGCCGACGCCGACCTTCTTGATGGCGTTCGCGGCATCGACCGTGACCTGGTCGTTGGTCTGGTCGCGGTATTCCATCCCGAGGTCGAAATACATCAGGTCGATATCGAGGAACGGGTGAATCAGCGTGTCCTTGATGTACTGCCAGATGATCCGGGTCATCTCGTCGCCATCGAGTTCGACGACGGGGTTGGTCACCTTGATTTTTGCCATGGGAGGTCGGCCTTTTTGGATAGAGCGCCTTGAAATGGTGCGCGGAAACCGGATGGATTGATCCACGGGGCTATAGCACCGCCGCCGTCCGGGCGAAAGCCGAGGGGCTATGCAGTTTCAGCCCATCTTTTTGGCTTTCCGGTTTGGCGCGGAAGCGGGCTCCTTTCCCAGCGGTAACTCGGGGGAAGGACTGGGCGTGTCCCGCACGCGGCGCGACGCCATAAGCGCGTTTACGCGCGTCTTGGACGCGCTATGGCGTTGCGCCGCAGATGCGGACCCATTTTGCCGCGTAGGTCCCGGTTCTGCACAGCGTCGTTGGCACGCCGCAGTGCGCCCGGGACACGCAAGCCGGGCCAGGTAGCCGTCAAAACGCCGCCTGCGTGGCGGTGCCGGCCACCACATACCAAGTCACGAAGAGGCCGCAGATCAGGGCACCCGGCAAGCTCGACCCCGTCCGCCGCCAGGTGAACGTGGCGATCACAGCGCAGATCGCCAAGAGCGGCACGAACTGGATCGCCACGATCGTGGAGAGCGGCACGAAGCCGGGGTCCGGGATCGGATTGAACAGTTTTCCCGACAGCCACATCGTCAGGTATTGGGCGCCGACCAGCACGATGAAGCCGAGCGTCAATGCCAGAATGTTGGTTAGGTAAAGCGCCCCGCGCGAGGCACCGAGCGAGGAGAAATTGCGGTGCAGGACATGCAGCGCGATCACAAAAAACACCGTGAAAGGCAGGAGATAGATAAGGAAGATCAGGAATTGCTTCGCGCTCATCAGTTTCAAAGCGACGATCCAGAAGCGGAAGTCGATCTTGAAGGCGAGGTCGGAGAGCCAAAGGGCCACATAGCCCACCGCGACCGTCACCAGCGCAATTAGGATCGATGGCCCGATGATTCCGCTGCGCCTCGCTCGTTTTGGCGCAAAAGGCATCAGCGCCAATGCTGTCAGGCCGTTGATGATCGCCCAGACCAGAATCTGGTTGGTGATGCCTTGGGGCAGAAAGCGGGAGGCCGGGACGAAGGTGCCGCCGAGCGCGAAGGCCGGCGCCGGGATAAAGGCCGATAGCAGCAAGGCTGTGACCCAGCGGCCGCCCCGGCTGGTTTGGGCGGCCGTTTGCGGAGGCTGAGAACCGTCGGCGATCGTGGGCTGCCTCAGATGGGAAAAAAACGGCGCTTCAAGCAGCCCATCGAATACCCCGAGCAAGAGGACGACAAAGCCTGCCAGCGCGATCAGTGTGCCGAGTTCTTTCTGCAACCAGATCTGGTCATCGGAGGGGCGCGGCGTGCCGCCCTTCAAGGTGCGCGCAAAACAGTCGAGGCTGTAGCCGATGGCCTCATGCGACATGTGCTCGGCGGGATGGGTGATCGCGGGCGTATAAAGCACCCGCGCGGTGCCCTGCGCCGGATCGCCATACTCCTTGCCGGGCTCGACCGGTCCTTGCGTGCCGAACAGCGCCCACAGTTTCGGGCTTTGAGTGACGTCGCGGGCGTGTTCGACGCCCCACATCAACTCTGGGAATTCCTCAAACTGGGCAAACACCAGCGCGACATTGCGCGGCCAGGACGTGCCTTCGGCGGCAAACGGTTTGCCGGTGGAAGAGCCTTCCAGCACCATGGATTTATAGTCGTTGGGCATGGCGGTTGCGGCGGCCAGCACCGTCCAGCCGCCCATCGAATGGCCCTCAAGTCCGATATTGTCCTTGTCGACGAACGCGAGGCTGCGCAGGTAAGCGAGCCCGTCGGGCCCGCCAAAACCGTTGGCGAAGGCAGGTCCGTCGCTATAGCCGTGCCCGGTCTGGTCGAGCGCCAGCACCACATAGCCGCGGCGGGCGAATTCGATCGCAAAGCCGTCCTGGGTTTCGCGCGAGTTGATATAGCCGCGGACTGCGAGGATGCCGGGCGCGGCGCGCTGAGCGGTCGCATTTGCAGGCACGTAGAGCAGGGGCCTCATGGTGATGCCGTTGGCGCCCGGAAATCGCACATCGCGGATTTGAATGCCGCCGGAAGTCTGCGTCAGCCAGGCGAGCACGCCGCCGGCCAAAATCAGAATCAGCCCGATAATCGCCAGAGTCCATCTGCGATCCATGGTAGCCCTCCCTGTGTCGCCCCATATCGCCTCGGTCGTTCAAAGCCGGGTGCGTTTTTATTTCGGAAGAAAGCCTATCCGAAAGCAAAGGGCGCGCAAGCGGAGGTTGCGGTGCTCAACATGTCGGTTCAGACAAACGGCGGAATCGGCCGACTCAAGAAATTTCGTCAAACGGAATGTGAAGCGATCTGGACTCTCTCGATCCATCATTCCGGGGCGCGAGTGAAACGAGTGATCTAGGTGCGCAGTTGTGCATCTGAGAATCCATTGTGCCGCACGAATGGTGCAGGAATGGATTCCAGGCCTGCGCCTCCGCGCAAAATAGCTTCGCTATTTTGTCGCGACGGCGCATCCTGGAATGACAGATCGAGCAGTTGATCGCCCGACAGGATTTTGCGCCGCCTACGACCGAAACAATGCGAAGTAGATAACATACAGCCAGCCCAAAATTCCGTCGATGATTGCCCAGAGTATCGAATGGTTGTTGGCGTACGATATCGCAATGGCAAGTGCGCTACCAAAGCCCACGCCATACTTCGCACCCTCGACTCGAATTCCGTAGTAGCGATTATCGTTCATGTTGCTGGACTCTCTGCTAGGGCACAAACTCATAAATTTCGGTCATGTCCGCTTCGCTCCAATAACGACCATTTTTGTGCTGGCGCAGCAAACGACGCGAAGGCCAAGAGCCGACATGATGCGAGCACGATAGCTCGCGCTGCGGAGGGCACAGCTGAGCCCAGAAAGCAAGCTACCCCCGGCAAAAACGACAGCTATCTCTCGCGCCATTGAGCCGGTAATTTCACGACTTATAATGGCAATTAAGTGCCGGTGGAGGTTAGGCAACACTGCCCGCGATGACCGATTTTGCATGGGTCGATACTGGTGGCGAACACCGAGTTCTCCAGCCGCTGTGGGATGACGGCGAGCGCCTTTATTGCAGAACGTGGCGGAATAACGCGGAGGGTGTTCAGCAGGCGCTTATGGCCGTGTTGCCCGCTACTGAACAGCCCGCTCCCACCACCTTCAGTCGGCTAGCCCACGAATTCGCGCTCAAAGACTATCTGGACGGCGCCTGGGCGGCGCGACCGCTTGAACTCGTGCGCAGTCGCGGTCGAACTCTGCTCCTGCTTGAGTCTCAAAGTACCAGCACGCTGGATTCGTTGCTTGGCGAACCCCTGGACTTGGGAACGTTTCTGCGGCTGGCCCCAGCGATCACTCACGCCGTCGGCCGGTTACATGAGCGCGGTCTGGTCCACAAAGACATAAAACCCGCCAACATTCTTCTCGACCCCGTCACCGAGCAAGTCTGGTTGACCGGTTTCGGCATCGCCTCCCGACTTCCTCGCGAGCGTCAGGCACCCGGATCTCCCGAGACCATCGCCGGCACGCTCGCCTACATGGCGCCCGAACAGACCGGACGGATGAATCGGTCGGTTGATTCCCGTAGCGACCTCTACGCCCTTGGCGTCACCCTTTATCAAATGCTGATAGGAGAGCTGCCATTCACCGCGTCCGATCCCATGGAATGGGTCCATTGCCACATCGCCAGGACCCCGGTGCCGCCGCAGGAGCGGTTCAGGAACATCCCGGCGCCGATCTCTCAGATCGTCATGAAGCTCGTCGCCAAGACTGCCGAGGAGCGCTACCAGACCGCGGCCGGCGTCGAGCGTGATCTTCGACGGTGCCGCACGGAATGGGAAATGGTGGGCCGAATCGGCGACTTTCCGCTCGCGGAATACGACGCGCCGGATCGGCTCCTGATTCCCGAGAAACTATACGGCCGCTCGCGTGAGGTCGCCGCGCTCCTCAGCTCATTCAATCAAGTCGTCGCCACTGGCATGCCGGAACTTGTCCTCGTTTCCGGATATTCCGGCATCGGCAAGTCCTCGGTCGTGAATGAGCTTCACAAGGCCCTGGTTGCGCCGCGCGGCCTCTTCGCCTCCGGCAAATTCGATCAGTACAAGCGCGACATCCCATACGCCACGGTGGCGCAAGCCTTTCAAAGTCTCATCCGGCAGATTTTGAGCAAGAGCGAAGCTGAGCTTCAAGCCTGGCGGGACGCGCTTCGTGAGGCCCTCGGCCCGAATGGACTCCTGATTGTCGACCTCATCCCCGAGCTCGAACTCGTCATCGGCAAACAGCCGCCGGTCTTCGACCTGTCGCCGCAAGATGCGCAGCGCCGTTTCCAGACGACGCTACGGCGATTCATCGCCGTCTTCGCGCGTCCGGAACACCCACTGACGCTCTTCCTCGACGATCTGCAATGGCTCGATGCCGCCACGCTCGATCTGCTCGAAGATCTTCTGACGCAAGGGGATATCAGGCATTTGCTGCTGATCGGCGCCTATCGCGACAACGAGGTCGACGCAGCGCACCCGCTGATGCGCAAGCTCAATGCGATTCGTCGAGCAGGCGCGGCGGTGCAGGATATCGTGTTGGCGCCTTTGACCTCTGACGACCTCACACAGTTCATCTCGGATTCCCTACGCTGTCAGGCCGAACCCGCAATGCCGCTCGTCAGGTTGGTGTACGAAAAGACCGGCGGCAATCCATATTTTGCTATTCAGTTTCTGTCCGCGCTCGCGGATGAAGCGCTGCTGGTCTTCGATGACGCGGATACGCGATGGATTTACGACCTCGGTCGCATCCAGGCCAAACGCTACACCGACAACGTCGCCGATCTCATGGTCAGCAAGCTCAATCGCCTCCCGGGTGAAACGCAGGCGGCACTTCGCCAGCTTGCCTGCGTCGGCGCCAGTGCTGCGTTCGCCCTGCTTGGAGCGGTTTCCCAGACATCGCAGGAAGAGCTTCATGAAAGCCTCTGGGAGGCTGTTCGATCCGGGCTCGTGCTGCGCTCGGAGAACGCCTATGCGTTTCAGCATGACCGTGTCCAAGAGGCGGCCTATTCGCTCATTCCCGAGGACACACGCGCCGGAGCCCATCTCCGGACCGGGCGATTGCTCCTGGCAGATACGCCACCCGAAAAACGCGATGAAATCATTTTCGATATCGTCAATCAGTTTAACCGTGGCGCCGAACTCATTACTTCAGAGAGTGAGCGCATCGAGCTGGCTGAGCTCAATCTCGCCGCAGGCAAGCGGGCCAAAGCTTCCACAGCTTACGCCTCCGCACTCCAGTATTTCGTCGCAGGCGAAATACCTTTGACAAACGAATGTTGGGAGCGTCGCCACGAACTCATCTTCGAGTTGGAATTGAATCGCGCCGAATGCGAATTTTTGACCGGCCAATTATCCGTCGCGGACGACCGACTAGGTGCATTATCGAATCGCGCGGCGACAATGGTCGAACAGGCCAGTGTCGTGTGCTTGCACGCGGATCTCTGCACACTCATGGACCGCAGTGACCGTGCAGTCGCCGTGTGTCTCAACTACCTCAGGCAAGTTGGTGTCGATTGGTCACCTCATCCGAAAGATGAGGAAGCGCGAGACGAATACGAGCGCGTGCGGTCCCTGCTGGGGGGCCGCACAATCGAGGTTCTCATCGATTCACCGTTGATGCAGGACCCCGCATCCCTGGCGACCATCGAGGTTCTGAGTAAGCTCATGGTGCCAGCCCAGTTTACCGATGCAAACCTGACCTGGCTGACGAGCTGCAAGGCCGTCAGTCTGAGCCTCGAGCGCGGAAACTGCGACGCATCATGTTTTGCCTACGTCACGCTCGGGAGCCAGACCGGACAACGCTTCAATGACTACGACGCCGGATTTCGTTTCGCCAAAGTCGGCTACGAGCTCATCGAACGACGCGGGCTCAAACGGTTCGAGGCCGGGACGTCTCTTCGCTTTGCAGCAGTCGTGGCATGGATGAAACACGTGCGAGATTGCCGCGATCCGCTGCGCCGCGCTTTCGAAACAGCAAGCCGGATCGGGGACCTCACAATTGGAGCCTATGCGTGCAACCGTCTGAACACGATATTTCTTTTCGCCGGCGAGCCGCTACCTGAGGCGGAGAGCGAAGCCCAACATTCCCTGGCGTTTGCGCAGGCCGCGAGGTTTGGACTTGTCATCGCTATCGTCACCGGGCAGCTGGCGCTGATTCGAATGCTCCGCGGAATGACGCTGAAATTCGGTTGCTTTGACGACGGGCGCGTCAATGAGCTTGTTATCGAATCCCATTTGTCAAGCAGCCCGGCCTTGACCTTCGCTGCGTTTTGTTACTGGGTCCGGAAATTGCAGGCCCGCTACCTTGCGGGCGATTATGGGGCGGCCATGGACGCCGCCTCGAAGGTGCAACCGCTGCTCTGGACCTCATCGTACTTGTTGGAAGAAGCCGAATATCACTTTTACAGCGCACTCTCCCACGCGGCTTCCCACGAACTCGCGGAGCCTCACGAGCGCCAGCCGCATCTGGACGCTTTGGCCTCGCATCACAGGAAACTGCAGAGTTGGACAGACAACTGTCCGGAGAATTTCGAGAACCGTGCCGCTCTGGTCGGCGCCGAGATCGCCCGTTTGGATGGCCGGACGCTCGATGCCGAGCGCCTCTACGAGCAGGCAATCCGCTCATCACGCGCAAACGGCTTCGTCCACAACGAGGCCATCGCCTATGAGCGCGCTTCCGCCTTCTACCGCGATCGCGGGTTGGACGAATTCGCCGATCTTTATTTGCGCAACGCCCGCTACGGATACCTGCGTTGGGGAGCTGACGGCAAGGTACGGCAACTTGAGGCGCTCTATCCGCAACTGGTCATGGCCGATCCGCGCCGCGGGACGAGCGAGGCGACGCCGCCCGGTCAACAGCTCGACGTCACCGCCATAGTCAAGGCGTCACAGGCGCTGTCGAGCGAGATGCTGCTGCCTCGATTGATCGAGCGGCTCATGACCATCGCCCTACAAAATGCGGGCGCCGATCGCGGTCTGCTGATCTTGCCCCACGAGAGTGGTTATCGCGTCGAGGCAGAGGCGCGGATGGAGGGTGAGCACACTGTCCTGCTTGACGAGATTTCCGCTGGCCCGATGGCCCCCGAAAGCATCATTCGCTACGTCATGAGGACGCAAGAGAGTGTGATCCTCGACGACGCGGCCAAGCCGAATCTCTTCGCCAAGGATCCGCATTTTGATCTTCGGCGACCGCGATCGATCCTTTGCGTTCCGCTTGTTCGCCAGGGGGCGCTGGTCGCGTTGCTCTACTTGGAGAACGCACTGGCGTCACACGTCTTCACACCGGATCGCGCGAGGCTCCTTGAGCTTTTGGCGGCGCAAGCCGCGATCTCGCTGGAAAACGCGCGCCTTTATAGCGATCTTCAAGAACGAGAAGCGAAAGTCAGACGCCTTATCGACTCGAATATTATCGGGATATGCATCTACAGTCGTCTTGACCGTCGCATTTCGGAGGCCAACGACGCTTTTCTCGGCATGTTAGGATATAGCCGCGATGATTTTGTTTCGCGCGGCCTAACATTCAGCAGTTTGTCGCCTCCTGAATGGGCCGAAGACGACCAACGGCGCTTGGCAGATTTGGCTTCTACCGGAACCTGGAAACCGAGTGAGAAGGAATTCTTTCGGAAAGACGGCAGCCGCGTGCCGGTGCTGATCGGTTCGGCGACCTTTGACGAAAGCCGGCGCCAGGGCGTTGCCTTCGTCGTCGACCTGACCGAGCGCAAGCGCGCTGAAACGGAACTAGCCCATGCTAACCGCGTCGCGACCATGGGCCAACTCTCGGCCTCCATTGCCCATGAAGTCAACCAACCCATCGCTGCCACGTTGATGAATGCGGGCACTGCTGCGCGCTGGCTCGCGCGCCAGCCGCCAAATCTGGAAGAGGCCAGACAGGCAATCGAGCATATTGTCAAAGACGGCAAGCGGGCGGCCGATATCGTGAGCCGGATTCGCGATTTCTCCAAAAAGGCGCCGGCACAGCAGGGAAGCCAGGAGATAAACGAAGCCATTTTGGAGATCATGAGCTTAACCCGGGTCGCAACGTCACAGCATGGCGTTCTGGTGAAGATGCAGCTGTCAGAAGGGCTGCCGCATATTTTTGGGGACAGGGTTCAATTGCAGCAGGTGATCCTCAACCTGATCATGAACGCCATTGAAGCGATGAGCGAGGTCACCGAGGGACCACGCGAGTTGCTGATCAGCACTAGTGAGGCGGAGGTGAGCGGTGTGCTCGTTGCCGTCAGCGATTCCGGTCCCGGCCTGCCTCACGCCAATCCCGAGCGTCTGTTTGAAGCGTTCTACACGACCAAGGCCAGCGGCTTGGGGATGGGCTTGTCGATCTGCCGCTCGATCATCCAGAACCATGGCGGGCGGCTCTGGGCGGCGCCAAACGAACCTCGCGGCGCGGTCTTTTCCATCTTGCTCCCGGTCGGAGAAAAGCCGGTTGAGAACGCCGGGCCGCCCACCGCCTAGAGCTTATTCGGTTTTCATTGAATCAAAACCGGGCTCTAGGTTTTGTTTTGACGCGTTTTCTTCACGCGAACCGGTTTCCACTTCGCTCGAAAACGCTCTAGGTCATTCGCAATGAAGGCCGAACGACTGCGCGATGTCGGCTAAAGGGTCATTCACGTCTGTTCGGCATAAGACGGGCACGTCCGCTTTACCCCCAATTGCGATCAAAAGCCGACATCCGACAACGACGCGATCACGTGCTTGCCTTGTTGGTCATATCAGCGTTGACAATAACACCATGGGATTATTGCGGATTTGCTTGCATCGGTTAATCGGCTTTGTGTTCGCGACTGCCGCTTTTACGCAGGATGCAAGCAAGAGGAACGGCCATGCGCTTTTCACGCCGACGGTTTATGACCCTCACCGGTGGATTTGCTGCTCTACCGAGCTTTTCTCATTTGGCATCGGCGCAAACCTATCCGACGCGGCCAGTCCGCATTATTGTAGGCTATGGTCCCGGTGGCGTAGCTGACATACTCGCACGTCTCTTGGGCCAAGCTCTGTCAGAACGCCTCGGCCAACCGTTTATTGTTGAGAACAGGCCCGGCGCGGCAACTAATCTGGCTACTGAAGCGGTCGTTCGTGCGCCGGCGGACGGCTACACGCTTCTTCTGGCGAACTTAACGAACGCGATTAATACCACTCTCTACCAGGATCTCAGATTCGACTTCACCACTGACATTTCGCCCGTTGCGGGCATCGCCCAAGCACCCCTGGTCATGGAAGTGAACCCCTCGTTTCCAGCCAAAACCGTTCCTGAGTTCATCGCTTACGCCAAAGCTAATCCCGGCAAGGTTACCGTCGCCACCTCCGGTGTTGGATCTCCGCCGCATATCGCGGAGGAGTTGTTCAGGATTATGGCGGGAGTGCAATTGTATGCAGTACCCTACAGCGCTGGGTCAGCGCCGGCGCTGACTGATCTAATGGCAGGCCGGGTAGACGTAACCTTCGACCCCCTTCTCACGTCGATCGGATATATCAGGAGCGAAAAACTTCGCGCGTTAGCCGTGACGACAGCGATTCGTGCCGAGATGCTGCCGAACGTCCCGGCGGTCGCAGAATTCACCCCAGGTTATGAAGCAAACACTTG
The DNA here is from genome assembly GCF_049519115.1 of Bradyrhizobium sp. GTDB lineage: Bacteria > Pseudomonadota > Alphaproteobacteria > Rhizobiales > Xanthobacteraceae > Bradyrhizobium. The sequence continues at coordinate 21,278 of NZ_JBEKRB010000025.1, forward strand.
GGTTGGAATCGGAGCTCCAAAGAACACACCGACCGAAATTATTGATCGTCTAAACAAAGAGATTAATGCGGCCCTTGCCGATCCGAACATGAAGTCCCGTCTTGCCGATCTTGGCGGCTCCACGTTTGCAACTTCGGCGGCCGAATTCCGAACATTCATCGCGAAGGATACTGACAAATGGGCGAACGTTATCCGTACTGCCGGCATCAAAATAAACTGATGCAAGTCTTTAACGGTTATTTGAAATGAATGTCCGCAGCCCGAACCGAGGCATCGCCGATTTTGCTGATCCGCCCGGAGCGGTCGGTCTCGCCGGACTGGTATTTCTTTGGTGTCAGCCCGAACAGCGGTCCTGCCCGCTTTGACGATCGAAACCGCGCCGGAACAGCGGTCCTGCCCGCTTTGACGATCGAAACCGCGCCGCCGAGCAGGCGGCGCATGCGCGAAATTGTCTTGGATTATCAACGCATCCGTCATAACGAAGGCTACTTGGTTCACCTCGTCCCGCGAGACGGAGAGGGGAGCTATATCGCGATTTGAAGATGAAACGTTGATGTCAGGCACCGACAAGACCAAAGCACCCCCCGACCTGACCGGCCCCGTCGTCATTCTGGTCGAGCCGCAGCTTGGCGAGAACATCGGCATGGCCGCGCGTGCGATGGGGAATTTTGCGCTCTCGCGGCTTCGCATCGTCAAGCCCCGCGACGGCTGGCCGAACATTGCAGCCCAGCGCGCGGCCGCTGGCGCCGACCATATTCTGGAAGGTGCGGAATTGTTCGACACCGTCGAAGCGGCCGTGGCTGATTGCTCGCTGTTGTTTGCCACCACGGCGCGCGCCCACGATCAGGCCAAGCCCGTGGTCGGTCCGGACGTGGCCGCGACCGAGATGGGGGGTCAAATTAAAAGCGGCGGAACGGTCGGCATCCTGTTTGGCCGCGAGCGCGCTGGGCTCCTGAACGAGGAAGTGGCGCTTGCCAACCGCATCATCACCTTTCCGGTCAATCCCGGCTTTGCTTCGCTCAATCTGGCGCAAGCCGTGCTTCTGGTCGGCTATGAATGGTTCAAGCTGTCGACAGCCAATACGTTGCCGTTTGCGATGCCCGAACGCTCCGAACCGGCGTCGCAATTTCAGATCCAGGCGTTCTTCGACAATCTCGTACGCGAACTCGACAAGGTCGAATTCCTGCGGCCCGCGGAAAAGCGCGACACCATGCTGGTGAACCTGCGCAACATCTTCACCCGGATGGAGCCGACCAAGCAGGATATGCACACGCTGCACGGTGTGGTGATGGCGATCGCGGAGGGACGAAAAGGTCCGGCCAAAGGCGGCGTGCTCGATGGCGAACAGGCCATGCGGTTGCGCGCGCTGCTCGCCGAGCACGGGCAGGGCACGCCTCCCACCGAGGGCGCAAGCACCGTGCGCGGGCTGGCGCGGCTGTTACGGCGCAACCCGACCGACGCCGAACGCATGCTGTGGCAGTCGCTGACAAGGGATCGCCGCTTTGCCGGGCTGTTCAAGCGGCAGACGCCGGTCGGCCGCCATATCCCGGATTTCGTCTCCTTCGTGCACCGGATCGTGATCGAGCTCACTAACGCAGCTGAGTCCGAGGCCATCGTGAAGGATCGCGCCGAGCGGCAGACCTGGCTCGAGGCGCGTGATTACCGGGTGCTACATATCGCTGTCGCCGACGTCGAGCGCGATCTCGAAGCCGAACTCGATCGGCTTCAACAGTTGCTGCCGGAGGGCGCCTGAATACCTTTTTAGAGGCTTGCGCTGAATTTCTGTCGGTTGCCAGGATTAAGGGGGCCGGATTAGGGTTTCTCACCAAGGAAACAATAACAACGTCCCGGGAGAACTTTACATGCGTCGCCACAGACTGGCGCTACTTGCTGTCGTTCCTTTTTTTGCCACACCAGATTTGGCGCAGTCGCAAACGCCACCCTCCGGCGTCCTCGAAGTGCCGGCCAAGACGATTCCAGTGCCGGGCGACGTCAGCCCGCAACTGGCGAAGATCATCGGCGCGCCGCTGCGGTCGAACTGGGACATCCATCCGAAAACTGGCGAAGAGTGGAAGCCGGTGGCCGACGCCGGCGCCGCAACACTTTCCAAGCTGGTGCCGGGCATGATGGAACGGCTGAAGGTCAAGGTCGAGAAGACCACGATCGACGGCGTGCGCGCCTTTATTCTTACCCCGGAAACCATCGCGCCGGAAAACAGGAATCGCCAGCTCATCCACATGCATGGCGGCTGTTACGTCCTCAATTCCGGCGAAGCGAGCCTGCCGGAAGCGCTGTTCATGGCCGGCTTCGGCCACATCAAGGTGGTCTCGGTCGAATACCGCATGCCGCCGGAAGCCTATTTTCCGGCCGCGCTCGATGACGGGGTCACCGTCTACAAGGCGCTGCTGAAATCCATGCCGCCGAAGAACCTGGCGTTCTTCGGCACCTCGGCCGGCGGCGCGCTGGTGCTGGAAATGGGGTTGAAGGTGAAAGAACTCGGCCTGCCGATGCCGGGCGCGATCGCGGCCGGAACGCCGATGTCGGATGTGACCAAGGTCGGCGATACCTTCAAGACCAACGCCATGCTGGATAACGTGCTGGTTTCGCCCGACGGCTTCTGCGACGACGGCGCCATCGTCTATGCCAACGGGCACGACATGAAAGATCCCCTGCTATCGCCGGTCTATGGCGACATGCATGGATTTCCGCCGACCATCCTTACCAGCGGCACGCGCGACCTGCTCTTGAGCAATACGGTTCGCGTTCACCGCAAGCTTCGTCAGGCCGGTGTTGAAGCCGCACTTCAAGTCTATGAGGGGATGGCGCACGCGCATTACATCCGCGACGACACCGCGCCGGAGTCGAAGGAAGTATTCGAGGAAATCGCGGGCTTCTTTGACAAGCACCTCGACAAATGAATCGAGGGCGCGGCGAGGGCGGCGTTCACGCCGCCCCGCTCTAGACGGCGGCGAGTTGTTCGCCGGCGCTCTCGGCGCGCTTCGGCTTTTTCGGCTTCGAAGGCACGAACAGCGAGACCGCGACAAGACCCGCGGTGTCGGCGACGGCCGGATCACGCGAGACCATGGCTGCTACGATCGCGCCGTCCATCAGCAGACCGAGCTGATGCGCCAGCATATGCGGCTCGGCTGCGCCCATCTCGCCGGCGAGCTTCTCGATATAGCCGAGAACGACCTTCTTGTGCCGCATCGCAATCGCGCGAAGTTGTTTCTGATCCTTGTCGTGTTCGCCGACGGCGTTGATGAAGGGACAGCCGTAGAAGCGTTCCTGACGGAACCAGTCTTTCAGGGCCGGGAAAATCCGCGCGAGTTTCGCTTGCGGGCTGCCGCCGCCGGCCTCGACAGCGCCGATGAACCATTCACGCCACTGCTTGCCTTCGGTCTCGAGCACGACGTGCACGAGGTTGTTCTTTGAGCCGAACAATTTGTAGAGCGTGGTCTTCGCGGTTCCAGCCTCGTTGATGATGGCGTCGATACCGGTGGCGTTGATGCCGTTCTTGCAGAACAGATACGTCGCTGCACTCAGCAAGCGCCCGCGCGCGGACTCGTCATCGCCGGCGTCGTGAGGACCGGCTGCGCGTTTCTTTGAAGATGACTTTCCCATGGCCTCACTTAATCCGACTGGCCCGTCCGGTTCAAGTTGCATCTTGGCTGCGCGCAAATTGATCGCAACGGACGCGCAGATGCATCGCGATTGGGCAGAAGGCTACTGATCGGTTTCCAGGCAGATTCGGCTAAGCGGCTTTACGGCTTCGCGTTTTCCCTCGCGCCTCTTCTGGCACGCTTCGTGCAGTAAACAGACCGTTCGGTATCCTCGCGCCCATGGAGAAAACAAATGACCGCGGCCGCTCCAAAAACAGTGCTCACAGGTTGCCTCGCCCCCATCGACAGGAACGGGTTGGAACAACTCATCGTCAACGGCAAGGCGAACCCGAAGGTCATCAAGACCTTGAAATGCAAGACGGTCGCCGAAGGCAAGTTCCGTCATGCCAACTACATCCGCAACCTTGCACCTTATATCGTCGACGAACCGCCGGGCCTTCTCGGCGACGATACCGCGCCGAACCCCTCCGAGGCTTCGCTCGCGGCGCTCGGTTCCTGCCTTGCCGTCGGCCTGCATGCCAATGCCGTGCATCGCGGCTGGACCGTGAACAAGCTCGAACTGGAACTCGAGGGCGATCTCAACATCACTGCCGTCTGGGGCACCGGTGACGTCAGCGAGAAGCCGGTCGGCTTTACGGATGTTCGGGTCAAGGTCGACATGGAATGCGAAGGCGTTCCGAAGTGCGAGATCGATGCGCTCGTCGACCACGTCAAGAAGTGGTCACCGGTCGCCAACACCTTCACTCGCCCGGTCAATCTGGAGGTCAGCGCGTCTTGAGAGCGTGGTCCGGAAAAGTGGGCACCGGTCCCTTGCGACAAACGCGGAAGCGTTTGCGGGAGATCACGCTCAAGCAAAAAGATAGAGCGAGATGACGATCTAACGACAGCACGTCTCGCTCTAGAGATTTGGCGAAAACCGGCAGAGGTGGAGGGGCTTGTGGGTTCAGTGGCTTTAAACCGGCACGTTATTGAAGACGACTTACCCTCGGCATCGATCGCCGAACAGGTCGCGACGATTGCGCGCAAGAACCTTGGACCCATGGCGGCCGCTATCGACGCCGGCACGGTCTATCCGGACGAACTGCTTCATCGCCTCGGCGATGTCGGCGCCTGGGGCAGCCATGTTCCAAAGAATGGCGCGGCCGATCTGCGCTGCGCCATTCACTCCATCTCCGCCCTCGGTGAAGTGTGCGGCGCGACCGCCTTCATGGCCTGGTGCCAGAACACGCTCGTCTGGTACGCGGCCAATTCGAACAATCCGGCATTGATCGCGAAATTCGGCGACAAGTTTGCGACTGGACAGATACTCGGCGGCACCGGCCTCTCCAACCCGATGAAGAGCTTCTTCGGGATCGAGAAGCTGAAATTGAAGGGACGCAAGGTCGACGGCGGCTACATCGTCAAGGGCGCGCTGCCCTGGGTGTCGAACCTCGGGCCGGGTCATTTCTTTGGCACCATTTTCGAGCGCGAGGACGACGGCGGCCAGGTGATGTTCCTCGCTGATTGTTCCGATCCGGCAATCACCTTGCAGCCGTGCAAGCCGTTCCTCGCCATGGATGGCACCGGTACCTATGGCGTGCAGTTCCGCGAGGTCTTCGTGCCTGACGATCTCATTCTCGCCGATCCGGCGGGTCCGTTCGTGAAGAAAATTCGCGCCGGATTCATCCTGCTACAGGTCGGCATGGCCACCGGGCTGATCCGCGACTGCATCGCCATCATGAACGAGGTCGATCCGCCGCTCGGCCATGTCAATCGATATCTGCCGCAGCAACCGGTCAACTTCCAGGAATTGCTCGCCGAGCTCGAACGTGAAGCGATGGCGCTCGCGGCCGATCCCTACAACGAAGAGGACAGCTACTGGCGCAAGGTGGTCGCGCTTCGGCTGCGCGCGGGTGAAGCGAGCGTCGCGGCCGCGCATGCCGCCATGCTTCATTGCGGCGCGCGGGGCTATCTCATGAGCCACCGCGCCCAGCGCCGGCTTCGTGAATCCTATTTCGTCGCCATCGTTACGCCCGCCACCAAGCAGCTACGGAAGATGCTGGCGGACATGTGAGGTTTTTCGACCCCAACCAAAACTTGCACTTGTAAAAAAGGAGAGGCTGCCATGACGGACGTTCTGATTTCTGCCAGCGAACTCGCCGAACTCACGGGGAAAGAGCCGTGTGTGGTTATCGACACCCGCAATCCCGATGCCTATGCCGCGGGACATCTGCCCAGTGCGGTGAACGTGCATGAGATCTTCACCTTTCTCGCGACCTCGACGCCCGAGGGCATTCACGAGCTGAAGACGAAATTCGCCGACGCGTTCGGCAAGGCTGGGCTTTCCGGCAAGGAAACCGCCGTCATCTACGAACAATCGATGAATTCAGGCTTCGGCCAGTCTTGTCGCGGCTACTACCTCCTCACCATGCTCGGCTATCCCAAGATCAAGGTGCTGCATGGCGGATACGACGCCTGGGTCGGCAAGGGTCTGCCGACCACGACCGCGGTGCCTTCGCCCAAGCCGGCCTCGTTCTCGATCGTGCCCGAAGCCAGTGACATCCTGATCGACGCCAAGACCATGCTGGCCGCCGTCGGCAAGCCCGGCATCGCGCTGCTCGACGTGCGCGACATCGATGAGTGGATCGGCGAAAGCTCTTCGCCCTATGGCAAGGATTTCTGCCCGCGCAAGGGCCGCATCCCCGGCGCAGTCTGGCTCGAATGGTACCGCATGATGAAGCCGACCGCCGAAGGGCCGCGCTTCAAGTCGAAGAACGAAATCCTGGCCGAATGCGCCACCGTCGGCATCACCCAGAGCACCCCGGTCTACCTTTACTGCTTCAAGGGCGCGCGGGCTTCGAACACTTTCCTGGCGCTGAAGAACGCCGGCGTGAAGGATGTGCGGATGTATTTCGGCTCCTGGAACGAATGGTCGCGCGACCCCTCGCTGCCGATCGAGGAAGGCCTGCCGATCGAGTCCAAGCTGACCGAAAAGGCGGCATAGAACCTGCATGTTTTTTCATCGCCCGGCCGTATCCGCGGCCGGGCGATGAACTTGATGGTGTGGCGGGATGCCGCACCTTTCAAAGCGCCAGGAAATGCAGGCATGTCCACCTTTGACGATCCCTTCGATTCCGACCGTCCGCTGTCACTGACCGGCTGCGCGTGCGGCCAGCACCGCTCTAACGCCGAACACGATCACGCGGCGCTTGCCCTGCGATGTGAGCCGGTCGGGGGCCAGGAGACGAGCCAAGAGACAAGCGAACAAAAACGTTATGAGAGCGTCGTTGCGTCAGCGGTGATGCGCGCGATGTTTCCGAAAGATGCCGCGCGCCGGGCGTTCCTGAAATCGGTTGGCGCCGCTACGGCGCTTGCCGCGATCTCGCAATTCTTCCCGCTGAAGACGGCGACCGAAGCGTTTGCCGACGCGGGCACGCCGGAGAAGAAGGACCTCAAGGTCGGCTTCATCCCGATCACCTGTGCAACGCCGATCATCATGGCGGCGCCGCTCGGCTTCTATGCCAAGCACGGTTTGAACGTCGAAGTGGTCAAGACCGCCGGCTGGGCCGTGGTCCGCGATAAGACCATCAATAAGGAATACGACGCCGCCCACATGCTGGCGCCGATGCCGATCGCAATTTCACTGGGGCTAGGCGCGCAGGCGATTCCTTTTGCGGTGCCTGCGATCGAGAACATCAACGGTCAGGGCATTACGCTGGCGATCAAGCACAGGGACAAGCGCGATCCGAAGGAATGGAAGGGCATGAAGTTCGCCATTCCCTTCGACTACTCCATGCACAATTATCTGTTGCGCTATTATCTCGCCGAACACGGACTCGATCCCGATATCGACGTGCAGCTTCGCTCGGTGCCGCCGCCGGAAATGGTCGCCAACCTCCGCGCCGAGAACATCGACGGCTTCCTTGCGCCCGACAATATCTGCCAGCGCGCGATCTATGACGGCGTCGGCTTCATGCACATCCTGTCCAAGGAGATCTGGGACGGTCATCCCTGTTGTAGCTTCGCGGCCAGCCGGGAATTCATCACGACGTCGCCGAACAGCTTCACCGCGCTGACGCGCGCTATTCTGGACGCGACCGCCTACGCCTCGAAAGCGGAGAACCGCAAGCAGATCGCGGAGGCGATTGCGCCGGCCAACTACATCAATGCGCCGGTCACGGTGCTGGAGCAGGTGCTGACCGGGACCTATGCCGACGGGCTGGGGGGCATCAAGACTGATCCCAGGCGCGTCGATTTCGACCCGTTCCCGTGGCAGTCCTTCGCGGTCTGGATGCTGACGCAGATGAAGCGCTGGGGCCAGATCAAGGGCGATGTCGATTACAAAGTAATCGCCGAGCAGGTTTACCTCGCGACCGACACCCGCAAGACGATGACGGAAATGGGCATGGCGCCGCCGGCCGTCGCCTACAAGTCCTTTGCGGTGATGGGCAAGACCTTCGATCCGGCAACCCCGGAGGACTATCTCAACAGCTTCAAGATCAGGAAGTCGTCGTGAGCAGATCGGCTTGCGTGTCCCGGACGCGATGCAGCGCGCAGCACACCGTGCGTAGCGATGCCTCGCAGAGCCGGGGTCCAATAGGACATGATAGGTTCCGGTTCAGCAGCGCACCACTTCGCCCAGCTTCGTGCTGCGCAGCGCCCGGGACACGGGACGCGTGGAGGATTGAATGACCTTATCCCTCCGCCTCCGTGCCGCGATCATTTCGGTCGCGCTGTTTTTAGCTTTCATTGGCGCCTGGCATCTGGCGACCCGCTCTAACGCCGCGGTCGGCACTATGAGTCCGGAATACGCCAAGCTGATGGGGCTAACCGCAACGCAGGGCAAATCGGCGATGCCGGGCCCGTTCGAGGTCGGCGCCAAGCTGTGGGAGCACCTCGAGCGGCCGTTCTACGATAACGGCCCGAACGACAAGGGGCTCGGTATCCAGCTCGGCTACTCGATCGCGCGCGTCGGTCTCGGCTACCTTCTGGCCGTGCTCGTCGCGATTCCGCTCGGCTTCCTGATCGGCATGTCGCCTTTGATAAGCCAGGCGCTCGATCCGTTCATCCAGGTGTTGAAACCGATCTCGCCGCTCGCTTGGATGCCGCTCGCGCTGTACACCATCAAGGATTCCGGCCTGTCCGCGATCTTTGTGATCTTCATCTGCTCGATCTGGCCGATGCTGCTCAATACCGCCTTCGGTGTCGCCGCCGTGCGCAAGGAGTGGATCAATGTCGCGCGTACGCTCGAGGTCGGCACCTTGCGGCGGGCTTTCACCGTGATCCTGCCTGCAGCGGCGCCGACGATTCTGACCGGCATGCGGATTTCGATCGGGATCGCCTGGCTCGTGATCGTCGCGGCCGAGATGCTGGTCGGTGGCACCGGCATCGGCTACTTCGTCTGGAACGAGTGGAACAACCTCTCGATCACCAACGTGATCATCGCCATTCTCCTGATCGGTCTCGTCGGCATGCTGCTCGATCAGATCCTCGCGCGCTTCACCCGCATGGTGACGTTCCCGGAATGATGCGATGACCGACAAATTCATTTCTATCGAGGCGATTGCCAAGCGATACAAGGCGCCTTCCGGTGGCGAAGTCGCGGTGTTCGAAAATCTGTGGCTGTCGATTGAGCGCGGCGAATTCGCGTGTGTGATCGGGCATTCCGGCTGCGGCAAGACCACCGTGCTCAACATTCTCGCCGGGCTCGATACGCCGAGCGAAGGCGCGGTCATCGTCGACGGCGAGGCCATTCAAGGCACGAGCCTCGACCGGGCGGTGATCTTCCAGAGCCATGCGTTGTTGCCGTGGCGCACGGTGATGGGCAACGTCGCCTATGCCGTGACCTCGAAATGGCGCGACTGGGACCGCGCCAAGGCGAGGGCGCACGCGCAGACATTCATCGATCTCGTGGGTCTCACCGGTTCGGAGCACAAGCGCCCTTCTGAGCTTTCCGGCGGCATGAAGCAGCGCGTCGGGATTGCGCGCGCGCTCTCGATCACGCCGAAGATCATGCTGATGGACGAACCGTTCTCGGCGCTCGACGCGTTGACGCGCGGTACCTTGCAGGACGAAGTCCGGCGCATTTGCCTGGAGACCGGGCAGACCGCGTTCATGATCACGCACGATGTCGACGAGGCGATCTATCTCGCCGACAAGATCTTCCTTATGACCAATGGTCCAGGCGCGGTGTTGGCTGAGATTGTCGAGAACCCACTTCCGAAGGATCGCGGCCGAACCGATCTGCATCGGCATCCCTATTACTATGCGGTGCGAAACCACATCGTCGATTTTCTGGTAAGCCGCAGCAAGAGTTTTGCGACCGATACGCCCGATCACGATCCGCGACACGTGCCGGTGGTGCAGATCGCCAAATCGGGCCTCGCGATCGCCGCAAGCTCGGAAGGTTTGCCGGACGCGCCAAAAACGACGACACGGCCGAGCCTGTCGCGGCCGCTCTAGACTGCGGCATGGAAGGTAACTTCCGGCGGCGGCCGAGGATGACAACTTTGCAAAGGGAGTGACACATGAAACGATCTGACCTCACTGAAAAGCTGCTCGACATCAAGCGCGAGAAGGGCTGGACCTGGAAATACATTTGCGAACAGATCGGCGGCTATTCGGAGGTGCTGATCGTCGGCGCCTGCCTCGGCCAGATGAAGCTGACCAAGCCGCAAGCTGCAAATGCGGCCGAACTGTTCGGGCTTTCGAAGTCGGAAACAGCAATGCTTAACGAAGTCCCGATGCGCGGCATACCGATGCCGCCGACCGATCCCCTGATCTATCGCTTCTTTGAACTGGTGATGGTCAACGGCCCGGCTTGGAAAGCGCTGATCGAGGAAGAATATGGCGACGGCATCATGTCGGCTATCGATTTCGACATGGTGATGGAGCGCCTGCCCAATCCGAAAGGCGATCGGGTCAAGTTCACGATGTCGGGCAAGTTCCTGCCGTATAAATATTACGGCGCCAGCGGCAACGTGCCCGAATACGGCTTCAAGGAGGGGTAATGGCCGCGAACGCGTCGCGCAGCTCTTTGATCGGCGCCATTTCCGGGACGAAGGTGAAGGATCCGTTGTCTTTCATCTCTCGGGCGCAGCGCAAGAAAGCCGCGAGCGCGACGCGTGACAGCGCGCCGCCGACGCTGATGCGCTTGACGCCGGCGTCGGAGAGTTGCTCGACGGTCAGCGTCGGATCGGCAAACCCCATCACCAGGTTGAAGGGCTTCTTCAACGCCGACACCACCGTCTTGATGGTGGCGAGATCGTAGAGACCGGGCGCATACAGCACGTCGGCGCCGGCGGCCTCGAACGCCTGAAGACGCTTGATGGTGTCGTCGATATCCTTGCGGCCGTGAAGGAAATTCTCGGAGCGTGCCGTTAGCGTGAAGGGAATTGGCAGCGAGCGCGCAACTTCAACGGCGGCCTGCACGCGCTCCAGCGCCAGCGAAAAATCGTAGATCGGGCTTTGCGGATTTTTGGTCGAATCCTCGATCGAGCCGCCGACGGCGCCGGTTTCCGCGGCGAGCCGGATCGCTTCGGAAGCAAGATTCGGCGTGTCTGCGCCGCAATTCTCGAGGTCGACGCTGACCGGCAGGCCGGTCGCCGCAACAATCTCGCGGGCGTTCCGCAAAATCATCTCGATGCTGACTGTCGCCCGGCCAAGCATGTTGGCAACGCCGAGACTTGTGGTGGCCAGTGCCTCAAACCCCATTGCGGCAAGCAGCTTTGCCGTGCCGGCGTCCCAGGGGTTCGGGATGATGAATGTGCCGGGCCGCTCATGCAGCGCGCGAAACAGTTGTGCATTTTCGAGTTGACTTCGCATGTCGCCTTCGTCCTCGCCGATTCCTGTTGTCAGTGACGGATAGAACGCTTCGCTTCATCAGACAAATTTGTTATTTCTCTTTCTCTCATTCGTTTTTTGCATGGAGAGGAAAGTGGACAGCGAGGCGCTCAGCACCTTCTTGACGATTTACCGAAGCGGCGGTGTCTCCAACGCCGCGAAAATCCTGCACCGCTCGCAACCCGCAATCTCGCGCCGCATCGCACTGCTGGAAGACGAACTCGGCGTGCCCTTGTTCGAGCGCATCGCGGGCCGCACGGTGCTCAGCGATGCCGGCCGGGTGATGGTGCCCTATGCCGAGCGAGCGGTTGCGGCGACCCGGGATGCGGAAAATGCGGTTCGCTCGCTGGTCCGCTCGAATTCCGGTCCGGTAGCGCTGGCGGTGGTTGGAACGCTGGCGGGAGGCGGTCTTGCCACCATCATGAAACGCTTCACCCGCGAGCACCCCGATGTCGCTCTCACCCTGCGGACCGCCCGCAGCGCGGAAGTCAGCGATCTGATCCGGCGCGGCGAAGCGACGATTGGCCTTCGGTATGATTTCGACCGGTCGACCGATCTCGACCATGAGCGGCTCTTTGCCGAACGGCTTCAGGTCGTGTGCGCGCCCGATCATCCGCGTGCCAGCGGCCGCACCAGGAAATTGGCCGAACTCCGCAACGAGCGTTGGATCGCCTTTCCCGAAGTGCCCGGTCGCCGCGAAATCACGGCTTCGCATGTGTTCGCCCTGTTCCAGACCCACGGGCTGGGGGAGATCGACTGGACACCGGTCGACAGCCTGACCGCCCAAAGGCGCCTGATCGAATCCGGCTTCGGGATCGCGCTGCTCGCGCAAAGCATGGTGGCAGACGAACTCAAGGCATCCAATATCGCAACGATCGACGTTGGCGATCTCTCCGCCAGTCACGACATCGTGGCCGTAACGCGCCGGGGCGGATTCCTCAGTGCTGCGTCGCGTCATCTTCTTGATATGATCCGCGCGCATTACTCGGCGGACAAGATCGCAACCGTCAAGCGTGCGCGCGGTCAGGTGGCGAAACGGCAAATGGCATCGCCTCGTGCCCGCCGCGGATGCGCGACCTGTTCCACTGGGTAATTCGCCGTGAAGCGGAACGCGCGATTGCAACGCATGTGCTTCGCTAATTTGCAATCCGGGGTTGCTAAGACGTCTCTCGTGAACCGTTTTCGATCCCGGAGTATTCAATGGCTTCCCTTAAAAGCGCGCTTGTTGTGAGCGTGGCCCTGTTGCTAGCTTCCCCGGTCGTCGCGCAGAATCGGATTATTGTCGAGCAGGGAAATAATCCTCCGCGCCAGGAAAACATGGTGCGCGTTCAGAACAACATCACTTTTTTCATCCCCGGGCCGACAGGTGATGGCGACGAAGCGCAAAAGCTGCGCGACAAGGCGCAGCGCTCGGTTTACGAAATGGCCGGTCGTCAATGCGATCTTCTTCGGGAAATTCTCGCCAAGGATTGCCGGATGGAATCGGTCAACGTCAATGTCAACGCCAATAACCGGCAGTTCAATCAGCAGCAGACCGAAGGCCTGAACGTCAACGGCACGATGAGCCTGCAAATTACCCTGAAATAGGCGCCACCGCGCAAAAACCTCATGATGAGGAGCGCGCTTTAGCGCGCGCCTCGAACCATGGGCTGCGAACCTCATCCTTCGAGACGCGGCCAAGACGCCGGTCCTCAGGATGAGGGACGGCGGTCTGCCTATATTCCGGCCTTCAGCTGGGCGATGGCCTGCGTCAGCAGTTCGCCCATGTGCGAGCCGATCTCGGCCTCCGTAACGCCCTTGGCCGAAAGGTCGTGCCCAAGGCGGGCCATGACCGCCTTGTCGCCGCCTTCGGCAAAAGCGCCCGCGACCGCCTCTCTCGCGTAGGCGGTGGCCGCGTCGCCGGTGATTCCGAGCTTCTCCGCCGCCCACAGGCCGAGCAGGCGGTTGCGCCTCGCCTCCGCCTTGAATTTCAACTCCTCGTCGAGGGCAAATTTCTTCTCAAAGGCTTCCTCGCGTTTGTCGAAGGTGGTCATGGCGAAAGTTCCTCCCGGGCGGCCGTCTGGTCCTGTCGCTGGCGCGTTGCGGCGAGACGCCCTGATACCTAAATAATAGCGTGAATTCAGCGGGTCGCGAGCGCCAAACGATCGAGGTTAATACGGTAAAACTCACCCCTTCCAGGGCCGGATCGATTGTACTGGATAGGCCAATCGGATAGGTTCGATTCTAGGCTCGGTTCTCGTTCCGTTTCTTAGTCCCTGGCCTTCACGGCAGCTCCGTCGTGGGTCGTCCCTCTTGGCATCCGGAGCACACCAAAAGCATGGATTTCAACAACACACGGTACATCCCAATGAGCCGTCGACGCCGCATTTATGAAGGCAAGGCCAAGGTTCTTTATGAGGGTCCGGAGCCGGGAACCCTGATCCAGCACTTCAAGGACGATGCGACCGCGTTCAACAAGCAAAAACACCAGGTGATCGAGGGCAAGGGTGTCCTCAACAACCGGATTTCGGAATACCTGTTCCAGCACCTCAATGACATCGGGGTGCCGACCCACTTCATCCGCCGTCTCAACATGCGCGAGCAACTGATTCGCGAAGTGGAGATTGTGCCGCTCGAAGTCGTGGTGCGGAACGTGGCGGCGGGATCGCTGTCGCAGCGCCTTGGCATCGAGGAAGGGACCCAGTTGCCGCGCTCGATCATCGAGTTCTATTACAAGAACGATCAGCTCAACGACCCCATGGTCTCCGAAGAGCACATCACGGCGTTCGGCTGGGCCACGCCGCAGGAGATCGACGACATCATGGCGCTGGCGATCCGCGTCAACGATTTCCTCACCGGTCTCTTCCTCGGCATCGGTATCCGTCTGGTCGATTTCAAGATGGAATGTGGCCGTCTGTTTGAGAACGAAATGATGCGGATCATCGTCGCCGACGAGATCTCGCCGGATTCCTGCCGGCTGTGGGACATCAAGTCGAACGAGAAACTCGACAAGGATCGTTTCCGCAGGGATCTCGGCGGCCTGCTTGAGGCCTATACCGAAGTGGCCAAACGCCTCGGCATCCTGATGGAAAACGAGCGGCCGGCGGGCTCAGGCCCGGTGCTGGTCAAGGGGTGAGGGCGTTCACGTGAAAGCGCGCGTCACCGTTACTCTGAAGTCCGGCATTCTCGATCCGCAAGGCAAGGCCATCGAAGGCGCGCTGAAGTCGCTCGGCGTCGATGGCGTTGCCAGTGTCCGCCAGGGCAAGGTGTTCGACATCGAGCTTTCCGGCGCCGATAAAGCCAAGGCGGAAGCGGCGTTGAAAGACGCCGCCGACAAGCTGCTCGCCAACACCGTGATCGAGAATTACCGGGTTGAGGTTCTGGGCTAGCGATCGATGAAATCCGCCGTTCTCCTCTTTCCCGGAATCAATCGCGAGCGCGACATGGCGCGCGCGCTGAAGCTTGCCTCCGGCAACGAGACCGCGGTGGTCTGGCACGCCGAGACGTCGCTGCCCGCGGGGACCGACCTCGTTGTCGTGCCCGGCGGATTTTCCTACGGCGATTACCTGCGCTGCGGAGCGATTGCGGCGCGCGCGCCTGTGATGGACGCGGTGCGCGCCTTTGCCGCCAAAGGCGGCCTCGTGCTTGGCGTTTGCAACGGCTTTCAGATTCTCTGCGAAGCAGGGCTGTTGCCCGGCGTCCTCATGCGCAACGCACGGCTCAAGTTCATCTGCAAGGACGTGCATCTGCGGGTCGAGCGTTCGGATACGCCGTTCACCCGCGGTTACAATGCCGGTCAGGTCATTCGGGTGCCGGTCGCCCATGGCGAAGGTAATTACGAGGCCGATGAAGAGACGCTGAAACGCATCGAAGGCGAGGGGCGGGTGCTCTACCGTTATTGCTCGGCGGATGGCGACGTCGGCGAGCCCGCCAATATCAACGGCGCGGCGCATTCGATTGCCGGCATTGTCAGCGAGCGCGGCAACGTGCTCGGCATGATGCCGCATCCGGAAAACCACGTCGAAGACATCATGGGCTGCACCGACGGGCGCGGCCTGTTCGCAGGCCTTGTCGCCCATGTGGAGCGCGCGGCGTGAGCGCTGCGGAAGTGAATTTCCTGATTTTCGGCAATAATCCGTCTACGCATTGCGCTGTGCTCTCTCCCCCCTTGTGGGGGAGAGTTGGAGAGGGGGGTATCGCGAACTCTGGCATTTGTGGCCTACCCCTCTCCCTAACCCTCCCCCACAAGGGGGGAGCGAACAGAGATGCGTTCGGGGCGAGAGCGTCAGCATATGCAAACTAACCAGCCGCAAATCACCCCGGAACTCGTCGCCGCCCACGGTCTCAAGCCCGACGAATATGAGCGCATTCTCAAGCTGATCGGGCGGGTGCCGACGTTCACGGAGCTCGGGATTTTCTCGGCGATGTGGAACGAGCATTGCTCGTACAAATCCTCGCGTATCCATCTGCGCGGCCTGCCAACCAAAGCGCCCTGGGTGATCCAGGGGCCGGGCGAAAATGCCGGCGTCATCGATATCGGCGATGGCCAGGCGGTGGTCTTCAAGATGGAGAGCCACAACCATCCGAGCTATATCGAGCCTTATCAAGGCGCGACCACCGGCGTCGGCGGCATCCTGCGCGATGTCTTCACCATGGGCGCGCGGCCCATTGCGTGTCTCAACGCGCTCTCCTTCGGCGCGCCGGAACATCCCAAGACGCGTCATTTGGTTTCGGGCGTGGTCGCCGGCGTCGGCGGTTATGGCAATTCGTTCGGCGTGCCGACCGTCGGCGGGCAAATGCGTTTCCACACCCGCTACGACGGCAACATCCTGGTCAATGCGATGGCGGTGGGCCTCGCCGACACCGACAAGATTTTCTACGCGGCGGCCTCCGGCGTGAACATGCCGATCGTCTATCTCGGCTCCAAGACGGGGCGCGACGGCATCCACGGCGCCTCGATGGCCTCGGCCGAGTTCGACGACGACTCCGCCGAAAAGCGACCGACGGTGCAGGTCGGCGATCCCTTTGCCGAAAAGCTTCTGCTGGAAGCATGTCTCGAAATCATGGCGGCCGATTGCGTGATCGCGATCCAGGACATGGGTGCGGCGGGGCTGACCTGTTCCGCGGTCGAGATGGGCGCCAAGGGCGATCTCGGCGTCGATCTCGATCTCGATGCCGTGCCGACCCGTGAAACCGGCATGAGCGCCTATGAGATGATGCTCTCGGAAAGCCAGGAGCGCATGCTCATGGTGCTCAAGCCCGAGAAGGAAAAAGAGGCCGAAGCGATCTTCCGCAAATGGGGGCTCGATTTCGCGGTGGTCGGTCACACCACGCCGAGCAAGCGCTTTGTCGTCAAGCACGGCGGCGACGTGATGGCGGACCTGCCGATCAAGGAGCTTGGCGACGAGGCCCCGCTCTACGACCGTCCGCATGTGGCGCAAGACGCCAAACCAGTGATTGCCGCCCGCGAAGTGAAGCCGCCGATGGGCATTTCGGAAGCGTTGCAAAAGCTGATCGCCACGCCTGAGCTGTGTTCGAAACGCTGGGTGTGGGAGCAATACGACCACGTCATCCTCGGCAATACCGTGCAGCGGCCGGGCGGCGATGCCGCCGTGGTGCGCGTAGAGGACGGTCCGAAGGGGCTGGCGCTCACCGTCGATGTCACGCCGCGCTATTGCGAGGCCGATCCGTTTGAGGGCGGCAAGCAGGCGGTCGCCGAAGCCTGGCGCAACATCACCGCCGTTGGCGGACGGCCGCTGGCGATCACCGATAACCTCAATTTCGGCAACCCGGAGCGGCCCGAGATCATGGGCCAGTTCGTTGGCTGCCTGAAAGGCATCTCGGAAGCCTGCCGCGCGCTTGACTTCCCCGTCGTCTCCGGCAACGTCTCGCTCTACAACGAGACCAACGGCCGTGGCATCCTGCCGACGCCCTCGATCGGCGGTGTGGGTCTCCTGGACGATTTCACCAAATCCGCCACGCTCGCGTTCAAGGCCGAGGGCGAGGCCATCCTGTTGATCGGCGACACGCAAGGCTGGCTCGGCCAATCCGTGTATCTGCGCGACATCTGCGGGCGCGAAGAGGGCGCGCCGCCGCCGGTGGACCTTGCGGCCGAAAAGCGCAATGGCGACGTGGTGCGCGGGATGATCCGCGCGGGCACGGCGACCGCGGCGCACGACATTTCCGACGGCGGACTTCTGATCGCGCTCGCCGAGATGGCGATCGCAAGCGGCATCGGCGCGCGGCTGCTGGCCGCGCCCGGCTCGATCGTGCCGCATGCGTTCTGGTTCGGCGAGGACCAGGCGCGCTATGTCGTCACCGTCCCTGCCGAACAGGCGGGCCTCGTGCTCGCCAAGATGAAGGGCGCAAGCGTGCCTTGCATGCGGATCGGGAGCACGGGCGGAGACGCGATCGCCATTGCCGGCGAGGATCCGGTTTCGGTGGCCGCGCTGCAGGACGGCTTTGAAAGCTGGTTGCCCGCTTATATGGCCGGCAAAGCCCCTCGATAGCGTTTTTGAGCGAAGTGGAAACCGGTTCGCGTGAAGAAAACGCGTCAAATAAAAGACTAGAGCACCTGCGCGACGCCCGGAATTTTGCGTAAAGCGCCGGTCGCGGCCCAGCTCATGGCGAGCGTTAGGACAAAGACGATCAGCGCTTTCAGGATCGCGGTTTCCTGCATGGCCGGCGCCAGCGCGTGGCCGAACAGGGCATATTGCAACCAGAGCAGCGGGAGATAGTGAATCAGGAAGATTCCAAACGAGCTTTCCCTTAAAGAGTCGAGAATGCTCCGGCCGCGGCTTTCGAATTTCAGAAACAGCGCAAGCAGATTGAGTGTCTGCGAGGCGCTGAAGCAGGCGAAGAAGAAGGCATGCGCGGTGTCCCACCAAGGCGGCGGATTATCGGGATCGCCTAAGAATTCGCGCTTGTAATAGATAAGCCCGATCAGGCCGACGAAGGTTACGACCGTCGCCAAAAGCCATGCCGGCCATCGCCGCGCCAGTTCGCCGTCTTCGGATAAAAGGCCGAGGTGGCTGGGCACTGAGCCGATGCCGACGCCGACGAAGAAATAGAGGGCGTACAGCAGAATTCGGTCCGCCTGGATGGCAAGCGGGCCCAACGTGAACCATCGCCCGATGCCGAAATAAAGATCCAAGGGAACGTAGACGACGACGGACGCGGCGAGCAACGCCCAGAAGGCGAGAGCAGGACGATTGCAGCTTGCGATCGACAGACGCCCGATGGCTTCCACCATGCCGGGCGCGACGCGATAGACCACCACCGCCAGCATGTCGAACGCAAGCAATACGGCGAGGAACCAGATCGGGCCGCTTTCCCAGGGGCCGACTGTCACGGTTTTCACCAAATACGCGCCGAAGCCTTCGCCTGAGTTGCGAAGCGCGACGGCATAGTAAGCGATCGGCATCAGGATCGTGGCGCCGACCGCGAACGGCAGTCCGAGGCGCAACCAGCGTCCACGCAGGAAGGCGGCTACTCCCTTGCGTTGCAGGCTGGGCCAGGTGAACAGCCCCGAGAGCAGAAACATCGCCACCATCATGAAGCTGTCGTTGAAGGTCACGAGCCCATCGAAACCCAGGAACGACTGCCGGTCGGTATGGCCGTAATAAGTGTAGGGGATGACCGAGTGGTGGATCAGCACCAGAAGAATGACGAAGGACCGCGCGCGGTCGAACGCGGCGTTGCGTCCTCTCGCTTTGGATGGGGCCGCCTTGGATAAAACCTCGGCTGCCGTGGGCGGGGCCAAATTGACCGACATGGCAATTCCAGCTGGCGTCGATGAAATCTTGCCGTCCGGCGGATGATTGAGCAAGAGCGCGGCGCCGCAACCCCGCCGGGCGTCGGTGCATGCGGACGGTTCTCGCAAAGGGAACCAACAGCGAGGCGGGAACGTTGGGCGTGCGAGATACAGGCGTTCCGGCGAACCCCCTGGAGGATTCGGACGGCGTGGAGGATTAAATGACGCTTCTGAAGTGGGCGCTTATTTTCTTCGTGGTGTCGGTGATCGCCGGCGTCCTCGGCTTTACCGGCCTATCCGCGGCCTCGGCGGATATCGCCCGGTTTCTGTTCTACGTGTTCGTGGTGATCTTCCTGGTCCTGCTGATCCTCGGCCTGACGATCTTCCGGGTGTAGTTGCCCGCTGCGGCTTTTGCAGTCATTCCCGGATGGTGCGTAAGCACCAGATGGGAACCTCGAGATTCTCCGATGTGTGAGGGCACATCGTAGTTCGATGTTTGACATCGCCCCGGAATGACGTCCGAAAAACTCAGGCCACTTCCTCGATCTTGACCTTGTCAGGATAGAAGGCGAGGTGCCCGGAAATCTCGGTCATGGCCGGAAACGGATTTTCATAGGTCCAGATCGCATCGGCGATGATCTTGCCGTCGGCATTGATGCTAAAATAATTCGCATCTCCCTTGTAGGGACAATGCGTCACCCGCTCGCTGCGCGAAAGCACCGCCATATTCGCATCCTTGCGCGGTAGATAACTGACCGCGGGATAGCTCGCTTCCTTCAGCGTGAGGACATTGGTCGAATCGGCAATCACGACGTCGCCTACGGAAACGCGCACGCGCCGCGGATTTGCCTTGATCGTGATCGGATGGTCGGGGCCTGGTAATTTCATGGTTGCCGCCTCTTGAGCCCGCGTCGCGGCGGGCCTTGCTGTGATCTGACGCCCAATATAGTGCGAGAAGGCGTGACCCAGAAGGCCATTCGCGCTAAGTTGAAGCACTTCAGCCCACTGAGCGGGCCGAAGGGGCGAGGGTAAAAGGAGAAATCTGGAATGCCGATGGACGCCCACGATATCGAATCGATGATCAAGGCTGCGATTCCCGACGCCGAGGTGACGATCCGGGATCTTGCCGGTGACGGCGATCACTACGCGGCCACCGTGATTTCGGAATCGTTTCGCGGCAAGTCGCGTGTCCAGCAGCACCAGCTCGTCTATCAATCGCTTCGGGGCCAGATGGGTGGGGTGCTCCACGCGCTGGCGCTGCAGACCGGCGTGCCGGAATGACCGGGCCGATCCGCCAAGGCACGACATAAGCGGTAGAGCAGCGGCATGCCGTGGGATACCGAGCGCGGGCCGTTGTTTCGCCCCATCGTGCCGAACCAGCACAGCCGGGTCACTTACGCCGAATTGCTGTTCGATCTCGTGTTCGTATTTGCGGTAACGCAGGTATCGCACACGCTGCTGTCGCATTTCACCCCGCTCGGCGCGGTGGAAACCACGTTGCTGCTGCTCAGCGTATGGTGGGTCTGGGTTTACACGTCCTGGGTCACCAACTGGCTCAACCCCGAACTGACGCCGGTGCGCGTGCTTCTGTTCCTGTTGATGCTGGGCGGGCTCGTGCTGTCGACCTCGATCCCGCTGGCTTTTGATTCCCGTGGATTGTGGTTCGCGATCGCCTATGCCGCGATGCAGGTCGGCCGCACCGTATTCTGGCTGGTATCGACACCGCCGGCGCGCACCGCCGCCCGGATGAACGCCATCCGCATCCTGGTCTGGCTGTCGGTCTCGGCGGTGTTCTGGATCGCCGGTGGACTGTCAGAAAGCCGGGAAAGGCTCTTGCTGTGGGCGGTGGCGCTGGGGATCGAATACGTCTCGCCGGCGGTGCGGTTCTGGATTCCCAAATACGGCGCATCGTCAATGGCCGACTGGTATGTCGAGGGTGGTCATCTCGCCGAGCGCTGCGCCGGCTTCATCATCATCGCGCTTGGCGAATCCATCGTCGTGACCGGCGCGACCTTCGCCGACCTGAGATGGACAAGCGAGGTCGTCGCGGCGTTCCTGTCGGCCTTCGTGGCGGCGCTGGCGATGTGGTGGCTTTATTTCCACAAGGGTGCGGAGGCCGGCTCCGAACTGATCTCGAGTTCAAACGAGCCGGGGCGGCTGGCGCGGCTCGCCTACACCTATCTGCATCTGCCGATCGTTGCCGGGATTATTCTATCGGCCGTTGCCGACGACCTCGTGCTCCAGCATCCCGCCGGGCATTCCGACGTCAGGGTGCTTGTGAGCACGATTGGCGGCCCGATGCTGTTCTTGATCGGCGCCATCCTGTTCAAGCACGCCATACGCGGGTGGCTTCAACTGTCCCATGGCGTCGGCATCATCGCGCTCGGTGTGCTTGGCTGGTTTGGCGCCGAGTTGTCACCATTGATGCTGTCGATCGCGACCACGCTGCTGATGGTGATCGTCGCGGCCTGGGAATCGCTCTCGCTGCGGTCGAACGCTGTCCGCTCCAAGACTCGGTCGGAAGAACCTCGATCGCAAGAACCTCAGTCGGAAGCCACCAACGCGTGAACCGAGAACAGGCCGGCTTCGTCCGTCCAGGATTCAAGCAATGTCCAGCCTGAGACGCGCGCGAGCAGGGCGAAACGGTCGATCGAGTATTTATAGCTGCTCTCGGTATGGATGCTTTCGCCGGGTCGGAATGAGAATTTCTGGCCGAGCACCTCGGCGGTCAGGGCTTTTTTGCTGATCAGATGCATCTCGATGCGATGACGGTCGCGGTTATAGATCGCGCGATGGATGAATGCGCCGACGTCGAAATCGCCGCCGAGCTCACGGTTGATCCGGTGCAGCACATTGAGGTTGAAGCGTGCCGTGACGCCGGCGGTGTCGTTATAGGCGTCGTAAAGGGTCCGCTCGTCTTTCTCGAGATCGACGCCGATCACCATTCGTGCGCCTTTGCCCAAGATCGCGCGCGCGCTCTTCAGAAAATTGCAGGCTTCGCCCGGTTCGAAATTGCCAAGCGTCGAACCCGGGAAAAAGCCGACCTTCGGCATCTCGCGCACCGCTTCCGGCAGCTCGAACGGCGCGGTGAAGTCCGCGGTAACCGGGTGAATGGCAAGACCGGGATAATCGACGCGCAGGGTTTGCGCCTGGGCGTTGAGGAATTCACCCGATATGTCCACGGGAACGTAGGCGCCAAGCCGGCATTCGCCGAGCAACAGCCGCACCTTGGTGGTCGAGCCGGCGCCGAATTCAACCAGCGCCGCGCCCGCAGGGACCATCGCCGAAATCGCACCGCCTTGCTGGCGCAGGATCGAAAGCTCGGTGCGGGTCGGGTAATATTCCGGCAGAAGCGTGATCTGTTCGAACAGCTCCGAGCCGGTTGAATCATAGAAATATTTCGGCGACAGCCGCTTCGGGGCGCGCGACAGATCGCCGATCACGTCGCGGGCAAATACCGATGTCGGCTCGTCGAGGCGGTGCGCTTCGGACAACGCGGCGGCGTGCACATTCATGACAATCTCCCGGACGCGCTTTTCCGGCGCGCTATTAAAAAGAATTCTCAAAAGCGCGAGACCGCGCTTTTAGCTGTGTTTAAGCATGATCTTTTCGGAAAACCGGTTCCCACTTTTCCGGATCATGCGTTAGTAGTCAGCCAGCCGCAGGCCCGTGAACTGCCAGCGGTGGTGCGGATAGAAGAAGTTGCGGTAGCTGACACGGCAGTGACCACCGGGCGTTGCCAGCGATGAGCCGCGCAATACCAGCTGGTTGACCATGAACTTGCCGTTGTATTCGCCGAGCGCGCCCTCGATCGCGCGATAGCCGGGGTAGGGTGAATAGGCACTGCGCGTCCATTGCCAGACGATGCCGAAGGCATCGTTGAGAACGCCGGCGCGAGCCGCGACTTCCCACTCCATCTCGGTCGGCAAATGCTTGCCGCGCCAGCGCGCAAAGGCGTCGGCCTCGTAATAGCTGATGTGGCAGACCGCAGCTTCCGGATCGACCGGCTTCAGGCCGGCGAGCGTCATGATGTGCCACTTGCCGTCG
Source organism: Bradyrhizobium sp. (assembly GCF_049519115.1). Taxonomy (GTDB): domain Bacteria; phylum Pseudomonadota; class Alphaproteobacteria; order Rhizobiales; family Xanthobacteraceae; genus Bradyrhizobium. The sequence continues at coordinate 44,498 of NZ_JBEKRB010000025.1, forward strand.
ATCTCGCGCCAATGACCGGGCGCCTGCCATGCTTCCGCGCTGGCGGCCGCAAAGCCGTCCATCAGCCAGAGCGTGGGCGTGGTGTAGCCGCCATCCGCCATGAAGGCGATCCATTCGGCATTGGTGACGAGGTGGCGCGAAAGCCGAACCGGGCCCACCAGCGCGCGGTGGACCGGCTTTTCATTGTCGAAATGAAAGCTGTCACCGGGGTGGCCGATCGAGTGGATGCCTTCGTTGAGGCTGATCCAGTCTTCGCCGGAGCCGCTTGCGGCCGGGAAATGCCACGACGGGTCGTAGGCCGGCGGTATCGGGTTTTGCGCAAAGGCGTGCAGGATGTCGGTCCACATCAATTCCTGATGCTGCTGCTCGTGGTTGAGGCCGACCTCGACCAGCGGCGCGATCGCGGTCAGTTGGTCGTCGGCGGCCTCACGGAAGAACTTCACCACCGCCGCATCGACGTGACGGCGATAGGCCGTGATCTCCTCAGCGGAGGGCCGGGTCAAATCGCCGCGCCGGGAGCGGGCGTGACGGGGCCCTGCGCTGACGTAATAGGAATTGAACAGGAAGGCGTAGTCGGGATGGTAGGGCACATATCCCGGGCTGTGCTCGCCCAGCAGAAACTGCTCGAAAAACCAGGTGGTATGGGCGCGGTGCCATTTGGCCGGGCTTGCGTCCGGCATGGACTGGATCAGCTGATCCTCGGGGCTTAGGGGAGCCGCGCGACGTTCGGTCTCGTTTCGCACCGCGAGAAAAGCCTCGACCAGGTCATCGGCGAGGCTGATTTTTTCCGAAAATAACGACGCGGGAGCGGCGGCAATGGCGGATACGGTATTCGTCACTGGAGTACTCCGGGTCGCGAGAAGGAGAACGCTAGCCTCAAGGGCTGGTTCCCTGAGAACAGCCTGTCCTAGATAGGAGTTCCCTTTCGGGAAAAAAGCCTCCAAAGGCGTTATCGGTATGACCAAAGGTGTGATTGGCGGCAGCGCCAGCCCGCCCTTTTCACAGCTGGGAATGCCCCGCGGCATGCCAGCCTCCCGCCAATTTGCTTTGGATGCACAATTGTTTGGGATACATATATGGAGTCGCCGGGGGCGGGCTGGCGTAAGCCGCCGGATGGCCCGGCCCGAGTGGGGTGCATCACCCGCCCAAAAGGAAGACGATATGAGCATCGAACAATTCATCGACAATGAAGTGAAGTCGAACGACGTCGTGCTGTTCATGAAGGGCACGCCGCAATTTCCGCAGTGCGGGTTCTCCGGCCAGGTCGTTCAGATCCTCGATCACATCGGGGTCGGCTATAAGGGCCTCAACGTTCTTGAATCGGCCGACCTCCGCAACGGCATCAAGACCTACTCCAACTGGCCGACCATTCCCCAGCTCTATGTGAAGGGCGAGTTCGTCGGCGGCTGCGACATCATCCGCGAGATGTTCCAGGCCGGCGAGTTGCAGCAGCTGTTCGCCGACAAGGGCGTGCCGGCTACGACTGCCGCCTGAACTTGACCGCACGGTTGATCGGCGACGCTCGGCTCGAAGTCGTCGTCGCCGATATCACGACCCTGCGCGTCGATGCCATCGTCAATGCCGCCAAAACGTCGCTTCTCGGAGGTGGCGGGGTCGATGGCGCGATCCACCGGGCCGCAGGGCCGGCGCTACTCGATGAATGCCGCATGCTGGGCGGCTGCGAAACCGGCAACGCCAAGATCACCAAAGGCTACCGGTTGCCGGCGAAGCACGTGATCCATGCGGTTGGCCCAGTATGGCACGGCGGCGATCACGGCGAGGGTCAGCTGCTTGCCTCCTGTTACGCCAGCGCCATTGCGCTTTGCCGCGTCAACGAACTGATCTCAATTGCCTTTCCGGCGATCTCCACCGGCGTCTTTTGTTTTCCCGCCGATCGCGCAGCCCATATTGCGGTTTCAACCACAGTCGATGCGCTGAAAGCCGCGCCCACCCTCCGCCGCGTGATCTTCTGCTGCTTTTCAAAAGAAAGCGCAGCCTTGCACGAACGGGCTTTAGCCGCTCTCGGCAAGCCTTGTGCCGATTGAGCCAGCGATTACACTTTGCCGACCCTGGCAGGCGGCGGAAGTGATTATGAAATTTCGTAAGTTCGGCGACCGCCTTTGGCGATTCTACCTCGCTGCGGCGCTCGTGCTGTTCTGGGCAGCGATCCCGGCTAATATGGCTGTCGCGGAATCGCCGCGCCCGGTGTCGCGTCCGGTATCCTCCGGCTTTTCGGCGGAAGGGCTCGCGCACGTCAGCGAATACATGCGCAACGAGGTCGCAACCGGCAAGATTCCCGGCGCCGTTCTTCTGATCCAGCAGCACGGCAAGCCGGTACTGCTCGAGAATTTCGGGGTGATGGATGTCGACAGCCGGCGTCCGATGCGGTCGGATGCGATCTTCCGGCTCTATTCGATGTCGAAGCCAATCACCTCCGTCGCCGCCATGATGCTGGTGGACGACGGCAAGATGTCGCTCGACGATCCGCTGTCGAAATTCATTCCGGCCTTTGCCGAGACCAAGGCCGCCGTCGAAAAGCGCGATGCCGATGGCAAGGTGACCCTTGAGACCGAACCTCTCGTGCGTCCGATCCAAATTCTTGACCTGCTCCGTCACACCTCGGGCATCACCTATGAATTTTACGGCGACACGTTGGTTCGCAAGCTCTATGCCAACAGCGACCTCTTCGAGGGCGACTTCGACAACGCGCAGTTCGCCGAAAGGCTCGCGAAATTTCCGCTCGCCGAACAGCCGGGGACGCTGTGGGATTATGGCCATTCGACTGACGTGCTGGGCCGCGTCATCGAAGTCGTTTCGGGAAAGTCGCTGTTTGAATTCGAACGCGAGCGTCTGCTTAAGCCCCTCGGCATGCGTGATACGGGCTTTAGCGTCGATGATTCCAAGCGGGATCGCGTGGTTGAACCGCTGCCCGGCGATCGCTTTAAGGGCTCCATCGCCGGTCTTGGCGATCCGATCCTGCGGCGGCGCTGGCAGTCCGGCGGGGCAGGGATGGTAGGCTCCGCCTTCGATTATGCACGCTTCGCGCAAATGTTGCTCAATGGCGGCGTGTTCGACGGCCGGCGTTACCTGAAGGCGGAGACGGTGAGGCTGATGACGTCAGACCATGTGCCGCCCGAGACAAAGATCGCCCGCGATCACTTCTACTTTCCGAGCGACGACAGCGGCTTCGGCCTCGGCTTTGCGGTGCGGACGGTGGCTACACCGCCGCTGCCGGCGGGAGAATATCGTTGGGATGGCGTCGGCGGCACCTTCTTCTTCGTCGATCCCAACGACGATCTGTTTGCGCTCTGCATGATGCAGTCGCCATCACAGCGCCAACGTATCCAGAACGAATTGAAGGCGCTGATCTATCAGGCGCTGAAAAAATAGGGTGGGCGCGGCGATGTCGACCCAGCAAACGGCGAAGGTCGCAGGCAGTCCCTCTCTCCGGCTGTTTGAACCGGCTTGCTGGCTCGGGCTCGCCGTCTATCTGACGCTGGTAATTGGTTTTGCCTGGAATCCGAACCCGCTGGCGCAAGCGCTGGCGGCGATCGGGATCCTCGCCGCCTTGGTCCATGCGGCTTTATTTTACGGCTGGAAGGATGGGTTGGCGCTGTTTGCGATCTGCGTCGTCATCACCTTTGTCATGGAAAATATCGGCGCCACGACCGGATTTCCGTTCGGCCATTATCATTTCGAGGTCGGCGCAAAGCTGCCGCATGTCGGCGTCATCCCGGTTATCGTTGGGCCGCTGTGGTTCGGCATGGGATATTTCTCCTGGCATGTCGCCGCGGTTCTGCTCGGGGCGGACGGGCGTCCGGGCCGGACATTCGAACGCCTTGCATTGCCGCCTGTGGCCGCCTTCGTGATGACGCAGTGGGACGTGGTGATGGAGCCGGCGGAATCCACGATCGCAAAGGCCTGGATCTGGCATGACGGCGGAGCCCATTTCGGCGTGCCGCTGTCGAACTATGCCGGCTGGCTGTTGACCACGTGGCTGTTCTATCAGGCCTTTGCCATCTATCTCGGCCGCCGGGCCGGCCTGCCGGTGCCGTCGGCCACATGGGGGCGGACGCTGCGGCTGGTCGCGATCGCCTTTTATCTAAGTTCAGGCCTCACCCATCTGACGCCGTGGCTGATCGGCCAGAGCGGCGAGGTCGTGGATGCGGCGGGCCAGCTCTGGCGCATCAGTGATCTCAGGGCAACTACCGTCGTCATCATGCTGTTCACGATGTTCTTCACGTCCGTGCTGGCGGCCTCGCGGCTTGCGACGGACAGAACCGGTCGCTGAAAAAGGTCCGCCGCTTATGCTTTCCGCACGATCTCGCGCACGTGGCCCAGCATTTCCTCGATCATGGCCGAGGTAACATCCAGATGCGTGCAGGCGCGGATGCGGCCATCCATCACGGCGATCTGCACGCCGCGCTTGTTCAAGGCGGCGACCATGTCGGTGGCCGTGAGGCCGGCGCCATCGGGACGGAAGAACACGAGATTGGTTTCGGGCTCTTGCACCTCAATACCCTGGATCTGCGACAGGCCCCGCGCCAGCGCGCGGGCATTGGCGTGGTCTTCCGCCAACCGGTCGACATGATGGTCGAGCGCGTAGGTGCAGGCGGCCGCGCAAATGCCGGCCTGCCGCATCGAGCCGCCGAGCCGCTGCTTCCAGCGCCAGACCTCGTCGATGAAGTCGCGCGTGCCGGCCAGCGCCGCGCCGATCGGGGCGCCCAGGCCCTTCGAAAAATCGATCCAGGCCGAATCCCAGCCCGCGGTCATGTCGCGTGCGCCAATGCCGCTGGCAACCGTGGCGTTCAACAGCCGCGCGCCGTCCATATGGGTGGCAAGCGGGCCAGCCTTGGCCTCCGACTTGGCGATTTTGACGACCTCGTCGAGATCGGCCTTCTTCCAGATGGTGCCGCCGCCGATATTGGCAGTCTGCTCGGCGCTCACCAGCGTCTGCGGCGGCTGGTAGCGCGTGCGCGGATGAAGTGCTGCGCGAAAAGTGTCGGGCGCGAACTTTCCATCGGCGCCGGTGAGCGGCGTGATCTGGAATCCGCCAAGGGCTGCATGGGTGCCGCCTTCGCGGGCGATGATATGGGCGGAGACGTGCGCCAGGATTTCATCGCCGGGCCGGCAATACACCAGCGTCGCCGTTACATTGCACATGGTGCCCGACGGCAGGAAGACCGCGGCTTCCTTGCCCATGAGATCGGCGACGCGGTCGCAGAGCAGATTGACGGAGGGATCATCGCCGACCTGCTCGTCGCCTACTTCGGCGCGCGCCATCGCTTCGCGCATTCCCGCCGTCGGGCGGGTTTGCGTGTCCGACAACAGGTTGATGCGGATCGGAGGCGCCTTGGGGTCGCGGCGGGCAGGGGTGTAGTAGGTCATTGGACGATGTCTCTCAGAGTAGTCTTACGGGCTAGTCCGTCGGACTATGTTGTTATTTCGAGATTGAAGTGTCCGGCGATCTTACCGAAACAAAAAGGCCCCGGCAAAACCGGGGCCTTCGATAGCTGTCAGCACTGAAATCACATCAGCGCGAATAGAATTCGACGATCAGATGCGGCTCCATCTGCACCGCGAACGGTACGTCCGACAGCGCGGGCACGCGAACGAACTTCGCGGTCATCTTGCCATGGTCGACTTCCAGGAAATCCGGCGTGTCGCGCTCGGGAAGCTGGCTCGCTTCAAGGACATGCGTCAGTTGCTTGGAAGATTCCTTGACCTCGATGAGGTCGCCGACCTTCAGCTTGTAGCTGGAGATGTTGACCTTGCGGCCGTTCACCTTGACGTGGCCGTGATTGATGAACTGGCGGGCGGCAAACATCGTGGCAACGAACTTGGCGCGGTACACGACCGTGTCGAGACGGCGCTCCAGAAGGCCGATCAGGTTCTCACCGGTGTCGCCCTTCATGCGTCCGGCCTCGACATAGATGCCGTGAAACTGGCGCTCGCTGATATTGGCGTAATACCCCTTCAGCTTCTGCTTGGCGCGCAACTGCACGCCGAAGTCGGAAAGCTTGCCCTTGCGCCGCTGGCCATGCTGGCCGGGGCCATATTCGCGGCGATTCACGGGGCTCTTCGGGCGGCCCCAGATATTCTGGCCCATACGGCGATCGATCTTGTATTTCGCCTCACTGCGCTTTGTCATCGCGTCCTCTTTAAGTAACGGTTGGGTTTGAGGAAACGCGCCCTCCTGTGCGCCGGGAATTCCCCGGTGCCGACAGGTCCATGCCCCAAGCTTGAGGATGGACCGCGGGTCGCGAAACGCATCGCGGGCCGAAAACGGCCCGCGAGCAGGGCGGTTTCTAGGCAGAAACGGCTCACCTGTCAATGCGAATGGGCTGGCCCGGCGGGCGGTGCTTTCAGGGGCCTTTTAGACGGCCAGCGCCAGTATTTCGGCGGAAATCTCGGTATTCAGCACCTGTTCCAGCCGGGACATTGCCCGGGTGATGACCACGGCGTCCGTAACCCGGTGATCCCAGCGCAGGATGACGTCAATCCGGTTATCCGGCCCGGCCATGCCATAGCTGACCAGGAACGGGCTCGGGCTGATCGCGTGAAGCGCGCCGGGCCCGTAGGCTGCGACCGAGGTCACGCCGAAACTTCCGAAATTGTTGGCGCACATCCGCCCGACATTGAGGCCGAGCCACCAGCTGAAGCGGCGGAGCGGCAGCGGCAGACGGCTCGCCAGCAGGATTTTGCGGAACGCCGGGATATCTTCGATCGATGCGGTCTTGGCGCGGCGGATCTGCGCGTCGATCTCGGCGAGCGGATGCTCCTCGGGGGCGGGGATCTTCTCGGGCAGGATGCAGTCCTCACCGTCCTCGACCCGCGCCACCGCGACCATTGCAACGCTGCGCGGCAGTTCGAAGAAATGCGGCCAGGGCAGCTTGACGTAGAGCGTCCGCAGCACCGGCTCTTCCTTGGCGACGATCGCAAACGCCTTGACGAATACGGCCGCCCAGCCGGGCGGAGATTTGGCTTTCGCGCGCGCCGCCATAAAGGGGCCGATATCGAGCGAGCGCGAGAACGAAATAAAGGGCACGCGCATCGACGCATGCATCAGGTCGACAATGAAGCGGCGCGGCAATGAGATTTTTCGCTTCGTTCCGCGCATCGCTTTCGCTCGGTTTCCTTCGGTGAGACCCCGGCTTTTCTCGCACGCGAGTTTATGGAGCGCCAGATGAACCGGACATAAACATATGAAAAATATATGGAAATGTACCCTTACGCCGGCATGCGGCCGCCGAAAAATGGCATGAGCGCCTCGCTCAGCCGGTGCGGCCGTCCCGAGGTGAAGATCATGTGGGCCCCGGCCTCGTCCGCCTTGCCGCGCGTTTCCGGCAATAGATTCATCACACGCCGGGCGATCGCAGGCGCCGGGTCAATCCAGTTGACCGGCCAGGGCGCCAACTGATTCAGCCGATCCAGCAACAGCGGATAGTGCGTGCAGGCGAGCACGATGGTGTCGGTGCGCTTTGCGATGTCCTCGCCGGCGCCGACGAAACAAGGTTCTAGTTCGGCCAGGATCGCCTCATCGCTGACCACGCCGCCGCGGAGCGCCGTCTCAGCGAGCGTTGCGAGCTCTGCCGAGCCGACCAGCGTCACCTCGCATCCTCTAGCGAAATCGCGGATCAGGGCCTTGGTATATTCGCGCGCAACCGTGCCCTTGGTGCCGAGCACCGAGACGCGTTTGGTTTTCGAGGCTGCGCAGGCTGGCTTGATCGCCGGGACGGTGCCGACAAAGGGCACTGAATAGCACTCGCGCAAATGCGGCATCACGAGCGTCGAGGCGGTGTTGCAGGCGATCACCACGAGGTCGGGATGATGCGCGGCTATCAATTCGCCCATCAGCGGCACCAGTCGGGCGATGACTTCTTCCTCGCCGCGAGGGCCGTAGGGAAAAAAAGCGTCATCAGCGACGTATAAATGACGCGCATCGTCGCGTGCCCGCACGACCTCGCGCAATACCGTGAGGCCGCCAAGGCCGGTATCAAAGACAAGTATCGTCGGAGGTATCTTCACGAAAACCATCGTAGCCGATCCCGCGTTACCTTTCAGTTGCTTTTGCGATCGATTGGCATCGGGAATAACTCCGGCTTTGCATAGGTTCTAAGAGGAAGCTGCCAAATCGGGCACGACGAAAACCATCGTTTTAATGTAGTCAGTACAAATTCAAAACCGCGGGATAACGGATGATACGGAATACGACTTCGAGCTGGGGCAGTGTCGCTCGCGCCTTTCACTGGATTGTTGGCCTCACCATCATCGGCATGCTGGCATACGGCTGGTGGATGAACCACATCCCGGCGCGGCCGGATCGTTTTTTCTACCGTTCGATCCATGCCGATATCGGCTACGTGCTGCTTGTCCTCATCGCCCTTCGCCTGATCTGGCGCGCGATCAACCCCACGCCGGCCCTGCCGGCCGATACGCCCCGCTGGAACCGGATTGCGGCTGCGACCAGCCACGGCGCGCTCTATCTCGTCGCTATCTTGGTGATCATGCTCGGCTGGGCGCATTCAGGAGCTCGGCCGCAGGGTGACTATGGGAGCTTTTTCGGTCTGTTCCACGTGCCGCAGTTCACCTCACCCGACAAGGCCACCGCCGATGCCTTTGAGGACCGGCACATTTACGCCGCCTATGTGCTGCTGGCGCTGATCGTCATTCACCTCGGCGCCGCCGCCTGGCACCACTACATCAAATGCGATCGCGTGGCCGCGCGGATGGTGGACGGAAAGGCGGGCTGAAGCTTTTCTTCAGGCCTTGCCGAACACGCGCGTGAAGATCGTGTCGACGTGCTTGAGGTGATAGCCGAGGTCGAATTGCTCTTCGATCTCGGCGTCGGTCAGGTACTTTTTGACGTCGGCGTCCTTCTTCAGCAGCGACTGGAAGTCGCCTTGGCCGCGCCACACCGGCATCGCGTTGCGCTGCACGAGTTTGTAGGCGTCCTCTCGGCTCGCACCCTTTTGCGTCAGCGCGATCAGAAGCCGCTGTGAATGGACGAGCCCGCCGAGGCGATCGAGGTTCTTCTGCATGTTTTCGGGATAGATCAAAAGCTTCTCGACGAGGCCGGCGAGGCGATTGAGCGCGAAATCCAGTGTCACCGTGGCATCCGGTGCGATCATGCGTTCGGCGGAGGAGTGCGAGATGTCGCGCTCATGCCAGAGCACGACATTCTCCATCGCCGGCGTTACATACGCCCGCACCATGCGCGACAGGCCGGAGAGATTTTCCGACAGCACCGGGTTGCGCTTGTGCGGCATCGCCGAAGAGCCCTTCTGGCCCTCGGAGAAGAATTCTTCAGCCTCCAGCACTTCGGTGCGCTGCAGATGGCGGATTTCGGTGGCGAGACGTTCGACGGAGGAGGCGATCACCCCCAGCGTCGCAAAATACATCGCATGGCGGTCGCGTGGGATCACCTGCGTCGAGATCGGCTCGGGACGCAAACCCATCGCTTTCGCGACGTGCTCCTCTACCCGCGGATCGATCTGGGCAAAGGTGCCAACCGCACCCGAAATCGCGCAGGTCGCAACTTCGTGGCGGGCGGCGATCAGCCGGTCGCGGGCGCGGGAAAATTCAGCATAGGCGTAGGCAAGTTTCAGCCCAAAGGTCACAGGCTCGGCATGGATGCCGTGCGAGCGGCCGATGGTCGGCGTCATCTTGTGTTCGAAGGCGCGCTTCTTCAGCGCAGCGAGCACCTTGTCAATGTCGTCGACCAGAAGGTCGGCCGCGCGGGTCAATTGCACATTGAGGCAGGTGTCGAGCACATCCGAGGACGTCATGCCCTGGTGGACGAAACGCGCCTCGGGGCCGACGATCTCGGCCAGATGGGTGAGGAAGGCGATGACGTCGTGCTTGGTTTCCCGCTCGATCTCGTCAATCCGCGCCACATCGAAGATGACGTCGCGCGCCTTGGTCCAGACCACCTTGGCGGCCTCTTTGGGGATGACGCCTAATTCCGCCAAGGCGTCAGCCGCATGCGCCTCGATCTCGAACCAGATCTTGAAGCGCGTCTGGGCCTCCCAGATCGCAGCCATTTCCGGGCGGGTATAGCGGGGGATCATTGGCGACTCTGGGGTTTTTAAGGGGTTAGGGGCGCTTTAGCAGAGCGGGCGAGGGGTTACAAACGGCCCGCCCGGGGACGGCCGAAGACCTTGTGGACACCTAAAATCACAGAATATTGACTGACAGATATTGAAATCTGTCAGCGAGATGCCCTATATACGTCGTGACGCCTCAGCTTGAGGTGTTCCCTGTGAGGGCCGCACCGGCGGCAACAGGGTCCGAAAGAGGACTTCGCTATGACATTCGAAATTTTGCACCTGACCACCCAAATCCAACGCTGGCTCAATCAACGGATCGCCCAGCATCTGGCCGACCAGGCCGAACGACTAGCCCGCTAACCCCAAGGGATGGCTAGCCGTATATAGGTCAAGCTGACGCCAGCAGGAGTGCGCAGATGAACGAGAATGTGGTTTTGACCCCCGAACGCATTCTGCAAGTCACTGAGGACGTTCTGCGGCGGTATGGTTTGGCCAAGGCCACCGTGGTTGACGTCGCGCGTGCGCTGGATGTGAGCCACGGCAGCGTCTACCGGCACTTCCCGAGCAAGGCCTCCTTGCGCGAGGCGGTCGCCAAACGCTGGCTGGAACGCGTGAGCGGGCCGCTTGCCAAAATCGCTGAAGGTTCGGAGCCGGCGCCTGCCAGGCTCGATCGCTGGCTGCGCGGCCTGTTTGCCGCGAAGCAAAAACGGTTTCTGGAAGATCCGGAAATGTTTGCGACTTACCTTACGCTGGCGCGTGAGGCCTGCAAATCGGTCAACGGGCATAAAGCGTGCCTGACCGATCAGTTGGAGTTGATCCTGGCCGATGGCGTCAAGCACGGCTCCTTCGAGATTGCCGACACCAAAGCCACCGCAAAAGCGATTTTCGACGCCGTCACCCGCTTCCACCATCCCGCCCATTCCGACGAATGGAGCGATCCGCAGTTGCCCGAGCGGATCGACGTGCTGATTGCACTGCTTTTGAGAGGAGTTGAGTCCCGGCGCACGCATTAGGGGTCTGTTCCCGATTTTTCCAGATATAGCCGATTTGCTGGCTGCTTATCCCCAGTAGTTTGATATCCGTCAAAAGCGGAGTTGGAGCCAGCCGGTAAGCTCGGCTGGTGTCGCGGTTCTGACATTCGTATCTTATCGCGGCGTCCACTTTTACGAATGTCAGAACCAAAGGGACACCAGCAACTATATCGTTCCAGTGCGGGTTTGACACTGACGTTCCTTCGAAGAACTCGCGGCAACACTGAAAGGAACGTCAGTGTCGCCACACTGTGAGGCGGTGCGTGCGGCTGGCATTCTTTGCGGACATTCACGCCAACCGGCAGGCATTCGCGGCATGTCTTGATGCCGCTCGTGCTGGTGGCGCCGAGCGCTTCATTTGCCTCGGCGACTATGTCGGCTATGGCGCCGATCCCGAGTGGACGGTTGAGACGGTGATGGGGCTCGTCGAGCAGGGGGCCCTTGCGGTGCGCGGCAACCATGACACGGCCATTTGTTCGTCGGCCGAAAGCATGAATGCCGAGGCCCAGGCCGCGATCGAATGGACACGTGGCCGCTTGAGCGCGCCCGAGCGAAAGTTTCTTTCCGAGCTGCCGTTGACGCGCGACGAAGACGATCGCCTCTACGTGCATTCCGACGCCAGCCAGCCAGCCAAGTGGCGTTATGTTCGATCGACCGCGGATGCCGGGCGAAGCCTGATCGCGACCGATGCGCACATCACCTTTTGCGGCCATATCCACCGGCCGGCGCTTTATTCGATGTCGGTTACCGGGAAGATGACGAGCTTCGTTCCGATTTCCGGCGTTAATGTGCAGCTGTTGCCGGGCCGGCGCTGGCTCGCCGTTATTGGCTCGGTCGGCCAGCCGCGCGACGGCGATCCGGCGGCATGCTTTGCGATGTTCGACACAATCTCCCGCGAAATCACCTACTGCCGCGTTCCCTATGACGTCGACGCAGCGGCCGCGCGCATTCGCGAGAACGGTTTGCCGTCATTGCTCGCCGATCGCCTCTTTGTCGGGAGATAGAGCGATGGCAAAATTTGTGGTTCAGCCCGGCGCCGAACTCGACGGTTTCACGCTCGGCGAATGCGTTCACCGCGGCGGCATGGCGACGCTGTGGAGCGTCAGCCGGGCGGATATCGCTGCACCCCTGCTAATGAAGATCCCCAGGGTTTCGGAAGGCGAAGATCCCGCCGCCATCGTCAGTTTCGAGATGGAGCAGATGATCCTGCCGAAACTGAAGGGTATTCACGTGCCGCATTGTTACGCGACCGGCGACTTTGCGCACCAGGCCTATGCCGTGATCGAACGTATTCCGGGCACGACGCTCTACAGCCGTCTCGGTGAGTTGCCGCTCCCTTATGAAGAGGCGCGCGAGGTTGCGCTCAGGATCGCAACCGCGCTCTCCGACCTGCACCGGCAGAACGTCATTCATCACGACATCAAGCCCTCGAGTATCCTGTTTCGCCCCTCGGGCGAAGCGGTGCTGATCGACTTCGGCCTGTCGCATCACAACCAGTTGCCTGATCTGTTGCAGGAAGAATTCCGCGTGCCTTACGGCACCGCGCCCTATATGGCGCCGGAGCGGCTGCTCGGCGTCCGCGACGATCCGCGCAGCGACCTGTTTTCGCTCGGCGTGCTTTTATACTTTTTCACCACCGGCGTGCGGCCCTTTGGCGAGAGCGAAACGATGGCGGGGATGCGGCGGCGGTTGTGGCGCGATCCCTATCCGCCGCGCCAATTGAAACCGGACTATCCGCCCTGGTTGCAGGAAATCGTGCTGCGTTGTCTTGAGATCGATCCGGTGTGGCGATATCCGACGGCGTCGCAATTGGCGTTCGAACTGGCGCATCCCGACCAGATCAAGCTGACCGTACGCGCCGAGCGGATCAAGCGCGATCCGCTTTCCACCGTCTGGCGCCGCCGCTTCAACGGCAATCTGATCGAGCCGCGCGGCAAATCCGCCGTTGCGGCGCAGCTTGCCTCAAGCCCGATCGTCGCGGTCGCCATTGACGTGACCGAAGGGTCAAGCGAACTGAACGAAGCGCTACGTGTCACGGTCGGGCGCATCCTCAAGACCTTGCCGTCGGCACGGCTCGCCTGCCTGAATGTGCTCAAGCTCGGCCGAGTCACGATCGATCGCACGCTGGACGAGCAAGGCAACAACAAGCATGTCGGCCGGTTGGTGACGTTGAAGCATTGGGCCTCGCCGCTCAAACTCGACGAGAGCCGATTGACCGCGCATGTGCTGGAAGCCGTCGATCCCGCAGGCGCGATCCTGGAATTTGCGGAAGCCAATCATATCGATCACATCGTGATCGGCGCGGGGCAGAATTCGTTTCCGCGCTTACTGCTCGGCAGCACGTCCGCCAAAGTCGCAACTGAGGCTTCCTGCACCGTCACCGTGGTTCGTCCGCCGCGGCAGGCAACGCTGTCCGGCGGGCGCGAGCCGCCGCCCGATGACCGGTCGATACCGGTACTTTAAATCGCTTCGCCCCGCGCGATTGCCGCGGCCTGGCGGATCGCCGAGATATTGGCCTTATAGGCCTCCATCGTGCCGCCCTTGAACACCGCCGAGCCCGCCACAAAGGCGTTGGCGCCGGCGGCGGCGAGTTCGCCCGAATTATCCTTGGACACGCCGCCATCGACTTCGATGTCGATCGGCCGGCCCGCCGTCATCGCACGCAGGTCGCGGACCTTGGCCAGCGTCGAGGGAATGAAAGCCTGGCCGCCGAAGCCGGGGTTCACCGACATCACCAGCACGAGGTCGATGTTATCGAGCACATATTCGATTGCGGAAAGCGGCGTCGCCGGATTGAGCGAGACGCCGGCCTTCTTGCCGAGCGCACGGATCGCCTGCAACGAGCGATGCAGATGGGGACCTGCCTCGGCATGGACGGTGATGTGGTCACATCCCGCCTTGGCAAAGGATTCGAGATAGGGATCGCACGGCGAGATCATCAAATGGGCGTCGAAAATCTTCTTGGTGTGCGGACGCATCGCCTTGATGACGTCAGGCCCGTAGGAAATGTTGGGGACGAAATGCCCATCCATCACGTCGAGATGGATCCAGTCGGCGCCGGCGGCATCAACGGCGCGCACCTCTTCGCCGAGTTTCGAAAAGTCGGACGCCAGGATCGAGGGCGCAATCACGAGGGGACGGGGGACGAAGGAAGCGGGCATTAGCGCTGTCTTTCGAAAGCTGTTTCGAATGCGCGGAAAGCGCTTTTTCGGCCTAACATGTCCTAGTGTTCCGATTCTGACATTCGTCCGGTGTTGCCGCGAGCGATTTTACGAATGTCAGAATCAAAGGAACACTAGCAAATGTTGTCTTGCAGTACAGTTTTGGATTTGACATTCGCGAGACGGACTCGCTGCGGCACCGAGCGAATGTCAAATCCACTGTACTGGCGTCCTGCCGGCAATGCAGGGCCATTGGAGCGGAAAAATCTGCCGTCGAGCGGCACCAATTGCCGATCGGAGGCGGTGTTCCGGAATCGCGAAAGCCATCATATCACTGACTTTTTCGCCATGGCACGGCGCTTGCTCACCAGTATCAAGGTTACTTTCAAAGCTTGCTTATTCGGAGCTCTGCCATGTTGCCTGCCATTGGCGCCGCCTCGGCCGCACTCGACGCCATCCAGTCGCTGACTTCGCCCCAGCCAGGGTCGTCGTCGCAGTCGGCTGACTTTTTTGGATCCTTCTCCGATGCGGGCGACAGTTCGGCCGCGTCATCGGTCCAATCGCCCGTTTCCGGTTTCAGTACTGCCCAGATTTCGTCCGATAACCTCAATGCGCTTTTCAATGCGCAGAGCCAGTCCTCAGGCGATGTCGCTGGCGCGCCGGATTCCGATAGTTCGAACCCGGATTCGTCGTCAGCTTCCGCCCCCGGCACGGCCTCGTCGGCTTACAACGCGATCAATCAGCTAACACAGACGGCGGCGATCCCGCTCGCATTCAGTCCGTTCTCCGTCAGCGCCTGACGCGGAGTCTGTTTTCGGGGCTACTTCGGACCGCTATCCGAAGCGATCCCGCCAGGCCGGCAACGCGCCGGGCAGCGGCAATGCGGTCGCCGCATGAACGCCGCGGGCTATCGCGCGCGCCACGACATTGGCCGCGACCATGCCGAGTTCGGTGATGCCTGCCAGCAGATCGATGGGTCGTTCGCCGGTCGATGCCGCGAATACCACGTCACCATCCATCGGGGCATGCACCGGGTAGATCGCGCGCGCAAATCCGGTCTGCGCCATCACTGCCAAGCGCTTGGCTTGCGTCTTGGTGAGGGCGGCATCGGTCACGACGACGGCCAAGGTCGTATTCTCGACCGCGGTCGCCGCAGGGCCGCCCTTGATGCGCATCTTCAGCATGTCCGACGTAAACGATGCCGGCAGACCGCGCCCGCCATATTCGCCTGACATCTCGAACGGCGCCGCCCAGAACCACGGCCCGTCGCCGACCGTGACGGAGCCGAGCGCATTGACCACGGCGAGGGCGGCGACTTTGGTGCCATCTTTGGTCTGGGCGGAGGCCGAACCGAGACCACCCTTCAAGTTCGCCGTCAACGCGCCGAGACCTGCGCCGACGCTGCCGAGCTCAAAACTGACCGCGGCGTTCGCGGCCGCCTGGAAGCCGAGATCGCGATAGGGGGCATATCGCCCCCAGTTCTTGTTGCCGCCGTTGAGCAGGTCGAAGCAGATCGCGCCGGGCACGATCGGTATCACGGCGCCGCGAACGTTGAGGCCGCGGCCCTGTTCGGCGAGCCAGGCCTGCACGCCGCCGCCGGCCTCGAGCCCAAATGCCGAACCGCCTGACAGCGCGATCGCGTCGATCTTCTCCACGGTGTTGGCGACATCGAGCAGCGCGCCTTCGCGCGTACCGGGGCCGCCACCGCGCACATCCATCGCCGCGACCACCGGCTGGTCGAAGACAACGGCGGTGACACCGGAAGCCAGAGCCGTGTCGCCGGCGTGGCCGACGCGAACGCCCGAGATGTCAGTGAGGAGGTTATTCATGGCGTTCTTTAGCTTTCGAGGGCCAGCCTGATCATGCGTGCCAGATCGGACTTCCGGTACGGCTTGGTGAGCAGCAGCACGCCGGTATCCAGCCGCCCGTGGTGAACGATGGCGTTCTCGGTATAGCCGGACGTGAACAACGTCTTCAATGCCGGACGCAGCACCAGCGCTTCATCGACGAGTTGGCGGCCGTTCAGCGAGCCGGGCATGATGACGTCGGTAAACAAAAGGTCGATTGTCTTGGGGCTGTCGATAATCTTCAGCGCTTCCGACGCCCGGCTCGCCTCAAGCGTCTTGTAGCCGAGGCTTTCGATCTGGGTGATGACATAGCGGCGTACGAGCGCATCATCTTCGACCACCAGGATGGTCTCATGCCCGCCCTTGATGCTGGCCGACGCCTGCGATTCCACGGATGTATCCGACAGCCCGGTCGCGCGGGGCAGATAGATCTTCACCGTGGTTCCATGGCCGACCTCGCTGTAAATCTTGATATGGCCGTTCGACTGCTTGACGAAGCCGAACACCATGCTCAAGCCCAGGCCCGTACCCTTGCCGACTTCCTTGGTGGTGAAGAAGGGATCGAACACCCGTTCCAGATTTTCGGGCGAAATTCCGGTGCCGGTATCGCTCACGGCGACCATGACATAGTTGCCGACGGTCACATCCGTGTTCATCGCGGCGTAGCTCTCGTCGAGATAGGCATTGGCGGTCTCGATGACGAGTTTACCGCCGAACGGCATGGCGTCGCGGGCATTCAGCGACAGATTCAGGACAGCGGTCGTGAGCTGGTTTGGATCGACCAAAGCAGGCCAGCCATCCTCCGCAAGCTGCGCACTGATCTGGATATGCTCGCCAAGCGTCGGTCGCAACAATGTGGTGGTTTCCAGCACCAGGGTTTTGACGTCGATCTCGCGCGGTTGCAGGGGCTGTCTGCGGGCGAAAGCCAGCAAATGTTTGGTCAGGCTTGCGCCGCGCTCGGCTGCATCGTCGATCATTTTCGCGATCGCCGAAAGCTGCGGCTCATCCGCCACGGCGTCGGCCAGAATGCCGATCGTGCCTGTGATGACGGTCAGAATATTGTTGAAGTCGTGGGCGACGCCCCCGGTCAGTTGGCCGACGGCATCCATCTTTTGCGCCTGGTGGAAATGGGCTTCGGCGGCCTGTTTTTCGGTGAGGTCACGCCCGACGAAGAAATGACGGTGAATCGGCTCGGACCAGGCTCCCATCCAGCTCAGATTCACGATGCGTCCGTCCTTGTGGACGTAGCGGGTTTCAAAGTTGCGCATCAGGTGTCCGCGCCTGGCCGCGCGCATTTCCTGCCGCGTGCTTTCGAGATCGTCGGCGTGAATGAAATCGACGGCGGTGTGGCCGGTCATCTCCTCCGGCCGATATCCAAGGATCGCCATTGAGCTCGGGCTGACCTGGACGAACGTTCCCTTGGTGTCCGTAACCAGGATCAGATCCTGCGAGGTCTCGAAAATGCGCTGGCGCTCCTCAATTTCCTGGTTGAGCGCCGTCTGGATTTTCCTGCTTTCGGTAATGTCGCGCGCGATCTTCGAAGCGCCGACGATCTCGCCGGAAATGGAGCGCAGGGGAGAGATCGAGATTGAAACATCCAGTATCCTTCCGTCTCTCGTCTTCCGCTGGGTTTCGTGGTGGGCGATGGCCTCGCCTCGGCCGATACGGGCAAGAATATCGCGTAGCTCCGCAAGCCTTTCGGGCGGGGCGATCAGGTCGATATGCTCACCGACAGCCTCAATGGATGTGTATCCGAACAGGTGTTCGGCGGCAGGATTCCAGCCGGTGATGGTGCCGTCGAGCGTCTGGGTGATGATGGCGTCGTTGGAGGATTCCACCACCGCGCTGAACAGGCGTTCGCGTTCGCCATGGCGCAGTTGCTCGGAGGCGCTCTCCCGGCGCATGGTGTGCAGCAGGCGCGACAGCCGCGCCTGCAAGTTGATATTTTGCAAGAGCAGCACCGCCAGCACAAAACAGGCGGCGAACAGCCCGTAGACGCGTCCGATGTAGAAGCCGAAGTCGAACCGCCCAGCATTGAGCAGCGCCGACGACACCACATCGAGCAGCCAAGCGTACAAAACCACCATGATCCAGATGTCGAGCACCGAATGTGGCCGTCGCAGCCACAGAACGATCAGGGCTGCAAAATTTAAGAGCGAAACGGCGATAGCTGCGCCATAGAGCGCCGGCCTGTAGGACGGGCCATAGAGCGCGGGACCACCTCCCTTGGCGTCAAGAAGCGCCGGTAGCAGGTGATGCAGCTCCGTCACCACATAAACCGCGGCTGCCATCGCGGCAAAGACCGCAATGATGCTCCAGACGATCGCTTCGGTGACCGATCCCTTGATTTCGCGGCCGCCGTCCTTGTCTTTGAGCAGGGCGTAGCCGAGCACGAAGAGCGGAAATCCGCCGTGCCAGATCATATAAAGCCAGGCGGTGGTTTGCGATCCGGCGTTAAAGAGACCCGTCGGAGTAAGCAGATTCGGGAAGGTGAGGCCGTGAACGACGGCTATGACGGAAGTGAACAAGTAACCACTGGCAAGCACCAAGAGGGCTCGCGACCGCAGCAACGAAAACTGCGAAAGCAAAAGAATCGTCGTGATCAGGTCGTTGATTGCCAGCGCCGACTGGTAGCTGGCGACAAATGCCGGAACCGCCGGTAGCTGCACCCGCGAGAAGGGAAGGGTAACCCCAAAGAAAATCGTCGAGACAATAACGACGCCAAGGGCAATGTGACGGTCACGGTTGGTGGCAGGCAGCGTCGAGAGAAAAATATTGCGGTCGTCGCCTGCTTCCACCTTCGTCTCCTGGCGACCACTTTTTCGAAGTTCGTGCGCTGCCTCAGTCCGCGTTCGCCCGCCGCGTCAGTGGCCCGCCGACGCGAAGCAGTCGACAGCTATATTGGCCTTATTGTCGTTCAGAGGGAATGCCCGCCGGCATTTTTCGGCTCACGCCGGGTGGAGCTGTGAACCCGACAGAATGCTATCGACCGCGGCCAACAGCTGGGCGGGTTTGAATGGCTTTTGCAAGCTTGAGACGGCGCCCAACCTGGTCGCCATGTGCAGGAAGTCCGGCGGCCGATCCGATACAAGACTGAATTGCTGTCCTGAAATCACGATGACCGGCATGTCCGGCCTCGATTGATGAACCAGCCTCATCGTTTCAAAGCCGTCCATTCCCGGCATGAAGATATCGACGATGAGCAGATCGAAACTTCGTGTTTCGAGCAGTTGCAGACCGTTGCGACTGGTGTCGACGGCTTCGACCGTATGTGATGTCCGTTCAAGCAGCACCTTGATCGTGGCAAGGACCGCGCGGTCGTCGTCGATGACGAGAATGCTCGCCATAGGTTCCCTAACGAATTTGTCCGTTCAACCAAGGGTTACATGATTTTCGATTAAAGCCAAGGTGGCTACGGACGCCGAGATTTTGATGGTTGATGCCAACTTACTGCGTCGCCGCGGAATCCAGATGATTTGGCACCGCGGTTCCCACGCAAGTCCAACCGGCGGCCGGGCTGAACGAGTTCGATTGTGCCGAACAAAGTAAAACGCCCCGGCGGACCGGGGCGTTCGACAATCTTGCTGTGAGCGGATCAGAAACCGGAATTCAGGAGCCTTTGGGATTGATCTCGGTGTACCCGCCCTTGGCATCCCATTTGTAGACCACGTAGTCGATCTGCTTGATGTCGCCCTTGGCGTCGAACTCGAGCTTGCCGATCACCGTATCCCAGGCGCCGGCCTTGATGGTTTCCATGACCTTCTTCGAGTCGGTCGTGCCAGCCTTTGCCACCGCCTGCGACCACACCTGCATCGCGGCATAGGTGTAGAGGGTGTAGCCTTCGGGGTCGATGTTGTTCGCCTTGAACTTCTCGACGATGGACTTTGCGGTCGGCTTGTTGCGCGGATCGGGCCCGAAGGTGAAGAGCGTGCCTTCGCCGGCCGGTCCGGTGATCGAAGCGAATTCCGCATCGGCGAGCGCGTCGCCTGCCATCAGCACCGTCTGCATGCCCTGATCACGCATCTGGCGCACGATCAGGCCGGATTCCTGATGGTAGCCGCCAACATAAACCAGATCGATATTCTCTCGCTTCATGCGCGAGACGATGGCCGTGAAATCCTTGTCGCCCTTGTTGTAGGACTCGTACATCTTTTCGGTGAAGCCGGCCTTGTTGAGCGCCTTCTTGGTCTCGTCGGCGAGGCCTTTGCCATAGGTGGTCTTGTCGTTGAGGATGGCGACGTTCTTGCCCTTGTAGAACTTGGCGATGTAGTCGGCCGCGACCAGGCCCTGCTGATCGTCGCGGCCGCAGACGCGTGCGACGTTCCAGAGCTTGCGTTCGGTGAACAGCGGATTGGTGGAGGCGGGCGTGATCTGCAGCACGTTGCCGTCGGCATAGGCTTCCGACGCCGGGATCGACGACGACGAGCAATAGTGACCCACGACAAACGGGATTTTGGCGCTGGCAAACTTCTCCGCCACCGAGCGTGCCTGTTTCGGATCGCAGGCGTCGTCGCCGATTTCCAGCGTGAGTTTCTTGCCGAGCACGCCGCCGGCGGCGTTGAGATCCTTGACCGCCTGTTCGGCGCCGTTCTTCATCTGGCGGCCGAAAGCGGATTCGCCACCGGTCATGGGGCCAGCCACGGCGACGGTGACGTCTTGCGCAAACGCCGCCGTCGACAGCGCCAGCGACGCGCCGATTGCCAGGCCAAAGAGCTTGATTGATTTCATAGGGATCCTCGCGGGTGGTTCGCCATGGGATTTCGCCGGCAGGCCGCCGGATTGAGAACGTATGGCGGTATTCTCGGCTGATTTTGCGGCGAAGTCATCGGTAAATTTTGGCCAAACGGGCTTTCAACGGGTGGTCATTTCCGGGTCTGGCGCCGGCCGTCCCGGAATGACGTGAGGATCAGCCCCGCCGTCCGCCTTCCAGATAGGCAGCGCGGATTTCCGGCCGTTGCAGCAGTTCCGCACCCGTTCCCTGAAGCGTAATGAGGCCATTGACCATGACATAACCACGATGGGCGAGCTTCAGCGCGTGGTTGGCGTTCTGTTCGACGATCAGGACGGTCAAGCCGTCTTGGCGGTTGAGCGTCCGAATGGCGTCGAAAATCTGGCGGGCGATCAAAGGCGCGAGCCCGAGCGATGGCTCGTCGAGCAAAAGCAGGCGTGGGCGGCTCATCAGCGCTCGCCCGATCGCCAGCATCTGCTGCTCACCGCCCGACAGCGTGCCGCCGCGCTGGGTCAGCCGCTCCTTCAACCGCGGAAACAGCGCCAGCACACGTTCGAGCGCGCCCCGGCGCTCGGCTTCGCTGGAATCGGTGGCGTCGGCGCCCATTTGCAGGTTTTCCGCCACGCTCATCCGTGGGAAAATCCGGCGGCCTTCGGGCGACTGTGCAATACGCAAGCGGGCGATCTCATGGGTCGGCACGCCGGTGATGTCGCGGCCGTCGAACAAGACTTGGCCGGCGCGGGCTCTCGGCTTGCCGAAGATCGTCATCATGAGTGTCGATTTGCCGGCGCCGTTGGCGCCGATCAGAGCGACAATTTCGCTGGAATTGATGTCGAGATCGACGCCCTTGAGCGCCTCGATCTTGCCATAGGCGGCTCGAAGGCCACGGATCGCGAGCAGGGGAGAGACGGCTGGCGCGGTCACGTTCCGCTCTCCATGACGGCGGCGGCTTCCTCTTCGTCGGCGCCCAGATAGGCGGCCACGACCTTGGGATCGTCGCGCACCGCCTGCGGCGCGCCTTCGGCGATTTTCACGCCGTAGTCCATCACCACGATGTGGTCGGAAATTTCCATCACCACACTCATGTCGTGCTCGATCAGGAGGATCGAGGTGCCTTCGCCGCGGATCGAGAGCAGCAATTCGCTCAACGCCGAACTTTCGCGCGCATTCAGTCCGGCGGCGGGTTCGTCGAGGCAGAGCAGCGCCGGTTCGGTGCACATCGCGCGTGCAATCTCCAGACGGCGCTGATCGCCGTAAGGCAGATTGCCGGCGGCATCGTCGGCACGCTCCAGAAGGCCGATCCGGTCCAGCCAACGCTTGGCCTGATCGATGGCGTGCTTCTCGGCGGACCGGTACGACGGCGCGCCGATCAGCCCCAGAAAAGTGAAACCGGAAGCCAGCATCAGCGCGTTGTGCTGGGCGACCATCAGGTTTTCCAGCGCCGTCATACCGGGAAACAGGCGGATGTTCTGAAACGTGCGCGCGATTTTCGCCTGTTTGGAAATCCGGAAATCGTTCAGCCGTTCGAGCTGAATAACGCTGCCATCCTCGTGGGCGAGGCGCATCGTGCCGGAGGTAGGTTTGTAAAATCCGGTGATGCAGTTGAAGACCGTGGTCTTGCCGGCGCCATTCGGTCCGATCAAGGCGGTGATCTTGCGGCGCTCGGCGGTGAAGGTGAGGCCGTTGACCGCGACCACGCCGCCAAAGCGCATGGTCAGGCCCTCGACGTTGAGGATGGTATCGCCGTTCATCCCCGTCCTTCCCGTGCGAGTTCCGAGGAGATGACCGTGCTTTGCCTCAAGAAAACGGTCGGCGCCCGATGGCCAATCAGGCCGCGCGGCCGCCAGATCATCAGAAACACCATCGCCATGCCGAACA
This sequence comes from Bradyrhizobium sp., assembly GCF_049519115.1. Classification (GTDB taxonomy): domain Bacteria; phylum Pseudomonadota; class Alphaproteobacteria; order Rhizobiales; family Xanthobacteraceae; genus Bradyrhizobium. Next base: position 67,193 of record NZ_JBEKRB010000025.1, read on the forward strand.
CCAGCATGCGGTATTGATCGAAGCCGCGAAACAGCTCGAAGCCGCCGATCAACGTCAGTGCTGCCAGCGCCACGCCGAGCTGCGAACCCATGCCGCCAAGCACGACAATGGCGAGCACGAGCGCCGATTCCTGGAAGGTGAAGGATTCCGGGCTGATGAAACCTTGCCTTGTGGCGAAGAATGCGCCGGCAAAGCCGCCGAACATCGCCCCGGTGGCGAACGCCGTGAGTTTTGTGGTGGTGGTGTTGATGCCGAGCGCGCGGCAGGCGACTTCATCCTCGCGCAAGGCTTCCCAGGCCCGGCCGATCGGCAGGCGGCGGAGTCGAATCGTGACCCAGTTGGTCAGAAGCGCGAGCGCCAGGATCACGTAGAACAGAAACACGATGCGATGGGTCGGCGAGAATTCGATGCCGAGTTTGGCGGCGAGCCCGTCGTCGCCGGGCGTCAGCGGAATGCCGAAAAACGACGGCCTCGGAATGCCGGAGACCCCATTGGGGCCGCCGGTCAGGCTCTGCCAGTTGATGATGACGAGGCGGATGATCTCGCCGAACGCCAGCGTCACGATGGCGAGATAGTCGCCGCGCAGCCGCAGCACCGGAAAGCCAAGCAGCACACCCCAGAAGGCGGCAAGAATGCCCGCGAGCGGCAGACAGACCCAGAACGACAGTCCGAAATTGGTCGACAGCAGCGCATAGGAATAGGCGCCGACCGCGTAGAAGGCGACGTAGCCGAGATCAAGCAGGCCGGCCAGCCCAACCACGACATTCAGTCCCCAGCCGAGCATGACATAGGTCAAGACGAGGATTCCGAGATCGAGAATGTAGCGTTGATCGTAGAAGATCACCGGCACGAGAAACGTGAAGATCAGAAGCACAGGCGGAATGGCGCGGCCTGCAAAGTCGAGTGCTCGTTGCGCCGATGCCGGCACGGCGCTTGCGATCGGTGTCGGTCCCCACCATTGCCGCACCAATTCGACAACGATGCTGCCGACGAACACGATTGCAACCATCGTGGCGAGATCGCCGAACCGCGTCCAGTAGATCAGTTGCCCCGTGGGACCAGCCTCGGTGCGGATGCCGATCATCAGCGCGAACAGCACCAGCGCCACGAGGGCGCTGATCAGGGCTTTCTTGAAGATGAAGGCGATGCCTTCGCGGCGCGAGGCTTGCGTGAGGTCGGTCGAGGCACCCGTCACGCGGTTGTCCTTAAACTTTCTCGACTTCGGGACGGCCGAGCAGGCCGGTGGGCAGGAAGATCAGCACCACGATCAGGATCGAGAACGCCGCGACGTCTTTATATTCGACCGAGAAATAGGCCGACCACATGGTTTCGATCAGGCCGATCAGAAGTCCGCCCAGCATCGCGCCGGGCAGCGAACCAATCCCGCCGAGCACGGCCGCGGTGAACGCCTTGATGCCTGCGACAAAGCCCATGAAGAAATCGACGAGGCCGTAATAGAGCAGGTACATCATGCCGGCGACGGCGGCCAGCGCCGCGCCGATCACGAAGGTCATGGAGATGGTGCGGTCGACGTCCACGCCGAGCAGCGCCGCCATGGTCTGGTCCTGCTCGCAGGCGCGCATGTCGCGGCCCAAACGTGTTCGCGAGACCAGCCAGGTGAAGATCGCGAGCAGCACGATCGTGGTGATGACGACGATGATCTGGGCGTTGGAAAGGCGGACCACAAACCCGCCGTCGTCGAGTAGCGTATAGCCGCCGGTAATGACGGGCGGGATCGGCTTGACGCGGGCGCCTTGCGAGATCTGGGAGTAGTTGATCAGGACGAACGACATACCGATCGCCGACAGCATCGGTGCGAGGCGAAACGAATGCCGCAGCGGCCGGTAGGCGATGCGCTCGATGGTCCAACCGTACAGCGCGGTGACCGCCATCGAGACCAGAAGCACGATCAGCAAAATCACCGGCACCATGGTCAATCCGATCGAGACCAGGATCAGGAAGGTGATCAGGGCGATGAAGCCGCCGATCATGAAGATGTCGCCATGGGCGAAATTGATCATGCCGACGATGCCATAGACCATGGTGTAACCGATGGCGATCAGGCCGTAGATCGAGCCTAGGACGATGCCGTTGATCAGTTGCTGGGCGAAATAATCCATGCGCTGCCGACTGTTGGTGCATTTTCCGGCGAAAATGCCATTTCTATTTTTGACACAGCGAAGGCTCCGGCAGCCGGACGTCGCGTCATTTCGATTTTTAACAGCGGGAACCCATCGCGGCAACTGCGCTGGTCGGCGCCTCAAGAGCCTGTACAGAGATCGTTTTTGTTCCTCTGGGCGGGGGCGTCGGAACCATGTGTGGACGAGCCGGAAAAAGCCGGCGCGGAACCCAACTTTCGCCGCAACCAATGGTGGGTTCCCCAGTTGACCCCCTGCGACTTTGAAAAAGGGAGATCGCAATGTCCAATCAGAACCAGAATCCCGGCCAGCAGAACCAGAACCCTGGGCAGAAGCCGGGTCAACAGCAGGGCGGCGGGCAGAAACCCGGACAGCAGCAGCAGGATCCGAACCGCCAGGGTCAGAAGCCCGGCCAGCAAGGCCACCAGGACAAGGATCGGTAACTCCACGATCCAGTCGAACTCTGGATGAGTTGATCGAAAGAAAGGTCTCGCCAACGCGGGGCCTTTCTTTTTGGATGTTGGCGCAACCGGGCGTCATTCCGAGAGGTCATCTGGACCTGCCGTGGAACCTCAACTAGGTTCCCCTCCCAAGCGGCGGCGCGGCAGTGGCGGCCTTTACCCCCCCTGCAGCGGAACGACCGCATGACCTCAGGAGGAAAATCCGAATGACTTTCACTCGCCGGGATGTATTTGCGACCGCAGGCGCTGCCGCCGCCACGCTGGCCGTTCAGAAGAGCGCCAACGCCCAATCTTTCGACTTCAAGCCGAACCAGCGCTACCCCGACGCCTCGGTCGAGGTGCTTGATCCGAGCTTTACCAAATACCGGCTGTTCTCCTCGACCGTCGAGCAAGTGGCGACGGGCATGCGCTGGGCGGAAGGGCCGGCCTGGTTCGGCGATGGCCGTTACATCCTGGTCAGCGACATCCCGAACAATCGCATCATGCGCTACGACGAGGCCAATGGAAACTGGGGCGTGTTCCGGCAGCCTTCCAATTTCACCAACGGCAATGCGCGCGACCGCCAGGGCCGCCTGATCTCTTGCGAACATCTCACGCGCCGCGTCACGCGCACGGAATATGACGGCAAGATCACGGTGCTGGCCGATAATTTCAACGGCAAGCGTCTCAATTCGCCGAACGACATCGTCTGCAAATCCGATGGATCGATCTGGTTCACCGATCCGCCGTTCGGCATCGGTGGCGACTGGGAAGGCGACAGGCAAACGTCGGAATTGCCGCACTCGGTCTATCGTATCGCGCCCGATGGCAAACTCGGTCTCGTCACGGCGGAGCTCGCAGGTCCGAACGGGCTCGCTTTCTCGCCGGATGAAAAGAAGCTCTACATCATCGAGTCGCGGGCGCAGCCGAACCGGCTGGTGTGGTCCTTTGACGTCGGGGCCGACGGCGTGACGTTGTCGAACAAGACCAAGCTGATCGATGGCGGGGCGACCGCCCTTGATGGAATGAAGGTCGACACTGACGGCAACATCTGGTGCGGCTGGGGCTCTACCGGCGCCCCCAACAGCAAAGGCGAAGAACTCGACGGCGTGAAGGTATTCAACCCCGAAGGCAAGGCGATCGGCTTCATCCGCTTGCCCGAGCGCTGTCCCAATCTGGTATTCGGCGGTCCCAAAAAGAACCGCCTGTTCATGGCGAGTTCGCACTCGCTATACGCGCTCTACGTCGAGGCGCACGGCGCGGTTTGACGTTTTGGCGCGCTCCCCGGACGCAGTGAAGCGCGCCGCTTTTCAGGCGCGTTGCGCTGCTGATCCGGGGTCCAAGGACGTCGGTCTCGGCTCTGCGGAGCAGCGTACCGGACGATGCTTTGCATCGCCGGGAGCACGCTGCTGCGGCGTCCGCAACGCGAGCCGCGCGGAAACCGCTGGATTAAGGTAAACAAAGGGTTTAAATTGCCGATCGCAGTTTAACGGCGTTACTTCCCGAACAACGCGCGAAGCCTAATAGCGCATGGAAAACGGGAAGCGACATGTCGAAAAACTGGCGTATCAGTTCATTCAGCGGCGTGCTGCTTGCCGCCTATTTCATTCCAACCTGGGCGATCATCGCCTGGGACATCGTGGCGTCGCCGGTGCGCGGTTTGTTTGAGCGGCCGAGCGTTGCGGTCGCGCTCTATGTCACCGATCACCTGCAACTGCCGACCATGACCGCGGTGCGCTTTGCCTGGCTGTTGGCGCTCGGCCGGCTGACGGTCGTCGCCTTCTTTGCGCTGTTTCTCGTTCTCACTGTGCGTGGTTTCATTCGCAAACAGAGCGGAGGGAGCGAGGCGCTCGCGATCGCACTCACCATCGGCAGCGTGATCAGCTTTGCGAGTATGTTGATGGCCTCGCAGGTTGGCGAAATCGAAGCGCTCCGGCTGCATGCTTCCGAACTGCTCGTCATGATCGGCACCGGCATCGTGATGCTGTTCGACACGCCTGCGCAGCCGCAGGCGGTAACGGTGCCGTCCGATCTGCCTTCCGATCTACCCTCTGATCTAGCCTTGGAGCAGACCGAGCTCGGCTATAATGGCTGAGGCTTCCTTCACCGCGTGATTGGCGGCCGGCACCCCGCAATAGATTGCCTGTTGAAGCAGGATTTCCTTGATGTCGTCCGGCGTGAATCCGCCCTCGGCCAGCGCCGCGCGCACGTGCAGGCGAAATTCGTCCCACTGGCCGAGTGCAACCATGGTGCCGATCACGAGCACCCGCCGCGTGCGATGATCGAAATGCGGCCGGGTCCAGATTTCACCCCAGGCATGGCGGGTGATGAGATCGATGAAGTCAGCGTTGAACGAATTCTTGCCCTTGATCGATTTGTCGACCCAGGCATCGCCCAGCACCTCGCGGCGCTGCGCCATGCCGTCGTCGCGGCGTTTCTGATCATCCATTGATGAGCCTCCTGGGACGTCGTTCCGGGGCGCCTCCAGGAGGCGAGTCCGGAATCTCGAGATTCCGGGTCTGGTCCTGCGGACCATCCCGGAATGACGATGAAATTACTTCTGCGTCAAAAAGCCGACCACCGCATCCGTAAAAGCGTGCGGCTGTTCGAGGTTGGAGATATGCGCCGCGTCCAGGATCGTCAGCGAGGCGCCCGGAATGTTGCTGCGGATGAATTCGTTGGCGGCGAGCGGTGTCGAGACGTCGTGACGGCCAGCGATCACCAGCGTCGGGCTCGTGATCTTCGGCAACAAAGCGCGCTGGTCGAGTGTTGAGAGCGTCTGGGCGCAGGCGAGGTAGCCGGCCGGCGGCGTGGCGAGCAGCATGGCTTTCAGATTTTGCGTGACCTGCGGCTCGCGCTCACGGAAATCGGCGGTCAGCCATGCCGAGATCACGGCATCGGCGATCGCGGCAATGCCGCCTTCCTCGATCAGCTTGATTCGGTTCTGCCAGTTGGTCGGATCGGGAAAATAACTCGACGTATTGGCAAGAATGATCTTGTTGAATCGTTCGGGCGCATTGGCCCCGAGCCATTGCCCGACCATGCCGCCGATCGAGAGCCCGCACCAATGCGTCTTCCTGATGTTGAGATCGTCCAGGATGGCAAGCACGTCGCGGCCCAGGCGTTCCATGGAATAGGGACCGGGCGGCACGCCCGATTTGCCGTGGCCGCGCCGGTCATAGCGGATCACGCGAAACACCTGCGTGAGCGCTTTCATTTGCGGCTCCCACATCGCCATCGTCGTTCCCAGCGAATTTGACAGCATCAGGGTCGGACCGCCGTCGCGGCCTTCCACCGAAACATTGAGCAGGCATCCGTCGGCGTCGATCATCGGCATTTTCTTTTTCCTTTTTCATGCGCGGCTAAAGCGCGAAGCGCGTCTTCAATAAGGTTACCCGCGCATCGTTCAAAACGAAACCCATTCGAGAAGATGGCTTGCCGGGTCAACGGCAACGATACCGCCGGTTATTTATCTTCGAGGGACGCAAGCAGGCGATCGATCAGGGTTTGCGAGACGCCTTGATAGGCCATCGGCTCAAGTAGTTGCGCGATCCGTTGCGAGTCGAGATGCGCGGCGATTTTCGGATCGCTCTCCAGCGCTGCGCGAAAGCCCTTCTTCTCTGCGACCGCTTTCTTGCTCGCCGCTTCCACCAGATGATGCGCCTCTTGCTTGCCGACTTTCTCGGCCAGCGCAAACGCAACTGCTTCTGCCATGATCAGGCCGCCGGTCGCATCGAGATTGCTGCGCATGCGCGCGGCATCGACTTCAAGGCCTTCCGCAATATCGACGATCGCGGCCAGCGCGCCTGAGGTCACGAGCAAAAGGCTCGGCAAGGTCGGCCATTCCGCGTGCCAGGGGCCGGCGCTGCGTTCGTGATCGCTGACCTGTGCGGCGAAGATCGTCGCCGCCAGATTCGGCGCCATGGTGGCTGCAGCTATCGCGCTGGCGGCCGCGACCGGGTTGCGCTTGTGCGGCATGGTCGAGGAGCCGCCGCGGCCTTCGCCGGACGGCTCAAACGCTTCCGCAACATCGGTCTGCATCATCAACTGGGTGTCGCGGGCGATCTTGCCACAGGTGCCGGCGATGATCGCGAGCACCGAGGCCGCTTCCGCGATCCGGTCGCGGTGGGAATGCCACGGAGATTCCGGCAAGGGGAGTTGAAGGATTTCGGAAAGCTTTTCGGCGACTTTCCAACCCTGGTCGCCGAGCGCTGCGAGCGTGCCGGCAGCGCCGCCGAACTGAAGCGCAAATGCGTGCCGTTTGAGGTGCAGCAAGCGCCCGCGTGAGCGATGTAGCGCCGCGGCATATTCCGCAAGCTTCAGTCCGAACGGCATCGGCAGCGCATGCTGCAGCCAGGTCCGTGCCACGACTGCGGTGTTGCGGTGTTTCTGTGCCAGCCGCGCAAAGCCTGTCACGGCACGGTCGATATCCGACAGCAACGCGTCGATGCCGGCGCGCAGGGTCAACATGGTGGCGGTATCGATCACGTCCTGGCTGGTGGCGCCCCAATGCACGTAACGAGCAGCCTCCTGGTCGGTCTTCGCGACCTCGGCGGTGAGCGCCTTGATGAGGGGGATTGCCAGATTGCCGGACCGCGTGGCGGCCTCGGCCAGATCCGCGAGATCGAAGGCGCTGACCGCGCAGGCCTTCGCGATCGCCTGGGCACTCGCAGGGGGGACGATGCCGATGGAGGCCTCCGCGCGCGCCAGCGCCGCCTCGAAATCGAGCATGTGTTGCAGGGTGGCCAGATCGTCGCAAGCCGCGCGCATGGCGGCGCTGGAAAGCATGGGCGCAAGCAGGGGTGAGAGCGAGGTACTCATCAATCGCGACCTAACCATCGTTGCCGTCTGATGCCAATCTCAAAACGAGAGTGCAACCCTGCTGCGCCGGCGAATCCGCAGGGCCTGTTGTCTGCGCTCTTTCTTTTGGGGCGTTGGTGCATTAGTTCATAGACTGAAGATCGGAAGCAAACGGAGACGCACATGGCCATGACGATGCAGGGAGAAGTCCAGCTTGGGGCTTCGCGCGAGGCGGTCTGGGCCAAATTGAACGACCCCGAGGTGCTCAAAGCCTGTATTCCCGGGTGCGAGGAATTGGAGCGCACCGAGGATAATAACGGTTTCCGCGCGGCGGCGAAAATGAAGGTCGGTCCGGTGTCGGCCCGCTTCAAGGGCAAGGTCGCGCTGAGCGATCTCGACCCGCCGAACGGCTACAGGATCTCTGGCGAAGGCGAGGGCGGGGTCGCCGGATTTGCCAAGGGCGGCGCCACCGTGGCGCTGTCGGAAAAGGATGGCGGCACGCTTTTGAAGTACGACGTCGAGGCGCAGATCGGCGGCAAGCTGGCTCAGCTCGGGCAGCGCCTGGTCAACGGCGCGGCCAAGAAACTGGCGGATGAGTTTTTCGCGAACTTCGCCAAGGCGGTCGAAGGCTGATTTTCCGGCCACCCGCAAAAAGCGGCTTTCTCTATCCGAACCAAGCCATGCGGCGATAAGGTTGCTCATTGTCGGTATGGCCCATATTATAGCCCTGAAACACCTGAAATGACTGCGCCGCCGGGTAGCGTCGGCGTTGATAAAGAGAGCCCGTAAATGGCGAAAATCTCCCTGATCGTGAACGGAAATCCCGTTAACACCAATGTCGATCCCCGCACGCTTCTCGTGCAATTCCTGCGCGAAAATCTGCGGCTCACCGGTACCCATGTCGGCTGCGATACCTCGCAATGCGGCGCTTGCGTCGTGCATCTCGACGGCAAGGCGGTCAAATCCTGCACCACGCTGGCGGTGATGGCGGACGGGCACGAGGTCCGTACGATCGAGGGGCTGGCGGTCGATGGCGGGCCATTGCATCCGATGCAGGAAGCCTTTCGCGAACATCACGGACTGCAATGCGGGTTCTGCACCCCCGGCATGATCATGACCGCGGTCGATATCGTCCACCGCAAGGGCCACGACCTCTCCGACCACACCATCCGCGAAGAGCTCGAAGGCAACCTGTGCCGCTGCACTGGTTATCAAAACATCGTGCTGTCGATCGCCGCCGGCGCCAAGGCGATGGCCAAGTCCGACCTCGCTTAAACGCCTCACGCAACCTCGGGCGACATCCAGGGAATACCGATGTACGAATTCAAATATCATCGTCCGGAGACCGTGCGGCAGGCGGCCAATCTCCTGATCAAGAACGAAGACGCCAAGGTGATCGCGGGCGGCCATACGCTGCTGCCGGTCATGAAGCAGCGGCTCGCAAGCCCGCCGCATCTGGTCGACCTCTCTCATATCGAAGGGCTCGATGGCATCGAGATGAAGGGCCGCTCGCTGGTCATCGGCGCCACCGCGACCCATCATGCGGTCGCGAACTCGGCGATCGTCGGCGAAGCGATCCCGGCGCTTGCTTATCTCGCCGGCCTGATCGGCGACCCCGCCGTGCGTCATCGCGGCACCATCGGCGGCTCGCTCGCCAACAACGACCCGACCGCTGACTATCCGGCGGCGGTTCTTGCGCTGGGCGCGACCATCGTCACCAACAAGCGCCGCCTCAAGGCAGAAGAATACTTTCAAGGGATGTTTTCGACCGCGCTGGAGAGCGACGAGATCATCACCAAGGTGATGTTTCCAGTCCCCAAGAAGGCGGCCTACGTCAAATTCCGCAACCAGGCCTCGCGCTATGCGCTGGTCGGGGTGTTCGTCGCCAAACGTCCGTCGGATGTCCGCGTCACCGTCACCGGTGCGGGCGGCGACGGCGTGTTCCGCGTGACTGCGTTCGAGGAGGCGCTCAAGAAGCGTTTTTCGCCGAAGGCGCTCGACGGTTTGACGGTGCCGGCCGAAGGACTGAACAGCGACCTCCACGGCAGCGCCGAGTATCGCGCGCATCTGATCGCGGTGATGGCACGGCGTGCCGTCGAAGCCGCAGCCGCGAAATCTTAAGACTTGGCTATTCTCGCTGCAGCAAGGCTCGCTCACTCATGACCGCATCGGCGCTGCCAAATTCTGTCGATGCCATGCTGGAATTGTTGTCCTCGCGCGGCTATCTCGCCGAGCGTTCGCTTGCGACCGTCACCTATCTGTCGCTGAAGATGGGCCGGCCGCTGTTTCTCGAAGGCGAGGCCGGCGTCGGCAAGACCGAGATCGCCAAGGTGTTGTCGGCGGGGCTGGGGCGCAAGCTGATCCGCCTGCAATGCTACGAAGGCCTGGACGCGGCATCCGCCGTCTATGAGTGGAACAGCGCCGCCCAGATGATTGCGATCAGGCTGGCGGAAGCCGCCGGCGATACCGACCGCGAGCAGCTTTCGGGCGATATTTTCGCCGAGCGCTTTCTGATCAAGCGGCCGCTGTTGCAGGCGCTCGAACCGGATGTCGCGGGCGCGCCGGTGCTTCTGATCGACGAACTCGATCGCGCGGACGAGGCGTTCGAGGCCTATTTGCTGGAGATTTTATCCGACTTCCAGATCACGATTCCCGAATTCGGCACGGTGAAGGCGCCGCAGCCACCGATCGTGATCATCACCTCAAACCGCACCCGCGAAATCCACGACGCGCTGAAGCGGCGATGTCTTTATCACTGGGTCGATTATCCGAACGCCGAACGGGAGCTTGCGATCGTGAAATCGCGCGTGCCCGGCATTTCCGCGAAGTTGTCGCAGCAGGTGGTGCGCTTTGTGCAGGCGCTGCGGCATCAGGATTTCTATAAATCGCCGGGCGTTGCCGAAACGCTCGATTGGGCCAATGCGCTTACCGAACTCGACGCGCGCTCGCTGACGCCGGGAGTAATCGGCGACAGCCTGGGTGCGCTGCTCAAATATCAGGACGACATCGCCCGCTTGCAGGGCGAGACGTTACAAAAAGTTTTGAAGGAAGCGACGAGCGAGAATTGATCGCGCGCCGCGACCCGACGAGGTCTCGAACCGATGACCATCGATCACCTTTCATCGCCGGTCGGCCGGACGGCCGACAACATCATCGGCTTTGCCCGTGCGTTGCGCACCGCAGGCGTTCCGGTCGGGCCGGGTGCCGCGATTGACGCCGTGAACGCGATTCAGCTTGTCGAGATCGGCAACCGCGCCGATGTGTTCGCGACGCTTCAGGCGATCTTCGTCAAGCGCCACGAGCATGCGCTGATTTTTGCACAGGCCTTCGACCTGTTCTTCCGCGCCGCCGACGAATGGAAGCAGATGCTGGACTCGGTGCCGTTGCCCGATCAGCCCAGGAAGAAAACGCCGCCGGCGTCGCGCCGTGTCCAGGAAGCGTTCTCACAAAGCCAGATCACGGAGACACCGCAAGCAAAGGCCGAGGAGATCCGGCTTTCGGTTTCCGACAAGGAAATCTTGCAGAAAAAAGATTTCGCGCAGATGACCGCGGCCGAAATTGCCGAAGTCACCCGCGCCATTGCCGGCATGAAGCTTCCGCAGGCGGAATTGCGCACGCGCCGTTACCGGCCGGATGCGCGGGGCCTGCGGCTCGACATGCGACGAACCCTGCGCGGATCGCTCCGCACCGGCGGCGATATCGTCGATATCTACAGGCTCGGGCGGATCGAGAAGCCGGCGCCGATCGTGGCGCTGCTCGATATCTCCGGCTCGATGAGCGAATATACCCGCCTGTTCTTGCATTTCCTGCATGCCATCACCGATGCGCGCAAGCGCGTCTCGGTGTTTCTGTTCGGCACGCGCCTGACCAATGTTACGCGCGCCTTGCGCGCGCGCGATCCCGATGAAGCGCTGGCAAGCTGTTCCTCGGCGGTGGAGGACTGGGCCGGTGGGACACGGATTGCGACCTCGCTCCATACCTTCAACAAGCTCTGGGGCCGCCGGGTGCTGGGTCAGGGCGCGATCGTGCTGTTGATTTCCGACGGGCTCGAGCGCGAGGCCGACGCCCGCCTTGCCTTTGAAATGGATAGGCTGCACCGTTCCTGCCGCCGCCTGATCTGGCTTAACCCGCTACTTCGGTATGGCGGCTTTGAGCCCAAGGCCCAAGGCATCAAAATGATGCTGCCGCACGTTGACGAATTCCGCCCGGTGCATAATTTGAAGTCCATCGAAGGGTTGATCGGGGCGCTTTCGTCGATGCCGCAAACGCATCACCGCAGCCTGATCCGCCCCGCAGCTTGAACGAGAAAACCGAACGAGGCTTCCATGCTCGATCGCGACGAAGACATTCTGAAGGCCGCCGAAGACTGGCAGAAGGCCGGCCACGGTGTGGCATTGGCCACCGTCGTCGAAACCTGGGGGTCGGCGCCGCGCCCGGCCGGCTCCAACCTTGTGATCAACGATGACGGGACGTTCTTAGGATCCGTCTCCGGCGGCTGCGTCGAGGGCGCCGTCGTCACCGAGGCGCTGGACGTGATCGCCAGCGGCAATTCCAAGATGCTCGAATTCGGCGTCGCCGACGAGACCGCCTGGAATGTCGGCCTGTCCTGCGGCGGCACAATCCGCGTGTTTGTCGAGAAAGTTGGGTAAATAGGTGAAACTAGCGACACTGAAACAACTCAATGAAGAGCGCGCCGCGCGGCGGCCGGTGATTGTGGTCACCGACACCGCCAATGGCGAGCAGCGCCTGGTCAAGGCCAAAGACTTCGCCGCCGATCCCTTGGCAGCCGAGCTTTCCAGGCAATTGCGCATGGGCAAGAGCGCCAATGTCGAGGTCGGCGGCAAAAAGCTGTTTCTCAACGTCTATGCGCCGACCGCGCGCATGGTGATTATCGGCGCGGTCCATATCAGCCAGGCATTGGCGCCCTTGGCGCGCTCGCTCGGCTACGATGTGACGGTGGTCGATCCGCGCACCGCCTTTGCGAGCCCCGAGCGTTTTCCGGACGTGCCTTTGATTGCCGAATGGCCCGACGTCGCGCTGCCGCCGCTCAATATCGACCACTATACGGCGTTCGTGGCGCTGACCCATGACCCGAAGATCGACGATCCGGCGCTGCTGCACGCCTTTGCGCGCGACTGCTTCTATATCGGTGCACTCGGCTCGCGTAAGACGCACGCCAAACGCTGCGATCGCTTGAAGGGACAGGGTGCGACCGACGCTGATATCGCGCGCATTCATGCGCCGGTTGGACTCGCGATCGGCGCGGTCTCGCCGTCCGAAATCGCGGTGTCGATCATGGCCGAGATCACCGCGAGCCTGCGGATGCCGAAAGAAAAAGAAGCGCTAGTGCCGCCTATTTGACGTTCTTGCATCACAGGCAGCGAACTCGATCCAAGAACGTCAAATAGAAAGGCGGCACTAGAATCAATAAATTTGATAGTACCCATGACTTTCCGAAGTTCGCGGAAGTGGGTGCTGCGATAGAGCACGAACTTCGGAAAGTGGGTACTATTATGAAATTCGGCCCTGCCAGTCCGGCGGATGCGATCGGCGGCGTCACCGTCCACACCCTGCGTCAGGGTTCGCTGGTGCTCAAAAAAGGCACCACGATCGGCCCGGCTGAAGTTGCTGCGCTGAACCGGGCTGGCGTTGCGGAAATCGTGGTGGTGCGGCTCGAGGAAGGCGACGTCTCGGAAGATGTTGCCGCCGCCGGCATCGCGCGCGCGGTTGCCGGGACCGGCATCCATGTCGAACGTGCCTTCACCGGCCGCGCTAATCTGTTCGCCGGTAAAGCCGGCGTGCTGGTGGTGGACCGCGCCGTGGTCGATCGCATTAACGGCGTCGACGAAGCCATTACCTTTGCCACCTTGCCGGCGTTCAAGCCGGTGGTCGAAGGCGAGATGGTTGCGACCGTCAAGCTGATCCCGTTCGGGGTCGAGGCGAAGCTGCGCGATGCGGCGGTCGAGGCAGCCACAGGCAGCGCGCTGCGAATCGCACCCTATGTCATCAAGCGCGTCGGTGTGATCTCGACCCTGTTGCCGGGGCTGGCGCCAAAGGTCGTGGACAAGACGATCAAGGTCACCGCCGAGCGGCTGGCGCCTGCGGGGGCGGCCATTATCGCCGAGCGCCGCGTGCCACATGACGAATCCGCGTTGAAGGCGGCGATGAAGGAATTGCTTGGGCTTGGCGCGCAACTCGTGATCGTGTTCGGCGCTTCCGCGATTGCCGACCGGCGCGATGTGATACCGGCGGCGCTCACCGGCATTGGCGGTGTGATCGATCATTTCGGCATGCCGGTCGATCCGGGCAATCTGCTTTTGATCGGCAAGGCCGGAAACATTCCGGTGCTTGGCGCGCCCGGCTGCGCGCGCTCGCCGGTGGAAAACGGCTTCGACTGGGTGCTGATGCGTCTGCTCGCGGGGCTGAAGGTAACCCGCGCCGAGTTGACGGAGATGGGCGTCGGCGGGCTGTTGATGGAAATCGTGACACGGCCGCAGCCGCGCGAAGGCCTTGAGGCCGACGGCGACCGCCATGTCAGCGCGGTCGTACTTGCTGCCGGCCGCTCGACCCGGATGGGTGGTCCGAACAAGCTGTTGGCCGAACTTGACGGCCAAAAGCTGGTCCGGATCGTCACCGAGCAGGCGCTCGCCTCAAAAGCCAAGGACGTTATTGTTGTTACCGGCCATCAGGCTGAACTGGTAGAGAAAGCGCTGACCGGCTTGAAGGTGACCTTCGTTCGTAACCCCGATTTCGCGCATGGCCTTGCGAGCTCGGTGAAGGCTGGCGTATCGGTGGTGCCGAAACAGGCGGACGGCGCCGTGATCTGTCTCGGCGACATGCCGATGATCTCGGCCGATTTGATCGACCGGCTGATCGACGCCTTCGCGCCGGATCGCGGCAATTTGATTGCGATCCCCGTCAGCGACGGCCGGCGCGGCAATCCCGTGTTGTGGTCGCGCCGTTTTTTCAACGAGTTGATGACGCTCGATGGCGATGTCGGCGCCCGCCATCTCATTGCCAAACATAATGAAGCGGTGGCGGAGGTCCCCGTCGAGGGGGACGGCGCCTTTCTCGATATCGATACGCCCCAGGCGCTGGAAGCCGCGCGCGGCGGATAAACTTCGCAGGCTCTAGAGCGCGGCGTCATCGTCCCCGCGTCGTGTCCAGCAAATTTTTCGATCAGCAATTTCCGTTCACCAAGTTGAAACGTCCTCTCTCTTAGATTTCCGCCCGCTGATGGGGGAGGGGATTTTGATCGTTTCGACTGCTGTCGCGCGCCGCCGCGCGCTGTTTGTACTTGCCTTCACGCTTGTGGTCGGTGTCTCACGTTTCGTGACGGAAAGCCGGGCCGCTGGAGCATTCGCGATCGGAAAATGCGGCGCCTACGGACAGGCCTATGACTATCCGGCTGAAAATGCGGCACGCGCTGCCGCGCTCAAACAATGCAACGGCGAATGCAAAGCGGTCACCATGAAACGCGCCTGTGCTGCGTTTTCCGTCGACATGGCCAATCCCTGCGGTGCCCACGGCTATGCGGTCAAGCCGCATATTTCGAGTTCGCTCAACGAAGCCACCCGCGAATGCTACAAATATGGCGGCAAGGAATGCGTGATCCGGGCCTGGGCCTGCGACGCCAAGGGATAGTGCGACAACGGCTGACGCGACAAGAGTTGATGCGATAGCTTCGAAGCCGGAATCTTGTTCTAATATTTCGGGTTTTTCGGATCCTTCGCGGATACCGGAATGACGTCGTTTGGAGCCATCATGCAATTCGATACCAAGATCGCGGTCGTGATCCGGACGGATCTCGAAACCTGGCAGAGGCTCAACGTTGCTTCCTTTCTCGCCGGCGGCATTGCGGCCGCGTTTCCAGAATGCATCGGTGAGCCCTATCTGGACGGTTCAGGTTCGCGCTATCTATCGCTCATCGGACAGCCGATCCTGATCTATGGCGCCGATCGCGCGGCGCTTTCCCGCGCACTTGAGCGGGCGTTGGCGCGCAACGTGACGCCGGCCGTTTACACGGAAGACATGTTCAGGACGACGCATGATGCCGCCAATCGCGAGGTGATGAGGGCGGTCGCCCGGGCCGATCTCAATCTGGTTGGGATTGCGATGCGCGCCGAACGCAAGGTGGTCGACAAGATCGTCGACGGATTGAAATTCCACAGCTAGGTGGGCCTGTCTAGGCCTGTCTGGCCATGAGATTGTCGATCCTCACGCCGTCGCGTTCTTCGATGATTTCGGCAATCCATCGCCGGTGACAATGCAGGTGGTCGCGCTCGTAGCAGAGGATGCAGACCGGGCCTGCCTTTTTCACCAGTGCCGACAGCTCGTCGAGTTCTTCTTTGGCTTGCGGCGTCTTGAGATGTCTAGCGTAGATTTTTTGCAAAGTGCCGTATTCGCCGGCGCGGGCGGCGAGGCGGCCCTCTTTCGGCGTGCCGAGCCCGCGCAAGTGCACATACGAAATGCCGCGCTCGTCGAGACCAGCCGCTAACTGGCTCTTTGAAAAGCCGGGGCGGCGCGAGGATGCGACAGCCCGCACGTCGACCAGCAGTTTAACGCCGGCCTGCTCAAGCTCGTCGAGCACCGATTTGGCCGGCGTCTGCTCATAACCGATGGTGAAAAGCTTCTTCGTCCTCGCCACGGCCTAGCGTCCCGGTTAGCTGACGCGTGCGATCAGTTCCATCGCGCCGGCGGGTGCGCGAATCTTGCCTTCGTGGATCACGTAAGCAAAGACGTCGCGCGGGATCTTCTTTATTTTCGCGTCATCGACGCGCGGAAGATCGTCGGGCTCGCCGCCTTCGGCCCACAGTTGCAGCCGCTTTGCCCAGGCATCGAGCTGTTTCGGCGGGTAGCAGGTCTTGATCTCGTCATCGCCTTTTTGCAGCCGCGCGTAAACGAAATCGCTGGCGACATCCGCAATCGCCGGATATTTGCCGTGCTCGGCAAACACCACAGGCGTCTCAAACTTTCGGATCAGCGCCACGAAGCCAGGGACGCAAAAGCTGTCGTGGCGCACCTCGACCACGTGACGCAAATGGCGGCCCTCGAGTTCGCGCGGCAGAAGCTCGAGGAATTTGCCGAAATCCGCTTCGTCGAATTTCTTGGTCGGCGCGAACTGCCAGAGTACGGGGCCGAGCCGGTCGCCGAGTTCGAGCACGCCGGAATCGTAAAACCGTTTCACGGAGTCGCCGGCCTCCGCCAGCACGCGGCGGTTGGTGGCAAAGCGCGGGCCTTTCAACGAGAACACAAAGCCGTCGGGCACCTCGCGTGCCCATTTGCGAAAGCTTTCCGGCTTCTGCGAACCGTAATAGGTGCCGTTGATCTCGATCGAGGTAAGTTTGGAGGCCGCGTATTGCAGCTCTTTGGCCTGGACAAGTTTTTCAGGATAGAACACGCCGCGCCACGGCTCGAACGTCCAGCCGCCAATGCCGATGAAGATGCGGCCGGATTTCGCGGCGGTTTCGGAGGCGGGGGCTTTGCTCACGGACGATCTCGCTCTCGGATATGAAAAAAGGGGGCGGAGGTCGAAGCGTAGTCAAACCGGCTGGCGTTGACCAGTTCGCGTGCCCGGCCAATCGAGCCCCCTTGTAAAGCGAGTAATCGTCCCCATATCCTATCCAACGGCGACGTTGATGCTTCATAGCTCCGGCGCTGGGACGACCACGAAATAGCTCGGCTGCGCCGGATGTACGCGCGCCATCTGTTCGTGGTCGTTGGCATTTTTGGGGATGTCTTGACCCTGAAAATGTTGTTTCCGGCCGTTCCCTTGGCTCCCATCGCACGATCGGATATACGCTGGCGTCATGAATGACGCTTCGCCAATGGGGGGCGGGAATCCAGCGCAAGCCGTTGGTTTACCTCAGCTTTCTGTCGTTATCCCGACCTTCAACGAGCGGGACAATGTTACCACGCTGTTTCGGCGGCTGGAAAAGACGCTGGCCGGCATCCCGTTCGAAGCCATTTTTGTCGACGACAATTCGCCTGATGGCACCTGGCAGGTCCTGCGCGAGCTCTCGCGCGAGGACCGTCGCGTGCGCTGCATTCGGCGGATCGGACGGCGCGGCCTGTCCGGTGCCTGCATCGAGGGGATCCTGGCCTCGAGTGCGCCGTGCGCAGCGGTGATCGACGCCGACTTGCAGCACGATGAGACCCAACTGCCGAAGATGCTCGCGCTGCTGCAAGGTGGCGAATTCGATCTCGTGGTCGGCAGCCGTTACATCGAGGGCGGCAGCGCGCAGAGTTTCAACCGCCAGCGGGCGGGCGCCAGTGCGCTTGCGACCGAAGTGGCCAAACGTGTGCTGCGGGTAGATGTCGCCGATCCCATGAGCGGCTTCTTCATGATCCGCCGTGACCGCTTCGAACAGCTCGCGCCGCAATTGTCGACACAAGGCTTCAAGATCCTGCTTGATGTAGTGGCGACTGCCCGCGGCACGCTCCGCATCAAGGAGGTTCCTTATACGTTCGGCTCGCGGCTGCATGGCGAGAGCAAGCTCGACTCCATGGTGGCGCTCGACTTCCTCGGGCTCGTGCTAGCAAAACTCACCAACGACGTGGTGTCGCTGCGGTTTTTACTGTTTGCGATGGTCGGCTCGCTCGGGCTGGTCGTGCATTTGGCCGCGCTCTATGCGGCGCTTGAGATTTTCCACGCTCCGTTTGCGGGGGCGCAGGCCTGCGGCGCGTTGTGCGCCATGACCAGCAATTTCATCCTGAACAATTTCCTCACCTATCGCGACCAGCGGCTGAAAGGCTTTGCGATCCTGCGCGGCCTGTTGTTGTTCTACCTCGTTTGCAGCGTCGGCCTGTTCGCCAATGTCGGCGTGGCGTTCTCGGTCTACGATCAGCAGCCGATCTGGTGGCTTGCGGGTGCGGCCGGCGCACTGATGGGCGTGGTCTGGAATTATGCGATGTCCGGACTGTTCGTCTGGCGCAAGCGATGAACCTTCCATGACTTCGAACGAGGGCGGCACGAGGCTCGTTCGCAACACCATACTGACTGTCTCGGCCCTCGTGTTGCTGCGGCTGGTCGGTGCGGCATTGACGCCGCTCACCTTCGACGAAGCCTATTACTGGATCTGGTCGAAGAATCTCGCTCTCGGTTACTACGACCATCCGCCGGGCGTGGCGCTGGTGATCCGTCTCGGCACCATGATCGCCGGCGATAGCGAACTTGGCGTGCGGCTGGTGTCGATCGTGCTCGCGCTGCCGATGAGCTTTGCGGTATATCGCGCGGCCGAAATCCTGTTCGGCAGCCAGCGCGTGGCGGCCAATGCCGCCATTCTCTTGAATGTCACCTTGATGGCGGCGGTCGGCACCCTGATCGTCACGCCGGATTCGCCGCTCCTGGTCGCCTCAAGCTTTGTGCTGTTTTTTCTCGCCAAGGTGCTGGAGAGCGGGCGCGGCGCGTGGTGGCTCGCGGTTGGCGCTGCCGCGGGCGCAGCACTGGTGTCGAAGTACACCGCGATGTTCTTCGGGCCTGCGATCCTGATCTGGCTGATCGTCGTGCCCAAGCTAAGGCCGTGGTTGCTCTCACCCTGGCTCTATCTCGGCGGGCTGGTGGCGCTGATCGTCTTTTCTCCCGTCATTCTCTGGAACGCCGATCACGGTTGGGTTTCCTTCATCAAGCAACTCGGCCGTGGCGAGGTCGTTAGTTTCAGGCTCTCATTCATTGGCGAGCTGATCCCGACCCAGATTGCGTTTGCGACCCCGCTGGTTTTCATTCTCGGCGCGATGGGCCTCTATGCGCTGATGCGGCGCGAGGGCGGCGCGCTCGCCTCACGCGTACTGATCGGCGTGATGTTCTGGGTCGTCACGCTCTATTTTCTCTGGCATTCGCTGCATGCCCGCGTCGAAGCAAACTGGTTTGCACCCGTGTATCCCGCGCTTGCGATCGCAGCCGCGGTCGCCGCCAGCCTGACGCGGTGGGAGCGAGTTTCGCAACGCGTCGCGGATTTTTGCCTGCGCTGGGCTTCGCCGGTCGGTGTTTTGATGTTTGTCGCCTTGATCGTGCAAGCCAACACGGGCGTGCTATCAGGCTTTCGCCGCGACGCCACGGTTCGCAGCATCGGCGTCGGCTGGCCTGTGCTCGCCGCCGAGATCGAGGCTACGCGGGCGCGTGTCGGCGCGGCTTGCGTGCTGGCGCCCGACTACGGCACCGCAAGCTGGCTTGCGTTTTATCTCCCCAAAGACACCTGCGTGGTGCAGCCGACCCAGCGCATCCGCTGGGTCAACATGGCCGAGCCCGATCCGGCCAAACTATCGGGCAAATTGCTGTGGGTCGACGAAGTGCGCGCCAACCTCCAGCCTTACGTGACGGAGACCTTCAACAAGATCGAGCGGGTCGCTGAGTTCAAGCGCCTGCGCGGACCGCTCGTGATCGAAACCTACGGGCTCGATCTTGTTGAGGGGGCGAAGCGCGCCGTTCTCGACAATTCGCCGCCGCTGGAGCTGCAGTAAAGGCGCGCGGTTGCTCGCGTAAATATGGCGGATTCAAGGAAAGTGAATTGCGAAGAGCCACGGCACTTTACGGGGTTTTCCGCCGCAAATCCGTTTCATTTCGGGACTGCCTCACAACTGCCCCGCACTTAATCGCCATTTAACTAAAACTTGCCTTAATGCCGTCCCGCACCTCTGCGAAATGCTGCCGATGAGTTCGGCGGACGATCGTACTGGCCGCCGTTCGAAGGTGCCCGCGCCGTGCACCTTGGAGCGGCGGTTATGGGGGAGACGAGGTGGAACCAGTCCGGATGCAAGGCGAATGAATATTAGTTTAGTTGCGTGTTACGAGTTCGCGGCACCCACTCTTAAGAGACCAGCCCGCAAAGTGACCTCGCAAAGTCTGATCACTGCGTCTGCAGTGATCGGTCTCGTGGTCGGCTGCGGCTGGACGCTATACGCCAATATTTTTGCGGCGAGCCCTTATCCTGAACTCGGCAGCACCAGTTTCGATGCGCCGGTCGCGCGCCGTTTCGTCGATTTCTCCGTCCACAGCGTTGTGCGGGTTGAGCCTCCGACGATTGAGGCGCCGGAAGCCACACCAGTCGAGCCCGCGCTTTCCTTCCTCGATCGTTTCGCCGCCGCTTCGCCGCAAGGTGTCGCGCCGTCTCCCGTGCCGGAAGAACCCGTAAAGCTCGCGATCGCGCCGAAGCCCGAACCTCTGAAGCTCGCCGAAGCGCCCAAGGCGAAAGAGACACCGAAGGAGCCGTCAAAGGAGGCCGCAAAATTCCAGCTCGCGTCGGCTTCGCCGGCGGCGCCGCCGGAAGATCCTCCGAAGGGCATGGGCAAGATCCGCGACATGGCGCAGCGCGCGAAGAATGCGATTCTGTCGCTCGGCTCCGGCGAGCGTCAGTCGATCGTCGACAAGCTATGGGGCAAGGAGCCGTCTTCGCGTAATCCAGTTTTAGCTTATGCTTCCGCCGACGCCAGCGCCACAGTGAATGTCACCGGCAGCGTCGGCCGCGAGCAGAATCCGATGCTGGGTGGTTCGCCGCCTTACGACCGCGACACCGCCATCTACGACATCACCGCGCACACGGTATATCTGCCCGACGGCACCAAGCTCGATGCGCATTCCGGCCTGGGCTCAAATCTCGACGATCCGCATTCCTCCCGCGTTCGCATGCGCGGCGTGACGCCGCCGCATATCTACACGCTGAAACCGCGCGAGTCGTTGTTTCACGGCGTAGCTGCGTTGCGGCTGACGCCGGTCGGCGGTGAGGACGCGATCTTTGGCCGCGAAGGCCTGCTCGCGCACTCCTTCATGCTGGGGCCGAACGGCGATTCCAACGGCTGCGTCTCGTTCCGCGACTACAACGCCTTCCTCAGCGCCTACCACAACCAGGGCATCCGCAAGCTCGCTGTGGTCGCGCGCGTGGACTAAGCAGGCGGGACCTCCGCTTCAAGGACTTGCACTTCAAGGGCTCCCGCTTCATCCACTTTGGGTTCATTTCCGCTTTCGGTTTTTCGGGCGTGTCGGTAATCTTGCTCCTATGTCCGAGCCAGATTTTCAGCCGACGCTGGTCGGCCCCAGCATCACCATCAGACCGATCAGACCGGATGACTGGACGGAGCTCTATGCGGCCGGCTCCGATCCGAAGATCTGGGAAGTACATCCGGTTTCCACCCGATACACCGAGCCTGAATTTCGAAAATTCTTCGACGGTGCGGTCGCTTCAAACATGGGCTTTGCGTTCGTCGACCGTGTCACCGGCCGCCTGATCGGATCGAGCCGTTATTACGGCTACGAGCCCGAGATCGGCGAAATCGAGATCGGCTGGACTTTTCTCGCCCGCAGCCATTGGGGCGGCGGCGCCAATCGCGAGGTCAAGCGCATGATGCTCGACCACGCTTTCAGCTTCGTCGAGACCGTTGTGTTTTGGGTCGGCCACGAGAATTGGCGCTCGCAGGGCGCGATGACCAAGATCGGCGGGGTCAAACGCGAAGGCCTGTTCACCCGCGCGCTTTCCGGCGATCAGCCGTATTTTATTTTCGAGATCAGAAAAGGCCGCTATGAAGCAGGGGGCCGCGCACTGTTGGCGTGAGTCGGGAGAGGGGCTTTCATGACGCTGACGCCGGACGAAGGCGCCCGATCTCCGTGGATCACCGTGTGGTTCAGCCCGCGCCTCACCATTGAACGCCTCGTTGCGACCCGACCGACCTACCTGGTCTGGCTGCTGGCGATCCTCGGCACGGTCGCGAGCCTCTACAACCAGATTTCGGTGATCGACGGCGCAACCTATCTGCTGAACTGGCAGCTTGGGCTGGGCCTCGTGTTGCTTGGCATACTCGTCGGCATCGCGTGGTTATATCTGGCGGGGTTGTTACTGAGTTGGATCGGTCGCCTGTTAGGCGGACGGGCGCCTGCTCTTCACCTGCGCGCCGCGTTTGCCTGGAGTAGCGTGCCGACGATCCTCGGATTCATCGTGATCGTTGCGATCGGTGCCGCGAACGGTCGCGGAACAGCCCTGGACCTCGTTCCATTGCTGGTGGCGGCTTCATCGTTGTGGTCGCTGATCGTCTTCCTGTTGATGCTGGGGCGTATCGAGCATTTCGGGTTCTGGCGGACGATACTGACTTATGTGTTCAATCTTGTTCTGGGACTTGCGGCTGCGCTCTTCATTCGCGGTCTTCTCTACCAGCCGTTCAATATTCCGTCGGCCTCCATGAGTCCGACGCTGCTTGTCGGTGACTATGTTCTCGTTTCGAAGTTCGCCTACGGCTATAGCCGCTTTTCGCCACCATTTTCGGCACCGCTACCTTCGGGCCGAATATTTTCCGCCGAACCGACGCCCGGTGATGTCGTCGTGTTTCGCGTTTCGAAAGACCAGGCAGTCGACTACGTGAAACGTGTCGTCGGACTGCCCGGCGATCGCATTCAGATGAAACAAGGCCGTCTTTACATCAATGACACGCCGGTCAAGCGCGAGCCTTTGGCCCGCATTTTTGATGACGGTGCGTGCGGATCGGCATCCGGCACGTCGGCGAGACGTTGGCAGGAAACATTGCCGAACGACGTGACTTACGAGACGCTCGATTGCGTGGACAACAGCTTTCTCGATAACACCGATGTTTATACCGTCCCGGAAGGTCATTTTTTCATGCTGGGCGATAATCGCGATAACTCAACCGACAGCCGTGTGCTCTCGCAAGTCGGCTATGTTCCCTTTGATAATTTGATTGGCCGCGTAAGCTTGATTTTCTTCTCGCGCGAGGATGGAGGCGGCGCGCCGGCGCGTGTTCGCACCGATCGGATCGGCAAGCTGGTGCGGTGAGGATGCGCTTCCTGTTCGAAGCTCGAACAGCGCAGTGGCCGCGCCCGAAAATGCGCGGGAACCGAGATGCGTCCTGCGAAAATGCGTCGCCGTTATCAAAAGCGCGACGCCCGTCAGTAAAATCGACCAGCGATTTTAACGCTTTAATAACCGATATTGCTAACGCGAACTCCACGCTCGGATTTTATTCTTGTCCGCCGGGGAGTGAAAAAAATGCTGAAAACCAGCAAAAACTTGGTCGGTGGAAAGGGTGCGGTCGACGTCGGCGGTTTTGCCGACGGCGAGCAGCCTGGCCGACGCAATCCAATTCGCTGGCTCGTCATTTCCGGCATTCTGCTGATCGTGGCCATTGCGATCGGCACCGCGGTCATGATCGCGAATTTCCGTGACCACGCGATCGAGAGCAGCACGCGGGAATTGGAAAATACCACGTTGTTGCTTGCCCGCCACTTCGACCAGGAACTGGACGATGTCGAGGTGCCGTTAATCGACCTCGTCGAACAGATCCATCAGGCCGGGATCGTGTCTCCCGACGATTTCAAGCGCCGGATGTCAACGCACGAAATGCACCTGCAGTTGAAGGAAAGGGTCAGCCGCGCTTACAAAATCGCCGGCGTCAACATCTACGACGCGGACGGCATCCTGATCAATTCGTCGGAAGTCTCGCCCGTTCCAAACGTCAAGATCGACGATCGCGCTTACTTCAAGACCTTCAAGTTCGACCCCGAGGCACCGAACCTGCAGATCGCACTGGTGTATAGCCGCTTCACTTCGCAGTGGAAAATAATGATCGCCCACAAGGTGAATGGGCCGAACGGCCAGTTCCTGGGCATTGTTTCGCGGGCCATCGCGCCGGCAAAAATCGAGGAGTTCTTTTCGGCCGTCGCGCTCGGAAAGGGTGCTGCGATTATCATGCACCACCATGACGGCGTGCTGCTGGCGCGATATCCCCATGTCGAGGAGATCATCGGCAAGAACTTCAAGGTCGGCTCGACGCCGCAGGCGGCCGTGTTGAGTCTGGATCACGGTACTTCCCGGGTGATCAGCCCTGTTGACGGTTCGGAGCGGCTGGTTGCCGTACGGAGCCTGGCCCGATTTCCGTTGACGGTGGTGGCGACGACCACGGTCGCCTCCGCTCTCGCCGACTGGCGTGCACAAACCAAATTCCTGATCATCGCCGCAAGTCTTTCGGCAATCATCGCCGCTGTCATTCTCGTGCTGATCGTCCGGCGCCTGTCCTGGCAGCATCAGTCTTCGCAGAATCGCGTCAAGCTGGAAAAGCAACGCCTCGATACCGCCGTCGAGAATATGACGCAGGGCTTGACGTTGTTCGATCGAACCAAACGTCTCGTCGTCTGCAACCAGCGATATATTGAGATGTACGGGTTGTCGCCCGAAGTGGTCAAACCCGGTTGCTATCTGCGCGACCTGATAAGCCATCGAAATGAGCTCGGCTTCATTCTGGTCGATATCGACGAATATTGCACCCGAATTCTCGAACATGTTGCACGCGGGGAGACGGTTACCCTGCAATCCAAGGATGGACGTTCGATTCAAATCACGCACCGACCGCTGTCCGATGGCGGGTGGGTCGCCACCCATGAAGACATTACCGAACGGACGCGCCAGGAGCAGGACACTTTTCAGCAGGCGACCGAACTCGCACGCATCAACATGCAATTTGACGCAGCCTTGAGCAACATGGCGCAGGGGCTTTGCATGTTCGACGGCCAGAGGCGGCTCGTGGTCTGGAACGAACGCTATGCCGAACTGTACCGGTTGTCGCCGGATCTGCTGAAAATCGGAACGCTTCACCAGGCCATCATTGCCGATCGAATCTCTCGCGGCATTCTCAAGGGTGAGACGAGCGACCTGGCGGCACGGAAAAAAATTGCTTCGTTGAACCAGCTTCCGAAGGATGCGGCATCGAGCAGGGTCGACGAATTTTCCGACGGGCGCTTCATCCTGGTGACCCGCCAGCCGATGGCCGACGGCGGCTGGCTGGCAACGCACGAAGACATCACTGAACGGCGGCGGGCGGAGGCGGAGATCATCCACCTGGCGCGCCACGACGCGCTGACGGGACTTGCGAACCGCGCCGAATTCAATGCCAAGCTCGAAGAGGCGAGCAAGCGACTGAAGCGGAACGGCGGTGCGGTCACCGTCATGATGATCGACCTCGACAGGTTCAAAGCCGTCAACGACACGCTGGGGCATCCGGCCGGCGACCAATTGCTGGTTGAGGTCGGACAACGGTTGCAGTCCACGGTCCGGGAAACCGACGTACTGGCGCGATTGGGCGGTGACGAATTTGCGATCATTCAGGAGGGCGGAGCTAATCAGCACGAGGCAGCGATTGCGCTCGCGCTTCGGATCATCGCCGCCATTTCGCAGCCGTTCGATCTCAACGGCAACAGGGCCAATCTCGGCGCCAGCATCGGAATTGTGCTGGCCCCGGAACATGAGAGTGATCCGGAGGGACTCCTGAAACGGGCGGACCTTGCGCTCTACGACGCCAAGGCCAATGGAAGAAACGATTACCGGTTCTTCCGAAGCGAGCTTCTGGAGGTTGCCGATACGCAGCGCACCGCGGAGATCGAGCTGCGCGATGCGATCGAGCGCCAGGAATTCGAACTGCATTACCAGCCCGTTGTGGATGCGAAGACGCGAACGTTGTGCGGCGTCGAGGCCCTGGTCCGATGGCGGCATCCGGCCAAGGGGCTGATTGGGCCGGACAAGTTCGTTCCGCTCGCGGAATCGACCGGCCTTATCGTGCCGCTTGGCGAGTGGATTCTGCGGCGGGCTTGCGCGGACGCCGCTTCCTGGCCCGCGCACGTCAAGCTGGCCATCAATATCTCGGCTATTCAGTTCAAAAAGGACGACCTCTTCGAGGTGATTTTGTCGACCCTGGTGGAGACAGGTCTCACGCCCGCACGGCTGGAGCTTGAGATCACCGAGACCTCGCTTCTTGAGAACCAGGAAGCTCACCTCACCACGATACGCCAGCTCAAGAATCTCGGAATATCCATGGCGCTCGACGATTTCGGCACAGGGTATTCTTCTGTCAATTATCTGGCGAACTTTCCGTTCGACAAGATCAAGATCGACAAGTCGTTCACGCAAGGCGTCCTCAGCCGCCGGGACTGCAAGGCCGTCGTCGCCTCGACGCTCGCGCTCGCGCAGGGGCTCGGCACCGTCACGACTGCCGAGGGCGTCGAGACGGAAGAGCAGCTCGAATACATGCGTGCGGCGGGGGTCGACCTGGTGCAGGGCTATCTGTTCGGCCGGCCGGTGCCGATCGCTCAGCTCGACCTGAGCGCCACGCTCGCGCGCAAGGAGCGGGTGGCATAGTTCGAACGGCCGGCTCAGATCGCGCCAAAGTTACGCCCGGCACGGGAACCGCAACGCTCCACACAAGTTCTTTCGTTCGAAACCTCATTGCAGGAGGGGATTCGCATGAAGCGTGTCCTGGTGTTGCTAACCATATCGCTGCCGCTATTTACCCCGCTTGCATTCGGCCGGGTGCCCGAGCTGAACATCAAGGCGCTATGCGAGGCGAGGTCGGCCGACGCGAAGAGGTCGCATTCAACCGCGGGACAGAGCACCGCGGACTGTGAGCATGATGAGGAAGCTGCAAAGCAACAGCTCAATACGCTCTGGACATCGACCCCCGCTTCCACACGAGACCAATGCGTAAGCGAGGCTCGCTCGCTGGGTACGACGAGCTACCTCGATCTCGTCACCTGCATCCAAATGACGGACGAGATCAAGTCAGACATGAAAAAGAAGACCTCGAACGAGTGAGGGCGCAGAGGTACGACAAAAACGCGTTCGTATCCTATTCGAATGTCAAACAGCCCGGCGAACATGTCTTCGCCATCTCACGGCGCCTGGACTCACCGACTACAACGGCCACATTGAGGTTCACAATTTCGCTGTCGAGTGCGGTCATGCACGACCCTGCACGACAAGCCACAGGTAAAACTAGATGAGAGCGGCGCCTAGCGTAGCGACAAAAATGCCTCAGGAAATTGAGAATCTGAACGGCGGCCTACGATGAAAATTCCGCATATGTGGCTCGACAGGCGTTCGCGATCAATCTCATCTGCTAATGCGAGCCAATTGAGCGCCATGATCCTATGCTCAACTGATCGCTGAGTTGAAACATCACTCGACGACGCACGCATCTTGCACTCGGCAGCGTACATCCTGCACTGTTTTGCGCTGATCATAGCGATTTCCCGAATTGGAGTGCGGAAACACAATACTCTCAGTCACCAAGCAAGGCGATAAACAAAGCAGCCCGTTACCTAACAGAGCAGGGTAAACACTGATTCGCTGGTCAATAACGCTCACCAACTCCAACAATCGATTAATCTGCCTCGTGTGAGCGCGCCGAAGCCGCGTGTTACCAGTTTGGGAACCTAATTGACCGAACGGAACTCAGATAAGAACTTAATCCCGACGGTCGAACTTCGCCGCCAGATTACCACGCACTGCTTTCTGCGTGCGGCGTTGGGGGAAGCTGAGAGATAGAACTTGGTGCCAATTCTCGGCGCGATCTCCATTATGAGCTTTGCCCCGCCGGCTGACACGTTGAGCACTTTGCACTCGCGGCCGCTGGCCTCTCCGACCACCGTGACCCATCCGCCGTGGATGCGTGTACGTCTCGGCGATGTACGTCGATTGCTTTTAGGCGGAGGCATAGTCAGCCTTGGTAGACAGCACCTTCATATTAATCCGTTCGGACACACGGGCGTCGTACCGACCAAAATTTGTGCCAATAAGAAACGAATGGCCATTTACTCGAGGTTACTTCAGCACGGATCGCTCTAGGTAGACGTTAATTCTTCTGTGCGTAGAAATACTCGACATCCCCCAAATTTGGCAACCGTGCCGGATGATTTGAGCGCGTTGTAAGTCAAAGCGCCGGATCGGAATTGTTAACGGTTGCTCTATATCGTGCAGATCGTCGCGGAATCGTTTCGCGTACCGCGACCATTGGTGTTGATGCATGCGATCTATCGAGATTACCGATCCCATCGAAGCCCGACGTTCCCGCTTCGCTCAATATCGGGGCCTGAAGGCGACTGTGATGTTGAATGGATTGCCGGTCACGGGGATGGTCCGTTCGGTGAAAGAGCATCATCCCATGCGCTGGACCATCACGGTGGTCGCCAGGGAGGGAAGGGCAAGCCCGCCAGTGGGGTGCAGCTCAGGCAATCAGCGTTCTGCTTGATCGGGTCGCCGCCGCTTGCGGCGGTGCCAAAAAAGCTCCCGGTCGAGCGGACTGGCCGCGCGCCGAGAGCTAGAGTTTGCGGGAGGAGAAACGAAGCGCCTAGCGCACTCGTTCGTGGTCACTGGATCAGACAACGTGCGAACACTCTACCCTCAGACGTGCATAGCCAGCCTATTGCTCGTCGCTACTCTCGCCCGGCTCTTCGAGTAAATTTAAAGCCATATCGATTTGGGCGATAAAACCCTCGATCTCTGCGCTCGTTCGGGCCGGGATTTTCGTGCAGCCGCTCTAACAGCTTCTGCTTTCGAGCAAGGAGGGTCGATAGGGTCGTCATCACGCGTCCACCAGACTGGACTGACGAGACATTCCTTTTCCGGCCGCTGCGCATTTGCCGATCGACGCGCGGATGGACGTGTCGCCAGCCGCAACAAACGCCGGATGTCCTTCGTTTTCCGACCATATTGCCGCAATCTGTCTTAGTTCATCGGCGGTGAGATACGTTGTGGGCGATTGGCGGGACACTGCGGTTCTCCTGCAATGGGGAATGAAACGCAGACTGGGAACCAGTAGTTCCACGCCCGGAACAATCGGTCCGCGGTGTTAGGTCAGGAACCGGACACTTCGTGACCTGTTATCCAAATGATCTGCGGGATCGGACCCCCTAACCCGGGCCTCAACTTCCCCACCTCCTGGTTGCGAACAACCTGGTCAAAACGCTTCCTTGCGTCCAAATACCCAAAAATTCTTCGGAGGCCATGATGCCCTCACGAAATGAAATATTGCGCGCGCGCGAACGACTTCAATTGGCGGCGCCAATTTCTGACGAGGCGAGTCTCAGCATATTGAAGGAAGATGTTGCCGATTTTCTTCGCGAGGCGAAGCGTAAAGACGTAGCAGGTGCTGATGAGTTGGTCTCGGCTGTGTTGGACGAGATCGCACGTAAATATTTTCAGCACGCCCTTCGACGACAGGCGCGCGTGACGCCGCTCCGGCGTCGAACGCGCGCCTAGACCGAGGTTGTCGTGGAAGCCCGCTATATCCCACCACGTCGATGGCGCGACAACTCACCGCGCCGCTGGCGCACCTTTGAGTGGCTCACACTCGCCGCCGTCGGGAGTGTCGGCATGCTGATCGTACTTGACCTGATTTATCGGTCCGCGTGTTGGTCGTAAACTTGGACAGCCTCGATTGATTGCTGTGATCCCTTGGCGTTGCGTGCGAACGCTATCCGCCGCACGTTACGGATTGCAGGCGCAGCATCGACTCGTGCTTCTGCTGGTAAGAGTCACCTTCAACGTTGTTTGGTCCCATTGCCATTGGACCGGCATGCATCTCGTTATTTTGAAAACGAGAGGCTATTTCCCGATGCGCCAGATCGCTCCAACGGTCAGCCTCTCCCAGCCATTTCCAGCTGTGCGCGAGGTCTGAAATGGCGCGTTGTCTGCACAACAATTCGATTTCGCGGCAGCCTGCTATTAGGTTGGTCATACCTGCTCCCTGGACTTGGGTTCTCTTCGGCCGACCACTACCGAGCCGGTTGGACCCTTTAGAGTCCACAGTGTGCTTTAAGAATGATGTGACAGCGGACCTGACGTGTTGGGACCATCCGAGGAGCGAGACGTTCGTATCCTATTTGAATGTCAAACAGCCCGGCGAACATGCCTTGCCATCTCACGGCGCGAATGCGTCTGAGTTATTGAATTAAACCCTCAAAAGAAGAGGGCGCAGGGAATGCCGGGTGCTCGCCGCACCCGTAGCCTCGTGTGTAAAATAAAAACACACGAGTAATTCACCACAGGTACGCCGAAACATTCCGGCATTTCCCCGTGCGACTGTTTTGACGGCTTGCTTCGGGCTCTCCCTGGTAATCGGCTCTTTTGTCACCATCCCCGGTGCGATGCGCAGGCATCGTCACCAGGTTGAACGTCAGCGTCGAGACGTCAGGACCACACGGCTTCGCCGTCCGCCATCATGTCGTTCGTCTTGCGAAACTACGGCGTCTGTTACGTCATTTTCGGAGACTTGTGGTGACCTCTTTTCGATGTCCAAACAAAACCCCGGCATCGCTGCCGGGGTTTTTGCCTCTAAAGCCAACTTCAGGCGTTGGTACCGCCGTCGACGGTCAGATTGGCGCCCGTGATATAGGATGCTTCCGGCCCCGCAACGAAGGCCACCATGGCCGCGACGTCGTCCACGGTCCCGTAGCGTTTGAGCGCGGTATTAGCCGTTTGGGGTTCAGCCCAATCGCCCGAGGCCGGGTTGAGTTCTGTGTCGATTGGGCCCGGCTGGATATTGTTGACGGTGATACCGCGGTCTCCCACCTCCCGGGCCAGTCCTTGCGTAAACATCCGGATGGCTCCCTTGGTCGCAGAGTAGGCGACGAGCCCGGGGGTCATCATGCGTTCGCCGACGCAAGACCCGATGTTGATGATGCGGCCCCCATTGTTGATGTGCTTCAGCGCGGCATGGGTTGCGATGAATACACCGCGCAGGTTGAGGTCGATGACGCGATCGGTTTCTTCCAGTGTGCTTTCTTCGAATGTCTTCGGGATCGCCGTGCCCGCATTGTTCACCAGTACATCGAGTTTGCCGAACGAGGTCACCATCTTGTCGATGGCGGACTGGACCGCCGCAGCGTCGGTCGCATCCGCCTGGATCGCGATCGCCTGTCCGCCGGCGTCTTTGATGGTCTCGACCACCGCCGCGGCCGCGTCGGCGCCCTTCGAATAGGTGATGGCGACCCGCGCGCCGTCGGCAGCGAGACGTTTTGCGATTGCCGCACCGATACCGCGCGAGGCTCCGGTCACGAATGCGGTCTTGCCTTCAAGTTTTCCTGACATGGGGAATCTCCTTATGAGTTGCGAGAGAAAGTGTCGAGGCGGTTCACAGCTTCGAGCCGCCGTCGACGTGAATCGTGTCGCCGGTGATCCAGCGCGCCTCCGACGAGGCGAGGAAAGCGATCGCATCGCCGACGTCGTCGGCCTGCGCGATGCGTTTAAAGGTTTGCAGGCCGAGCGCGTAATCGCGCCCTTCGTTCGTCTTGGTGAAGGACGACATGTCGGTCGCAACAACGCCGGGTGCCACCGCATTGACCCGGATGCCACGCGCGCCGAGGGCGGACGAAAAATGCTTCACCAGCGTGTCGATGGCGCCCTTGGTCGCAGCGTAAGCCGGCAGCGAGCCGACCACGGCATGTGCGGCGAGCGAGGAGAGCAGCACGATGCTGCTGCCCTCATGCATGATCGGCAGCAACTGCTGCACCAGGAAGAACGGCGCGCGGACATTGACCGCAAACAGCCGGTCGAAATCCTCAACCGTCGTCTCTTCGATAGAAGCCGATTTCGCCACGCCGGCGTTGGCAACCAGAATGTCGAGCCGGTCGCCGACGATGGAGCGAACCTGCCGCGCCAGTTTGTGGGGGCCGTCGGCTGCCGCGAGATCGGCGGCGATCGCATCGGCCTTGCCGTCGCTTTTGCGGATT
Organism: Bradyrhizobium sp.; assembly: GCF_049519115.1. Lineage (GTDB taxonomy): Bacteria > Pseudomonadota > Alphaproteobacteria > Rhizobiales > Xanthobacteraceae > Bradyrhizobium. The sequence goes on from NZ_JBEKRB010000025.1 coordinate 99,064, forward strand.
TCGGCTACGACTTCTTCGGCTTCCTTCGCGGCGCTGCCGTAGTGGATAAGCACCTGCGCGCCGAGTTTGGCGAGGGCCAGCGCGCTGGCCCGGCCGATACCGCGCGAGGCGCCAGTGACGAGAGCGGTTTTTCCCTTGAGATTGGTCATGGTCATTCTCCGTGTCATGCAAAGTTGAGAAGGCGGCGGCTCATGCCCATTTTTCCTGGTCGAGGAACGCCGAGACTTCGCGGATAAACGTTTCCGGATACTGGTAGAAAGGAGCGTGGCTGGAATCCGGAAAGATGATGAGCTGCGCGTTCGGCAGGTGCTGTTGCAGGGTGAATCCGTTGACTGTGGGAATGATCAGGTCGTTGTGGCCATGCACGACGAGCGCCGGTTGATGAATTTCACTTAAGTAATCAAGAACGCCATCGACCTTCTTGTTCGACAAGGCGATCGCCTGGTACTGGGTGGCAGCGGATGCCTCGCTGACTTCTGGACTGCGGTCCCGGCGGCGGTGCTTGCGTTCAAGATACGCGAGACCGGCTGCCCGGCCGGCGGGAGAGGCTGAGAAATGCGCGGCGATCCAGAGATGTTCGGGCGGATCATACGTCGCGGAAAATATCTCCGCCGCTTTGCTGGCGGCGGTGTCGGCGCCGCGAGGGCCAGTGCCTACCAGGACCAGCTTGCGCACCAGATCCGGCGCTTGCACGGCGATCTCCTGAGCGATCTTGCCGCCGATCGAGTATCCCAGGATGTCGGCCTTGCTGATTCCGAGCGCCTTGATAAAGGCGATCGCGTCCCTTGCCATATCGGGGAAAGTCGGCGGCACCTCGCCCGAGCTCGCGCCAACACCTGCGTTGTCGAACATGATCACTTCGCGGCGCTCGGCCAGCCCGTCGGTAATCACCGGATCCCAGTGGTCCATGGTGCCGCGAAAGTGAATGTTCATGACGATCGGCACGCTGCCTGTCTTGCCGAAGCGCCGATAGGCGAAGCGGATGCCGGTGGCCTCGACGAATTGCGTGGGCGCGGTCTGGTGGGTGTAGGTAGTCATGACAGAACTCCTGTTGTTTTCGAGAGAAGCGGATCAGCTCGCGGTCTTGCCGCCATTGACGCGGATGATCTGGCCGGTGACGAAGGACGCCCTTGCCGAACCGAGAAACGTCACGGCGTCGGCGATCTCCTGAGGGTTGGCGCCCCGCTTGAGCGGCACCGCGGCATAGAACGCCGCCTTCTTGTCCGGCGTGCCGGTCAATCGATCGAGCATGGCGGTATCGGTCGGGCCGGGTGCAACCGCGTTGACGCGGACGCCGAAAGCGGCGGCCTCTAACGCGGCCGACTTGGTCAGGCCTTCGACCGCGTGCTTGCTCGCGACGTAAAGCGCGAGATTGGCTGCGCCGCGCTCGCCCATGGTCGAGGAAATATTGACGATGCTGCCTGTGCCCCGCGGCTGCATCACCCGCAGTTCATGCTTCAGGCTGAGCAGCGTGCCGAGCACGTTGGTGTCGAACGTCGCAGCGTAACTTTCGGGCGTCTGCGCGGTGAGCGGACCCGGCTGGCCCTCGGTCCCGGCATTATTGACGGCGACATCAAGGCGGCCGAAGCGGGCGACGGTCTGATCGACCAGGCGCCGAACGTCGTCCTCATGGCGGACATCGGCGGGGATGAACGCGGCCTCGGCGCCGAGGCGGCGCAGTTCGGCCTCCAGCGCCTCGCCTTCGGCCTGGCGGCGGCCGGATAACACGACGGTGGCGCCTTCGCGTCCGAAGGCTAAAGCGGTGGCGCGTCCGATGCCTGTGAGCGCGCCGGTGATGAGGATGACGGGAGTGGTCATGGCAATTGTCCTTTGGCCTGACCCGGCCCGAACCCTACCGGTCGGGTATGCCGGGCAAGTACGGTGCCGTTGTCAGATGCTTATTTGTGGCGGTCTGGTGCTTTTGAAAAAGACTTTGTAAGCTCCACATCATGCTTGGGAGGCATGGTATGGAGCTCCGTCATCTACGCTATTTCGTTGCGGTCGCTGAGGAGGGCAGCCTCACGGTGGCTGCCGAGAAGCGTCTGCATACAGCTCAGCCTTCGCTGAGCCGGCAAATCAGGGACTTGGAATATGAGGTCGGGGTGCCGTTACTGACCCGCAGCGTGCATGGCGTTGAATTGACCGCCGGCGGCCGCGCCTTTCTCGATCATGCGCGGCTCGCGCTCACGCAGGCCGAGGCCGCGGCAGAAGCGGCGCGCCGCGCCACTCAACCAGCCAAGCAGGTCTTCGCGGTCGGCTTTACCACCGGCCAGGAAGTCGACTGGCTTCCGCGCGCGACAGGTCTCTTGCGCGGCGAACTTGCCAAGATCGAGATCAGGGTTTCGAGCGACCATTCGGCGGCGCTTGCCAGCGAACTGGGGCAGGGCAAACTTGACATTGCCTTTCTGCGTGCCGAGCAGAATCCCGACATCGCGCTCAAGGTGATTGCGAAGGAGCCGCTGGTTGCAATCCTGCCGAGCGACCACAAGCTGGCCGACCGCAAGAGCGTCGACGTGAGGGATTTTGTCGGGGAGACCTATATCGGCATATCGAAGGTGCCGCGCGTGCTGCGCGGCGTCATCGCCGACTATCTCAAGCGGCGAAAGCTTGAAATCACGCCATCGTTCGAGATCGACAATTACGCGATGGCGATTTCGCTCGTCGCATCGACGCGCGGGGTGGCGCTGTTGCCGGCCTCGGCACGGCATTTCCTGCCATGGTCGGTGGTCAGCCGGCCGCTGAGGGGCGAAGCGCCGACGATCGACGTCGCCATCGGCTATCACAAGGCCAACACGTCTCAGGTCCTGAAGACGTTTCTGTCTCGTATCGACGAACTCACGGCGGAGCGATGAGATGGAGACGGTTCTTCAAACAAAAACCCCGGCAGCGATGCCGGGGTTTTGCATTTCGTGATTGGGAGCGAGGTCCCGGCTTCTCGCGAAGCGGCATGAAGAATGCCGCATCGCGTCCGGACCAGACCGGATCAGAAATCCATGCCGCCCATGCCGCCGCCCGGAGGCATGCCGCCAGCGCCACCGCCGGCGTTCTTCTTCGGCAGTTCGGCGATCATGGCTTCGGTCGTGATCAAAAGCGCGGCCACGGAGGCTGCGTTCTGGATCGCGGCGCGAACCACCTTGGTCGGGTCGATGATGCCCTTGGTGACCAGGTTGCCGTATTCGCCGGTCTGGCTGTCGAAGCCGAAGGCATACTGATCCTTCTCGAGGATCTTGCCGACGATCACCGAGCCGTCTTCGCCTGCGTTGATCGCGATCTGGCGCGCCGGCCAGGACAGTGCTTTGCGCACAATCTCGACGCCGGTCTTCTGGTCGTCGTTCTTGGTGCGGATGCCCTTGAGCGCCTCGGAAGCACGGAGCAGGGCGACGCCGCCGCCCGGAACGATGCCTTCTTCCACAGCCGCACGGGTCGCATGCATCGCGTCATCCACGCGATCCTTGCGCTCCTTCACCTCGACCTCAGTCGCGCCGCCGACGCGGATCACCGCGACGCCGCCGGCGAGCTTGGCCAGACGCTCCTGGAGTTTCTCGCGGTCGTAGTCCGAGGTGGTTTCCTCGATCTGCGCCTTGATCTGCGAAACGCGCGCTTCGATGTCGGCCTTCTTGCCGGCGCCGTTGACGATCGTGGTGTTTTCCTTGTCGATCATCACCTTCTTGGCACGGCCAAGCATGTTGAGGGTGACGTTCTCAAGCTTGATGCCGAGGTCTTCCGAGATCGCCTGGCCGCCGGTCAGGACCGCGATGTCCTGCAGCATGGCCTTGCGGCGATCGCCGAAGCCCGGCGCCTTGACGGCGGCGACCTTCAGACCACCGCGGAGACGGTTCACCACAAGCGTGGCCAAAGCCTCGCCTTCGACGTCTTCCGCGACGATGACCAGCGGCTTGCCGGTCTGCACCACGGCCTCGAGCAGCGGCAGCAGCTCGTTGAGCGAGGACAGCTTCTTCTCGTTGATCAGGATATAGGCATCGTCCATTTCAACGCGCATCTTGTCGGCGTTGGTGACGAAGTAGGGCGAGATATAGCCGCGGTCGAACTGCATGCCTTCGACGACATCGAGTTCGGTTTCGAGCGACTTGGCTTCTTCAACCGTAATGACGCCCTCGTTGCCGACCTTCTTCATCGCATCGGCGAGGAATTTGCCGATCTCGGCGTCGCCGTTCGACGAAATCGTGCCGACCTGGGCGATTTCCTCGTTCGAGGTGACCTTCTTGGAGTTCTTGACGAGGTCGGCGACCACGGCTTCCACCGCGAGATCAATACCGCGCTTCAGATCCATCGGGTTCATGCCGGCGGCAACCGACTTGGCGCCTTCGCGGACGATCGCAGCGGCAAGAACCGTTGCGGTGGTGGTGCCGTCGCCGGCAGCATCGGCCGACTTGGAGGCGACTTCGCGTACCATCTGGGCGCCCATGTTCTCGAACTTGTCTTCAAGCTCGATTTCCTTGGCGACGGTGACGCCGTCCTTGGTGATGCGGGGGGCGCCGAACGACTTGTCGAGCACGACGTTGCGGCCCTT
>NZ_JBEKRB010000026.1:0-80496 GCF_049519115.1 Bradyrhizobium sp.
TCTGTCCAGCGACGACGAGGATGCGACCGCTCCCGTGGCGGCCTTGGCCAAACAACTCGGGTTCGCACCCGTCAAGCTGGGAAAGCTCAACGAGGGTGGCGCGCTGGTGCATGCACGCGGCCGCATTTGGGGCCAGCTCATCTTCCAGGATTTGTTCAAGAAGGAGCAGTAATCGGCGTATGGGCGCCGTTCAAAGAGCAGGGAGACGCCTACGGAGCGGCAGATCTGCGGGTCGCTTAGACTCTATCGACTACTATCGATAGCCTAGGATTCGCCCGAGTATCCTCTGCTCTCCGATACTTCTCCACGGTACTTCCCCTCACACCCACTCGATCATCCCCTGCGGTAACGTCATAGACCACGCGGTTGACGCCCTTGACCTCGTTGAGGATGCGGGTTGCGGTTTCGCCCAATGCTTTCATGTCGAACGAATAGAAGTCCGCTGTCATGCCGTCGGTCAAGGTCACCGCGCGCCCACGACATATTCATGCGTGCGCCCGTCGCCCATGACGCCGACGGTCTTGACCTCCGAGCATCCAAGATATACACTGCACTAATTGTATATCAATCGAGGATGAAGCCGTGCAAGTTGCCAAGTGGGGAAACAGTCTCGCGGTCCGCTTGCCTGCTGCTGTCGTCGAAGCACTCAAGCTCAAGGAAGGCGACGAGATCGAAATCCACATCGCGGATGGCCGGCTGTTCGGCGTGGCGCGCAAGCCTGGACGCGGCGAACTGTTAAAACGTTTACGCGCCTTCCGCGGCCGTCTCCCTGCCGATTTCAAGTTCGATAGGGACGAGGCGAATGCCCGTTAGCTTCTTCGACACCAACGTTCTCGTTTACATCGCCTCAGGCGATGCGAAGAAGGCCGATCGGGCGGAAGCGGCGATTGCCAAGGGCGGCTCCATCAGCGTGCAGGTTCTCAACGAACTCGCGAACGTCGCACGCCGGAAGATGCAAATATCATGGGATGAGACGCACGCGTTGCTCAACATGCTGCGCGACCTGCTGACGGTTCATCCCCTCACCGTCGAAGCCCACGAGACCGGCCTTGGAATTGCCGAGCGATACGGCCTTTCCATCTACGACGCGATGATCGCAGCTTCCGCGCTTCACGCCGGCTGCGACACGCTGTGGTCGGAAGATATGCAGCACGGCTTGGCGCTGAAGGAAGGGTTGCGGATCGTCAATCCGTTTCGGGATACGTAGTTTGTAGGGCAGTCAACGAACTGCGAACGCGCCATTGGAAGCCCCCTACTCCCACTCAATCATCAATTGCCGTTCTAAATTCTTGTAATAGCAAATATTTTTTGGCGTTGATTCTTCAATACCGTCATCCATGCCGTCAGATTTCTTCGCTGTTGAAATTATTGGCTTAATCTTGGCCTCCCCAGAATATGCATCTCATCATCTATCGGCTGCAGACGACTCGACGAGCCGGCAGTCGAAGACGATCAAACGCAACTTCCGTTGCGCGACGAAAGATGTCGCTGGATAGCGTTAGAACACAGAGCAATGCGCACAACGCGACTCGCATTCTGGCGAAGTGCTTTAGTATTATCTAGCCGAACTGGTCGAGCACTGAAATGACAATGGGAAGGCTGTTGCCGTAAGCGGCCCATGGCGGTGTTTCTACGAATAGGTTCACCGCGATGGCCCTGATGCCTCGTTGCCGTGCGCACCTCGCAACGTATTTCTAGCAACGCCAGCCCGACGTCCTTGAACACCGCATGCGGCCCGCACAGCCGCACAGCGTCAGCCTTCTGAATCTCGACACAGGGCCGGCTGCCCATACTTCCATGCATTAACTGTTGTTATACTCATTTTGCGAAATGAGTATAAATTTGGTGGACGCCCTTAGTCCGGCAAGGTTATACTCATTTTGCAAGATGAGTATAACGCCCCGGAGGTCGTCATGGCCGTGCCCCCACTGGTCGCCCAGACGACCTATGCCGAGTTGCTGGAGCGCTGCGCCAACGCTGCATTCAACGACGCCTTCACGGAAGGCGGCGCCTTCACCTCCAAGACCCTCAAGGGACGCAAGTACTGGTACTTTCAGACAGGGACTGGTGCGGCGCGAACTCAACGATATGTCGGCCCGGAGACGCCTGAATTATTGGACCGCATCGCGCATCACACGGAAACGCGTGACGACGAGCGCGAACGCCGCGCCCTAGTATCCACGCTGGTGCGATCATTCGGTCTTCCCCGGCCTATTCCCGAAATCGGCGATGTCATCGCCGCGCTCGCCAAGGCCGGCGTCTTTCGGCTTCGCGGTGTTCTCGTCGGCACAGTCGCCTATCAGACCTATGCCGCGATGCTGGGTGTCCGGCTCTCCGCCGCTCCCCTGCAGACGGGCGACATCGATATCGCTCAGTTCAAAAATGTATCGGTTGCGATCGGCGATAGCACTCCGCCGGTGCTCGAAATTTTGAAGGAAGTCGACAAGACCTTCCGTGCCATTCCGCACGTCGTCGATGGCAGGCGCGTGACCAGCTATACTGCCAAAGGCGGATTGCGGGTTGATTTTCTCACCCCCAACGAAGGACAGGAGACCGGCAAGCCCCGGGCACTTCCGGCGCTGCAAACAGACGCGCAGCCGCTGCGCTTTCTCGATTTTCTCATTCACGACCCGGAACCAGCCGTGATCCTGCACGGCGCCGGTATCCATGTTCACGTTCCGGCTCCCGCGCGCTATGCGGTGCACAAGCTGATTGTTTCGCGACGGCGTCCCGAAGGATTGGCCAAGCGCGATAAAGATCTTCAGCAAGCCGATGCCCTGTTCGAAGTGCTCGGGCAAAAAAGACCCAACGAGCTGAGGCTCGCGTGGCAGGAGGCCTATAAGCGCGGTCCGAGCTGGCGCGAATTACTCAACGAGGGTCTTGCCGCCGTCAGCGGCACCGGTCGTGATTGGGTGCTCAAGGCTATTGACGGTCGGCGCTCGGCGATCGCAGATATCGATCTGACCTTCAATAATCCACCCCCACGTTACGATTTCAGCCGGGATGTTGTGACGTTCGTCGGCCAGGCGCTTGGCAGCTCCGTCAGTTGTGAAATTAGCCGTGAAGCTCTTGATGATCATTTCGGGACCAATGGTCTCGACCAGAAGGGGCGGGTCGAAGCTTTTCTCAAAAACCGATCGAGAATTGAGCTTATGGCTCACGCGAAATATCTTTCATGGCCGATCGAGGAACCTGGCACGGTTCTGATCAAGACCATGGACGTGCAGAATCTCCTGAAAGAGATTGGCTCGTAGAACGTCGCGACATGTACATTTTGCGCAAAGCACCTCAACCTTATTGAGATGCGAGCTAACAAGCGCAATAAATTTTAACAGAGTGAAGCTGCCGGGCATCAAGGGTTACTCGAAACGGCCGCTGCGTGCGCGATCCTGTTCGGTCTCGCGGCTTCGCCAAGCATCAACCTCTTTCTGCAAGGCATCCTTGGCCCTTGCCAGCGGCGCCGCAAGTGCGGGCATATCGCTAAGATCTAACTGGCCGAGAAGCTTGAGCCGGGCTTCGTACTGCGAGGAGAGCGAGCCGACGCCACCCGTTGGAAACAACCGGCTGGCGATCTCCTTGAACACAGCCTCCTAGTCCGGGGTTTTCAAGAGAAGGGTCCGTGCGATGTCTCTCCATCCGTCCGGATTCTCGTCGTCCTTCTGATTATACAGGGTGGCAATCGCGGCCGCGAAGGGATAGCGCGCTACAGGATCCCGGTCACACCATGCGACCAGCGTGGCATCTGGCACCGCATCCATCGGGCTCGTGTGATGGCGCGCGAATTCGCCGATCAATCCCACGCTTCCGCCTTTGGCTTTCTTATCGCCGCTTATCTGTTCATCGAGCACGTCGTCCGGATGGACCCTAAGTAATCCCGTCATCAGGTCGTCGTACTCAAAGGCGGATACGCTGTGGCTGGCAGCTGCAGCGAGCAAACCCCGACACAGCTGCCGCGCGATCGGCTTTCCCTCGTCGCCCGTTAGCGAGGCCCGGACGATGACACCCAACTCGTAATCCTCGCGCTGGTGGTGGTTGCCCGTGCGCTGAAACGAATACGCCGCCAACAGCGCGCGGCCGGCGTCAGCCACTTCGGGAACGGAAGCCTTCTTATTGCTGCCATCGGAGCGGATAATCATTCAACGTGAAATCGATTCCGGAGCGTTTGCGAAGTGAACGTAGCCGGCCTCGCTGTTCGAGTACACCCAGATCGGCATCAAACCCGTCATGCACCGATCGCTTTTCCTCTCACAGCCGAACCGGCCCGGCTGTCCGGCTGCCCGGACTAACTTGTAATCCCACCTGTGCCCGCGGCGTTTTGAGGTCCTCCACGAAACTCGTAAGCAGGCGCTGCATCAAGCCTAAACCGAGGCGTAGTCAATGCCATATTGCCCTTCGCGTATCTCAATCCTGATCCTCATCCACCGAAGGCAGGTCGAGCGCTGAGCGCAGCAGGCCGGCACCGCGCTGGTAGAGCATCGCCCGCGCGGCCGAGGCGAGAAGATCGCCGCGAGGCGCAAAATCCGCAATGCGCTTGTTGAACGGAATCGCGCCACAACCGGGAACCGAGCAATCCGGTTTTCCCTTGGGACAATGGTTGAACGAGCACAACCGACCGAGATAGCGATCATTCTGCGGCTCGAACAAAAACACGTCAACCTCATGGTTGGCGATGCTCGTGCCGATCCCGCCCTCATAAGCTTCGCGCAAGGCGCGATCGCCTACCCGACGCAGCTCACCGAGTCGATGCTGCAAATCGATCCAAAGAGCCAGATCGAGGTCCCTGCATTCGTGCCAAATCTCGATCCGCTGTTCGCGAAACTCCCTAAATCTCGGAACCTCCTTCCATAACGGCTTTGCGACCGAGCCTATCACGGCGAGCGCCTGAACCTCCGGAAAGGCCGTCCACGCCTTCGTCACCACGTCTGCAGCGGTCCGGAGTTCGCGCTGGCGTCTGACCATGAGACGGTTTTGTTCCTCGATCTTGGCGCGCCGCATGAAGCTACCCCAATGACTTCATGAAATTGCACCAGCGACCGAAACGCACTTTGAGCGTGAGAACGTAGGTGACCTGTTCCGCCTCGCCGCGCATGTTCGCCATCCGCCCTCGCCCGTCACTCAATCCCACCCCGCAGATTGTCCGCGAGCGCTGAAAGCGCATCGGCCAGTTGCTTCGCGATTTTCGGTGATGGCAGCGGTATTTTGAGGTTTTGCGCGCCGGTGGCCAGATCGCGCTCGATCCACGGATGCGTCGCAGCGTTGGGTCCACTGGCAGCCGCCAGTGCACCGATCAACTGCGCACCCACGTGCACTAAGGCTTGCCACGGATCGGGAGCTGCATCGCGCGGTGGTGCTCCAGCCCCATCGGTCCGCGCGATCGCCATCTCGCCAGCGCCAATGTTCGCGTCCGCATGTACATCTTCTATGGATCCGGCGTCATCAGAAGTGATGATATTCCTCACTTCCTCAGCCGGCGTCACGGCCTCGCCCTCGCCCATATTTCCGGTGACGTTTTCCACGTCCTTCATGAAGCGGTTGAGACGCGAACCGCCGAGCGAAATCTCGCCGCTGCCGCCGTCGAGAATTCCTGCCGATAAGGAGCGTTTGAACGCCAACGTCGAAAGCATGCCCTCCTCGATGGTGCCCTTTGCCACGAAGTTTATGACGCGAACCGGCCGCACCTGACCCATACGATGGATGCGCGCGATACGCTGTTCGAGAACCGCCGGGTTCCACGGCAAGTCCATGTTCACCACGGTCGAGGCATGCTGCAGATTGAGGCCGGTGCTGCCGGCATCGGTCGACAGGAACACGCGGCAGGCGGGATCATCGCGAAACCGCTCGATCAACGCCGGCCGTTTGTCCGACGGCACGCCACCGTGGAAGGAGACGTAGCCGATCCCGCGGGCTTCGAGACGGCGGATAACGATGTTGTGGGTCCGTGTCCACTGCGAAAACACCACCGCCTTGGCTTCGAGCTCGGCGAACAATTCGTCGAAGAGTGCCGCCAATTCGTCAGCCTTGACGCCATGGTCGGTTTCCCGGTCCAGCAAATAGGTGCTGTTGCACGACATGCGCATGTTCTGCAGGGCGATCATCAGCCGCCGCTGATCCTTGTCCGACAGAAACCTGGTCCTGCGCCAACGCCGAACGATTTTCGCCACCTCGTCGGCGTTTTCCTGGTGATAGAGCATTTGCATCTCGGTCATCGGCACCAGCAGGTTCTGGTCGGTCCGGCTTGGCAGTTGCCGCAGCACCTCGGATTTGCGCCGGCGGATCATGACCGGCGCCAACGTTTGGCCGATCTTCTCCAGCCCGGTATAGCCGGTGACGCGCCCGGTTTCGTCCTTGACCTGATGCTCGTGCAACAGCTTCCAGGTTGGCCCCAGCCGGTGCTGATCGACAAACTGGACGATGGAAACCAGTTCTTCTAGCTTGTTTTCCAGGGGCGTCCCGGTCAGCACGATCGCATAGGAGCTATCGATGCGTTTCAAGGCGCGTGCTGCGATGGTGTTCCAGTTTTTTACCCGTTGCGCTTCATCGACGATCACCAGTTCGGGCGCCCAGGCGGCGATCAGGTCGAGATCGGGCTTGAGTTTCTCGTAGTTTGTGATCTTGCAGAAGTCGTCTAACGCATAGTCCTTCTGCCGCTGCGCCCGGCCGCCGTTGATGACGCGCGCCGCATTTTCACCATGTCGCCCCGAGAAACGCCCAATCTCGCTTTGCCACTGGTATTTGAGCGAGGTCGGGCAGATCACCAGCACTTTCGAGACGCCAAAATTCCGTGCCAGTATTTCTGTGGCGGCGATTGCCTGTATGGTCTTGCCTAGCCCCATATCGTCGCCGATCAGTGCCCGACCGACCCGCACCGCGAATAGCGCCCCCTCGGCCTGATAGGGATGGAGAGGCGCCTTCAGAAGCGCTAGCAGCTTGGGATCGGCAGCGCCGCGTGGGAACAACTGCTCGAGCTTTGCGGCCCGCCGGTCCGCATCCCGCCGTCCCGCGAAAAAATCGAGAGCGTCTTCGTAGGCCCGTAACTCATGACCGGACTTGGACGCCATGGTCATAAAATGCTCGAGTTCGCCAAGGCGATTGTCCGGCAGCATTCCGTCGTGCCCGGCGTCGAACAGGCCGGCAGCGGCCTCGCGCACCGCCGGTGGGCAATCCGTCCCGGCACGAAAATGCACGCGGCGCTTGCCTTCATTGCGCAAATACAGCTCGGAAAATGCCGGCTGATAGCCGCGCGCGAACGCGGTCTTCGCGCCGCGCTTTTTCTCCAACCGGGCGAGCGTGAATTCGATGTGCTTGCAGGTACCTAACTCGCTGGTGGCATAATCCGGGCAGGAACAGAAATTTCCGCCTGGTCCACTGCCTCGAATCGCCACGCGATAGCTTGATTTCGAATCGGGATTGCTGACGCGAAACTCGGAGAAAAACGGTTCGCTGCCCAGATTCTCAATCCCGAAGGCCTGCTCGCGCCCGAACTGGCGGCGCAAACCGCGCTGCCAGTCCACCGGTGAAAGATCGGCGGGTGAGTGAGTGCGGGACAGCTTCGGTTCCTTGTTCGGCTTGGTCGCGGAATTCAGGTTTCGGCGCGTGGATTTCATCGAGGCAGGCTCCGTCTGGCTTGTGCGGCCGAGCACAAACCACTCCCGCTCCATCGTCGCGTCAAGTCATAAGCCAGACGATCAACAGCCCAGATGTTTGGGATTTTCATGCAGCCGAACACGTGCAAATTCGATCCCGCGGCGCCGATAGCGCCCGAGTTGTGCCTGGACCTTGTTCCTCCAAGGACAGAGGGCGCAGGGAAAGCCGAGTGTCCGATGCACCCGCGGCCCCATGTGCAAAGGTAGAAAGCACATGGGTATTGGACGGATCCTCCGCTCACCGACCGGTGGTGGTATCCACTCTACGAGAAGATGGTTGAGCTCGATGTGCCCGCCATGGTCCACGTCAGTTCGTGTTGCAACCCCAATTTCCACGCCACGGGCTCTCACTATATCAACGGCGATACCACGCCTTCATGCGATTCCTGACATCGAAGCTCTTCAAGGATTTCCCGGGCCTCATGTTCATTATCCCGCACGGCGGCTGCGCGGTGCCCTATCATTGGGGGCGCTATCGTGGCATCGCTCAGGATATGAAGCTTCCGCCACTCGCGGAACATCTGCTCGGAATCGTCTTCTTCGACACCTGTGTCTATCATCAGCCGGGTATCGAACTACTCACCAAGGTGATTCCGATCGATAACATCCTGTTCGCGTCGGAGATGGTGGGAGCAGTGCGCGGCATCGACCCGGAAACCAATCACCATTACGACGACACACGGCGTTACGTCGATCAGGTGGCGGCCCTCAGTGCAGAGAATCGTGCGAAGATTTTCGAGGGTAATGCCCGCACGGTCGCCTCGACGCCTATCTTGATCGCCGAAGTGCAACCGCCTGGACCCTTCCACAAGTCCAATAGTTCTGACGTCCGAACCAACGCCACCGATCTGCACGCCAGACTACACAATGGCTCTCTGGCCGGGTGAACGCTCTTTACGGTCGGCGCCGATCGCGCTTCAGTTCACTGGCGGCGATCGAGACGGAGCGGAAGAACCGAGCGAAGACCATGAGCGCTGCCATCTCAGCTGGCAATAAATCCACCAAACCTACGCTATAGCCGCCCGTGGTATCCCCTTACTCCCACTCGATCGTCCCCGGCGGCTTTGACGTCACGTCATAGACGACGCGGTTGACGCCCTTGACCTCGTTGATGATGCGGGTCGCGGTCTCGCCCAGGAATTTCATGTCGAAGGCATAGAAGTCGGCGGTCATGCCGTCGGTCGATGTCACCGCGCGCAGGCCCACGACATATTCATACGTCCGCCCGTCGCCCATCACGCCGACGGTCTTCACCGGCAGCAGCACGGCGAAGGCCTGCCAGATCTTGTCGTAAAGTCCGGCTTTGCGGATCTGGTCGATGTAGACCGCGTCCGCGTTGCGCAGGATGCCGAGCTTTTCGCGCGTGATGTCGCCGGGGCAGCGGATCGCAAGCCCCGGTCCGGGGAATGGATGCCGGCCGACGAAAATCTCCGGCAGGCCGAGTTCGCGGCCCAGCACGCGCACCTCGTCCTTGAACAGTTCACGCAACGGCTCGACCAGCTTCATGTTCATGCGCGCGGGCAGGCCGCCGACATTGTGGTGGCTCTTGATCGTCACCGACGGGCCGCCGGTGAACGACACGCTCTCGATCACGTCGGGATAGAGCGTGCCTTGCGCGAGAAATTCCGCGCCGCCGATTTTCTTCGCCTCCGCATCGAACACGTCGATGAACAGACGCCCGATGGTTTTGCGCTTTTGTTCGGGATCCGTGATGCCTTCGAGCTCGCCCAGAAACTGCTTCGATGCATCCACGTGAACCAGCGGGATGTTGTAGTGGTGCCGAAAGAGGTCGACGACGGTTTCGGCCTCGTTGAGCCGCAACAGGCCGTGATCGACAAACACACAGGTGAGCTGGTCGCCGATCGCCTCATGGATCAAGACGGCCGCGACCGCTGAATCGACGCCGCCGGAGAGACCGCAGATCACTTTACCCCGGCCGACCTGGGCGCGGATCTTCTCGATCGCCTCTTCACGAAACGCGCGCATGGTCCAGTCACCGGCAAGCCCCGCGACCTTGCGAACGAAATTGCGAATGAGCTTGGCGCCATCTGGCGTATGCACCACTTCAGGGTGGAACTGCATGGCGTAGAATTTTCGCGCGTCGTCGGCGATCACCGAGATCGGCGATCCATGCGCGCTCGCCACGCCGCGAAATCCCTTCGGCAGTTGCGTGACGCGGTCGCCATGGCTCATCCAGACGTCGTAACGGCCGCCCTTCTGCCAGACGCCGTCGAACAGCGCGCAGTCATCGGTGACCTCGATGGTGGCGCGGCCAAACTCGCGGTGGTGGCCGGCTTCCACCGTGCCGCCGAGCTGCTGCGCCATGGTCTGCTCGCCGTAGCAGATGCCGAGCACGGGAATCCCTGCATTGAGGATCGACATCGGAGCCGCGGGTGCATCCTTGTCCAGCACCGAGGCCGGGCCGCCGGAGAGGATCACGGCTTTGGGCTGCATCTCGCGGAAGGCGGTTTCAGCCTTCTGGAACGGGACGATTTCGGAATAGACGCCCTCCTCGCGAACGCGGCGGGCGATCAGTTGCGTGACCTGGCTGCCGAAATCGACAATCAGAATCTTGTCATGCGCCGAGGCCACGGAGGGCACCGACTCTGCTGCGGGCTGGGCCTGAGTCATATCAAGCAATTACGCGACGGAGGCCGGGGTCGCAAGGCTGAAACAGCCGTCATGGCCGGGCTTGTCCCGGCCATCCACGCCTTAAAATATGCAGCCGAGGAAGACGTGGATGCCCGGCACAAGGCCGGGCATGACGAGCTTATTCGTCTCAGCTTTTCCGGGTCAAAATCGACACATAAAACCCGTCCGTACCCGTCCGGCGCGGGGTCATCAGTAGCCCCTCGGCCGACTGCAACGTGGCGGCGGTGAAATCCTCGGCCTTGTCCCAAAGCGCCGTCACGGTCTCGGCGGCCGGAATCACCGCGAAATCCGCACTCCGGGCCAGAAATTCGCGGATCTGGCCGCCGTTTTCAGCAGACAATACCGAGCAGGTCACATAGGCGATACGGCCGCCCGGCTTGACCAGAGGAGCCGCGCGATCAAGCACTTCGGCCTGGGCCTTCAGACGCTGTTCGAGCGCGCCGGGACGAATTCGCCATTTGGCGTCGGGGTTGCGCCGCCAGGTTCCGGTTCCGGTGCAGGGCGCGTCGATCATCACGAGATCGGCCGAGCCGCGGATGTCGGACAATTCGCCGCCGTCACCCTTTGGCGTCCGCACGTCGCAATTATGGATCCCGGCGCGCGACAGCCGCTCATGGATCGGCGCGAGCTGGCGCTTGTCGCTATCCGTTGCAATGAGCCGGCCCTTTCCACCCATCATCGCGGCGAGCGCCAGCGTCTTGCCGCCGGCCCCGGCACAGAGATCGATCACCTGCTCGCCGGGTTTGGCGGCCGACAACAGCGCCGCCAGTTGCGAGCCCTCGTCCTGCACCTCGAGTGCGCCCTTGATGAAGGCTTCCTCGGCATGAATGCCGGGGTTGCGGGCATCGGCGCCAAGTTCGATGCGCAGCCCCAGTGGCGACCACGGCGTCTCCATGGTGCCGAGATGCGCGGTCGAAGCCAGCACCTTGTCGCGCTTGGCTTTGAGCGTATTGACGCGCAGATCGAGCGGCGCGCGGCTCGCCATCGCGGTGGCTTCCGCTACGCGGTCCTCGCCGAATACTTCCGCCAAATAAGGATCAAGCCATTCCGGATAATCGCCGGCAATCGGTGGAGGCGCGGATCGAAGCGAATTCGAGATCAATGCGGATCGTTCAGTATCGGTCACCGCGGAGGGCGCGAAACGGCTGCCGTCGCACAACGCCGAAATCTGGTCGGCATCGAGCTTGCGCTCGAGATGGAGCATGCCGAGCAGGCGCGCGCGCGGCGTGTCGCTGCCCATCAACCAGGCGCTCGAGGCGCGCCGGCGCAGCACGTCCCAGACCAGGCCCGAGATCGCGGCACGGTCGCCCGAACCGGCAAAGCGATGCGCGGTGCCCCATTCCTTCAAGGCTTGGGCCGCGGGAACACGCTGGTCGTCAATGGTCTGGAGCAGCTCGATAGCTGCCGAAAGCCGTGCGGCGGGGGTCATTCAGATCTTTCGATTGGGGTCTAGATGCTTCAGATCAGAAGCAGAATCTTCAACGCGAAATAGACCCACATCGCGAGCAACACAAGCACGCCGGCAAACCAGGCCAGCGAACGCTGGTTGAGGTCGTTGGAACTCACGAAAATGCCGGCATGCACGAAGCGCGCCACCACGAACACCCAGGACAGCATCACGATCACGAGGTCCGCATGGCGGATCGGCAGCGCAATCGCGATCAGGACGTAAAACAGCACCGGCAGTTCGAACTGGTTCCGGTAGCAGTTGCCGATCTGGGTAGCACGTGTCGGCCAGTTCTGCTGCCCCAGCGCAATATCCCTGATCTTGGTCTCCTTGCTGACCAACGCCCTGCGGCGGGCGCCGGCCATGCCGAGCAGGAGCGCGAAAGTCAGCCCGATCAGGACGAAGACCGGCAAGAGAACGCTTTGGATCGACATGTCAGCCCCCGATTCTCTTTGAGAGTGCCTCCCCCGCTATAGCGACGAGCCGCCGCCGTGACAATGAATTGGGCAGGGAATAGACGACCCCGGCTTGAACCGTGGCCGAGGCGAAGGCGACCAATGGTCACCTGTTCGCGTTGTCATCCCTTTAGCCGCAAAGAGGCTGCGATGAACCTCGATCCGCTCCACACCGCTGCCACCGAATTAACGAGCCTGGTCTCGGGCGCGGCAGGCATTTTGCCCGATTTGAGCGCCGACGACGGAACCGGTGTGCTGATGCCGGCGCTGACGGGTGTCGTCGCGGCCGTGACGGTCGCGCTGGCGCTCGCGATCTACTTCCAGACCGGCTATCGCAGCTACCGCGACATGATCCGTCACGGCCTGGCGGCAGCGATTGGCCTCGCCCTGATGGCGTTCGTGATCTACGACATGCGCAATGCCGCGATGGCCCATCTCATCAGTACGCAGGTCAGCCCCACCGCCCAATTCGAACTGCAATGGCAGAAGACGACCGAACGGGCGAAAGAACTCGCCACCGAGATGGACCGGTCGCATCAGGGCTGAGCGGCTCCGCGCAACGGGAATTAGCCTCGCACCTGCGCTTCCGGTAAACTCTCCGCAAATGAAAATTTGCGGGAGTGAAACATGCGGCTGAAAGATCGTACGGCCATCGTCGTCGGCGCCGGCCAGAGCCCCGGCGAAGGCATAGGCAACGGCCGCGCCACGGCGATCACCTTTGCGCGCGAAGGCGCTTCCGTGCTCTGCGTGGATCGCAACTTGGCGTCCGCGCAGGAAACCGCTGATCTGATCGAATCCAAAGGCGGCAAGGCGGTCGCCTTTGAAGCCGATGTCACGAGAGAGCGCGACCTCAAGGCCATGATCGAGGAAGCACCGAAGCGATGGGGCCGCCTCGACATCCTCCACAACAATGTCGGCGTCAGCCTCGCTGGTGGCGACGCCGAATTGCTGCACATCACGGAAGCCGCGATCGACAATTGCGTCGCGATCAATCTGAAGAGCTGCATTCTGGCGGCGAAATATGCGATTCCCGTCATGCGGCAACAAAAGAGCGGCGCCATCATCAATATCTCCTCGATGGCCGCGATCACCGTCTATCCCTATGTGGCCTACAAGGCGACCAAAGCGGCGATGATCGCGTTCACCGAACAGCTCGCCTATCAGAACGCCGAATACGGCATCCGCGCCAATGTGATCCTGCCCGGCCTGATGGACACGCCGATGGCGGTCGATACCCGCGCCAAGGCGTTCAAGAAGACCCGAACCGAAGTCGCCGCCATGCGCGACGCCCAGGTGCCGTTGCGCGGCAAGATGGGCACCGCGTGGGACGTCGCCAATGCCGCGCTGTTCCTGGCTTCCGACGAAGCAAGCTTCATCACCGGCGTGACGTTGCCGGTCGATGGCGGCGCCAGCGTGCGGCGGGGTTAACTTGGTCACACGGCCGCAACCAACCGAGGCGATGATCAACGACGTCAGATGCGCCGGATTTCATCTGGAGGGATATCGCCATGGTCGAATTTCGCCTAACCCAGATTTCAGATACGCACCTCACCCGCAATTTTGCTGTGCTGACCGAAAATTTCCATCGCGTCAGCGAACATATTGACGCGCACCGGCCCGATCTCGTCATCAACACCGGGGACGTGTCTTGGGATGGGCCGACCAGCCGCGCCGACATGGAATTCGCGAAAGAACTTCATCGCATGCTGCCGGTGGATTGCCGTTACCTGCCCGGCAATCACGATATCGGCGACAACCCGAGCGCGGTCGGCGCAGCACCTTCATGCCCAGCGACTGAGGAGCAGCGCGACGCCTTTATTTCGGTTTTCGGCGAAGACCGCTGGCAATTCGAGGCACAGGGTTGGCGCTTTATCGGATTGAACTCGCTGATCATGAATACGGGAATCCTGAGCGAACTGGAGCAGGAGGAATGGCTGACCTCGCAGCTTGCGGGCGCGAACGGAAAACCGGTCGCGCTGTTTCTGCACAAGCCGCTATTTTTGAATACGCCGGAAGATCTCGAGGAAGCGGCTACGGCCATCCGGTTCGTTCCCCAGCCCGTGCGCGCGCGGTTGGCTGCTTTGCTTGATGCGTACGATGTCCGGCTAGTTGCGAGCGGTCATGTGCATCAGCGCCGCGATTTCACTTACGCGCATACCCGGCACATCTGGGCGCCGTCGGTCGGATTCATCGTCCCGGATCGGATGCAGGAAGTGATCGGCGTGAAGGAGACCGGACTGGTGGAGTACCGGTTTCGGCCTGGGAGTTTCGAGGTCCGGCACGTCCGCGCATCCGGTCAGGTCAATGTCAGCCTGGACGATATTTTCTCGAGGTAATCCGCCTCTGGCCGCGCTTCAGGGCTTGGTCGCCGGTATCGTCAGCCGCAGAAAACTCATGACGCTGCCGACCGCGGCAAATCCCGCACCGAGCGCAAGCGCATAGGTGGCGCCTTCGCGGCCGGCCAGCACAAAGCAGAACGCGGTCAGCGCCGCGCCGATCGTCTGTCCGGTCAGGCGCGCGGTCGCCACGATGCCGCTGGCGCCGCCGCTGCGGCCGGGCGGCGCGCTCGACATGATCGCCCTCAAATTCGGCGTCTGGAAGAAGCCAAAGCCGAGCCCGCAAATCGCCATGCGCCAGACGATGTTGAGAATGCTTGGCGAAGTCGGCAACGTCGCCAGCAACGTCATGCCGATCCCAAGCAGAACGAGACCGACGCCGCCGAGCAGTCCCACCGGATAACGATCGCTCAAGCGGCCGGCGACGGGCGCCATGATCGCGACCACCAGCGGCCATGGCGTCATGAAGAAACCGGTTTCGACCTGGCTCCGGAGCAGAATGTCCTCGAAATAGAACGGCAACGAGACGAAGGCGATTCCCTGGATGGCAAACGAACAGACGGACGTGACGGCCGAGAGCGCAAACATCGGCCGGCGAAACAAGTCGATCGGCAGCATCGGCGCCGGATGATCGGCGTGGCGGCGGATCAGAACGATCCCCAGCACCAGTCCCAAAACGAGTTCGGCCGACACCAAACCAAGTTCAGCCCTATGCGCCGCGCTGCCGACACCGAGAATGACAAGGCCGAGGCACAACGAGGCCAGGATAGCGCCGAGAAAGTCGAAACCATGTTCGGCGCGCGGCGTCAGCGGCAGGGTCCGCATGCCGATGGCCATCGCCAACAGGCCGAAGGGAATGTTGACCGCGAACAGCCATGGCCACGTCCCGAGCGACAGAATGCCGGAGGCAATTGTGGGGCCGAGGGTAAATGCGGTGCTGACGGCCATCGCGTTATAGCCGAAGCCGCGGCCGAGCAGCCGGCTTGGATAGACGAAACGGATCAGCGCCGAATTCACGGCCATCAGACCGCTGGCGCCGAGGCCCTGGAGCACGCGCGCGATCAAGAGAGTCGGCAACGACCAGGCGCAGGCGCATCCGAGCGAGGCGATCGTGAACAGCAACAGGCCGCCGAGATAAATGCGCCGGTGGCCGACGATCTCGCCGAGCGCGCCGAGCGGCAACAACGTGGCCACCAGCGCGATCTGATAGGCGTTGACCACCCAGACCACATCCGCCGGGCTCACTTTCAGGTCGGCGGCGATCGTCGGCAAGGCGATATTGGCAATCGCTGTGTCAAGCGAAGCCATCCCGACCGCGACGGAGATCGCGACGACCGCCCAGATCCGGCTCTCCGGCGGCAAGCCGTCCATCGGCGGCGACGCCGGCTTTGCGATCTTGACCTCCTGCAACATCCGGCTGAACTCTCACCGCGGGCAAAAGCGTCCGCATCTCGGCTGGATGTACACTGGATGATCAGCCCACCCCATACGCCATGTTGCATAATGCGTATGCGGCGAGTTGGTGTTCTGAAGACTCGAGCACCTTATCGTCATGGCCGGGCTTGTCCCGGCCATCCACGTCTTTTGTATCCGCAGAAAGCAAGACCTGGATGCCCGCGACAAGCGCGCGGGCATGACGGACAGAGGCAGCAATTACGCCCCGCCCGGATAGTTCGGCGCCTCGCGCGTAATCGTCACGTCGTGAACGTGGCTTTCGCGCAGGCCCGCACCGGTGATGCGCACGAACTGCGCCTTCTCGTGGAATTCGGCGAGATTACGCGCACCGACGTAGCCCATCGCGGCGCGCAGACCACCGGCAAGCTGATGCATGACATTGGCGACCGGCCCCTTGTACGGCACCTGCCCCTCGATGCCTTCGGGCACGAGCTTGAGCGTATCCTTGATGTCCTGCTGGAAATAACGATCGGCCGAACCGCGGGCCATCGCACCCACCGAGCCCATGCCGCGATAGGCCTTGTAGGAACGGCCCTGCCATAAAAACACTTCGCCCGGCGTCTCGTCGGTGCCGGCCAAGAGCGAGCCGACCATCGCGATATCGGCACCGGCCGCCAGCGCCTTGGCAAGATCGCCGGAAAACTTGATGCCGCCGTCCGCAATCACGGGCACGTCGGCCTTCTTGGCGGCTTCCACCGCATCCATGATCGCGGTGAGCTGAGGGACGCCGACGCCGGCGACAATGCGCGTGGTGCAGATCGAGCCCGGGCCGATGCCGACCTTGATGGCGTCAGCGCCGGCATCGATCAGCGCCTGGGCGCCTTCCTTGGTCGCGATATTTCCGGCGATCACCTGCACCGCGTTGGACAGCCGCTTGATGCGATTGACCGCTTCCAGCACCCGCGCGGAATGGCCGTGCGCGGTGTCCACCACGATCAAATCGACGCCGGCGTCGATCAATCGCTCGGTGCGCTCAAAACCGCCCTCGCCGACCGTGGTCGCGGCCGCCACACGCAAACGTCCCTGCGCGTCCTTACACGCCAGCGGATGGGCGACGGCTTTCTCCATGTCTTTCACGGTGATCAGACCGACGCAGCGATATTGTTCGTCGACCACGAGCAGCTTTTCGATGCGATGCTGGTGCAGCATCCGCTTGGCCTCGTCCTGGCTGACGCCCTCGCGCACCGTCACGAGGTTCTCGTGCGTCATCAGCTCGGAGATCTTCTGCCTCGGATCGGTGGCGAAACGCACGTCGCGGTTGGTAAGAATGCCGACCAGTTTTCCCGGCCTGCCCTCACCGCCGCCGGTGACAACGGGAATGCCGGAAAAGCCATGGGCGCTCATCAGCGCCAGCGCATCCGACAGCATCGCGTCGGGGCCGATGGTGAGTGGATTGACCACCATTCCGGATTCGTACTTCTTGACCTGGCGTACCTGCGCCGCCTGACCTTCGGGATCGAAATTGCGGTGGATGACGCCGACCCCGCCCGCCTGCGCCATCGCGATCGCCATGCGCGCTTCGGTGACGGTGTCCATGGCAGACGCCATGATCGGAATATTGAGCGGGATAGCGCGGGTGACGCGCGAGCGGATATCGGCTTCTGAAGGCAGAATGTCCGAAAGGCCGGGTTTCAGCAGCACGTCGTCGAACGTGAAGGCTTCGTTGATGGATTGAACCTGCGCCATTACCAACTCCATCCGGCGGCTCGCAGGCCGCGGTTGATCCAGGATGTGCCAATGCAACGGCGAAGCGGGCTTCGTCGTCGAATCAGGCCCATCAGTAGGGTTGGCGGTGGTCGATAGCACGCCACCATGACGAATCAAAGGGGCCAATCCAGCAATCGTGTGGGCGGCCCACAGCCACCGTAGCGGCAAAAAAGCCGCGGGCGCACATCACGTGCATCCCGCGGCAATCACTTATAGTTGGATTAGTGCATGTCCTGAGCGGTGCGAACGCGCGAAGATCCGGTATCGAGGCAGCGCCGGGCTGCTTCGATTTCAGCCTCGGTCGCGCCCTTGCTGCGCGCGTAGGCTTCCGCCATCGACGCGCTGTACTTGGCGACGTAATAACGAACGACCGAGCAGGATGCACGGTGCAGAATACCCTCAGCGGACGCGCTGACGGGAGCGAGACCAAGAACGATCGCGGCAACAAACAGCAAACGGTGCCCCATTCCGGGTTTCTCCTTCTCTAAAAGATTGACTGGGAAATGAGCATCACAGCTCTGTAGGGCCTAGCTCCCACAATGTTCTCCCAGGCACAACCCCTCTTGTGCAGACGAGCTATGCACATCAGGGCACGTTAAGGTTTCCGCACAGAATCGCCACAAACACTAACCGAAGCCTTTTGTTAGCATGCGCCGGGAATGCATTGAAATCAAAGATCAACTAAGATGAATCCCCAGGTTCCGCTGTGTTCCACGAGCAACTAAGGCAGGACTGCCTCATAAGTTCCCCGCATCACAAAGTATCTCCATGGACAAACAACGTCTGCTTCCACTGATCGTGGCCACTGCGCTGTTCATGGAGAACATGGATTCGACGGTCATCGCGACGTCGCTGCCGGCGATTGCCGCCGACATCGGCACGAGCCCGTTAACGCTCAAGCTCGCGATCACGTCCTATCTTTTGTCGCTTGCCGTGTTCATTCCGGCGAGCGGCTGGACCGCCGACCGTTTCGGCGCGCGGCTGGTTTTTTCAGCGGCGATCGCGGTATTCATGGCCGGCTCGATCGGCTGCGCGTTGTCGGAATCGGTCGCCGGTTTTGTCTTTGCACGCACGCTGCAAGGCATCGGCGGCGCGATGATGACGCCGGTCGGACGGCTCGTGCTGTTACGCTCGATCGACAAGAGTGCGCTCGTGAACGCCATGGCCTGGGTCACCGTTCCGGCGCTGGTAGGCCCTGTGATCGGACCGCCGCTCGGCGGATTCATCACCACCTATTTTTCCTGGCACTGGATTTTCCTGATCAACATCCCGATCGGGCTGCTCGGCATCTTCATGGCGCTGCGCTACATCGATCCCATCAAAAGCGAGAACCCCGAGCGATTCGATCTCTACGGCATGGTGCTCGCCGGCGTTGGGCTGGCCGGAATCGCCTTCGGCCTCTCGGTCGCCGGACTCAATCTGTTGCCGTGGAGCGTCGTCGCCGCGTTAGTCGCCATCGGCTCGATTTCAATGACGCTTTATGTCACCCACGCCCGGCGGACCTCTTCCCCCGTGCTCGATTTCGGACTGCTTCGGCTGCCGACCATGCGCGCCAGTATTCTCGGCGGCTTTCTGTTTCGGCTTGGCATCGGCTCGCTGCCGTTTCTGCTGCCGCTGTTGATGCAGGTCGGTTTCGGCCTGTCCCCGTTCCACTCCGGGCTTGTCACCTTCGGCACCGCCGCGGGCGCCATGGGCATGAAGACGCTCGCCGCGCGCATCATCCGAACGTTCGGCTTCCGCAATCTGATGACAATCAACGCCGTCATCAGTTCGATCTTCCTTGCCGCCTGCGCGCTGTTCACCGTCACGACGCCACTGCTGCTGATCGTGATCATCCTTGTGGTCGGCGGTTTCTTCCGCTCGCTGGAATTCACCGCGATCAACACGGTCGCTTATGCGGAAGTCGAGCCGCCGCAGATGAGCCGCGCCACGACACTCGTCAGCGTCAACCAGCAGCTGGCGGTTTCGGCCGGCGTCGCGGTCGGCGCCTTCTCGGTGGAATCCACCATGTGGTTCCGCCACGTGAACGAACTGACCGCCGACGTCTTCGCCCCGGCCTTCCTTGTGGTCAGCGTGATATCGGTCGCCTCGGCCTTCCTGTTCTGGCGGATGCCTGACGATGCGGGCCACGAAATCTCGGGCCGCAAGGCGGTGGAGATTTCCAGCCGCAAGGGCGCGGCCAAGGAAGCCGTCAAGGCGGCAAGCCAGGGCACTCAGGATGCGCGGGATCAGCGGTTGGGGTGATGGTCTGTCTCGTGTCCCGAACGCGGTGCATCGTGTAACGCTGCACCGCAGAGCCGGGACCAATTGGACCCCGGATCAGCAGCGCAACGCGCCAGAGATCTACCGACAACGTTCCAAATATGCGCCGGCGCTGCGCTGCATCCGGGGAACGCCGGATGCACCATCGTCATGTGTTCGCATGATCCGCCTTTCACTGCCTAACTCATAAGCATCGCCATAACCAAGGCGTGAAATGATCGTGAATCCGATTTTAACGATTGGGTTTTAGCGTCGCGGTTATTAGCCAGCGCATGATCGACACGCTTTAGCGCAGCACTCGCCGGACCGTACCCATGTCGAAATTTCTCAATCTGTTTTCGAACCGCTCGATTGCCGCGAAACTAGCGGCCATGACGATTGTCGGGGCGATATGCATGGCGCTGGTCGCAACCTCGGTACTGCTCGTCGGACGCAACCAATTGATTGTCGAACGGACGCAGAAGGCACAAGCCATCGTCGATTCGGTCTGGCAGATCGCCGATGGCTTTCAAAAGGCCGTTACCGCGGGCCAGATGACGGATCAGGAAGCGAGAGCGCGCTTTCTGGCTGTCGCCAGCCTGGTTTGGTATGAAAACCACACCAACTACGTCTTCATCTACGACTACGACACCGGAATCATGGTCGCCAACCCCAGCGTGACCACGCTGGTGGGCAAGGACATGCGCAACATGAAGGATGCCAATGGCATGCCGTTCGCATCGACCCTGATCGATATCGCGCGGCAAGGCGGGGCGGGCTCTAGCCTTCGTTTTGTTTTCCTGAGCAGCAGCGCCGATCCGACACCCGTCGACAAAGTGGCCTGGGCCCGCGGCTTTGAACCCTGGCACCTGATGATCGGGAACGCGCAGTTCATTTCCTCGGTCGACGCGTCGTTCTGGTCGATGGTGCGTACCGCATCGATCGTCATCGCCGTGCTGATGATGCTGTCGATCGCCATCGCCTGGATGATTACCCGTAGCGTGGTGAAGCCGCTGGCCGTTCTGAAACATCGCATGGCCTCGCTCAGCATCGGCGAATTCGAGGCGCCGGTCGCCAATATGGACCGCAAGGACGAAATCGGCGAGATGGCGCGTACCGTCGGTGTATTCCGCAATGCCATGATCGAGACCGATCGTCTGCGCGAGGAGCAAACCGCGATCGAAGGCCGACAGACCGAGCAGCTCAAATCCGAGATGAACCGGCTGGCCGATCAGTTTGAGCGCGATGTCGGCGAGATTATCGTGCTGGTGTCGAGCGCAGCGAGCCAGCTGGAAGCCTCGGCAACGACATTAAGCCGGACCGCGGACACGGTTCAGACCGTCAGCAACCACGCGGCGGATGCGTCGAGCAGCGCATCGACCAATGTGCATTCGGTGGCCGCGGCCAGCGAGGAACTGGCGTCGTCGGTGGCCGAGATCAGCCGTCAGGTCGATGCTTCTTCTCGCATTGCGTCTGATGCGGTGGATCAGGCACAGAAGACCGATGCGCGCATCGGCCGGCTATCGCAATCGGCGGCGGAGATCGGCGAAGTGGTCAATCTCATCAAGAATATCGCGGAGCAGACCAATCTCCTGGCGCTTAACGCCACCATCGAGGCGGCGCGCGCCGGCGAAGCCGGCCGCGGTTTCGCGGTGGTCGCGGCCGAAGTGAAGAGTCTGGCCGAGCAAACCGCCGATGCCACCGGCAGGATCAGCCAGCAAGTCGCCAATATTCAGTCTGAGACGCAGGACTCGGTGGTAGCGATCAAGGAAATCGGCACGACCATCGGACGGATCTCGGAAATTTCCTCCACCATCGCTTCGGCCGTTGAAGAGCAGAGCGCCGCCACGCAAGAGATCTCCGGCAACGTGCAACGCGCGGCTGAGGGCACCTCACAGGGCGCCGCCAACATCGCCGACGTGCAGCGCGGCGCTGCCGAAACCCGCACCGCCTCGTCGCAGGTGCTGTCAGCGGCCCAATCGCTGTCGACTGAGAGCAACCGGTTGAAACAGGAAGTCGGAAAATTCATGGACTCGGTGAGGGCGGCATAATCTCTGGCGGACACGGCTCGCGGCGTATGCGGTCTAGGCCTGTTCCTTGCCGCCTCGAAATCCCGTTGCCAGCACGTAGCGCTCGGAGGAATCCTGCCGGCTCGCTGCCGGCTTGACGTGGCGGACGTTCGCATAATCGCGTTTCAACTGAACCATTAGTTCGGCGTCGGCGCCGCTCTGAAAGGCTTTCGCCAGGAACGTCCCGCCCGGTTTCAACACTTCGGCGGCAAACGACGCGGCCGTTTCAATCAGACCGACCATCCGCAACTGGTCGGTCTTGCGATGGCCGGTCGTGTTCGCCGCCATATCGGACATCACGATATCGGCGCGCCCTTCCATCATCGCAATCAGACGCTCCGGCGCGCGGGAATCGAGAAAATCGAGCTGCGCGAAAACGACGCCGGCGATCTCCGGCATTTCCAACAGGTCGATCGCCACCACCCTGCCCTTGCCACTCGCGAGCCCGATCCGCTTGGCCGCGATCTGGCTCCAGCCGCCCGGCGCGGCACCGAGATCGACCACCGTCATGCCGGGCTTGAGAAGATGATGTTTGTCGTCGATCTCGATCAGCTTGTAGGCCGCGCGCGAACGCAGGCCTTCACGCTTGGCGCGGGCCACATAGGGATCGTTGAGCTGGCGTTCGAGCCAGAGCTTTGAGGACAGCTTGCGCTTGCCGCCGGTCTTGACGGTGACATGCAGCCGCCCAGTGGTATCCTTGGCCATTCTATCCTGCTTGAGGTCATTGCGGGGTGCGCGAAGCGCAGGCCCGGACTCTCGAGATTCCGGGTTCGCATCTTCGATGCGCCCCGGAATGACATTTTAACGTGAACTTAGCGCGCCGTCCTCGCGCATCATTTCCACCAGCATGCCCTCGCGCAAGCCGCGGTCCGCGACGCGCAGCCGCGGCAGCGGGAAGGCGTTGCGGATGGCATCGAGTATGGCGCAGCCCGCCAGCACCAGATCGGCGCGCTCTGCGCTGATGCAGTGATTGGCGGCGCGCTCCTGATAGCTCATGCGCAACAGGCGCGCGATGGTCGCGGTGATGTCCGCATCGTTCATCCAGATTCCGTCGACCCGCCGCCGGTCGTAGCGGTGCAGATTGAGATGAATGCCGGCGAGCGTCGTCACCGTGCCGGAGGTGCCGAGCAGATGCATGCCCGCAAGATCGCCGCTGTGTTCGGCCGCGAATGGCTCGACGTGCTTGGCGACTTCGGCGATCATGGCGGCATAGGATTGCGCGGTGACATCACGGCCGCCGAAATGCTCGGCCAGCGTGACCACGCCGAGCGGGATCGACATCCAGGCCTTGATGCGCGGCGTGGCACCCGCCTGCGGATCGCGCTCGATCCGCACCAGTTCGCTCGATCCGCCGCCGATATCGAACAGGATGGCGCCGCGCCCCAAGGGATCGATCAGCGGCGAGCAGCCGATCACCGCCAGCGCCGCCTCGGTCTCGCGGTCGATGACTTCGAGCCGGATGCCGGTTTCGGCGGCGACGCGTTTGCGAAAGCCTTCGGCATTCGAAGCGGCCCGGCAGGCTTCGGTTGCGATCAGCCGCAAACGCCTGGCCTTTCGCGATTTGATCTTGTCGCGGCAAACGCTCAAGGCGGCAATCGCGCGATCGATCGCGGCGTCGCTGATGCAGCCGGTGGCCGAAATGCCTTCGCCGAGGCGAATGATCCGTGAAAACGAATCGACCACGCGAAAGCCGTCTTCGGTCGGGCAAGCGATCAAAAGGCGGCAGTTATTGGTGCCAAGATCCAGCGCCGCATAGACCTCGGCGCCGGGAACCAGCTTTGCCTCCGCGGCATCGGCCGCGACCGGTATTACCGAGCTACCGCGCGACGCCGCGTCGTCGCGCGCTCGCGTATCGTCCGTCATCCAAATGTCTTTCCCCGGCCATGAAGGGCCGACGAGGAATGTCTGTTTCGGAAACGACTCTAGCAGTGGCAAGAATGGTGGCAAGGGCGGTGCAGCAACCCTACATGGCATCATACCCAAACAGACGTTGTCGCCGCCAAAAGCGTGGTCTATTGGGGTGAAGGCCGGAAAAACTTCAGGAAAACCGGCCATTTTCAGGTTTTTCAATGCAAGATCATACCTCCCCCGGTTCGCTGGAAAACGCTATTGCACTGCAAAAATACGGGGTGGGGCAGCCGGTCCGCCGCAAGGAGGACGACACGCTCGTCCGCGGCAAGGGCAAATATACCGACGATTTCCAGCTTCCCGGGCAGGCCTATGCCTGGATCGTGCGCTCCAGCCACGCCCATGGCGTGCTGCGCGGGATCGACACCTCAGCCGCCAAAGCCATGCCCGGCGTGCTCGGCGTGTGGACCGGAACCGATCTGGTCGCCGCCGGCTATGGCCCCTTCACCTGTGCGTTGCCGCTGAAGAGCCGCGACGGCACGCCGCTCCATCAAACCAATCGCACCGCGCTGATGACCGACAAGGTGCGCTATGTCGGCGATCCGGTCGCGTTTGTTGTCGCCGAAACGCTCGTGCAGGCCCGCGATGCCGCCGAGGCGGTCGAGGTCGACATCGATCCGCTGCCGTCGGTCACCGACCCCGAGGAAGCGGCCCAGCCCGGCGCGCCGCAGCTTTACGATCACATCCCCGACAACGTCGCGCTCGATTATCACTTCGGCGATACCGAGAAGGTGGAGCAAGCGTTCAAGAATGCGGCGCATGTCACCAGACTCGACATCCTCAACACCCGCGTCGCGGTGGTGGCGATGGAACCGCGCGCCGCGCTCGCCTCCTATGACAAGCCAAGCGAACGCTTTACGATTCAGGTTCCGACCCAGGGCGTTGCCGCCAACCGCGTCGGTCTCGCCAAGAACATCCTGAAAGTGCCGAACGATAAAGTGCATTTGCTGACCGCCAATGTCGGCGGTTCGTTCGGCATGAAGAATATCAATTATCCCGAATATATCTGCATCCTGCACGCGGCAAAGGCGTTGGGACGGCCTGTGAAATGGACCGACGAGCGCTCGACCAGCTTTCTGTCGGACAGCCACGGCCGCGCCCAGAAGGTCCATTGCGAGCTCGCGCTCGATGCGGAAGGCAAGTTCCTGGCGGTCAAGATTTCCGGCTACGGCAATCTCGGCGCCTACATTACCGGTGTCGCCCCACAACCGTTGTCGCTGAACATCGGCAAGAATCTCGGCAGCGTCTACCGGACGCCGGCGATGACGGTCGACATCAAGACCGTGCTGACCAACACCACGCTGATGGGCGCCTATCGCGGCGCCGGGCGGCCCGAGGCCAACTATTTCATGGAGCGGCTGATCGATCGCGCCGCCGACGAGATGGGCATCAACCGGCTGACGCTCCGCAAGCGCAATTTCATCAAGCCTGCGCAGATGCCCTTTGCCGCCTCCTCCGGCGTCACCTATGACAGCGGCGATTTTCAGGGCGTGTTCGACAAGGCGCTGGATATCTCCGACCACGCCAATTTTGCCAAGCGCAGGAAGGAGAGCCGCAAGCGCGGCAAGCTGCGGGGGATCGCGGTCGGCTCCTACCTCGAAGTCACCGCGCCGCCCAATGTCGAACTCGGCAAGATCGTGTTCGAGGACGACGGCTCGGTGAAGATCATCACCGGCACGCTCGACTACGGGCAAGGTCACGCGACGCCATTTGCACAGGTGCTCGCAACCCATCTCGGCGTGCCCTTCGAGCGCATCACACTCGAACAGGGCGACAGCGACCTCGTGCATACCGGCAACGGCACCGGCGGTTCGCGCTCGATTACGGCAAGCGGCATGGCGATCGTCGAAGCCTCACAGCTCATCGTCGAAAAGGGCAAGCGCGCCGCCGCGCACCTGATGGAAGCCGCCGAAGGCGACATCGAATTTGCGGGCGGCCAGTTCACCATCGCCGGCACCGACCGCTCGATCGACATCATGGAGCTTGCAAAGCGCGTGCGCGAAGGCCAGATGCCGGAAGACGTGCCCTCCTCGCTCGACGTCGATCATACGAGCGGGCCGGTGCCTTCGACCTTCCCCAATGGCTGCCATGTCGCCGAGGTCGAGATCGATCCCGAAACCGGCGTCGTGGAAATCGTGCGCTACACCGGCGTCAACGATTTCGGCACCGTCGTCAACCCGATGCTCGTCGCGGGTCAGCTGCACGGCGGCGTCGCGCAGGGCATCGGACAGGCCTTCATGGAATGCGTCAGCTACGACGCCAACGGCCAGCCGATTACGGGTTCGTTCATGGACTATGCGCTGCCGCGCGCCGAAGACATCCCCTTGATGCAAATCGGCGATCATCCGGTGCCGGCCAAATCGAATCCGCTCGGCACCAAAGGCTGCGGCGAAGCCGGCTGCGCCGGCTCGCTCTCGACGCTGACCAATGCGGTGCTGGATGCGCTCTCGGAGCTCGGTATCACCCATATCGACATGCCGCTGACAACGGAGCGCGTCTGGCGCGCCATTCGGGATGCGAAGACGAAGGCGGCGTGAGGGAGCGTTATTCCTCCACTCGTCATGGCCGGGCTTGACCCGGCCATCCACGTCTTGGCGCCACAAAAAGGAAGACGTGGATGCCCGCGACAAGCGCGGGCATGACGTAGGAAGGTGTCGCGCCTTCGCTGACGCCTACGCCGCCGCCTGCTCGCGCGGCTGATAGATCGCGATATGATGACAATGCGCCAGCGGCGTCGTGCCATTGCCGACAACGAGTGCATCGAGCTCAACGAAGCGATGGCCCTTCTTCTCGTAATTGCCGGTGACTTTCGCCCGCGCGATTATTTCATCGCCGCGGCGCGCGGCGTTCAACAACTGCATCCGGCTGCCGACGTGAATCCACGGGCCCAGGATCGCGTTGTCGACCAGCACCTTGTTCATCACCCGCTGCAGCAATCCGGGATGGCCGAGCCCTTCGCGCGCGTAGACGGGATCGTGCTCGCGCACCTCGCCCAGATATTCATCCGCCGCCTCATCGGCCCATGTGCGCGGCATCGAGCCCAGCCATTGGCCGGCCTCATAGGAGGTGACGCTGACCGGCTTGCGTTCCGACACCGGCGCGGTTTCCGGGTAATCGGCGATCGAGAGGCGAGGTGCGGCCGCAGGAAGCGACGCGGTTCCGGTCGCGCAGAGTTCGCCACGGCTTTCGACCTCGATCGCAATCACGCCATCGTTTTCCGCACCCCTGATATCGGTGATTTCGCCGTCATAGACCGGCTTGACGAAGCGCGCCTCGATCAGGCCGCGTTCGAGGAAGGCACGGCCCCATTTTGCGACCGGAACATGCATCATGTAGGCCATGACGTCGACGCCGGGAACGAGACCGCCGCTGAAGCCGAAACGGCGCGCCACCGTATCGTCATGCATCCTGTTTTCGGACAATTTGGCGGTGTTATAGGCCTCAACACGATAGGTTTCGATTAGGCCAGCCATAGCCCCATCCCTTTTTGACTTTGGATTTCGCGGCCGATGGTACGCCAAGGGAAATCCATATCAAGGGTCTCCAAGGGGCTCGGCAAGGAGCTTCAAGGGTCGCCTTTTGGTGGCCGATGGGCTACACGCGCATCGCAAACCCTGCGACCGGTTCCTATCTATTCAATCAACAATGACAACGCCCCCAAATCCCACCCGCATCTATGTCGATGCCGACGCCTGCCCAGTCAAAGACGAGATTTACCGGGTCGCGGCGCGGCACGGGCTTGCCGTGAGCGTTGTCGCCGGACAGTTCATCCGGGTGCCGCAGGATCCGATGATCGAGCGGATTGCGGCAGGGTCGGCGATGGACGCCGCCGATGACTGGATCGCGGGTCGCGCTGGCCAGGGCGACATCGTCATCACGTCGGATATCCCGCTCGCCAGCCGCTGTGTGAAGGCCGGCGCCGAGGTGATCGCGCCGAACGGCAAGCCGTTCACCGAGCAATCGATCGGGATGACGCTGGCGGTGCGCAATCTTATGACCGACCTGCGTTCGTCGGGCGAAGTCACCGGCGGGCCAAAATCGTTCGCCGCCCGCGACCGTTCGACGTTTCTTGCCGCGCTAGACCAGACCATCCGCCGCATCCAGCGCCGGCGCGCCGACGCGCCCGCACCCCCTCAAGGTTGAACCGAGACATCATGGCCCCGCCGCTGATCCAGTTGAAAGACATCGCGCTGACCTTCGGCGGCACGCCGTTATTGTCAGCCGTCGAACTGTCGGTGTCGGCCCAGGAGCGCGTCTGTCTGATCGGCCGCAACGGCTCCGGCAAATCGACGCTGTTGAAGATTGCCGCGGGTCTGGTCGAGCCCGATAGCGGCAGTCGTTTTGTGCAACCCGGCGCCACTGTCCGCTATCTGCCTCAGGAGCCGGATTTCGCAGGCTTTAACACCACGCTCGCTTATGTCGAAGCAGGGCTCGGACCCG
Organism: Bradyrhizobium sp.; assembly: GCF_049519115.1. Taxonomy (GTDB): domain Bacteria; phylum Pseudomonadota; class Alphaproteobacteria; order Rhizobiales; family Xanthobacteraceae; genus Bradyrhizobium. Next base: position 28,354 of record NZ_JBEKRB010000026.1, read on the forward strand.
GCGATGACCGCTATCCGGCGCGCTATGTGCTGGAACAGCTCGGCCTTCGCGGCGATGAGGACCCCGCGCATCTGTCCGGCGGCGAGGCGCGCCGCGCGGCGCTTGCGCGGGTGCTGGCGCCGTCGCCCGACATTCTGCTTCTGGACGAGCCGACCAACCACCTTGACCTCACCACGATCGAATGGCTGGAAAGCGAACTCGATGGCCGCCGCAGCGCGCTGGTCATCATCAGCCATGATCGCCGATTCCTTTCCAATTTGTCGCGTGCCACCGCCTGGCTCGACCGCGGCAAGATCAGGCAGATCGATCGCGGCTTTGCGGGCTTCGAGGCCTGGCGCGACGAGGTACTGGCCGAGGAGGAGCGCGAGCAGCACAAGCTCGACCGCAAGATCGTCAATGAAGAACACTGGCTGCGTTACGGCGTTTCAGGCCGCCGCAAGCGCAACGTCAAACGGCTCGGCGATCTGCATGCGTTGAGGCAGCAGCGGCGCGACTATCGCGGCACGACGGGCAACGCCAATCTCGCCGCCACTGAGGCGGATAAATCCGGCAAACTGGTCATCGAGGCAAAAAACATCGGCCGCAGCTATGGCGATCGCAAGATCGTCGACGACTTCTCGATCCGCATTCAGCGCGGCGACCGCATCGGCATCGTCGGCCCCAACGGCGCCGGCAAGACCACCCTGATCGAAATGCTCACCGGCGCCAATCCGCCCGACACCGGCAGCATCCGTTTCGGCGCCAATATCGAAATGGCGACGCTGGACCAGCATCGCGAAAGCCTCGATCCGAAATCGACACTGGCCGAGGCCTTGACGGGCGGACGTGGCGACCACGTCATGGTCAGCGGCAAGCCAAAACATGTCATCGGCTACATGAAGGACTTTCTGTTCGGCGAAGAACAAAGGCGCACGCCGCTGGAAGCCTTATCTGGTGGCGAGCGCGGCCGGTTGATGCTGGCGCGGGCGCTGGCAAAACCTTCCAATCTCCTGGTGCTGGACGAGCCGACCAACGACCTCGACCTTGAAACCCTCGACGTGCTCGAGGACATGCTCGGCGACTATGAGGGAACGGTGATCCTGATCAGCCACGACCGCGACTTCCTCGACCGCGTCGTCACGTCCGTGATCGTGCCCGAAGGCGACGGCAAGTGGATCGAATATGCCGGCGGCTATTCCGACATGCTGGCCCAGCGCGGGGTGGACCTGAAGCGCGAAGCCAAGGCGGCGGCGATCGAGCGCAAGAAGACCGCCTCGACGGACACGTCTTCGAGCGCGCCGAAGCGCCGGCTCAATTTCAATGAAAAGCACGCGCTCGAAACCCTGCCGAAGACCATCGCCAAGCTGCAGGCCGAAATCGCCAAACAGCAACGGCATCTTGACGATCCCGATCTCTACAAGAAGGATCGCAAGAAATTTGACCAGGCCTCTGATGCCCTGACCAAGGCGCAGAAAGAGTTGCAGGAAGCCGAGGACAAATGGCTGGAACTTGAAGTGCTACGTGAAGAGATAGAACAGGCCTGAGTGTCTTCTCCCTCCCCTCCCCCTGCAAGGGGGAGGGTTGGGGTGGGGGTCGGACGCACGCAGATGGAATTGACCCCCCCTCCCGTCTCGCTCAGCCGCTTAAAAATTGCGGCCGAGCGCGCCGACCTCCCCCTTTGAAGGGGAGGTGAAAACGGCAACATCGTTGGTTGGAGAAACAAGAAATGACAACTCCCCTCGCCGCCAAAATCGCCCGCGAATACGGCACGCCCGTTGCCGTGATCGACATGGACCGGGTCGAGCGCAACATCGCACGCGTGCAGAAGGCTTGCGACGCGGCCGGCGTCGCCAACCGCCCGCACATCAAGACCCACAAGAGCCCGATACTCGCGAAACTCCAGATCGCGGCCGGCGCCAAAGGCATTACCTGCCAGAAGATCGGCGAAGCCGAAATCATGGCGGCTGCTGGCATCGACGACATCCTGATCAGCTACAATCTCCTGGGCGAAGAGAAGATGGCGCGCCTCGGCGCGTTGCAGGCCAAGGCCCACATGACGGTCGCGGCCGACAATCCGACCGTTGTGGCAAGCCTGATGCAGGCGGCAGCGGCTTCAGGCCTTCCGCTCTCGGTCGTGGTCGAATGCGACACGGGGCGCAAACGCGCCGGCGTCGAAACACCAACGGAGGCGATTGCGCTGGCGCGGCAGATTGCCGATTCCAAGGGTCTCGTCTTTGCGGGCTTCATGCTCTACCCGACCGAGACCGGCTGGACGGAAGCGCAGAAATTCTATGACGAGGCGCTGGCCGGCGTCCGCGCGCATGGCCTCGATGCATCGATGGTCTCGACCGGCGGCTCGCCGAACCTGAAGAATCTCGGCAAGCTCAGGGGCGCGACCGAGCATCGACCCGGCACCTACATCTATAACGACCGCATGCAGGTCGGCGCCGATGTCGCGACCTGGAACGACTGCGCGCTCAATATCTATTCCACCGTGGTCAGCCGCGCCGGTCCCGATCGCGGCATTCTCGATGCGGGCTCGAAAACGCTGACATCAGATACCGGCAGCGGGCTCGACGGCCACGGCCTGATCCTCGAACACCCCGAAGCCAGGATCGCGAAATTCGCCGAGGAGCACGGCTTCCTCGATCTCACCCGCAGCAACACGAGGCCGGAAGTCGGCGATGTCGTGCGGATCATCCCCAACCACGTCTGCGTCGTCGTCAACATGATGGACGAGGTGGTGATGGTGCGCGGCGAGGAGATCCTCGGCACGCTGAAGGTCGAGGCGCGGGGGAAACTGCGCTAGCTGCGCGCGAGTGCTGAAAGACGCTCTACGCTGCGAGGAAGGATCTTCCGGCGCGACGCGCCCAGCAAGGAATCCAGCACAATTTACTTCGAACCCAGCATTTCGATCAGCGGTCGATCCTTTGTATCGGTGATATAGAAGGCGATAAGCTCGGCAGGCTCGGTTGCAGATGCATTATCGAACCGCTCGGTGGTGACACCAGCCGGCTCGAAGAAACTGTCGCCCGTCTTGATGACCTTCTCAGGCTCCCCCTCTCTCTTGAAGATGAAGCTGCCGGCGGTGACCACGCCGGCAACCGAAATCGGATGACGATGAAGACCCGTCGGCTGCCGCGGGGCAAACCGGATACGCGCACCACGAACCAGCTTGACGGGCGGATTGCTCGATGGAATCGCCTCTTCCAGTACCGGAACACGCTGCAAGGGCGGAAAGTCTTCGGCGATAGCTGCCGCCGAAATGGCTGATAATGCCCCGACGGCTATCAACGTTTGTTTCATCGATTTGTCTCCCGTTTCGTCAATATTCAGTGAGTGCCGTTCCGTGACCTTCTTCGCCCGTGGATTACGCCGTGTAAAACGAGTAATTCTGTAGCCGTGACTTGAGCAAAACCGGAGATCACATGCAGACGCTCGACCTGGCTGTTATGCGCACTCTGCTCGCGGCGGTCGAAACCGGAAGTTTCGCCGGCGCGGCACGGAAAGTTGGACGCTCGGAATCCGCGGTCAGCCTGCAACTGAAGCGGCTCGAAGAGCAGATCGGTGAGCCGGTTTTCTTGCGTGCGGGAAAGCAAATGACGCTTACGGGCGCGGGCTCGCGGCTGGTCGAATATGCGCGGCGGTTACTCGATCTGAACGATGAGGCGTTGTCAGCTGCGTCGGAAAGCTCGACCGGCGGAACGGTCACGCTCGGTGTTCCGCACGATGTAACGGAAACATGGTTGCCCGCGGTGATCGAAGGATTTCGGCGCAGCCATCCATCCGCAACATTGAAAGTTGTCGAGGGGCGAAGCGCCATCCTGTTGAGCCGGCTTGCAGACGACCAGATCGATCTCGCTATCGTGTTTTCGGCGAAGAGACCTGAAAACGCGGTGTGGTCTGCCGACCTTCCGATGGCGTGGATCGGGCGTGACGATTACGGTCTGAAAAAACATCAACCGCTTCGGCTGGCCGCGTTCGATCCGCCGTGTTTCTTTCGCGCCGCAGCCATCGCGTCGCTGGAACACGCCGGCATCGATTGGTCGATCGGCTATGTCAGTAACACGCTTCCCGATCTCTGGAGCGCGGTGAAGCTCGATCTGGGCATCGCGGTCCGAACGCCTGCTGCAGTGCCGGCGGGACTCGCGATCCTGGACAGCGAACACGGCCTTCCGGACTTACCGCCCTTCCGCGTATCGCTCTGCCGGTCGGCAACGGAGTTAAAACGGCCGATCACCGATCGGCTTCGGGTCATTCTGGAAGAATGCCTCGCTTTGTCCGTAAGCGCGGCGACATAACCGTCAGCCCACAAGACACTTCAGTGCTCCTCGCCCAGCCGCAACACCTGTCGCAAAACAGGCCTGCAACAGATAGCCGCCGGTCGGCGCTTCCCAATCGAGCATTTCGCCCGCGGCAAACACGCCGGGTAAACGACGCAGCATGAAATCGGCATCGAGTTCGTCGAATGCGACGCCGCCTGCACTCGAGATCGCTCTCGCAATCCAAGCGATGCCGGTGAGCTGGATCGGCACTGCGTTGATTAGCGCGGCAAGTTTTTCCACCGGCAATGACGCAAGCGGCGTCCTCGAATTGATCGCCGCCTCTTGCAACAAGCCGATCGCGACCGGCGATAATGCTGCGGCCTTGCGCAGCCAGTTTGACAACGTCTGCTTGCCGCGCGGCGCCGACAGGCGCGTGACGAGATCATCTGACGCCACGTCCGGCCGGAGCGCGATATGCAACGTCGCCTGCCCCGATGCCAGAATGGCGTCACGCAGCTCGGCGGACAACGCATAGACCGCCCCACCCTCGATGCCCTCGCGCGTGATCATGGCCTCTCCGCGAACGCTGCGCCCGGCAAACGACAGCGCAATTCCCTTCAGGGGAGCGCCCTCAAAGCGCTCGCGAAAGATGTCTGACCATCCAACCTCGAAGCCGCAGTTAGCCGGCTTGAGTGCCGAGACCTTCACGCCGCTGGCATGAAGCGTTTCTACCCATCCACCGTCCGACCCCAATCGTGGCCAGCTCGCGCCGCCCAGCGCCAGCACGGTCGCGCGGGCCTCAACGGCGCTTTCTCCCGCCGGCGTCTGAAACCGCAAGCGCCCGCTGTCGTCGCAGCCGGTCCAGCGATGACGCAGCGAAAATGACACGCCCATCGTGTCGAGTTTCCGAAGCCAGGCCCGTAGCAACGGCGAGGCCTTCAAGGCTTTCGGGAATATGCGTCCGCTGCTCCCGACGAAGGTCGGTTGTCCCAGCTCCTCGCACCACGCCCGCAGACGTTCGGGCGGAAAAGCTTCAATGCACGTGGCCAATTTCGGCGCGGCTTCGCGATATCGCGCCAGAAATGCCGTTAACGGCTCGCTATGCGTGAGGTTAAGCCCGCCGCGGCCCGCCATCAGGAATTTCCGACCAACCGACGGCATGGCATCATAGACGGTGACTTCGACGCCACCTTGCGCCAACACTTCTGCCGCCATCAAACCGGCCGGCCCCGCGCCGATGATGGCGACGTCAACAGTGGCTGAAGACATTCAACGTCCGATCAGTAAAAGGTCGTCATGCCCGGACTTAGCCGGTCGAAGAACGGCGTCGCTTCCGCTTGCCTATGATCCGGGCATCTCCGCCTTTCCTGCTGTGGCCTTCGTGGATGGCCGGGTCAAGCCCGGCCCATGACGGGCGAGTTCGGGACGGATTGCGGAGAACAGTAATCTACAGCTTCACACCAGCCCGTGCCGCGGCCTGACCGACATATTTGTTGGTCTGCTGAAAAGCGTTTTCCAGTGCCCTCGCGGTCGACATGTCGCCGATCTCTGCGAAATGCGCCGCGATGGTCTCCGGTGTCCATTCGCTTGGCGGAAAGTTGATGCCTTCGGTCTCCACGACCTTGATCACGGCAAAGGAGCCTGCGCCCGCGCCCATGATGGTGCGGGTCGGCGCGTCTTCACCCAGCAGATAGAGCACGGCCGGCGTAATCGCCTCGGGCTTCATCAGTTCAAGCGCCTGTGGCGGCAACAGCTCTTCCGTCATCCGCGTCGCCGCCGTCGGTGAAATCGTGTTGACGCGGATATCGTTCTTGCGGCCCTCCTCCGCCAGCACGTTCATGAGGCCGACAATGCCGGCCTTCGCCGCGCCGTAGTTGGCCTGGCCGAAATTCCCGAACAGGCCGGACGACGACGTCGTGACGACGATGCGGCCGTAGTTTCGTTCGCGCATGCCGCCCCACACCGCCTTGCAGCAATAAAACGTACCGTTGAGGTGCACGTCCAGCACCTTGGCGAAATCGGCGATTTCCATCTTGGCGAACGACTTGTCGCGCAGGATGCCGGCATTGGCGCACAACAAATCTACGCTGCCCCACTCCGCCGTGGCACAATCGACCATCGCCTGCACCTGTTCGAAACTGGAGACATCGGCGCCATCGGCCATCGCGACGCCACCCGCTTTGCGGATCTCCTCGACCACGGCTTCTGCCGGCGTCAGCGAACCGCCGGTGCCGTCGCGCCCGCCACCGAAATCGTTGACCACGACCTTGGCGCCGCGGCTTGCAAGCTCGAGCGCATGCGCACGGCCAAGACCATTCCCCGCGCCGGTGACGATGGCGACGCGTCCGTCAAACCTGATTGTCATGAGTACATTTCCCGGACTTGTTTCTCTTGTCATGCCCGGACTTGATCCGGGCATCCATCAAATCAAAACGAGGTCTTTGACCAGCGATGGATTGCCGGGTCAAGCCCGGCAATGACGAACGGCGTTCAAGCAAAGTAAATCAAGCCGATCCAGTCGGCCACCAGCGCAGGCTTTTCTTCGCCTTCGATTTCGACTGACACATGGGTGAGCGATTGCAGCTCCTTTGGCTTGCGCAGCTTCGCTTCCATCAACGTAAACCGCCCGCGCACGCGCGAGCCGGATTTCACGGGGGAAACAAATCGCAGTTTGTCGAAGCCGTAATTGACGCCCATCGTCGTGCCTTCTATCACCGGCATCACCTCATAGGACATGATGCTGAGCAGCGACATCGTCAAAAAACCGTGGGCGACCGTTGCGCCAAATGACGTCTCACGTTTGGCGCGTTCGGGATCGACATGGATGAACTGATGATCCTCGATCACGTCGGCATAGACGTCGATCCGGCCCTGATCGACCAGATGCCAGGACGATACGCCGATCTCGTGTCCGACCATGGCCCGGTACGTCTCAAGCGAAACTGGCGGCTTTTTCCAGACCTCGTTCATTTACTGATTTTCCGATCCGACCGAGCGTGCTTTCTGCAATTCAGGAAAGTCCTCCTCGCGGAACTCGTCGCCGCGCAGCGAATCGCTGCGAATATTATCGTGCTCGAGGCGGCGCAGCTGTACCCGCCGGATTTTGCCGGAAATCGTCTTCGGCAATTCGCTCACGAGTTCAATGCGCCTGATACGCTTGAACGGCGCAAGCCGCGCGAGCAGATGCTGGAAGATCGATCGCGCGGTATCGCTCGAGCGCTCCGTGCCCGGCACCAAAAGGACGTAGGCTTTCGGGATTGCGAGCCGGATCGGATCCGGGCTCGGCACCACCGCCGCTTCGGCGACCAGCTCATGTTCCAGCAGCACGCTTTCGAGCTCGAACGGGCTGATGCGGTAGTCGGATGATTTGAACACGTCATCGGACCGGCCAACGAAAGTGAAATAGCCGTCGTCGTCGACGAATACGACGTCGCCGCTGCGATAAAACGCGCCGTCGGCGCCCGAAAGCTTGCCGTACTCGCCCTCATAGCCCTGCATCAGGCCCGCGGGACGGTCGGCGCCGAGCCGGAGCGTGATTTCGCCTTCCTGAGCGGCGTGGCCGTCGGCGTCGGTAACCTCGACGCGCCAGCCGGGCAACGGCCGCCCCATCGATCCGACCTTTACCTTCTGGCCCGGTGAATTGCCGGCGAGCGCCGTGGTCTCGGTCTGGCCGTAGCCGTCGCGGATGGTCAGGCCCCAGGCCGTGCGCACTTGGTCGATCACTTCGGGATTGAGCGGCTCGCCCGCGCCGCACACCTCGCGCAGCGACACGTTGAAGTCGGCGAGCCTCTCCTGAATGAACAGCCGCCATACCGTCGGCGGCGCGCAAAGCGTCGTGACGCCGCAACGGCCGATGGTGGCAAGTAAGCCTTTGGCGTCAAAGCGTGGCTGGTTGACCACGAACACGGTCGCGCCCGCATTCCATGGCGCAAAAAAACAGCTCCAGGCGTGCTTGGCCCAGCCCGGCGAGGAAATGTTCAGGTGGATGTCGCCTGGCTGCAGCCCCAACCAGTACATGGTCGAGAGACCCCCGACTGGATAGCTGCGCTGGCTATGACGGACCAGTTTCGGCTTTGCGGTGGTGCCGGAGGTGAAATAAAGCAGCATCGGATCTTCGGGACCGGTCGGCCCGTCAGGCGCAAAGCTTTCGGGAAAATCCGCGGACGTCTCGAAAGCAAGCCACCCCTCCTGCGGCGAGGCCGCATTGACGACAACGCGCACGAGTTTCTCGCTGCCGAGGCCGGCAAATTTACCGATCTGGTCTTGCGTCGCGACCACCACCCGCGCGCGGCCGCGGTCGAGCCGGTCGTGCAATTCGTCCGGCGTTAGCAAGGTAGTCGCCGGAATCACGACCACGCCGAGCTTGATCGCCGCCAGCATGGTTTCCCAGAGTGGAACGACGTTGCCAAGCAGCAGCAACAGATGATCGCCGCGCTTTAAGCCCTGCGCCCGAAGAAAATTCGCGACCTGATTGGACCGCCGCGACAGCACGGCAAAAGATAGCCTGGTCTCGCGGTGGCTGCCGGCATCGACGATCCAGAGCGCCGGACGATCCCGGCTTCGCGGATCGCGCGCCAATTCCGCATCGAACCAGTCCAGCGCCCAGTTGAATGGAACCGCATCAGGCCAGCGGAAACCGGCAACGGCCTTGTCGTAATCGGTCCGGTGCTTCAGGAGAAAGGCGCGGGCTTCCTGAAAGGTTGTCATTGGTGCAGCTCTATTTGCCGGCCAATTCTCTGACGTGCCGGATAATCCCCGAAAAATCGACTGCGCCGTTGCCGGCGGCGTCGAACGCCTTGTAGATCTCCTGCGCGTGTTTCCCGAGCGGGGTCACAGCGCCCGACGCCTGAGCCGCGTCCTGTGCCAACGTCATGTCCTTCACCATCAGGGCCGAGGCGAAGCCGGGCTTGTAGCCGTTATTGGCTGGAGAGGCCGGCACCGGGCCGGGCACCGGGCAATAGGATGTCAGCGACCAGCATTGCCCGGACGAGGTCGAGGCGACGTCGAACAGCGCCTGATGCGACAAGCCCAATTTTTCCGCGAGCGCAAACCCCTCGCTCACCGCGATCATGGAAATGCCGAGGATCATGTTGTTGCAGATCTTGGCCGCCTGCCCTGCACCCGCGCCGCCGCAATGAACGATCTTCTTGCCCATTTTTTCCAGCACCGGCTTGGCTACTGCAAACGCCTTATCTTCGCCGCCACACATAAACGTAAGTGTCGCGCCCTTCGCGCCGCCGGTGCCGCCGGAGACTGGCGCATCGATGGAGGCTACGCCATGTTTGGACGCCAGGGCATGGGCCTCCTTGGCGCTTTCGACGTCGATCGTCGAGCAGTCGATGATAAGCGAGCCTTTGGCCATGGCCGGCAGCACTTCCTGCCAGACTGAAAGCACATGCTTGCCCGCCGGCAGCATCGTGATGACGACCTCGGCGCCCTTGACGGAAGCGATCGAACTCTCGGCGATGGCTGCGCCATCCGCTTTGGCCTGATCGCGCGACGCCGCGACGAGATCGAAGGCGATCACCTTGTGGCCAGCCTTGACGAGATTGGCCGCCATCGGGCCGCCCATATTGCCAAGACCGATGAATGCAATGCTGGCCATCTCTCAACTCCTCCGCTTTCGGTTTCTGTTTTTGTTCTAGAATACCAGTTCGTCGGCACCGATTTCCCCGAAATACGGGGCCAACATTTCCGGCGTCACGTCCTCAACTCGAGGCGGCGACCATCTGGGATTGCGATCCTTGTCGATGACGGCCGCACGCACGCCTTCGCGAAAATCATCGCTGCGAAAGACCTCCAGCGCGGCGCGATATTCCCGCACCAGACATTCCTCCAGCGACGAAGAGCCGCGCGCCAGCCGCAGCAATTTCAACGTCACGATCATGCCGCGCGGCGACTTCTCGTTCAGCACATTGAGCGTCGATCGCGCGAACCCCGAATCGTCGCGCGTGAGCGTGCTGAAAATATCCTCCATCCGGTCATGCGCAAACCAGCGGTCGATCGAGGCCTGCTTGCTTGCGATCGGGCCTGTGCTTTCACCGCTCGCAGAACCCGCGATGACGTTGTCGACCTCAGCCGAGGTCGCGCCAGGCCGCAGCGCCGTCAACGCCGCGCGTAGCGCAGGCAGTTTTGCCGATGGCACGACCGCGTCGGCGAATCGGGCAAAGACCGCATCCGGCCCATTCATGGTCTGCCCGGTCAGCCCAAAAAACGTGCCGATTTCGCCGTGGATGCGCGTCAGTAGCCATGTGCCGCCGACATCGGGGAAAAATCCGAGACCCACTTCAGGCATCGCCAGTTTCGTCTTCTCGGTGACGACGCGGTGGCGCGCATGCCCAGACAGCCCGACGCCGCCGCCCATCACCAAACCATCCATGAAAGCCACATACGGCTTTGGATATTTGGCAATCCGGGCGTTCATGACGTATTCCTGACGCCAGAACATCTTGCCGAGATCGCCGCCGGCCTTTGAGCTTTCGTAGAGCCCGCGGATGTCGCCGCCCGCGCACAGGCCGCGCTCGCCAGCGCCTTCCAGTATCACCACGGCAACGGCCGGATCGGACTCGAAGCGGTCGAGCGCCGCATCGATGCCGAGCGACATTTCATACGTCATCGCATTGATAGCCTTCGGCCGGTTCAACCGGATGATCCCGGCCGCGCCCTCGCGCCGCACGATCAGATCGCCCGCGGTTTCCGCAACCACCGCCGGCGCCGTCATCGCGCACCCTCGACCAGCTTGCGCGCCACGATCAGCCGCATGATCTCGTTGGTGCCTTCCAGAATCTGGTGCACGCGCAAGTCGCGCACGATCTTTTCGATACCGTATTCGCTAAGGTAGCCGTAACCGCCATGCAGTTGCAGCGCCTGATTGGCGACCTCGAAACCGACGTCGGTGCCGAAACGCTTGGCCATCGCGCACAGCATCGTGGCGTCCGCGTCCTTGCGGTCGAGCGCGGCTGCGGCGCGCCAGACGAAAGTCCGGGCCGCTTCGAGTTCGGTCGCCATGTCGGCGATGCGAAACTGCAAAGCCTGGAATTCATCGAGGCGTTTTCCGAACGCCTTGCGCTCATTCATGTAGGAGAGCGTGCGATCGAGCGCATTTTGCGCGCCACCGAGCGAACAGGCCGCGATGTTGATGCGGCCGCCGTCAAGGCCGGCCATCGCGATCTTGAAGCCGATACCTTCCTCGCCGAGCCGGTTGGCGACCGGCACGCGAGCGTTCTCAAAGATCACCGCACGCGTCGGCTGCGCGTTCCAGCCCATCTTGCGCTCGTTGGCGCCGAGCGACAGGCCGGGCGTATCGCCTTCAACGACGAGCGTGGAAATGCCGCCGGGCCCGCCCTCGCCGGTCCGCACCATCACGACGTAGAGATCGCCCTTGCCTGCGCCGGAGATGAACTGTTTCTGGCCGTTGAGGACGTAGTGATCGCCGTCGCGCAGCGCGCGGGTGCGCAACGCGGCCGCGTCCGACCCCGATCCCGGCTCGGTCAGGCAGTAGCTGGCAAGATATTCCATCGTGCAAAGTTTCGGCAGCCATTGCTTTCGCTGGGCCTCGTTGCCAAAGGCATCGATCATCCAGGCTGACATGTTGTGGATCGAAATGAAGGCCGACACCGTCGGGCAGCCCTGCGCCAGCGCTTCAAAGATCAGCGCCGCGTCGAAACGCGTCAGCGCCGAGCCGCCGACATCGTCGCGGATGTAGATGCCGCCGATGCCGAGCTTGGCGGCCTCGCGCATCACGTCAACCGGGAAATGCTTCTCCTCGTCCCAACGGATCGCATGCGGCGCGATTTTCTCCGCGGCAAAATCCCGCGCCATGTCGCGAACCGCAATCTGGTCCTCGGTGAGTGCGAATTGCATCTGCGCCCGGCGCTCTCCTCGAAGAGGCTGTTCTGGGTCAGTTCATCGTCGGGATCGAGAACTCCGCACCCTCCTTGACGCCGGACGGCCAGCGCGAGGTTACCGTCTTGGTCTTGGTGTAGAAGCGGATCGAATCCGGGCCGTGTTGGTTGAGATCGCCGAAACCTGATTTCTTCCAGCCGCCGAAGGTGTAATAAGCAATCGGCACCGGGATCGGCACGTTGATGCCGACCATGCCGACATTGACCTTGGCGGCGAAGTCGCGCGCGGCATCACCGTCACGGGTGAAGATCGCAACGCCGTTGCCGTAGTCGTGATCCGACGGCAGCGCGAGCGCCTCCGCATAATCCTTGGCGCGGACCACGGACAATACGGGGCCGAAAATCTCTTCCTTGTAGATGCGCATATCCTTGGTGACGTTGTCGAACAGGCAACCGCCGAGATAGAAGCCCTTCTCGTAGCCCTGCATCTTGAAGCCGCGGCCGTCGACGGCAAGCGTCGCGCCCTCCTTGACGCCGATATCGATATAATTCCTGACCTTCTCAACCGCCTCCCTGGTGACCAGCGGACCGTAGTCGGCCGACGGATCGATCGAGGTTCCGATCTTGAGCGATTCAACACGCGGGATCAGCTTTTCCATCAGCCGGTCGGCGGTGGTCTTGCCGACGGGCACGGCGACCGAGACCGCCATGCAGCGCTCACCGGCTGAGCCGTAGCCGGCACCGATCAAGGCGTCGACCGCCTGGTCCATGTCGGCGTCGGGCATCACGATGGCGTGGTTCTTGGCGCCGCCAAAACACTGGCAGCGCTTGCCGCTGGCCGCCGCGCGCTCATAGATATATTGTGCGATCGGCGACGAGCCGACAAAGCCGACCGCCTTGATATCGGGATCGTCGAGGATCGCATCCACTGCTTCCTTGTCGCCATTGACGACGTTGAGGATGCCCGCCGGCAGGCCGGCCTCGATCATCAGCTGCGCCAGCATCATCGGCACGCCGGGATCGCGCTCGGACGGCTTCAGGATAAACGCATTGCCGCAGGCGATAGCGGGGGCAAACTTCCACATCGGAATCATCGCCGGGAAATTGAACGGCGTAATGCCGGCCACCACACCCAAGGGCTGGCGGAGCGAGTAGATGTCGATGCCGGGACCGGCACCTTCGGTATATTCGCCCTTCATCAGATGGGGAATGCCGCAGGCAAACTCGACGACCTCAAGGCCGCGCTGAATGTCGCCTTTGGCGTCGGGAACGGTCTTGCCGTGCTCACGCGCCAGAACGTCGGCGAGCTTGTCGTAGTCGCGTTGCGCGAGTTCAAGGAACTTCATCATCACGCGCGCCCGGCGCTGCGGATTGGTCGCGGCCCATTCAGGCTGTGCAGCACGGGCATTCTCGACGGCGGCGCGCAATTCCGCCTTGGAGGCGAGCGCGACCTGGGCCTGCACATCGCCGGTCATAGGCTCGAAAACATCAGCAAACCGGCCGGATGTGCCCGCAACCTCACGGCCGCCAATGAAATGCCCAATCTTACGCATGCGTTCCTCCAAGAAATCCGAGTGCCGATTTTGGCAACATCTTGCAGGCTTTAGCGTGTTTGGAAAGGTGTTTTCAGCGGACGAGGAATGCGCGAAAACAACGATCTGTGGTCTTTCCGGCAGCCATACGACCAATGTCGAATGCGGTAATTTCGCATCACATCGAGGTGGTCGCCTTTTTGGCCGGTTTTTTCGCCACAGGGTTCGCCCGGCCAAGCACGGCGTCGCGGCCCGATTTGAGGATTTCCTCGGAAAGCTCGCCGTTGCCGGCAACGCGGGCCATCACCAAAGACCCCATCATGGTGGCGAGCGCGGCCACCGCCTCTTTTCGCGCCGCCTTGCGCGGCATGCCATGAAACTGTTCAGCGAGCATGTCGATCATCTGCTCCATCCGGCCGGAAAATACCCGCCGCGTCTTGGCGCTTTCCCGGGCGATCTCCGCTGCCAGCGCCGGCACCGCACAGCCATGGCCGAGATCGTCGCGGTGAACGGGGGCGAGATAGGTATTGACGATCTTCGACAGGCGCTTTTCGACCGGCGTTTCCTCCGACAGTTTTCGCCAGCGCGCGGTCGAGCGGTCCATCGCATGCGTGAAGGCTTCGATCACCAACGCATCGCGCGAATCGAAATGCGCATAAAATCCGCCATGGGTCAGGCCGGCATCCTTCATGAGATCGGCAACACCGATGCCATGCGCTCCCTTTTCGCGGAGCTTGACCGACGCCTTCTTCACGATCCGCTCGTGGGTCTGAAACTTGTGTTCTCTGGAGTACCGCATCGAAATCCCATGATATGTTCGAAATCATATAATGACGGCAGCGTCCTTTTAACATCAGCCGCTACGAAATGCTGCATCTTAATTTTGGCAAGTGTTCCGATTTTGGCCCCTTGCCTTTTCGAGAAAACGCCTTGGACAGATCTGGCATTCACGCCCGGCTCCGATCTTGACAAGACCGGCCTTTGGCAGGGAACTGCGATCCTTTGGCAGAGAACTGCGATTTATCCTTTCAGGTCACGAGGGCGCCATGCAAATGCTCACCCCCCATTGCGGCATCGAGCGCGATTCCCGCGGGGTCGTTCGCCTGACGATTTGCAAGGCGGGCCCGCTGAATATCCTGGGGTCCGAAGCGATCCGGGCCGTCCGCGAAGGGCTCGAGGCGCTGGCGCCGGATCGTCAGATCCGCGCTCTCATCCTTGCCGGCGAAAGCCCGAAAAGCATGATCGGCGGCGCCGATATCAAGGAGATGGCCCGCCTCGATCAGAAATCGGCGGAGAAATTCATCACCGGCTTGCGCGATCTATGCGAGGCGGTGCGAACCTTCCCCGCGCCGGTGATCGCGCGGATGCCCGGCTGGTGCCTCGGCGGCGGGCTTGAAGTCGCGGCCGCCTGCGATTTCCGCATTGCGGGATACGACGCCAAATTCGGCATGCCGGAGGTCCGCGTCGGGATTCCGAGCGTGATTCATGCAGCCGTGTTGCCGCGTCTTATCGGCTGGGGCCGCGCCCGCTGGCTGATCATGACGGCCGAAACCATCGATGCCGCCACGGCACTTGCCTGGGGACTTGTCGACGTGGTCGCGCCGGAAGGCGGTCTTGATGAAGCTGTCGAAAAAGTGATCGATGCGCTGCTGAAAGCCGGCCCGGAAGCGCTACGCGCGCAAAAAGCCCTGCTCCGGCAATGGGAAGAACTGCCGCTGACGGAATCGATCAATCTGAGCGTCGGCACATTCGGCCGTTCGTTCCTGACCGACGAGCCGACACGGCTGATGCAGGCCTTCATCGACCGGAAGCGGTGACGGACGGCTCGCAGTCGGCAACGAGCGCCGCGGCCGCCGATCAAGACATTTTGTCATCCGACCGATGTGTAGTTGTCATCGCCGTGATCCGTTGCGGAATTTTGCACTGCATCATATGATAGCTGTAATCCAATTACCTCGTCCCGATGGAGTGCACGCATGGCCACAACATCCGATCCCGTTGTCATCGTTTCCGCCGTCCGCACGCCGCTTGGCCGCTTCATGGGCGAGCTTTCGCCGTTTTCCGCCCACCAACTCGGCTCCCACGTGATCGCCGCCTCGCTCGAACGTGCCGGGCTTTCGCCGGAGCGAGTCGATGAAGTCTTCATGGGCTGCGTGCTGCCGGCCGGACAGGGCCAGGCTCCGGCACGACAGGCCGCCCGCGGCGCCGGATTGCCGGATGCCACCGGCGCCACCACCATCAACAAGGTCTGCGGCTCCGGGATGAAAGCCACGATGCTCGCCCACGACATCATCCGTGCCGGATCTGCCGAGATCGTCGTATCAGGCGGCATGGAGAGCATGACGAATGCGCCCTATCTGCTGGCGAAAGCGCGCGGCGGATATCGCGCCGGACATGATCGGATTATCGATCATATGCTGCTCGACGGCCTCGAGGATGCCTATGAGGCCGGCCGTTCGATGGGCGATTTCGGCGAAGCCACCGCGGAGACCTATCAGTTCACGCGGAAGGACCAGGACGCTTATGCGATGGAAACGCTGACGCGCGCCCGTAACGCAGTGCAAGGCGGCGCGTTCAAGGCCGAGATCGCTGCTTTAACCGTGAAAGACAAGACGGGTTCGCGCATTGTCGGCAACGACGAAATTCCGTTGAAGGTCGATGCCGCCAAGATTCCCGGCCTGAAGCCGGCGTTCCGCGCCAACGGCACGATTACGCCGGCCGCGTCCTCGGCGAACGCCGACGGCGCCGCCGCGTTCGTGCTTGCCAAGCGCTCGCTGGCGGATCGCGATGGTCTGCCCACACTGGCCGAAATCAAGGCTCACGCCACCCATAGCCAGGAGCCGCAGTGGTTCACGACGGCGCCGATCCCGGCGATCCGCAAAGTGCTAGACAAGGCCGGCTGGAGCGTTGACGATGTCGATCTGTTCGAGATCAACGAGGCATTCGCGGTGGTCGCCATGGCCGCGCAGCGCGACCTCGGCATTCCCAGAGAGAAACTCAACATCAATGGCGGCGCCTGCGCGCTCGGTCACCCCATCGGCGCAACAGGCGCCCGGCTGATCGTTACGCTGCTGCATGCGCTTGAGGCGAAAAATCTCAGGCGCGGCGTGGCCGCGTTGTGCATCGGCGGCGGCGAAGCGACCGCTGTTGCGGTCGAGCGGATATCATCTTGACAAAAGACGATGTCCGAAAATGAGGGAACTTAGCCATTTCGGTCACGCAACGATTGCGTCAATATGCACCTGTAACCAACCAAGATAACTCTCCCCGGAGACGACAACATTGATTTCAAACTGGCTCTCATCGGCTCTCGCCCGCCGCAACATTCACTACGGCTGGGTGATGGTCGGCGTGACCTTTCTCACCGCATTGATCACGGCCGGCGCTGTCGGCGCGCCCGGCGTCTTCATCGTCCCGCTACAGCGTGAATTCGGCTGGAGCACAGCCGAAATATCCTCGGCGCTGTCGATCCGCTTCATTCTGTTCGGGCTGATGGCGCCGTTCGCGGCCGCGCTGATGAACCGTTACGGCCTGCGCAACGTTGCGCTGTCGGCGCTTCTTATCGTGGCCTCCGCGCTGGTGGCTTCGCTCGCCATGACGAAGGTCTGGCATTTGCTGCTGTTGTGGGGCGTCGTGATCGGCATCGGCACCGGAATGACCGCGCTGGTCTTGGGCGCGACGATCGCCGCACGCTGGTTCAATGCGCGGCGCGGCCTCGTGGTCGGGATTTTGACCGCAAGCGTTGCAACCGGACAACTGGTGTTCCTACCGATGCTTGCCAGCGTCACCGAACGGTTCGGCTGGCGCATCGCACTGTCCATCGTTTGCGCGATGCTGGGGGTGGCGGCTTTTGCCGTGCTCATGCTGATGCGCGACCGGCCGAGCGATGTCGGATTACGTCCGTTCGGCGATCAGGGCACCGAGCCGCTGCCAGCGCCGCCGCCAAGCAACGCGCCGATCATGGCGGCCGCGCTCGGCACACTGCGCGAAGCGGCCAAGACGCGGACTTTCTGGATTCTGTTTGCGACGTTCTTCATCTGCGGCGCTTCTACCAACGGTCTGGTCCAGGTTCATCTGATCCCGATGTGCCTCGATTTCGGCATTCCACAGGTGCAGGCCGCGAGCCTGCTCGCCGCCATGGGCGTGTTCGACTTCTTCGGCACCATCTTTTCGGGCTGGCTGTCCGACCGTTACGATAACCGCTGGCTTCTGTTCTGGTACTACGGCCTGCGCGGTCTCTCGCTGCTAATGTTGCCATTCACGGACTTCTCGTTCTATGGCCTGTCGCTGTTTGCGATGTTTTACGGGCTCGACTGGATCGCCACGGTGCCGCCGACGGTACGGTTGACGGCGCAGCGTTTCGGCGCCGAGCGGGCCAATCTTGTGTTCGGCTGGGTTTTCGCCGGCCACCAGATTGGTGCGGCCTTTGCGGCCTTCGGCGCCGGGCTGTCGCGCACGTTGCTGTCGACCTACCTGCCGGCCTTCTTCTTTGCCGGCGCGCTGTGCGTGGTGGCGTCGGTGATCGTGCTGGCGATCGCGCGTGTGCCAAAGCCGGCTATCGCGAAGACCGCTACGGCCTGATCGCCATATTGGTTACCGGGCCCGCCTTGCGCAGCGGCTCGGCGAGGCGGGCGAACTCGCAGAGCAGCGAGCGGGTGTTGCGCGGGTCGATGATCTCCTCGACCCAGAACTTTTCGGCCGAACGGAACGGCGAGCGAAGCTTGTTCAGCCGTTCCTCGATTTCTTCGAGTTTCGCCTGCGGATCGTCCGCCGCGTCGATGTCGGCGCGATAGGCCGCCTCGATCCCGCCTTCGAGCGGCAGCGAACCCCAATAGGCCGAGGGCCAGGCATAGCGCATTGAAAACCGCCCCGCAGGCTGATGCACGACACCGGCAACGCCAAAGGAATTGCGCACGATGACGGTGCACCAGGGAACGGTGGTCTGGTTCACGGCGGCCATCGCGCGCACGCCGTGACGGATGGTAGCGGCCTTTTCGGCCTCGAGCCCGATCATGAAACCGGGGCAGTCCATCAGATAGACCACCGGCAGATGGAAGGTCTCCGCGAAGTCGACCCAGCGGACGACTTTCTGACAGGCGTCCGCCGTCCACGATCCGCCATAGTGAAAGGAATCGCTGGCGAGTACCAACACCGGCCTGCCCTCCAGACGCGCCAGCCCCGTGATGACCGGCCGGCCGAAATTCGCAGCGACCTCGAAGAATGAATCCTTGTCGACGACGGCATTGATGATCGGCCGCATCTTGTAGACCTGACGGCGGTTGCGCGGGACCGCCGTCAATAACGATTCCTCGACGCGTTCCGGATCGTCGTTGCAGGCAACCGTCGTCGGCAACTCGTAGACCGACTGCGGCAGGTAGGACAGGAAGCGCCTGGCGCAGGCAAAAGCCTCCTCCTCGGTCTCCACCGCCTGATCGATGCTACCGGCGCGGGTCTGAATATCCGCCCCGCCCAGTTCCTGCTTGCCGAGATCCTGGCCCAACCGCTTCACCACCGGCGGCCCCGCGACGAACATGGCGGAGCTTTTGGTCATCACGGAATAGTGGCTGGCGGCCAGCCGCGCCGCGCCGAGGCCCGCGACCGAGCCGAGCCCCAGCCCAACCACCGGCACGCGGGCGAGGTTCGCGGTCGTATACGCGTACCACCGCGTGCCACCGACGCCGCCCGGCAGATTGGCCGCGCCCTTGGTCTCGATGGTCTTCACTGAACCCCCGCCGCCCGAGCCTTCGATCAGGCGGATGATCGGCAGCCGAAAATCATGCGCCATTTCCTCGGCCATCAGCGGCTTGGCCGAAATCGAGGCGTCCGCCGAGCCGCCGCGCACCGTGAAGTCATCGCCGACCACGACCACGGTGCGGCCATCGACCTTGCCGCGGCCAAAGACGCAATTGGCCGGGGTGACGTTCTTCAGCTCACCCTTCTCGTCATATTCCGCGGTGCCGGAGATGGCGCCGACTTCGTGAAAGCTGTCGCGATCGAGCAGGCCGTCGATGCGCTCGCGAACGGTGAGCCTGCCCTGGTCGCGCTGGCGTTTGACCTTGTCGGCGCCGCCCATCTGGCGGGCAAAGGCTTCGCGCCGGGCCAGTTCATCGAGCTCCGGCTTCCAGGTCATCGAATGTCTCCAAAACGGACCAGTGGTTTTACAACTTCAACATTCGCGCAAACCGTCGCAGGCTGCGAGTGCTGGAGTGATAGAACCACTAACAAATGCAGGTTTCTAGGGGTTGGAGCCTTAATGCGGCTCGCCTGCCGCGCGCTGGGCAAACAGCGCGCTTTCGCCATCTTCTAGCATAGCCCGAATGGACAGGCTCAACTCCAGCATTTGCGGCGCGACGTCCCTGTGGAGACGCATCTCGTCATAGAGGTTGGAAAGCAGGCCGATCGTGACGACGACGTAGGTCTGATACTGCGGCGACCACAACGGAACGGCCAGGCCGTTGATGTGCGGGCTCCAGACGCCACACACCGTGACGTAGCCGCGCTCGCGCAAGGCGTGGCGATCCGCATCAAGACGCGGCCGCAGCAGTTTGGCGCTTTCGGGAATCTCGCGCTCCATGTCCGCAAGCAGGATTTCTGCGGCCTCCGGCGCCAGCGCGGCGGCATAAGCGTGACCGGCGGCGGTGCTCGCGATAGCAATGCGGCTACCCGACGTCGATGAAAGGCCGATCGCGTTGGCGGCGCGGCCGACCTCGAGGTAGACCAGATGGAAACGATCGGGAATGACAAAGCCCACCGTCCCCGGAAGGTGCTCGGCGACTTCCTGCAGGCGCATGCGGATCAGGTGGCGCAACTGCAAGCCGCGCATCATCGAGGTGCTCATGGCAACCGCGCTTGGACCGATGCGGTATTTCTGGTCGCGCGGCAGATAAACCAGCTGGCCCATCCGCGTCAGCGTGTGCGTCAAGCGCGAGACGGTCGAGCGCGGCAGGCCGCAGCGGCTGGAGATTTCCAGATTGCCTAACCGTGCTTCATGTCCTTCGAAGCACCGCAAAATGTCGAACGCCCGCGACACCACCTGAATGACATCGCCCTCGCCGGCCGCTTCATGGGCAAGCGCTCCCTGCTTGCTCAGCCGCTCCGAGCGTCGCCCCATTCCAATCCTCCCCGTATTCCGCATAGCGGAACTTAATTCCGCTTTGAGAAGAAGGTAGCTCAGGCGGGTGGATGCGACAACTGCAAGCCGGCAACATCAGGGTTTTGAAAAATGCACGCTCCGTTCGCATAGCGAAACACGGAACCCATGATTGCCGTCACCACTCACGAAGCGGCAGGCGCGTTTGCCAGCTTGCCGCGCAGACAGAGACCTATCGGCGATCGTCGAGACGGGAACGTCTTACTCAGACCACTTCTTCCACCGGCTGCAGATCGATATCGAAGGTTTCCAGAAACTTCGAGGTCATGATGTAGAAGCCCACCGAGAGTTGCAACTCGACAAGCGCGGCCGGGGTCAGTTTCGCGGCTATCGCGCTGAACGTCGCGTCGGTCGGACGACGAAGGCGGATGATCTCATCGGTAAAGGCAAGCGCTGCCCGCTGCACTTCGTTGAAGCAGCTCGCCGCCTGCCAGTCGTCGAGCGCTGCGTTCTGCTCGTCGGTGACACCCACATTCCTGCCGATCCGCTTGTGGGCCACGACCTCGTATTCCGCCTCGCACAGGATTCCGGTTCGCGTGATCGCGAGCTCCCGCACGACCGGGTCGAGTTCGCCACGGTGGCGGATCGCGCCACCCAATCGGCAATATTGTTCGAAATAGCTCGGCGAGTGCGCCATCATGCGAAAGATATTGGCGTTGCGGTTTTTGCCCAGAATTTCCTTCGTCCGTTCGTTCGATTTCGACGTGTCGCAATACTCGATACGGGCCATGGGTCACCTCCAGCATATGTTTTGAACCGCCGCGTCAGCCGGCGGATTTCCAAAAACCGTATCCTTGCCGCCTTGGTCGATCAACGGCTGGTACGAGTGGTCCTATTGCAACATTTGTATCCCGATGAGGCGGCCACTTTTTCAAATGTTAGAATCAAAGGCTCCCTCGCAAATACAGGTTTCTAGTGGAGTTTTGGATTTGACATTCGCTGGCGAGTTCGCGGTTGCGGGGGGCGAATGTCAAATCCACTCCACTAGCGCCAGCAAGCCTGGCCGCTTCCAAAATTCCTTGCCGCGCGCATAAACCCGCTACAGGCGAGCCAAAATGCCGCCTTATTGCTAAACGACCTTGCCCCCGTCGATGTTCGCTGAGTGGGGACTCAATCAAAGCGAATACTCGTCGTGGGGTGTTCCGAGTAAAATCCAGGCGGTTGTCGGGCCTTTGCGGGCCACGATGAAACGCGCCCATATCCGGGTCACCCAGGCCCGAGTCTAGGGAGAACGGCATGAAGGACGCCACCAAAAGGGCGACCTCGGAGGCACTCGCGCAGATGATGGCAGTGACGGCCATGCTCGTCATTGCCAGCGTCGTCCTCTACGTGCGGTGAAATCACCTCGCCGCAAGCGCGCGGGGTTACGCGAATGCGACGAAGCAATCCGGGGCGCTAGGTTCCGCGTAGCCTTGGGGGATTGCTTCGTTGCGTTCGCGACCACCGTTCGGATCGGCTTGCCGAATCATCCCTGAAAAACAACCGCATCCACGACCACGCAGCCTTTGCCGGCGCTGTCGAGCAGCACCGGATTGAGATCGAGGCTTACGACTTTCGCCGTGGGGTCCAACATCAGCTCGCCGATCCGCATCACGGCGTCGCAAAGTGCATCCACATCCATCGGCGGCTCCCCGCGGACGCCCGCAAACAACGGCGCGACCTTGAGCCTGTGAAGTGCTGCCTTCGTCTCTTCCCTTGAAAAAGGCGGCAGCAGCAGCGCGGTATCGCGGAAAATCTCGACATATTTGCCGCCGTCGCCGACCGCCACCACGGGACCGAAGACGGGGTCTCTATGCGCGCCAATCATGATCTCGCGGCGTCCACGGGCCATCGCTGCCACGATGACGCCATCGAACCGCGCACCGTGCTTGCGGATGATCGCTTCCATCTGGGCCCAGACCTCGCCGGCTTCCTCGCGGCTCGCGACGCCAAGCTTGACGAGCCCAAGCTCGGATTTATGCGCGATATCGGCCGAGCAGCCCTTGACCACGACCGGGCCGCCGATGGTCTCGAAGGCGGCAATCGCCTCCGCGCGGGACCGGCAGAGCCGATGCGCCACCACGGGGACGCCGCGCAAAGCCAGCAAAGCAAGACTGTCGGCTTCGTTGAGCATGGTGGTCGCCGCCGCTGGCACCCATGGCGCGCGGGCGTATGAGCCCTGCGCCTGGCGCGTCTTCGTTCGCACCATCAATTCGCGATGCGCCAAAAATTGGTGCAGCGCCGTGACGGCCTCGGTTTCGGTCGGAAACACCGATGAACCCTCGGCGGCGAATTGATCGGCAACGCTCTTTTGCGTCGCCGCGATCACCAGCGGCTTTCCGGTCTGTTTGCCGAAGACGGCCGCATCGCGCGCAAACGCCTCGACATCGTAGCCGGGTCCTGCGACGGGAACGCCAATCAGGAACGCGTCGGCCGCGGGGTCTTCGGCGATGACGGGAAGGATGTCGCCGAACAGGCGGCTGTTGGACAACAGCGCGGCCGTCAGATCGATCGGGTTCACCGTGGTCGCAAAGCTCGGCAAAATTCCCTTCAGCTTCTGGTCGGTCTCGGGGGAGAGTTTGGCCATCGGCATGCCGACATTGGTGGCCGCATCCGCGGTCATGACACAGACCGCACCGGAATTGCTGATGGCGACGAGCCGCCGGCCCATCGGCTTCCAGCCTTTCAGGTAAAGCTCGGTCGCCTCCACAAGGCCGCGCATGTCGGGCGCGCGCCAGATGCCGTGCTGTTCGAAAAACACGTCGACGACGCGATCTTCATTGGCAAGCGCGCCGGTGTGCGACTGCGCCGCCTGACGGCCGGCTTCCGAGCGGCCGGACTTCAGCGCGATGATCGGCAGGTCGCGCTTCAACGCCACCGAAGCGAGTTCTTCCAGATATTTTGTGTCGGGAATGCTTTCGAGATAAAGCAGCAGCAGCTTGACTTCGGGGTCTTCGGCGACCGCGACTGCGAGTTCGCCGACCGAGATATCGGCGTCGTTGCCGGTCGCATGCGTATGGCGCACGGCGATGCCGCGTTCGCGCAGGAATCCGACCGGGACCGAGGAGAGCGCGCCGCTCTGGCTCAGCATCGCGACATGACCCTGCCCTTCCGAGGCCTCCATCTCCATGAACATGGTGGAGAAGCTTGCGATCGTCCCGGTGCCGAAATTGGCAAGTCCTTGCGAGTTCGGACCGACGATGCGCATGCCGGCCTTGTGCGCGACCTCGACCATGCGCCGCTCTTTCGCCTTGCCGGCAACCGCATCGACCTCACCGAAACCCGACGCCATCACGACAGCGCATTTGACGCCGTGCGCGGCGCAGTCGTCCACGGTGCCGATGGCGTTGTCGCCCGCGACCGCCACGATCACCATCTCAGGTGCTTCCGGGAGATCGCCCAGGCTCTTGTAACACTTGTGGCCCTGTACCTCGGTGCGCGACGGATTGATCGGGAATATCTTGCCCTTGAATCCGAACTTGTCGAGATAGTGCACCGGCCGGCCACCGACCTTGTTGGGATTTTCCGAGGCGCCGATGATGGCGACGGAGCGCGGGTCGAGCGCGGCCTTCAGACGGGTCATGATGGTTCCTTAACGTGCCTTGTGATTTGCAAGCCTGCGATTTGCCAAGGGAGATGGCTGCCTCAATACGACTTGGGCAAGCCCAGCACCTTTTCGGCGATAAAACTTAAGATGAGCTGCGGGCTGATCGGGGCGATGCGCGGGATCAGCGATTCGCGAAAGTAACGCTCGACATGAAATTCCTTGGCATAGCCGAAGCCGCCATGGGTCATCACGGCCTGTTCGCAAGCATGGAAGCCGGCCTCGCCGGCGAGATATTTTGCGGCATTGGCCGCCGGTCCACACGGCTCTCCCTGATCGTATTGCCAGGCGGCCTTTAGCGTCATCAGCCAGGCAGCCTCCAGCTCCGTCCAGTTTTCGGCAAGCGGATGCTGGATCGCCTGGTTCTTCCCGATTGGGCGGTTGAACACGTTGCGCTCCTTGGCGTAGGCGGAGGCGCGTGACAGCGCCAACTGCCCAAGCCCGACAGCCTCAGCCGCAATCAGGATGCGCTCGGGATTCATCCCGTGCAGGATGTATTCAAAACCCTTTCCCTCTTCGCCGAGGCGATCTTGCAGCGGGATTTCGAAATCCTCGATGAAGAGTTCGTTGGAATCGACCGCCTTGCGGCCCATCTTTTCGATTTCGTGCACCGAAATGCGGCTGCGATCGAAATCGGTATAGAACAGGCTGAGGCCGTGGGTCGGGTTTTTGACTTCTTCCGGCGGCGTGGTGCGCGCGAGCAAAAGAATCTTCTCGGCTACCTGCGCGGTCGAGATCCAGACCTTCTGTCCGTTGACGACGTATTTGTCGCCCTTGCGCACCGCGCGCGTTTTCAGCTGCGTGGTGTTGAGCCCGGTGTTGGGTTCGGTGACGGCAAAGCAGGAGCGTTGCGCGCCCGATACGATCGGCGGCAGCATCCTCTCACATTGTTCCTTAGTGCCGAACACGACGACAGGATTGAGCCCGAACACGTTCATATGCACGGCGGAAGCGCCTGACATGCCGGCGCCGGATCTGGCGATCGTGTGCATCATGATCGCAGCATCGAGGATGCCGAGACCGGAGCCGCCATATTCCTCGGGGATACAGATGCCGAGCCAGCCGGCGTCCGCCAGCGCCTTGTGGAAGTCGGCCGGATATCCGCCTTCCTTGTCCTTCTTCAGCCAATAGGCATCGTCGAAGCGCGCGCAGATCTTTGCGACCGCATCGCGGATCGATTCCTGGTTGGTTGTCAGTGCGAAATCCATGCGATTAGCCCGTGACCGAATCTGGGGCGGCGAGCGTAGCGCCCTCACGCACCAGCGTAGCGATTTCGTCTTCGGAAAATCCAGCCTCTTTCAGGATTTCGCCGCCATGCTCGTTCAGGCGCGGCGCCAACCGGGACGGCTGGCTCGGGCTTTCCGACCAGCGCGCGGAAGCTTTCATGCTGCGAATTTTGCCCTCGCTCGGATGATCGACGATGGGAAAGAATCCGGTCGAGGCGAGATGCGGATCATGCAACATGCTTTCGAGGTCATGCATCGGCATCACGGGTATATCGGCCTTCGTCAGCAGCTCGAGCCATTCGGCCGTCGTGCGTGTTGTGAAGATACGGGCGAGTTCGGCATAAACAGCGTCGATATTGGTGGAGCGGCCGGCAAACGTCGAAAAGGTCGGATCGCGGCGCAGGTCGTCGCGGCCGGTGGCCTCAAAGAAGCTCGCCCACTGCTTGTCGTTATAGACGATCACGCAGATATAGCCGTCCGAAGTCTTGTAGGGCCGTCGGTCGCGCGACAGATGCCGTGCATAGCCTCCCTTATCGAGCGGCGGCTCATAGGTCAGACCGCCCATGTGATCGCCCATGACGAACCCGGCCATGGTCTCAAACATCGGAATGTCCAGGCGCTGGCCGCGCCCGGTGCGGTCGCGATGCACGAGGCTCGCGCAAATCGCGCCAACCGCGGTTAAGCCCACGATGCGATCGACCAGCGCGTTCGGCACATAACGCGGAACGCCGTCGCCGGTTTGCGCCATCAGCGCCGGCAACGCGGTCGCGCCCTGAATGAGATCGTCATAGGCGGGCTTCGCGGCATAGGGACCATCCTGACCAAAGCCGAACACGCCGGCATAGATCAGTCGCGGATTGATCTTCGAGACGACGTCGTAGCCGAGTTGCAGGCGCGCCATCGCCTGTGGCCGCACGTTGTAGACCAGCACGTCGGCGGATTGGATCAGCCGCAGCACCGCGTCACGACCGCTTGGCTTCTTCAAATCGAGCGCGATCGAGCGTTTGCTGCGGTTGGTGTTGAGGAACACCGGTCCCATGCCGGAATGCCGCGTCGGGCCGATCAGCCGCGTCACGTCGCCGTCGAGGCTCTCGACCTTGATGACGTCGGCGCCGTAGTCCCCGAGCATCTGGGTGGCATAGGGCCCCATCAGCACGGTCGTCATATCGACGACCTTGACGCCCTCCAGCGGTCCCATGGTTTGCCTGCTCCCGACACGAAGCCGCTCTGTGACGGCACGAAATCTAGTAACGTCAGGCCATCGGCAAGATCAAGGCCGGCAAGCGTATGGGCGCATGCGAAGAACGGCCGCGTCTTTACGGTTTCGCCATCATCAGCCGCAGCTCGGTCTTGAGCACCTTGCCGTAGTTATTTTTCGGCAATGCATCGAGATAAACATAGCGCTTCGGCCGCTTGAAGCGCGCTATCGAAGTCAGGCAATGCGCGTCCAGCTTGGCGTCATCGGGGGCGGTGCCCTCCTCCAGTACCACGCAGGCGACGACGATCTCGCCCCAGTCCGGATCGGGCACGCCGATCGCCGAGACCTCACGCACGTCGTCATGGGTCAGGAGCGCTTCTTCCACCTCGCGCGGATAGATGTTGGTGCCACCGGAAATGATGACGTCCTTGGAGCGGTCGGAGAGCGTGAGGAAACCGTCCTCGTCGAGGCATCCGACGTCGCCAGTGCGCAGCCAGCCGTCTTTCAGCGTCTCGGCATTGGCCGTCGGATTGTTCCAGTAGCCGAGCATCACGGCGGTGCCCTTGGCTTCGACCTCTCCGGTTTCGCCCACCGGCAACGGCTTGCTGTCCTTGCCCGTGATACGGACCGACATCACGCTCTGCGCGGTTCCGACCGAAGCCAGACGTTCCAGATAACGCGGATGGTCGGTCTTCTTATGCCATTCGCGGCCGAGCGCTGTGATCGTCATCGGCGATTCACCCTGGCCGTAGATCTGCACAAAGCGCTGCCCCATGACCGCGATGGCCTCGCGAATGTCTGCGAGATACATCGGCCCGCCGCCATAGATGATGGTGCGGATACCTTCGCCGTTTTCGCCGCGGCGCTTGGCGGCATCGACCAGACGGCGGACCATGGTCGGCGCGCCGAACATCACGACGTTATCGAGCTGACGGGCGAGGTTGAGCACCTCGTCCGGATCGAAACCGCCGGACTCCGGAACGACGTGCCGCCCGCCCATGCGGGTGTGCGGAAAATTATAAAGGCCTGCGCCATGCGAGATCGGCGCTGCATAGAGCGAGGCGTCTTTCGGCGTCGCCGGATCGACATCGATGAGATAACACGTCGACGCCGCGACCAGATTGCCGTGGCTGAGCATCACGCCTTTCGGCCGCCCCGTCGTGCCGGAGGTATAGAACAGCCAGGCAAGATCATCGATCTCGCGGGCAAGCGGCGCAGGCTCCCCCTCACCCTCGCGCATGGCGCGATAGGCCTCGCAATCGAGCGAGATCAGCTTCATCGACGGCCGCAGGTCGGCTTTCGTCTCGTTGAGCGCTTCGACCGTGTCATCGGAGACGAACGCCAGCTTCGCGCCGGCATCGCTGCAAATCCACGCGGCTTCGCGACCGTGTAACTTGGCATTGATCGGGATCGCGGCCGCACCCATCCACCAGATGCCGTAGAGGCATTCGAGATATTGCGTGCAGTTGGAAGCAAACACCGCAACGCGATCGCCGGGCGCAATACCATGGTCACGCGCCAGCGCGGCGCCGATGGCAGATGCGCGGCGCGCAAAGGTCTGGTAATCCGCGTCGAGATCGAAGCCGGTCAGAAGCGCCGGTGCCTCGGGCCGAAGTTTTGCCGTTGCGGCGAGCCAACAGGCGATGTTCATCGCGTCACGCCTCGCCTACTTCGCGGGCTCCAGGATCGAGACGTAGTTGGCGACCGCTGCTCCGCCCATATTGAAGATGCCGCCGAGCTTGACATTGGCGAGCTGCATGCCCTCCGGCGCTTGCCCTAAGAGCTGCATCGCGGTCATCACGTGCATGGAGACGCCGGTCGCGCCGATCGGGTGGCCCTTGGCCTTCAATCCACCGGACGGATTGACCGGCAGCTTGCCATCCTTTTGCGTCCAGCCTTCTTTGATCGCACGGGCGCCCTGCCCCCGCGGCGTCAGCCCCATCGCCTCATATTCGATCAATTCGGCAACCGTGAAGCAGTCGTGGGTCTCGACAAAGGAAAGATCAGAAAGCCCGATGCCGGCTTTCTCGAGCGCGCGCTGCCAGGCGACCGAGCAGCCTTCGAATTGCAGGATGTCGCGCTTGGACATCGGCAGGAAATCCTGGGCGTGCGCGGTGGCGCGAACGTTCACCGCCTTGCCCATGGATTTCGCAGTATCGGAATCAACCAGCACCAGCGCGGCGGCGCCATCCGATACCAGCGAGCAATCGGTGCGCTTGAGCGGACCCGCAACATACGGATTCTTCTCGCTTTCGGAGCGGCAGAATTCGTAGCCGAAATCCTTGCGCATCTGCGCATAGGGGTTGGCGACGCCGTTCTTGTGGTTCTTCGCCGCGATCATGGCGAGCGCATCCGACTGGTCGCCGTATTTCTGGAAATAGCCTTGCGCGATCTTGCCGAACACGCCGGCAAAGCCGCCCGGCGTATCGCCGTCCTCTGGCAGATACGACGCGCGCAGGAGATTGCGCCCGATCTCGGCGGGAGGCGTCCGCGTCATCTGCTCGACGCCGACCACCAGTACGATCTTGGCAGCCCGCGAGGCAATCGCCCGGATTCCCTGATGCACGGCGGCAGAGCCGGTCGCGCAGGCATTCTCGACCCGTGTCGCCGGCTTGAAACGCAGGTTCGGATCGGCCTGCAACACCAAGGCGGCGGTGAAATCCTGCGGCGAAAACCCCGCATTGAAATGGCCGAGCACGATTTCGTCGACGTCCGCAGCAGAGATGCCCGCATCAGCCAACGCTTCGTTGGCGACCTTGACCACCAGGCTCTCGACGGTCTCGGTGTCGAATTTGCCAAAGGGCGTATGCGCCCATCCGACGATGCTGGCTGTCATGGTGGGTCTCCTTAAAGATTAGAAAAATCAGGTGGCGAACTTACCACCCAATTCGTCGTCGATGTGAATCCGGATGATGTCGTCGAATGTTTTTTCCGCTGTCGTAAATCCCAATTCAAGCGCCCGCTTGGGATCGAAATTCCGCGGCCATCCGGCGACGATCCCGACAATAAACGGGTCCGGCTCGCGCTTGATGCGCGCCGCAACCTTGTCGCCGGCGACCCGCTTGAGTGCTGCGATCTGCTCACCGACGGTTGCGGATATTCCAGGCATGGTAAGGTTGCGGCGCGGGCCAACCTTAGCGGTATCCAAGGTCGCGGCGTGAACGAGAAAGCCTACCGCCGAGCGTGGCGAAGCATGCCAATGCCTGACATCCTCTGATACCGGCAAAATAGCTTCCTTGCCCGCGAGCGGTTCGCGCAAAATGCCGGAGAAGAAACCGGAGGCCGCCTTGTTCGGAAGTCCGGGGCGAATGTTGATTGTCGGCAGGCGAATGCCGACGCCGTCCATGAAACCGCGCCGGGTGTAATCGGCGAGCAACAGCTCCCCGATGGCTTTCTGGGTGCCGTAGCTCAAGAGCGGCGTATTGAAGAACTCATCGCTAATGGCATCCGGGAACGGCGCGCCAAATACGGCGATCGACGAGGTAAAGACCACGCGCGGCTTGTAACCGCCGCCGACCAGCCGGATCGCATCGAACAGCATCCGCGTGCCGTCGAGATTGATGCGGTAGCCCTTGTCGAAATCGAGTTCGGCTTCGCCCGAGACGATCGCCGCGAGATGGAAGATCACGTCGGGGCGGCCGGCGATCAGTTTTTCGGCGACGCCCGGCAACGCGAAGTCACCGGCCATGGTCTCGACCGGAAATCCAGCCTTCTCCGGCTGCTTCGGCGCCACCACGTCATGCAGCGTCATCCGCGTGATGTCACTTGTGCCGAGCCGGCCATCCCTGAGCAACCGCTCGACCAATTTGCGCCCGACCATGCCGGCGGCTCCGAGAACCAGAATATGCAAAACGTTCACTCCTTTTTGTTCTTACTTGCCTCATCCTGAGGAGCATCGCGAAAGCGATGCGTCTCGAGGGATGGCTACTGAACGCGCAAACTGTCATCCTTCGAGACGCGCGCCAAGTGCGCGCTCCTCAGGATCGGGTGTTTGCGCCGGTCACTCTTTCACGGCTCCGGTCATCGCCGACACGTAGTGCTCGACGAAGAAGGCATAGAGGATGACAAGCGGCAGCGACCCGACCAGTGCGCCCGCCATCAGCGAGCCCCATTTGTAGATGTCGCCGTCGACGAACTCATTCACGATCGCCACTGGCACGGTCTTGTTCGGCGTCGATTGCAGGAACGTCAAGGCGTAGATGAACTCGTTCCAGCACAGCGTAAAAGAGAAGATGAAGGCCGAGATCAGGCCGGGAATGGCGAGCGGCACCACGATCCGGGTCAGGATCTGCCATCGCGAGGCGCCGTCGATCAGCGCGCATTCCTCAAGCTCGAAGGGAATGGTCTTGAAGTATCCCATCAACAGCCAGGTCGAGAACGGAATCAGCAGTGTCGGATAAACCAGAATCAGCGACAGCGGCGAGTCGAACAGGCCGTAGGCCTGGATCACCGAAGCCAGCGGAATGAACAGGATCGAGGGCGGCACCAGATAGGCGAAGAAGATCAGGACGCCAACGGTGTCGGCGCCCTTGAAGCGCAGACGCACGATCGCATAGGCCGCGAGCACACTCGCAATGATCGAGAGCGTGGTAGCGCCGACCGCGACGTACATCGTATTCCAGAGCCAGCGCGGATATTGCGTCTCGAACAACAGCTTGCTGATGTGCTTGAAGGTCGGATGAACCACCCAGAACGGATTGTAGGTGTTCATGTCGATCAGTTGTTCGTCGGGCTTGATCGAGGTCAGCGCCATCCAGTAGAACGGAAACAGCAGAACGATCAGGATCAGACCCAGCGGGATATAGAGGGTCACCACCCGGCGCGGCAGCGATTCCAGATAGCTCATGCCATCGCTGTCGTCGGTCGCAACGACCACCGGGGTTTTCGATGGCAACACGGAATCAGTCATTGTTCGATCCTTGCTGCCATTTGCGGCGCTGCATGCCGAACCAGGAAATCGCAATCGCGGCGAGCAGGAACGGGATCATGGCGGTGGCAATCGCCGCCCCCTCACCCAGACGGCCGGAGATGATGCCGCGCTGATAGCTCAGGGTCGCCATCAGATGCGTGGCGTTGACCGGCCCGCCGCGGGTCAGCGCCCAGATCAGCTGGAAGTCGGTAAAGGTGAACAGCACCGAGAAGGTCATCACGACCGCGATGATCGGGGTCAGCAGCGGATAGGTGATGTAGCGGAAGCGCTGCCAGTTGGTGGCGCCGTCCAGCGTCGCGGCCTCATAGAGCGAGGGCGACACGGTCTGAAGGCCGGCGAGCAACGTGATCGCCACGAAGGGCACGCCGCGCCAGATATTGGCGAAAATCACGCTGCCGCGCGCCCAATTGGAATCGCCGAGAAAATTGATGTTGTGGTCGATGATGCCAAGCTTGATCAGCGACCAGGAGATGATCGAGAACTGGGAATCGTAGATCCACCAGAACGCGATCGCCGAGAGCACGGTCGGCACGATGAAGGGGATCAGCACGATCGAGCGGATCATCGCCTTGAGCGGCATGTTCCGGTTCAACAGCAATGCGAGATAAAGACCGATCGCGAATTTGATCGCGCTCGCCACGATCGTATAAAGCAGCGTATTGAACACCGAGAGCCAGAAGATGGAGTCGTCCCAGAGCCATTCGTAATTCTCAAGGCCGACGAAAATGCCGCCCCTGCCGATGCGCTCATCGGTGAAGCTCATCCAGACGCCTAAGCCTAGCGGATAGGCCAGGAACAGGATCAGAAACGCCGCTGCGGGCAGCATGAACCACAGCG
Organism: Bradyrhizobium sp.; assembly: GCF_049519115.1. Lineage (GTDB taxonomy): Bacteria > Pseudomonadota > Alphaproteobacteria > Rhizobiales > Xanthobacteraceae > Bradyrhizobium. The sequence continues at coordinate 60,898 of NZ_JBEKRB010000026.1, forward strand.
CCATGAAGTTGCGGTTGAACTTCAGCCGCGACCAAAGCGGCGGCCTCTCGATGAGAACAGCCCTCACGGGCGCTGATGTCTGAAGTGTCGTCATCTCGCTCCAATTCCGTGCCGAATTTAGCCCGGACCGTCAACAAAAAGAAGGCCGGCGCGGCAACAGCCGCGCCGGCCATTGATCCTACCGGAAGATGCGCTTGGCGGAGCGCTCCGCAGACGTCATCGCGGTCTTCACGTCCTCGCGGCCGGTACAGAAGTTCGCAAACATGTCGACCAGAACGAAGTCGGCAATCGCGGCGGCTGCGTTCTCGCCCATCTTGCCGATGCCGGCCGGGGTCAACGAAACCTCGGCCACGTTGCGGTACGGCGTGTTCTTGGGATCGGCGGTCCAGATCGGGTTTTTGCTGAAGCCGGCCAGGAACGGCGACAGATAGCCCTGCGCCGCCTCGACCCACGGATTGAACTGCTCCGGCTCCATCATGAAGGCTGTGAAGGCCTTACAGGCCTGCGGGAACTTGGTGAAGTTGAACACCAGGATCGGGAAGCCCAGGTTCATTTCGCGAACCTTGCCATCAAGACCCGCCGGCAGATCGGAGTGATTCATGTCCTCGGCGATCTGCGGGTTTTCCTTCCGCGCCGTGACGTAAATCGAGATGCCGTTGACGGTGAGATAGAGCTGGCCGGCCAGGAAGGCCTTGTTGTTGGAACTGTCGTTCCAGGACGCCGTGCCCGGAATGAAGTTGTCGTAAAGCCCCTTGACGTATTCCAGCGCCTTGGCGGTTTCCGGCGAATTGAGCACGACCTTGTTGTTCGCGTCGATCAGGTTGCCACCATGCGCCCACAGCGCCCAGTGCAGCCAGGTGTTGGCGTCGCCCGAGGCGTGCCCGATCGCCATGCCGGCCGGCGTGCCGTTCTTGTTGAGACCCTTGACGAGGTCGGCAAAGCCGTCGAGGTCCTTCGGAAACTCCTTGTGGCCGGCCTTTTCCATCGCAGCGACGCGATAATTGATCAGCGCACCGGTCGCCGCGACGGGAATGCCGATCCACTTGCCGTCGAATTTGCCGTAGGCTTCGCCCGATTTGGTCCAGCCGCCGCCCTTCTGGGCCAGGTAATCGGCGACATCGGTCATGTCGGTGCATTTATTGGGAAACAGGAACGGCAACGAATAAAGGCCCCACACCATGTCAAGGCCCTGCCCGGTATTCGCCGCCACCGAGGCTTTCGGCTGAATATCGTCATAGGATTCGTTGGAGACGTTGACGGTGACGCCGGTCGCCTTCTGAAAGGCATCGACGATCTTCATGAACGCGACGTCTTCGGATTCGACGAAACGCTTCCAGCGCAACAGATTGATCTTGGCGCCGGCTTCCGGTTTCCAAGGTGCCGCCTGCGCCCACGCCTTCGCGTAGCCCAGCAATTGGTCGGCCGACATGGTAGCCGCAGCTGTCAGCAGGCCGCCGCCCGCCTTGAGCAGAGATCGCCGATCCGGTGTAAAGCTATTCATTGTCACTTTTCTCCCTTTTGGTTGGCTCTTTGGTCGGCCAGTTAATTAAAGTCGCTTGCCGGTACCTTCGTCGAACAGATGAACCAGCGACGGTTCCGGTTTCAGCCGGACCTTGTCGCCCGGCTTGAATTGATGACGCTCGCGGAAGACGGCGACGACCTGTTCGCCGCCGAGCTTGGCGAAGACCTGCGTTTCCGATCCCGTCGGTTCGACCACGACGATTTCCGCTTCCGCGCCGTCGTCGGCAATCGTGAAATGCTCCGGCCGCACGCCATAGACCGCGGGCCTGCCGTCGGAGTTGGCAGGCGCGGTCGCCAAAGGCAGCTTGACCCCGTTCGGCCCTTCGAAGCTAGCAACGCCGTTGGCCTTGACCTTGCCTTTGAGGAAATTCATCGCCGGCGAGCCGATAAAGCTCGCGACAAACTGGTTATCCGGCCGGTCGTAGAGTTCGAGTGGCGAACCGATCTGCTCGACGATACCGTCATGCATCACCACGATCTTGTCAGCCATGGTCATGGCCTCGATCTGATCGTGGGTCACATAGACCGTCGTCGTCTTCAGCCGCTGATGCAACTCCTTGATTTCGGTGCGCATCGCCACGCGCAGCTTGGCGTCGAGGTTCGACAACGGTTCGTCGAACAGGAACACCTGCGGGTCGCGCACGATCGCGCGCCCCATTGCCACGCGCTGGCGCTGGCCGCCCGACAGTTGGCGGGGATAGCGGTCGAGCAGCGGCGTCAACGCCAAAATCTCAGCGGCGCGGGCGACGCCCTTCTGGATCTCATCGGCATTGGCGCCGCGGAGCTTCAGCGAGAAGCCCATATTGTCGGCGACCGTCATGTGCGGATAGAGCGCATAGTTCTGGAACACCATCGCGATGTCGCGCTCTTTGGGCTGGATGTTGTTGACGACGCGGTCGCCGATCGAAATCGTGCCCGAGGTGATGTTTTCGAGGCCTGCGAGCATCCGCAGCAAGGTCGATTTGCCACAACCGGACGGGCCGACCAGCACGACAAAGGCCCCGTCCTCGATCGGGATCGTGACGCCGTGCAGCACCTCAAAGCCGCCAAACGATTTCCGCACGTCACGGATTTGCACAGACGACATCCACAACCTCCCGAACAGATTTCCTGCCATTAGACGGCCGGCCTTGATTTGACCGGGTCATACCAGACTTTTGCGATTGTGTCCTTGGATCAAAGTCGTAGGCGGACGCCACAAGGGACGAACCGTTGCGAAGAGCATCTCGACATGCGACATTGTGGTTTAAAATAGAGCGCACAAATTATGGCGTGTGCGCTGCGGGAGAAACCATGAACAAGCCGCTAACCGGCGTCACCAGGCGCAAACTCCGTTCCAGCGAGTGGTTTAACAACCCCCACAACCCCGGGATGACCGCGCTCTATCTCGAGCGCTATCTCAACTACGGCCTGACACGGGAAGAATTGCAGTCCGGCAAGCCCATTATCGGCATTGCCCAAACCGGAAACGACCTGTCGCCCTGCAACCGGCATCACCTCGAACTGGCGCATCGGGTGCGCGAAGGCATCAGGGCCGCTGGCGGCATCGCGATGGAATTTCCGATGCATCCGATCCAGGAAACCGGAAAACGCCCGACTGCGGCATTGGACCGCAACCTCGCTTATCTCGGATTGGTCGAAATCCTGTTCGGCTACCCGCTGGACGGCGTGGTGCTGACTACCGGCTGCGACAAAACCACGCCAGCCTGCCTGATGGCTGCCGCCACCGTCAACCTGCCGGCCATCGTTCTTTCCGGCGGCCCCATGCTCAACGGCTGGCACAAGGGTCAGCGCACCGGATCGGGCACCGTGGTCTGGAAGGCGCGCGAGGAGCTTGCCGCGGGCGACATCGACTACGAGCAGTTCATGACCATCGTGGCTTCCTCCGCGCCATCGGTCGGCCACTGCAACACCATGGGCACCGCCTCGACCATGAACGCGCTGGCGGAAGCACTCGGCATGTCGCTGCCCGGCTGCGCCGCGATCCCCGCGCCCTATCGCGAACGCGGTCAGATCGCCTATGAGACCGGCAAGCGGATCGTCGGCATGGTCTGGGAGGATCTCAAACCCTCCGACATCCTGACGCGACAGGCCTTCGAGAATTGCATCGTCGTCAACTCGGCGATCGGCGGCTCGACCAACGCGCCGATCCACATCAACGCGCTCGCCCGACATATCGGCGTCGAGCTGTCGATCGACGATTGGCAGAAGTTCGGCCACGACGTTCCGCTGCTCGTCAACATGCAGCCGGCGGGTTTCTATCTTGGCGAGGAATTCCACCGCGCCGGCGGCGTGCCCTCGGTGGTGCGCGAATTGATGAAGGCCCGGCGCGTTCACGAAGACGCGGTCACCGTCAACGGCCACACCATGGGCGACAATTGCCGCGAGGCGGCCACGCCCGATGGCGACGTGATCTGGAGCTACGACAAGCCGCTAGTGAAGGACGCAGGCTTCCTCGTTTTGCGCGGCAACCTCTTTGATTCCGCGATCATGAAGACCAGCGTGATCTCCAAGGAATTCCGCGACCGCTATCTGGTGAACCCGAAAGACCCGAACGCGTTCGAGGGCCGCGCCATCGTGTTCGAAGGCCCGGAAGATTATCACCATCGCATCGACGATCCCGCGCTCGACATCGACGAGCGCTGTGTTCTGTTCGTGCGCGGCACCGGGCCGATCGGTTATCCCGGCGGCGCAGAAGTCGTGAACATGCAGCCGCCCGCGGCCCTGATCAAACGCGGCATCCTGTCCCTGCCCTGCATTGGCGATGGCAGACAGTCGGGCACCTCAGGCTCGCCGTCGATCCTCAACGCCACGCCGGAAGCCGCCGCCGACGGCGGCCTTGCGATCCTCAAGACCGGCGACAGAGTCCGGATCGACCTCAACAAGGGCAGCGCCAACATCCTGATTTCCGACGACGAAGTGAAGAAGCGGCACGCGGATTTGAAAGCCAAGGGTGGCTTCCCCTATCCGGCAAGCCAGACGCCGTGGCAGGAAATCTATCGCTCGACGGTCGGCCAGCAAGCGACCGGCGCCTGCATGGAGCTTGCCACGCGCTATCACGACATCGCCGGCAAGTTCGGCGTCGCGAGGGATAATCACTAAGACAGAAGCCGTCATTGCGAGCCAACGGGTCGCACGGATGTGCGCCCGATGATAAACTCCACGAAGCAATCCAGCATCGAAGAAGAAGTCTTGATTGCTTCGTCGCTCTGCTCCTCGCAATGACAAAAACGATGGGAGAAAAACATGTCAGACCGCCTGAAAGGCAAACGCGCATTTGTCACCGCGGCCGCCGCCGGCATCGGCCGCGCCTCGGCGATTGCCTTTGCACGTGAAGGCGCCAGCGTCTTTGCCACCGATATCGACGAAAAGGCATTGGCTGATCTCGCCAAGGAGGGCGTCAAGGACGTCGCGCGCCTCGACGTGCGCGACAGTGCGGCGGTCGCCGCGATCGCCAGGCGCGTCGGCGGGGTAGATATCCTGATGAATGCGGCCGGCTTCGTGCATCACGGCACGGTGCTCGAATGCTCCGACGAGGATTGGGATTTCTCCTTCGACCTCAACGTCAAATCGATGCACCGGACGATCCGCAGTTTCCTGCCCGGCATGCTGGAGCGAGGCCACGGATCGATCGTCAACATCTCCTCGGCCGCCGGCGTCTTCAAGGCGGCGCCCAACCGCTACGTCTATGGCGCGACCAAAGCGGCCGTCGCGGCGCTGACCCGTGCGGTCGCGACCGACTTCATCACCAAAGGCGTTCGCTGCAACTGCATTTGCCCGGGCACCATCGAAACACCCTCGATGCTCAACCGCGCCGCGGCGGCCGGTCCCGGCGGGCGCGAGATGTTCGTTTCACGACAACCGATGGGACGGCTCGGCACGGCGGAAGAGATCGCCTCACTGGCGGTTTATCTCGCAAGCGATGAAAGCGCCTTTACCACCGGCGTGGCACATATCATCGACGGCGGCTGGACGCTGTAATCAAAGGACACTCTTTATGAACAAGATCGATCTGAACGGCCGCTGCGCCGTCGTCACCGGCGGTGCCCAGGGTTTTGGGCGCGCGATCACCGAGCGCTTTGTCGCTTCAGGCGCCAAGGTCGCGATCTGGGATCACGATCAGCCATTGGCCGAGAAGACCGCCAAGGAAATCGGCGAGAGCGTCACCGCCGTCAAGGTTGACGTATCCGACTTTGCGGCCGTTGAGAAAGCACGCGAGGAAACGCTGAAAGCCTTCGGCAAGATCGACATTTTCGTCAATAATGCCGGCATCGCTGGGATCAACAAGACGGTCTGGGAGACCGACTTCGACGAGTGGCGCAAGGTGCTGCGCATCAACCTCGACGGCCCCTTTGTCTGCTGCAAGGCCGTTGCGCCCGTGATGATCAAGCAAAACTACGGGCGCATCGTCAACATTGCTTCCATTGCCGGCAAGGAGGGCAATCCCAACGCCGCGCATTACTCGGCTTCCAAAGCCGGTCTGATCGCGCTGACGAAGTCGCTCGGCAAGGAGCTTGCCCAATACAACATCATGGTCAACGCGGTGACGCCGGCCGCGGCCAAGACCGCGATCTTCGACCAGATGACGCAAGCCCACATCGACTTTATGCTGTCGAAGATTCCGAAAAACCGTTTCGTCCTGGTCGAGGAACTGGCCGCGCTCGCAGCCTGGCTCGCTTCGGAAGACTGCTCGTTCTCCACCGGCGCGGTATTCGACATTTCCGGCGGCCGGGCGACCTATTAGGAACCTTCATGACACGAGAAGGCGGATGCCTGTGCGGCGCGGTGCGTTTTCGCTGCGAGGGCGAGCCGATCAATGTGGGCGTCTGCCACTGCCGCAATTGCCAGAAGGCAATGGGTTCGCCGTTCTTCGCCCGGGCGCTCTACGACCAGCGCACCATAACGGTGACGGGCGATACCGGCCGCTATCCATCTTCGGACCATCTAGAACGGGTTTTCTGTAAACAGTGTGGCACCCGGCTGTTCTCCTGGCGTCGCAATGGCACGGCGGCGGGCGTGGCTCTGGCTACTTTCGACGACCGCAACGCCTTTGCGCCAACCGAGCATATCTGGGTTTCGGAAAAGATCGCCTGGGTCAGGCTCGATGACGGCCTGAGGCAATATCCGGAAGGTCCCACTTAAGCACTAATTGCTTCGGAACGTGATAGCGTCGGCCGGAATCAAACCGGAACCCCGCCCCCGTGAACATCACTCTCTACGACTTCTCCGTCTGGGTCCTGCCGCTCGTGATCGCCATCACCTTTCACGAAGCGGCCCACGGCTATGTCGCCCATCGCCTTGGCGACAACACCGCCTATGACCTCGGCCGCGTCAGCTTCAATCCGATCCGGCACATCGATCCCTTCGGCACGCTGATCATGCCGGCGATCCTCCTGATGTCGCATTCGCCGTTTCTGTTCGGCTATGCCAAGCCGGTGCCGGTGAATTTTCGGGCGCTGAACAACCCGCGCATCGGCATGGTCCTGGTGGCGCTAGCGGGTCCCGCCACCAACATTGCGCTGGCGCTGGTTGCGGCCGCGGCCTTTCATACCGTGGACCTTCTGCCCGACAATGCCGCGCAATGGGTCGAGGACAATCTCAAAAATGCGCTTGTGATCAATGTGATCCTTGCGATTTTCAACATGATGCCGATCCCGCCTCTGGACGGCGGACGCGTGGCGGTCGGGCTGTTGCCGCGAGCGCTGGCGGCGCCGCTTTCGCGGCTGGAACCGTTCGGGATGTTAATCCTGATAGGGCTGTTGATCCTGCTTCCGCTGGCCGGCTCGCAGTTCGGTCTAAATCTTGATGTTATTTCGGCGATATTGCGAACGATGACCGGTTATGTGATCCGGCTGATACTCATCGTCACCGGAAACGGATAACCAAGTGGAGTGGATTTCGCCACCCAAAAGCCGAGGGTATTTTGATCAAAGCAGCCGACATGATGATCGCGCGACGCGCCGATACCAGGGCAAGAGCCGATTTCGCAACCTGGACCATGATGGCTAAGCTGAACGGCGCCTCTTCCTTGCCCCCGACGGCACAGGCCTTCCTCGATCGTTACAAGCTGTTGCTGAAAGAAAACAGCGAGCCCGAAGCGTCCGAGGCCCTTATACAGCTCATCTATCAGACTTATTACGAGGAGATGGGCGGTGCGGGACAGGCCCCCGAAGTCAAACCCCGCTCGACCGAAACAGGTCCTGCGAGTGACAACGTCACGGCGTTCAAGCGTCCGCCGGCACAACGGCCGAAGGTGGCGGGCGGAGCGCCGGGAAAGTCAAAGCTTCCCGTTGCGTTGATTTTTGCCGGCCTGGTTGTCGTCTATACCGCGTTCCGGTATTTCTTTCGCTGACGCGATTTGCGGCCACCAAAAGTCCCGGCGGGTCAACGCCGGCACTTCTTACTTCTTGTCCTTGAAATCCACGTCCAGATTGAAGCTGATGGCATCGTCAGTCAGCTTCAAGTCGTCCCCTGGACGCGGCACCGGATCGGAGCGGCGGACCATGTCAAGCGCGGCGTCGTCGAACATCGGATCGCCTGAGGTTTCCGCGACCGCCAGCGACACAACATGACCCAGACGGTTGATTACCATGCTCAGCTTGACCTTTGCGGCCTTGGTCTTTTCCGTCTTCGGGTAACGCTTGTGCAACTCGAAATAGGCGCTGATCTTCTTCGCCCACTTCGCGGTTAGCATTTGATTGTCTCTGCCGATCCCGAGATTTGGCGCCGCCGTAGCGTTGGCCTCCCGTGCACCTTCGATGTGCTGCCGGGCGCTTGCCTCCTGCGCCACCGATTCCTGTGACGCTGCGGTCTGCACCGTCTCGACCTTCGGATCGTCCTCGGTCGGCTTTTTCTGCTCGTTCTGCGTCACCATCCGATCGGGTGCTTCGCTCTCCTTCGGCGTCTCCTTCGGCAGTTCGTTCGGCTTGACCTCCGCCTTTTTCTCGGCGAGCGCAGGCGATGCCACGGAGGCATCGGCGTCTGGCCCCGGGGGCAGCTCGGTCTCGTCGGCAGCCGGCGACTCCAGATCAACGCTGATCGACTGGGCGTCGAAGCCGAGCCCGTCGGCGCCGTCGTCGGGATTGAGATGTGCGAGGGCCAACGCCGCGCCAGCCAAATGCAGGGAGACGGCGGCAATCGCCGCGATCGTCCAGAGCCGCCAGGGCGGCCGTTGCTCCTGCACAAGCTCGCTCATCGCATCAAGGCCTTGCCGCTCCGGATGTGGGCGACGGGGTCGAAGCGTCGGCAACGCCTTCGAGCGCCACCAGCTTCATCCGGTAGTTTCCCTGACGCAACAGCTCCAGAACGTCCATCAGGTCGCCATAGGCCACGCCGCGGTCGGCACGCACAAAAACCAGACGCTCCGGATTTGACTCGGCCGCCGCATTGAGCGTCGAGATCAATTCGGCGCGCTTGACGGACTTCTCGCCAATCGCCAGCGACAGATCCGGTTTGATGCTGACGTAAGTCGGCTTGTCCGGCTTTTTCTGCGGCGTTGCGGTTGAAGACGGCAGATCGATCGGCAGGTCGACCGTCGACAACGGCGCAGCCACCATGAAGATGATCAAAAGGACCAGGATGACGTCGATGAAGGGCGTGACATTGATGTCATGCGTCTCCGCGAAGTCGGCGTCGTCATCGAGCTCCGTATCGGCGAGTGAGACGCCCATGCTTTACTCCGCGGCCCGCGAATTGACCCGGCCCTGCGAACTGACATGGGTGCGGTCGAGATCGCGCGATAACAGTCGTCCCGCCGCGCCCGACGAGCGGCCGACCAGTTCGAGGTAGCCCTTTGTGACGCGCGAGAAGTGGTTGTAGATGATGACCGCCGGAATAGCCGCGACGAGACCGATCGCGGTTGCCAGCAGCGCCTCGGCGATGCCGGGAGCCACGACCGCGAGATTGGTAGTCTGCGACTTCGAAATGCCAATGAAGCTGTTCATGATGCCCCAAACCGTGCCGAACAGCCCGACAAAGGGCGACGTCGCGCCGATGGTGGCAAGCACGCCCATTCCGAGACGGATCCGGCGCGATTCCGCCCGCACAATCTCGGCAAAGCTCGAGGCCGCGCGTTCCTTCACGCCGCCGTCGCTGGAAATTCCCGCCGACAGCCGCGCCTCGCGCATCGCCGCCGCCAGCAATGAGGACAGGATGGTGCCGCTGGAACCGAGCGCGAATTGAGCCTCCGCCAGCGATCTTGAATCCGCAATCTTGCGGAGCGCTGCGCGCAGAGATCGCTGAATAAACGACAACTCCAACATTTTGGCGATGAAGATCGTCCACGTTACCAATGAGGCAAACGCAAGGCCGATCATCACAGCCTTTACGATGATATCGGCCGAGAGAAACATCGACCAGGGCGACAGTTCGTGCAGCGTGGCCTTCAATGGCTTGGCGACTTCGGTTGTCGCCGTTCCGTTATCGCCGGGAGCCGTTGCAGCGGCGACGCTCGGCTGCACGGTCGATACCGTTGCTCCGGCTGGTATTTTCGGGTCCCGCACCGCCGCATTCTGTTGGGCGAAGGCGGGCGTTCCCATCGCCATGAATGCCAGCACGAAGCCGGTTTTAAGAACGGTTCTAAACATTCACATAGCTTCCCGGATTCCAGTCCTGTGCCGCAGTTTGCTTCAAAAGCATTTCCGACGCCACGTCGAGTAGCTAACGCGTGAGTTAGACTTATTCCAGTTGTCGTGCCGATGATCGACAGCCCGTTTGTCACTAATTCTTCCCAAAGCTGACCAACCGAGACTACTCATGCAGCCTGGAGTTTTCTTGCAGCCTGAGGTTTTCTTGATGCTTGCCGTAGCGCTGTCTGAAGGATTCTCGTCCGATCGCCATTAGAGCAGTTCCAAAAATTTGCAACGGAATACGTCACCTTCGCGATGGTTCTCGATCCGTCAGGACTATTCATCTTCTCGGCTTGGGGGACTTATGTCGTTTCTGCGTGACTCTGTAAAAGTTGGCTTTGCCCGTTCGAACGCAGATTGCGGGCAAACGATTCTTGACACGAAAGCCATGCGTGATGACCAGCCGCGCAATCGTCCAAAACGCAGCAGCCTGTATGGAAGCTCGGCGATCCTCAAGCCGGTCATTGCGTCGGGTTTGCTTTGCCTTGCGCAGCCACATGCCGCTTTAGCGCAGCAAGCCGGCGCAACCCAGGAGCTGCCGCCGGTCGTGGTCGTCGATCCCCGCGAGAGGCCCAGACCGAAGCTCGCTAAACGCGTTGCTCCCAAGCGAACTGTGACGAGCCGCGGCAGCGGACAAGCAAACCAGCCCGCCCAGGAGGCAGGCAATAGCGGGAAGACCCCCGCCCAGGCAGCACTTGATCACAAAATGGAAGGCTTCGATCAGCAGCGCGACCACATCCTGACCAAGCTGGGGGCCTCCACCGATACGATCGACCGGGCGGCGATCGTGGCAGGACCGCAAGGTGACAATACGCCCGTCGACAAGCTCGTTTTGCAATTCCCCGGCGTCAACTACGACTCAGCCGTCTCCAATCCCAATTTCCACGTCCGCGGCGAGTACAACAACGTACAGACGCGGATCAACGGCTTCGTCCTGCCGGAAGGCGTGTCGGGACTCGGACCGGTCATCGACACCAATTTCATCAGCAGTCTGTCGCTCCTGACGGGAGCACTGCCGGCGCAGTATGGGCTTCGCACCGCCGGCGTTCTCGACATCACCAGCCGGTCGTTCTCAACGCCCGGTGGCAACATCAGTATCTATGGCGGCAGCTTCGGCACGGTCACGCCGAGTTTCGATTACGGTGGCAGCGTCGGCAATACCCAGTATTTCTTCTCCGGCCGCGGCAACTTCAACAACCTCGGAATCGAAAATACGACGTCCACGATCAACGCACAGCACGATCACACCGACCAGGGCAAGTTCTTTGCTTACGTGTCGACGGCGATCAACGATACCCAGCGCGTGAGCATCATTTCAGGCGCCTCCTACAGCACGTTCCAGATTCCGAATAACCCCAATCAGACAGTATTCCCGGATTCCAACAACCTTTTGCCCAATGGTCTCGGTGCGACCACCCTGGCCAATCTCGCAAATACGGCAAATTCGTCAAACTTGAACGAGCGGGAAATCGATCAGTACTATTACAATATCGTCGCGCTTCAATCGCATGGCGAACTGATCGACAGCCAGTTCTCGCTGTTCTCCCGCTATGCCAACGTGCATTTCATTCCCGACGTGGCCAACGACCTCATCTTCAATGGGGTAGCCTCCGACGTCACCCGCGCCAGCCAGATGTACGGCACGCAATTCGATGCGTCTTACGACATAAACAGCGCACACACGTTACGGTTCGGGTTCATGGCGACCGCGGAGAAGACCGACGTTTCCAACATATCGACCGTATTCAATATCGATCCCAACACCGGCAACCCCACCGGAGCTCCATTTGCTGTCACCGACACCAATTCGCTGCTGGGCTGGAATCTCGGCGCCTATGTGCAGGACGAATGGAAGCTCACCAAACAGCTCACCCTCAATTACGGGTTACGCTTCGATCAACTTTATCAATTCGTGGATGCCAACCAGTTCTCACCACGTATTTCGCTCGTCTACAAACCGTTCGACGGCACCACCCTCCATGCCGGCTACGCGCGCTATTTCACCCCGCCGATGCAGGCGCAGGCGACGCAATCCAACCTCGCCCTCTTCAACAACACAACCAATCAGCCGGATGTCCCCAATAACGATCCAGTCAAGCCGGAACGATCGCACTATTTCGACGTCGGCATCGATCAGAAGATATTGCCCGGTCTGACGGTAGGGCTGGACGGCTACTACAAGATCGCGACCGACCTGATCGACGATGGCCAGTTCGGGCAGGCAGTTGTTCTCACGCAGTTCAACTGGGCGCGCGGTTACAGCGAGGGCGTCGAGGCCAAAGCGAAGTATCAGAACGGCAACCTGTACGCCTACGCCAACTTGGCGTTCAACATTACCCGCGCCACCGATCCGGTCTCGAACCAGTATCTGCTCGACGCGGATGAATTCGCTTTTCTGCTGACCCACTATCACTACACCGACGACATGCAGATGTGGACGGGTTCGGCGGGAGTTTCCTACAAGTGGGATCAAACGGTGTTTTCGGCGAGCCTCAAATACGGGAGCGGCTTACCCACGGGCTTTGCCAACTCCTCGTTTAATGAACCCTATGCGACCGTTAATCTCGGGATCGCACACGATATTTTCACTTCGTCGGGCGCCAAGCCACTCACCGTGCGCTTCGACATCGTCAATCTGTTCGACAAGATCTACGAGATCCGCGACGGCAGCGGCATCGGCGTGTTCGCTCCGCAATTCGGCGCGCGCCGCGGTTATTTTGTAGGTCTGTCGCAGAAAATCTGAGAAATGGCGTTGCATGGCGATCTCTTGATCTCAAGGGATCGCCTGTAGCGAAATCACTTGTCAGGGTTCACTTGTCAGCGGTCATTTGGCCGCGACGTTGCCGGCAGGCTCGGCCAGGGTTTTGATCCGCTCCTTGACGTCGCGCAACGCCTTGAGGCTGGTTTCAATCGTTGCGGCCGGCATCCCCTGCAACACGTCGGTTGCAAGGGCGTCGCGCAGGCTATCGAGGTCGTCGGCCAGCTGACGGCCGGCCGCCGTCAGGAACAGGCGATTGGCCCGCCGGTCCCGGGGGTCGCTGCGGCGTTCGACAAGGCCATGCTCGACCAGCCGGTCGAGCAGGCGCACCAGCGAAATCGGCTGCAATTCGAGCACATCAGCCAAATCTACCTGCGACAGCCCCTCCTGCTCGCGCAAACGGAACAGCACAATCCACTGCGCCCGTGTCGTGCCGCGGGACTTAGCCCGATGGTCGACATAGTTGCGCAGCAATCGCGAACTTTCGATCAGCTGGGTAATGAACTGCTTTTTTAGGTCGAGAGTCATAAGGGTCTGGACGAGCCGCGGATTGCCAATAGTTTAGGATTCTCAAGCCATAGTGTGTTTACACATTAAGTGCACGCGTATTATATATGAAGTGTCTATGAACCCTTGGGAAGACTCGCTACTTATATTTTTTTGAATCTGAAGGCCGACATGAAAAAATCGCGGGCAACGCGTTGGATTTTGCTGGCCTTGGTGATCGCAGGAGCCGGCTATTACGGCTGGCAGCGGTTCCATGGCGAAAATCAACAGGCAGCGGCGAACGGTGCGCAAAAGGGCCCCCCGCGTAGTGCGGTGCGGGTCAGCGTTGCAACCGTCGAGAAGGCGGACTTTCCAGTCTACTTGACGAGCCTTGGAACCGTTCAGGCCTTCAATACCGTCCTCGTGCGTTCCCGGGTCGACGGCCAGATCGACAAGATCGCGTTCACCGAGGGCCAGTACGTCAAACAGGGCGATCTCCTGACCAAAATCGATCCCCGGCCGTATCAGGCGGCGCTCGACGCGGCCAAGGCCAAGAAGGAGCAGGACGAGGCCAATCTTGCCAACATCAACCTGGATCTGCAGCGCTTCATCAAGCTCGGTGAGTTCGCCACCCGCCAGCAGCTCGACACCCAGCGCTCCAGCGTATCGCAGTTCACGGCCCAGATCGCGGCAGACGCGGCTGCCATCGACAATGCCCAAACCCAGCTCGACTATACCGACATCAAGGCGCCGATCTCCGGTATCGTCGGCCTGCGCCAGGTCGATGTCGGCAATATCGTCAATGCCTCGGCCCAGACCGGGATCGTCTCGATCACCCAGGTTGAGCCGATTGCCGTCATTTTCACCGCGCCCGAAGATCAGTTGCCTGACATCAAGGGCGCGCAAGGCGCCACGCCGCTCAAGACCATTGCGATCACGACCGACGGCAAGCGGCCGCTGGCGGAAGGAACGCTGGCGGTGGTGAACAACCAGGTCGATTCGACCAGCGGCACCATCCGCCTCAAGGCCGTCTTCGAAAACAAGGACCATGCTTTGTGGCCGGGCCAATCGGTCTCCACGCGGCTTCTGGTGCGGACATTGAAGGGGGCGACCGTGGTCCCGGACGATGCGGTCCAGCACGGCACCGAAGGCCTTTTTGTCTACACTGTCGACCAGAACAACAAAGCCGAGCTGCATAAGGTCAAGGTCAGCCAGTCGATCGACGGCCATTCGGTGATCGAGAGTGGCGTGTCGGCGGGCCAGCGGGTCATCATTGCCGGTCAGTTCAAGGTTCAGCCGGGCGCGGTTGTCAGCATCGCCGTGGCCAGTTCGGATCCGGCCCAACCGAAGGTGCAGCAGGAATGAACGAAGGGGTTCACGAAGGGATTTCCGCTCCCTTTATCAAATATCCCATCGGCACCTCGCTGATGATGGCCGGCATTCTGTTCGTCGGCCTCGTGGCCTATCCCCTGCTTCCCGTCGCCCCGCTGCCGCAGGTCGACTTCCCGACCATTCAGATCACCGCGCAGCTCCCGGGCGCGAGCCCGGAAACCATGGCGTCATCGGTGGCGCAGCCGTTGGAGCGGCAGTTCGCGCAGATTCCCGGTATCGCCCAGATGACGTCGACGAGTTATCTCGGCACCGCGTCCATCACCATCCAGTTCGATCTCAACCGTAACATCGACGGCGCCGCCAACGACGTGCTGGCTGGCATCAACGGCGCCGGCGGCCAGTTGCCGAAAAACCTCCCGACGCCGCCGACCTATCGCAAGGTTAACCCGGCGGATTCGCCGATTTTGCTGTTGTCCGCAACGTCAGACACCCTGCCGTTGACCACTGTGAGCGACTCCGTCGATGCGCAGCTCGCGCAGCAGATCAGCCAGATTTCCGGCGTGGCGCAGGTCACGATCGGCGGGCAGCAAAAGCCGTCGGTCCGCGTCCAGGTCGATCCGGCCAAGCTGGTCGCCAAGGGTCTGTCGCTCGAGGATGTGCGTAACCAGATCTCGATCGTTACGGTCGACAGCCCCAAGGGCAACATCGACGGCGATAAACGCGCCTTTACGATCTATTCCAACGACCAGATGCTGGATTCGAAGGACTGGAACGACGTCATTATCGCCTATCGCAATGGCGGTCCGTTGCGGGTTCGCGACATCGGCCAGGCGATAACGGCGTCGGAAGACATGAAGCAAGCCGCCTGGGCCGACGGCAAGCGCGGCGTGTTCCTGGTGGTCTACAAGCAGCCGGGCGCCAACGTCATCGATACCGTGGACAAGATCAAGGCGCTGCTGCCACGGCTGGTCGCCGGCATTCCGGCCGCGATCAAGATCGGCATCCTCAGCGACCGAACCCAAACCATTCGCGCCGCCGTCGAGGACGTCCAGTTCACCCTGCTTTTGACCATCGTTCTCGTCGTCATGGTCATTTTCGTCTTCCTGCGCAGCTTCTGGGCGACGATGATTCCGGCGATCACGGTGCCGCTCGGCCTGCTCGGCGCCTGCGCGCTGATGTGGGTGTTCGGCTATACCCTCGATAACCTGTCGCTGATGGCGCTCACTATCGCCGTCGGATTCGTCGTCGACGACGCGATCGTGGTGCTGGAAAACATCACGCGCTATATCGAGGAAGGCGACAAGCCGATGACGGCGGCCTTCAAAGGCTCCAGCGAAATCGGCTTCACGATTTTATCGATCAGTATCTCGCTGGTCGCCGTGCTGATTCCGCTCCTGCTGATGGGCGGCATCATCGGCCGGCTGTTCCGCGAATTCGCGGTGACACTGGCGATGACGATTTTTGTCTCGATGGTGGTGTCTTTGACGCTGACGCCGATGATGTGCTCCCGTTTCTTGCGCCCGCACAGCGAGCATCAGGCGCATGGGCGGTTTTATCAGTGGAGCGAGCGCGGCTTTGACGCCATGCTGCGCGGCTATGAGCGCGGACTCGAGCTCGCCATGAGCTGGCGGCGGACCACATTGGTCATTTTCTTCGCGACGCTGGCGCTGTCGGTCTATATGTTCATGATCATTCCGAAAGGCTTTTTTCCGCAGCAGGACATCGGCCTGATCAGCGGAACGACGGAAGCCGCGCAGGATATTTCCTTTGCCGAAATGGTGCGGCAGCAGGAAGCGCTTCAAGCCATCGTCCAGGCCGATCCGGCTGTGGCGACGGTCGGAGCGGTGATCGGCGGCAACGGCCGGGCCGGCAACAACGGCAGCATGTTCATTACGCTGAAACCGCTCGACGAGCGCGACGTCAACGCCATGCAGGTCATCGCCCGCTTGCGTCCCCAACTTGAGAAGGTCCAGGGCGCGCGGCTCTATATGCAGGCGGCGCAGGACGTGCGTCTGGGCGGCCGGCCGACCCGTACCCAATTCGAGTTCACGCTTCAGGACGCCAACCTCGACGAGCTCAGCGAGTGGGCGCCCAAGGTACTTGCGAAGATGGCAACGCTTCCGGAGCTGCGCGACGTCGCTACCGACCAGCAGTCGAACGGCACGACACTGCAGCTCAAGATCAATCGCGACACGGCCTCACGCTACGGTATCCAGCCGCAATTGATCGACGACACGCTGTACGACGCCTTCGGGCAACGGCAGGTCACCCAGTATTTCACGCAGCTCAACAGCTATCACGTGATCCTTGAAATCCTGCCGGAGTTGCAAGGAAACTTCGACACCCTCGACAAACTCTATGTCAAATCGCCGACGACGGGCGACCAGGTGCCGCTGTCGGCGTTTGCGACCTGGACCAGCGTACCGGTCCGGCCGCTTTCGATCAGCCACCAGGGCCAGTTCCCGGCCATCACCATCAGTTTCAACCTTGCGCCGAACGCAGCGCTCGGACAGGCGACCGATGCCGTGCAAAAAGCGATGGCTGACCTCGGTGTACCGTCGACGGTGAACTCAAGCTTCCAGGGTACCGCGCAGGCGTTCCAGCAGTCGCTCGGAACCGTCCCGCTCCTGATCCTTGCCGCGCTCGTGGTGGTGTACCTGATCCTCGGTATTCTCTACGAGAGCTACATCCATCCGCTCACGATTCTGTCGACGCTTCCCTCCGCAGGCGTCGGTGCGCTCGCGATCCTGATGGCCTTCGGATACGATTTCAGCCTGATCGCGCTGATCGGCATCATCCTGTTGATCGGCATCGTCAAGAAGAACGGCATCATGATGGTCGACTTCGCGATCGCGGCCGAACGCGACGAGCATCTGTCACCAGAAGAGTCGATCAAGAAAGCGGCCTTGCTGCGTTTCCGACCGATCATGATGACGACCATGGCAGCGCTATTGGGCGGCGTCCCCTTGATGCTCGGCACCGGTACAGGGTCGGAAATTCGCCAGCCGCTCGGCTACGCGATGGTCGGCGGTCTCTTTGTCAGCCAGGCCCTGACCCTGTTTACGACGCCGATCGTCTATCTCTACCTGGACAAGCTTTCCAACGCGTTTTCCAACTGGGGCCGCTCCAGGAATGACGATGCGCCCGACGCCTCCGAGCATGGCGCCGTCAAGGAAGCCGCCGAGTAAATCTATTCAAATAGCTCGCCGATCGGCGCGCCAAACCTCTCGCGGAGACCGATCGGTGAAACTCGCACGCCTTGCGATGGTGGCTGTCCTCGCCACGCTCTCGGCCGCTGGGACTTCTTCTGCCCAGCAGAAGACCCCCAAGGCCAAAGGCCAAGGCCAGGGTCAAGCGCAAACCCAGCCGACATCGGCGCCCTCCCCCTCCGGTACGCCTGCCCCTCCGGCGCAGCCCGGCTGGGCCGTACGTTGCAGCAGTCCAAGCCGTGAGGCCCCGCTCGAATGCGCGATGGAGCAGAACGCGATCCTCATCAAGACCGGGCAACTGGTTGTGCTGGTCAACATCCGCGTGCCCGGCGATACCCGCGCGCCGATCGCGCTCGTGCAGTTGCCGCTCGGGCTCAATCTGCAAGCCGGCGCGAAATTTCAGATCGATGACGGCAAGAGCGCCGACCTTCCGATCCAGACCTGCGAAAACCGGGGTTGCTACGCGAGCGTGCCGATTTCTTCGGAGACACTGAACGCGCTGAAAGCGGGCAAGCAGCTCAAGATCAGTTTTCAGGACCTCGGCAAAGAAACCATCACGGTCCCGCTGTCGCTCAACGACTTTTCCGCAGCCTACGACAAGATCAAATAGGCCGGTCTTCGCAGACGGTTGCTATGGCAACCCAAGAGGCAATGGCGCCATTTGGCGGTCGGGTCCTCTTCCGCTTGCCAAAACCGGGATGGAGCGAGTAGAAGGTCCCGACGTGAGGCGAGGCCACACGGCTTCATCTTAGGTCGCCGGTTTAACCGCTATATGATTGATTTTCGGAATAATTTGGGGAATGGTGTAACGGTAGCACAACAGACTCTGACTCTGTTTGTCTAGGTTCGAATCCTAGTTCCCCAGCCAGCTAGACATGAGCCTGTAACAGAGTTGCGTGCTGTTACGAACCTCATTTAGCATAGCTGCGCTCATCTCTTATTGCGAGCGGGAGCGGTATTGCAATCAAAGGATGTGGTTTGACGGATCCGCTTTCCCCCAAACGCTATTGATGACGCTTTGAAATCTGCGGATTTGGTTCATTTACCCACGAAGCACCCCACGCTTCTCCCATTTTATACACCCCCCTGTCACGATCATCCATCCAATCGCTGCTCACTGGCTTGGTGTCCGGACCGCCGCTAACAACCGACATTCAGCGCTGCGAGTGCTCAGTCCGCTATGTGCCGATAGTGTTCTCTAATTCCGGGTGTGGGTGTCAAGCTCTCCAATGATCGTCCTTGCCGGGCCCACTGTTCTCTCCGCGGTAGGGGTGAACCCTCCGCATGATGGCGTAAGGTGACGCTGGCGGTTCAATGTTGCAATCGCGGTCGCCCTTTCAGACGCGCGCAAAAAATCGGTCGAACTCACCATCGCCATCGTCCCGGCTGGGACGTCTTTTCCTGCCGTTAGGCAGGAACTCGGTGGTCGCCTCGCTAAGCAGCAATCTCCTTCGTAGACCAGTTGAACTCGGTTCCATTGATCCACATGCGGTGCAGAATGACGGCGAGCTTACGCGCGACCGCAACCTTGGCCTTGCGGAGCCCGTTGCGCTTGGCGAGCCTTATTCCCCAAGCCTTCACGGCTGACCATTTCGGGACGCGCGTCAGCAGAACCCCGGCTGCTTCAAACAGGTAACTTCGTAGCATCGCGTCGCCGCATTTGGAG
>NZ_JBEKRB010000027.1:0-79790 GCF_049519115.1 Bradyrhizobium sp.
GTGGACGCCCGAGCGCTGAAGCAGGTGGCAGAAGCGGCTCCATCACGAACCACTCTGCATCGGTCGTATCGCTTTCATATCGCAAGCCATCGCGCCTATAATGTCGGCGAGTGATTTCAGTCTAGGCCATCGTGCTCTCCCTCGAATCTTTGCAAATCCGAAGGAATCACAACTGGCTGAAATCACTCAGCTTCTTTTTCAGTCCGGCTCTTAATCGAAAAGGGCTTCGCCCCAACGCCAGCGCCGGGCTTTGGCATAGGCGGCCTTGTCGCGGCGCGGCACTTTCGTGAAGCTCACGCCGCCGGCCGTGCACAGCTTGGCCGATACCTCGACTTTGCTGAGCACGGGCGGCGCCAGCACACGGGAGAACGCCTTGGCTATGGGGTCACGTGTCAGCACGACGTAGCTGAATTTCTCGTCCTCGAAAGGAAGCTCGGCTCCCTTGGCTTGAATATGCGCGCGTAGCCGCGGCAATCGCTGGGTGAAGTGGCACCAGTCGGGCGCCGAAAGCGGGCATGCGCGATCATGCGGGCAGGGGGCGGCGACATGGGCGCCGGCCACGATCAGTTGCGCACGAAGCTCGATGATCCGCTCATAGCCGGCCGGTGTGCCCGGCTCAACCACCAGCAACGTATCTCGGGTTTTGGCCCACAAGCGCTCGGCCAGTGTGCGCCGTTCGGCACCGACTTCGCCGATCAGATAACTGGCGATGACGAGATCGGCGGGCTCGGCCTCATCGAGCGCATGCGCGTCGCGACGGCAGGTCATCGCGGCGAGCCGTGCATGCTCGCGGCCAAGCTCCAGCGCCAGCGTCTGAAGAGCGGCGTTGATATCGAGCAGCGCGAAGTTTTGCAGCGAAGAGAATGTTTCGGCCGCCGCCCAGCTCGCCGTGCCCGGACCCGCGCCGACATCGAGCAGTTTTTTGGGCGCGAAGTCCGCTCTCACTTCCAGAAGCGCGTTCAGGCAGGCGGTGACCGCGGCATAGGTGGCGGGCATCCGCACCAGCGCGTAGGCCAGCGCATCCGCTTCTGAGGCGATGACCCGGGAATTGCCACTGTTGCGATAGGTTTTTGAAATTTGCGTCGCGCGCGCGGCGATGTCGTCGCGCGCACGGCCATGCAGCTTGGCCTCCAGCGCGACTTTCAGGCCGGCGGGAAGCTCGGGCGCGCTCACGCCACGTGCTGATCGAGAATTTTAACGGCCTCGTCCAGCGCAACCGAGACGAGCTGCGACACGCCGCGTTCCGCCATGGTGACGCCGAACAGACGATTCATCCGCGCCATGGTGATCGGATTGTGCGTGATGATGATGAAGCGCGTTTCGGTGGTCGAGGTCATTTCATGCAGCAGGTTACAGAAGCGCTCGACGTTGTGATCGTCGAGCGGCGCGTCGACTTCGTCCAGCACACAGATCGGCGACGGATTGGTGAGGAACACCGCAAAAATCAGCGCCAGCGCCGTCAGCGCCTGCTCGCCGCCCGACAGCAGTGAGAGCGTTTGCG
This sequence comes from Bradyrhizobium sp., assembly GCF_049519115.1. Classification (GTDB taxonomy): domain Bacteria; phylum Pseudomonadota; class Alphaproteobacteria; order Rhizobiales; family Xanthobacteraceae; genus Bradyrhizobium. Next base: position 1,502 of record NZ_JBEKRB010000027.1, read on the forward strand.
GCTTCTTGCCGGGCGGTTTTGCGATGATCTCAAGGCCGGCTTCCAGCGGATCGTCGCTTTCGATCAGGTGCAGGGCTGCCTCGCCGCCGCCGAACAGTTCGACGAACAGGCGCTTGAAATGGCTGTTGACCGTCTCAAAGGAGGCGAGCAGGCGCTCCCGCGCTTCGCGGTTGAGACTCTGGATGCCCTGGCGCAGCCGCTTGATCGCTTCCACCAGATCGTCGCGTTCAGTGGCGAGCGTCGTGTGTTGCGCCTCGACCTCGCGCAGCTCTTCCTCGGCGCGCAGATTGACCGCACCGAGCCGATCGCGGTCGCGCCGCAGCTTTTCGAGATTTTCCTCGATCTCGGTCAAAGGCGGTAATTCCGCGCCGGGCTCGATTTCGGCAAGGCCTGCAACCGCCTGCGGCTCGGTCTCCAGCATGTCGTGGATTTCACGCTCGATATCGACCAGGCGGCGTTTGGCGCTGTCCATGCGTTCTTCGGCGCGGGCGCAGGCCTCGCGGGCGCTCGAAAGCGCCTCAAGTGAGACCTTGGCGGCGCGGTCGGTCTCGGCCATGACGTTCTCGGCGGCAGCCAGCGCATCGGCGGCGACGCGGCGGGCGGTCTCGGCCGACTCGATTTCGTTGATCAGCGCGCGGCGCTTTTCCGCAAAGATCGCCGGCGCATTTTCAAGTTCGGCGCGCTCGACCTTGACCTCGTTGACACGGGTTTCGATCGTTTCCACTTGCGAGGTGGCGCTGGCCTTGCGGCTTTGCCAATCGCTGCGTTCGGCGGTGATCGCCTGAAGCCGGCGGTCGGCGAGTTCGGCTTCACGTGCGAGGGCCTGGGCCTCGGCGCGCACTTGGGCTGCCACGCGGCGGCAGCCGTCGATGCCGGCTTTGACTTCCGCCAACCGGGCTTCGGTGGGTGCGCTTGGCGGCAATTCGTCGAGTGCCGCGTTCGCGCTCTCATGGGCGCCGTGCGCCTCGTCGCGGTCGGCGGCAAGGCGGGTGCGGACTTCGGTCAGCGCGGACTTGCGGGCAGCGTGACGGTTGATTTCGCGTTCGGTCGTCGCATGCCGTTCGCGCGCGCTATCTGCCTCGCGCTGCGCGGCACGCGCCGCCTCGCGCGCAGCGGTCTCGGCGGTGGCCGCAGCCTTCAACTCGGCTTCGGCGGTCTCAAGGGCCTGCCGCTTGGCGGCGGCATCGGTGCGCGCCTGCTCCAGCTCATTTTCAATGTCGACGAGGCGCGCGCGCTCGGCGAGACGCCGCGCCGCGCCGGTCGGCGCATGGGCCGCCGCCACAAAGCCGTCCCAGCGCCAGACATCGCCCTCCAGCGACACCAGCCGCTGGCCGGTCCTGAGCTGCGAGACGAGTTCGGCGCCGCGTTCGCGCGCCACGACGCCGATCTGGGCGAGGCGACGCTTGAGTTCGACCGGGGCCTGCACGTGGGCGCCGAGCGCCTCCACGCCCTCGGGCAAAGCGGGATCGCCTTCGGTGGCCTCGACATAGGTCCAGCGCATCGGCGCAGATGGATCGACCGGCGCATCGAGATCGTCGCTGAGCGCAGCGCCGATCGCCTTTTCATAGCCTTTGGCAACCGTGATGCCGTCGATGATCGGCGGCCACAGGTTTTTGGTCTCGCCATTGACGATCTTTGAAATGGTCCGCGCTTCGGTCTCGAGCCGTTGCACGCGCCTGTCGGCTTCATTGAGCGGCGCACGCGCCGCTTCCAGCTTCGCGCGGGTGGCGACATGGCCGGATTCAGCCGTTTGCACGGCGCTCTCGGAACTTTCGCGATTTTGCTGGCTGGTTTCCACCACCGCGGCGAGTGCCGCCAGGTCGCCGAGTGCGCCGGTTTCCTGGGCAAGCTTCTCCTCGTCGCGCTCGACATTGGCGATGTCCTGATCGAGCCGCGCCAGCCGATCGCGATGGGTGCGCACATTGCCTTCGAACTGACTGCGCTTGGCGGTGAGGTCGGCGAGCGCGGTGGTGAGTTCGCCGAACAGACGCTCGGCGGATGAAAGCGTGGCTTCGGCTTCGGATACCCGCTCGTCGACGCCGCTGCGCTTTTCGACGCGCGATTTGATTTCTTCCTTCAGCTCGGTATCTTCGGTGTCGAGCCTGAGGAGCGCCGCGTCGGCATCAGCGGTCTGCTGTTGCTCACGCGCGATATCGGCGGAGAACTGCGTCAGCCGGCGGTCGAGTTCGGCGACGCGTTCCTGCGCGCGGGTCTCTTCGCGGTCAAGCGTCTCGCGGGCGTTGGTTAGGCGTTGAAGTCCAGCGGCGGCGCCGGCCTCGGCCTCGCGTAGCGCCGGCAGTTCCGAAGCGCGGATCGCCTGGATCCGGGCGGCTTCCGCCTGTTCGCGGGTCCGCTCCGCCATCTCGCGGACCGCGAGATCGTGGATATGGGTGGTCTCCGATACGCCGGCCTGCGCTTCGATCCAGCGCAGGTGATAGAGCAGGGCCTCGGCCTTTCGCACCTTGGCGGCGACCTCGCGATAACGGATGGCCTGGCGGGCCTGTTTCTTCAGACCGTCGATCTGCCCCGCCAACTGCCCGATCACGTCCTCGACACGGGTAAGGTTGGTCTCGGCAGCCTTCAGCCGCAGCTCAGCCTCGTGGCGACGGGCATGAAGTCCGGCGACGCCGGCGGCATCTTCGAGCACCCGGCGGCGCTGTTCGGGTTTGGCCTGAATGATCTCGCCGATCTTGCCCTGGTGGACCAGCGCCGGCGAACGTGCGCCGGTCGCGGCGTCGGCGAACAACAGTTGCACGTCGCGCGCGCGCACGTCGCGGCCATTGATGCGGTAGACCGAACCAGCCTCGCGTTCGATGCGACGGGAGATCTCAAGAGACTGGCTGTCGTTGAGCGCCGCGGGCGCCGTGCGTTCCGAATTGTCGATCGTCATCGCCACTTCGGCGTGGTTGCGTGCGGGGCGGTTGCCGGAGCCCGCGAAAATCACCGCATCCATATCGGCGGCGCGCAGCGATTTGTGCGAGGTCTCGCCCATCGCCCAGCGCAACGCTTCCACCAGATTGGATTTGCCGCAGCCGTTCGGACCGACGACGCCGGTGAGACCCGGCTCGATGATGAAGTCGGTGGGTTCGACGAACGACTTGAAACCGTGAAGGCGAAGGCGGGTCAGCTTCATAGGCACAGATTCTCTGTTGGCAGGGCGCGAATCTCCCTGCCTGGACAATACCATAGAAGGCAATGTCGGTGTGTAGGATGAGTCGCTTTCAGCGGCTCTTGAGATGCGGACAATGGCGAGGAGGGTAGGCGAGGGCAACCGGTGGGGAGGCTTTTCCCAAGGGAATTAAAAAGGAAATACGAGGGAATTATCCCAAGATTTATCGTGATTTGAGGCCCGTTTCAGTTTCCGTTTAACCGCTCAATTCTTGAGCAGCGCCTTGATCCGCCTGTCGAATTCCTCAAACGGGGTTTCGCCTACGATCTTGTCGCCGTTGATAAGGAATGTCGGTGTCGCATTGATACCCAGTTTGGCGGTGGCAAAGGTGCGCTCGGCAACGATCTTGTTGAACAGCACGTCGTCCTTCAGACAGGCTCCGACCTGCTCCTCGTCGAGACCGGTTTGCTTGCCGACCAGATTGAGCGTTTCGCGAGGTTTCGTCACCTTCGCCCATGGCTGTCTGAACAGCAGATCGGTCACCGCGAAGTATTTTTCGGAATCTCCTTTGGCGATGCAGCGTGACAAAACGCTGGAAGCTGCCGCAACGGGGTCGAGCGGAAATTCATGGAACACGTAACGGATCTTGCCGGTGTCGATATAGGCCGCCCTGATCTTCGGGAATACGTTTTCATTGAACGCCGCACAATGTGGGCAGGTGATCGATGCATATTCGGTCATCGTGACAGCCGCATCGGCCGGCCCGAGCGCGACTTCCGGCAATGACACAGGCTCGGCGACGTTATCGGTCGTGCCCGTAGCCAAGACCTCGGTGATCAGACGAAATGGCGAGAGTCCGATCAAGGCGGCGACGCCGGTCCATGATAGGGCAGCGGTGACGGCGCGACGCGTGATGATCAAGATCGGCTCCCGAGTTGGCGCTTTGGCACGGTGGCCAGCGACGATGTTAGCCGCACTACGCTCAATCGGGAACTGCTGAAGTCAAGCCGATCGCTTAGCTCTTGAGCAGCGCCTTGATCCGCTTGTCGAATTCCTCGAACGAGGTCTCGCCTTTGATCATCTCGCCATTGAGGAAGAAGGTCGGCGTCGAATTCACTTTAAGGGTTTCCGAAGCGTACTTCTGGTCGGCGACGATCTTGTCGAGCAGGGCCTGATCTTTCAGACAGGTTTCGACCTGCTGCTGGCTTAGACCTGCCTGTTTGCCGATCCGCGCCAGCGTCTCGGTGGTGTTCTTCACCACCCAGTCGCTCTGCTGCTTGAACAGGAGGTCGGTGACCGCGAAGTATTTGGCGGGATCGTCCTTGGCGATGCAGCGCGACAGCATCGAGCCCGCCGCCGCCTTGATGTCGAGTGGGAACTCGCGGAACACATACCGGATCTTGTTGGTGTCGATATAGGCGGCCTTGATCTTCGGGAACACGTTTTCGTTGAACGCCGCGCAATGCGGGCAGGTCATCGAGGCGTATTCGGTGATGGTCACGCTGGCATCCTTGGGACCGAGCGCCATGTCGGGCAGCGACTGCGGCTTGGCGACATCGGCGACGCCGTCGGCCAGCGCGTCGGTGATCAGCCGGAACGGCGACAATCCTGCGAGAGCGGCAAGTCCGGTCAGCGACAGGGCGGCGGTAAAGGCGCGGCGCGTGATGATCAAGATCGGCTCCCGAATTGGCGGCTTGGCGTCTCAAAGAGGCTGAATAAGAGATTAGATGGCGCTTCGCTAGCTTGAAACCACAAATGTGGCAATGGCGGGCCGCGGCCACAGTCGGGAATGGGCTCAATTTCGCTTGATTGCGGCTCCCAGCCGCGCCAATGCCGCCCGCAGCGCGTCGTCCTCCACCAAGGAGAGGGTTTGGGCGACCCGTTCGACCTCGTTGGCATCTGACGCAGGCGCGGGGCGCCGCCGTTCCCGGCGCGACAACGGACCCTGCCGCAGCGCCAGCCGGCCGACCGCGCTCCAGCCGAAGAAGCGATTGATGCGCTGGAGGATCACGTCGGACGCGTGCTGGATTTCGAGCGCCATCGGGCCTTCCACCCGCAGCACCAGCGTTGCCGGTTCCGTAGCCTGGCCTTCCACGGGCCTCGGCCACTGCAGCTTCAGCGGTTCGCAATGGGCCGATAGTTCAGGACCAATGATTTCGGCCCAGCGTGTGACGAGTTCGCGGCCGGCAAAGCCCTGCTTGGCATAGGCGTCGGAAAACACGTCCCTGAGCAGCAGGGATAACGGTTTTGCGAAGATCGGACCGGGCTTGGCCATGAGGCCTTATATACCAATTACACGCTGCTGGCCGGCCATCCACGTCTTGGACAGGCAGAAGAAAAACGTGGATGCCCGCGACAAGCGCGGGCATGACGTGGAGAAACTGTCAGCTCCGTACTAAGGATGTTGGCATGAAATCCTCCGCTTTGGCGAAAAAAGCAGGACTGGAAGAGGCCGGCTCATCGACCGCGCGCCCGGCGCTGCTTCTCGAGTGGTACGATGGGCATCGAAGGGTGCTGCCGTGGCGGCCGCCGGCGGGCCAACGGGCGGACCCCTATGCCGTGTGGCTGTCGGAAATCATGCTGCAGCAGACCGGGGTCAAAACGGTCGGGCCTTATTTTGAAAAGTTTCTGGCGCGCTGGCCCGATGTCACGTCGCTCGGCCGCGCCTCGCTCGACGATGTCTTGAGGATGTGGGCGGGCCTTGGTTATTACTCGCGGGCGCGCAACCTGCATGCCTGCGCGGTTGCGGTGCTGCGCGATCATGACGGCGCGTTCCCCGATACCGAAGAAGGTTTGCGGTCGTTGCCCGGCATCGGGCCCTATACCGCAGCGGCCATCGCCGCGATTGCGTTCGATCGCCGGACCATGCCAGTCGATGGCAATATCGAGCGTGTGGTGTCGCGGCTCTTTGCGGTCGAAGAAACGCTGCCGCGGGCGAAGCCCGTCATTCAAAAACTGGCGGCGACACTGCTCGGCGGCTCTAGCACCGACGAGAAGTCTCGTGCCGGCGATAGTGCACAGGCGCTGATGGATCTCGGCGCCTCGATCTGCACGCCGAAGCACCCGGCGTGCAGCCTGTGTCCGCTCTCTGATGCCTGCGCGGCGCGTCAGCGCGGCGGTCAGGAGAGCTTTCCGCGCAAGCTTTCGAAGAAGTCAGGCGAACTTCGCCGAGGTGCTGCCTTTGTCGTCACGCGCGGCGCCGAGTTGCTGGTTCGCAGCCGCCCCGAAAAAGGATTGCTCGGCGGCATGACCGAAGTGCCGGGTTCGGATTGGCGCGTCGCTCAAGATGACGAAGACGCATTGAAACAGGCGCCCCAACTCAGCGGTGTGACGCGCTGGCATCGCAAGGTGGGCGTGGTCACCCACGTCTTCACGCATTTTCCACTCGAGCTTGTGGTCTATACCGCCCACGTGCCGGCGCGGACCCGCGCGCCGAAAGACATGCGTTGGGTGCCGATCGCCACGCTTGGTGGCGAAGCGCTGCCGAATGTGATGCGCAAGGTGATCGCGCACGGGATTGGTAGCTGACGTTGCTGACACCACGCTGGCAGCAGGCGTCAGTTAAGTAGCCTCCGATGGAGGCTCACGATGCTCAAAACGGCGCTCGACGATATTCCCGCTTCGGCCTCTGCCAAATTGCTTGGCTGGCGGCTGCTCGATGCCCGGCCGTGGGACGGCTGGCTGAAGGTCGGTTTCGATGGGAGGCCTGAGTTTTGCAACCCGGCTGGCTTTATCCAGGGCGGCATTCTTTCGGCCATGCTGGACGACAGCATGGGACCGGCGGTCTTTGTGACGAGCGATGGCAGGTTCTATGCGACCACCATCAGCCTGACCGTCAACTTCATCGCGCCCGCCAGGCCCGGGCCGCTGATCGTGGAGGCCCAAGTCATCCAGATTGGAAAAAGCATCGCCTTCATGGAAGGCAAGCTGATCGCCAATGACGGCACCGTGCTCGCGACCGCCAGCACGACCGCACGCTTGATCGAGGCGGCCAAAGCCCTCGCTAAAGGGCCGCTTCGCGGGGAGGCAGCTTTATCTGCTGCAAAATCGGCGGTTTGGCGTTGAGGCCTTCGACCTGAAAGCCCGCGACGCGCTTGTAGTTGGCTGCGATCTCTTCCAGTTCTTGCCGTGACAGCACGTCGGTGACCTCGTCGAAACCGTCCGGCGCGCGCTCCTCGACCAGTTGCATCACCTGCTCGGGTCCGTTGCGGCGATTGAGCAGGACAAGATCGGTGGTCGCGGGCCGGCGCTCGGCCTCATAGGCTTTCAGCGCCGCGCCGGTTGGGCCATGCGTTTGAATCTCCCGGGTCAGAACCCTCGCATCGAGGATGGCCTGCGAGGCGCCGTTGGAGCCGACCGGGTACATCGGATGCGCGGCATCGCCCATCAGGGTGATGCGGCCGAACGTCCATTGCGAAACGGGATCGCGATCGACCAGCGGATATTCGAAGGCGTGCGAACAATCGCGGATCAGGCCCGGGACATCGAGCCAGTCGAATGTCCAGTCGGCAAACCACGGCAGAAATTCTTCGAGCCTGGCGGTCCGGTTGTAATCCTCGCGGCGCCACTGATAGGTCGGCGGCATGTGCCGCTCGGCGATCCAGTTGATCTGGAAGTTGCCGTCGCGGTCGGGATTTTTCGAAATCGGGTAACAGACGAATTTCAGCGTCTCATGGCCGGCCATGATCATCGTGCGGCCGGACAGAAAAGCCTTGGCCGTGGTGACGCCGCGCCAGAGAATGCGTCCGTTCCAGATCGGCAGTCCTTCGTTCGGATAGAATTTCTCCCGCGCGGCGGAATGAATGCCGTCGGCAGCAATCAGAACCGCGCCGTCGTAATCGCCTGCCGGTTTTCCGCTTGTCCTGTCGACGAAGCTCGCCCGAATGCCGTCGGAGGTTTCGGTCCAGCCGCTCAAATGATGACTGGTGAGAATGTTCTCATGCCCCAGCCGTTCGATGGCGGCCTCGAGCAGGATCTGTTGCAGGGTGCCCCGGTGGATCGAGAACTGCGGCCATTTATAACCAGCTTCTAATCCACGTGGTTCGCTCCAGATCGGCTGGCCGCGCTTGGAAAAATAGGCCAGTTCACGCGTGGCGACGCCCGCGGTATCGAGCCGGTCATGCAAGCCAAGCTCGATCAATTCGCGAACGGCGTGCGGAAGCACGTTGATGCCGACGCCAAGCGGCTTTAGCTCAGCCACGCTCTCGAAGACCTTGGCGCGAATGCCGATCTGATGGAGACTGAGCGCCAGCGTCAGGCCGCCGATGCCGCCGCCGGCAATAAGAACCGTCATGTCAGGGTCATCCTCCCGGGGGCGTCATGGCATCAGGGGCGAGCACGGGCAACAGCGAAAAATGGGCCGGTCCGAGGCTCTTAGTATTGCGGTATTGCGCCGCTAATCAAGCCATTCGCGGCTTCGGTCCGCCCAGCTCGCGGCCGGTTTCCAGCATCAGCTTTCGCAGCCAGATCGAGCCGGGATCGAATTGGGCGCGCGTCGGATAGAACATGTGCTGCTCGTCGATGCCGGGATCGAGTGGCGGCGTGACCGTTTTCAACGACAACTGCTTTGTCAGCGCGGCGATCAGGCGGCGCGGCACGAACGCCACGAGGTCGGTGCGCGCGGTCACGTGCAGCGCCTCGATATAACCGGGGACGACGAGCGCGATCCGCCGCTCTATCCCTTTGGTGTGCAGCCAGCGGTCGATCAGGTCTTCGTTGTGGCCGCGGATCACGACCGCGACATGCCGCGCGCCAAGGAAAGCTTCGCGCTTCTTTAGTCCGGTGCCAACCGGATGGTCCTTGCGCACTGCCAACGCGTCGCTGTCGATATAAAGGCGTTGGCGGTGAAAGCCCTTGAAGGCATCGCCGATCGAGATGATGAGGTCGATGGTGCGGGCAAATTCCGCGGTGAAGATCGCCGACCCCCGCCACGGCACCACGTCGATGGTAACGCCGGGGGCCTGCTTCGTTACCTTCTCCATCAGCGGCGGCATCAGGAGCTCGACCGCCAGATCTGGCATCATCAGGCGGAAATGCCGTTCGCTCCGGCTGGCGTCGAATTCGTCCGGCGTGAACAGCCCGCGCACCTGATCGAGCGTCTGCGCCAGCGGACTGCGCAGGGCCTGGGCCCGCGGCGTCAATTCCATCCGCGCGCCGGTACGCACCAGCAGCGGATCGCCGATCACGTCGCGCAGCCGTTGCAGCGCGTGGCTCGCCGCAGGCTGAGACAGGCCGATCCGCATCGCCGCGCGGCTGACGCTGGCCTCCTTGAGCAAGGCGTCGAGCGCGACCAGCAAATTGAGGTCAAGCGAATTCAAATTCATCATATGAATAGATATCATATTTCATATCGATTGGAAGAATGGCGATCGCGCTGCGATGTTTGGCGGAGGATTCCCCAATGAAGGAGGCCACCATGAGCGACGCCGCCAGCAACAAGAAACTGATCGAGCAGATTTTCGCAGCCGCCGGCAATCCCGATCCCGCGGTGCGCGATCGCGCACTGTTTGCCGCCAGCCTCGCCGACGACGCCATCTGGACCGTGACCGGTCAATATTCATGGTCGCGGACCTTCACCGGCAAGCAATCGATCATGAACGACCTTCACGGTCACGTTCGCACACGCCTGGCGGAGCGGACGCGTACGATTGCGCATCGTTTCATTGCCGATGTCGAACATGTGGCCGTGGAGGCCAAGGGTAACAACGTCACGCAGGGAGGCGTGCGCTACGACAACGACTATTGCCTGGTGTTTCGCCTCGAGGGCGGCAAGATCAAGGAGATCAGGGAATATTGCGATTCGGTGCTGACCGAGAAAGCGCTGGGAGAATTTCCGGTTTCAAAAATTCCTGCAGCGATCTGAAGCTAGCTGTTGGATATATTCCGTGTGGCGGACGTCGCCGGTTTTGACAGCACAAAATTCAGCTGTGAAGATGCCGTCACTGATTTACGATATCAGGGTGTGACGCAATCTGGCGTCGCGGAGCCGCACGGAAGACGATGATGTCGAAGCCATCGAAGGAATTCATCAACCCGAAGGCGCTGATTCCACCGGGGCCGGCGGCCTATTCGCATATCGCCAAGGTCAACAGCGGAACGATCGTCTACATTTCCGGTCAGGTACCGAGCGACGCGTTCGGCAAGGTGATCGGCGAGGGGAATTTCGAAGCGCAGGTCGAGCAGGTCTTCGGCAATCTCAAGATTGCGGTCGAAGCCGCCGGCGGTGTCATGGCCGGTATCGTCAAGCTGAACTACTACCTCGCGCCCGAGGTCGAACAGTCCGAGGTGCCGAAGTTGCGCCCGATACGAGACCGTTACATCAAGTTAGAGAAACCGCCGGCCAGCACGTTCGTTGTTGTCAACCGCCTGATGCGGCCGGGCTGGCTGATCGAGATCGAGGCGATTGCCGCGCTCGATGCGTGAAATGAAAACGGCGCCCTCCACTAGAGGGCGCCGTCTCGTCTTGGTGGCCTGATCAGGCGGCCTTAGTCTTGAGGTGGCCGAACATGATGTGGCGGGCTTCTTCGTCCACCTCGGCCTTGAAGGTGAACTTGTCCTTCAGCGCAATGGCGCGCGCGGCCGCCGGACGCGCCGAGACTTCATCGTGCAGGCGCTTGACGTTGGGATATTTGGTGAAGACGTCGTCACCCAGCACGAACGGCGCCATGCGCACCCAGCCCCAGAACGCCATGTCGACGATGGTATAGGTGTCGCCGACCATGTACTTGCTCTTGGCGAGATGATCGTCGAGGATCTTGTAGTGGCGATGGGCTTCGAACTGGTAGCGGTTATGCGCATATTCCAGATCTTTTGGCGCGAAATGCTTGAAATGCACCGCCTGGCCGGAATAGGGGCCGAGGCCGGTCGCAATGAACATCAGCCATGAATAGAGCAGCGCATGGTTCTGCGGCGTGTTGGCGGGCATGAACTTGCCGGTCTTTTCGCCGAGATAGAGCAGGATCGCGTTGCTATCGAACACGAACACGCCGTCATCGTCGATCGCCGGCACCTTGCCGTTCGGATTCACTTTCAGGAATTCCGGCTTGAACTGCTCGCCCTTGCGGGTGTCGACCGGGATGAGTTCGCAAGGCAGGCCGGTTTCTTCCAGAAACAGCGCGACCTTGTTGGGGTTCGGCGCGCCGTTGAAATAGAATTTGAGCATTCAAATCTCCCTTTTCGTTGTTGCCGCAAAATCAGGGACGCGGACTAACGGCCGCGAACAGCCATTTCTTGCGCAAATTTTACCGAAAAGGGCAAGCGAAGAGTTTGTGAGGGATCTCCGGAAGCGGCGAAAACCTCGGCCATGAAGGGCTAACGGTCTGCCAAATTGATTAACCGCCGCACCCAACGCCGGTCCGTTATCGGCCAACACGAGATCCGCGCTTATTTGGACTCCATGCGCCACGAACCATCCCAATTTTCGGGCGGCGGATTTCGTCTCAAGTCGGCAACCCGCGCGAGCAATGCAATCGAAGGGCCGTCGTCGGGCTCAGCCTCGATCGCTGCAGCAAACGCCGCGCGGGCCTCGTCCCAGCGCCGCGCCCGATAGGCTGCCAATCCTGCAGCATAGCGCGCGCATGCCAGCGTCTGCTGTGGCGTAAGGGTGTCTTTCCTGCCCATGACTTCATAGACGGTTTGCGGCTGGCTCTGGCCTACGACCACCACGCGATCGATCTCGCGGATTTCGAAATCGGCCGCGCAAATGTTGGCAGTCGCCTCCGAGATCAGGCAACGGCTGCTGTAGGCTTTGTTGGCAGTCTCCAGCCTGGCGGCCAGGTTCACGGTGTCACCCATCACGGTAAAGCTCATCATGTATTGGGAGCCGATGCTGCCGACCAGGGTCTCGCCCGTTGCGATCCCGATCCTGAGATCGCACTCGGCCGGGATGACGCGCACGCCAAGCAATTCCGGCAGTTCCTTACGCAAGTTCGCGAGGCTACCGATCATGTCGATGGCGGCTGAGCAGGCGCATTTCGCCTGCTCAGCCTCTTCGACAAAGGGCGGACCCCAATAGGCCATGATGCCGTCGCCGATATATTTATCGATAACGCCGCGGGACGCATGGATTGGTTCGGACATGGTCGACAGATAGCGGTTCATGACCTTGACCAGGCCTTGTGGCGTAAAGCCTTCGCTCAGCGCCGTGAAGCCTTTCATGTCGCAGAACATCACCGTCATGACCCGCCGCTGCCCTTCGGCGGCGGCAACTGCGCTTTGGCTGAGCAGGCTCTCGGCAATCCGGGGGTCGATATAGCGGCCGAACGTCTCTCGGACGCGCTGGTTCTGGCGCAACCGCTCGATCATACGGTTGAACGCCGCCGAGAGCTGGCCGATTTCGTCGCGCGTTGTCACGCTGATCGCACCATCGAGCCGCCCGGCCTCGACCTCGCGCGTACCTTCCAGCAGACGCAGAACCGGGCCGGTAATGCCGCTGCCCACCATCATCGCGAACACGAAGCCGAGCACCGCCGCGATGCCCGTCACGACCGCCGACACCCAGATTGTTTGCCGTTGTTCGCGAATGACGGTCGTGGCGCTCGCATGGACCTGGTTCAACATGTCGGCGCGGATGCCATCGATCTTGCGATCGAACTCCGCGCGCAATGCCTCGGCGCCGACGAGCGTCGCTTTGGCTTCATCGAATTTGCCCGTGTCGAACTGCTTTAGCAGGGTCGCGCCCTGTTCGTCCAAGCGCTCTCGGAGATCGCTGATAGCCGTCTCGATGCGGTCGTCGAGACGACCAAGCGCGGCGTTGTCGGAGGGTGTCGACGTATCGTCGATGATGGCGGCGATCTGCTTGCGCGCGGCCTGCGCCTCACCAACAATCTCGGGATCAACGGACTGAAAGATCTTCAGATTCGCCGCGTAGCTGGCCTCGTCCGGCGGGTTCTCCATTTTGGCGATGATCATCTGCCGCGCCGCCACCGCGCGTTCGAGCGCCCTGACATTGACCCGCGTGAGGTTGCCATAGGCCGGGATATAGCGGTTGGTCAGTTCGTCGAGCAGATGGCCGACGCGTGCAGCCATGATCATCGATAGTGCTGAGGTGATCACTGCGAGCACGATCAGCCCGGCGGCGATGCCGACAATCTTCTGCCTGATGGATTTTCGAAACATGTCTTAGTGGTCCGATTCTAACATTCGAATCCTTTCTCGGCGGCCCCATTTGCGAATGTCAGGATCATAGGACCACCAGCAAATATATTCTTCCAGTGGAGTTCGGGATTTGACATTCGCTTTTCCGAACTCGCGGCTAGGCGGGTAGCGAATGTCAAATCCACTCCACCAGGTCCGAACCGGTAAAGACCCAGAATGGCCAACTTTGGTGCCGCGCGAAAGCCGTCTTGGGCTCCAATCCGCGCGATCACGATCTTGATGGGCTGCGCCAAAAACGCAAACTCGAAAATCCATTCAGGTTTTCGATCCGAAGACTACATCCCCGCTGATTGATCCGGCAGCCTGAGCGCCTGAGCGCCGCCGGATGGCTGCGCCGAGATCGAACGGCCGACGCTTCGCAGCATGGCGCTCGCCTGGTTTGGCACTATGGTCAAGCAGCCAGCGTCCGAAGGCAGACGGCGACAGCGCGGGCGCGTAGAGGAATCCCTGAATGACATCGCAGCCGAGCTCGGAGAGCAGATTTCGCTGCCCTTCGATCTCGACGCCTTCGGCGACGACGATGAGCTGCAGGCTCTGCCCGACGCGCACCACGGTGGTCACAATGGCCCGTGCCGCGGGATCGCTCTCGACATAACGCATGAAGCTGCGGTCGATCTTCAATTCGCGAATCGGCAGATGCGCGAGCCGGTTCAGGCTCGAATAACCCGTTCCGAAATCGTCGAGGGACAACCCGATTCCGAGTTTGCGCATCGCGCTCATCGTCTCGATCGCCACCGAGTGTTCGTTCAGGAACACGCTTTCGGTGATTTCGAGCATCAGAATTTTCGGCGGCAAACCGTACTCGCTGAGAATTTCGGCGACGACGGAAGCAAGACCCGGGTTCTGGAAATTGATGGGAGAAAGATTGACCGACACGCAGGGGATGTCGAGGCCCGCGTCACGCCATTGCGCCATTTGCCGGCAGGCTTCGCGAATCGACCACAATCCGATCTGCTCGATCAGCCCGCATTCCTCGGCGAGCGGAATGAACTTGGCCGGCGAAACATCGCCAAGCACCGGATCATGCCAGCGTGCCAGCGCCTCGACGCCATGCAAAGAGCCGTCGCTTGTCCCGATCTGCGGCTGATAGTGCAGCGAGAGGCCGCCACCGGCGAGCGCGGCACGCAGCGCCGCACTATGAGCCAGCCGCTGCTCGGCGAGCCGGTTCATGTCCGCGCTGAAGAAACGATAGGTGGCGCGGCCCGCCTGCTTTGCCTTGTACATGGCGGCATCGGCCTGCTGTATCAACGTATCGAGGTCAGTCGCGTTATCCGGATAGATGCTGATACCCATGCTGACCGAAACCGGCACTTGCCTCGCCCCTAACTTGAGCGGTGGGCTAAGCGCTTCCATGATCCGGTAAGCCACCAGCGAGGCTCCCGCGGCGTCGCGATCCGGCAGCAGAATCACGAATTCGTCGCCGCCGAGACGCCCCAGCACGTCAGCCGGCTGGATCTGCTTATGCAGGCGCTGCGCAAACTCGACCAGCATCTCGTCGCCGGCGGCATGCCCAAGTGAATCGTTGACGTCCTTGAAATTATCGATGTCGAGGAAGGCCAGCGCCACGCTCTTCCCGTCGGCGACCTGCGCGATCGCTTCCGAGATCAGATGCCGCAAGCGCGCACGGTTGGGCAGGCCGGTCAACGTGTCGTAATAAGCGAGCTGCGTGATCTGGGCGCGCGCTTCCTTGCGTTCGATGGCAAGCGCGCCCAGTTGAACGCAGGCCTCGACGATCCTTTCATGCCAGCGCGAGGGGGCGCGGCATTCCCTGAAATAGAACGCGAAGGTTCCGATCACGCGACCGTCCTTGGCCTTGATCGGCGAGGACCAGCACCCGCGCAGGCCCACTTCCAGCGGCCTCGTCTTGTAGGGCTGCCAGCGCGGATCACTGTCGATGTCCATGGCAAGCACCGCCTTGCCGTGATAGGCGGCCGACCCGCAGGAGCCGACATCGGGTCCGATCGCAACCCCGTCCAGCGCCCGGGAATAGTCATCGGGAAGACTCGGACCTCCCAACGGATGAACCAATCCCTCGGCGTCGATATGGAGCAGCGAGGAAACGACGTTAGGCGCAATTTCCTCGACGCGCCGGCAAAGCCGATCGGCAATCTCAGCAATTGGAATTTCGTCGGCAAGCGCCGTCATGATCAATTGCGGCAACGACCATAACTGCCGGCTTTCGGTGATATCGGCCAGGAGCGCGACGATGTACTTGACCTTGCCACGGGCATTGCGGAAGGCTTTGACGTGGGCGGCGAGCCAAATCTCTGCGCCGCCAGAGTCGTAGGCAAGGATTTCCTCGTCCATACCGTTTTCGCTTGCGACGCAGCGCTGCAATCGCTTCAGCGCCCCGCGATCGGTGTGGGGCCCAGCGAGCAGTTCGCCAATCTACCGGCCCTCAGCTTGCTCGATCCTATGGCCGAACATGCCTGTGAAAGTGGCATTGACGTAGACGACCCTCATATTGCGATCGACGATGATCACTGCGCGATTGGATCATCACGTGCAGCGCCAGCCGCTCTCGCAGCTCCAGATCAGGCGTGATGTCGCGCACGAGCGCAATCGTGCGGCGCACCCCGCTGGACATGACATGCGAGAGCGACAGCGTAACGCGCAGACGGTCGCCGTCGGGACGCGTGATCGTGAGTTCGGTCCTGCGGTCTTCGTCGAGGTCGTTGAGGCCGAGCGCGCCGGCGGGCCGACCCAGAATTTCGGCCCGGGCTACTCCCCAAATCCGTTCGGCCGACGCGTTGAAATGACTGACGCGATGATCCTGATCCAGGATCACGACAGCATCATTGGCCTGCTCGAGTGCGGCCAGCAGGACGTCGCAACTTTCCAGGGCAGGTCGGTCGTGCACGGACATCAAGGGTTTGATCCCGCCAAAGCATGATCCGGAAAAGTGCGTTGCGGTTTTCCGAAAGATCATGCGCCAGACAAAGGGGACAGCATTTTCGTGAAAAACGTATCGCCCCATGGGTATTCAAAGGGTTGTGCAACCCGACGTGCCGCGGTGGAAAGTAGATATCGTTAAAAATTCGCTACCAGGAAGCCGGTGGCGGTTCCGCCAACGCGCGACCGGCGTATCCGGAAGCTCGTTGCGCGAGCGGCTTGCCAGAGTTCGCCATGTACCGGCAGCGACAAAATCCCGCCGCGCAGTCAAATGATGCGATGGACCATTAGCGGAAGTCGACCGCTCTTCTACCTTGAATCCGCTCCTCCGCCGCAGGCGGACGTCAATCGTCCACTCAATCCTTGGCCACTTCGGCGATCTTGTCTTGCGTCTTGTTTTCGAAGTCCGCGGCGTCATGGCGCTCGTGCAGCTGGTTGGCAGGATCTCCCGACACGCGATTGACCATGCGGCCGCGCTTCACGGCCGGTCGGCCGGCGATCGCCGCCGTCCAGCGCTGGACGTTCTTGTATTCCTGGACCGAGAGGAATTCGCCACCGTTGTAAAGCAGTCCCTGCGCCAGGCCGCCATACCAGGGAAACACCGCGATGTCGGCAATCGTGTATTGATCGCCGGCAAGATATTCGTTGTCAGCCAAACGGCGGTCGAGCACATCGAGCTGGCGTTTGGTCTCCATCGCAAACCGGTCGATCGCATATTGGATCTTGAACGGCGCATAAGCATAGAAATGCCCGAAGCCGCCGCCGAGATAGGGCGCGCTGCCCATCTGCCAGAACAGCCAGGACAGGCATTCGGCGCGCGTCGGCGTATCCTTCGGCAAAAACTCTCCGAATTTCTCCGCCAGGTGCAGCAGAATGGCGCCGGATTCGAAAACCCGGAAAGGCTTCGCTCCGCTGCGGTCTAGCAGTGCCGGAATTTTCGAGTTCGGATTCACCTCGACAAAGCCCGAGCCGAATTGCGCACCGTCGATCCTGATTAGCCAGGCGTCGTATTCCGCGCCGTGACGACCGAGCGCGAGCAACTCCTCGAACATGATCGTGACCTTCTGGCCGTTCGGCGTAGCCAGCGAATAAAGCTGGAAGGGATGGCGCCCGACCGGCAATTCCTTCTCGTGGGTAGCCCCCGCGATCGGCCGGTTGGTGCTCGCAAACCTGCCGCCGTTCTCAGCGATCCATTTCCAGACCTTGGGCGGCGTATACGCTGTTTCTTCAGTCATTCGGAGCTCCAGGTTCTGTAAACGGTGGTTGGGTGGGCAGCGGTCCGGCCCACGGGGCGCAATATAGGATTTCGTCAAGCGCCGGAAATAGCCAGACGCGCGCACCGCGCATGCGCTCCCGCCGTGCGGCGATTGTGGGTTGACCGCACTTTGAGCTAGTTAAGAGGTCGTTTCCGGTGGCCCGGATAGAGAATGGACGAAGTCTTGAGCAAAAAATCCTATCGCATCGGGATCGACGTAGGAGGAACCTTCACCAAAGCCGCCTTGATCGATAACATCGATGGCAGCGTCGCAGGGCGTTCGTCCGTTCATACGACCCATGACCATCCGGACGGTGTCGCCGCCGGCGTCATCCAGGTGTTCGAGCAGGTCCTGAACGATGCCGGGGTCGATGCCGGCGACGTCGTCCTTCTCGCCCACAGCACGACGCAAGCCACCAACGCGCTTTTGGAGGGCGACGTGGCTCGGGTCGGAATCCTGGGCCTGGCGGCCGCCAAGGCAGCGAAACTCGCCGAGGCGCAGGTGCGCATCAATCCGATCGAACTCGCGCCGGGGCGCGTGCTTCAGACCTGCAACCAATTCCTGCTCAGCGACGGGCTGGAGCGAAAGGCGGTCGAGAATGCCGTGCGGGCGCTGCGCGCGGAGGGCGCCCAGGTGCTGGTGGCGTCGGCCGCGTTCGGCGTCGACAATACATCGACCGAAGAATTCGTTCGAAAGGTCGGCGAGGAGTTCGGTCTTCCGACGACGTGCGGGCATGAGGTTACGCGGCTGTACGGACTGACGACCAGGACGCGGACCGCGGTAATCAATGCCTCGATCTTGCCGCGGATGATCGCCACCGCCAACCTGACCGAAACGAGCATGAAGAAGGCCGGCATTGACGCGCCGCTGATGATCATGCGCGGCGACGGCGGCGTGATGGACATCGGCGAAATGCGGCATCGTCCGGCCATGACGATGCTGTCGGGACCTGCGGCGAGCGTGGCGGGCTCGTTGATGCACGTCGGCATGTCCGACGGAATCTATTTCGAGGTCGGTGGTACATCGACGAACCTCGGCGTCGTCAAGGCCGGCCGTCCGGTCGTGACCTATGCGAACGTCGGCGGTCACGACACCTACGTCAATTCCCTCGACGTGCGCGTGTTGGGTGTAGCCGGCGGCAGCCTGATCAGGATCGCCGACGGTGCGGTTCGCGAGGTTGGGCCGAGAAGCGCCCATATCGCCGGGCTCCGATATGCCTGCTTCGCGCCTGCCGAGATCTTCGACAACGCGCGCGTCGTGCTCTTCGAGCCGAAGCCAGGCGACGGTGACGACTTCGTCGCGATCGAGACCGAACGGCATGGCCGCTTCGCGCTGACGACCACCTGCGCCGCCAATGCCGCCGGGCTGACTTCCCCGGAGATGCATTGCTATGCGTCGGCGGAAGCCGCGCGCGCGGCCTTCGCTCCGCTCGCGGCAGCGTTCGGAAAGGACGTCGTCGCACTGGCTAAAGAGGTGCTCGCGTCGGCGTCGGGCAAGGTGATGCCGACCATTCTATCCCTGATCAAGGAGTATCAGCTCGACGAAGATCAACAGGTGCTCATCGGAACGGGCGGTGGCATCGGCGCTTTGTTGCCCACCGTCGCGGATCGGTTGGGTCTGCGGTTCGAGATCGCGAAGGATGCGGAGATCATTTCCTCGATCGGAGCTGCGTTGGCGATGGTTCGCGAAGTCGTCGAACGGGTCAATCCCGATCCGTCGTCCGACGATATCGCCCATCTTCGCACTGAGACCCTGGAGGCGATCGGCAAACTCGGAGCCGATCCGAAGACGGTCGACATTTCGGTGGAGATCGACCGCCAGACCGGCAGGATCCGGGCGATCGCCACCGGGGCCGCTGCGCTTCGCAGCTCCGGAGAAACGGAGAGGGTCTCGGAGCGGCAGGCCCGTCGTATCGCGGCCAGATCATTGCGGCGGGCGGAGGACGAGGTCGAACTCGCCGCCGAGACCCCTGGCGCGTTCGTCTACACCCCGACAGAAGGTTCGAGGCATTCGCTCCGGGTCGTCGACCGGCGCGGAAACGTGCGTTTGCAGCGCGGCCATGCGATCGTGCGATGGACGACTGTCGAAAAATGGCAGGATTCCTTCCGATCGATGAACCTGTTCGAACCCGGCGGCCCGACCGATGCCTTTTTCGGGGCGGTTTTGCTGTATGATAGCCATCTGGTCGACGTGACCGACGAAAGCCTCTATTCCAACGCCGTCAAGATCGTGGACAGCGAGCTTTCGGGCGTGGCGCCTGGAACGCCGCTGGTTTTGATCGGCCTGGGACGACCGATGTCGACCGAGAAGATGCGAGAGGAGAACGGTGATGGAGAAGTTTGAGAAGCTGAAGGGCGTGGCGGCCCCGATGGGAATCCCCAACGTCGATACCGACGCGATCATTCCCAAGCAATTCCTGAAGACGATCAAGCGGGCCGGACTCGGCAAGGCGCTGTTCTCCGAACGACGCTACAACGAGAACGGCGAGGAGCGCTCGGACTTCGTCTTGAATCAGGGACTTTTCCGCAAAGCCACGATCCTGGTGGCCGGCGAGAACTTCGGTTGCGGATCAAGCCGCGAGCACGCGCCATGGGCACTGCTCGATTTCGGTATCCGTTGCGTCATCGCACCGTCGTTCGCCGACATCTTCTACAACAACATGTTCAAGAACGGCATGTTGCCGGTCCGGCTGAGCGCCAAGCGGGTGCACGAACTGATCCAGTTCCTGACCGAGTTGCCCGGTGCGGAAATCACGATCGATCTGCGCGAGCAGACCGTGACCGGACCGGACGGACAGGTCGACCATTTCGACGTCGCGGAGTTCTCGCGCGAGAGTCTTCTCAACGGCTACGACGAGATCGAGCTTTCGCTGTTGAAGAAGGACAAGATCGAGGCTTACGAGAAGAGACAGAGCGTCGAGCGTCCCTGGCTATAGCGAGCGGCGACGCTCGAAAGAGAAGCTGCCCAAGAGAAACTGAATAGGCGGGATGAGCCGACGCTTATCCCGCCTTTTTCTTGGTACGTTCAATATCCTTCACCCATTCATGACCCGAATCTGGCCACACCGAACGCTACGTCGTCATCGATCACTTTTTCGACTGGCGGAAATAGCGCAAATCGGGCGGCGGCTGATCCTTCTTGGCCGGCATCAGCAGGCCGTCCGCGCTGATGAAGTAGTGTTCCTTGCCGATAATGACGTGGCGGTTGTCCTCGGCGCATTCGTTGGGAAGCCAGACCGCGTTGCGCTCCCGCCGGTAGCTCTTGGTGACCGTCCACGGGCGGGTGAGCGCGTGATCCATGACAGTCATCTCGTCATGGAGAAGGTCTGGCTTTTCCTTGTCGAGGAAGATGCGCTCCTTGATGACCGTCTCGTTGTCCTCGTGCAGCGGCAGGCCGCTCCCCTCGAACGTGCGCGGCCCCTTCATGTAGCGGGTCTCGATCTCAAGCAGATTGAAGCGTCCCTTTCCGTCTTCATCCACCCAATGGCCGATTGAATAACCCGCAAACGAGGGCTCGGGTTCGGCCGGCCAGTCGCGGCGGTCGGTATAGATGTGGCGCGGCAGGTTCTCCTCGAACAGGATGTAGGTGATCTTCGGTTGGACGACGAACTCCATCGGATAGACCGCGTTCATCATTCGCGGCATGCCGTGCGGCAGACACGAGGTGTGTTCGTTCAGTCCTTGGCCGCCGGCCGCGATATCGGCAATGCTCGCATCGAGCTTGGCCTGATACTCGGGCGTGAGCGGCGCCTGCTGGCCGCGGCCGAGCGGCTTGGTCGGGTCGAACTGGACCCCGCCGGTGCGGAACCACTGCCCGCCCCAGTCGGGATATTTTACGTCATCCTCGGCCCGCGCGCCTGACGTCGCTGATGTCAGCAAGGCCAGGAGCGTAACCGAGAATGTTATCGATCCGATCAGACGCCGACAGGTCATCGCGCAGCCTCCTTACACGAGATCGTTGAGCATGATCTCCGCGCAAACGCCTTCGGCGTCGTCGCGAGGGAAAACCGGTTCCCACTTTTCCGGATCATGCTCTAGCGCTCCAACCCGGCCGAGTCCGGGAAGCCGATGCTGCTCTGTGACGCATCGAGCTCGCGTCCGTCGCGAAAGCTGATCTGATTGGGCGCCCAGGCGCCGCCCGGCGCGCCGCTGCGCAGCGGGGCAATCCGCATCTTGAGTTCATCTCCGGCCTTGAGGGTCTTGCTGGTCCAGCCGCCTCGGACAAGGGCGGCTGGACTCTGGCCCTCGAGGCTCCAGGTCTCCGTGCTGCCGTCGTCCTGCTTCACGACGAGATAGATGAAGGTGTGCGGATTGACGAACCTGAACTCTTTTACCACGCCTTCGAGGTCGATCTGGTGGTCCCGATCGAACATCGCGAAGGAATGGTGCGCAAGTATCGGCGCCGCAGTCAGCACCAGCAAACCTGCCGTCAAAAGCACGGCCAATCGTCGTGTCATCGGCGTCTCCCCGTTTCGGCTGCGACAGCTCTTCCGGCCGACGGCGCTGCCCTGCACGGGGATATTGTTTGTTGAATGAGACCCGCGAGAACAGGATCGATGCTATCACGTGCTCGCGGGACGTGCCACGACGAATGACAACCAGAGGGTATCGCTTGGATGCGAACGTGCCTTCAGCAGGCTCGTTGCTAAAGACAGTGCATCGGTATCCTTTCTTAGGTGAGTCCGAAAAGGGTCTGTCGCTACCGGGCCGGGCCCCGATCATTTCCGCTGCATTGCAGAAAAATCCACTCAAGCTGATTTGGTCATCCAGCTTTCACACGAAAATATGCGCTTGCGCCGACGGGCAAATCAGTGGTTCCTCTTCGCGCGTCCTGTGTCTGATCAAGAGGGGGCGCTTCGCGGTCGTCACGAACGTTGGGTGCGGGATGCGGTGGACGCGGATGGTGCTTTGACGAGGGCACCTGAAGCGGACGGTGAAGTCGTGTGATCCTGATATCTCGACGCTGATATCAACTCGGTGACGATGCTTCGCATCGCACCGGGGATGGTGACAAGAAAGCCCGATCACCAAGGAGAGCGCGAAGGAAACCGTTAAAACCATTGCGCGGGGAATGCCGGGCGTTTTCCGGTGTGACCGTGGTGACTAAATCGTATGCTTTCTACTTTTGCATACGAGGCTGCGGGCGTGCCGAGCGCCCGGCATTCCCTGCGCCCTCTGAATACAGGGCAGACAATATCTGGACAACTCGGGCGTGGTACGTCGCGAGAGCGCGGAAGCGTACCCCGACGTCATTGCGAGGAGCGAAAGCGACGAAGCAATCCATTCTTTGTTTATGTTGCTGCATGGATTGCTTCGCTGGCGCTCGCAATGACGGATGTTTGAAAATCGAATCTGAGAAACTGGGAGGAACGCGTGAGCGCGCCCTCCCAACGGCTTTCATTGAAAGCTCAGCCCGCCGCCATTTCCGAACGGATTTCGGCGCGCAGTTCGTCGATCAGCTTGAGGCCCTGCTTGGTCTCGACGTGCCAGAAGGTCCAGCCGTTGCAGGCTTCAGAACCCTGCGCCACCGCGCCCATGCGGTGAATCGAGCCAACCTTATCGCCGAGCATAATGGCGCCGTCGGCACGCACCAGCGCACCATGACGCTTCTTGGCATCGACCAGTTTGGCGCCGGGCGAGATCATGCCGCGCTCGATCAGTTCGGAGAACGCCACCCGCGGTGCCTCGCGCGCGGTCATGAATGGCGCAAGCGTCGCCTCCGGCAGCGGCTCGATCTCGGCAATACGGGCTTCGGCCGCGGCCGCGTAGGTTTTATCGCGCTCGAAGCCGATGTAACGGCGGCCGAGGCGTTTTGCCACCGCGCCGGTGGTGCCGGTGCCGTTGAACGGATCGATCACGAGGTCGCCCGCTTTTGAGGACGACAGCAGCACGCGTGCCAGCAGGCCTTCGGGCTTCTGGGTCGGATGCACCTTCTTGCCGTCTTTGCCTTTGAGCCGCTCTTCGCCGGTGCACAAGGGGATCAGCCAATCCGAGCGCGCCTGCACGTCCTCGTTGGCGGCCTTCAGCACTTCGTAATTGAAGGTGTAACCCTTGGCCTTCTCGTCGCGCGCGGCCCAGATCATGGTCTCGTGGGCATTGGTGAACCGGCGGCCGCGGAAATTCGGCATCGGATTGGTCTTGCGCCAGACGATGTCGTTGAGCACCCAGAAGCCCAGGTCCTGCATGATCGCGCCGACGCGAAAGATGTTGTGATAGGAGCCGATCACCCAGATCGTCGCCGCTGGCTTCATGATGCGGCGGCAGGCGAGCAGCCAGGCGCGGGTGAAGTCATCGTAGGCGGAAAAGGATGAGAACTTGTCCCAGTCGTCGTTGACGGCATCGACATGGGATTCGTCGGGACGTTTGAGATCGCCCTTGAGCTGCAAATTATAAGGCGGATCGGCAAAGACGAGATCGACGGAGCCGGCCGGCAATTTCGACATCTCGGCGACGCAATCGCCAAGGATGATGCGGCTGTCTTGCTCGGACTCAAATTTAGTGCGGGGCGCCCTTGCAGACGCCCCGCGACGCGACACAACCATGACTCAAATACTCTGACTCAGGCGACGCTGCCGGCGACGCGGGACTAAACAACCGACTGCGGTCACTTTGACGGGCCAAAGTAAAAATCGACTTAACCGGGCAATTCTTTCACGCTGATGATTGTAATAATTCGCTTCGATGACCGTTAGATATTTCATGCATGTCGAAAGCGGCAATGGCCAACAACCGCAGGATTTCAAGGGGATTTGCGGTTTCGCTTTCGCCGGCTCGGTTCGCGACAAATTGTGTCGCTGATGTAAAGTGACCTCCACTAGGCAATTTTTGCCGGGCGGGTTATTAGTCAGACAAAGAAAATTCTGCCGTCCTGGCCCGCGTGTGTCGGGATGGCGCCGCAAACTACGCCGCAAACGACAACGAGGAAAATGGGCCATGCGTTACGATGATTTTCGCCGCAGCGACGACATCGACGATCGTCGCGATGACAGTGGCGGCGGGATGGGCGGCGGCGGTATCGGGCTTCCGATGGGCGGCGGCGGGCTCGGCATCGGTACCATTATCGTGCTCGGCCTGGTCGGATACGCCTTTGGCATCGACCCGCGCATACTGATCGGCGGCGCAGAGATCCTCACCGGCAGCGGCAGCGGGCAGAGTCAGGTGCAGGCCGATCGGCGACCGGGGACCGTCAAGAAAGGCGCGCCCACCGACGAGATGGGCAACATGATTGCCGGTATTCTCGGCGAGATCGACGATCGCTGGACCGAAATTTTCCAGGCCTCCGGCCAGACCTATACCGGGCCGCGCATCGTGCTGTTTCGCAATGTCACCAACGGCGGGCGCTGCGGCAGGGCGGAGTCGGCGATGGGACCGTTTTATTGTCCGCCGGACCGGCAGATCTTTCTCGATACCGGCTTCTTCCGCGAGGTCGAGACCCGATTCCATGGCTGTCAGGGTTCGGCCTGCAAATTCACCGCGGCCTATATCATCGCGCATGAGGCTGGGCATCACGTGCAGAACCTGCTCGGTATTCTGCCGCGCGTGACGCAACAGCAGCAGGCGGCCGGGAGCAAGACCGCCGCCAACGCGCTTCAGGTGAGGGTGGAACTACAGGCGGATTGCCTGTCCGGCATCTGGGCGAACCGTGAAGAAAAGAAGCGTCCGGGCTTCATCGAGCCCGGCGATATCGAGGGCGCGCTCGCGACCGCGTCCGCGATCGGCGACGACACCCTGCAACGCCAGTCGACGGGGCGCGTGGTGCCGGATTCCTTCACTCATGGTTCGGCGGAACAACGCAAGCGGTGGTTCATGACCGGCTATCAGCAGGGAACCTTGAAGGCGTGCGACACGTTTAGCGCTGCATCGCTGTAACCCACGGCTTGACATGAGTTCGATCGACGAAGCCAAACAGTTCGTTCCGCTCAACATCGCG
Organism: Bradyrhizobium sp.; assembly: GCF_049519115.1. Lineage (GTDB taxonomy): Bacteria > Pseudomonadota > Alphaproteobacteria > Rhizobiales > Xanthobacteraceae > Bradyrhizobium. Next base: position 26,843 of record NZ_JBEKRB010000027.1, read on the forward strand.
GTGCTGACGATCTCGGACACGCGCTCGCTCGCCGACGACAAGTCCGGCACGACGCTGGCCGAGCGGCTCGTTGCCGCCGGGCACAAGCTTGCCGCGCGCGAGATCATCGTCGATGACGTCGATGCGATCCGCGTCATCGTCAAGCGCTGGATTGCCGATGAGGGCGTCGATGCCATCATCACCACCGGCGGTACCGGCTTTACCGGCCGCGACGTCACGCCGGAAGCGATCGAGCCATTGTTTGAAAAGCGGATGGACGGCTTTTCCATCGCCTTTCACATGTTGAGCCATGCCAAGATCGGAACGTCGACGATCCAGAGCCGGGCGACGGCGGGTGTTGCGGGCGCGACCTTTATCTTCTGCCTGCCGGGTTCGCCAGGCGCCTGCCGCGATGGCTGGGACGGCATTCTTGCTGCCCAGCTCGATTATCGCACGCGGCCCTGCAATTTCGTCGAGATCATGCCGCGGCTGGATGAGCATCTGCGCCGGCCCAAGGCTAAGGGATCGTCGGCATGAGCGCGCGCCGTCAAGGCTAATCGATAAATTTCAATATAATGGACTAACGGAACCTTACGAGGTCACGGCGAAACTCGGCAAGCCTCGATATTGCCGAGGCTATCAACCGGTGATTTTTCATGACTGTTGTTGAGCCGAGGGTAAAGGTAAAACGTGAGACGCGACGGCAACTGCACAAGCGGTTGGCCTGGATCACCGTCGATAACGGCGTGAGCGAACGCGAGTGCCATGTTCTGGACGTCTCCTCCGGTGGAGCGCGGATCGCGAGCGACGATGCGATGGATGTGAGGGATCGCTTCGAGCTGACGCTCGTGAAGGGCCATCATAAACGCGAGCTGTGCGAAGTCATTTGGCGCCGCGGCAAGACCTACGGCGTGAAATTCGTGACGTTGCTGCCGGAGGTCACGCCGCCTTCTACCGATCCGACAGAGGCATCAGTCCTGCCTTCGTGATCGTCGGCGCCGACTCTTTTGAGGTGAGAAATACAAGCAGCGCGCGGGCGGCCTCGGGCTCACGCGCGGTCTTGGTCAGGACGCCGGCAAAGGAAAACATCGGCTGGATTTCCGCTGGGAGCGCGCCGACGAAGCTGATGCCGGGAACATGAATAAGCTCGGCCACCTGCTGGAAGCCGATTTCAGCTTCGCCGCGCGCCACCACGGCCGCGACCGGCTCGCCGGACGGCGGTCCGCGTACTTTCCGGCTCTTGGCCGCGATCTCTTCGGCAACGCCGAGTTTCTGGAACAGGACGGTCGATAGGTACGTGCCGCTGCCGCTGTCCGAATAGGCGATGGATTTGGCCGACAGCAACGTGTTGCGGAATGCGGCAACGCTGCTGATGTCGGGCTTTTCGGCGCCTTCGCGCACCACCATGCCGATCAGCGACCGCGCCAGCTCGACCTTGCTGTCGGCTTGCACTAGGCCGCGCTTGCCGAGATCGTCAGCCGCGCCGCCGTCGAGGATCACGACATCGGCGCTCTCGCGGCGCGAAAGCCGCGTCGGGATCGTCTCGGGCGAATCTCCCATCGAGGGGCCGCGCGTCGTGATCAGGTGGTTCCCGGTGGCGCGCTCGAAGGCCGGGCCCAGTTCGGAGTAGGCGCCGTGAAAGCCGGAGGAGATCATCACATGGATATCGGCGGCAGATGCTGCGCCCATCAGGAACAACGTGGCCACTGCAATCATGGATATCGATCGAACGAGCCGCGGCGGTTTCATGCGCTTCCTCCTGCCTGGATTTTGGCAGATATCGTATCGCGTCAGGTCAGCATATTGAAAGAGGGCAGGCGGCCACAGAGCGAAGGGCACCTCAACTTGACGGCGGTCTACGCAGTCCGATGATCTTTTTCAGCGCCCGCCAAAACGCACACCCCGTATTCCGGTAAGCTTCAGCGCGTAACCGATGCGCCTCGCTCTTGTAATATTCCATCAAGGCAGCTGTGATGCGACGCGATGGCGTCACAGCTCGCGTTCCCAGGTTTCGCCGATCAGGTTTTGCCCAAAACTGCGATGCGGCTCGGTCTTCACAAGCGTAAAGCCCGCGTCCTGATAGATCTTGCGGGCGCCAATCAGAATGCTCTGCGTCCAAAGCGTGATCCTGCGATAGCCGCAGGCACGCGCAAAAGAGATGCATTCGGCGACGAGGCGCTGCCCTAACCCCTGGCCGCGCGCGCTCGGCTCGACCAGCAGCAGACGGAGTTTGGCCACCTCGTCGTCGCTTCTGACCAGGAAAACCGAGCCGACCGGACGCCCATCGATATCGGCGATCCAGCATCGTTCGCGCGAAGCGTCGAAGGAGGAGATGAATTTCGCCACGATCTCGGCGACCAGGGCTTCGAAAGAGGAATCGAAGCCATATTCGCTGGCATAGCGTGCACCGTGGCTCTGCACCACAAAGCCCATGTCGCCCGGCCGTGGGTCGCGCAGGATTGCCAGTGGCAGAGGCGTGTGCGCTGCGCGAAGCAGCCGCTCGATCGTCTCCATGGCGCCGAGCAGCTGTTTGCGGTCTTCGCCCGCCAGCGTACCGAGCATCAGCCCGACATGATCCTGCGATGTCCGCTCGAGCCTGGCGAAGGCGGCGCGGCCCTTGGCGGTCAGGCCGAGCTGGTACTGTCGCCGATCTGAGGCGAGCGGCTTTCGGCTGATCAGCCCGTCCTCGTCGAATTTCTGGACGATGCGGCTGAGGTAGCCGGCGTCGAGCCCAAGCTCCAGGCCGATGTCCTTGGCCGAGAGATCGCCGCGATGGGCAAGCTCGAACATCACCCGCGCCTCGCTCAGCGAGAACGGCGTCTTGAGCAGATGCTGGTCGAGCACCTCTAGCTTGCGGGTGTAGAAACGGTTGAAGGCGCGAACCGCCGCGATTTCCTGCTCGGGCTGGGCAGGCGAAGTCCGGGTTGGCATGGCGCATCTCCGATTGCTATTGTCAAATAGTTATTTGACTTCGGCAACTATATCGGAGTTAGCTCACGACATGATGATCCGGCTGTGCAGCAAGGTCAGCGAGGAGCGGCCGAGCCGGCGGAGCAGCCGCTCTTCCGCGCGAGCGATATCAGGCGCATGGCCGCCGAGCCGCTCATAGTGATCGCGCGCGATCAGTAAGCCCTGGTCGGCGAACGGCCCTGCCATCATTCGCGCAATGGACCGCAAGCGGTCACGCAGGGTGTGATCGGAATAGGGCGAGCGCGCGTAACGAAATACGCCGGCGCGGGGACGGTCGCTGTCGGAGACCCGCTGAATGAACTGCATGGTCTCGTCAATCCAGCCGTGATCGAGCACTGCGCCTGCGTGCAGGAACATCAGCCAGGGCGAGCGCGCCTGGCGCGCGCCGGCCGCCAGCGCCGCGGCGCGTATTCCATCGAAAGGCAGGAATCGGCAGCCCGCGACATCGGCGACCCGCTCGATCACGCCGTTGTCGCCGCGATCGACCAGCAATACCTCGCGTACCACGCCGGCAGCCGCGCCCGGCACCAGCGCGGCAAGCGTGGCGACGGTCGGATGTTCTGCACCTTCTGTGGGAATGATGACGCTCAGCATGATCTCAATGGCGGAAAACCGCGGGAACCGTTATCATCTTGTCACAGCCAAAACAGCCCGTGGCTTTGCAGCTTTTTGCGGCAACCGGCACGGATGGTCCCCGCGAATGCTTTCTGACCGTCGCGTTGTGGATTAAATCATCTTGTTCTTGATTTGTTCTCGTTAGATGCTATGTTCGAACCATGAGCAGAGCATCCTCACATGCGCTCAAGCACCCGCCGGTCACGGCGCCCTCCGAACCGGCGGGTGCACCTTCGGCCTTCCCGGAGCTTGCAGTCGCGATCGAACGCGGGCGACGGCGCGGCCGAGGCGCGCAATCCAATGCCAGCGGCCGCTATGAGGCCGAAGCGCGGGTTGCGTTTGACGACGGCTGGCAGAGTCTTGAAGAACTTCCGCCGTTCAAGACCACGGTGACGCTCGATACGTCCCGCAAGGTCATCGCCCGCAACGATTCTCCCGATATCGGCTTCGACCGCTCCATCAATCCGTATCGAGGTTGCGAGCATGGCTGCGTGTACTGCTTCGCGCGGCCGACCCATGCCTATCTCGGCCTGTCGCCCGGGCTCGATTTCGAATCGAAGCTGTTGGCCAAACCCGATGCGCCGCAGCTTCTGGAAAAGGAACTTGCCGCAGAGAATTACGAGCCGCGCATGATCGCGATCGGTACCAACACCGATCCGTATCAGCCGATCGAGCGCGACCACAAGATAATGCGCGGTATTCTCGAAGTGCTGGATCGCGCCTCGCATCCGGTCGGCATCGTCACGAAGTCGGCACTGGTTGTGCGCGACATCGACATCCTGGCGCGGATGGCGAACCGCAATCTCGCCAAGGTAGCGATTTCTGTGACGACGCTGGATGCGCAGTTGGCCCGCACCATGGAGCCGCGCGCATCGACGCCAGCACGGCGCCTGCAGGCGTTGAAGAGATTATCGGACGCGGGAATCCCGACCACGGTGATGGTCGCCCCGGTCATTCCTGCGCTGAACGACAGCGAGATCGAGCGCATTCTCGATGCGGCGGCCCATGCCGGCGTCAGGGAAGCAAGTTACGTCTTGTTGCGCCTGCCGCTCGAGGTGCGCGATCTCTTTCGCGAGTGGCTGATGGCGAATTATCCGGATCGCTATCGTCACGTCTTCACTCTGATCCGCGACATGCGAGACGGCCGCGATTACGATTCGCAATGGGGAACGCGGATGAAGGGCACCGGCCCGATGGCTTGGATGATCGGACGGAGGTTCGAGATCGCCTGCGAAAAATTGGGGCTCAACAAGCGCCGGTCCAAACTCACCACGGATCATTTCGCGCGGCCGAAGCGCAGCGGAGAACAGCTCAATTTGTTCTGAAGTTGCCTGCCGTTGGACGGCGCGGAGCGCTTCTGCCAGTCGATGAATTGTAGTATTGCGGCTCGATGCAAGACGGGCCCACATCGGTCTTCGAAAAACAACCGCGCGTCATTTTGACGACGCCGCGGCTGATCCTGCGCACCGCGAACGAGCCGGACATCAAAGTCCTGTGGGAGCGTGTCTTGGGCGATAGCGACGTGATGCGCTATGTCTTTCAAGGCGTACCGATGACGCTCGAAAGAGCCGGGGAAGTGATGCGGAAGTTTTTTACTTTCGGTGACACTCTCACGGGCGTCGCCATTTTGACCGAGAAGTCCACAGTCGAAATCATCGGCTTCGCCGGGCTATTTCCGTGCGCCGCGCTCGGCGCAGACGACTTCGAGATCGGCTTTGTACTTGCGCGTCAGGCGTGGGGCAGGGGCATTGCCACCGAGATCGGCGAGGCCCAGCTTGGGTTTGGGTTCGAACAGGTTAGTTGCCGTCGATTGCTCGGCCTGGCCGATCCGCAAAATGGGTCATCTATTCATGCCCTCGAAAAGCTCGGAATGAAGTATCTGCACGACGCATCGGAACCCGGACGTCCGAACCGCAGTGTTTTTTGCCTGGAAGTCGGCGAGTGGCGCCGGCGTATTCGTGAACAGCGGGCATAGATCGAATTTTTTCGTTGTACCGGGATCGCCCCTTGCGCACGATCTCGCCCATGATTCGGGAAAAGTCCGGCAAGAAGCAGATCAAGCTGCCGAAAGGCGTCATCGCGGTGACGCCGCCAAGCTTTCGTCGCGAGCGCGCGCTGATCAAACAAGGCGTGTGGCCAGTCGCGGGCTGCGATGAAGCCGGCCGTGGCCCGCTGGCAGGTCCAGTCGTGGCGGCCGCCGTCGTGCTCGACCCGAAACGGATTCCAAAAGGAATAGACGATTCCAAGCGGCTGACGCCGGAACGCCGCGAGGCGCTGTTCGAAGAGATTTGCGCGACCGCATCGTTTTCGGTCGCCTTTGCCTCGCCGGCGAGGATCGATCGCGACAATATTCTGCGCGCCTCGTTATGGGCGCTCAAGCGCGCAGTCGATAGTTTGCCGGAAGCGCCGAAGCACGTCTTTGTCGATGGCCGCGACCGGCTCGGCACGGCTTGCGATTGCGAGGCCGTGATCGGCGGTGACGGAATCGTTGTCTCGATTGCGGCGGCGTCGATCATCGCCAAGGTGACACGGGACCGCTTGATGTGCGCACTGGCACAGGAGTGCCCTGGTTACGGCTTTGAGTCCCACAAGGGCTATGGCGTGCCGGAACATCTTGAGGCGCTCGGCCGGTTGGGTCCTTCGGTTCACCACCGAAGTTTCTTTGCGCCTGTCGTCGCCGCCCGCGAAAAACACCAGCCGTGGACGATCAAGCGCGATGCCGACCTGTTCGCCCCGGATGGCGAGATACCGGCGATTTCCGCTGCGGTTTGAAGGGCAACCGCGCTGCAGTTGCCTCCGCGCCTGCGCCCCTTTAAGACCGTGCTTCGATAAGGGTGAAACGCCGTTCGCGCAGGCCAAAGCTGTCGGCGGTCTCATCTGTTGAAAGCAATCCGGTCGCCACATGCGCTTCACCTCTCTGGTTATCGAGTTAATCCGCGCCCGGCCGAAGCTCGTTGTATGGCTGGTGGTGGTGTTGCAGGCGATCCTGTGGCTGCTGGTCTCGCTATTGGTATACCGCAGCCCCCCCGGCGATCTGGCGACCGTGCTCGCACTTGGCCGGGAATATCGGGTCGGAACCGATTTTGGGCCACCGCTTGCCTTTTGGCTAGCCGATATCGCGTTTCGCGCCGCGGGCAACCACGTGTTTGGCGTCTATCTGCTGGCGCAAATATGTTCGATCGCAACGTTCTGGACATTGTACCTTCTGGCGCGCGCCACGGTCGGCGTGCAGCAGGCGGTGCTGGCGGTTCTGCTGACGATGACGGTGCTGGCGTTCAGCGCACCCGGCCTCGAGTTTGGACCTCTGGTGCTGGCGCGGCCGCTTTGGGCGCTGATCCTGCTGCATTCCTGGCAACTGATCGGCCAGAACCGGCGTAATGCGTGGTTCGCATTGTCGATCGAAGCCGGTCTTCTGCTGCTGACGACCTCGGCTGCGATCTTCCTGTTGGCATTTGTGGTCGGATTTGCGCTGGCGACCTCGCGCGGCCGGCGCGTCCTGATCTCGTTCGATGCGCTGTTTGCGCTCCTGGTGATCTTCGTCCTGGCGCTGCCTTATCTGATCTGGCTGATCCGCGCCGATGCATTGGCGTTGCCGCATGGGCCGTCACTCGCCGATTTGAGCGGCCGCGCGATACACGGCGTCGAACTGCTCGGCGGCCTGCTATTGGCCTCATTGGGTATCGCGATCGTGTCGGCGTTCAATTCCGGCTGGTTCGATCGTGCCAAGGAGGATGCGCCCGTCATTTTCCGTCCCCCCGTTGATCCGGCGGCGCGCGACTTCATCTATTTCTTTGCGTTTGCGCCGGCGCTCGGTGGCTGCCTGATCTCCGGCTTTTACGACCTCGATCGTGTCGTAGGTGGGCCCGGGATCGTACTTCTGATGTCGGGGTTAGCTGCCATCGTGGCATGCGGCGATCTCATCCACCTGCGGCGCCAGCGGATTTTGCGTGCGGCCTGGGCCGCCGTCGTGCTTGCGCCAGCGCTGGCGGTCATCGCGGTGACGCTTTTCGTTCCCTGGACCGCGGGCGGGGAAGTCACGACGTCGTTGCCGGCGGCTGCGATTGCGCATTTCTTCGATGACAGTTTCGAGCGGCGCACCAACCGGCATCTGTCGGCGGTGAGCGGTGATGCCCAGCTGGCGACCCTGATCAGCCTGAGCTCCACGCGTCCGCATCTGTTTCTGGCCGCGACGCCCGAGCGAACGCCGTGGCTTAACCTGGACAAATTCAACCAGACCGGCGGCGTTGTGGTGTGGCGTGCCTCTGACACCGACGGCACGCCGCCACCCGATATCGCGCGGCTGTTTCCGGGTCTCGCGCCCGAAGTGCCGCAGACCTTCGACCGGTTGGTGAACGGGCGGCAGCCTTTGCTGCGGGTTGGCTGGGCTATCGTGCGTCCGAAGGCGCCTTGAACGCTACGATGCGGCCTGCCTGGTGGTCCGCTTCTAACATTCGCATGAGCTTGAGGCTGGCACTTCTGCGAATGTTAAGAGATATAGGACCACCAGCAAATATCAAATTCAAAGCCGCACTAGAGACCTATATTTACTAGAGCTCCTTTGATGCCGAAGTTCGCATCAGAGGGCGCCGCAATAGTTTGCGAGCTTCGGAATCGGAGCTCTAGTGGAGTTTAAGATTTGACATTCGCTTTGAGAACTCATGGCCGGCAGGGTAGCGAATATCAAATCTACTCCACTAGCGCTTTAGCGACGGCGCGCAGGTCCTGCCATGACAGGCGCTTGTAGGACGGCGAGCGCAACAGATAGGCCGGATGGAACGTCGCCAGCGCGCGGATCACGCGCGTACCGGTGTCGTAGTTGAACCAGCGGCCGCGCGTCTTCATGATGCCTTCGCGCGTCGACAGCAGCGTCTGCGTGGAGGGATTGCCGAGCGTCACCAGAATGTCCGGATCGACCAGTTCGATCTGGCGCTGGATGAACGGCAGGCAGATCTGGGTTTCCAGCGGTGTCGGTGTCCGGTTGCCAGGCGGGCGCCACGGAATGACGTTGGCGATGTAAACCTTGCTACGATCAAGACCAATCGAAGCGATCATCCGGTCGAGCAGCTTGCCTGAGCGTCCGACAAAGGGCAGGCCCTCGATATCCTCGTCGCGTCCCGGCGCCTCGCCGACGAACATGATACGGGCCTTCGGGTTGCCGTCGGCAAACACCAGGCGTGTGGCGGTGGATTTCAGCGCGCAGCCGTCGAACTTCTCCAGCATATCTCGCAGGATTTCGAGCGAGGCCGCGGTGCGGGCCGCCTCCCGAGCCGTCGCAATGGCGGCGTCGGGAGCAGGCATTGGCTCGGCAGCCGGCGCCATGGAGGCAGCCGCGGGGGCGGCGGGAGAGGGGGTCTTGAGGGTTTCGCCTTGTCCGGAATCGGACAGCCGATCGATCGGGTGTTCGGAAAGCGCGCAATCGACCCCGGCCTCCAGATAGAAGGTCAGCAATTGGGCGAGGGTGGGCGCAGGCTCGGGCGTCAACTTGTTGATCTCGTATGGCTTTGGTCAGCAATTCCGCGTGGCGAACATGTTTTCGCATCGATGCGGTACCCTAGGCCGGATTGCGCTGCAACGAAACCGTCCCACCCGCATTTCCATGGTTGTTCTTGTCCTGAAAATCGGAAACAAACATCCATCAAGACAATTTGTACGAAGCCTGAGATCAGACCATGAGCCTTGATGAACTGCCGCCGCGCGAATCCATGGAGTTCGATGTCGTGATCGTCGGCGCCGGGCCGTCAGGACTCGGTGCGGCGATCCGGCTGAAGCAACTCAACTCCGAACTTTCGGTGGTGGTGGTCGAGAAGGGATCGGAAGTAGGCGCGCATATTCTATCCGGCGCCGTGATGGATCCGGTTGCGCTCGACAAGCTCATTCCGGATTGGCGCGAGGATGCCGATTGTCCGCTGAAGACACAGGTCAGGGATGATCGCTTTTTCTGGATGACGAAATCCGGCGCGATCCGCTTGCCGAATTTCATGATGCCGCCGTTGATGAATAATCATCACTGCTACATCGGCTCGCTCGGGCAGCTTTGCCGCTGGCTAGCAAGCAAGGCCGAGGCGCTTGGCGTCGAAATCTATCCTGGTTTTGCGGCGGTCGAGGTTCTTTACGACGACAAGGGCGCGGTGCGCGGCATTGCGACCGGCGACATGGGCGTCGCCAAGGACGGCTCGCACAAGGCGTCTTTCACCCGCGGCATGGAACTGTGCGGCAAGTACACGCTGTTTGCCGAAGGTGCGCGCGGCAGCCTGACCAAGCAGCTTATTGCGAAATTTGCGCTCGACGCCAAGAGCCAGCCCGGCAAATTCGGCATCGGTCTGAAGGAAGTCTGGCAGATCGATCCCTCGAAACACCAAAAGGGTTTGATCCAGCATTCCTTCGGCTGGCCATTGAACAACAAGACCGGCGGCGGGTCTTTTCTCTATCATTACGACGAGAATCTCGTCGCGATCGGTTTCGTCGTGCATCTCAATTACGACGACCCTTATTTATCGCCGTTCGAAGAGTTTCAGCGCTTCAAGACCCATCCCGCGATCAGCCCCATCTTCGAGGGCGGCAAGCGGCTCGCTTACGGCGCCCGCGCCATCACCGAGGGCGGCTATCAATCGGTGCCGCGGCTGTCCTTTGCCGGCGGCGCGTTGATCGGTTGCGCGGCCGGGTTTGTGAACGTGCCGCGCATCAAGGGCGTTCACAATGCGATCGGCAGCGGCGTGCTGGCCGCCGAACAGGTCCATGCGGCGCTTGGCGCGGGGCGTACCAACGACGAGCTTGTCGAATACGAAAATGCATGGCGTTCGTCGGCCGTCGGCAAGGATTTGTTTCTGGTTCGCAACGTCAAGCCGCTCTGGTCGAAATTCGGCACGATCCTGGGCGTGATGCTCGGCGGCCTCGACATGTGGTGCAATACGCTCGGCTTCTCGCTGTTCGGAACGCAGTCGCATGCCAAGGCTGACCGCAAAACGCTCGATCCGGCAAAAGTCCATACGCCGATTGCTGCGCCAAAGCCGGACGGCAAATTGACCTTTGATCGGCTTTCCTCGGTGTTCCTGTCGAATACCAATCATGAGGAGGATCAGCCGGTTCACTTGAAGGTCGCCGACATGAACCTGCAAAAGACCTCCGAACATGACGTCTATGCCGGCCCGTCCAATCGCTATTGCCCTGCCGGCGTCTACGAATGGGTAGAGGAAACGTCAGGCCCGCGCTTTGTGATCAATGCCCAAAATTGCGTCCACTGCAAAACCTGCGACGTCAAGGATCCGAACGGCAACATCACCTGGGTTCCACCGGAGGGCGGCGGCGGGCCTAACTACGAGGCAATGTGACCACGATTGCGTGAGAGGCAGTCGCGAGCGGCCACGATACCGCCATACTGGCGGCGTTTTCAGGCGTGAAGGGCGGTGACGGCGACCCCGTCAATCGATTTGCTACCCGTATCCTTGCGGTTAGCCGCCAAAAGCGGCATTGTCGCAACCCTTGATGTGCCGATGCGGGTAGCGAACGTCAAATCCACTCCATCAGGCCTCTGCCGTAAATCCTGGAGCCAAGGCGAACCGTGATGCTTTCTTTTCAATTTAATCGCTTGACGATTGCCGCTATCGCTTTCTTGGCACTGCCGGTTGCGGCTGCCGCGCAGACGCCCGAGCATCCCACCGACAACTCGGCGCAGTTCCCCTCTACTCACGATCTGAAGATGCTGACGACGTCCGGCAGTTACCTGGCCGCCCGTCACGCCAGCGTCGAGCGGGACGCTGCCTCGGCCGCGACCTTCTATCGGTCGGCGCTCCGCACCGATCCGAAAAACAACGAGCTTCTCGATCGGGCGTTCATTTCCTCGCTCGCGGACGGCGATATCGATGAAGCCGTCAAGCTCGCCGACCGCATTCTCGCCGTCGACAAGACCAATCGGGTGGCGCGGCTTGTGATTGGCGTGCGCGATCTCAAGCAGAAGAAATATCCAAGCGCCCAGACCAACATCAACCAGTCGATCCGCGGGCCGATCACCGACCTCGTAGCGACGCTGTTGTCCGGCTGGGCTGCATACGGCGCCGGCGATGCCAAGGGGGCGGTCGCCGCGATCGACAAGCTTGCCGGTCCGGAGTGGTATCCGATCTTCAAGGACCTGCATGCCGGAATGATCCTCGAACTCGCCGGCAAGGAGAAGGACGCCGGCGTCCGGCTCGAGCGGGCCTACAAGCTCGAAGATTCCATGCTGCGTGTTTCGGACGATTATGCGCGTTGGCTGTCGCGCAACAAGGACGCGGCGTCCGCAACGGCGGTCTATGAGGCCTTCGACAAGAAACTGCCGCGGCATCCGTTGATTGTCGAGGCGATGCGCGAAACAAGTGCCGGCAAAAAACTGCCGCCGATCGTCGATTCGCCGCAGGCCGGCGCAGCCGAGGCGCTCTATGGCATCGGCGCGACGCTGACCCGCCGTGGCGGCGAGGATCTGGCGCTGGTGTATCTGCAGCTTGCGCTCTATCTGGTGCCGAACCATCCCTTGGCGCTGCTGTCGCTCGCCGATCTCTATGAATCTGTGAAGAAGCCGGCGATGGCGATCAAGGCCTACGAGCGCGTGCCGGCGGGGTCGCCGCTGAAGCGCAATGCGCAGATCCAGCTCGCCATCGATCTCGATACCGCCGACCGCACCGATGAGGCGATCAAGATATTGAAGGGCGTTACGGCGGACGATCCCAAGGATATCGAGGCGGTCATGGCGCTCGGCAATATCGAGCGCGGCCGCAAGAAGTTTGCCGATTGCGTCGTCACCTACTCGCAAGGCATCGATATTCTGCCGAAGGCCACCGACAAGAACACCTGGGTTTACTACTATTACCGGGGCATCTGCGAGGAGCGCGACAAGCAGTGGAGCAAGGCGGAAGCCGACATGCGCAAGGCGCTCGATCTGCAGCCCGAACAGCCGCATGTGCTCAATTATCTCGGCTATTCCTGGATCGATCAGGGCATCAATCTCGACGAAGGTATGAAGATGATCAAGCGTGCCGTCGATCAGCGTCCGGATGACGGCTACATCGTGGACTCCCTGGGTTGGGCCTATTACCGCATCGGTAACTACGAAGATGCGGTGAAGAATCTGGAACGCGCGATCGATCTCAAGCCTGAGGATCCCACCATCAACGATCACCTCGGCGATGCTTATTGGCGCGTCGGCCGCACGCTGGAAGCCAAATTCCAGTGGGCGCATGCCCGCGACCTGAAGCCGGAGCCGGAAGATCTGCCGAAGATCGAGGCCAAGATCGAGAACGGCCTGACCGACGATACGTCTTCTGCGGCTTCTGCCGACAAGAAGAAAGAGGATGACAAGGGTGGCTAGGTAAAACGGCGCCTGGGCTGATCCGGGTTTGGATCACATCTGGACCAAACCTTGGCGCCGCGCCCGCGTGATACTCCCGGTTATCTGAAAATTTTGCGATACCGTTTTCTGGATCGCTTGCTTCGGTATTATTGGATTTGCATTCGTTATGACCTCGGGTGAAACCACCGATGCGGCTGTCAAGTCTACCGCAAGCGAGCTTGTCGAAGACGGGCGTGCCAAGGTCAATCTGACGCTGCGGGTGGTGGGACGCCGGGTCGACGGCTACCACGATCTCGAAAGCGTGGTCGCGTTTGCCGACTGTGCCGATCGGCTGAGCTTGCTTCCGGGTCCGAAGCTGGAGCTCAAAACCGCTGGCCCTCTGGCGGAAGCCTGCGGCGAGGTGGACGACAATCTCGTGCTCAAGGCCGCGCGGCTGTTAGCCGAGCGCGTCCCGGGGCTGAAAACCGGCATCTTCACGCTCACCAAGACGCTTCCCGTCGCGGCCGGTATCGGCGGCGGTTCGGCGGATGCCGCGGCCGCGCTGCGGTTGCTCGCAACGGCCAATGGTATTGCAACCGACGATGCGCGCCTCTTCGAGGTGGCGAAATTGACCGGCGCCGACGTCCCGGTCTGTGTTGCCTCGCAGGCTTGCGTCATGACCGGGGTCGGCGAGAGCCTCCTGCCATTGGCGTTGCCGAAGCTTCCCTGCGTGTTGATCAATCCGCGCGTAGCGGTGGCGACCAAGGACGTGTTCGCAGCGTTGGGCCTGCGCAGCGGCGAATTGCTCGTCGGCTTTGCCGACGTCCTCCAGGCGATGGTCTGGCCGGAAGCGGGCGCTTCGCTAGAGGAATGGGTCGAAGCGTTTGCCGCCAGCTCCAATGATCTGGAAGCTCCGGCAATGAAGATTCAACCTGTCATTGGCGAGGTGATCTCGGCGTTGAATGGAACCAACGGCGCCTGGCTGGCGCGGATGTCCGGCTCCGGCGCCACCTGTTTTGCGATCTACGAGAACACAGCCGAAGCCGGCCGCGCCGCGGAAAAGATTCGCCGCGATCACCCGGCGTGGTGGGTGCATGCGGGCGTGTTGAGCTGAGGCCACGGCCGGTTCAGGCTTGCAAACCCGGCTCTGCGAGCTTGCGATTTAGTGCGTTCGCGCCAGGCAGAACGCCACCACCTGCTCAAGCGCGGTCTTCATCGGGGAAGCCGGAAACAGCGCCAGCGCATCGACCGCCATCGCGCCGTAATGCTGTGCGCGGTTGATAGTGTCCTCGAGCGCGCGGTGCTTGGTCATCAGCCCGGTCGCGTGGTCGAGATCGCTGTCGCCGATCTCGCCGCGCTCCAGCGCGCGGCGCCAGAATTCGCGCTCGACGTCGTTGCCGCGTCGGAACGCCAGCACCACCGGCAGCGTGATCTTGCCCTCGCGGAAGTCGTCGCCGACATTCTTGCCGAGCTTGGCGGACTTGCCGCCATAGTCGAGGACGTCGTCGACGAGCTGGAACGCGATCCCGAGATTCATGCCGACCGAGCGGCACGCGGTTTGTTCGTCCTTCGGGCGATTGGCGATCACGGGGCCGACTTCGCAGGCGGCCGCGAACAATTCGGCGGTCTTGCCGCGGATGACGGCGAGGTATTCGTCCTCGGTGGTGGCGGTGTTCTTTGCGGCGGCAAGCTGCATCACCTCGCCCTCGGCGATGGTGGCCGCGGCCGACGACAGGATATCGAGCGCGCGCAGCGAGCCGACTTCGACCATCATCCGGAAAGCCTGCCCGAGCAGGAAGTCGCCAACCAGGACGCTTGCCTCGTTGCCCCACAGCATGCGGGCCGACAGCTTGCCGCGCCGGAGTTCGCTTTCGTCGACGACGTCGTCGTGCAGCAGCGTGGCGGTATGCATGAATTCGACGGACGCCGCGAGCTTGATATGGCCGTCGCCCGAATAGCCCGTCAGGTTCGCCATCGCCAGCGTCAGCATCGGACGAAGCCGCTTGCCGCCGGATGAGATCAGGTGATTGGCGACCTCGGGGATCATGGTGACTTCCGAGCCGGTTCGCGACAGGATAGTCGCGTTCACCCGCTCCATATCGGCGGCCACAAGCCCGACGAGCCCGTCGATCGAGGCTTCAGATGGGCTTTCGAAGGGAACAATAACCGCCACGTCAGTCTCCAGATAACCGCCGCACCAGTGGAGTGGATTTGACATTCGCTACCCGCCTGGCCGCGAGTTCGTCAAGCGAATGCCAAATCCGAAACTCCACTAAAAACCTATATTTGCTGGTGGTCCTTTGATTCTAACATTCGCATAGAAGCCTGCCGGGAAAGGAAGCGAATGTTAGAATCGGACCACCAGTCTCCAGATTTGCCTAATCGGCCATATCCTCGGATATAACCATAGAAAGAGCAGGCTTCCGCGGCAAGACCGCCAAGCAACAACATGTCGTCAGGCGAGCGGGAATAAAGGAGAAAGCAAGGTGCGGGAATTGGTTCGGACCAACGACATCGTGCTGGTTTCGGCGGTTGGAGCGCTGCTCGACGGCGCCAATATCCATCACCTGGTGCTTGACCAGAATATGAGCATCATTGAAGGGTCGCTTGGCGTTCTGCCGCGCCGGATTCTGGTCCATGAAGACGACAATCAACAGGCCCGGCAGCTTCTCAGCGACGCCGGCCTCGCGCATGAGTTGCGGGCCGATGAGTGAGATTTTGGGCGACGTCACCGAGGACGCCTTTCTCGGTGGCAAACTGCGCCTGCGCCAGCCGAAATCCGGTCACCGCGCCGGTCACGATGCGATACTGCTGGCGGCTGCCGCGCCCGCTTGTTCCGGCGATCGGGTCGTAGACCTCGGCGCGGGCGTTGGCGCGGCGGGCCTTGCGGTTGCCAAGCGCGTTGCCGGGATCGAGCTGGTGTTGGTTGAGATCGATAACGGGCTGGCGGAGCTCGCCCGGGCCAACGCGTCAGCCAATGCAATTTCAGCTGAAACCATCGTGCTTGATGTCACTTCCGGCGCGGAAAATTTCGCAGGCACCGGCCTTGCGCCAGAGAGCGTGGACGTCGTGTTGATGAACCCGCCGTTCAATGACGCCTCGCGGCACCGCGCCTCGCCGGACAGCGCGCGCGCGATCGCCCATGTTGCAACAACTGAGACGCTTGAGGCGTGGGTTCATGCGAGCCGGCGAATTCTCAAATCAGGCGGCAACCTCGCGATGATCTGGCGCGCGGACGGCATTGCCGAGGTCCTAGCGGCGCTTGGTCGCGGCTTCGGCAGTCTTGTGATCTTGCCGGTTCATGCCGATGTGGAATCGCCTGCCATCCGCGTGCTGGTGAGAGCCACCAAGGGCGGCCGGGCACCCACCCGTCTTTTGGCCGGGCTTGTATTGAATGACAAGGCGGCCCGTCCCACGTCCGATGCACAGTCTATTCTGGCCGGCAACGCGCTATTGCCGATGACAATGCCTTGAGAACGGCTATGCCATTGAGAATGGACTGAGTGAGCAGGCTTGAGGGTTATTGAGAAACCGGCTTCGAGCCTTGTTTCGGCGTCGAAGTGAAATGAATCGCGGTGAAGAGGATACCGAACAGCGTCATCAGCAAATAGATCTTCATGGCATGCTCCGCTGTACCCCGACGGCTTGGTAAGCCTCTTCAGCGATACGATCCAACTACAAAAGCGTTCCTTCGGTTCAATGACAGTCTCGTGATAACAAACGGTTAATTTTGAGGTAACGGTATGGCGGAAAACTCCGGCGAAGCTCGGCAATGGCCGGCTGGAATCGAAAAATGGATGGAATGGATTCCGGCGCGGCTGCGGCGCGGCCGGGCCGTCGTCCCCGTCGTCCGTTTGTCCGGCGTGATCGGCGCGGTGACGCCGCTGCGACCGGGAATGTCGCTGGCTGGCGTGGCGCGGATGCTCGAACGCGCATTCGCGGTCAAGAACGCAAAGGCGGTGGCGCTGGTGATCAATTCGCCGGGCGGTTCGCCGGTGCAGTCGCGGCAGATTTATTTGCGCATCCGCCAGCTCGCCGAAGAGAAGAAGCTGCCGGTGCTGGTCTTCGTCGAGGATGTTGCGGCATCCGGTGGCTACATGATCGCCTGCGCGGGCGACGAGATTTTCTGCGACCCTTCGTCGATCATGGGATCGATCGGCGTCGTCGGCGGCTCGTTCGGCTTTCAGGAACTGATCAAGAAAATCGGCGTCGAGCGGCGACTTTATACGGCGGGCGCCCACAAGGCTATGCTCGATCCGTTTCTCCCCGAAAACCCTGACGACGTATCGCGGCTGAAAGCCCTTCAGCGCGAAATCCACGACATCTTTATCGCCTTGGTGAAGGGCAGCCGTGGCGCGCGTCTGAAGGGCGCGGACGACCTGCTGTTCACCGGCGAATACTGGGCGGGCGACACCTCCGTCTCGCTGGGGCTGGCGGACGCCATCGGCGATTTGCGCTCGACGTTGCGCGCCCGCTATGGCGAGAAAGTGCAGACCCCCCTGATCGCGCCGGCAAGCGGCATGTTGTCCGGTCTGTTGGGGCGGAGGTCGCCGGGAGCCATGAGCATGTGGGAGAATACGGCCAATTTGCCGGAAGAGCTGATTTCGGCGCTCGAAAGCCGGGCAATTTGGGCGAAATTCGGGTTTTGAACAGGGGTGGGCCGCGCCATTTGGTCTCTGCAATATTCGTTGCGGGGCGGGTCGGCTTGGGAGAAAATGGCTCTAGGGGCGTGACCAATGGACGAGGATCGACCGATGCCGCCGCTTGTCGCATTCGCTGGCACCCTTGGGGGGCTGGCCGTGGTTCGCTGGGCTTACCGGACTGCCATCCGGGTCAGCCGGGAATTGGAGGAAGCGCGCTTGGCTAGGGCCATGGAAGCCGCCCGATCAAGCGAAATTCCGACGCTGCGGCGTGACCCGAACACCGGCGCTTACCGGCCGGGATAACCGCCCATTGCCTTGATTCCTGAAGGTCCCGCCGATACGGTCCCGCGCTCCTAAACCCGACGCGGAAAGAGCTGACCCGACGATGGATGCCTTGCCCGCGCATATGCGCCCGGAACGCTCGTTCCAGGGATTGATTCTGACGCTCCAGCGTTATTGGGCAGACTATGGCTGCGTGATCCTGCAGCCTTACGACATGGAAGTCGGCGCCGGCACCTTCCATCCCGCGACGACCTTGCGCGCGCTCGGCCCCAAGCCATGGAATGCCGCCTATGTGCAGCCGTCGCGGCGGCCGAAGGATGGCCGTTATGGTGAAAATCCAAACCGCTTGCAGCACTACTACCAATTCCAGGTGATCCTCAAACCTTCGCCGCCGGATATCCAGGATCTCTACTTGAAATCGCTCGCCGCCATCGGTGTCGATGCGCATCTGCATGACATCCGCTTTGTCGAGGACGATTGGGAGAGCCCGACGCTGGGTGCGTGGGGACTGGGCTGGGAGTGCTGGTGCGACGGCATGGAAGTGAGCCAGTTCACTTACTTTCAGCAGGTCGCGGGCGTGGAATGCGCACCGGTTGCCGGCGAACTCACCTATGGGCTCGAACGCCTTGCGATGTATGTGCAGGGCGTCGATCGCGTCTATGACCTCAATTTCAATGGCCGCGACGGCGCCGACAAGGTGACGTATGGCGAGGTGTTTCTGCAAGCCGAGCAGGAATATTCACGGCACAATTTCGAATATTCCGACGTCGAGATGCTGTTCGAGCAATTCAAGATGGCGGAAGCCGCCTGCCAAAAGTATCTCGCGGCCGGCTGGAAGGACGCTGGTAACGGCAAAGAGCATTTGATGGCGCTGCCGGCCTACGACCAGTGCATCAAGGCAAGCCACGCTTTCAATTTGCTCGACGCGCGCGGCGTGATCTCGGTGACGGAACGGCAGAGCTATATCCTGCGTGTGCGCGAACTCGCCAAAGCCTGCGGCGAGGCCTGGGTACACACTGAAGCGGGAAGGGCGAGCTGATGCCCGATCTCCTGCTCGAATTGTTTTCCGAAGAAATCCCCGCGCGCATGCAGGCGAAGGCCGCCGACGATCTGCGCCGCATGGTCACCGACAAGCTCGTCGCAGAGGGACTTGTTTATGAGGGCGCGAAAGCTTTCGCGACGCCGCGGCGCCTCGCGCTGACCGTGCACGGCATTCCGGCGCGGCAGGCGGACCTGAAGGAAGAGCGGAAAGGCCCGCGCGTCGGCGGGGCCGAGGCGGCGATAGCGGGCTTTCTGAAAGCCGCAGGACTTTCGTCGCTCGACGAAGCGCAGATCCAGCGCGATCCGAAGAAGGGCGACTTCTACGTCGCGCTGATCGAAAAGCCCGGCCGCGCCACGCTCGACGTGCTTGCCGAAATCCTCCCGGTGATCATCCGCACCTTTCCCTGGCCGAAATCGATGCGTTGGGGCGCGCGGTCCGCCAGACCCGGTTCGCTGTCCTGGGTGCGGCCGCTACATGCGATCACCGCGACCTTCGGTCTCGAGACCGAAGAGCCTGACGTCGTGAAGTTCGCCATCGACGGCATCGAGACCGGGCAGATGACATTCGGTCACCGCTTCATGGCGCCACAGGCAATTTCTGTGCGACGCTTTGAGGATTATGAAGCGAAGCTGTTAGAGGCCAAGGTCGTGCTCGATCCCGAGCGCCGCAAGGATACGATCCAGACCGACGCCAAACAATTGGCTTTCGCGCAAGGATTCGAGCTTGTCGAGGATCAGGTGCTGCTCGATGAAGTCTCCGGCCTTGTCGAGTGGCCGGTGGTGCTGATGGGCTCGTTCGACGAGGAGTTCCTGTCGATCCCGGGCGAAGTGATCCGCGCCACCATCCGCAATAATCAGAAGTGCTTCGTCTTGCGCGATCCCAAGACGGAGAAACTTGCCAACAGATTCATGCTCACCGCCAACATAGAGGCCTCCGATGGCGGCAAGGCGATCGTTGCCGGCAACGAGCGGGTGATCCGCGCGCGGTTGAGCGATGCGAAGTTTTTCCATGACACTGACCTGAAGACAAAACTCGAAGACCGGCTGCCGAAGTTCGAGCAGATCGTGTTTCACGAAAAGCTCGGCACGCAAGCCGAACGCATCAAGCGCATTGAAGGACTCGCCGGCGAGATCGCGCCGCTGGTCGGCGCCGATGTCGAAAAGACAAAGCGCGCCGCGCATCTGGCGAAGGCGGATCTGCTCACGGAAGTCGTCGGCGAATTCCCCGAGCTTCAGGGCTTGATGGGGAAATATTACGCGCTGGCGCAGGGCGAAGACGTATCCGTCGCCGCGGCAAGCGAGGAGCATTACAAGCCGCAAGGCCCGAACGATCGTGTACCGACGGACCCAGTCAGTATTGCCGTCGCGCTTGCCGACAAGATCGACACGCTGGTCGGGTTCTGGGCGATCGATGAAAAGCCGACGGGAAGCAAGGACCCCTATGCGCTGCGACGTGCCGCTTTGGGCGTCATCCGGCTGATCGTGGAAAACAAGCTTCGCTTCCCTATCCTTAAGGCGGCCGCAACGGCGAACCTCGATCGGCCTACGAAAGGCGGTCTCAATCAGCTCACCTACGATCTCCTTTCCTTCTTCGCCGACCGCTTAAAGGTTCAGCTTCGCGAGCAGGGCGCGCGGCATGATCTCGTCGACGCTGTGTTTGCGTTGGGCGGGCAAGATGATCTGTTGATGGTGGTTCGCCGCGTCGAGGCGCTCGGCAAATTCCTCGAGACCGACGACGGCAAGAACCTGCTCGCAGGCACCAAGCGCGCGAGCAATATTCTATCGATCGAGGAAAAGAAGGACAAGCGGATCTTCGATGGAGCGCCGGAGCCTGCGCTCTATGGTCTTGCGGAAGAAAAGGCGCTTGCCGATGCGATTGATCTCGCGAAGGTCGAGTCCAGCGTCGCCGTGATGAACGAGGATTTTGCCAGCGCGATGGGCGCGATCGCCAAGTTGCGCCGGGCCGTCGATCCGTTCTTCGACAAGGTCAAGGTCAATGACGACGACCCAAAAGTGCGCGAAAATCGCTTGAAGCTGCTCAGCGAAATCCGCGCCACGACGCGCGCCGTCGCCGACTTTTCCAAGATACAGGATTAGTGGCGCCATGGACCGTCAGACGCTCGCCGCCTACGACAAGGATGCGGCTGCGTTTGCGAAAGATTGGCACGAACAGCCGCCGCCGACCGACCTGCACGGCATCGTCAAACGCTACTTTATTTCGGGCGGCATCACCGCCGATATCGGCTGCGGCAGCGGGCGTGAGGTCGCGTGGCTGAACAAGAATGGTTTCCCCGCCAAGGGATTCGATGCCTCGGAGGGTCTGCTGGCCGAGGCGCGCGCGCGATATCGGCTTCTCGACTTTGTCCATGCCGAGTTGCCCGATCTGAGCGGAATTGCAGCAAACGCTTACCACAACGTGTTGTGCGAAACCGTGATCATGCATCTTGAGCGCGCGGATATCGCGCCATCGGTTCGTCGCATGCTCGACATCGTCAGGCCCGGTGGCGTTCTCTATCTAAGCTGGCGCGTCACGGAGGGTGAAAATCTCCGTGACAAGCAGGATCGTCTCTATGCGGCGTTCGAGCCGGCGCTAGTGCTCGCGGAATTGAAAGCGACAACGACCTTGCTTGAAGAGGAGCCTATCAGCGCGTCTTCAGGCAAACGCATTCATCGCGTTGTCGTCCGGAAAAGCAGCTTAACAAGAAAGAGCCCCGCCCGGGCGGGGGGAGACCGGGCGGGGCCTTGGTGTCCGGCCGCCGCTGCGACAGGCCGGACGGAGAGTTGAAGTTCTTTACTCGATCACCTGAACGATTCGGCGGGTGCGCGGTTCGACCAGGATGGTCTCACCGTTCACGACCGTGTAGCGATAAGGCATGGCGCCGAACGATTGCGGCACGTCATAGATGGTCACGCCGCTTTCCGGCAAGACGCCGCCGACAACGACGCGATCTTGAATCGTGTAGTTGGGCACCCGTTCGCGCACAATATATTCGCGGAACGCCGGACGTTGATCCAGCGCAATGCCGACGGTGCCGTCGTCGACCGTGACGGGACCTGTGCCCGCGCCTGCGACACCGACGGTGTATTGGGCCTGCGCCGCGATGGGTGCGCTCATGGTGGCTACGACGGTTGCGATGGCCAATAGATGGTTTCGCATGTTTTTGCTCCTTCGCGTGATTGCACGCCGGCTGACCGGCTTTGCAAAGCGATCCAATTCATCGCGCGCGGCATCGTTCCCGTAAAAAAGCACAGCGATTAGCTCCACATTTCAGTCATTTTTTGAAAGCGACAGGGAACCCGTTGCAGTGCAAAGCGTCTCCTGTCGTGGAACAAGAGAAGGCAGAGGGTGGTAAGGTGGCACTCCTCGATTCGATGCAAGAACGTAAGCGGAGATGCCCCTAAATGACCCTCACCGTCGCCCATATCTCGCCGATCATATCCGTCATCGCCGGTCTTTTGATCCTGATCATGCCGCGGCTTCTCAACTTCATCGTCGCGATCTTTCTGATCCTCAACGGCCTGATCGGTCTCGGGCTTTTGAAGTGGCTTCATATGTAGGCTGACACCGTTCGCGCGGCTTGCGCCTGGCCGCCCAAAGTGGTGTAAGGCGCCCATCTTTGTCTCTTCAGCGGATTATTTTCTGTCATGGCCAAAGCCGTCGCTAAACCGAAAAAAATTGCTGCGAAATCAAAGCCATCCGCTGCGGTCCGGGCCAAGCCCGCGCCCCCGGGGAGTGCCCGCAAGGCGCTGAAGAACAGCCCGGTCAAGCCGGCGAAAAAGCTGGTGCCCGGCAAAGCCAAGTCTGTGGCTGCCAAGTCTGTGCCTGCCAAGTCGGGGCCGGCCAGGGCTGCGCCCGTCAAGGCTGAGCCCGTGAAAGGAGGCAAGTGGGTTTTCACCTTCGGCGACGGCAAGGCCGAAGGCAAAGCGGACCTGCGCGATCTGCTCGGCGGCAAGGGCGCCAATCTCGCCGAGATGGCCAATCTGGGATTGCCGGTGCCTCCCGGCTTCACCATCCCGACCTCGGTCTGCACGTATTTCTACGCGCACGAAAAGACCTATCCGAAAGAACTGAAAGCACAGGTCGAAAAGGCACTCGATCATGTCGGCAAACTGACCGGAAAATCCTTCGGCGATTCCAAAAATCCGCTGCTGGTGTCGGTGCGCTCGGGCGGCCGTGCCTCGATGCCCGGCATGATGGATACCGTGCTCAATCTCGGGCTCAATGACGTCACGGTTGAAGCCTTGGCGGAATTGTCCGGCGACCGCCGCTTTGCCTATGACAGCTATCGCCGTTTCATCACCATGTATTCGGATGTGGTGCTCGGTTTCGAACACGCCCATTTCGAAGACATCCTCGATACTTTCAAGGATAGCCAGGGCTATTCGCTTGACACCGATTTAACCGGCGAGGACTGGGTGCAGGTGGTTGGCCAGTACAAGGAAACGCTGGCACGCGAAACCGGCGCGCAATTTCCGCAGGATCCCCATGATCAGTTGTGGGGCGCGATTGGCGCCGTGTTTTCATCCTGGATGAATGCGCGCGCGGTGACCTATCGCCGGCTGCATGACATTCCGGAATCGTGGGGCACCGCCGTCAACGTGCAGGCGATGGTGTTCGGCAATATGGGCGAGACCTCGGCGACCGGAGTGGCGTTCACGCGCAATCCTTCGACCGGCGAGAGCAAGCTGTACGGCGAATTCCTGATCAACGCGCAGGGTGAAGACGTGGTGGCCGGCATTCGCACGCCGCAGGACATCACCGAAGATGCGCGCAAGGAATCTGGTTCCGACAAGGCGTCGATGGAATCGGCGATGCCAGACGCATTCAAGGAGCTGACGCGGATCTACACGCAGCTCGAAAAGCATTACCGCGACATGCAGGACATGGAGTTCACGGTCGAGCAGGGCAAGCTGTGGATGTTGCAGACCCGCAGCGGCAAGCGCACGGCCAAGGCCGCGCTTCGCATCGCCGTCGAACTCGCCAATGAAGGACTGATCTCGAAGAAGGATGCGGTGCTGCGGATTGATCCTGCCTCGCTCGACCAGTTGCTGCATCCGACGATCGATCCCGCCGCCAAGCGCGACGTGATCGCCACCGGCCTGCCGGCCTCGCCCGGTGCGGCCTCCGGCGAAATCGTGTTCTCTTCCGATGAAGCCGCCAAGCTGCAAGCCGACGGACGCAAAGTCATCCTGGTGCGGATCGAGACCTCGCCGGAAGACATTCACGGCATGCACGCCGCCGAAGGCATTCTCACCACGCGTGGTGGCATGACCTCGCACGCCGCCGTGGTCGCCCGCGGCATGGGCAAGCCCTGCGTCTCCGGCTGCGGCTCTATCCGCGTCGATTACGGCCGCGGCACCATGAGCATCGGTTCGCGTACCTTCAAGACCGGCGACGTCATCACCATCGACGGCGCACTGGGTCAGGTGCTGGCCGGGCGGATGCCGATGATCGAGCCGCAATTGTCAGGCGAATTCGGCACGCTGATGGGCTGGGCCGACGCGGTTCGCAAGCTCGGCGTTCGTGTCAACGGCGATACGCCGGATGACGCGCGCACCGCGATAAAATTCGGCGCGGAAGGCATCGGTCTCTGCCGCACCGAGCACATGTTCTTCGAGGAAACCCGCATTCGCACCGTGCGCGAAATGATCCTCGCCGAGGACGAGCGCGCCCGTCGTGCCGCGCTTTCAAAGCTGCTGCCGATGCAGCGGGCGGATTTCGTTGAGTTGTTCGAGATCATGAAGGGGCTGCCGGTGACGATCCGGTTGCTCGATCCGCCGTTGCACGAATTCCTGCCGCATACGCAGGCGGAGATCGAGGAAGTCGCCCGCGCCATGAACACCGATCCGCGGCGGCTCGCCGATCGCGTGCGCGAACTCGCGGAATTCAATCCGATGCTCGGTTTCCGTGGCTGCCGGCTGGCGATCGCCTATCCCGAGATCGCGGAGATGCAGGCGCGCGCCATTTTCGAGGCTGCCGTCGAAGCCGGAAAACGCACCGGCAAGGCCGTCGGGCTTGAAGTGATGGTGCCGTTGATCGCGACCAAAGCCGAATTCGACCTGGTCAAGGGGCGGATCGATAACACCGCGCAGGCCGTGATGAAAGAAACCGGCGCCAAGCTGAGCTATCAGGTTGGCACCATGATCGAGTTGCCGCGCGCCTGCCTGATGGCGGGCGATATCGCCAAGACCGCGGAGTTCTTCTCGTTCGGCACCAACGATCTGACGCAGACGACTTACGGCATCAGCCGTGACGATGCCGCGAGCTTCCTCGGTACCTATGTCGCCAAGGGCATCCTGGAGATCGATCCCTTTATCTCCGTGGACCGCGACGGCGTCGGCGAGCTGGTGAAGATCGGCGTCGCGCGCGGCCGCAAGACTCGGCCTTCTCTCAAGGTCGGCATTTGCGGCGAGCATGGCGGCGATCCCGCATCTGTCGCCTTCTGCCATCAGATCGGGCTCGATTACGTTTCCTGCTCGCCCTATCGCGTGCCGATCGCTCGCCTCGCCGCAGCGCAGGCCGCGCTCGGCAAAGCGGCTGCAAGCCAGGCTTAGATTCTGATCATCGTCTTCGAGAATTGAACGGGCCGTGCAAAACACGGCCCGTTATTTTACTGGCGACGTTCGGTTATGACCGCGGGAACCGTTGCGGAAACTTTCTTCATCATTTTTGTTGACGCGATATTTACCACTTTGCTTGAGCGAGTGTTTACCAGCCTTTTTGATTTAAACGGCGTCAAATCAGCAAGCGGTTGCCTGTGTCGTGCACGACACGCCGGTTAACTCCCTCGCAACCTAAATTAGTTACCAACAAAAAAGATCGAATTGCACGGATGTACTGAGTTCGATCGCGTATGCGTCTTGTTGCGTTGCGTGAGCGTAAGGATGTCACAGTTGCGTAGCCGGCCGAAGAGCGCAAAATTTGCGTTCTTCGGTCTTGGTCTTTGCGGTTTCGCATTGACCCCGACAGAAGTCGGATATCAGGACATTGCCTCGCGGCTGGCTCAGCAACCGGGCGTCGCCGAGCGTTGGCACGCCCGCGTATTCTCCGGCGTCGACACCATTCATGTCGCGGCCTACAGCTTCAACCTGCCGATCGGAACCGCCTCGCCACAGCCGACTAGTTACCAGCGCGCCAGTTTCAATCAAGGCGGCGATATCACCGGTTCGATCCCGCGCAATCAGGTGATTCAGACACCTCCGCGCTACCAGGCTTCCGACTTTCCGAGAGTCGACCGCACGCTGAAAGGCGACCGCCTTATCGTGGCGCCCCCGGAGGCCGCCGCGCCCGCCGACGCGACGCCAGCCAAGGCAGAACCAGCACCAAGTTCTCCAGTGGCAGGTGCCAAGAGCGCGGAAGTGAAACCGCCGGCTGCGCGTGCCCCGCTAGACCCCGAACTCGCAGAGGCGCTCAGCGCACCGCCGCTTCCGCAATACGATGTCTCGCCGTCGCTCGAGACCCGGCAGCTGCAAGATTCGAAAAATTCCCCAGCCCGCGAGGCTTCAGCTTTTGATGACAATCCTTCACACGAAGGCTTCTCGGTGAAGACTGCGAGTCTCTTCTTCGGCAGCCAATCGCTCGGTGCGCCGTTGGAGACCATCGAGCGCTGGCAACCCGGCGAAGAGCCGATGGTCGTGCTGCCGGAGGCGCGGGTCGATTCCGATATGAAGGTAATGGCGTCGCTGCCTTCGACCGTCGATGAAACGAAGGTCACCGAAAGCGGCGAGAGCGTCGCGCCGAAAGGCGAGGTCAATTCCGACGATCAGCGTGAAAAGACGCCGGCCGAACGCCTCGGCTTGTTGGATGAGAAGTCGCGCGCCAAATCGGAAAAATGTCTCGCGGAAGCGGTTTATTTCGAAGCGCGTGGCGAGGCCGTGCGCGGCCAGATCGCAGTGGCCCAGGTCGTGCTCAATCGCGCCTTCTCCGGCTTTTATCCGACCACGGTATGCGGCGTGGTGTACCAGAACAAGCATCGTCATTATGCCTGCCAGTTCACCTTCGCCTGCGACAACGTCGCCGACGTCGTGCGCGAGCCCGACATGTGGGATCGTGCCAGGAGAATCGCGAAAGCGATGCTCGACGGACAGCTCTGGCTGCCGGAAGTCGGCAAGTCGACCCATTATCATGCTTACTGGGTCCACCCGTCCTGGGTGAGCGAAATGAAGAAGATGTACAAATTCGGAGTGCACACGTTCTACCGGCCGCGTGCCTGGGGCGATGGCAGCGAAGCGCCGAGTTGGGGTACGCCGGCGCAGACCGCGCAGATTTCGGCGCAACTTGCCGAGGCGGCCAAGAGCTCGGCCGAAATGTCGGAAAATTCCCCGAGGCGGTAAACGCTGCGGCGTTATGTCTGCAACATATTGGTAACCCGCGCTCGTGCAGCCTGCGAAAACGTGCGGGGCTGCGTGGCAGGCCCGCGTGGTATACCGCGTAGTGCGTTCCGGATTGCATGCATTTGCGTTAACTTAAGTGCCCTGCTGAAACGTCCGTCGGCGTGGCGCGCGCGTTCCGCATGCCGGAAGCGGTCCAGCGAGCATCTTTGGAGATTTGCATGGCTTCGATCGAAATCGGGCAACGTCGGCCTTCCCCCATGGCAGGTTGGCGTGCGCCGCTCCTTATCATCGTTTGCGGTTGTGCGATCGCGCTATTGAGCTTCGGGCCGCGCTCGGCCCTTGGATTCTTCGTTCAGCCGATGAGCCGCGAGTTCGCATGGGGCCGCGATATCTTCGGTCTCGCATTGGCCGTGCAGAATCTGCTGTGGGGATTGGGCCAGCCGATTGCCGGTGCAATCGCCGACCGGTTCGGTGTGCTGCGCGTCATGTGCGTCGGCGCCGTACTTTACGCAGCCGGCCTGCTCTTGATGAGCCATGCCACCACGCCACTCTCGCTCGATCTTGGCGCGGGCGTTCTGATCGGCTTCGGACTTTCCGGTTGTTCGTTCAATCTGGTCTTGTCTGCGTTCAGCAAGCTGCTGCCGCCGGAACGGCGCGGCGTCGCGCTCGGCGCCGGAACGGCTGCGGGTTCGTTCGGGCAATTCCTGTTTGCGCCGTTTGGCGTAGCGATGATCGACAATTTCGGCTGGCAGTCCGCGCTTCTGGTATTCGCCGCTTTGATGCTGCTCATCCTGCCGCTGTCTCTGGCCCTTTCAACGCCTCCGGTCGCCACGACCGAGGCACCTGTCGCAGACCAGCAATCCTTCAAGACGGCGCTGGCGGAAGCGTTCGGTCATCGTTCTTACGTGCTTCTGGTGCTTGGCTTCTTCACTTGCGGCTTTCAACTCGCCTTCGTCACCGTGCATTTGCCAGCCTATCTTTCCGATCGGGGCATATCCGCATCAACGGGCGGCTGGGTCATCGCGGCGATCGGCTTGTTCAACATCATAGGCTCGCTCAGCGTCGGCTGGCTGCAGAACATATTTCCGAAGCGCTACATCCTTTCGGTGATCTATTTCACGCGGGCGCTTGCGACTGTTGCCTTCATCTCATTTCCGATCACAACATTCTCCGCGATCGCATTCGGCGCGATCAGCGGCCTGACCTGGTTGTCGACGGTGCCACCGACCTCGGCGCTCATCGCGCTGATGTTCGGCACCCGATGGTTCGCGACGCTCTACGGGTTTTCATTCGTCAGCCACCAGGTGGGTGGTTTCCTTGGCGTATGGCTTGGCGGGATCGTGTTCGAGAAATTCGGGTCCTATACGCCGATCTGGTGGCTTTCGATCCTGTTCGGCGTGCTGTCGGCGCTGATCAATCTGCCGATCGTCGAGGCGCCGGTCCGCCGCGTGGACGCGCAACCGGCTTAACGCTTCGGTTACATCTCCCTCGCAGCCCGCTCTTGCGAATGCTAGGATCGGGCAGTCATCAAACAGACGCCGGGAGATGCTGCGTTGGCCACGTTCAAAGCGATTAGGATCGACAAGGCGGAGAAAGGGACGACCGCCGCTCTCGTCCAGTTCGACGAAGCCGATTTGATGGAAGGCGACGTCACCGTTCGCGTCGAGTGGTCGACCCTGAACTACAAGGATGGTCTTGCGGTCACTGGCAAGGCGCCGGTCGTCCGGCGCTTTCCAATGATCGCGGGCATCGATTTCGCCGGTACCGTCGAGCATTCCTCGCACCCGCGCTGGAAAACGGGGGACCGCGTGATCTGCAACGGCTGGGGCCTCGGCGAGACCCATCTGGGCGCCTATGCCGAAAAGGCCCGTGTCAAAGGCGACTGGCTGGTGCGTTTGCCCGATGGCATATCGGCGCGCGACGCCATGGCGATCGGGACTGCCGGTTACACAGCGATGCTGGCCGTACTGGCGCTGGAACATCACGGCCTTAGCCCTTCGAAGGGTCCGGTCGTGGTCACCGGCGCTGCCGGCGGTGTCGGATCGGTCGCCACCGCGATCCTTTCGAAGCTCGGCTATCACGTCATCGCGTCCACGGGGCGGGTGTCGGAAGCCGGATATCTGAGGGATCTTGGCGCTGCCGAGGTGATCGATCGCAACGAACTCTCCGGACCGGCTAAGCCGCTCGCCAAAGAGCGCTGGGCCGGAGGGGTGGACAGCGTCGGTTCGACCACGCTCGCCAATCTTTTGTCGATGACCAGGTACCGGGGCGCCATTGCCGCCTGTGGCCTTGCCGCGGGCATGGACCTACCGACCTCGGTCGCGCCATTTATTTTGCGCGGGGTGTGTCTGCTGGGTATCGACTCCGTGATGTGTCCGATCGAGCTCCGCGAAATCGCCTGGAAACGCCTCGTCACGGATCTGGAATCGGGAAAACTATCTGAAATTACTTATGAAATTAGCCTGGACGGCGTTATCGAAGCGGGCCACAAGATCCTCGCCGGACAGGTTCGTGGCCGAATCGTGGTAAAAATTTCCTGACACATTCAGACTTTACCAACCAAGCTGCGCCAATGTTGCCACGGTTAGTATGGTAAGCAGCGGGTAAAGAAAGCATCAGGCGATCACCCGCAGCTGGGTAAAGTCGGAGTTGAAGCATGGTTGCGCGTTTTGTGTTGGGAGCATTGGTGGCCGGTGCGTCGATCGTGCCCGCCATGGCCGGGCAAATGAATGCCGAAGAGGCCAAGCGTTTCGTATCCGGCAAGATCTTCTCGTTCACCTGCTTCGACGGTACCCGCGGCGCGGGCCGTATCCTCGAGGACATGGGGGCTGCCGGTTCGATACAGTTCGGCGGCTCGGGTCCGATCCGTAATGTTCGCTTGCCCGGCAATACGCTGCAAATCCGCGGGCAGGCCGTCTGCGCCTCGCTCCGGGGCATTCCGTTCGAGCCCTGCTTCAACCTGGACAGACAGGACGAGGTCAGCTTCCGCGGATCGGTGTCCGGCATGGGTTTCGCTTACTGCGATTTCCATCATCAGGGCGGGACCCAGATGCTGATGGCCCGCGCGGTGGCCCATCCGCGTTCGCGGCGCCCGGTGGAGCAAACCGGCTCGGTCGAAGTGTCCTCGCGCGTCGAAACGCCGGCGGTCGAGAGCGCCAAACTCGAGCCGATTGCTTCCGAGCCGAAGCCCGCGCCGGCCAAATCCGAGCCCGCTCTGGAATTGCGTCACTCGACCGAGTGACGCTCGGACAGCGCGTTCCCTCAACTTAAATCCTCCAATGAAGATTTGCCGGGTGCATCGGCCATGACGCGTCTGCGCGAGCTGATTGTTTGCGCGTTGTCGTGATGGGCGATTTCGCACGGCTGAACCTTTAATTTACGAATGGGTAGCTATGTTCGGAAAGCTGAGAAAGCGGCTGGAATAAATCATAGTGTGCCGTGAAACGACCGACGGCATATCCTCGGGGGTGGATCGCCGTGAAAAGACTGCTGAAACTCGTTGCCCAACACTCGATCGCCGCCAAACTCGCCGCCATGGCCGTTGCCGGCGCGCTGTTCATGGTGTTGGTCGCGCTGACGGTTCTGTTTATTGCTCGTGGCGAACTCGCCACCGAGCGGACCGAGCGGGCCCGCGCCATCGTTGATTCCGTCGCGAGCATGGCGGAAACCTACAAGCACGCCGCCGACACGGGGACGATGAGCGAGGAAGAGGCGAAAGCACGTTTCTATGCCGCCTCCGGCGCCGTCTGGTTCGAGGGCCACACCAACTACGTCTTCATCTACGACACTGAGACGGGTCTTTGTGTCATGAACGCCGGCAATCCCGGGCTCGTTGGAAAAGATGTGCGCGGCCTGAAAGACTCGGCCGGGCTTCCTTTTGCATCGATGATGCTCGACATCGCCCGGCGCGGCGAGGGGACGATTCGATACAGCTTCCCCAGGGGCGGCGCGAAGATCCCGCTCGAGAAGGTCGCTTATGTTCGCGGCTTTGCGCCGTGGCATCTGATGATCGCTTCCGCCGAATACATGACCGATCTCGACGTCACGTTCTGGAACATGACGCAGACGGTGACCGCCTTGATCGGCGCTCTGTTGCTGCTTTCGATCGGCATCGCCTGGCTGGTGGCGCGCAGCGTGGTCAAGCCATTGTCTCGTCTGAGATCACGCATGGACGGGCTCAGCAAGGGCGAATTGACTTCGCCTGTCATGGATGCCGACCGCTCCGATGAGATCGGCGAGATGGCGCGAACCGTCGGTGTGTTCAAGGAAGCCATGGTCGAAACCAACCGGCTGCGTGCCGAACAGGTCGAGGCCGAACAGCGGCAGACGCAGCAGCGCAAGGACGACATGCACCGGATGGCCGACAGTTTCGAGGGCGCGGTGGGGCAGATCATCGCAACCGTATCGTCGGCCTCGTCGCAACTCGAAACCTCCGCAGGCTTGCTGACCTCGACCGCAACCCGGTCGGAGAATCTGGCGACAAAGGTCGCGAGCGCTTCGGAAGAAGCCTCCAGCAACGTTCAATCGGTCGCCTCCGCGACGGAAGAATTGTCGTCGTCGGTCCACGAGATCAGCCGTCAGGTCCAGGAGTCGGCGCGCATCGCCAACGAAGCCGTGACGCAGGCGCGTCAGACCAACGACCGGGTCGGCGAGCTCTCCAAGGCGGCGGGGCGCATCGGCGACGTGGTCGAACTGATCAACAGCATTGCCGGACAGACCAATCTCTTGGCACTGAACGCCACCATCGAGGCCGCGCGCGCCGGCGAAGCCGGCCGTGGCTTTGCGGTCGTGGCGTCTGAAGTCAAGGCGCTGGCCGAGCAAACCGCGAAAGCCACCGGCGAGATCGGTCAGCAGATCAACGGCATCCAGGCGGCAACGAATGAATCGGTGGGCGCCATCAAGGAAATCAGCGGCACCATCGAAAAGCTCTCTGAGATCGCATCCGCTATCGCGGCCGCCGTAGAACAGCAGGGCGCCGCGACCCAGGAAATATCCCGCAACGTGCAGCGCGCCGCGGAAGGCACCGTGCAGGTCTCCTCCAACATTGGCGACGTGCAGCGCGGGGCCAGCGAGACCGGATCGGCTTCGTCGCAGGTGCTGTCGGCGGCCAAATCGCTGTCCGGCGATTCCAACCGCCTCAAGCTCGAGGTCGGCAAGTTCCTCAGTTCGGTCAGGGCGGCCTGACGGGAAGATCAACATCGATCAGGTCGGCGCCGGCGCCGGCGCAGCGGGCGCTGCGACCTTGCGAAACAGCACCTTCTGATAAAACCAGCCGATCGCGACCAGCACCAGCCCGAGGCCCATGAACGACAGGGCGCGGTAGACGCCGGTCAGCGTCGACAGGTCGATCAGGAACACCTTGCCGATCGTGAGCGCGATCACGACCGCCGAGGCGAGGCGGGCGCGCTGCGAATTGACCAGGATGCCGATTACGAGCAGCAGCACGCCGAATGCCAGCCACGCGATCGAGTAGGTATACTGCTCGACATCATAGATCGGTCCACTCGACATCAGTGGACCGTGGTAGAGTCTGCGAATTTCCAGCGAAACATAGCTGAGCGCAAGCACCAGGGCGGCGGCGGCGATGGTGTTGCCGTAAGCTGGGGGCCTACGGCCGGCGGCGACCGCGTACGACAACAGAAGTGCGAGGATCGCAGGGGCCGCGTAACCGAGTAGAAGCGCGTTGATGAATGCGCCGTTGATGGTGTTGCCCCATCCGAAGATATAGGGATTGTCGATGAACAGCAGTCCGACCAGGGTCGCCGCGGCCGCAAACAGCGTCAGCAGGATGGCGCTGACGTTGTGAACGATGCTGCCGCTTCGAAGGCGCAATCGCTCGAGCCCGATGGCCATGGTCAGCGCGGCGCAAACCTGCAAAGCGGTCTCGGTAAGCCCGGCGCCGCTGCGATAGACGTCGCCGCCATTGATGGTGTGACGAATTTCCAGGAACACCAGGAGGACCGTGAACAGGATGGCGGCGGCTTCCACCGAACGCAAGGAAGCGTCGTCGCCTCTTCGCCGCAAAAATATACTTCCCACCCAGAACGACAACGCCGGAACGCCATATCCCCACAATAGCCAGTTGAAGATCGGCGTCGTGCCGACGGCGGCGCCCACGATGTGCGGCTCATAGCCGATACGTAACACCACGATGCCCGCCAGGATCGACGACAGCACCCGCAGGAACGGAATCGGCCGCTGTGTCGAAACCCATGCGGCTCCCATCGAGGTCAGCGCGAGCGCAATGGTGAGCCAGCCTTTGTCGAGGGCAAAGGTCAGCGCCAGCGCCAATGCTGCGAGCGTGCCGGTGGCAAATAGCGCGGTCGAGGGTGCGAGCCCCGGGCGCGGCTCGCGCCGGGACAGGATTTCGGTCGCCGCCGCAAAGCTAGCTGCCAGCAGCAAGGCGAGAATCGCAAATGGGATCGATTGATCGAGATGGGCGATGCGCGCGTAAAGCCCGATCAACAGCGCGAGCGGCGTGAATACGCCCGCCGCCGACCAGATCACCGGGACAAGTGCATTCGAGCTGCGACCTTGCGCGAAGAATCCGGCGCCGCCGAAGCCGACCGCGAATAATGCGGCCGCTATCAGATGCAACGAAACGGAGCTGTCGGTAGGCGAAGGGCCGATGCCCGGCAGCGCGCCGCCCGGCAACACTAGCATATCCGGATTGGCGCGCACGGCCCATTCGAGAAACACGAGGCCGACGAACGCTGCCGCGAGCGCGATCGCGCCGGTTGCGGCCGGTGCGCGCCACGCCACCAGCAGCGTGGCCGCGGTCAGGATGGCGAATACGACGATCGCTGCGTCGGCATGGAAGCTCGCCAGCACGATCAGCACGGCGCCGAGCAGATAGGCCGCGAGCGATCCCGATGAGACAGGCTCGACGTGATCATCCTCTGCGGGCGGGCCAAACAGGAAACCGCACACCACGAGAAGTGCGGCGAGCGCAAATCCCGACATCACGTGGAACGCATAGGGGCCGACCTGCGGCGGGTCGAATGTGAGAACCGGCAGGGTCCAGAGCAACGCAAGCGCGATCGTGGTCACCGCGAGCCAGCTCCACAGCCGGATCCGCGCCAGGCCGAAAGCCGCCGCGGTGACGACGGCGAGATAGATGTAAAGCGCCCAGAAATCCGGTTTCTCCGACGAAACCAGCAGCGGCGTGCCGAAGGCGGCAACGATGCCGAGGCCCGCGAGCATTGGGCCGTGCAGTAGTGCTGCGGCAAGCGTGCCGAGCGCCACCAGTCCGAGCAGGATGAAGGCGGAAGCCGGCGCGAGGAAGCCGTACAGCGCATAGGCGGCATAGACCGTTCCGAAGGCAACCGCGGTGCCGGCCGCGGTCAAGACGGCCGGGATGTTTGCGATCGGCAGCATCGCGATCGTCGACGTGCTTTCCTGACGCCGCGTCCACTCCCCGGTGGCGAGCAGAGCGAGCGCAAAGGCGCCGCCCAGCAAGGTTCGCACGCCCGGCCCGAGCAGGCCGGCGTCAATCGAATAGCGGACCATGAAGAAGCCGCCGAGCGCCAATGTCAGCCCGCCCAGCCACACCACCCAGCGGGTACCGACGCGCTCCTCGAAGCCTGGGGCGGCTTCTGGAAGCGGCGGCGGGGGTGTCGTGGGGGCGGCCTGGTCGGAAGCGTCTTCGGGAACGGAGGGCGGGGCTTCGTGGAGTGACGCCGTAGCTTCGATGGGGGCGGTGGACGCCGCGGTTTCAGGTACCGGGGTCGGCTCAGCCTCGTGAGCGGGCGCAAGTGGCGGCGGGGTTGGCTGCGCCCGCCATCCGCTTGCCTCGAGGGCATCGAGCCGCGCCCGCAAGGTTGTGGCCTGATCGATGGCCTTGCGCGCCACGAGCAGCGCGACCACCGCGATTGCGACCGCAAAGAATTCGAACATCTAGTGCCCACTTTCCGAAGTTCGTGCTCGGTTGCAGCACAGGCCGCATCTCACCTGAGTGTCGTCCCGGGCGGCAAAAGTTCAAGCCCGCGGGCCGTGACGAGAATTCATTCCAGATCGATGCGGAAAGGCCTGCCTTCGTTCGTCAGCGAGCCCGGACCCATCTCATCCAGCGCCCGCAGCATCCGCCCTTCGCGCCCCAGCGCCTTGTCCGCCAGGCTGACGATCAGGCGGTTCGGCGCGGCAATCGGCGATGCCGCGCGTATCTGGCGCGCGATCGCGATTTCGTCGCGATGCGGATTGAGCGCACACACGGCGGCAAAAGCGCTCGCGGTCGAACGGCTGATGCCGGCATAACAATGCACGACCAGAGGCGCACAGCGATCCCAGCCGCGCACGAAATTCAGCACCTGCTCGATGTGCCTCTCCGATGGCGCGACAAAGCCTTCGATGGCTTCGGTGATATCGTCCACCTGCACCTTCAGGTGATTGGCGGGAAGCACCGATACAGGTCGTTGCACCTGATCGACATTGGCCATGATCGTGAGCACATGGCTTGCGCCGGTGGTCTTAACGGTGGAGGGCAGGGCCGCGAGCGAACAGACGTGGATCATGTTTTTTCCTTGTTTTCGGCTCGATTATAGGGCCGCGCGGCGCGCGGGTGAAGGGCACAAGATGTGACACACCTGTGCGTTCCCGCGGCGCGTTACGTCCGGGTCATCGCATCAACCCCCTCGATAAAAGAGGGCGCAGGGAAAGCCGGGTGTCCAACGCACCCGCGGCCTTGCGTGTAAAAATAGAAAACACACAAGTTAGTCACCACAGGTCCACCGGATCAATCCGGACTTCCCTGCACAATGGCTTTAACGGTTTCCTTCGTGCTCTTCCCGGTGATCGGGCTTTCTGTCACCGTCGCAGGCCGCGATGCAAACATCGTGGCCGACTTGGCATCAGCATCGAGATGTCAGAACCACACGACTTGCCGTCCGCGTCCTATCACTCGTCAGTCGACAGGTCCGCGTCCATCGCATCCCGCTCCCAACGTCCGTGACGATCGCGATACGCCCCTCAAGCGGGTGCGGGATGCGCGACTAATGCCGCTGATTTGCGGGCGAGATCAATCGCGATCGGCTGTGGCACATTGGCACGACGGGCAAATCAGGTTGGCCCCTTGTCAAGAGGAAAATTGTTCGGCTCTTTTTTTGGTGCCCAGTGAACCGTTGGAAAAGCTCGCTGTGCGAGGCCTCACTTCGCCGGAATAAAATTCTGATTGCTGACCGGGGGCGTCGTTGGGCGCTGGATGCGGATAAACGGCTTGCCGGCTTTGGCGTGGCAGCTGTTGCAACCGCTAGTAAGTTCGTCGAAGGCGGTGGCGAACTGGGTGCTGCTCTTTCCTTCGATCGCTTTCTCAAGATGCTCCAATCGCGGATCGATGATGGTCTTGATCAACTCGGCGACAGGAACTCCATCAACGCTCGCGTGAACTTTTGCCGCGTCCTCCAGGCCTTCCTTGATCTCGTCGACCTCGTAGGCCGCGAGCGCCCAGTTATTGTTCTTGCCAGCAAACCAAAGCTTCGCATGGCGAAGCTGGGTAGCCGTCATGAACTCTCCAAGGCCGGGTTGGTAGGAATCTTTTGCAGGCTGGGCGGCTGCGAGCGTCGCTGAACTGGCAATGACAGTCGCGATGAAGATGATGCGCTTCATTCGTTCTTACTCCCATAGCTGAGCCTGCTGGAGAGCCGGTGCCGCGACCGAGGCGCGCCGCCGATCCGCCGCTGGATATTACCTTAGGTCCGGCAATTTGGCTGGACCGTGCTACGTCACCCACGATTATGTGTCCCTTTGGCTTTTTCTGAACAGCACGGTATGCTAGGAGCCACCCAGAATCCGGCCTGAATGTCCTTCCTTTTCAAAACTCGATCACTGGTAGCGCTCCTCGTTGCGCTCGCTTTCATGGTTGGTTCCATCGTTGCGATCGCCGGTCTTTACCGGACGCAATCGCAGGATCGCGACAGGGCGCGACAAACGATCGCCATCCAGCTCGCGCTCGCCCAGGTTTTTTCACTGCTGCAGGACGCCGAGACCGGCCAGCGCGGCTTTCTTCTGACCGGCAGCGAGGCCTATTTGCGCCCCTTCACGGAGGCGACCACCGGCCTGGAGCGTGCGCTGACGTCCCTCGGGACACAGCTTTCAGGCACGGCGGAGCAAGCGCACGCGTACGGTGAATTGCAGGGTTTGACAAGGCAGAAGCTTTCCGAGTTGCAGCGGACCATTGCCCTCAAGCGGCAGGGAAAGGAGTCGGAAGCGCTCGCCGTCGTTAACGGAAACGAGGGCAAGGAGTTGATGGATCGGGCGCGAACCATCATTGGCCAGCTTCAAAATGGTCAGAACGCCCTGCTTCAGGAAGCAGACCAAAGCGTGGATCGCGACCGGCTTCTGACGGAAATCGGAATAGGAGTGGCGTTGGTATTGGCGTTGGCGCTTGCCTTCATCGTTCTGAGGGATGCAACCCGGCAGTATGCGGCGAGCCTGAAAACCAACGCGGAATTGAAAGCTGCCCACGCACGGACACTCGAGGAGGCGCGCCGGCGGGAACTCGCCGAGGAACACCTCCGTCAATCGCAGAAGATGGAGGCGATCGGGCAGCTCACCGGCGGACTGGCGCATGACTTCAACAACATGCTCGCGGTGATCATCGGAAGCATGAATCTTCTGAAGACACGTCTTGGCCGCGGCGACACCAACGTCGACCGATTCGTCGACGGGGCTCTGGAGGCAGCGTCGCGCGCCGCCAACCTCACTCATCGTCTGCTGGCGTTCTCACGGCAGCAGCCGCTGGCACCGACCGTTATCGACGTCAATCGTTTCGTGACCGGCATATCCGAATTGATCCGCAGCACGCTGGGCGGTGACATCCGAATCGAGACGGTGCTTGCGGGCGGATTGTGGAAGACGCATGCGGATTCCACGCAATTGGAAAATGCCGTGCTCAATCTCGCGGTCAATGCGCGCGACGCCATGCCGGGCGGCGGAAAACTCACGATCGAGACGGCGAATGCGAGTCTCGACGATGCCTACGCCGCCCGCCATGCCGACGTCCCGGCTGGTCAATACGTCATGATATCCGTCACCGATACCGGGCAGGGAATGACGCGCGAGGTCGCGGCAAGGGCGTTCGATCCTTATTTCACCACCAAGGATGTCGGCAAGGGCACGGGCCTGGGGTTGAGCCAGGTGATGGGCTTCGTCAAACAGTCGGCCGGCCACATCAAGATCTATTCCGAGGCCGGCAGCGGGACAGCGATCAAGATCTATCTGCCGCGGCATTTCGGAGATGAAGAGGAAATAAAGCCTGCCGCGTCGGCGCCAGGCGCGGTCAACGACTTCGCCAAAGCCCGCGTCCTGGTCGTCGAGGACGAAGACCGCATGCGCGCCTTTGTCGAGGAAGCTTTTCGCGAGCTGGGATTCGACGTCGTGTCGGCATCAAACGGCCTGGCCGGCTTGCGGCTGCTGGATAGCCACGAGGATATCGCTCTCCTGTTTACCGATGTGGTGATGCCGGACATGAACGGGCGCCGACTGGCCGAAGAGGCGCAACGGCGGAAGCCGTCGCTGCGCGTGATCTTCACCACCGGCTTCAGCCGCAACGCCGTCATTCATAACGGCGTGCTCGACAAGGATGTCAACTTCCTCGCCAAACCCTTCACCTTCGAGCAATTGACGGCGAAGGTGCGCGACGTGATGGGGAGTTAGGTGATTGCGGGCTGGCGGCAGCGCCGCCTTGCAGAACCGGAAGTTCCTCTCTCTGACCAGGGAACAATGGCAAGTGTCGTGCGTCGATAATTTTTGATGCAAGACAGCCCAGCGAGGGCAAGCATGGCGCACGGCCTGCTTGCCCTTCATTGAGGGCATGGTAATGGCGGCTATTATTTCACCTTCTGGGACGTATCCGACGATTCAGGCGAGCTGCTGAGAGCTGGTTTGTTCTGCGGCACGTCGCTGCCGGTCGTGATGGCGTCGCCGCTGTTATGTCCGGAGTTTTTCGCACTGCCGGTCGTACTGAGGTCTTTCTTAGTCGAGTTGGTCTGGGCAGGCGCTTTGTCGGCATTCGAGCCGCCGGTTTGTGCCAGTGCCAGCGTGGGGCCTATGGCAAAAACAGAAGCCAAGGCAATCGTCGTGAGTTTCATGATGTATCCATTTCATCGTGTGTTGAAGATTAGACGATCGGTATGCCGTAATAGTCGTCGAGCGAACGGGTGCGACCCGCGTCCGCCCAGTCCCAATCACGATCGCCGCCGAATTTGGGCGCGCCGCGAAGCTGGCTTTCGGTGACGCCGGCCACGTAGCCGCCGAGCCTCGTGTCATATTTCAGCGACTGCCACGGAAGCGGATAGTGATCGTTGCCGAGACCGAGGAATCCACCGAAGCCGAGGACCGCGTAGGAAACCCTTCCGCTCACTTTGTCGATCATCACCCGTTCGATTGAACCAATCTTGTTGTCGTCGGCGCCATAAACGGCCGTGCCTTCGACCTTGTCGCTGCCGATAAGATTGCCGAATTCCTTTTCGCCGATCTCACTTATTGCCATCCGAAGCCTCCATCGAAATACTCTGCTTCGGCAACCATTTTTGGCTGCGATGGTTCCTCCGCGCCGTGCCGCTTGAGAAGCCTGGTCGGAGCTTAACCCGATGACGCACCGCGGCCGTTGCTCGATGCGGTCGTTTTCTCCGCATCGCTCAGCTTCGGATCGCGGGTTGCCTCGTGGGTCGCGGATTTCTTCGGATCGGAGTGATGCGCGGTTTGCGCGCGTTTTCGGTCGGCGGGCTGTTCTTGAGCCTGGCGATCTCGGACAATGCCGTGATTGGAATGTTTTGCCATATCGGACCTCGTCATCAAGCGGTCGCTCATGTCAGGCGCCTCCGTGCGCCAACCGGCCTGCCGGACGCCGGAGGGCGATCGGAGCTACTTTCGTGTTCCAGGGAGGAGAAGCACGAAAGCACTGAGGCTACGCTTCAGGATACCAACTGTTCCCAATCTTTCCGTTTGTCACCGGCGCGCGCTGAGACGACGAGCATTGGGGAACGATCCGGCGTGCGTCGAGTCGTTCTCTTGTCGCAAATATTCCGGCAAGAGGAACTTCGATGGCCGCCCCCGTGCTCGACGATCCCACCAAAAAATATCCCAAGCCGCCGTACAAGCGGCAGTCTCAGCCGTGGCCAGGTCTTGCCAGCAAGATGGAGCCCCGACCGGACCACGGGGAGACGAGCTACAAGGGTTCCGGCAGGCTCATGGGCAGGCGCGCGCTGATTACTGGCGGCGATTCCGGCATGGGCCGCGCGGCGGCGATTGCCTTTGCCCGCGAGGGCGCGGACGTCGCCATCAACTATTTTCCGACCGAGGAGTCCGACGCCCAAGAAGTCGTGGAGTTCATCAAGGCCGAGGGCCGTGTGGCGCTCGCGATACCCGGCGACATCCGCGAAGAGAAATTCTGCAAGGAGCTTGTCGAGCGCGCCGTGCAGGGACTCGGTGGTCTCGACATTCTGGTGAGCAACGCCGCGCGCCAACAATCACGCGAAT
This sequence comes from Bradyrhizobium sp., assembly GCF_049519115.1. Taxonomy (GTDB): domain Bacteria; phylum Pseudomonadota; class Alphaproteobacteria; order Rhizobiales; family Xanthobacteraceae; genus Bradyrhizobium. The sequence goes on from NZ_JBEKRB010000027.1 coordinate 67,478, forward strand.
CCATTGCCGAGGTTTCATCGGAAGATTTCGACGCAACGATGAAGACGAATATCTATGCCCCGTTCTGGATCATCAAGGCTGCGCTGCCGCATCTCAAACCGGGCTCGGCGATCATCGGCACCGCTTCGGAACAGGCCTACGATCCATCGCCCGAACTCTATGATTACGCGCAAACCAAAGCCGCGACCATGAATTATGTGAAGTCGTTGGCCAAGCAGTTGGGTCCCAAAGGCATTCGCGTCAACGCCGTCGCGCCGGGTCCGATCTGGACGCCGCTTCAGGTCGCAGGCGGAGCTTCGATGGAGAAGCTCGAACAATTCGGCAGTCAAACCCCGTTGGGGCGCCCTGGACAGCCCGCCGAACTCGGATCGATCTATGTGCAACTGGCCGCCTCCGATGCGAGCTTTGCAACGGGGCAGGTTTATGGATCCGCTGGAGGGTCGGGGCAGCCCTAGGTTATTACGGTACGATCCGATCGATCATTCCGACGCCAGCGCCTTGAACCGCGCCAGATACCGCTTCTCGGCCTTGGCCGCGCTCCAGGGCGTCAAATAATCCTGCCTGGTGGCGGGTGACAATTCCGGATCGCGGCCGAACAGGCGCTTCGCCTCGTCGGGCGCGAAGCCCGCGAGTTCTGTCGCTTCCAGATAGGCCGCGCCTCTGTCAGCGACCTTGATGGTCTGGGTGATCTTGTCCGCCAGCACAGCCGGCAGGCCGAAGCGGATGTGGATGGCCGACAACAGGCGCTTTTCGACCGCCTTGTAGTCTTCGCCGAGCACCGCCTTGAACGGCGAGATCATGTCGCCGATGACGTATTCCGGCGCATCATGCAGCAAAGCGGCGAGCCGCCAGCTGATGTCGATGCGCGGCGCTTGTTCGCGCATCACGGCTTCAACCAGCAAGGTGTGCTGTGCCACCGAAAAGATATGCGCACCCGACGTCTGTCCGTTCCAGCGCGCGACGCGCGCCAGCCCATGGGCGATATCGGCGATTTCGATATCGAGCGGGGAGGGGTCGATCAGGTTGAGCCGCCGGCCCGACAGCATGCGCTGCCAGACGCGTGACGTTACAGGGTCTCCAGACGATTTCCTGGCCGTCATTTGACTTTGAGGCGGGGGCTGCGGCGTTTGCCGGTGCAGCTTTCATGGCAGAAGCAGGTGACGAGATGGTCGTTGACGATGCCTGTCGCCTGCATGAAGGCATAGACGATGGTGGGGCCGACGAACTTGAAGCCGCGTGAGGCAAGCTCTTTCGACATCTTGATCGAGAGCGGCGTGGCGGCGGGCACGCTCGCGGTGGTCCTGAACCGATTGACCGTCGGTTTGCCGTCGACGAAATCCCACAAAAACTTCGAAAAACCAGGACCTTCTTCCATGATCTTCAGATAGGACTTGGCGCCCGCAATAGTGCCCTCGATCTTGGCGCGGTTGCGGACGATGCCGGCGTCGTTCATCAGCGCGTGAATCTTCTTGGGCGTATAGCGCGCGATTTTCTCAGGCTGGAAGTCGTCGAAGGCTTTCCGGAAATGGTCGCGCTTGCGCAGGATCGTGATCCAAGACAGCCCGGCCTGGAAGCCATCGAGGATCAGCTTCTCGTAAAGCGCGCGGTCGTCATATTCGGGAACGCCCCATTCGGTGTCGTGATAGGCGACATAAAGCGGGTCTTCGCCCGGCCACGGGCAACGGGTTTTGCCGTCGGCATGCAGGCGCGCCGACTTCGTCATGCGACCGTCTGCTTCGGCGTGGTACGCAGTTCGTCCGGATCGGCGATGCGGATCGAGAGGCCTCCGGCCGTGAGCGGCGTGCCGGCCTCCAGCGCCTCACTCGTGCGATCAATCCGGATCAATGCCAGCCCATAATGGTCGGCGGCGGAGCCCATGGTGCCGACTGACTTGTCGCCGGCGAGGATCGTGGATCCTGCTTCCGGCGCCGGTCCATCCAGCATCACGCGTACGGTGCGCGTGCGCGCCGTGCCGCGGTGCTGCATCCGCGACACCACCTCCTGGCCGATATAACAGCCCTTGTCGAAATCGACGCCGGCGAGCCGGTCCATGTTGGTCTCGTGCGGGAAGGCGCCGCCATAGATGAAATCAAGACCGCCGCGGGGAATGCCTGTGGCAATGCGGTGGGCTTCATAGGCGGAAGCATCGACGAGGTCGGCGCCGATCAGTTTGGCGGCTTTCTGTGCAAGTTCTGCAGGGACGAGAATCCGAAGACCAAGCATGGCGTTACGCGGATCAGTGAAGGTGAGATCTGGCTTCAGCGCGGCATCGCCGTCCCATGCCGCGAGCACGCCGAGGCTGTCGGAGAGATTTTCGATTCCAACCTTGGCGCGTAGCCGATAAAAACCGAGCTTGTCGGCAAGCGTCTGCGCCAGCACTTTGGGACAATCGATCAGGAAGCCGCCGCCATGGCCGGCCGGTGCCTCGGTGATCAGGAAATCGACCGCGATTTTGCCCTGCGGCGTCAGCAACGCGCCGAAGCGGCCCAGCCCTGGCTGCAGCCGTGTCGTATCCGAGGTGATAATGCCGTTAAGGAAATCACGGGCGGCTTCGCCGGTGATTTTGACCACGCCGCGGTCGGGCAGAAACGCCGCTTTCATATCGAATTCTCATGTGACATTTCACGTGAGAAAGTAAGCCGCCGGTCGCTAAACAACAAGGCCCGGTAGGCGCTTGCGCTTACTGCCTCGCAAGCGAGGTGGAGAATTCGCCGTTGCGAACGCGATCGACAAGACCCTCGACGAATTTCGCGACCGCGTCCTCGCCATAGGTCCGGACCAGTTCGGCGAAGGCGGCAAACAGGCTCGCCTGTGCCAGGCAATCGCCATCGACCCCGTCATGCCGTGCCTCGGCCCAGGCTTCGCTGAGATAATTGAGCGCGGCCTGTTTCTGTTCTTGATCGGGCAGCAGGTCGCGGGCGACGAAGGGCGCGTGGCTCATGAAGGTGAAGCAGCTTTCGGGGCGAGGAATGGAGTGTGGTGTAGCATGCCTAACGGGGCTGCCTAGACCAGTTCTTTAAGAAAGGTTAACGCGGCTACAGAACTGCGAAAAAAAGCAAAGGGACGGCACTAGTTGGCGTAGCGCGCGGTCAGGTCGCGTGAAATCTTCAGGCCTTCGTCGATGTAGCGGCGGATCGCCAGCGTCGCCGCCGGCGTGCAGGCACGGTAGGTCTGCTGGAAGCCGTTATACCCGCGGTTGAAGCCGGCGATCATGCGCGCCCGCCGCTCGCCGCTCGGGGTTTCGGCGTCGAGCAGCGCCTGCATCTCGTTGCGCCACTTGCCGCCTTCATTGTTGCCGCAGATGCCCCTGAGATAATGCAGGGTTCCAAGAATTTCCGCGAAGCGCTGCAACTCGTTGTCGAACGGCGCGGCCGCGTCCTGTGCTTGCGCGGGCACGGAAAGGCCGCACAGGACGATGAGGACGAGGGCGAGATGTCTTGGCACATGAAGGGTCCGGGAAAACCCGTGTGGTATGCCTGCTCGGGATGCGCCGCGCAAGCCGCGGATTTTGATCGTTTAGACGCCTAAAACACGCCGGGCCGACTGGAGGACATCCAGCAGGCCGGGCGTCGTCTTGAGTTCGCCCAACGCATCCGGCGCGAGCCATCGGCAGTCGTCGAGTTCCTCGTTCAGCACGGGCTCGCCCGCGCTCCAATGCGCCGCAAATGACAGGATCACAAAATGCCCGCCGCCCTCGGCCGTCGGCATGACTTCACGCCAGGCAGCAAGGCCCACGATCTCGATTTTTATCGCCGTTTCCTCGGCGATCTCGCGATGGAGCGCGGCGTGGAGGGTTTCACCGAATTCGACGCGGCCGCCGGGCAGCGAATAAAAGCCCTTCGCGGGCGAGCGTGCACGCCGCACGACGAGCACCTTGCCCTCGCGGAAAATCGCCGCGCTGACCGCAAGCTGGGGACGGGATGGAGCGAGAGGCGCCAAAATCGAATCCGGGACGAAGTGTGTTCGCGTGACCTGTATTAGACTAGAAGCGCGACCCACTCCACCGCCGGCGTCGGCGATCAATGGTTCATGATGTAATCGACATCGGCGGCACCGTCGCCGTTGATAATGCCGCCCGCCTGCATCACCAGCGGTTTGACCCAACCGGAGGCCTGTTCGGCCAGTCTGGTGCGGGTGTCGTCTTGTGTCGCTTCCCGCATCGCCGCGCCTACCGCGGCCAGGATCGAGGTGATCGCGCTCGTGACGTTGTCGAACTCGGTGCGGACGCGAATGTCGGCGGTATTGTAGGCATCGATCGCCAGATCCCTTGCCTTGAAGTTCGAGGCCGTGAAATGTTCAGCGTAAGATAACGGTTCCCAACCGAGAAAATCCTCGGCGCATTCCGGCATATCCGGAATCATTTCCAGCAGCATCACAGCTTCGTTGAAGTGATTGAGATAGTCGGTGGCAAGTCCGGTGCGCGGATTGATATTGGCCGCGCGCAGTTGCGCCGCCCGCGCCGAGCTATCGGCGGTTACGGAGGCTGGCTGTATTGGCTGGGCGGCCGATGGCGTCATTTGTCGCAGTGTTGGGGTTCGGGGTAAAAAGTTACTAAAGAATATTTATCGGGATACCAATAATGTGCGGACGCTTCGTTATAACCTCGGCGCCAGAAGCTTTGCGGCAACTTTTTGGTTATTTGGAACAACCAAATTACCCGCCACGGTGTAATGTTGCTCCGACGCAACCGATACCCGTAGTGATGAACCAAAACGGCCGGCATTTTCGCTTGATGCGTTGGGGTTTTTGGCCGGCCTGGGTGAAAGATCCCCGTAAATTTACGCTCCTGATCAATGCCCGCGCGGAGAGCGTGAAAGAGAAATCGGCATTCAAGAATGCGATCCGGCGGCGGCGCTGCCTCATTCCGGCCGATGGCTATTATGAGTGGCAATCGCTCAGTGGCAGCAAACGGCCATATTTCATCCATCGCCGCGACGGCCGCCCGATCGGATTCGCAGGGATCGCGGAGACCTGGGTCGGGCCGAACGGCGAGGAGGTCGACACCGTCGCGATTGTCACGGCACCCGCAAGTGCCGATCTCGCTGTGCTTCACCATCGCGTGCCGGTGACGATCGGTACCGATGATTTCGAGCGTTGGCTTGATTGCCGTTCGGATGAGGCGGACAGCGTGACGCCGTTGATGCGCGGGCCCGAAGTGGGCGAATTCGTCTGGCACGAGGTCTCGGTGCGGGTCAATCACGTCGCCAATGACGATGCGCAACTGACGCTGCCGATCACCGAAGAGCAGCGTGAAGCCGAGCAATCCGGGCGAACCAAGAAACCCAGCCCGCGCAAAACCGCTGCCGCGGATTTCGACGACGGGCAGGGCAGTTTCTTTTAAACGGTTTAACTCAGCCGTTCAGCAACTGCTTCAGCTTGGTCACCGCGCTGTCGGGCGTCGTCAGCACCGGCAGTTTCGAGGCTTCGGCCACGAGTTCGGCAGCAGGCGCCATGCTGTATTGCGCCAGCGCAATCAGGTCGCAGTCGCGCAGGTCACGCGAGGCCTGCACGACCAAACGATCATGCTCGGCGCGGTCGCCGCGATCGAGTGCCGCCATGGCGCCCTCCACCAGTTTCGGCACCAGCGTCACCGTGCCCGGAAACTCAGCCGGCATCGACTGCAATGTCGGCGGAAAGGTCGAGAGCAGGCCGATACGGTGACCGCGCGCCACGGCCTGCTCGATCATCGCCTGGTTCGGCTTGAGCACGGGCTTGGGTGCGAGATCACGCGCCACGGCCTCGATGCAGGGACCGAAGGCCGAGCACGTGAAGAGGATCGCGTCGGCGCCGGTCGAGGCCGCATAGCGTCCGAGTGAGAGGAAGCGGTCGGTCATCGCCGAGGTCAATTTGCCGTCGCGCGCGACATCCGCCGACAGGCTGTCGTCGAGCAAATTCATCAGCGTTGCTTCCGGCCAAAGCCGAGCGAACGAGGCTTCGATCGGAACCAGCGAATGTTTGAGGGCGTGAACAAGGGCGATGCGCATTTTTGGTTCTCGTGGGCATTTTTCTGCCATTTTGAAGTTTTTGATTACGGGGTCGGCTCGCGTCCGTCGAGCCATTTCGCATAGATGATGCGTTCCTGCTCGGAATAGCCGAGGGATTGATAAAAGTTCTTCACGCTCTTGTTGTCGGGCCGCACCATGAGTTGAAGCTTTTCGATGCCGGTTTCGCGCAACCAGTTTTCTGCCGCATCCATCATGACGCGTCCATATCCCTTGTGACGATGATCGGGATCAACCGCGAGGTAGTAGACCCAGCCGCGGTGGCCGTCATGCCCGACCAAAACCGTGGCAACGATTAAGCCATCGTCGCGCCCGATCAGCACCGTGGCGTTAGATGCCTTTCGCGCGAACGCGATGTCGGTGGCCGGATCGTTCCACGGTCGCGTCAGGCCGCACGCCTGCCAAAGCGCGACGACGTCGGCGACATCAGCGTCGTCGATCGGGGCAATCGCGAGCGTTTGGACGGGGGCTGTCACAGCACCTTGCCCGGGTTCATGATCCCGAGCGGGTCGAGCAGCGCCTTGATGGAGCGCATCAACTCGATCGCGACCTTGTCCTTCACCTCAGGCAGTTCGTCGCGCTTGAGCACGCCGATGCCGTGTTCGGCGGAGATCGACCCGCCCATGCGCAGCACGATCGCGAATACGACCGCGTTGACCTCGTGCCAGCGCGCGAGAAAGTCGCTCGCCTTGGCGCCGACCGGCTGGCTGACATTGTAATGGATATTGCCGTCGCCGAGATGGCCGAACGGCACCGGCCGTGCGCCCGGAATGAGCTTGACGACCGCAGCGTTCGCTTCCGCAATGAAAGCGGGGACGGCGGCGACCGGCACCGAGATGTCATGCTTGATCGAGCCGCCTTCGGGCTTCTGCGCCGCGGACATCTCGTCGCGCAATTTCCAGAAGCCCGCGCGCTGGCTCAAATTTGCCGCGATCACGGCGTCGTCGACGATTTCCTGTTCCATGCCCTGCGCCAGGATCGACTCCAGCGTGCCGCGTGCGTCATCGCGCGAGGACGATAGCTCCATCAGCACGAACCAGGGATGTTGGCTCGCGAGAGGATTACGAATATCGATGCCATGTCGCACGCTGAAATCGACCGCGATGTCGGCAAGCAATTCGAAGCTGGTGAGACTTCCGGCCGCCTCGTTTTGCGCGATCGACAGCAGCTTCAACGCATCATCAGGCGACTTGAGCCCGACAAAGGCGGTCTCGATCGCACGCGGCTTCGGAAACAGCTTTAGCGTTGCCGCGGTGATGATGCCGAGCGTGCCTTCGGCGCCGATGAAGAGGTTGCGCAGATCATAGCCGGTATTGTCTTTCTTCAGCTTCGACAGGCCGTTGAGAATCCGTCCGTCCGCCAGAACCACTTCGAGCCCGAGCGCCATTTCGCGCGCCACGCCGAAGGCGAGCGCCGCGGTGCCGCCGGCATTGGTGGAGAGATTGCCGCCGATGGTGCAGCTTCCTTCCGCGCCCAGCGACAGCGGAAACAGGCGATCGACCTCGGCGGCCTTTTGTTGCGCGACCTGCAGTACCACGCCGGATTCGCAGGTCATGGTGTTGGAGGCCGGATCGATATCGCGGATCTTGTCGAGCCGCCGCGTCGAGACCACAACCTCGCCGTGATGCGGGGTCTGCCCGCCGACAAGTCCGGTATTGCCGCCTTGCGGCACCAGCGCGATTTTTTGTTCGCTGGCAAGCTTGCAGATCGCGGAAACTTCCGCGATCGAACCGGGCCGCAGGATCAACGGCGAGTGGCCGTGAAACAGCCCGCGCTCTTCGGTGACATAGGGCGCGACGTCGGCCGGCTCCGTTACCGCATATTTGTCGCCGACAATGGCGCGAAACCGGGCGATCAATTCGGGTGACAATGGAGCAATCGGCGTTTGGACGATGTTCATTGGGGTCACTTGGATTCTTGCTCTTTTATCTGCCCAGATCTTTTATCTGCCAAACGCGGCCCGGCGCAGCCGATCGTTGATGGCCTCACCCAGTCCGTGATGCGGCACCGGCATGACCGCAATGGTGCGCGCGCCCTTGGCATCCAGCTCACGAAGATAGCCGAAAAGATTGGCCGCGGCCTCGCCAAGATCGCCCGCCACGGACAAATTCATCACGGCTTTTGCCGCATGGGCGCCTTCGATGTCGGCATGGCCGAAAGCCAGAAGACCCTCGTCCGGCTCGATATGGCTGGCGTTGAGCCGCACCGGCGTGCGGGGCGCGTAGTGCGAGGCCAGCATGCCCGGCGCGAGCGGCTGGGCGTCGTCGTTGACGGCGTCTTCGGGCAGCCGTTGCAAGGCGCGGCCGAGCACGCGCTCGATCGCCTCGCGCGGCAGCCCGCCTGGCCGCAGCAGCATCGCGTCGTCAAGGCAGGCCAGAATCGTGGATTCGACGCCGACGCTCACCGCGCCGCCATCCAAAATCAGATCGATCCGCCCCGTCAGATCGGTTGCGACATGTGCGGCCGTGGTCGGCGAGACATGGCCCGAGAGATTGGCCGAAGGCGCGACCACCGCCCCGCCAAAAGCGCGCAGAATGGCCTGCGCGACGGGGTGGGCGGGAACCCGGATGGCGACCGTATCGAGGCCCGCGGTCGCGAGTTCTGCGACCCGGCAGCGGGCCGCTTTGGGCAGAACGAGCGTCAGCGGCCCCGGCCAGAACGCTTCCGCAAGGCGGATGGCGGTTGCGTCAAAACGGGCGATCTGCCGGGCGGCATCGATATCGGCGACATGAGCTATCAGGGGATTGAAGGCGGGGCGTCCCTTGGCCTCGTAGAGCCGGGCTATGGCGGGAGCCTGGGCGGCATCGGCGCCGAGCCCATAAACGGTCTCGGTCGGGAACGCGACCAGACCGCCTGCCGCAAGGCAGCGCCCGGCCGCCGCCACGGCGGCCTCATCGGCCGGCAAAATCTGCGTTTTCAGGCCCAGCTTCACAGGGGTTAAATCCTTAAACATCGGCGCCTTGCGGTGCGCGAAAGCCGAGGCTATAAGCCGCGTTCTTGTCGGAGTGTGGCTCAGCCCGGTAGAGCACTGCGTTCGGGACGCAGGGGTCGCAGGTTCGAATCCTGCCACTCCGACCATTATTTCAGTTACTTATACTTTCGATGTTTTTCGCGCGCAACGAAATGCGCAACAAAATAGGATAGTCCGCGTGGCCTTAATCGTCGAAAAACGCATTCCGACGACCAATCGCGGCGAGACGATTTTGCTCCGCGTTGTGGCGGCGGGTCTCTTCATCATCAGGGGGTGACCTCCTATGACCGGGGCGAAGATGCCGAGTTGGTCATTCGCTCGGCGGCTCGGCAAAAATCGACGCGGTTCCCTCGGACGGGAGCGGCAATCCGAGCAGCAGGCGGGATGGCCTGTCGCACAAGTTTTGGTGCGAGGGGTGTAAGGGCGTCGACGAGGACATCCTCGAACTCACCATCTCTCAGCACAAAGGGATCAACTCTTTTAGGTTGGCGCTACTCCGCGAAGGCACCGCCAGATTAGCGCCGGCCGCCAAATGCCTGCGCGGCTTCGTTCTGGAAGTCGGGGTGGTGGTGGCCGTAGTTTTCCTCAAGTTGTTCGACCGTCATGCCGAGCCAGCCCGCGGCCTCCCACAGGTCGGTACCCTGCTGCATCAGCCAGGTCGCCGCCGTGTGACGCAGGGTGTGACGGACGACATCCTCGTCAAGCCCTGCATCCTCGAGGATGCCTTCCCACGCCGAGCGTATCTTGCCGGCCAGCGGCTGGCCGTCATGCGTGCGGTGGACGATAAAGCGAATTTGTTCGCCGTCCTCCATCAGGCCAGTCTTGTGCAGTTCAGCCGAGCGCTTCACGTCCAGTCCGCGCCAACGCAGGAGGTGCGGCCGTAGCCGCGTGGCGATCTTCGCCGGCGGCCGCCGCTTTTTGGTGCGCGCCTCCGCGGCGCCGCGGCCGAGATAGACCATTCCGTCAAGGTTCATCCATGGATGCGTGGTCGTCGCCACCCACTGCGTCCGGCGGATAGTTTCCTCGCGCCTGGCGCTGTAGAGGCCGATCAGGATGAAGCGCGCCGCAGGTTGTCGCCGTCTGATGATCCAGCGTTCGCGCCGAAACAGCGTGCGGTCCTCGCGCCGCTTCCAGGTTCGTCGCTCAGGGGTCCCATCCCAAACATAGCCGAGTGCCGCACCAAGCAGTCGTGCGGCCTCGTTACGATTCAGCCAGCGGTGCCGCCCCTCGCTTTTCGTCGGCAGCGTAATCTTCGGCACGACCGACAGGACGTATTCGGCATGGTAAGCGTTGAGGGCGGCACGCAAATCTTCGAGCCGACGGCGCGCCGTCTGGTCGGATACGGTGCTTGAGCGAGCCGCGATGCCTTTTCTCTTGTTGTTTTCGTTCGGCGTGCCGGTGGACCAGTCAGCAAAGTCGCGGCAGAGCTGCGCCTTGATGTCAGCCACCATCGAGCCGCCGAAAAACGCATTGAGGTCCAGCAGCCGGATGAGCAGCAGGTCATGTTGCGCCAGTGGGCGAGCTTCTTCCGATTTCGGCCGCTTCAATCCCTCATAGAAAGTAAGGACGTCAGCAACGGCGAGGGAGCGAGGGTCGGTTACCCCGATAGTGGTTGTGTGCAGTGACCCGATGTACTTTTCGAGCGCTTTCGCTGCGCCGTCAATATTGTCGCGGCCGCAGCCTGTGCGGATCTGCCGTCGCTTTCCGCCCGCCCGATCGAGGATGACCCAGCATCCTTCGTCTTCTCGGAACCAGAGTCGTGGCGGCTTGGCTTTGCGACCAGGCATGATGGTGTCACCAATTTGCGGATTGCGCGAGGCGTTGTCAGATTTTTGCCCGCAACCTTGGCGATTTCAAGAGTCCCGGCAGCCACAGCCGTCCTCAGCGACGACAACGTCAGCGGCCCGGTGGGGAAAAAAACTGCAACAGCCTCGATGAGCGTCATCACTTCATCCTCGCCCCACTGCGCCGGATCGGGACGAGCTTTCGCGCGGCTGAGTTTGTCGTCGTGACGCCTGGGCATACTTTACCAATTGACGTTGGCGAGGCAGGAACTTCTCGGCTTGACCCGGCCCTCTTTGCAGCATCACGACCAGACTTCCTTTTCGGAAGGGGAACCTCTGCTGGGTACGACAATCAGCTAGCGTGGAGTAGGCTTCGGACAGTCGAACCCCAATCTTGATACCGGCTACCATGGCTCGCTCCGGTTGCCGTCGTCCTCTCAAGGCTGAAACAGGGGTTCGATTCCCCTCCGAAGCTCAAGCATGCTGTTCGGCGTTCGTGGTACCCGAGATCGTACCCGAGCCTACGAGGCCGCGCCGGGGGAGTGCGAATATGGCTGCTGATGAAGCATGCTGGAGAACGCAGTCGGTGGATAACCGCGGGACGCGTGCCGAGGCGGAGTAGCACTGTCGAGTGACTGGTGGGCCTTCTTGGACACCTATCGAACATTCTGTATTGCGCCGCCCCCTGAAGTCCGTGAAATTTTTGAGACTTTGCGAGATGGACATTTCTGATAGCCGAAACCACTCGGGCTTTTTCGTAAAGATTGGGATTGTGCAAGCGAATTGACGCGAGTCCAAGAACGGACTACGCTAATCCGCGTATTAGCGTCTTCAACCGTCCAAGGGAGTATTATGGCCACGAGTGAGCAGACATTCGGCGGTGCTATCGCCGAAGCTCGAAAGTCAAAAAGCTGGAGCCTGAAGGATCTGGCATCCCGTATCTTGCGCGAAGACGAAGAGCCCATCTCTCCGCAATATTTGAATGATATCGAACATGATCGCCGAAGCCCTTCTTCTGATCGGATGGTGCAACAATTTGCTGATATTCTCGGCATCAATCGTGACTGGCTCTACTATTTAGCCGGGCGGTTTCCTGAAGATGTTCGGGTAAAGAACCTCAGCGAAAAAGAGGTGACCGAAGCAATGGTGGCATTCAGAGGTGGGCCTTCAAAGGGAAGGAATCGTAGGTAGTGTGAGGTACGTCCCGGACAAGACTGGAAGGTTTTCTCAACGCCCGCATTACAAGCCGGAAGAGCTTGATCGCGAGTGCGAAAACATTGTTGCCGCTTTTTTGAAGGATCGCTGTGGGAAAGTCAGTTATCCGCTTTCCACGGATGATTTAACGGTATTGATCGAGCGCGATACGGAATCCTTGGATCAGTTCGCCGATCTTTCAGCCTTCGGTCCCAAAGTCGAGGGTCTAACTCTCTTCCAGCCCAGCCGTAAACCAAAGGTCAAAATCTCGGCTCGCCTTGCAGAGGATGAGTACCGACAAAATCGCCTTCGTACCACTTTGGCCCATGAGTACGGACATGTCCGCTTTCATGCCTACCTGT
>NZ_JBEKRB010000028.1:0-79552 GCF_049519115.1 Bradyrhizobium sp.
TTCGCTCCACGCTTCCTCCCCACACTCGGTCGCCCTCATGCAGTTGCGCTTCACTTCGCTCGTTGTGATCAACTCACGATGGGACTTGCACCCATAAGAGTGCGCCCATGCTGGGCGCACCACGCAAAAGAAAGCCCCGGCCTCATCCGGCGGGGCTTTCCAATTATTGGATCGGAACAATCAGGACTGGCTCGGTACTTTCTCAGTACTTGGCAACGAGCGGCATATTGAAGTGATAGTTGATGCGCGCCGTGACGAGATCGACATCCTGGCGGATGCGATCGTTACCAAACAAGGTACCCGCCGCGCCGGTGTTGCCGTTATTCAGGAAGGTGTAGGAATTGGTTTGCAGGAAGATGTGGTCGTATTCGATCGCAAACGACCAGTTCCTGGCAAAACCATATTCGAGACCGACGCCGACCGTACCACCCCAGCGGCTGCCGTCGCTGGTGCTGGAAACCAGGACGTTAGTGGTAGTCGTGAACGAGCTGTAGCGATCCGAAACCACCGCCGCGCCGCCCTTCAGATAGACGAGGAAGTTGTTCGCAGCGAAGCCGATCTGGCCGGTGAACAGGCCAAACACGTCAACCTTCGACTCGTTGGCAAAGGCTGGAAAGGCGACGCTAGTATTGCGGCCTTTCAGGTCTGCCTAATCGCCTTGCGCTTCAAGACCGAACACCCAATTCGTGCTCTGCCAGCGATAACCGATCTGACCACCGGCAACGCCACCGTCCGCGTTGTGGCATCCTTCCGCAGCGACGCTGGTATCAGAAAGTTCACACGCGCGCCGACGGCTTGCCACGTTTGTCGGCAAGCGTTGCTGAACAGGCACAGATTTGCCGACATCGCGGCAACATCGTGCATCACTGCGCGTTTCTCGCACAGGGTTCCCTTCGATCGCTGGCTTCGCTGAGCAAGTTCCCACTGTTGTGTTGATGTACGATTCGCAAAAGCGCATCTTGATTCGCTCTTAACGCCAAGATCGGCGTCGCGACGCACGCGCAGCGGACAAAGAAGCGCTGAAAGCGTTGTGGCAACAGCCGTCGCATCAGACGAAGCATGAGTGCGCCAGCGACGATGAATCGGCCGGTCTCTCGATGGATGAACCGAACTGCCGTTGATCAGGACCGGACCGACGTGCCCTCCTCCCGGATACCGCCCTGCAAGATCGATCTCGTCGGGTGCCGTTTGGCAGGGTTGGCCACTTGTGCTGGTGGAACCAATAAGACTAATTTTGAACCCAGATAGACGCGGGCAAAGACCCGCGCATCGGGGGAAACAGCATGATGTCTTTCTACGTCAACCGCCGCAGGCTTCTTCGATCGTCGCTCGCACTCGCGGCTGGGGGCCTTGCCGCTCCCGCGCTGACCGGGCGGGCGGAAGCAGCCGTGTTGAAATTGAAACTGTCCTCCTCGCAGGCCAACGATCCGAAGTTTGCCAACGGCAAGGTCTATTACGACAACCTCGTCAAGCAAATCGCAGCCGCGAGCCTTGCCGGACAGGTGGAAGTGACGTTCTTCCCCGACAATCAGCTCGGCCAGGAAATCGACGTCATCAACTCGGTCAAGCTCGGCGTGATCGACATGATGGTTTCCGGCTCCTCCATTGCCGCCAATCTGGTGCCGGTGGTCGGTACCTATGACCTTGGCTACCTGTTTTCGTCGTTCCCGCAGCAAACCAAGGCGTTTGACAACGGTGCGGCCGCGCCGATCGAGCAGGCGCTGCTCAAGGGCGCCAATATCCGCATCATCGCCTGGGCCTATAATTTCGGCTCCCGATCGGTGCTGGCGCGCAAGGCGGTCAACGCGCCGGAGGACCTGGCAGGACTGAAGATCCGCACCCTGCCAAACCCCGTGATCACCGAGTGCCTGCGCCTGATGGGAGCTGCCGCCACACCGATGGCGTTTGGCGAGATCTACACCGCGCTCCAGGCCGGCGTGCTCGATGGGCTGGAACATGACCCGCCAACCATCGTCGCCTCGAAATTCTACGAGACCGCGAAATTCTACTCGCTCACCCAGCACAATTTCTCGCCGCTCGCGATCTACTTCTCTGAAGCGACCTTCAATCGCATGCCGCCTGCGACGCGTGACACTTTCCTCGATGCAGCCAAAAAGGCGGCCGCCGACACCCGCGCCCATGGACTTGGCGTGGAGAAGGAAGCACTGACACAACTGAAGGACAAGGGCGTCACCGTAATCGATTGCGACCGCGAGGCGTTCCGCAAGCGCGTCGTCCCGCAGAGCGAAGCCTTCGTCAAGGCGCATCCGGACGCCAAGGGTGTGGTCGATTTGATCCGCGCCACCGCGGCGTGACGATGCGGAACGCGGCAATCACTTTGCCCGACGCGCCGGCCGCCGCCACGCGGCGGATCACCGGCACGCTGCTGAAGTTCACCGACACGATCGCGGCGGGCTTACTCGCCGCCGACCTCGCGGTCGTGATCTACTCGGTGCTGGCCCGCTCGCTGTTCATCGCCCCGGTCGAATGGGCCGACGACGTCGCACGCGGGCTGATGGTGGCCTCGAGTTTTTTTGGCGCGGCTTCCGCACTCGCCCGCGGGGAAAATCCCGGCGTGGTGTTTTTCCGTTCGCTGCTTCCAGAAAGCTGGCAGCGCGTCGTTGACGACGTGGGCGCCGCGCTGGTGCTGGTCGTCGCGGCCTACGTCGCCTTCCACGCCATCGAACTCGGCTGGATCACATCAGGCCAAACCACCGGCTCCGGCCTGCCATTACAGCTGACCTTCTACCCGATGGGACTGGGCGCGGCCTGCATGACGGTGTTTGCCGCCGAGATTCTGTTCGAGCGAGACTGGCGGCGTGTCTCTCGCGCAGCCGTCATTCTCGCCGTTGTGGTTGGCATCTTTTTGTTGGGCGATACGTTCGTCCCAGATGCCATGCCGTCCTCGGGCGCGCTGATGCTATGGGGCTTTGCGCTCACGCTCGCCGGTGGCCTCCCCATCGGCTTTGCGCTGGCGCTCGCGGCGCTGATCTTCATCTGGGCCGAGGGCACTCTGCCCGGCGTGATCTTCGCCCAGCAGATGGCCCGGGGCATCGACAATTTCGTGCTGCTGGCGATTCCGTTTTTCCTTCTGGTTGGCTACCTGATGGAAGCCAACGGCATGTCGGTGCGGCTAATCGAACTTTTACAACGCCTAGTCGGGCGGATGCGCGGCGGCCTGAACGTGGTGATGGTCACCGCGATGGTGCTGTTCTCGGGCATCTCCGGCTCGAAGATGGCCGATGTCGCGGCGGTCGGCGCCGTGCTGATTCCGGCATCGCGCAAATCCGGGCAGAACCCCGGCTCATCGGTGGCGCTGCTGGCGGCATCCGCCGTGATGGCCGAGACCATCCCTCCTTGCATCAATCTGATCATCCTTGGCTTTGTCGCCAATCTCTCGATCGGCGGCCTGTTTGCCGCGGGACTTCTTCCGGCAGCGTTGATGGCCGCGGCCCTGATCGGCGTGTCGGTTCTATTCGGCAACCCCTCGACGGCGCCTGTGCCTGCGCCTCAGAATCGCGCGGCGACGCGGCAGATGTGGCTTGGCGGCGGCGTTTCGCTCGGTCTGATCGCGATGATCTTCATCGGCTTCAAATCGGGCTTTGCCACCGCGACCGAAATCTCCGCCTTCGCTTCCTTATACGCCATCGTGGTCGGAGCTTTGGTGTTCCGCGAACTGACGGCGGCCGCCGCCTGGCGCAGCTTCGTCCACGCGGCCGCGCGCTCCGGGCTCGTGCTGTTCATCGTCGCGGCGGCGCAATCGCTCGCCTTTGTCTTGACGTTGCAGCAGGTGCCGCACGCCGTCGGCGAGTTCATGGTGGGATTGTCGCATGAGAGCGGTACCTGGCTCTTCATGCTGCTGTCGATTGCGATCCTGATCGCGATGGGCTCGGTGCTGGAGGGCGCGGCGGCGTTGATCATCTTCGGGCCGCTGCTGGTGCCTGTGGCCGGTCATCTTGGTATCGCGCCGCTGCATTATGGCGTGGTACTGGTGATCGCGATGGGCATCGGCCTGTTTGCGCCGCCGCTGGGCCTCGGGCTTTACGGCGCCTGTCTCATCGGCAAGGTTCCAGTCGAACAGACGGTACGGCCGATGCTGGGCTATCTCGGATTGCTGTTTGCGTGCCTTTTGATCATCGCCTTTGTGCCTGATATCAGCACGTTCCTGCCGAAGCTGATGGGTTATTGAACCGGGCAGTTGAACGATGAAAATTCTCCTCACCCACACACCCCATATGCGCGACAACTACTACGGCGCCCGCGCGCTTGCCGGTCTCACCTCGCTCGGCGAGGTGGTGCTGCATCAGGGTGACGAAACCCTCGAAGGCGAGAAGCTGATTGCGGCGGCGCGGGGATGCGACCTCATCGTGGCCGATCGCGCCACTGCCTTGCCGGCGCCAATTTTCGACGCCCTGCCCTCATTGAAAGCAGCGCTGCGCTGCGCAGTCGATATCCGCAACATCGACATTGCTGCGGCATCGATGCACGGCATCCTCGTCACCCGCGCCAAACCGGGCTTCGTCGAGTCCGTCACCGAGCTGGTGTTCGGCTTCCTTGTCGATCTCAACCGCGGCATCTCGCGCGCTACCGCCGCCTATCAATCTGGGCAGGCGCCGACTGCACACATGGGGCGGCAGTTGGCCGGCACCACCATCGGCATCATCGGCTATGGCGCGATCGGCCGTGCGGTGGCGCCACTCGCAGCGGGCATGGGCATGCGGGTGCTGATTTCCGACCCCTGTGTGACCGTCGATGAGCCGGACTTCGAGCAGGTCGATCTGGCGACGCTGCTCGCAAGCTCCGACCATGTGGTCTGCCTTGCGGTTGCCAACGAGGCGACCGAGAAACTGATGAACACCGAGGCCTTTGCGCGGATGCGCCGCAACGCGGTGTTCATCAACGTCTCGCGCGGCAACCTGGTCGACGAGACCGCCCTTGCCGCCGCCCTCGCCGAGGGGAAAATCGCCGGCGCCGCGCTCGATGTCGGCCGCGCTCCGGATCAGATGCCGACGCCTGCCATTGCAGCCATGCCGAACGTGATCGCGACGCCGCATATTGGCGGACTTACTCCGCCCGCCATCGAGGCGCAGGCGCTGCACACCGTGGAACAGGTGCGTGCTCTCGTCTCTCGCGCGGTGCCGGACGGCGCCGTCAATGCCGCAACCTGGACCCGCAAGATCTGATCGCGTTGAGACGACCGACGCTCAGACGCTCAAATCTGATCGCCGAAAGGCGCCCCTGTCACAAGATGATGACAAGGGCGCTCTTCGGCTCGCGGATGCGTTACTTCAATGCCCGTCAGTGCCACATGTGCTCGAATTGATGATGGTGACCGAAGCCGTGATCCGAGAACTCGTTGCCTCCGGTCTCCCCGATGGGCGAACTTCCGTTGCTGCCCTGCATGCCGCCTGCCCCGCTGCTTCCTGCGCCGCTGTTGCCTGCGCCGCCGCCGCCAGCCGCGCTACCGGAGTTACCGCTGATCGCCGCCGTCAAGGTTGCGACGGCCGCGCTGATCGCGCTCGAATGTCCGCCTTCCAGGGCCTGGACTAGACTGGCGATATCGCCGGCGATGGCACTGGAAAGCGTTGACGTCGAAGTTCCACCTGAATCGGTCCCGGAACCGGAGCTAGTAGAACCGGAGCTACCGGCCGACTGGGTCGCATTCGGATCCGGATTCGAGACCCCAAAGCCGTTGTTGGCCAGTCCGTCGACCGGGTTTGCCGTCGGGTTATCATTGCCATCAACCGCTCCGGAAACCGGAACGGTGGTTCCGGCGGTGGCCGCCCCCGTCGTGGTGGCGCCGGCGGCAGTGGTCGCGGTGCCTACGAACGAACCGCCTCCGGTCGGCAAATTGTTGCCTGAGACGTCGTTGGCGTCAGCAACAAAACCGACCCCTGCCGCGACCAACTGAGCGGCGTTGGTGGCATTCAGGCCGTTGGCCTCGACGCTTTGCAGGGCGGATACCGCGTTCGCGGTGTCGGTTTTGAGCGTACCTGAGAGCAATTCGTTGTCGAACCGATCGCCGAACACCCCGCCTTGCGAACCGGTGAAGCTCGCCCCAAACTCGTTGTAATTGTTGATCTCAGTGATCAGCGACTGGACTTGGGAAGCGGTCGGCTGAACCGTACCGTTGGCGATACCGCCAAGCGTCGTGTTCAACTGATTGGCTTCCGCAATGAACTGCGACCAGAAGTTGGTTTGAGCCTGGTTGTCCTGAAACTGCAGGATGGTGCCGCCGTGGTCGTTCACCCCGCCGATGCCATTGAGGTAGCCGGGCATCTCGCCAAATCCACCCGTGCTCGCGCCGAAGGTCTGATTTGGCTGCGCGCCGTTGTTGGCAACGGAAACGTCGCCGGCCGCGGTCGCCAGGGCGGCATCGTTATTCACGATGTCGACGATGTCGAGAATGTTGTCATTCGTCGACCGGGCGGCGTCATTGGGATTGGTCGCATACATCGGATCGAATTTGTTGATCTGCATTTCGATCTGGTTGAGCGCCGTTTCGAGGTGAATCGTCGTCAGGGCCTGCTCTTGTTGAGCCGTCAGCGCCTGTCCCTGCGGGGACATGCCTGCCTGCTCGTTCGCCTCGATGCTGGCGAGAGCCGTCGGACTGTTGATGATGTTCGTCAGGCCCGTCACGATCGCCTGCATGTCGGCGTTGAACTCGGTGAGATTGTTCGCATTCAATCCTCCGACCTCAAGATCGTGGGCCGCGTTGAAGACGGAACCGATCTGCGCAAGGGTCGGAGGCGCCGTGGCCGAGCCCTCGGCCGCTCCAAGGCTCGCGGCTGAATCGCTCCCTGTCGGCAGCGCCTGGAAGCCGACATTGGTAAAGCCGGTACCACTTTGGTAGGCCGCCCCGTTCAACGCGCTTGCCAATGTGGCATCGCCGTTCACTTCCGACAGAATTTGCTGCTGAGTAAGTGCGATGGTTCCTTGCGCCGCGACCTCGGCTGCGCTGTTGCCGACCGACAGCGGCGCCTCATGCTGCAGCGTCGCCAGCTGACCCTGCATGGTCTGAAGTTCGGCGATCAAGCCCGGATCTGTAATCGCCTGACCGCCAACGGTAATCGCATTCGGATTCGCCAGCATCGCGGTGACATCGGCCTGCACGGCGTTGATGTCCTGCAGATACATCGGCTCATAGGGCTGTTCATTGTTGGCACTCGACGCTTCGAGCTGGGTAGAACCTGTCCAGAGCCCGCCATCGGAAAGGCGGACCGCGTCGTTGAAAACCGCGCCGGCCTGCGCCAGATCGGTCGACGTATTCAGAGCGCCCGCAATCGTCGTGGTGAAGTCGTTGCCGACCTGGGTGATCGATACCCCATCCAACCCTTCAGTATCCCGGATCGTCGTTGGAACTGTGATCATTTTTATTTTCTCCCTCTGCCTCGCAACACCAAGTGCATCGCATTGTTTGCGGCGACTGTGTCAGGTTGGCGGCCTTGAGATGCCTTCGCTCGGGTATTGTCTGGACGATGACGAATTGACAACGAAACGCCCGTGAGCAAGTCGTCTTGCTCGGAAATGCGACAACGCTTCGCCGCCATCCTCGTGCCTCGAAATCACACGCGCTCCGTCACCGATGTCACGATGCGGCGAAACAAACGTCATGTTGCGCGACGAAATGTGCCTGCAAGGTTGGAAAAATGAGGCAACGCCATGTGCAGGCGCGCGAACAGACGATGTTTCGCGCGCGCAGGATTGTGGCAACGATCGAAATTACAAAAACGATTCACTGCTCGACGAAGGCGCGGCGCATCTGATCGGCGATCGGCTTGAAGAGATAGCTCATCATCGTCCGGCTTCGCGTCTGCATGAAAATCTCGGCAGGCATTCCCGGCACGAGCTGTTGACCGGCAAGTCGCCGGCGCTCCTGGTCCGACAGGACAACTCTCACCGTGAAATAAGGCGCGTTGGTCTGCTGGTCACGGCTGGTATCGGCCGAGACATAGGAGACGGAGCCGGTGAGCTGCGGCGTCACACGCTGATTGAAAGCCGAAAACCGGACAAAGGCCGACTGACCGGTACGCACCTGGTCGATATCCTTGGGTTGAAGCCGCGCCTCGATCTGCAAGTCTTCCGTATCAGGAACGATTTCCATGATGGTATCGCCGGCGCGAATGACTCCGCCAATGGTATGCGCGGCCAGCTGATGAACGACACCGGCTACCGGGGCGTGGATCTCGATACGGTCGAGCAGGTCGCGCGCCGAAACGCTGCGCTCAACGAGTTCGGCCTCCTTGCCCTGGGCTTCGCCAAGCTCTTTCACGACATCGGTGCGAAAATCCTGATCCGCGCGGACCATCTGCAACTGGGTCTCGCCGATCTTTGATTTCGTCTCGGCTATCGAGGACACGATCTGCCCGCGTTCGCCTTCGATTCGCGCGGATTCCCGCTGCAACGTCGTCAGCCGGGTCAGCGGAACGAGGTGCTTGTCATACAGTTCCTGCACGCCCGTCAACTCGCCCGCAATCAGTTCCAATTGCCTGGCCTTGGAATCGAGCTGCGCCTCGAGGCCCACGATTTCCTCGGTCAATTGCGCAACCCGACCCTGCAACAGATCCTTCTGGCTTTGGCGCGCGGTGAAGCGAGCCTTGAACAGCGAATCCTCCGACGCAAGCAGGCTTTTTACCGTCTCATTTCCCGAACGTGATGCAAGCTCTACAGGAACTTCTATCCGAGCAAGACCATCGCGCTCGGCCACCAGACGAGCGATTTTCGCCCCCAACTCATCGAGCTGCTTGCTCACCATTTGCAAGCCGGCTCGGGCCTGGGTCGCGTCCAGCCGCAACAGGAGTTCGCCCGGCTGCACCCGGCTGCCATCCTGTACACCGATGTCAGCGACAACGCCTCCGGTCGGATGCTGGATATTCTTGACGTTCGATTGCACGACGAGATTGCCGGGCACGACGACCGCGCCCGCGAGCGGTACGAACGCAGCCCAGCCTCCACCCAGAATCCCGCCAACCAGGAGAACCCGAAGGCCGACGCGCAACTCGTGTTCGAACGCCCATCGAACGCCCGTCTGCAGGCTGTGATCGGACCCGTCAGTGGGGGGCGCAGCACCGTCACGATCGAGAATGAAGGCGGCGCCCTCCATCAGACCGTTTCGGCACT
The DNA here is from genome assembly GCF_049519115.1 of Bradyrhizobium sp. Classification (GTDB taxonomy): domain Bacteria; phylum Pseudomonadota; class Alphaproteobacteria; order Rhizobiales; family Xanthobacteraceae; genus Bradyrhizobium. The sequence goes on from NZ_JBEKRB010000028.1 coordinate 9,121, forward strand.
TGCCGATCAGCTCCGCAACCGCGGTGTTGACCTCGGGCCGGGCGGCTGGCGCCGCGGCGCGGTCGCCGTCAACTTTCGGCAGCGGCGCATCCTCGCGCGAAGCGATGTTCGGCGCGGGCTTGCGCAGATCCATGTAGATGGGATCGCTCGGAAAGATAGGGGGACTTTGCCGGTGCGGTGGCCACACGACCGGCTCAACCGGGGGATTGCTGCCGTCTTCGGCCTGGACCGGAGCCTTGGTGCCGAACGACTTCATCCAGAGATCGATCGCAAGCTTGACGGTGCTCTTTGGTTTTCGTCTCGGACGAGCCGGTTGTGGTTTGCGCGGCGCCTGACGTTTCCGCGTTTCGCCGCGCCCGGACGAACCAGGCTGATTCCGGTTGTCGCCGCGCTCGCTATGGAGCGCTTGGCGCAAGCGCTGAAGTTCGAGAATCAGCGCTTCACCCTGCGGTCCGACGCGGTCGGCATCCGCCTCGCTGCGCCAGTTCCGATCAGATCCATCGAGGTGTCGATGATCTTGAGAGTACGGCATGGCTAGACGCTTTCCGGGGCTACGGCGCGCGGCGCAGGATTAGGCGCGGCGCGCGGCGCGGGATTAGGTGCGGCGCGCGGCTGCGGCCGGGCTGGCGCGCCTTGCGTCCTGGAGGCGCCCACGCGCGCGAAGACCTCCTGGCACGAGCCGAAGGCGATCGACTTTCCTTCGTAAAGCACGAGCGCCATATCCAACGCGGCAATCACGCTTGGACGATGCGATATCACGATGACGATGCTCTTGTTCTGCCGCAGGATCTTAATGGCGCGGCTCAACGCGTTCTCACCGTCGGCATCCAGGTTAGCATTAGGCTCGTCGAGGACGATCAGAAACGGGTCGCCATAGACCGCGCGTGCAAGTCCTACTCTCTGCCGCTGGCCCGCCGACAGCGACGAGCCGCCCTGACCGATCTGGGTCGAATAGCCATTGGGCAGCCGCACGACAAGATCGTGCACGCCCGAGATCTGCGCCGCCTTTATGATCGCCTCGGAAGTCGCGCCTTCATCGAAGCGACAGATATTTTCGGCGATCGTACCGTCAAACAAGGCGACGTCTTGCGGCAAATAGCCGATATGCCTTCCGAGATCCTCGCTTCGCCATTGATCAATCGCCGCGCCATCAAGTCGAACCGCGCCGCCCTTGGCCGGCCAAATTCCTACCAGCGCCTTGGACAGCGAAGTCTTGCCGGATGCGCTGGCTCCCAGCAAGGCCAATCCCATGCCGGCCTTGAGCGAGAAACTGACGCTCGAGACGATGGGCGTGTCGCTGGCAGGTGCGGTGACCGTGAGCTGCTGGACGGCGAGTTCGCGGCACGGGCGCGCCAAGGACACTGCCGGGACAGGAGGTCTCGCCGTTGCCTTGCAAACCTCGCGCAGCCGCGCGATGCCCTGGCGTGCGGCGACAAGCTGCTTCCAGCTGGACAATGCGACCTCGACCGGCGCCAATGCCCGTCCCATCATGATCGACGAGGCGATCATGATGCCGCCCGAAGCGCTGTCGGTGACGACCAGATACGCCCCCATTCCCAACATCCCGGACTGCAGGACATAACGCAGCACCTTGGCGCCCGAGCCGAGATTGGCGAACAGGTCGCTGGCGCGCATATTTTCCCGCAGGTATCGCTCGTTCGATTGCGACCACCGCGCCTTGAATCGATCCGTCATGCCGAGCGCGCGGATCACCTCGGCATTGCGCTGGATGGTACCCACGAGCTCCTGCCGCTGTGCGCTGGATTCCGTCGCGGCCCTGGCCGCATCGCGCGACAGGCGTTCAGTCAGGAACATCATGGCCACAATGGAGATGGTGCCGATCAGCGCGGTTACGCCGATCGCGGGGTGAAACAGAAACAGTCCAATCAGGAAGATTGGAATCCAGGGCATGTCCAGGAACGCCGTCGGACCCATGCCCGACATGAAGGCGCGAACCTGCTCGAGATCGCGCGATGGCTGCTGCATGGCCGACGGTTTCACGCCGCGAAGCGGCAACGTCACCAGCGCATTGTGGATCGCCTCCTGAAGGCCGACATCAAAAAGCGTCGCCACACGGCACAACATGCGTGATCGCAGCGCTTCGAAATATCCCTGAATCAGGTAGGCAAGCAGCACCATCAGCGAGAGACCCGTCAGCGTTGCAAGATTCCGGCTCGGAATGACGCGGTCGTAGACCTGGAGCATGTAGAGAGAGCCGGACAGCATCAACAGATTGATCACGCCGCTGAATGCGGCAATGCCGGTCATTCGTCGCGCGCTCTCGCGCAGACCGTACAATACAGGATCGCCCGCCGCCGAGGCAGCCAGCCAACTGCTCGGTCCGAACCGTAAAGTCTGTCGCAAACGATCTTGCACGGTGTTCCCCCTCTCTTCCGTCTCCTCGTCGTTCGCCAGTCCAACTTGCTTTGGCGACAGATGCTGTCCATTTTCCGGCAGCAATTGGACCGTGGACGGTCCCTGCTGCGGCTTTCTGACCACGAGACGATCGATCAAGCGAGCCAACTCGAAGAGTTCACTTGTAGACACGCGCGGCGGCTTCGAGCGGCACGACAGCGGCGTCAGGCGCGCCCAAACACGATGCAACGAGGATGCCGCGCGCCTTGATCGAAGTCATAGAATCGTCCGGCTATCACCTTGCTTGGGCAAGCATCGGCCCTTGTCTCGGCCGATTGACGCCATGAAACTGAATAACTCTTTATCCCGAACTGAATAACTCTTTATCCCGTTCCGTCGACGGTGTTGGCGGGACAGCGCCACATGCAACAAAAGGGAAAAAAAATGGCAAGCTTAGCATGCTTTGCGCATTCGCTCGGTAGTATGAAGATCGACAGGTAACCAACCACGCGCAAATCGGCACATCGTTCGCGGCGGCATCGCCGTTGGACGGCGGGGCCGCACGTCGACGAACAAGGAGATGATTTTGATCGCCGGCCAGGCGATCTCTCACGAGGGGGACGGATAGTTGAGTAAGCGTCAGTTTCGTACCGTACAGCCGCGCTTGGATATATCGAGTGTAAGGCCGTGTTACGCATCTGCCCGGCGCGCGACGGCCGCGCGCCGCACTGGACTTAGGAATCGCCGCTTTCGTAACGAGGGAGCGTGCGGATGAGACAACGCAGGACCGATTACGGCACGATCATCCTGCACTGGCTGCTTGTCGCAGCCGTCGGGGCTGCGTTTGTCAGCGGCCTGCGTATCGCGACGGAGGCGCCAGGCCGAACGTGGATCAACTTGTTCGACGCGCTGCTGCCGCGGACCAATGTCTGGACCCTGCACATCGAAGCAGCTATCGCGCTGGTCGCGATTGCGGTCGCCTATACGGTCTATTTGACCCGATCCGGCCTGAGCCGCCGTGTTCAACTGGATAAAATCCGTCTGCGTACCTTGATTGGACGAAAGCAAGGCCGGCTTGGTGCCGTCAGCGTCGTTCTTGCGTGGTTCTTCTTCCTCGCGATGACGATTCTGATCGCCAGCGGCGGCCTTCTCTATTTTGGTCTGCTCGCGGGCCAAAACGTGGCGGCCGCACATTGGTGGGCGAGCTGGGCAATTCCGGTCTTCACCTGCCTGCATATTCTCGTCCAGGTCATGATCGGCGGCACGTCGCAGCTGTTTCGTATTTTTCGTCCCCAACGCCTGCCGCCTCCTCCACCCCGCCTTGATGCAGTGGAACTGCTCACATTGCTCGTCGAACAGTCCGAGCAGCCGGCGCCGCAATCCCGGCAACCACACCCGCAGCGGAAGGCGGCGCCCGGCACCGCCAAGCAGCGCGACGCTACATTGCAATCAAACCCTCTCGTCGTTGCGGCGTCGGTAGCGATCCTCGGCACCTGGCTCATGATCGCAACGGACTGGCTAGTGGTTGACGGCTTGCGCGTGCACCGTATCGCGAGCGCGCAGGCCCCGATTCTTGACGGCGACACATCCGACCCGGCCTGGCGCAACATTCAGCCGTTCTCGCTGATGACCAATCAGGGCGACAATTTCGACGGCAAAGGCGAAACCAGAATCAATATCCGCGCGGTGCATGACGGCACCTGGGCCTATTTCCTGTTCGACTGGGACGATCCGACACGATCGTTGAAGCAACTGCCGCTCATCAAGCGGGCCGGCGGCTGGCAACTGCTTCACGACGGCTTTGAGCGAAGCGACGAGCATGCCTATAATGAAGACAAGTTCGCCGTCCTGTTTACGACGCTGGACCTGACATTGGCAGGCGACCACACCTTCCATGCGAGTCCGCAGCCGATTGACGGTGTGCCCGAGACGATGACCGGGAGAGGCTTGCACTACACGCCTGCTGCCGGAATTTACGCCGACGTGTGGCAATGGAAGGCCACCAGCACTGGTCCGAGCGGTTGGATGGATGACGATCATTTCGGTCCGCCGCTGGAGCCAACCCCTACGCAGTTACGTAACGCCGCCCCGTACAGGGGCGGGTTCGAGCCCGACCCGGGCACTGCGAACTATTTCAACAATTTCGACGCGCATCTGGATCCGGCGGACCGCGATCAATTGGTCAAGCCACTTCGGCTGCCGAAGGATCTCGCCGCAACATCAGCGGCAATGGGAACCATAGATCTCGATCCGGAGGTCGGCGAGAACGAAGGCGCGCGCTGGTTCATGACGGAGGCCGAATCCGTCCCGTATACGAGGGAACTGGATCGTCAGATACCGGTCGGCACCGTCATTCCCGGGGTCATCATATCCGGGGAGTTTTCAGGCGATCGCGCCGACGTTCGATGTGCGGGGCGATGGGCGTCCGGTCACTGGTCGCTCGAGGTCGCGCGCCGGCTCGATACGCACAGCAAGTTTGACGTGCCGATCAAGACGGGCGTCTTCATGCGCGTCGCAGCCTTCGACCACAGCCAGATCGCGCATACGCGGCACGTGCGACCCATTCGTATTGAGGTGGAGTAATGACAAAGATTTGCAAGGTGGACTTCAACAACGAGACGTTTCTCATGAATTGCGGCGATCTCCTGCTCGACGGCGCACTGACGAGTGGCGTCGAGCTGCCCTACGACTGCCGCAGCGGCATTTGCGGGTCCTGCCGGGTACGCCTCGTGGACGGCAAGGTATTCGGCGGCACCGATGAGAGCAGCGACATGATCCACGCCTGCCAGGCGCGGGTAGTCTCGGATCTCAAGGTGGTCGCCGAGCCGACCCCTGAACCGGTTTCGATACCGGCGCGCGTGTCCGAATTGGTCCGGCTCGCGCCCGACGTCGTCGGCGTCGGCCTTGAACTCCCACAGCCATTCCGGCATTTGCCGGGCCAATATTGCAAATTGCAATTCCGCGGTTTCGCGGAACGCTGCTATAGCCCGACCTACCCTCTCGAAGGCCCCCCGAATATTCGCCGGCTGCATTTTCACATCCGCCGCCTGCCGCATGGAACTGTATCATCGGCGCTTGGAAGCAAGATTTGTGTCGGCCACCGCGTCAGGTTGACGGGTCCATTCGGCAGCGCCTTTCACAGGCGCGAACATCGCGGTCGCGTGGTCCTGGTCGCCAGCGGGACAGGGTTCGCGCCGATGTGGGCGATCGCGGCTGCGGCCATCACCGAGCGGCCGCAGCGTGAGCTGACGTTTGTCGTTGCCACTCGAAAGCTGAAGTCGTTCTACATGCACAGCGCGCTATGCCGGCTGGCACGATTTCCAAATGTCACCATCGTCCCGGTCGTATCGGAACCGCAGAGCGTCTCATTCGCTATCAGAAGCGGCCGGCCGATCGATTACCTGCCGTCGCTATCGCCGGAAGACGTCGTCTATACGGCGGGTGCGCCCGCCATGACCGAAGCTGTGGCAGCGATCGCGAAGGCGGCAGGCGCCAGATGCTACACCGACCCGTTCTCTCCAAACGATAGCGGAGAATCCTACAACCTGATGGCACGTTTCGTCGGCTGGCTGGACGGTTCGAAAAAGGACCCCGAAATTCTGCACGCCGCGTAGGACGCGTTGTGCCCGCGCAGCCGTCACGAGCCGATCATCATTCCAGCGCTCGACGGCCTGACGCTCCGCCTGCCAGACAAACAAGTGTGATGCCGAAGTGCGGGCTTTTTAGCTGCGCCGCACCGGCCCCTAAACTCTGATCTCGTGAGGTTTGAGATTGGACGGATGGCACCCTCGGCGCTTATTGCCTCATAAACGTGAGCCACCCGAAAATACCAGGAAAAGCCGAGGGGCCGCGCCGCCAGCCGCGGCCAAAACGCCCGCGCGGTGGCATTGTTGTTGCAACGACGGACGGCGTTGAGCTTAAGGAGACACCATGGAACATCACCTGCCTTCGACACCCGGCAATGTGCATTGGGGTCTGTGGGATGCCGCGCTGCCGCCTGTCTTGAGGATCGCCTCCGGCGATCGCGTGACCATCGAGACGCTGTCCGGCGAGCCCGAGGACATGCCGGAGCCGGCGTCAGGCTTCCAGGTCTTGCCGGATCACAAGGAAGTCTTGGCAACGACGTCTCGCGGTCCGGGGCCGCATCTTTTGACCGGCCCGATTTATGTCGAGGGCGCTGAGCCCGGCGACGTCTTGGAGGTGCGTTTGCTCGACATCAAGTTTCGCACCGATTGGGGCTGGAATCTTCAGCTGCCGTTCTGGGGTACCCTGCCGGAGGATTTCCCCGAATTGCGGCGGCTCCATATCCCGCTCGATCGCGATCGCAACATCGCCAAGATGCCTTGGGGACAGGAACTGCCGCTCGCGCCGTTCTTCGGCAATTTTGGCGTAGCACCGGCGCCTGGATGGGGGCGGCTGTCCTCGACCCAGCCGCGCGCCTTTGGCGGCAACATGGACAACAAGGAACTTGGCGTCGGGACCACGACCTATTTCCCGGTCTTCGTTCCCGGCGCCTTGTTCTCGGCCGGCGACGGTCATGGCGTGCAGGGCGACGGCGAGGTTTGCTTGACCGCGATCGAGACGCCACTCACCGGCACCTTCGAGCTCCATGTGCGCAAGGACATAAAGCTGACGACGCCGCGCGCGGAGAAGCCGGACGCCTGGATCACAATGGGTTTTGACGAGGATCTCGACGATGCCGTCAAACAGGCGCTGCGCGACATGATCGCGCTGGTCTGCGAGCACTCCGGCATTTCCCGTCAGGACGCCTACACGCTTTGCTCGCTCGCTGCCGACCTGCGCGTCACGCAGATGGTGGACCTCAACAAGGGAATCCATTGCGTGCTGCCGAAAGCGCACCTGCCCCGCCGCTAGTGGTCCGATTCTAACATTTGTATACCGATTTGGTAGGCACTTTTGCAAATGTTAGAATCAAAGGACCACTCGCAAACATGGCTTTCCAGTGGAGTTTCTGGCTTTGACATTCGCATCTCGATTGCTGGGCTGCCGGGTAGCGAATGTCAAATCCACTCCACTAGCGCCGAAGGGATATTTCTCACCGTCCACGGATCTGGCAAGCGGCGGGTCTTTATCATTTGAGCGAGCGCCCCGGCAGTACCACCGGCACATGCGCCGACGAACTCACCACGCGCGGGGCACCATCGGAATAGGTCGGCACCCTCTCGCTCTGGCCTTTAATGAGGGCCTCCAGCACCAGAAAGAACTTCTCCGCAAGCATTGAGCGAACTCCTTTGTTCATCAATTCCCTGGATGCTGCGCCGGCTTTGTTTCAGCGCTGTTTCACGCGTCGCGCGAAACGGCTTCATCGGCCCCGCCAGGGCTGGCGCACCGTCACATCGCAGTGATGGGGCTCGAACCGGCGGACCAAACGTTCGCCCTCAACGGCTTCCTATGCTGACCGGCAAAGAAATTCTGTGAAATCATCGCCCTTTCGGTATTTCTTCCATAGTGACTCGTGCCGCAGTTTTCGTTCGACGGAAAGCTGCGCGGCAATACCAACCTGGACGAGAAGGAGAACGCCATGAAGATGACTCGCAGGGCTCTGTTGGGCGGTGTCGCTGCCGGAGCAACGTTCGGTCCGGCCATCGCGGCGTCTTCGACCGAGGCGTGGCCGGCCCGTCCGGTGCGGTTGATTTCGACCTATGCCGCCGGCGGCTCCAGCGACATTTCGCTGCGTATCCTCGCCGAGTATTTCGAAAGCAGGATGGGCCAGAAATTCTTCGTTGAAAACAGACCGGGCGCGGGTTCGACCATCGCCAACCAAACCGTCGCGCGGGCCGAGTCGGACGGCTACACGTTCCTCTATGCGGCCGCGCCTTACGAAACGGCCGAAGCCATGTTCGGCAAGCTCACCTATGACCCGCGCAAGGATTTGCGCCCCATCGCGATGGCGATGATCGTCCCGTTGTTTCTGATCGTCAACGCGAACGCACCCTACAAGACCCTCAAGGAGTTCGTCGCTTATGCGAAATCAAAACCGGATGGCGCGACGTTTGCGACGCCGACGCCCGGTAATCAACCGCATCTCGCCGCAGAACTACTCATGAGAACTGCCGGCTTCAAAGGCGTCGCTGTGCACTTCGGCGGCGATGCACCGTCCTACGTCGAACTTCTGGCCGGGCGTGTCGATGCGACTACCACCGCGCTGCCTGCGGCCCTGCCCCATATCAAAGCTGGTACGCTGCGCGTATTGGGATGTTTCTCCGATGAGCGCAGCTCCGTCTATCCGGAAGCTGCAACGCTGCGCGAACAGGGCGAAGACGTTGTCTCGCTCGGCTGGTACGGCTTCATGGCGCCCGCCGCCACCCCCGGCCCCATCGTCGAGCGGATGCAATCTGAAATCGCGCTAGCCCTCTCCGATTCAACGATCAAGGAGAAGCTGGCCGTGCAGGGTCTCGATGCCCACTACTTGCCAGGTCCGGAGTTCGGGCAATTCATCGACCGCGAGAGCGAGAAGTGGGGCAAGATCATTCGCGACGCCGGGATCAACAAGCAGTAAGCATCGGCAAGCCGATTTTGCGCGATGGCGCGCGAAGCAAACCCTCGCCCTGGCGGGCGAGGGTTATCAGCTCATTTCAGTTGATCGGCGACCTTATCGAGTCCGGCCTTGACGCAGGCTTCGTCCTTTTCGCCGCCGGGGGCGCCGGACGCACCGGCAGCGCCGAGGACGTCATCACCCAACTTGATCGGGAGTGCGCCGCGGTTGGCGATGACGTTAGTCAGGTGGATCAATCCCAGCGTCGGATCGGCCTTCAAACGGTCGACCAGATCGCCTGACGGAATCCGGAAGGTGCGCGCCGTGTAAGCCTTGCGGAAGCTGTTCTCGACGGTATGGGGTCCGGTATTGTCCCCGCGCACCTGCAAGATGATCTCCCCACTTCGGCCGACAACGGTGACCGACACGGCATAGCCGTTGGCCTTGCACGTTTCGATCGCCGTCTCTGCGATGGTGAAGGCGATGGACGAGGTCAGATCTTTATGGCTGAGCAGTTGCGCGCTCGCCGGCGTGGCCGCAGCGCAGGCGGAAACCAGAGCCAAAGCGGCAAAACGAATCCCAAACGATCGCATCGTTGTACTCCCTGAGTTTTTAGCGCCCATTTTAGAGGCTTAGACTTCGTTTATGCACCGGTTCGAGACGATAACTCAATGGCCCGAACTCAATTGGCCGAACTCAATTGGTCTGCCCGGCGCGGGGAAGCAATTTCACGATCTGAAAAGCTAGCCGATCAGTAGGTCGACGGATCAGGCGAGTCCGTCGGCTTCTCGAAGGCGTGCTTCAGCGCCGGGCTCATCGGAATGTTCAGATTGGCGCCCTTCGGCGGGATCGCTTGCGTGAACCATTTGGCGTAAAGCGCCGCCATCTCGGGACTTTGATAGAGCGCAGATGTCGCGGCATCGGCAACGGCCTTGAACGCCTTGTCATCCTTGCGCAGCATGATTCCATATGGTTCAGGCTTGGAGAACGCGTCCTCCGAGATCACGAAAGTCTTTGGATCCTTTGCGTTGGCAATCAGACCCGCGAGCACGATATCGTCCTGGACGAAGGCGACTGCCCTGCCCGTTTCGACCATCAGAAACGCCTCGCCCTGGTCCTGAGCCGGGACGATCGTCATCCCCAAATTCAATCTGTTATTGAATTCGAGCGCCTGCTTGATGTTGGTCGAGCCTGCCGGAGCGACGACCGTCTTGCCCTTGAGGTCAGAGATCGAGCCGATCTTCGATTCGACCTTGGAGACGAAACGGCTCGCTGTCAGAAAATGCGTGTTGGTGTACCAGACCTGCTGTTGCCGCTCGGCGTTGTTGGTGGTGTTGCCGCATTCGAGGTCGATCGTGCCGTTGGCCATGAGCGGAATGCGTGACGGCGACGTCACCAGCTGATACCGCACCTCGAGTTTGTCCAGCTTCAGTTCGCGCTTCACCGCCTCGACAATCCTGGCGCAGATGTCCATGGCGAAACCGACCGGCTGCCGCGTGTCGTCGAGGTAGGAGAACGGCACCGACGCCTCGCGGTGCCCGATGGTGATATAGCCAAGCTCCTTCACCTTCAAAAGCGTACCGGTGAGCTCCTCGGCACTGGCGGCTGCACGGCTTGAGAGAAGTGCTGCGAAAGTCAGCGCCACGAACAGGTTTTTGCGCAACTTAATTCTCCGTCGCCGATTTTGGCCTGTCGCCATGCTTCGCGATATCGGGGAATTTTGCAAGGCGCCGAGGAGCAGATCGGCGATGTCACCGCCGGTCGAAGCTGAAGTGAGGCGCGTCCGGCCGTCACCGCCTGCTTCGCCCATCGCTCTATCAAAGGTTGCCGAAAAGATCCTGCCAACACGCAAACGTGTTCTTGACCTCACGCAACTCTTCGTGGCGACCGGGCTTGGTCTTCCGAAACAACCTTCGTTGTTCAGAGATTGGGAGACTAAAATGCTTCGCAGAACATTGATTGCATTTACTACTGTCGTTGCGCTTGGTTGCGTGCCGTTAACTTCCAGCGCCTTCGCGGCCGGCAAAGCCGGCGGTCACGGCGGCGGCGGACATGCGGCTGCAGGTCGCGCCGGTGGCGGACACGCCATGGGCGGACGTGCCATGGGTGGTCGCGCCCATGTTGGCGGCGGACGCCAATTTGCCGGTGGGCGTCGTGGCGGACGCGGTTACGGCGGCGGCTATGGTTACGGTGGCGGCGACTATGGATGCAACGGCTATTACGATGACTACAATGGCTGCGGCTACAATCCAGGCGCGGCTATCGTTGGCGGCCTGGTCGGCGGCGCCCTGAATGGCTTCGGCGCTTACTGAATAAAGCTACCGTCGCTCAAACTACGCAAGAAGCCGGGATCAAATCCCGGCTTTTTTCATGTCTGCACCAATGGCGATGCTGTCTCGTCAGGTTTGTTCTCAAGCCAAACGAGTCCTGGACCGGGCCAGTTTAGAAATATTTTGAAAACCAAGCGGGATACGCATGGCTGGCTCTGGTAGGCTGGGCACAAAGAAAGGCAGCGCCGACCGTTTGACGGGGGGAAATGAAGATGAATCGATACCATCGCGGAAAGCGAAATCATCTCAGCCATATTGTTCTGTTCTGCGCCGCCTCTGTTGCTGGGCCGGCGATGGGTGGCGAGAAACCACCCCTCGCTCCCGATCAGCCGCCGGCGCTGACGATACCCTCAAGGGTTTCCGCGGTGGTCGAATTCGGATTACCGGCGGTCGCTTCCGCCATCGAGCGCGACATCCCAAAACGGCTTGCCACCATAGACGAACGCATCGGTTGCGTTAACAGGCGGGTTCTGGTGTTTCGGATCAGGGCCAATTGTGACGTCGACGGTTTTGTCGACCGCGGACAGATGTCGCTCTCAGGCCGCGGTGATCGCGTTGTCGGCTCCGTTCCGATCTTTGGTGCCATCGAGGGCCAGGGTGCCAACCGGTTTACCGCCCGCATTCATGGCGACGCCGAGGGACGGGCTATGGTGGAGGTCGAATCCCGACCGAAGCTGACCAGGGACTGGTCGGTCGACCTGAATTTCAGTGACTCCTTCCATTGGACCGAGCCTCCGATCCTGCACGTTCTCGGGCGCGATATTGCGCTGACAAAATACGCCGAACCAGGCATTCGAAAGCAGCTCGGCCGCATACGACAGCACGCCCAAGAGGCGGTGCGGCGGCTCGACCTGCATGACAAGGCGGCAAAGGCATGGGAGCAGGCGTTCCAGCCGCTCCAGATTTCGCTGGCCCCTCCGATCTGGCTGCAGATTACCCCGGCGAGTGCGGCCTTCGCCGGTGTCCATGCCAATGCCAAGAACCTTTCGGGCTCGCTCGAATTGACCGGCACGGCCCAAACGTTGGTCGGCCAGACGCCGTCCGCCGTGACGCCGACGCCGCTGCCGCCGCTCGGCAGTGATATCAGTCAGCCCGGCACGTTCGACATCCTGCTGCCGGTGCGCGTCAGCTATGACACGCTACGCGACAAGATCATGCAGGCGGTTGCCGCCAGTCAAGCGGCACCGATCGTCAAGGAGATGCAGATCTATCCGTCGTCCGGCAAACTCGTGATCGGCGCTCGGCTCGCCAAGCCCGGCGATACCGACGCAGCCGCCGGCGAATGGGTCTATTTATCCGCCGCTTTGAATGTCGATGCCGGTCAGCAATCGATACGGCTTTCCAATCTGGCGGTCGATAGTTCGTTGCCTGAGGGATCGGAGGCGGCGCAATTGCAGAACCAGGTTTTCGATCAGCTAAAGCAAATCCCCGACATCGGATATGGCGTCGCGTATCAAAACCTCCTCAACGCCGCCAATGAGCGGCTGAACCGGCCGTTGAAGAATGGCTTCCGCATGGAAGGGAATCTCAGCAGCGCCAATCTGGACAGCATCCAGCTCCTGGCCGATGGCGTCAGCATTGCGCTCCGCGTCAGCGGCGATCTCAAAATCCTCTATGGATTGTAAGCCATGCCCGCGATGTTCAGGTTCGCTCTTGTCATCGTGTGCCTGCTCGCCGCTACGGCTGCCGCGAACGCACAGACCGCTTTCTATCGCGCGCCGCCATCCGCGGTTGCGGGGGCTCCGGGCACGCTCATCCGGCAAGAGGCGATCGACGGAGCCCCACTCGGCGCCAAGACCTACCGTATGCTCTATCGTTCGACCGGTATCGACAACAAGCCGATCCTGGTCTCCGGCATCGTGATCGTGCCGCCGGGCGATCCGCCGCCGGGCGGCCGGCCGATCGTGGCCTGGGCCCACCCGACGTCGGGGGTGGTGCCGCGCTGTGCGCCGTCGCTGGCGATCTTCCTGTTTCAGCAGATCCAGGGGCTGCGTTCATTCGTTCGCAACGGATACGTGGTCGCCGCGACCGACTATCCCGGATTGGGCACCGAGGGACCGCATCCCTATCTGGTCGGTGTCAGCGAGGCCCGCGCGGTGATCGACTCCGTGCGCGTCGCCGCCTCATTGCCCGGTGCCGGTGACGGCAAAAAGTTCTTGGTCTGGGGCCACTCGCAAGGAGGACATGCCGCTCTGTTCACGGGCATCATCGCGAAAGCCTACGCTCCGGAATTGGAGCTGCTCGGTGTTGCGGCGGCGGCTCCGGCCACGGATCTCGTGACGCTGATGAACGAGGATATCGATACCGTCGGTGGCAAGAACATCACCGCGATGACGCTGTGGTCCTGGCAGCGAGTGTTTAACGCGAATATGGACAAGGTGGTCGATCGAAGAGCCCTGCCCGCCATCAACCAGCTCGCCAAGGAATGCATCGAAGGACCGTTCGACATCAGGACGCGCCAGCGCACCGAGCAGCCGCTGGAGCAATATTTCCTGACGACCAAACATCCTTCCGACGTCGAACCCTGGCATACGCTGCTGGCGCAGAACTCGCCCGGTACCTTGTCTCCCGAAATTCCGGTTTTTCTCGCGCAAGGGACCGACGACGTCATCATTCGACCCAAGGTCACCCAAGATTACGCCGCTGCACTATGCGCCGCCGGCAGCAAAGTGCGCATCCTGTCGATGCCGAACATCGGCCATGGAAGGGCAGCTCAGGCCAGCACTGAAGCGATGCTGGATTGGACGAGTGGACGGTTTGCGGGGACAGCCGCCCCCGACGACTGTTCCCGGTAATGGATGTTGATCGGCTCTGACGGCCTGATCGGCGGCGCCTTGAACGGCTTCGGCGCTTACTGAATAAAGCTACCGTCGCTCGAACTACGCAAGAAGCCGGGATCAAATCCCGGCTTTTTCTTTGGCTAACCCAAACCGATACGCGTCCTCAGTTCCGGCTTCCCGCTGAGAACATCGATCAGCCAATGGACGCATCGCTCAGCAGCGTCCAGGGTATCCGCCGGCGAAAGGTAGGCAACGCCTGAGTAATAGTGCACGGGCGTCCACTGCCCGCCATCTTCGACGTCCCGCCGAAATTCCTCGAACCCGTAGCTGCCATTTTCTCTTGAAAAGAAGTCCACGCATCTGTCGTGCTCGGGATTTTCGATGCTGATAAAAACAATCCACGACTTATCGATGCGCTGTGACATGAAGCTCGCTTTTTCGGCGATGCGTCAGGATGAAAGTCTGAGAACTCCGGGGATCAGTGGCTGTCGCCGCCGCGGCCGCTCCAGTTGCTCCAGTTCACGCCGGTGAGACTTCCGAAGTCGGTCGCGAGCGGCCGCCTGGTTTGCCTGTCATACGCCGCAATACAGTGCTCGGACTCGGCAATCTTCCGTTTCAGCTCGGCGATGGTATCGGACATTTGCCCGCGACGGCCGGCGATTTCGCCTGTGGTGAACCGGGCGGCTTCCAAAGCCTTCAACGCCTCGCGGTTTTTCCTGAGCTGAACCCTGTGCCACGCAACGCTGCTATCGCTGTCTGCAACCATGATCCGGATTCCTGATTCGCCATGATCATATCATTGCATGCAGGCCGAAAGGCAGCCGTGTGGGTTGCCGAACGGGCGGCAATTGCGGCTGGGAACTCCGGGGCGTTTGTCCGTCTGTTATATTCTCCGCCTGCCCCAGCGGCGTCCGTAATAGCCGCCACCGAGCAACCGAAGCAGCAGCAGAAGGACAACAGCGCCGATAAAGGCGTTGATGATCAGCGCGACAATGCCGACTCCGAGATGAATGCCAAGTTGCGGCAACAGCCAATCGCCGATAAAGGCGCCGATCAGGCCGACCAGCAAATCGCCGATCAATCCGAACCCGCCCCCTTCCATCACCCTGCCCGCCAGATATCCGGCAACGATTCCGACGAGGATAATTACGAGAAGGCTTTGATTGGAGAGGTGCATTGCTTTGTCTCCTGAGAGGGTACCCCGGGTAATGCCGATCGATGAGCGTTGTTCCCTTCGCGGGTGGATTCGATTTGACGTTGGCGTTGCGGCTAATCGCGCTTGACGGACATCACCGATTGCAACCGGACATGACGTTTCGCTGCCCGCGGCGAGAGCGGCACAGCAGCCATTCCGGAAAATGGGTTGTGCAGCGCACCATCACTCATATGTGTTTGCTGGACTAATGAGGTGCACTGCGTGGCTAATATGAATGCTGATGCTTTGGTGTCGTCACGGCATCAGCCGATGGGCTTTCCGGAATTCGTCATCGTGATCGCTTCGATCATGGCACTGAATCCGCTGGCGATGGACATGATGCTGCCGGCGCTACCGGACATCGCATCGGCATTCCACATCACCACCCTGAACAAACCGCAGGAAGTCCTGTCGGCATTCCTGATCGGTTTCGGCATCGGCCAATTCATCATGGGCCCGCTTTCGGACCGTTTCGGCCGGCGTCCGGTCCTGATCGACGGCATGGCGCTATATTGCATCGCCAGCCTTCTTGCGATCACGGCGTCGTCGTTCGAGACATTGTTGCTGGCGCGGGTGCTGCAAGGGCTCGGCACTTCCGCGACCCGCGTGATCGCAACCTCGGTCGTCCGCGACTGCTACGTCGGCCGCCGCATGGCAAGCGTCATGTCACTGGCGATGATGATTTTCATCGCGGTGCCGGTGATCGCGCCGTCGTTGGGTCAGGCCGTGATGCTGTGGACGCATTGGCGCGGCATCTTCATCGTCTTGATGGTGTACGGCGTGCTGGCGCTGATCTGGAGCGCGGTGCGGATGCCGGAAACCTTGCCGGAATCCGAGCGCAAGTCGCTGGCTTTTTTCGACGTGCTCGGCGCCTTTCGCCAGACCGTAACCAACCGGCAAACCCTCGGTTATGCGCTGGCGGCCGGCGGCGTGCAGGGCTCGCTGTTCGCGTTCGTATTCGCATCCCAACAGGTGTTCACCGAGATTTACGGGCTTGGGCACTATTTTCCGCTGGCGTTTGCAGCCGTCGCGATCGGCATTGCCATCGCGGGTTTTCTCAACGCCCGTTTCGTCGGCCGCATCGGCATGCGCGTGATCTCGCATGGCGCGCTGGTCGGCTTTGTCGCGGTGGCCGGCATCATGCTGCTGGCGGCGGAACTGCACATGCTGCCGCTGCCATTGTTCATGGCACTGTCGGCCCTGATGATGTTCGCGTTCGGATTGACGTTCGCCAATTTCACGTCACTCGCGATGGAGCCACAGGGGCATATCGCCGGGACCGCGTCGTCGCTCTATGGATCGATCACGACGCTGCTCGGCATCGGCATCGGCACCACGATCGGTCAAGCCTATGACGGCACGCTTTTGCCGTTTGCTACCGGATTTTTCCTGTGCACGCTGGCGTCGCTCGCGGTCGTGCTGGTCGTGGAAAAGGGCCGGCTGTTCCAGCCGCATGCGAGGCCCGTGACGTAAGCGATGAGAGCCGCCTCACGCCGGGCGGCGTGGCACGATCGCAATCGGATTGAACGTATAGACCGCCTCGCCGTTCTGGTTGAACGCGGTCCATTTGACCCGCGCAATGCCCTGAGGTTTGGTTTTCGACGGGATCAGTTCGGTCACCTCGCCTTCGAGATGAAGCGTATCGCCCGGCCGCACCGGCACCATCCAGCGCAGCTCGTCGACGCCGGCGCCGAACAGCGGATGCGGACCAAATGGTTTGGCAGTGAGCGCCAACCGCATCGAAATCGCCGCCGTATGCCAGCCGGAAGCGGCAAGCCCTTGCAGAATTGTGTCCTTGGCCGCCTCGTCGTCGATGTGAAACGGCTGCGGATCGAACTCGTTGGCAAAGCGCAAGATCTCTTCCCGCGAGACGGTCTTGCTTTCGCTTTTGAAGCGCATGCCGACCTTCAGGTCGTCGAACCATTCAACCATGATCAATTTTCTCCAACGGAGCGCATAGCATCTGCACTGGAGCGAAAACAAAAGACTTATTGTCGCGGCGGGAATATCCCTTCCGGAGAAGAGTCTATCATGCAAGGGACCGCGTTTGCCCAAAGCCATTCGGGAGGGCCGCATGACAAGATCGGCGATCCGATTTTTGACATTGATCGTTTGTGCAACAACGCTGGCGGCCGCGCCAGCCGAGTCCGGCACAAGCCACGGCAGACACATCAAAAAGCACGGTTTCTGGATTGTCCGTCCGGCGTGGCTAGGTGTCAGCCCGCCCGCTCAGTCAGGGGAAGTTTGCCCGGGCATAGCCCGAAGTTTTGAGTGCAAGATATGGCCTCCTCCGATCGATCAGGACCCCGATCGGAAAACTTCAGGCTCCGACGGTGCCTGAACGCTCTAGTCCCGGACGCGTTGCAGCGTAAAACGGTGCAACCCAGAGCCAGGACCCACGCCCCGATCGGATGGACCCCGGATCCGCAGCGCAGCACCGTAGCGCGTCGCAGACGCGCGTAAACGCGCTGATGGTACTGCGCCGCATCCGGGGAACGCGCGCCATTTATACGATAGCGCCGTTCGCTAACGGCCTCGCTTTCGCTCGGCCTGCTCGGGCGCTAACCCAGATTCAATTCCTTGAAGAAGTCGTTACCCTTGTCATCGATAATGATGAAGGCCGGGAAATCCACGACCTCGATGCGCCAGATCGCTTCCATGCCGAGTTCGGGATATTCGACGACCTCGACCTTCTTGATGCAGTGCTCGGCGAGATTGGCCGCTGCGCCACCGATCGAGCCGAGATAGAAGCCGCCGTGCTTCTTGCAGGCCTCGCGCACCGCAACCGCGCGATTACCCTTGGCGACCATCACCATCGAGCCGCCCGCGGCCTGGAACTGATCGACAAAGGAATCCATGCGTCCCGCGGTGGTTGGGCCGAACGCGCCGGACGCATAGCCTTCCGGCGTCTTGGCGGGACCGGCGTAATAGATCGGATGATTCTTGAAATAATCCGGCAGCGGCTCACCCTTCTCCAGCCGCTCGCGCAATTTCGCATGCGCCGAATCCCGCGCCACGATCATGGTGCCGGTGAGCGACAGCCGCGTCTTGATCGGATGCTTCGACAACGTGGCGAGAATGTCCTTCATCGGCTGGTTGAGATCGATCTTGATCACCTCGCCGCCGAGCGCCTGCTCGACTTGCGGCAGATATTGCGCCGGATTGTGCTCGAGCTCCTCGAGATAGACGCCGTCCTTCGTGATCTTGCCGAGCACCTGGCGGTCGGCCGAACACGACACGCCAAGCCCGATCGGGAGCGAGGCGCCATGGCGCGGCAACCGAATGACGCGGACGTCGTGGCAGAAATACTTGCCGCCGAACTGCGCGCCGACGCCAAGGCTTTGCGTCATCTTCAATATCTCTTGCTCCATCTCGAGATCGCGGAAGGCATTGCCGTCGGGCGAGCCATGGGTAGGCAAGGCATCGAGATAGCGTGCGGAAGCAAGCTTCACCGTCTTCATGCAAAGCTCGGCCGAAGTGCCGCCGATCACAATCGCCAAGTGATAGGGCGGGCACGCCGCGGTGCCGAGCGTCAGCACCTTTTCCTTCAGGAACGCCAGCAGGCGGTCCTTCGTGAGCACCGAGGGCGTGGCCTGAAACAGGAAGCTCTTGTTGGCGCTGCCGCCGCCCTTGGCCATGAACATGAACTTGTAGGCCGAGTCTACTTCTGAAGAGCCGCCCTCGGCATAGATCTCGCACTGCGCCGGCATGTTGTTGGCGGTGTTCTTTTCCTCATACATCGACAGCGGCGCCACCTGCGAGTAGCGCAGATTGCGCCGTAAGTACGCATCGCGCGCGCCTTCCGAGAGCGCGGCCTCGTCCTCGCCGTCGGTGATGACGTTACAGCCCTTTTTGCCCATAATGATCGCGGTGCCGGTGTCCTGGCACATCGGCAGCACGCCGCCGGCGGCGATGTTGGCGTTCTTCAGGAAATCCAGCGCCACGAACTTGTCGTTGGAGCTTGCCTCCTTGTCGTCGAGGATCGAGCGCAGCTGCTTCAGATGCCCCGGCCGCAGATAATGATTGATCTCGCCGAAGGCAGCTTCCGACAACGCCCGCAGCGCCTCGCGTGACACCACCAGCATGTCCTTGCCGAGCACCTTCTCGACGCGCACGCCCTCGGTCGTGATCTTCTTGTACGGCGTGTTGTCGCTGCCTAACGGAAACAGCGGGGTGTGCTTATAGGGCGGAACGGGCTTTTGCTGATCGGGAAAGGCTGACGCGGCGTTCATGGGTGGCTCGCATGGCTTTTTTAGGCCGGACGCCGCTCGAAAAGGCGCGCCGGCAATCCCACCGTTCTAAGCTCTTTTGCGCCAAAAGGAAGATTGAAGGTGAGTGGCGGGTAGCTGTCATGCCCGCGGCAAAAGCGCGAAGCGCGTCTTCGCGCTAGATGTCGCGGGCATCCACGTCTTCTAGGCGGCTTCGCTGCCATACGCGAGCCTCACCCCTTCCCTTCCTGCTTCTCTGCATAGGCGTCCACCAGCGCGCGGATCATGCGCTGGTACGGGATACGGCGCTGGCGGGCAGCGCGCTTGAAAAACGCCACCGAACGCTGCGATAGGCTCAGCGTCACCTTCACGTTATTCTCGCGCAGCACTAATTTGTCCGGCGACGGCAGAAAATCCTCGACGATCCTGACCCGGCCGATCTCGCCTTTGCTGTACTCAACTGTTGGCTTTTTCATAGATCGCTTTTCCTTTCCGCCAGTAACCCGCTCCGAAAATCCTGATCCTTTGGTTTCGCCACGTGAAGCGCACCGTCATGACGGCGCCCTCGACCCGGCCAAAAACAGAAGTAGCGACGCTCGCCACCGCTGTGGCCGAGGTCCTCCGCGATCACGCGCAGCGGATCAAGAAACGCATGCTGGGCGATCTCGAACCCGACGCCATGTTTTGTTCGATTGGCCCTGTCCTTGACAAGATCCCACTCGAAATCTGACATCGGCCTGAACCATCGGTTTATATGTATTTATTACCATACTTTTATATGGTCGAAAAGCCCGATAACGGACCCCGGCGCAACGGAATTCGAGGCCCTGGCTGGCTGCAGGTACAGGGCTTTGCCTTATCCTGACTTCCAAAGAAAACAAAACCCGACGCTTGCACTCACCGCCCGCTTGAGGCTTTGATGCCGGGAATTGAGGGGCTGCCATCATGAGATTCCGACGACCGTTTCGCCGACCGTTCCTGCTTGCCGTGCTACTTGCGGTATCATGCGCACTTGCCGCCCCGCCGGCGCGGGCCGACCGCTGCACGGATATCGCGAACCAGCTCAAGGAACAGGTCGACAATCTGAAGGTCGGCATCACCGCGGCCAACATCATCTATCTGTCGCATCCGCTGGCCAAGGAAATGTCGCTCGGCTGCGCCAACCGCAAATACGCCAACGAGCTCTACGTCAAGGGCGACGGCCGCAAGCCGAAAGCTGAATTTCTGGCCTTTGTCGCCGGCGCCGCTGCGATCGTCTTTACCCTGCCGAAGGACGAGTTGCTCAAGGGCGTTTCAGGCTGCATGTCGCGGATGGGTATTTTCCGCGGCGACGACGTCTCGATCCGCTACCGCCGCCTCGACATGAACTGCACGCGGACCAAGACCGACGCCGCGATCGCGATTTCGCGCGGACTGGACCAGTAGGCAAAGGGTCAGACCGCTAGCGGCTCGTTCACCATGCGAACGTGCGTGCGCCCGATCGCTCAAATTTTAACGATTGGATTCACAAGGCCTTCGGTCCTGCCCGCTCAAGGTGCGCTCTGCTCCGTGTAGCAGGATTTGAAATTCATGAGCGTTTCAAGCATCAATTCGCCGTCCGCGCCGCTGCCCTACAACTATCTCGACAACAACACGCAGCCTGCTGCGATTGTTTCGCCAGTTGTGACTGATAACACCGATTCAAACGACGCCAGCCAGACCCAGCCGCCGGCCCCTGCGCCGCTGCCGCCCGGACAGGGAACACGGGTCAACCAGCTCGTCTGAGCTCCCGCCGCTAGTTGTCGAACGGCACCGCGATCACCAAGTGTCCCCTGAAAGGGAGGACGCCGGATGGTCGCGAAATGGCTGTTGCAGAGTCTCGCCTGGACCGCCGCTTTCGCCGCGCTGCTGTTCGTGCCCGCCGGCACGCTTGATTGGCCGGCAGCATGGGTTTTTGTCGGCGTGATGCTGTTGATCGGGTTCGGCTGCGGGTCGTGGCTTGCCAAACACAATCCGGAACTCCTGGCCGAGCGCATGCGCTCGCCGATCCAGCGTGATCAGCCGGCCGCCGACAAAAAGATCATCGCAGTTCTCGGTTTGACCTTCCTGAGCTGGTTCATCGTGATGGGGCTCGACGAGCGCTTTCATCCCTCCCGCATGCCTGTCGCCCTGCAGGCGATCGGGCTTGCGTTCCTGCTTATCTCGACTGTCCTGATCATGCGGGTATTTCGCGAAAATTCATTCGCGGCTGCGGTGGTGAAGGTTCAGTCGGAACGCGGCCATCACGTCATCTCAACCGGACCCTACGCTTTGGTTCGGCACCCGATGTATACGAGCGCGCTCGTCTTCTTCGTCGGGAGCGCGCTGCTGCTGGGATCGTGGTGGGGCGTCGCGATGACGCCAGTCTTCGCCATTCTCTTTGGCATCCGTACCCGGATCGAGGAGAATACCTTGACGACCGGACTGCCCGGATATGCTGACTATGCGGCGCGGGTGCGATATCGTCTCGTGCCCGGAGTGTGGTGAGACCGATGCCCGACACCAAAACCCTGACCGGCGGTTGCCATTGCGGCCTGGTGCGTTTCGAATGCACCACGGATCTTGCGATGGTGACGGCGTGCAACTGCTCGATCTGCACCAAGCGCGGCCTGCACTTCGCTTTTCTCGCGCCCGCGAGCTTTCAGCTGCGCGCCGGCGAAGACAACTTGAAAGAATACCTCTTCAACAAACACGCCATCCGCCATCAGTCGTGCAGCGATTGCGGCGTCGAGGTGTTTGCTCGCGGCAACAAGCCGGACGGAACGGCCGTGATTGCGCTCAATGTCAGCTGCATCGACGGCATCGAACTTTCCAGCCTGAAGATGACACCGATGGACGGCCGGAACCGGTTGTGATTGATCGGGGCGTGAGAAGCACGAGCCCGGAATGACGAAGCGGGTCAAGCATCCAGCTCCTTGTAATAGCGGAAGATGCCGTCCGTGTTGAAGGCAATCCGGCGTTCGCTGGCAACATAGGCCCTGATATTGGGACGGGCGGCGATGCGATTCCGCAGTTCGATTAGTTCTGGAATTTTTCGCTCGAAGGCCTTCATCCGGTTCGGGAAAGCATAACGCAGCCCCTCGACCAGTTGGAACAGCGACAGGTCGACATAGGTGAGCTTGCGCCCGGTGACATAATGCCCGGAACTCCCCTCCAGCAAACGCTCGAAATAGCCCAGATATTTCGGCACGCGTTCGTCCCAGAATTCCTTCGTGCGCTTTTTCGCTTCGCTCTTTTGATCCTCATAATAAAGCGAAGGGCCAAGCGGATGATGGGTATCGTGCACTTCCACAACGAAATCCGCGATCGTCAGTTGAAGCTGATGCACCCAGAGCTTGCCGGCTTCGGTTTTCGGCGCAAGGGAATGGCGCGCGCCGAGATAAAGCAGGATATTGGCGGTCTGCCCGATCACGACCTTGCCGGCCTTGAGAAAAGGCGGCGCGAAAGGCGGCGTGCCACCCCCCTTCTCCATTATCCGCATAAGGGCTGCCGTGCCACGCTCCCGCGCCACATCGACGTAGCCGGCACCGGCCTCTTCCAGCGCGAGACGGACATATTCGCCGCGCCCCTGGATCGACGGCCAGTAGTAGAGTTCGTACCGCATCGAAATGCCTTTTCAGTTCAACCGTACTCTAACCTTAACGTGCGGTTAAAGTGACCCGCACCTGAAGGAATTGTCCTAAACAACGCCCGCCTTCCGCCGGTGTTTCTTACAAAATTTCAACGCTATTTCGCGAAGTCCGCCGGGTTGGACCACCAGACCGTTCCCAATTAACTCGGCCGCACTAGGGTAGTGGCAGGAAACAATTCGCATGCTCTACTCCACCGTCGAAAACTTTGCCTATCAGCAGACCCTCGTCGCATTTGCAGGCGCAGTATGCCTGTTTGGCACCTGGGTCGGCATGCGCCATTTCGCGCGCGCCCGCGCTACCGAAGGCGCGACCCGCCGCGGCTGGCTGTTCATGGCGTCCGTCGGCACCGGCGTTGCGCTGTGGGCTTCCACCTTCATCTCGATCCTGGCGCTTGATCCTTTGCTCGTGAGCGGATTCGAACCGGTTGCCACCGGCGCGGTTCTCCTCATCGCGGTCGCCGCCTGTTTTGTCGGTTTCGAGATCGGCAGCCGGCACTTTACGCTGGCGCCGGAGGCCGGCGGCCTTGCTATGGGCGTCGGCATCCTTGCCATGCATCTGGTCGGCTTCAAGGCCTGGCATATCAAGGGCGATTTCCACTGGAACGCCTATGGCCTCGCCATGACCTTTGTGCTCGGACTGAGCCTGAGCGCGCTCGCCGTCAACCGCGCCAACCGTCCGGTGACGCGCTGGTGCCGGCATGGCGCCGCCATCGTGTTCGCCTTCATGATCTGCGCGATGCACTATTCGCTGACCGCTGCGGTAACGGCCGCGCCGGACGCCTCGGTGATCCTGCCGGCCTATCTCGTGCCCGCCGATACACTCGGCATCGCCGTGGTCGCGGCCGTTCTCCTCGTCATCGGCAACGGCTTTTCGACCTATATCATCGACCTGCGCGTGCGAACGGAATCGGCCGACCGTATTCATCAATTGTCGTTCAACGACACCATGACCGGGCTGCCCAACCGCATCGCCTTCAACGAACGGCTCGCCTTTGATAGCGCTGAGGCCCACGAAAAAGCGCACAGGCTCGCGGCCTTCTCGATCGACCTCGACGGCTTCAAGGACATCAACGATCTCTACGGCCACGGCGCCGGCGATCTGCTCCTGATCGACGTTGCGACGCGCATGCGCAAGCAGCTTGGAGCGAGTGAATTTCTGGCGCGCCAAAGCGGCGACGAATTCCTGGCGCTGACGACCTCGAGCAATCACCCGAACGATGCCTATGCGTTTGCGGAGCGGATCTCGCAGGCCTTTGCCGAGCCGTTTACGGTCCAGGGTTATGCCGTTCGCCTCACCGCCTCGATCGGCTTTTCGGTATTCCCGACCGATACGCCGGAGCGCGACCAGCTCCTGAGCAATGCCAAGCTCGCGATGCACCGGGGCAAGAGCGGGCAATCCGGCTCGATCTGCATGTACAGCCTCGAAATGGACGACAGCGCCCGCAAGCGCCGGGCGCTCGCCCGCGATCTCGAACATGCGGCCGAACGTGACGAGCTGTTCTTGAACTATCAGCTCCAGATGTCGCTCAATGACGGCAAGATCTGCGGCGCCGAAGCCTTGATGCGATGGAAACATCCAAAGCTCGGCATGGTTTCGCCGGCGGAATTCATTCCGCTGGCCGAAGAAACCGAAGCGATCTTCGAAATGGGCGAATGGGCCTTGCGCGCCGCCTGCCGCGATGCCGCGGAGGGAAAGATTCCCGGAAACGTCGCGGTCAACCTCTCGCCGGTCCAGTTCGGCCGCGATGATCTGGCCGAGATGATCCACGGCATTCTCCTGGAAACCGGTCTGCCGCCAGCGCGTCTTGAGGTCGAAGTCACGGAATCGACCATCATGTCGGACCAGAGCCGCGGCCTGCATATCCTGCGCAAGCTGAAAGCCATGGGCATTACGGTTGCTATGGACGATTTCGGCACCGGCTATTCGTCGCTGGCGACGCTGCACGCCTTCCCGTTCGACAAGATCAAGCTCGACCAGTCGTTCGTCAAACGGCTGCCGCACGATGAAGCCGCCGCCGCCATCGTCCGCACCGTGCTGGCGCTCGGCGAAAGCCTGCACATGCCGGTTCTGGCCGAAGGCATCGAGACCGAGGCGCAATGGAATTTCCTGGCGCATGCAGGCTGCGCCAAAGGCCAGGGCTATCTGTTCGCAAGGCCCGCGGCGGTGTCGCAATTGTCCACGGCGATCAGCGCTGCCGCCCGCTTTGCCCGCGACTCGGTACCAGCCGTCGGCGTCGCGCGCGCGACTGTGGCGGCCTAACTCCCACTAGCAAGACGACTGTACGATATGCTTTGGTGGTTTTGCCGACCCACCAGGAAGCTTTCAGAATCATGAGCAAGTGGTTGAGCCCGTGCCTGTTCGGCCTTTGCGCGGCGCTGGCTTTTTCGCCGCCGACATCGGCTGCGCAAACCGAGCCGCCTTGGCATGCCGACCTTGCCGAAATCCGCCAGGTCGCCGGAATGATCCCGGGCCCGCGGCCGCTGCGCGTCAACGTCATCAAATTTGCCGAAAGCCGGCGCACGAAGAATTTTGCGGTCAAGGGCCTGCCGGCCGGGCCCAGCGTGCAGGCACGCACCGCCTATCAGATCGTCTATGCCGACGGCACCATCATGGTCGATACCGGCATGGATCTCGCCACCCATCGTTTTTTCGGCCGCGGCGTCGAGGAGCCATATTTTCCGGAAGCCGAAGCGCGCGTGGCGCGCGCTTTACAAAAAGCCAAAGCAATCGTCGTCACCCATGAGCACGGCGACCACATTGCCGGCCTGATCAAGAGCCCGTCCTTCAACGAACTCGCGCCAAAGACCGTGCTGACGCGCGCGCAACTGCAAACGCTGATCAACGAACCGCAGATGCCGGAATTGCGGCCGACGCCCGAGATGGCTTCGCGTTTTCGCGTGATCGATTACGCCAACGCGATGGCGGTTGCGCCGGGCATCGCCTTGATCAAGGCGCCCGGTCATACGCCAGGCTCGCAGATGGTGTATGTCGCCTTGCAATCGGGCAAGGAATTGCTGCTGGCAGGCGATGTCGCCTGGCACATGGACGGGGTGCGCTTAAATACGGGCAAGGACGCGCCGTGGATCAAAGAACCTGCGGAACTGATGGCCGCCGAGCTCGACTGGCTCAACGGCCTCAGCCGCACCGAGACCAACCTTTCGATCGTGATCAGCCACGACGACGACCAACGCCGCGCCTATATCGAACAAGGCGTGCTCGGCGACGGGTTCGAGTGAAACCGCACCCGGCGCCGGATTGAAAACCGCACCGGCGTCGAAGGTTTATGAAATCTCAATATCGGGAATGAGTGGGCCTCGCGGGGCCAGAACGAGACGGTTGGCTCACCATTAACGCTTCGGTAACCGACGTTGATAACGCGACTTCCACCCGCGGCCTGTAATCAGGGTTTTCCGGGGGGAAGGGAAAATGCAGAAGACGCTTCAGAACGAAGACTTCGTCAAAACCCGCAAAGCGGCACCAGCCGGCTCCATCAGCGAATCGGCCGTTCGCCGCGATCCCGTTCGATGGCTTATTGCTTGCGGTATCCTGCTGATCGCGACGATCGCGATCGGAACCGCCGTCATGGTCGGTAATTTTCGTGAGCGCGGCCTAGAAAGTAGCGAGCGCGAGCTTGAAAATACCGTGCTTCTGCTCGCTCGCCACTTTGATCAGCGGCTTGGCGATTTAACGGTCATCCAGAACGACCTTGCCGCGCTCGCACGTTCGGCGACATTCGCCTCGCCCGAGCTTTTCAAGCGTCATATGTCGACGCACGAAACGCATTTGATGATGAAAGCCAAGGTCAGCGGTTCTTCCGACGTTTCGGCGGTAAACGTCTATGACGCCAGCGGCTCACTCATCAATTCATCGGAAACCTGGCCCGCACCCGCGATCAACATCGCCGATCGAGCCTATTTTGAAATTCTGAAATCGGGATCCGCCTCACCACCCTACCAGATCCAGCTGGTACGCAGCCGTTTTACTGGAGGGCTGGTAACGATTGTCGCCCGCAAAATGACAGGACCCAACGGCGAATTCCTGGGAGTTGCCACGCGAGGACTGGCTCCAGCGAAATTCGAGGATTTTTTCTCGTCTGTTACGTTGGGAACAGAAGCCGCGATTTCAATGTTCGATCAGGACGGGACGATGCTGGCGCGGTATCCCCATGTCGAAGAGCTGATCGGGCAGAAACTAAAGACAGCCTCCTTGTTTCGGACGATCATGTCCGGCACGGATCATAATACGTCGCGCATTACCAGTCCCGTGGACGGTCAGGAGCGATTGGTCTCGGTGCGCCGATTGAGCCGCTTCCCGATATCTGTGGTTGCGACAACGACCGTGGCGTCGGCACTTGCGGATTGGCGAAATCAAACCAAATTTCTGGTCGCATCTGCGATTTTGTCTGCGCTTGTGATCGCCGGTATTCTCTTTCTGATCGTCAAGCAGTTATCGCGGCAACATCAGACGTCACGAAAGCAATTGACGCTGGAAAAGCTGCGGCTTGATACCGCAGTCAACAACATGACGCAGGGTTTGACGTTATTCGACGAATCCGGCCGGCTCGACGTCTGCAATCAGCGCTACATCGAGATGTACGGGTTGTCTCCTGATATCGTGAAGCCCGGCTGCCATTTTCGCGATCTGATGGCGCATCGATTGGAAATCGGGTCGATGGAAGGCGAAGTCGATCAGGTGTGCTCCACGATCTTGCTGGACATGGCTCTCAATAAAACCATCATACGGTGGACCCCTGACGGCCGCTCGATTCAGATCACGTACCGGCAGGTGGAAGGCAGTGGCTGGGTCGCCACTCACGAGGACATAACCGATCGCAAGCAATCTGAAGATCGGGTCGCCTATCTGGCGCATTACGATGCACTGACCGGCCTGCCCAATCGCGCGCTGTTCCAGGATCGGCTCCAACAGGAACTCGGCAAGATTCAAGGCGGCGAACAAATCGCCCTGCTCTACATCGACATCGACGAATTCAAGAGCGTCAACGACTCATTGGGTCACCCGGTCGGCGATGAGCTCTTGAAAGGCGTCGCCTTGCGCTTGAGCAAGTGCATCCGCGAGACCGATCTGATCGCAAGGCTCGGCGGCGACGAATTTGCGATCGTTCAGACCGGCATTCAAAATCCGGCGGACGTGTCCGATCTTGTCTCCAGAATTCACGAAGCGATCCGCGATCCCTTCGAATGTCTCGGCCACCAACTCGTTACCGACGCCAGCATAGGCATCGCGATCGCGCCTGCCGACGCCAGCGAGTCCGACCGGCTGCTGATGAAGGCCGACCTGGCGCTGTATGGCGCCAAGGCCGACGGCCGCCGGACCTATCGGTTCTTCGAGCCGGGCATGGATGCCCGCGCCAAGGCGCGGCTCACCCTGCAGCGGGATCTGCGGCAGGCGATGACGGATGGCGGTTTCGAGCTGCATTACCAGCCGCTTGTCAATCTGGCTAGCGGCGAAGTGACGGGCTGCGAGGCGCTGTTACGCTGGCGCCATCCCGAGCGGGGCATGGTTTCGCCCGCCGAATTTATTCCGATCGCCGAGGACACCGGCCTGATCAGCCAGCTCGGAGAATGGGTACTCACGACGGCCTGTGCCGAGGCAGCTACCTGGCCGGATCACCTCAGGATCGCGGTCAATGTCTCGCCGATCCAGTTCAGGAGCCCTATTTTCGGGCTCAAGGTCGCTGCCGCGCTATCGGCGTCCGGCCTGGCGGCAAACCGGCTGGAACTCGAGATCACGGAGGCGGTCCTGATCCGCGACGACGAGGCGGCGCTGACCATATTGCACGAGCTTCGTGCGCTCGGCGTCCGTATCGCGCTCGACGATTTCGGCACCGGCTATTCTTCGTTGAGTTATCTGCAGCGCTTTCCCTTCGACAAGATCAAGATCGATCGCTGTTTTGTCAGCGATATCGCGGAAAACGATGGCTCATCGGCGATCGTGCGCGCCGTGGTGAACATCGCAGACGCACGCAACATGACCACGACCGCGGAAGGCGTCGAGACCGAACAGCAAAGACAGCTGCTCCATGTTCTGGGCTGCACCGAGATGCAGGGCTATCTGTTCAGCCGGCCGCGGCCTCTCGCGGAAATCAGAACGCTGCTTTCGCAGTCAAAACGTCTCGCGACAGCCTGATCTCTGATCATCGAGCGAGATGCGACCTTGTCCTCCGCCCTCGCGCGGATTGACGTAGGCTTGAACCAACTCTCCGGCAGACTGTGCTAAGAACCGCCACCTTGTGGAAAACTGGAAACGTGATGAAGTGGCAGAACTGGATATCTCTGACCATCGTTGCAATGATCTTGCCGTCCGCGGCCTTCGCCGATGAATGGCCCGGCAGTTTCCTCGCCCGTGTCGAGGCCACGGCGTTGATTGAGACGCTGAATGCCGAGTTGCTTTCGAACCCGAGCGCGACCCTGACGCTGGAGCGCTGGTGCGGCGCCCACCGGCTGGCGACGGAGGCAAAGGTTTCGGCGCATCTCGTGCGCGGCGAAGATCGGCAGATCGCGCCGGAGGACCGCCAGCGATTCGCTGTTAGCGCTGACGAGCCGGTACGTTACCGGCGCGTGCAATTGTTTTGCGGCGATAGACTGCTTTCCGAGGCCGACAATTGGTATGTGCCCAGCCGCCTCACGGCTGAGATGAACCGGCTGCTTGATGAAACCGACACCCCCTTCGGGCGCGCGGTGAAGGATCTTGAATTCCAGCGCCAGACGCTCAAGGTCACGCCGCTGTGGCGGCCGTTGCCCGAAGGATGGGAGCTGGAAGCGGCACAAAAGGACGGTACGGGCGCCCTGGCTGTGCCCGACCATGTGCTGGAGCATCGCGCCATTCTTTACACAAAGGCGCGGTTGCCGTTTTCGATCGTGGTCGAGACCTATACAAAGCATATGTTCGATTTTCCGCTGAACGCTGCGAAGTGATGGCCGCGACGCCGGATGAAGTATGGCGCGGCCGAATCGCGGGCGCGCTTCGAGAAACATTTCGAAACAACATTTTCTTTCAAAAAAGCGGCGAATCACGGCCCATGGCCTTATGGCAACTCAGAATATCCTGGTTGTGGAAGATGATCGGGAGACGCGGACCCTAATCGCGAGGTATTTGCGCGCCAACGGCTGTAATCCAATTGCGGTGGCCGATGGCCGCGAAATGGTGCGGATGATGGCCGTTTGCCGCGTCGATGTTCTCATTCTTGACCTGATGCTCCCGGGTGAAGGCGGCCTTAGTCTCTGCCGCAAGGTGAGAGCTGAATCCTCCTCACTTCCGATCATCATCCTCACCGCGCGCGGCGACGACGTCGACCGTATCGTTGGCCTCGATAACGGGGCGGATGATTACCTGCCAAAACCGTTCAATCCGCGCGAACTGTTGGCAAGGATAAACGCCATTATACGGCGGCAAGCTTTCGGCCACAGCGCTCGTTTGATCGACGACGCGACCGTACTTGCGTTTCTTGGCTGGCAAATCGACCTTCGTCAGCGCGAAGTGCGGAGCCCCAATGCCGCGAGCATCGCCATGACAGGTGCTGAATTCAACCTATTGCAGACTTTTTGCGAAAGAGCTGGACGGGTACTTTCCCGTGACGACTTGCTCGATCTGACCCAGAGCCGTGACGGAAGCGCTCTGGGGCGGAGCGTCGACGTCCTGGTAAGTCGCATCAGGCGGAAAATCGAAGCCGATCCACAAAATCCCTCGATCATCAAGACGGTGCGTGCCGGGGGATACATGTTTACGCCCAACGTCGAGGTTATCGCGCACTCAGCGAGCAACTGATGAGAGACGCGATCGCTTTTTTGAATCTAAAGCGGATCAGCGGTCAGATAACAGCACTGGTGCTCGCCTCCATCGTCACACTGCATTTGATTGTCACCACCGTCTTTCTGATCCACCAGCCAGATCCGCAATCGCGGCATGAGAATCCGTTTCTGCACAATCACGATCTGGCGGGTGTGGCCATGCATCTGCTTGGCGCAGCGACACCAGCCGAGCGAGCCGGTCTCATCGCCGTCTTCTCGCGGTCCGATCCTCAGCTGGAGATCGAGGCGCTGCCGCGCGGTTCCGTTCCGCCACCAGAAGATGCTCGCCGAAGCAAGCTGAGGGATCTGCCGCCCTGGTTCAGAGACGATGTCAGGATCTTTGCGATTGATCCCGATGGAGACAATCCCAGGATCGGTTTTACGTTGCCGGACGGGACCGCGGTCGCCATGCGGCTGAAATCGGACGGCCATCGGCCGCCGTTCTGGGCTGGCCCGTGGATGATGACGCTGTTTCTGGCGGCCATCAGCGTTGTCTTGCTGAGCCTGTGGGCTGCGCGCGCCTTGACGACGCCACTTTCGTCCTTTGCCGATGCTGCCGAAAATTTCAGCCTTAGCCGCACGCTGAGCTCGCTGCCGGAACGTGGCCCTGAAGAAGTCCGGCGCGCGGCACGCGCCCTCAACCGGATGCACGATCGCATCGCCGGTCTGATGGACGATCGCACCAAGATGCTCGCGGCGATCAGTCACGATTTGCGCACCCCGATTACGAGAATGCGGCTGCGTTCCGAATTCATAGATGATGAAGCGCAGCGCGATCGCATGTCGGCCGACCTCGATCAGATGCGATCGATGCTGGATTCGGTGCTCTCGTTCCTGCGCAACGACCGCAAACTGGAGGTCATGACGCTGGTCGACATCGCGACCGTGTTGCAGCTCATCGCCGACCAATTTACCGATATGGGTCACAGCGTCACTTATGTCGGTCCCGAACACGCCATGGCCATGGCGCGACCGGATGATATCCGCCGCAGCATCACCAATCTGGTGGAAAATGCGGTCAGGTTCGCAAACAGCACAACCGTTCGGCTGACTACGTCACAGGATCACGCGGTCATCGATGTCGACGACAACGGGCCCGGCATTGCCGAAACCCAGAAGGGCAAGGTGCTTGAGCCTTTCGTGCGAGGTGACGACGCCCGGAACATGGACGATGCCTCAGGCTTTGGCCTCGGACTGTCAATTGCGCGGGCCATCGCGCTTGCTCACGGCGGCACGCTGTCGCTCCATGACCTGGCGCCTCGGGGCTTGAGAGCCAGAGTGCAATTCCCGCTCAACGAAAGCATCCAGCTCCGAAAAGCCTCGTGAATTCGCGCTTCAGTCGGCCCGTATTCTTCAAAAACGAGCCACCTGACACGAAGGAGACATCCGGATTTTTGTTTCAATCTGGCAACAGGGAGAAACCTGAAACAACCGGAAATAAACCCGCCGCAGCCCGGTAAGATTGAGTTAATCGAGCCCGCCTAACCATCGTGGCATCTTATTTGGCGGGAGAATTCGATGTCATCGATTTCATCAATCGGCTCCAATCAGTACGCTTACACCAGTCCTCTTCAGCAGCTGGACTCAGAGCTTCAGTCCGAAGTGTCGGCCGGCACGATCAGTTCGTCCGATGAGTCCGCGCTGTCCTCGGCGCTCACAAGCATCAACGATTCGCTGACGTCCGGTCAGTCCTCGTCCAGTTCTTCCAGCTCCACGAGCAGCAGCGGAGATACCGGTCCCGGAGATATCAAGTCCAAGATCACAAGCCTTATCCAGGCTCAGGTCTCCAGCGGCGCCCTGACGAGTTCTCAGGCCACTGAATTGCAGAACCTGTTCACCAACACCTTTGCCAATGGCCCGGGCGGCGCCGGCGGTCAGGGTGGCCCCGGCGGTCCCGGTGGACCCGGGGGCGCCGGTGGACCACCGCCCGGCCCCCCTCCGGGCGGCGGTCCATCGGGGAGCGGCGGTTCATTGTCGTCGTCTTCGAACAGCCTGGCCTCAGAAATCGAGCAGTTGATCGACAGCAGCTCGTCGTCTTCAAGTTCGAGCGACTCGTCGTCGAGCAGCAGCTCGTCATCCGACAGCAGCAATTCGTTGAGCAACGTCCTGCAAGACTTCTTGAAATCGCTCCAGGATGCTCAATCCTCTTCGTACGGAGCCAATGGCGCCGCGACAGCGTCCAGTTCAAGCTTGTCGGCGCTGTTCAACTATCAGGCCTGATCTTCCAAAAATACGATCTTAGAAAAGATACCTGGCCGCTGAGGCGGCATGGCACAAAATCGCTCCTCCCTCTCCTACAAAGAGAGGGAGGAGAACCGCCGATCAGTTCGCGGCGAAACAGTACAGCAAGCCGTCGCCGCCGGTGCTCTTGAGATCGGCCTGCGAGCAGCCGCCATCCGGGCCGCGCGAGGGATGCGACGAGTTCCAGGATTTCGAGGCATCGTCGTCGCGCAGGCCGATGCGGTCGATATGGCCCATCATCGCCGCGCCTTGCGTCGAGCTCGTCCAGTTCTTGCAGGTACGGTCTTCACCCGCCGCAAACGCGGTGCCGTCGGCTTGCGAACCCGTCAGCGCGTCATGACGGTTCGGCGTATCGCCACGGCCGTTGATCACCTCGCCCTTTTCGCTGAGCGCGGTTTGCTTGTTCAGGTTATTCGACGCGCTGTGCAGATCGGCAACGTCCTTGGCGATCACGACGCCTTTCGAATTCTGCCACGGTCCCTTGCCGATGCGGTCGCGCGCATTGACTGCGGGCTTGCCGTCGGCGGCCTGCGTCGAGAGATAAGCGTGCCAGGTCTTGGCAGTCGCGCCTGCGGCGCTGGCAAGTGTCGCACACTGCTTGTCGGCACCTTCGATACCACCGAGGTCTGCGCCCTTGCCCGGACCAGCCGAGGTGACGAAGAACGTGGTATTGGCCGATTGGGCCTGCGCTGGCGCCGCTACCAGGCTCGCGAACAAAGCCATGGCCGAGACAACACCAAGACGCGAAATGTTTTTAGCGAGAACAGACATTGAAAATCCTCCCATTTGTTTTTTGATTCAACCGGCCTTTTTTCATCGATCGTCTGACGATAATGCAACCCTTTATGACCGACATTATTCCGTTTGCGCGACGCACAAATGAAAGGGCGCCGCGGTAAAACCGCAGCGCCCGCTCACGTCACAATTCTTCACACAAAGTAATCAGGTCTGCTGGATCGCCGACAATTCCCAGTTACTGCCGCGCGGGCGCAGGAAGGTCCAGACCTCGGTGACTTCCTCCGGCTGCCCGTTGCCCTTGACGACGCGGCCGCTGGCGCGGTCGAGCGTGGTATCGACCAGCGAGTAACGCATCGCGACGCTCGCATAGTCGGTCTCGCCCTCGCGCCAGGCCTCGGCGAGATCGCCTTGCAGAAGCCGCGTGCCGGCAACCTTGTTGACGACATTCTCCGCTTTGTTCTGATCGAGATCGCGGGTGAAATACGACACCATTTCCGGCGTCGCCAGCGTATGAAGCCGCGCGACGTCCTCGTTCGACCAGGCGTCCTGGACTTCGCCAAGCAGCCGCTCGAAGGCTTCGTAATCGGCGGGAAGAATCTGGACCGGCGCACTGCCCGATCCAAGTCCAAACCCGGTCCCCGAGCCCGACGTCGCCTGGGCACTAAGTGGCGAAGGCCCGCCGGCATAGGCAGTCTGCGTCACCTGACGGCGCTGCCACCACGACATTGCCAGCCGCACCAGGAACACGATCAACCCGATCTGCAGGATCAGCCCGATGATCGACGAAAATCCGCCGATGCCGCCGAACAATCCGCCGCCGAACAGCATGCCGAGAAGTCCGGCGCCGAGGAACCCCGCCGCCAATCCGCCGAACAGACCCATGCCCGGACGGTTGAAGAAACCGCCGCCGCCGGTGCCCAAACCGGGGCTGCCCGGTTGCGTAATGGTACGATTGAACGGCTGCGCGGTGCTGGGCGCCGTCGAGGTCGAAGGCGGCGCCGAGAACGTCCGCGCGCCGCGCGAGCCCGAGCTGACGCCGCCGCCGACCCGCGCATCAGCCGACGTGGCCGCAGTAACCAGCGGCAAGGCAAGCGACAAAACGACGGCAAAGGCCTGCATGAAGCCGAGAACACGTGGCCTGAAATTCATGACGATATTCCCTTGAAACCCGCGCTGCCATGGTCTTGATGCCCTGGGGACAGCGCCTCCCTTAGGTGGGCAGGGTCGCTCAAAAGGGAAGCCGCAGCGAGGGGGACAGGCTGCGGCCCTGCGTCGCGGGCCTGATCGTCACACCAGGTCATGGCAACGCGATATCAACCTTACTGCGGCGTCATGGTCTCCTTCACCGCGGCCACCAACTGGCTCAGCGTGAAGGGTTTCGGCAGGAAGGCAAATTGCTGGTTCTCCGGCAGGCTCTTCTCGAAGGCGTCTTCCGCATAACCTGAAACAAAGATGATCTTCAGGTCGGGGTTCTTGCCGCGCATGGTTTTGAGCAGCGTCGGCCCATCCATCTCCGGCATCACCACGTCCGAGACCACGAGATCGACCGCGCCCTCTTTTTCCTCCAGCGCTTCCAGCGCCTCGACGCCGTTGGAAGCCTCGATCACGCTGTAGCCACGCGAGCGCAGGCCACGCGCGTTGAGCGAACGCAGGCCCTCCTCGTCTTCGACCAACAGGATCGTGCCCTGCCCGGTCAGATCGGTGCGGGGCTTGGCCTCAGTGGACGCCTCCTTGGCCGCCACAGGATCGCTCGCGACTTCCTTCTCGGGATGATGCCGCGGCAGGAAGATGCGGAACGAGGTTCCCTTGCCGGGTTCGGAATCCACATAAATGAAACCGCCGGTCTGTTTGACGATGCCGTACACCGTCGAAAGCCCGAGGCCGGTGCCTTTGCCGACTTCCTTGGTCGAGAAAAACGGCTCGAAGATCTTGTCGACGATCTCGGCCGGAATGCCGGTGCCGGTGTCGGTGACATCGATCCTGACATATTCGGCCGCCGGCATCCCCTTATAGGCGAGCTGGGTAGCTTCGTCGGCCGTGACATTGGCCGTGCGTACCGAGAGCTTGCCGCCATCGGGCATCGCATCGCGCGCATTGACCGCGAGATTGACCACCACCTGTTCGAACTGCGAGACGTCGACCTTCACCGGCCACAGGTCGCGGCCGTGGACGAGGTCGAGCTTCACTTTTTCGCCGATCAGACGGCGCAGCAGCATGGTGAGGTCGGACAGCGCATCGCCAAGGTCGAGCACCTGCGGCCGCAGCGTCTGGCGGCGCGAGAACGCCAGCAGCTGGCGCACCAGTGTGGCCGCCCGCGTCGCGTTCTGCTTGATCTGCATGATGTCCTGGAACGACGGATCGGTTGGCTTGTGCGCGTTCAACAGGAAGTCGTTCGCCATCATGATCGCCGACAGCACGTTGTTGAAGTCGTGCGCGATGCCGCCGGCGAGCTGGCCGACCATGTCCATCTTCTGCGACTGGTTGATCTGGTTCTCCAGCGCCCGGCGCTCCGTCGTCTCCAGCATGTAGACGATCGCGGCTTCCGCCTCGCGTTCGTCCTCCTCGACCGAGGTGACGAAGAACTGCGCCCAGCGCTCCTTGGTGCCGTCGAGCATGACCTCGACCGGCGCGATATCGCCCTGCCCCTGCGCTGCCTGATTGATCGCCGCGACCAGAAGGTTGCGGTCGCGGGCGTTGACAGTGCTGAAAATCGATTTGCCGGCCGCACCGTCGGCGCCGAGGCCCTGTGACAGTTTGGCGAACCTGGCATTGGCGCGGACGACCGCACCTGACCGGTCGACGGTCGCAATCGCCATCGGTGTATGGTCGAAGAAGCGCATGAAGCGCACTTCGGCGGCCCGTTGCGGGTCGGCGCGCTCGTCGCGCGCGCGGCTGATGACGAGCGTCCGCGAGGCGCCGGGGACGCCATCGGCGCCGAAAGCAAGCTTGTGATAAAGCCGCGCCGGCATGGTCTTGCCGGTGCGCATGCGCAGATCGATATCGAAGACTTCGGTCGTCACCTCGCCCGGCACCGGCGTCACCGAGGTCAGGAGCGCGGCGCCATCGCCGGACACGATGTCGGTCAGTTTCAACCCGCCCGATCCGATCTCCGCCAGATCGTAGTCGAGCCAGTTGGCGAGCGTCGCATTGACATAGGCGACCTCGCCGGCGGGGTTGACCGAGAAGAAGCCGCACGGCGCATGATCGAGATATTCGATCGCGTGCTGCAACTCCTGGAACACGTCCTCCTGCCGCTCGCGGTCGCGGGTGATGTCGGCGATCGACCACACCGCATATTTCGCCTCACGTTTGCTCTGGCCGAGCGGACGGACCCGCATCCTGAGCCAGCGGCCGTGGTCGCCGTTGGTGCCGGCGAGACGGACTTCCTCCTGCTGGCGTTTGCCCTCGCGCGCCGCCTTGAGCAGCCGGAACACCGCTTCCGAGACGTCGGGATTGCCGATGAAAACCCGCTCCACCGGGCGGACATCTTGCGGGTTCACCGCGCCCGTGAGCGCCAGATAGGCCGAATTGGAATAAGCGACATGGCCGCTCGGGTCGGTCACGGCGATCCCGTCATAGGCGAGATCGGCGATGCGGCGGACCACCGGATCATCGATCGAACGGTCAACGAAGCGGATGATGCCGGCGGCAAAAGCGAAGAGATTGAACAGGCCGACCATGGCAAGCAGAGCCAACAGGCCCAGAATATAAGGCTGCGCCTGCGCCCGCCCGATGGTGGTGAGCGCGACCGCGACCGCAACGATGACGCCTGCGACCAGCAGCACCAGCAAAATGCTGCCGCCCCGCCGCACCGGCTCGTGGGCGGTGGCCGGTCGCGGGGCGTATGGGTCAGATTCGGCGGTCATGAGAAGGAGAATAGCCTGTCGACACGGGTAGGACGCACCATATGTACGCTAGTGTGGCTTTGGTTCAGAAGTCCGCATCATTTCTGACGCAAGTTCGTCATGCGGACTTCTGAACCAAAGTCACACTAGATCAATAGATTAGCTAGTGTCCTTTCGATTCCGAAGTTCGAAACGTGGCTCCGCAAAATGCGACGAACTTCGGAATCGGGACACTAGATTCGGCGTTTCTCCCCCTGAGTGCCCCAATCGCACCCGTTAGCGCAAGCCGCCGCCGGGGTAATTCGCAGTTCGACCCAGCCCCTACACAGGAACCGGCCACGTCACCGCCGGCCGGACAGGCCGCGCCGCAGACCCATCACGTAGCCGATGATTTCGGCCACCGCATGATAGTGTTCCACGGGTATCTCCTCGTCGATCTCCACATTGGCATAGAGCGCGCGCGCCAACGGCACGTTCTCGACGATCGGAATGTTATGCTCGCCTGCGATTTCCCTGATCTTGAGCGCGATCAGGTCGACGCCCTTGGCGACGCAGATCGGGGCCGGCATGCCGCGTTCGTAGGACAACGCCACCGAGTAGTGGGTCGGGTTGGTGATGATGACGGAGGCCTTGGGGACTGCGGCCATCATGCGCTTCTTCATGCGCTGCTGCCGCAACTGCCGGATTCGACCCTTGATGTGCGGATCGCCTTCGGACTGCTTGAATTCCTCCTTCATCTCCCGCAGCGACATCTTCTGTCGCTCGTACCATTGCCGGTACTGGAAGAAGTAATCCGCAATCGCGACCACCGCGAGCATCGCGACGACCGAGCCCATCAGATGCAACGTCAAACTGACCACCACGCCCAACAGCGCGGACGGATCGAACCGCAGCATCGACTCCAGACGATGCCGCTCCGGCCACAGGATCGCGGTCATGACCGCACCAAGTGCAATTAGCTTGAACAGGCCCTTGGCGAAATTCGCCAGCGCCTGCTTGCCGAAGACGCGCTTGGCGCCCTCCATCGGCGAAATCTTGGAGAATTTGGGCGTGAGCGATTCGGCCGACCACACCAGCCGGTGCTGCAACATGTTGCCGGCGATCGCCGCGATGATCAGCATCAGGATCGGCAGGCCGAGCGCGGCAAACAGCACATATTCCAGGTTCTGCATCAGCATCAGAAGACCCGGACCATCGACGCGGATCATCCAGGAATTGGCGATGATATTCTTCAGAGGCGTCTGGATGTCACCGATGGAACCGGAAAAGTTCGAAATAACAAGGGTTGCGCCTGCAATCATGAACCAGGTGTTGACTTCCTGGCTCTTGGCGACGTCGCCGCGCTCAAGCGCATCGTCGAGGCGTTTTTGGGTGGGGTCTTCTGAGCGTTCGCCGCCATCGTCCTCATCGGCCATGAATCAAGAAGCCCTTACTTCAGAGGGATCATGTCGTGCATGACGGCGATAAAGTAGTCGAGGAAACTTCCCATCATGGCCGTCAGTACGACGCCAAAGATCAGAAACCCCGCCAGAATCGAGAGCGGCACGCCCACGAAATAGACCTGCATCTGCGGCATCAGCCGCGCCAGCACGCCGAGGCCGACGTTGAAGACCAGGCCAAAAACCAGAAATGGCGCAGACAGTTGCATGCCGATCTTGAAGGCGGCCGCGAAGGCGCGGGTGGCGAGTGCGGCGACGTCGCCGCTCGGCATCACCTCGCCCGGCGAGAAGATCGAATAGCTGTCGTTGAGCGCGGCAATGACCAGATGGTGGCTGTCGGTCGCAAACAGCATGGTGATGCCGAGCAGCGTCAGGAAGTTGCCGATCACGACGCCCTGCTGGCCCTGCGTCGGGTCGACCGAGGTCACAAAGCCAAGGCCGAGCTGCTGGGCGATCACGGCGCCTGCGACCTGAAGTGCCGCCAACGTGACCCGCGCGGTAGCGCCGAGCACGATGCCGATCAGGATCTCGTAAATAAACATGACCAGAAGCGCAGAGAGCGTGTCCATATTGACGTGGTAGTCCGCGCGATGCAGCGGCACGATGATCAGCGTGAGCAAAAGCGCGATCGCAATTTTGATGCGCACCGGGATATTGGATTCGCCCAACCCCGGCAGCAGCATCACCATGGCGCCGACGCGGGCGAACACCAGCATGAAGGTCGCCGCAAGGGCCGGCAAAAGCGAAATGTCGATGCGCATAGGCCGAGCGTCCCGGCTCCATCATTCGCGGCGACACTTGAGCGAATGTCAGATCTACCGCGCGGCCCATGATGCCATCAGCCGCCGATGATTCGCGATGATATCCGCATCATATGACTGTGTAGCGAGTCGGCCATGAATGGCAGCGCCAGCAGCAGCGTGATGAAAATGGCGAGGATTTTCGGCACGAAAATCAGCGTTTGCTCCTGAATCTGGGTCAGCGCCTGGAACAGCGACACCACGACGCCGACCACGAGCCCGACCACCATCAGCGGCGAGGACACCACCACGATCGTCCAGATCGCGTCACGCGCCACATCGAGGGTTTCTGCACCGGTCATTTTAAGCTTTCCGTTCGAGTGGGCCGTCATTCCGGGATGGTCCGAAGGACCAGACCCGGAATCTCGAGGTTCCGGGTTCCCGCTTCGCGCGACCCGGAACGACGAGAAAAATCAGATCGCCATCTTCATGATGTCTTCGTAGGCCGCGATGACCTTGTCGCGCACCGACACCAGCGTCGAGACCGCCACGTCGGTCTCCGCCACGGCCGTCACGACGTCCATCACGTTGGCCTTGCCGGATGCCATCGCTACCGTCTGCGAATCGGATTTGCGCCCGGCATCGAGCACGCCGCCGACGGCGTCTTTCAACACATCGCTGAACGACGGCCCGCCGGCATCGGTCGGCTTGGCGGCCGCTCCGGTGTCGAGGGCGCGGGCGGCCGCGGCGTAAGCATTGGCGGCAATTGCAGGTGAAGCCATGGGTTAAACCTTCCTGTCAGGCCTTCAAGATGTCGAGCGTGCGCTGGATCATCCGGCGCGTGGCGCCGATGATGTTGAGGTTGGCCTCGTAGGACCGCTGCGCTTCCCGCATGTCGGTCATTTCGACCATCGGATTGACGTTTGGATATTTGACGTTGCCGGCGGCATCCGCCGACGGATTGCTCGGGTCGTATTTGACGTGAAACGCCGACTGGTCGGGTCTGATCTTGCCGAGTGTCACCACCTGGGCATCCATCGTGCGGTCGAGCGCGGAAGAAAAAGTCGGCACCTTGCGGCGGTAAGGATCGCCGCCCGCGACTGCCGACGTTGAATCGGCGTTGGCGATATTTTCCGAGATCACCCGCATGCGGCCGGCCTGGGCGCGCAAGCCCGAGGTCGCAATGCCCATCGAGCGGACGAAGTCGTTCGCATCGTTTGCCATGCGCTTGTCCTGTTGTTAGCCGTTACGACCGCGGATCATGTGCTAGCCCTTGCCGATCGCGGTTTTGAGAAGATGCAGGCTCTTGCTGTAGAGCGAGGTCATCGCCGCATAGTCCATCTGGTTGGCGGAAGTCTTGAGCATCTCGTCTTCGAGATTGACCGCGTTGCCGGCGGGGCGCGTCAGAAAACCGGCCCTGCGATTCTGATCGAAGGTCGGGTCACCGCCGTCGGGCGCAATGTGACTGGCGCTGGTGCGCGCGATCGGCAGCGACGCGGCCCCCCCGTCGACCTTGCCGCTGCCGACTTCGAATTTCGGCTCGATCAGGTCGCGCGGCTTGAAATTGGGCGTATTGGAATTGGAGACGTTTTCCGCCAGCACCCGCTGGCGTTCCTGGTGCCACTGCATCTTGGTACGCAGGATCGACAGGGCCGGAAGGTCGTTGATGGGCATCGCCGCGCTCCCCTTGGCCAGCGGCCCGATCGGGACACTGGCGGTAGGCAGAATTTGCCGCGTGTATGGTTAACAGCCGGTTAAGATTGCGCTGGCCGGGAGTTCGGCAGATTTGCGCCAGGATCGAATCGGTTCGAGCGCAATTTCGCCACGAATGCTGCGTTAACCAACCAAATCATTGGCATGGTCCCGTCGAGAAGTCGTTTTGGCCCTGCCGATTCATGGGTTATTAAGACTGTCGGGACGGCAGCTTTTGCCGTGGGACGTTAACTTGGGCCAGACGTGAGCTAAAGCCAGACTTTAAGGACTTCATTGGCGTCACGAGGCGGCTTGGGCGGCGCCTCGGACCATAGAAGCCCTTAAAAACGCGGTTTGCCGGGGACAAATTATGCAGGCACTTACATTCTTCTTCGCGTTTGTGGCGGTCTTGGCGCTGATCGGCGTCGTGGCCTGGCTGATCCGCCGATTCGCCTCCAACCGGCTCGGTGCCAACACCCAACGCGGGAGGATGCCTCGTCTGGCCGTCATCGATGCGGCCGCGGTCGACGGACGACGGCGGCTTGTGCTCGTTCGGCGCGACAACGTCGAACATCTCTTGATGATCGGCGGTCCGACCGACATCGTCGTCGAACCCAATATCGTGCGCGCCATGCCCGGCCGGGATCAATTGCCGCCGCGGCCGGCCGTCGCCAGCGCCGCCGCCAGCGCAAGCGCGGATGCGCAGCCCCGGATTGTGCCACTGCCCGACCCGACCGGCTGGGGCGATGCGGAAGCCGCCCGCGCCGAACCGTTCGATCACGCTGAGCCGCAAATGCCCGAGCCGCCGCCGCGCCCCTCACGGCCGGCCTTTGCTGACGAAGTGCGCCGCGCCCCACGCCCCGAGCGGGTCACAGATCCGCTCGCCGGCTTTGCGCCCGAGCTGATGGGCGGCCGCTCCGAAGCGCGCACCGAACCACCGCCCGCTCCGCGCATGCCCCGAAGCGAGCCGATGATGCCGCGTCCCGCGCGGCCGGTTGAAGTGGCGCCCAAGCCGCCGGTTCGCGAAGTACGTCCCGCAGCCCCGCCCCCGATGCCAACCTCGGCACCTGCGATGTCTTCGGCGGATCAAAATCTTGCCGAGATGGCCCAGCGGCTCGAGGCAGCACTTCGACGCCCCGGAGGCGATGCCGTTGCGCCCCCGGTCGCGCCGGAACCGCCGGCTGCCCGCGCAACTCCTCCCCGCAGCGAGCCGCCGCCGGCGCCCGCGGCGCCCAGCCCGAAGAGCGGCTTCGACAATCTCGAAGACGAAATGGCTTCGCTTCTCGGCCGCCCGAAGACTCCTTCGTGAGGGCCGCAGGCCCTCCGCGTAGAGTTGTTTTATTTTTAGCTACTATCGTTACCGCCGGGCTGCTGGCTGCGCCCGCATGGGCGCAAGACATCAGCATCAATCTCGGCGGCGGCCAGGGCAATGGCGGCGTCACCGAGCGCGCGATCCAGCTGATCGCGCTGTTGACGGTACTGTCGGTGGCGCCGTCGATCCTGATCATGATGACGTCGTTCACCCGCATCGTCGTCGTGCTGTCGCTGCTGCGCACCGCGCTTGGCACCGCAACCGCGCCGCCCAACTCCGTCATCATTGCGCTGGCGATGTTCCTGACCGCCTTCGTGATGGGACCGATCCTGCAAAAATCCTACGACGATGGCATCAAGCCGCTGGTCGCCAACCAGCTCAGTGTCGAGGAGGCGTTGCAGCGGGCGTCGGTGCCGTTACGCGGCTTCATGCTGAAGAACGTCCGCGAAAAGGACGTCAAACTGTTCATGGACATGTCCGGCGAACCGCCGCCGGCGACGCCGGATGCGTTATCGCTGCGCATTCTGGTGCCGGCCTTCATGATCTCGGAGTTGAAGCGCGCGTTCGAGATCGGGTTCCTGTTGTTCCTGCCCTTCCTGATCATCGACCTCGTGGTAGCCTCGGTTTTGATGTCGATGGGCATGATGATGTTGCCGCCGGTGGTGGTGTCGCTGCCCTTCAAGCTGATCTTTTTCGTGCTGGTCGACGGCTGGTCGCTGGTCGCCGGCAGCCTGGTGCAAAGCTACGGCGGAAACTAGTCCTTCAGCTCATACTGCTTGCCGAGCTGATCGCCGATCTGCACCAGCATGGCGACGCATTCGGGATAGCCGGGTTTGGCCACGGTTCCCGCGTCCGCGGCCGCGCGGAACTCCCAACTATCGGCGTTGGAGATCACCGAGATCTCGATTCCATCGGGACAATCGGCATGGACCTTGAGCTCGGCGCGCGCCATGGCGATCAATTCGGCAGCGGACTTGACGGGCTTGCTCATGGGGCACCTTGACTGGTTACGAAGCGAAGGTGGCGTCTACCGCGACATCTGTCGAGCGGAATAACGGCGGCGAGCCTCGGCGGCCGCCTACTTCGCCGCCCTCGCCTGCTTGGTTCCGACGATCGCCGGCAGCGATCCGGTCGACACCGGATCGGCTTTCGTCGTCGCCGGCGGCATGATCGCGCGCGCGGTCGCGTCGGGATATCGCGTCTTCATCTCGCGCAGGAATCCTTCCAGCGTGTCGACGCTCGCGGCCATCTTGGCGATCGCGGCGAAGTCGGCGTTGCTGGAGCCGACCGGCTTGCTTGCGATCTCGAAGGCGGCGCGGTCCGCATCCCCGCTCATCAGCGGCAGGTATTTTTCGCGAAAGCGTGTCAGCCCGATGGTATCCTCGGCCAGCGCATAACCGACTACCGCGCGGATGATGTCGCTCTTCTCGGCAGCGCCAAGCGGTTTGAAGTCGCGCCAGCGATCGGCGTAATAGAGTTCGATCTGTTCGGCCGACTCGCGCCACTTCCGCGCCGCCCAGTAGATATCGGAACGCAGCCGGACCGCTTCCTTGCCCGTGACATTGGAAACGATGTCGAGCGCGAGGTCGTGACGTCCGACGTCGCTTTGCGCGCGCGCCTCGAGCAGGAGGCGCTGCTGGCGCAATTCGCCGGAGAGATCGGCGATGCGGGTCGAACGAAGCGCGATAATGGCGCGCTCCGGCTTGCGGTTGGTGAGATAGACCATGGCCAGGCGCGCAGCGACCTGCGCACGCGCCGCACCTTCGAGCCGCTTGTCGACCTGGTATTGCAGCAGTTCAGCGGCCTGATCGAGCAGATCGACGGCCAC
This sequence comes from Bradyrhizobium sp., assembly GCF_049519115.1. Taxonomy (GTDB): domain Bacteria; phylum Pseudomonadota; class Alphaproteobacteria; order Rhizobiales; family Xanthobacteraceae; genus Bradyrhizobium. The sequence continues at coordinate 53,778 of NZ_JBEKRB010000028.1, forward strand.
CAGGCGATCGGCGAGACGGCGGATCATCTCGTCGCCGCGCCGGCCGATCGGCGTCAGTTCGCGAAACTCGTAGAACATTCCAAGCGCATCGATTGGCGGAAGGTCGTCGCCCTTCTGACCGAGAAAGAGCTGGGCAAACAGCGCCGACGCCGCATCCTGGCCCTGACGGGAGATTTCCAGATTCGGCGCCAGAAGATTGGCGATCCGCACCGCGCCAAACGACTCGGCAAAGCGGCCGGAGTCGGCATAGATGCGCGCCAGCATTTCCAGCGCCTGCACTTCGAGCGTGTCGCCACGCCAGGTGATCGCCAGGGTCTCGAGTTCCTTCAGCGCATCTTCCGGGCTGATTTCGTCGCGCCTTTGCCTCAGCGCGACTTGCAGCAGCCGCGCCTCCGTCGCCGCCGGGCGGTTGGACGAGGCGGCGGCGCGCTTATATTCGTCGAGCGCATCCTTGTCGTGACCGAGGCCCTCGGCGAGCCGGCCGCGCAGCACGCCGACCGCCGCCGCCTGCTCCGGCGCGGTCCCGATCACATCCAGTTCGCTGGCGCGCTTGGCCGCCCCCGGATAATCCTTGACCTCGATCGAGGCATGCATCGCATCGGCAATCACGATGCGCTGCAAGTCGATCGGCAGCGACGTGATGGCGAATTCGGCGCTCTTGAACTTCTCGCGCGCGTCCGCCCATTTTCCCTGACGCGCGCTCGCGATCGCCTTCCAGAGCTGCGAGTCGTAATTGGCTCCGATCGCCGGACTGGCGAGATCCTTCAGTCCCCGCTCGGGACGGCCCATCAGGATGTTGGCCAGCGCATGAACGATCAGGACGGATGGGTCTTCGCTGCCCTGTTTTTCGTCGGAGAGCTCCAGGTTGAGCACGCCGACGGCCTCGGGAAACATCGCGCGCGCCATGTAGAAGCGCGCGAGATCGAGCTGCGCCGATGTACGCGCCTCCGCCCCGCCGGCAGCCGCGGCACCCGCGGCCTCGATCAAGGCATCGGCCCGCTCGTTGAAGGTTCCTTCCTGGTTCTTGCGCCATTCGCGAAGATCGAAGATCGGCCGCACCGCGGTGGGCGCGCGTTCGGCGCCGCTATCGGCCGGCGACAGCGTCAGGCCGCCGGGTTTTCCCAAAACCACCTTGTCGGGACCGACATCGGCTGTCACCTCATCGGAGTTCGGACGGATCGCCACGCCGTGAATCGATTCCAAGAGCGACAGTTCGACAAAATCCTGCCGCTTGATGAAACCGCGCGCCGGCGCCTTAGCCGTCACCACGAACAGGGTGTCACCGGCGTCCGGATCGGTGAAACGATGAAGCATCCCCGCCCCTTGCATCGGCACCGTGACATTGGCGAGCGAGGGGTCGGCGATGTTTCGGATCGCCGAGAGTGCTTGCGACGGCGACTGCACGGTATCGGCAAAGGTGACGGTCCAGTTGGTGCCGGTGGCGAGATCTTCGCCCGCGAGCGAAGGCAGTTGCGGGCGGTTGAGGCGGAAGCGCACCGCCTGGCCGCGGTCCTGCGGCACGACGCTGACATCGGCAACCGCAGCGCCGCCCTGCCCGCGGATCGATTCGACGTCGATCGGTTTTTTAGAATCGAGCATCAGCCAAAGCGTATCGGCGCGCCGGAACAGCGCCGCCGCCGTCCCCGTCGGCAATGAAAATGTCAGATGGAGCCCTGCGCCGTCGCGCAGCACGCTGACATTGCTTGGGGCCGGCTCCGGCTTGGCCTCAGCGGGCGCGGCCATCGCTGGTGCGGTGGCCGGCTTCTTGGAAGGCATTTCAGTTGCCACCGGCGCCTCGCCGGGCGCAGCCACGGGCGGGGCCGCTTCCGGCGCCGCCGCCATCTTCGGCGCGGGCTCGACAGCGAGTTCGGGAGCCACTTGCGCGGCAGGCGCTTCCGCCGCATGAGATTCCGAAAGTTGCGGTTGCGGCGCGGCCGCCAGCTTCTCCATCATCACCGGTTTTTCGGCTGCCATCACCGGTTTTTCTGGCGTCACCGGCTTTTCGGACACAACCGGCTTTTCGGCCGGCATAGCCGTTGCCGGCGCTGGAGCTGCGGGCACCGGTGCAACCGGCGTCACAGCCGCCGCGGGTGCGGGAGCTGCGGCCATCGACGGCGCGGGTTTTTCGGCCGCGTGTGCCGCTGGCGCATGCGCCGCATCCGCGGCCTGTGGCAGCACCGCAGCCTTGTCGGCCTGCTGGAAGGCGACGTCGATGACGTAATTCTTGTCTTCGCGGAAGGAGTGGACGTCCACATCCCCCAGCATGACAAGTTCTACCACCGCGGTTTCGCCTTCGATCTTCTGGCTGATCGAGGACACGTTCGGCGGCGCCGATATCTTGGCGTCGGCTAGATCGAACGTCAGTGCCTTGCTGAACATCAATTTGAGTTTCTGTTCGTTCAGCACCGAGGATACGCCGACGCCGTCGGGCATTTCGAAGATGAAGCGCACGAACGTCGGCTGCACCGAGGCGCGGACCCGCACCGGCGGACGTTTCTTGGCCTCCGACATCGCGCGCTGCTGGCGCAGCTCGCGCTCGGCCGCGCGGGCACGTTCGGCGAGTTCGCGCACGACGTCCTGGGGAAGGCTCGGCGGCGGACCGTTCCAGGAATCCGGCAACAGGTCGACGTACAATCGTTCGCCGGCCGTCATCGTATTAATGGTCACTTTGCGCGACAGCGACAGGCGGATCGCGGAACCATCCGGATCGCGCCGCGCCGATCCGACATAGTCCGGGACAGCATCCGCCACCTTGTCGACGACAACATCGACGGGACGTTCGAACCGGATGACGATGATCGAGCCCGCCGTTACCACTTCCGAGGTGACGTCTTCGGCGAATTTCACCACCAGCCGGGCATAGCCGCCGTCGGACGAAAGCGTGGCTTCCGCCTTGACCGGCTCCTTCGCCCACGCGTGAGCTGAAAAAGCCAGCACGGCCAATGCACCAAACACGAAAGTTGCCGCGGAACGCGAGGGCTGCGCGAGGCCACGCGCGAGCGCTTGCGCGGAGGCGCGCACTCGCGACCAAAATCCAGCGGCAGCCATTCGCGCCATTCCGGTTAAGTCTTTCAGTTCATCCGATCGCCGTCGGCCCGCCAGAAGGCGCGCCGTAACACTAGAATTCGCGATTTAACGGCCTATTAAATATGTCCGCTAATTCGCCTTTTGCGGTTGAACCATCCTGCCTTCGATTTTCGGAAGCTCGACCCCCGAGCCGGACTTATCCGAGCCCGCCCGGCGCGCCATTTCGACCGTGAGCCGCTCAGCCGCTTCGGGCGACATCAGCCCGAGGATATCGGCCATCTTGCGCGGCGCGATCTGCGAGGCGATTTCGAACAGCACAGGCATTTCCAGCCGGTCGAAAACCTTGGCGGCGTCTTTCGGCTTCATGCCCTCATACATCGTGATGATGCCCTTGAAGCGCGCGGCTTCCTCTTCGGATTTCTGCGCAGTGGCGCCGGTGATGCGGGACTCGATCGCCTTCATTTCCTCGACGCGCCCCTCGGCGCGCTTTTCGGCGGCCTTCAGCAGGCTCTCGCGAATGTCGATCTCGCGCGCCCTCGCCTCTAGTTCCTGGCGCCGCGCCTGGAGCCGCTCGAGGATGGCGCGTTCGGAAGGCGATACCGCCTGTCCCTGCTCCGGCCGCATGGAGGTCTCGGCCTTCGCCACTTCGGGCGCCGGCTTCTCTTCCTCCTTCGGTTTTTCCACCGAACCGGTAATGTCGCTGGCGTCGACGCCGTTGCGGCCCGGAAAGTTGAAGGTCTCCTGCGCCCAGGACGGCTTGGTCGATTCTGGCCGATAGTCGAACACGTATCCGCCATCGAGCACGAGACCTGCGATCTTCAAGACCGCAAGACTGCAGATCGCAACCAGAACAACGGGAAGGACGCGGATGTTACGAAACGGTTTCATGCCGCAAGCCCATTAGCCTTTCTGCGTTCTGAGAAAGCCTGAGCGGCGGCGGCGACCGCCTTGGCGCTCGAGACTGAAGCGGGCACCGGCGCAGGCGGCGGCGCGGGTTCGGGCGCGGCTCCCGGAGGACGGGCCGCAACCGCGATCTTCGACAAGCGGCGAACCACGTTGTCGCATTCGCCCAGTTGTTTCTTCAACTGCTCCGACATCTCGGCGGCAGAGGCCAGTTGCGTGCCGAGATTCTCGTTGACGTCGCGCACCGTATGCTTGAGGCCGCCGATCGCGCGCTCGGCGATTTCGGTCGCGGTGATGAGCTCGCCGATGGTGGCCTTGAGCGTTTGCTCGTCCGCCTTCAGCCGCTTCAGGCGCTTGTTCAACAACATGCAGTAACCGATCGTGAGCATGAGCAAAATCGCGACAAGGCTCTCGATTGCTACTCCGAGCGAGTGACTCATGGGGCCTCCATCATCTTGGTTTGCTCGTCGGCCTTCTCGAACATGGCAAAGGTCGTATTCGGTTTGCGCAATTGCTTGGCGACGCGGATCGCGACGCGGTCGCCGACCCGGCCCATCCGCCCCTCGGTCAGGGTGACGTTGCCGCAACGCACGGCCACAAGCGCATCGGCCCGCATGTCCAGCGGCAGGGTGTCGCCGACCTTCAGCCGCATCAGCTGCTTGAGCGGAATGTCGGCTTCATAAAGCACCGCATCGACGGAAATCTCCGCCTGCCCGACTTCGGTGGCAAAATGGCCTTCCCAGATCGGATCGCGACCGAATTTTTCGCCCATGAACATCTGCAGCAGGACGGGGCGGATCGGTTCGATGGTCGCATAAGGCAACAGCAATTCGATATTGCCGCCGCGATCTTCCATGTCGATGCGCAGGCGCACTAGGATCGCGGCGTTGGCCGGCCGGCTGATGGCGGCAAAACGCGGATTGGTCTCTAAGCGGTCGATGGTGAACTTGACCGGCGACAACGGCCGGAACGCCTGTTCGGCGTCCGCCATCACCACCTCGACCAGCCGCTTGACGAGGTTGGTCTCGATCGTGGTGTAGGGACGACCCTCGATGCGCATCGAGGTCTGGCCGCGGCGGCCGCCCAGCAGGACGTCGATCATCGAGTAGATCAGGCTGGAGTCGACGGTAGCGAGCCCGAAATTTTCCCACTCCTCGGCCTTGAACACGCAGAGCACGGCCGGCAGCGGGATCGAATTCATGTAGTCGCCGAAGCGAACCGAGGTGATGCGGTCGAGCGAGACTTCGACGTTGTCGGAGGTGAAGTTGCGCAAGGAAGTCGTCATCAGCCGCACCAGGCGGTCGAAGACGATTTCCAGCATCGGCAGGCGCTCGTAGGAGACCATCGCCGAATCGATGATGGCGCGAATGCCGGAATTGTCGTCGAGATTGACCTCCCCGACATTGAAGCCGAGCAGGTTGTCGATTTCCTCCTGCGACAGAACCCGTTCGCCACCGTTCTTGCCGGTGCCGAAGTCCTTGCTGCCGTCCTCGACCATGGCGGCCCATTGCAGGGCCATGGTCTCCGAAAGTTCGTTGGCTTCCGCTTCTGCAGCGGCTGCTTCCGGATCCTGGGAGTCAAGCTGCGCTTCCCATTGCGCCGCAATTGCATCCTGGTCGACTGGATCGTTGCCCGCCATTTTCCTAGATCCGCATCGTCACTGAATGACGACTTCCTTGAAGAGCACCGCACTGACCTGGTTTGGAGCCACCGCCGCGTTGACGCGACGCGTCAAATCTTCCTTGAGGCGAAACATGCCCGCCGAACCATTGAGATCCGAGGGACGCAGTTCGCGCATATAGGTCTGGAAAATATCGGTCACGCGCGGCAGCGACGGCTTGATCGCCTCGACCTGCTTCTCTTCCTTGACCTCGAGTACGATCTTGACCTTGAGATATTGCACCCGCTCACCGGGCAGGCCGATCAGATTCACCAGCAGGTCGGGCACTTCGACATAGGACGCCGGCTTCGGCGGCGGCTCCTTGGCCTCCGCATGCCCTTCCTCACCATGATGCCGCATGAAGAAGAACCAGGTCGCCCCGCCGCCGGCGATGGCCAGCACGGCGACGACGGCGATGATCAGCTTGAGTTTGCCCTTGGGCGCAGAGGCTGCGGCTTCCGTCGCGCCTTCCGCCTGCTCGTTGTCCGCCATCGCTTGGGGCCGCTCCGACTTGAAAAAGTATTCGATGCCGACAGGCGACCCTTCTGACGCGATACAACGCGGCACGTCCTGCGCTCGGTTTGAACGCTAAGGTAATAATGGTTAATGGAACCTTTCTTTTGGGCGCCAACTAGGAAAAAGTTGCCGGGCAAACATGGTCAACAAGACCTTATTGCCGCCCCTCAGAACCCCGCCTCAATATCGAAGCCGTTGAAATGATTTTCATTTCCAGAGTGGCACGGCTTTCGCTGTAGCTATCCCGAACCGCGAGCTTGGGAGAGCCTGACGGTTTGAAGATCAGCAGGCGGCCTGGGAGGGCCAAGGGCCGATCGTTGAAGGGGAGAACTAGCGATGGAGAATGCGCTTCTCATCGGACTGTCGCGGCAAGCGGTACTCGAGCGGCAGCTCGACGTCGTTGCCAACAATATCGCGAACGTGAATACGTCGGGCTACAAGGCCGACAAGTCGCTGTTCGAGGAATATCTGAACACGCCGGCGCATGAAGACAACTTCGTCGGCGGGGACCGCCGCGTCAGCTTCGTGCAGGACCGGGGCACCTACCGCGACATGTCGCAGGGCGCGGTAGAAGAAACCAAGAATCCGCTCGACGTCGCGATCTCCGGCTCGGCCTTCCTGACCGTGCAGGCGCCGGGAGGCGAACGCTACACCCGTGACGGCAACCTGCAGATCAACAACCAGGGCCAGCTCGTCACCGCCTCAGGCTATCCGGTGCTCGGAACCGGCGGCCCGATCATCTTCCAGCAAACCGACCATGACATCAACATCACGGCCGACGGCACCATCACGGTGGTCGAAGGCAACGGCCGGACCGATTCGATCCGCGGCACGCTGCGTCTCGTCTCGTTCACCGATGCCCAGCAGGTGCTGAAGGAAGGTTTCAACCTCTACGCCGCCGGTGAAGGTGGCGCCCCGCAAGCCGACACCAAATCCAGGGTGCAGCAGGGCTTCATCGAAAAGTCGAACGTCAACTCGGTCGTCGAGATGAGCCGCATGATGGAGGTCAGCCGCGCCTACACCTCGATCTCGACGCTGATGCAGCAGCAGGCCGAACTGCAGAAAAACGCCATCCAGCAGCTTGCTGACGTACCGGCCTAAGGAGACAACCCATGCAAGCGCTTCATACTGCTGCGACCGGGATGGCGGCCCAGGAACTCAGCGTCCAGGTCATCTCGAACAACATCGCCAACCTGCAGACCACCGGCTACAAAAAGCAGACCGCCGAATTCCAGGACCTGATCTACCAGCACATCGCCCGGGTCGGCGCGCAGGCATCGCAGCAGGGCACCATCCTTCCCGTCGGCATCGACATCGGCGGCGGCGTCAAGACGGTCGGCACCCCGCGCTCGATGACGCAAGGCACGCTGTCGCAGACCGGCAACGACCTCGACACCGCCATCACCGGCGACGGCTTCTTCAAGATCCTGATGCCCGACGGCAGCTTCCAGTATACGCGGGACGGCACCTTCCAGATGGACAACACCGGCCGCATCGTCAATGCGCAGGGCAATCCGGTGCAACCGACCATCACGATCCCGCAAAACGCGACCGGACTCGCGATCAACACCCAGGGCCAGGTGTCAGTGCAGCTGCCCGGCGCCTCGACCACGACTTCCACCATCGTCGGCCAGATCGGTCTGACACGCTTCGTCAACAAGGCCGGCCTGCAGCCGGTTGGCAACAACCTCTTCACCGATACGCCGTCTTCAGGTCCGCCGCAGGACGGCATCGCCACCCTCGAAGGTTATGGGAGCATCAACCAGGGTAGCCTCGAGACCTCCAACGTCGATGTCGTCTCGGAAATGTCCAACCTGATCGCCGCCCAACGCGCCTACGAAATGAATGCAAAGGTTATCACCGCCGCCGACCAGATGATGCAATCAGCTACCGCGATGTTCCGCTAAAGGGAGTTGGTGATGTTTGTCCGTTCGATGCTCGTTGCCGCCCTGCTCGTCGTGGCGCCTTCCGCCGCGCTCGCGCAGGAGAACGAAGATGTCATCGCAACACCGGTGCTTCGCGCGCAGGTTACGGTGGAAAGCGACATCGTGCGGGTCGGCGATATGGTCGAGAACGCCGGCACGGCATCGCAGATCGCGATCTATCGTTCACCCGATCTCGGCACCACCGGAATGCTGCCGACCGCGCAGATCATCAGCACGCTTCAGGCGCATCAGGTGATCGGCGTCGATACCAGGGACATCAAGTCGGTCGCGGTGACGCGGCTGGCGCGCACCCTGGAAAGCAAGGAGATCGTATCCCAGGTCGCCCATGCGATCGAACATCGCAGCGGCCTGGGCGATGCGGCCAACCTCAGCCTGACATTCGATCGCGACGTGCAGGACGTCCGGCTGGAGGCCTGGAACAACGGCTCGCTGCAGCCCGCCTCCGTGCGGTACGAGCCGCGCAGCGGGCGATTCGACGTCTCTTTCGAGATCGCCAACGATACCAACAATAATCGCACCAAACTGCGTTTCACCGGCATTGCCGTCGAGATGCTGGAGGCAGCGATTCTGACGCGCAATGTCGAGCGCGGCGACGTGCTGAAGGCCTCCGATGTCGTCACCGAACGGCGGCCGAAGGCCGAAGTGGGCAGCGACGCCGCACCCCGCGTCGGCGCGGTGGGCATGCAGATGCGCAAGGGCCTTCGCGCCGGTCAGGCGCTGCGGGTGGCCGATATCGGCAAGCCTGATCTGGTGCAGAAAGACGACAATGTCACGCTGATCTACGAAGCAGCCGGGATTTACCTTACCGCGCGCGGCAAGGCGATCGACAACGGCACCGAAGGCGACACCGTCACGGTGCTGAACCTGCAATCCAAGCGGACGATCACCGGTACCGTCGTCGGTCGCGACCAGGTCACCATTGCCATCGCCATGCCGCGGCTTTTGCCCGCGGACACCACCTCCTCGATCGGAGCCGCCGAGACAGAAGCCCCGGTTTCCGTAGCCAACCGCAATAGTGCACAGACGACGTCAAAGGCAGAGTAAAGTAGATGTTGATTTCCAGGTTCAAACGTATCGCGCTTGCCGGAACCATGCTGAGCGTCGTTGGTCTCGTCGGTGGTTGTTCCGGTATCGATCGCCTCTCCCAGATTGGCGAGCAGCCCAAGCTTTCGTCGATCGAGAACCCGACGACGCAACCCGGCTACAAGCCGGTGCAGATGCCGATGCCGAAGCCGGAGACGGTGTCCTACAATCCGAATTCGCTCTGGCGAAACGGCTCGCGCTCGTTCTTCAAGGATCAACGCGCTCATCAGATCGGCGACCTGTTGACCGTCACGGTCAACATCACCGACCAGGCGAACTTCGCAAACGAGACCCAGCGCAGCCGCAGCGCCACCGAAGACTCCGGCATCACCGCGTTTCTCGGCTCAAGCCTGTTCGGTCAACGCGCGCAATCGGTGCTGCCCGGACGTTTCCTGACCGCGGATTCCGCCATGGGAACCGACGGCAAGGGTTCGATCACGCGGCAGGAAACCTTGCAGACCAACGTCGCGGCCATCGTCACGCAAGTTTTGCCGAACGGCAATCTCGTCGTCGAAGGCAAGCAGGAGATCCGCGTCAACTACGAGAAGCGCGAACTAATCGTCGCCGGCATCGTGCGGCCGGAGGATATCCAGAGTGACAACACCATCGACTCCAGCAAGATCGCGCAGGCCCGCATCGCCTATGGCGGCCACGGCGAGATCAGCGACATCCAGCAACCGCGTTACGGCAGCCAGGTCATGGACGTGCTGCTGCCGTTCTAGCGGTCAACGAGCTCCCACATCGCACCGCGAAACCTAGGCGCGGTGAGATGTTCAACGCGGCCTTCGTCAGCTCCCCTGACGGAGGCCGCACTTGTTTTGGGCGTGACAGCGCTGCGATTGAGTTTGATTTAGCCGAGATCGGGCTGAGCCCCTTCTCACCGCAGGCGGGGAGAGGTGAAAGAACCCATGCAAGGCTTATCGCGAGTTAAGCGACAGAAGGAATGTCCTGCCGCAGCACTTCTTCGGGGAACAGCCGGTCGCGTCCACTCGCATCATATTGCAGCTCACCGGCATGCAGCTTCGCATTGTTGCCTTCGCGCCTGACCGCGTCTTCCTCGCCGTACATGAACGCCAGAAAAGCGTAACGCTTGCCCTTGGTCACCGGCGTCACCTGATGCAGCGCGCCGCAGGAAAACACCAGCGCGCCGCCTTCGGATGGCCGGTAACCTTTGGTGCCGAACTCGGGGAATGCCAGGTCGCCGCCTTCGAAATCCTTGTTGAGGTTGATCGAGAGCGCGAAGCGCCGATGCTGGGCGCCGGCGTTGATGTTATCGCGATGCCGGTGGAAATGGGCGGCAACCGCGCTGTCGTAGCAGGCCACGACATAACGATCCATGCGCGTTACCTTGAACTGAAAATATCGCTCGATCGGCCCGACCAGCCGCCGCACGATATGGTCGCGGATCAGTTCGCGCACTTCCGGCACGCCAACCGCGACATCGCTGCGCCGCTTGAGCCGCCAGTCGGACAGAGTGACGGTCTTGCCGTCGATGTCGAACTGAAAGCCGGAGTCGACCGCGCCTTGCGTCTCATAGAACTGGATCAGGAAGTCGCAAATTCCGAAACTGAACACACGAGGAACCATCAACGCCGGCGCGAACATCGGAACGCCCGCGGAATCGTCGACCCGGGGCAGGCCTTGCAGGACGTTGCGAACCATGTCCGCGTGTCCTTGTGGAATATCCCAGGCGATATCGGCAACCGCCCGCAGCATCGGATCGAGGATGATGGTGCGCGGCATCTCTGCGGCGCCGAACGACCGGCTGACGGCACCGTCACGATCGGCAAGAAACGACAACGTGCCGCTGGAGATCGCGCCAAGACTGTCGGTATCGCTTGCCTGTCCGGTAAACAAGCAGCCGATGATGAGATGATCCTCGCTGAACGCCGCGCTCAGACGTCCGAGTTCGGCCACTTCCGCCATCGCGCGCGGATCGGCGAGCGAGCCGACAAAGCTCAGCACGACCCAGCGGCCGGCCGCGGCCTGCAGGTCAAACGATCCGCCGGTCACAACCGGGAGGCTGAACCACGGGACCGGATCGCCGAGAATGATGCGATCGCCGGCTGCTTTGAACTCGCTCATGGTGAGTGCCCCGCTTAAATATCGACCCGCTTCGGCGGTAATTCAGACTTCTTAACGAAGTCTTCCATCAAGTCGTCGAAATGTTGCGCAGTGTTGCGCATGTCCGGCCCAAAATTACTCCGCAACAAAATGGTCTGTTCCGAGTCGGTCGACACGCCCGGCTCGTCGCCGGCGGCAAGCTTTGCGAAAAGCCACAGTCCGGGCTCGGCTTCGGTAAAGCCGTTGTCCCGGTAGACGTTGCGCACGGCGATATTACGCGATGTCGGGATGATTCGCCCGCAAAGCGGCAGGGATGCGTCCTTCATCTCGTCCAGGATATGACGCAGAAAGCGATGCTCGATGCCCATCCCGAGCGCCCGGCAACTGACCGCCAGCCCTGCGATTTCCCGCTCGACAATGACGGCCGCCCCGACCAGGCCGTAATCGCCGAGCCGATCCGACACCTCGATCGCAAACAGGTGGGCTGCGGGATTTGCCGCCAGCGACGCCAGCTCGTTGGTGGAGAATTTTCGAGCTGTGGTGTTGAACTGGGTGGTGCGCTGGAACAACTCTTCGACGCGTTGCAGTTTCGGCGACGACGCCGACAGACGCTCGATGGCGCATCGGATCTGCAACTGCTCGATATATTGAGCCTCCGCCATCGTCTCGCCGCGCAGCTGCTGCCTGGCGATCTGCGCCTTGACGAGTTCGCTGCGGGACGCCGCTTCCGCGGTCACGACCGGAATCTGCAAGCGCGGATCGTTGAGCAGGCGCCGGCGCAAGGTGAATGGGTCCTCGCCCCAGACCTCGACCTCCGGCAACCGCCGGCGAACGCGGTCGCGCTCGACCGGATTATCGTCGATGAACAGGAAGGCGTCGGGCGCAAAACCCAGCTCTTCCGCAATCGATCCGATGTTGCCGACCTTGTCGTCCCAGTTGACGCGCCAGGTGACGAAATCGTCCGGCGTCAGCAGCCGGTGTTTCGGATAGTGATCGGGATATTTCCAGAGTTCGCGGACAGTCGCTTCGTCGTTCTTGCTGACGCAGGCAAGCACGACACCGCGCTGCTTCAGCGATTTCAGCGCTTCGTGCAGGCCGAAATAAAGCCCGATGAAGGAAAATTGCCCACTGATTTCCGGATCCCACGCAAACGGGCTGCCGGTCTCCGCCAATACGCCCGGCCACAGCGTGCCGTCGAGATCGACGATCACGCATTTCTTGCGGCCGACCCCGGTCACGGTGACCAGCGCATCGATGTGTTTTTCCGCGATGACCGCCTCGCGGCCGTAGGCGTCGCCATTGAGCGCATGGGCCAGCGGGCCGGTGTCCGGGAACAGGCCATGGACGGCGGCCTTTTCGCTCTCCGGCCGTTGCAGCATCCAGCCCGGCGAACCGAAATGGGTGAACCCGACCTGGCCATCGTCAAGCAGCCGTTCAGCCCCGGCCGCGCCTAGGGCAGCCGCGATATCGATCACGTAGACGTCAGGAAAGGCGACCGCAAGTTCGGCCAGCGCCACATTGGTCAGGCGGAAGCGCGTGCGATGTCCCCTGACGCCGCGCTCGGCCAATCCAAGCGGCTGAACGGTGGGTTCAGGCAGATTGTCGATCAGGATCGGCGCCGACGTCATCCCGCGCAATCCGGTCAGAAGTTCGGTGGCATGCCCGACGTAGGCGGCGTGGGGGTTGAACCCGTTATCGAGGTCTTGCACGACAAGATGCCGCGTCCGCAATGCGCCGACGAATATCACATCGTGTTTATGCTCGGCCGCCAAACGAATATCGTCGGAAAACGTCGCCGCGACATGCAGGTCGATGCTGCGACGCGCCGCTTCGCGCCGCAGGAAATCGGCCTCCATCTGGATATCGCAGTCGCCGAACAGCACGGCATCGACGCGCCGGCGCGCGCCGCCGAAATCCTCAACGCCGTAGGAGGCGCCGACCGCCCAATAAGCAGAGCCGCCCTCTTTCAATTTGCGCCGGTAGTTCTCCAGCATCTCGGCGGGATCACGTCCGTGCTTGGCGGAAAGCTCCGCTCCGATCGCAGCCAGTTCGTCTTCCGCCGTCATCTCGGTCAGGATCTGGCGCGACTTCAGCTCCATGACGGTGCGTTCAATCGCTTCGCGCAAACCTTCTTGGGTGTCGCCAGGCTTGGCCAGCAGCGCCACCATGGCCTCGCAATCCTCAGGGAGACGACGGGCTTGCGAAAAATAGTCCAGAAGGACCGATATCTCGCTATCGGCCGGAAGCCGCATGTGGCTGATGGCGTGCACGACCAGCGTGCGGCCGGGGCCGACAGGCAACAGATGAACGAAGCGGGAGCGGCGGAGAATCATTCTTGCCTAGTCTAGCAGGATGGATGCAGATGTGAATCCGGCAGCGACCGCCGCCCTAACGCCACCGAAGGCTGGAATATGAAGGCTGGAATATGATGAAACAGGAAGGTGGCCGGCCGGCCTCCCCGGCCGCGCCCGGCGACGATGCCAACAGCCACCTCTCGACCCGGGGACTTCTGATCGTCTTTGCGACGCTCACGGTCGGGCTCGTGCTCGGCTATCTGCTGCTGAGCAAGCTCATCGATATGTCGCAGGAAGAAGATTGCGCGCTGGCGCACCGCTATAATTGCGGGGCCGTCGAAGTGCCGCGCTAGAAAATAAATTACGGCTTGTTGGCTTCGTTGCGCGCGGTACGGATACGGCCCTTGTCACTGGAGGTGGTGAGACGCGAGAGCGTCGCCTCCTGCCGCATCCATTGCATCCTCGGCCGTGCCGGATAGCCGCCCCAGGTCTCACCAGCAGGGATGTTGCCCATGACGCCGGAGCGCGCCGCCACGCGCGCGGCTTTTCCGATCGTGACATGCGGCGCCAGCCCGACCGAGCCGCCAAGCACGGCATAGTCTTCCAGCGTCACGCTGCCGCTCAGTCCGCATTGCGCCACGATCACGCAATGCCGGCCGATCTGGCAGTTGTGTCCGATCTGACAGAGATTATCGACCTTGCTCGCCTCGCCGATCACGGTGTCCCTGATGCCGCCGCGATCGATCGTCGTGCCGGCGCCGATCTCGACGTCGTTCTGGATGATGACGCGGCCGGTCTGTGGGATTTTCTGCTGGGCGGCATCCTCGGTGTAGCCGAAGCCATCCTGGCCGATGCGGCAACCCGGATGGATCGTGACGCGATCTCCGATCAGCGTATGCACGATCGAGCAGCCGGCTCCGATGCTGCAGTCGCGGCCGATCGTGACGTCGGGGCCGATGACGGCGTTCGAGGCGACGATGCTTCCCGCGCCGATTTCAGCGCGCGGCCCGATGACGGCGCCGGGATCGACGGTAACTTCGCTTTCGAGCCGGGCGGTGGGATGGATGGTCGCGCCTTTGAAAATGCCGTCGGTCTCAAATAGCGATACGGGCTGCAAGGATTGCGGATAAAGTTTTCGGTGCACGGCGACGAAAGCGCGATAAGGCGCCTCGGTGCCCAGGACGATGATCCCCTCCGGCGCCTCGCCGACAAAGCGCTTCGGCATCAGGCAGGCGCCGGCGCGGGTTTTGGTCAAAGCATCGGTAAATTTATTGGCGTCGATAAACGCCAGATCGGCCGGGCCGGCCAGATCGACCGGCGCCACGCCGGTGATCACATGCGACATCGACGCGTTTGCGCTCGCTTCGGCACCGGTCAGCGCAACGATTTCGGCGATCGTTAAGCCCGACGGGCGATCAAAGAAGCGGCGATTTGCCATTTACCAATCCATGCTGGCGAGACTGGTGTCCCGATGCCGACGTTCGTATTATCGAACTGTCACACTAGCAACCGTGCGAGCCATCACGAGTTCTACCAATATGTGAACAGGCGGCGGCAACGGGCCACGTTGACAGCTATCTGGATTCATCAGATGCTGTTAGAAACTCAAGACAAATTTTCACATTGTCGAAAAGCTGAAACGTTGAAGTTCAGCTATCAACCGGGAGCGAATTAATGACTTTTCGTCGCCATTCGAATGCCTGTCTCACCGCGGTCGCGATCGCCGCACTCGTGACGGCATGGTGCGGCCCAGCCAACGCCCAACAGAAGAAAGCCCTGTCGATCAAAGCCGACGCCATCGGCGGCCAGGTGACCGGCCCCAACGGTCCGGAAGCCGGCGTTTGGGTGATTGCCGAGACCGACGACCTTCCGACCAAATACGCCAAAATCGTCGTCACCAACGATGCCGGCCAGTTCGTCATCCCGCAGTTGCCGGCGGCCAAATACAAGATCTGGGTGCGAGGATATGGCCTTGTCGATTCCGAAAAGCAGGATGCCACGCCCGGCAAAAACATCGACCTGAAGGCCAGGGTGGCGCCGAATGCGGCCGCCGCAGCAGAGTATTATCCGGGCATGTACTGGTACTCCATGCTCAAGATTCCGGACACAAGCGAGTTTCCGAATAAGGACAAGAGCGCGAATGGCGTCGGACCTGGCATGACCTCGCAAGCGGTCTGGATCGACAGCCTCAAGAACTCCTGTCAGTCCTGCCACGCACTCGGCAGCCAGAACATCCGCTCGCCGCACGTCAAAGAGCTTGGCGAGTTCAAGACCTCCGAAGAGATGTGGGAGCGCCGCGTACAGTCGGGCCAGGCCATGACCAACATGGCGCTCACGCTCGGCCGCATGGGCCCGCCGCGCGCCTATAAGATGTTTGCCGACTGGACCGATCGCATTGCAGCGGGCGAACTTCCCTCCGAGAAGCCGGAGCGTCCGACGGGTGTCGAGCGCAACATCGTCATCACGTCATGGGCCTGGGGCAAGAAGGGCGAATATCTCCACGACGAGGTTTCGACCGACAAGCGCAATCCGACGGTGAATGCCTACGGCAAGATTTACGGCTCGCCGGAGGAAAGCTCGGACGACGTGCCGGTGCTCGATCCGATCAAGAACACCGCCTCGTACATCAAGGAGCCTTTCCGGGATCCGGATACGCCGAGCTCTGCGGACGATCCGCTGGGGCCGTCGGTGTTCTGGGGCGAGGAGGCGATCTGGGACGGCCACACCTCGATCCACAACCCGATGATGGACGAAAAAGGCCGGCTCTGGCTCACGGCACGCATTCGCAAGGCGCCCAACCCCGCGAGCTGCAAGGCAGGCTCGGACCTCCCATCTGCGCAAGTCGCACCGATCAACGAGTCGCCCCGCCAGACGTCTTTCTACGATCCGAAGACGGAAAAGTGGACGATGATCGATACGTGTTTCGGCACGCATCACCTTCTATTCTCGCCTAGCGACAGCAAACTCTGGTTCAGCTGGGGACAGCCCTATAGCGGCATGGTCGGCTGGCTCGACGTCAAGAAGTTCGAGGAAACTGGCGACGCGATGAAGTCGCAGGGCTGGACCCCGATCGTGGCGAACGTGTCGGGCACTGGCAAGCGCGAGCCTTTCGTCGCCGCCGACAAGCCGATCGAACCCGGCAAGGACAAGGCGGTCAAAGCCGGCTTCTACGGTATCATGCCAAGCGTCAAGGGTGACGTGATCTGGGGTCAGACCATGGGTCCGGGCTTCACCCGCATCGACCAGCCGGCCTATCTGGTCCGGTTGATTCCGGGCAGCGATCCGACCCACACGGCCGTCTCGGAAATCTTCCAGTCGCCACCGGGCACCTATGGCTCGCGCGGCGTGGACCTCGATTCGAAGGGCGTCGCCTGGACCGTGCTGTCCAGCGGTCAGGTCGCGAGCTTCGATCGCTCCAAGTGCAAGGAAAAGCTCGAAGGCCCGAACGCGGCGACCGGCGCGCAGTGCTACGAGGGCTGGACGCTGTACCGGATGCCAGGCCCGCAATTCAAGGATGTCAAAGATCCCCAAGGCAGCGCCAACCACGCCTACTATATGTGGGTCGATGTCCATAACACGCTCGGTCTCGGCAACGACGTGCCGATTGCAACCGCAAACGGCAGTGAATCGCTGCTGGCTCTGGTCAATGGCAAGTTCGTCAACATCCGCCTGCCCTACCCGCTCGGCTTCTTCGCCAAGAACACCGACGGCCGGATCGACGATCCGAAGGCCGGCTGGAAGGGTCGCGGCGTGTGGACGACCACCGGCACCCGCGCTTACTTCCACAGCGAAAACGGCAAGGACGAGAAGCCGCGCGTCTATCACGTTCAGCTGCGCCCGGACCCGCTCGCTGACTAGCGTTTGACCGCAGGAAATCTGCGGGCCGATCTCAACGTAACATTCATTGCCTCGCTGCATTAAAAAATGCAGCGAGGCAGTTGCGTTTAAAGGGGTTCGGAGCACGGTGACGCCCACCCATCGCGCTCCATCCGGGACCGCAATCGTTGCGCCTTCGCTGTGAACCCTCCGCTCTGCCGCGTCGACAAACGCGAGCGAAGGAACGAGGAAGCATGATCATGCCCTACCGTCACACGCAGGCCGGAACGACAATTCTCGTGGTTTGCCTGATCGTCGCGGCGCTCGGGGCCGCGGTGATGTGGCAGAGGTCCCAGGCTCCGATGATCCTGATGCTGGTGATCCTTGCCGCCGTCGCCGTCATCTTCCACTCGCTCACGGTTGAGATCGGCGACAACGAGTTGCGCTGGCACTTCGGTCCGGGATTATGGACCTATCGGTTACCGCTGGACGATATCCAGTCGGTTGCCGCCGTCCAAAATCATTGGTGGAACGGATTTGGAATCCGGAAGGCGCCGGGCTTCAGCCTTTATAATGTGTCGGGGCTGGACGCGGTCGAGCTCAAGCTGAAATCCGGCGAGACCCGCCGCATCGGCACCGACGATCCGCAAGGCCTCGCGGCCGCGCTCAGATCGGCGGCGCATACCGGCGGCTAAAGAAGCCGCCTACTCGTCGCGATAGACCTTCTCGCGCTTCTCGTGGCGCTCCTGCGCCTCCACCGACAGCGTTGCGATCGGGCGGGCTTCCAGCCGCTTCAGCGAGATCGGCTCCCCGGTCTCCTCGCAATAGCCGTAGGTGTTGTCCTCGATGCGCTGCAACGCTGCATCGATCTTCGAGATCAGCTTGCGTTGCCGGTCGCGGGCGCGAAGTTCGATCGCGCGGTCGGTTTCCGATGAAGCGCGGTCGGCGAGATCAGGATGGTTGACGTTCTCCTCCTGGAGCGTCTGCAACGTGATCTTCGATTCCCGCAGGATCTCGTCCTTCCAGGCCAAGAGCTTGGCGCGGAAATAATCGCGCTGGCGCTCGTTCATGAAAGGCTCTTTTTCGGTCGGTCGATAGTTCTTCAACTTTTCCAAGGCCAGCCCATCTTTCACCTGAGGCGCCGCGCCCTTGCGGCACCGCGCAAGGAGGAAGTCCCCTCGCGCGGCGCCTTATATAGCGCGGCCTTGCGACAAACAATATTGCCGTGGCCGGCCACCCCCCTGTTCCAGGCCCCTGTACAGGCAAATCTATCGGGCCGGACCTCGGAAACGGCCCAATCTGGTTAATAGCCGACGGTAAAGCGCGCTCGGATATGGGCCGGACGCTCGATCTCGTCGGCCATGGCGACCGCAAAGTCCTCGAACGAGATCCAGCTCTTTCCGGCCGAATCGACCAAAAGCTGGTCCGTTCCCAGGCGGAACTTGCCGGTCCGGCTACCGGAGTCGAACAGCGCCGACGGCGACAGGAAGGTCCAGTTCAGCTCCCTTTCCTGCCGCAACCGGTCGAGGAAGGCCCCGCCCTTCTCGGCCTCGGCCTTATACGCCGCCGGGAAGTCCGGCACCGTGACAAGCCTCACCCCGGGCGCGACCTCGAGCGAGCCGGCACCGCCGACCACGAGGTAGCGGGGCACGCCCGAATCCCTGGCGGCGCCGATCAGGGTTTCAATGTCGCTGCCAACGAAATGGATCGAGCTCACCGCGGCATCATGTCCGGCCCATAATTTGGCGAGCGCGGCGCGGTCGTTGGCATCGCCTGCGACCGCCCTGACATTGGCGAGCTTGTCGATTTTGTCCGGGTTCCGCGCAATCCCCGTGACGCTGTGGCCGCGGCGGGCGAGTTCGGCGGTGATGCAGGCCCCGGCGCGCCCCGAGGCGCCGGCGATGGCGATCTTCATGCTTGTCTCCATGTCTTAAAGTTCCGGATGAATTGGATTAGTATCCAACGGTGACTAGATAGCTGTTGGGATGCTGGTGTTAAGAACGCACCCCAAGACCACCTGGTCACGCCCGAGTAACCCGGTCAGAGCCTTTTTCGGAGTTCACGTGCGATGAAAGCCAATCCCTATTCGGCCAATTGCCCCACCCGCCAGATTCTGGATCGGGTCGGCGACAAATGGGCGGTGCTGATCCTTTTGCTGCTGCGCTTTGAGGCGTTGCGCTTCAATCAGTTGCGCCGCGGCATTGAAGGGATTTCGCAAAAGATGTTGTCGCAGGTGCTCAAAAGCCTGGAGCGCGACGGCCTGGTCAAACGGCGCGCGATCGCAACCGTGCCGGTGACGGTGGAGTATTCGATCACGCCGCTCGGCAAGACGCTTGCCGCCGCCGTCGATTCCTTGCGCGATTGGGCCGAGGCCAACCTGAAGGACGTGCTCGCCGCCCAGCGCCGTTACGACGCGCAGCAGCATGCCAAGGCGGCATAACACCCCTTCTTCGTCACACCCGCGAACATTCGCAAAGGTGCCCGCTGAGAAGGCGTGCGAATGTTAGAATCGGACCACTCGATCGCCCGGTCGAGCCGGGCGATGACCGAGGCTGATGCTGGAAACTAATGCTGTCCGGCTTTGGCGAGTTCGACCTCGACGCGCAGTTCGATCTCGGAAAGTACGGCATCCAAACCTGGGTCGCCCGAGGAAGACTTCAGGTTGACCGAAGCCTCCCGCAGCCGGCTCACCGTCGAGCCATCGAAATTGCCCGACAACAGTGCGATCTTGAGATCGTCGAGCACGTCGAGCGCGCGTTTGCCGCGCTGGACCGAGCGTTTGCGCCGCTCGGTCGGATCCTCTTCGATTCCCTGCATCGCCAGCAGCGCATCGAGGCCCGTGGCAGCCTTCGGGGCGAGCGTCGCACGTGTCTCGCCGGCGGAGGCCGCATCCTCCGGCAGCGAAAAACCGCTCGTGCTGGTCCGCCGGACGTTGTTGGTCTGGGACCCCAGAGTGGTGCCGTTCGGTCCTGTGATGCGCATGGTGGATCCCTGCCGGTATGACGTGCAGCATCGCTTGCGATGGTTAACGCGACGTAAATCACTCGGCAAAATCTGCCGCGATCCGGCAGTTTCGGCTACCTCCGGTTCGCTGCACACCGCCGCTCTCCAGAAATGATTCAATTAGATCAGTTCATTAGCTGAAATGAAGGCGTGGCATGGCGCTCGCATAGTGATGAGCGGATCGCCCCTCATGGGAGTGTCGGGCGCTCCTCAAGTTCACTACCTCAGCGGGGAGCAGAGGATGCCAGGCGTTGATTGGGGAAAATGGTTACGGCTGGCCTGCGGGGCGCTGATCGCGTTCCAGCTTGGGGTCACGCCGGCCGGTGCCACGTCGCGGATCAAGGACCTCGCCAATATCGAGGGCGTGCGGCAGAACCAGCTCGTCGGTTATGGCCTTGTCGTCGGCCTGAACGGCACCGGCGATACGCTCAACAACATCCCCTTCACCAAGCAATCGCTTCAAGCGATGCTGGAACGCATGGGCGTCAACATCCGCGGCGCCACCATCCGCACCGGCAACGTCGCCGCCGTCATGGTCACCGGCAACCTGCCGCCGTTCGGCACCCAGGGAACCCGCATGGACGTGACGGTTTCCGCGCTCGGCGATTCCAAGAACCTGCAAGGCGGCACCCTGCTCGTCACCCCCCTGCTCGGCGCCGACGGCAACGTCTATGCGGTGGCGCAGGGCTCGGTCACCATCAACGGCTTCCAGGCCGAAGGCGCCGCCGCCAGCATCACCCGCGGCGTGCCGACCGTCGGCCGCATCGCCAACGGTGCCATCATCGAACGCGAGATCGAATTCGCGCTCAATCGCCTGCCCAATGTCCGGCTGGCTCTGCGCAACGGCGACTTCACCACCGCCAAGCGCATCGCGGCCGCAATCAACGACTTTCTCGGCGCCAAAAGCGCTGAGCCGCTCGATCCCTCGACCGTCCAGTTATCGATCCCGCCGGAATTCAAGGGCAATGTCGTTGCCTTCCTGACCGAGATCGAACAGTTGCAGGTCGAGCCGGATTTGGGCGCCAAGATCATCATCGACGAACGATCCGGGATCATCGTGATGGGCCGTGATGTCCGCGTCGCAACTGTTGCAGTCGCGCAAGGCAACCTGACCGTCTCGATCTCGGAAAGCCCGCAAGTGAGCCAGCCCAACCCGCTCGCCCGTGGACGGACGGTGGTGACGCCGCGCTCAAGCGTCCGCGTCACCGAAGACGGCAAGAAACTCGCTCTGGTGAAGGACGGCGTATCGCTGCAACAACTCGTCGACGGTCTCAATGGACTGGGCATCGGCCCGCGCGATCTGATCGGCATCCTCCAGGCGATCAAGGCCGCCGGCGCGATCCAGGCCGACATCGAGGTGATGTGATGGACCTGGCTCAGATCAGCAACAGCAAGCTCGCCAGCGCCGCCAAGGCGTCGATGCCCACCTATGGCGGCCACCCCGACTACGATTTCGCCGCGGCGCTCAACAAGGTGTCGCCGCAGGTGAAAGCCAAGGCCCAAACCCAGGCGCAGAACTTCGAGGGAATGTTCATCAACTCGATGTTCTCGGAGATGACCAACGGCCTCAAGGGCGAAGGCCCGTTCGGCAACACCACCGGCACCGGCATCTGGCGCTCGATGCAGATCGAACAATATTCGAAATCTTTCGCGCAGGCAGGCGGCGTCGGTATCGCCAAGAACGTGTACCGCACGCTGATCATGCAACAAGCCAAAACCGCCGGCCAGCCTCAAGGGAAACAAGCATGAACCCGCCTCATTCACGACCGCCGGCGCCGGCAACCCCGACGATTTCCACAACGGCCGAGGCCCGCAAGCTCGCCCAGGACCTGATGGATGCCATGAGTGCCCTGCTCGGCGTCATTGAACGCGAAACCGAGCTCGTGCGCGCCGGCAAAATTCGCGAGGCCATGGTATTCGAATCGAAGAAGGCGGAGCTGTCGCGCCACTATGTCGGCGTGGTCAGCCGCCTGAAAGCCAACCACCTTTATCTGGCCAAGACCTCGCCGGATCTACTGGCCACGCTACGCCGGCACCACGACACGTTCCGCGCCATGTTGCAGGTCAATCTCACCGTGCTCGCAACCGCGCATGCGGTTTCCGAAAGCATCGTGCGTGGCGTCAATGCCGAGGCTCAGCGCCGCAATATTCCCACCACCTACGGCGCGACCGGACGACGCGTCAATCCGGGAGCGCAGCACCTCAGGCCGCTGGCGGTCAGCCGCTCGCTCTAACGCGGTGGTATTACCGACAGCGCAAGCGGCACGAGCGCGCCTGCCGCGCCGGGCTCCGCTTTACAGACAATTTTCATCAAATTGACGCGCGCATGTGAGTGCATCGTTCAGCGCGTTCTCTAACAATGCGTTGAGAGGTCTAGTTCATATTGCCGATGACGAGGGGTTGGGATTTGACTCGAGGAGAGCCAGGAGGCTGCCATGAGTACGGATTTCAGCATCAGGCCGGTGGGGACCCCGGTCGCAGTTTCACTTCCGCCCGCCGCCAGCAACGCGGCGATTGGCGGCGTGCCCACGCAATTGCCTGCCAATCAAAGCGTCACGGCAACGGACGCGAGCACGGCAAGTAGCAATGATTCACCGAGCCAGGGTTCGAGCGATCTCTCGCGTCAGGCGTTTTTCGATACCGCAGCCGCGTCGGTCGTTTTCCAGTCGGTCGACGCTTTGACCGGCGAGGTGGTTCAGCAATTTCCGGATGAAGCGACGTTAGCCCGTCGCGCAGCCTATTTTCATTCGCTGGATCTGAGCAAGGACGGCTCCACGCGCCCGCTCACCACCGATCTGACGGCTTAAAGCTGAATCGAAGTAGCGAGTTGGTGAGTAGACTTCAGGTCCTGCCTGCGAGGCCGGCAGCGATTTGACAGTTGATATCGATCAGCGGCTTTAGCTTTGAGGGATCCGGCGCCAGTTGCATGTCAACCGTCTGATGCATGACGAAGATGCTGATGTTGGCGATGTTCTGACGCACTTCGATCGAATGCGGATTGGTGTCTGCCTCAGCCGCGCTCATGAAGATCGTCCACAGGCGGCGATTGAACAGCAACGCCTTGTGCATCTTGGCGTCCGGGCCTGCCCAGTTCGACTGCACGTCCCGCAGTTGCTTGGCAGCCTTGAGCAGCGCCTGCGCCTCTATTTCCCTGGCATTACCGGTAATCTGCGACGTGCGGGAATAGGCCTGAGCTGCATTGGACATTCATCACTCCGACTGGGATTATGCAGCACGCGGACGCCGTCACTGCCCAAGTTTTATAGGTTCTTGCCTTTAAAATATGGTTAGCGGTGATCACAGAATGCACCGCAAAACTACGGATTAGGCAATTGCTTAGCCGATCGGCAGAAACACACGACCAATGAAAAATGGCGGGGTTTCCCCCGCCGTTTTTCGTTCCGTTTTTTGCGCTTCGATCAGCGGAGCAGCTGGAGCACGCTTTGCTGCGACTGGTTGGCGAGCGCCAGCGCGGAGACTGCGATCGACTGGCGGGTAGACAGCGCCTGGCTGTTGGCCGCTTCCTCGTTCGGATCGGCCAGCGTCAGGTTCGATGCACCGGTCTGCAGCACGTTGATCAGGTTCTTGTTGAAGTCCTGGCGGATCTGCACCACCGACAGGTTCGAACCGAGGTTCGAAGCCTCGGAGCGAAGAATGTTGGAGGCGCCCTGCAACGACGTCAGCACCTTGTTGGTGGCGGCGTTGTCGATGAAGTCTGTGCCAACCACCAGGTTGGAGAGGCCTAGGCCCGCCGCGTTGAAGTTCGCGCCGTTGATGCTCAGCGTGGAGGTGCCGGTCTCGTTGAACACCAGCTTCAGCGTATCGCCGTTCAACAGGTTGATGCCGTTGAACGAGGAGTCCTGCGCAGTGGTCGTGATCTGCGACAGGATGTTGTTGTACTGCGAGATCAGGCCGGCGCGGGTGGCCTGCGCCGCGGGGTCCGCGACCGGAGCCGAAGCGGTGCGGCCAGCGAAGATATTCGTGCTGCCGGTGAGCGCGCCGATCGTCGCGGAGGCGTTGTCGTTGTCGGTTACAATGGTCAGGTTGCCGTCGGCATCCAGCGTTGCCTGCAGGTTGTTCGCCGCCAGCGCGGTGTTCAGATCGTTCAGGTTGCTGATCTGACCGTTACCGTTACCGAATACAATGTGGGTCGCTGTGCCGTTGCCGACCGCGGCGATGTCGAGAACCGTGCCGGTCGCAAGGCTGGAACCCGAAGCGGGAGTACGCGCCAGACTCGTGGTCGCGCTGCCGTTGCCGATGCCGAGCGAAGCCAGCAGGCTCGTATTGCTCGAGCTGATGGTCAAGTCGGAGGTTGTACCGGTCTGGATCAGGAACTGACCAGATCCGTTGATCGAAGACGGCGTATCGCCGGTCGTGGTGGTCACGGTGGCAGCGCCACCCGAGATCGATGCCGTCTTGCCACCAGTCGCGAGATCGACGGCCTCCAAGAGGTCGCCGAGGTTAGCTGCACCGCCATTGAGATAGATGGTGCTGTCGCCAGCGCCGTCGGTGGTAACGTTGGTGTTGCCGGTTACAACACCGGAATCCGGCGCAACGGTCGCCGTGGTCGGAGGTGCACCCGTGGCAAAGGTGATGAGGTGACCGTCAACCGTCAGCGTGTCGCCATTGGCGATCGTTGCGGTGATGGCGTTGGAGTTGCTCGCCGTCGTCAGCGAGGTCGAGCCCGTAATCGCGGTTGCGGTAGTCGCGGTGGTGTCGGCGGCCAGACCGGTCAGGGTGCTGTTGGTAAAGGTGGACCCACCGAGCAGGTTCGCCGCGGTCGCGCCCGAACCAAGCGCGACCGTGAAGTCCGACTTCGAGGAATAACCGACCGTGGTTTGCAGCGCCTGGGTTGCAACCGACTGCGCGCTCTGCACCAGACTTTCCAGAGAGGTGATGCCGGTGTTGGCGGCCTGCAGCACCTGCACGCCGTTACCGATGCTGTCGAGCAGACTGCTGATATCCGAGGCGCGGTTGTTGAGGCCCTGCGCGGTGAAGAAGTTGGTCGGATTGTCGAGCGCCGTGTTGACCTTGTTGCCAGTGGCCAGGTCATTCTGGGTCGTCGCGAGCAGTGCTGCCGTCGACTGCAACGAAAGAAGATTTTGGCGGACTGATGCCGAAAGAACGATACCGGACATTTGTTACCTTCCTATGCAGTGGCGGCCGATTCGGTTCGCGGCCGGAAGCACCTTTCATCCAGAACATAGGGGCAGGGGTTTAAATTATGATTAACGCCGGCTTAAGCAAGCTGGTTAATGAATGGTTACCGTTCTGAATTCGTCATATCGGGCTGTTTTCGCGCGTCTTTTCGCTTGCGCCTCCTCTTTCCGAACCCGTTCGACCAAACGAAAACGGCGGGGTTTCCCCCGCCGTTTGGTCTTCTTTTGCTTGATCTTCGATCAGCGGAGCAGCTGGAGCACGCTCTGCTGCGACTGGTTGGCGAGCGCCAGCGCGGAGACTGCG
>NZ_JBEKRB010000029.1:0-78831 GCF_049519115.1 Bradyrhizobium sp.
GCCACGACTGCGTTCTGGGACGGCAAGCGTCTGAACATCATCGACACCCCCGGCCACGTCGATTTCACGATCGAGGTCGAGCGTTCGCTGCGCGTCCTCGACGGCGCGGTATGCGTGCTCGATTCGAACCAGGGCGTGGAGCCCCAGACCGAGACCGTGTGGCGCCAGGGCGACAAGTACAAGGTTCCGCGTATCGTCTTCGCCAACAAGATGGACAAGACCGGCGCCGACTTCTTCAAGTGCCTTTCCGACATCGTCGATCGCCTCGGTGCCAAGCCGATCGCGATCCAGCTTCCGATCGGCGCCGAGAACAACTTCAAGGGTCTCATCGACCTCGTGAAGATGAAGGGCATCATCTGGAACGACGAATCGCTCGGCGCGAAGTTCGACTATGTCGACATTCCCGAAGACCTCCTCGATCAGGCCAAGGAATACCGCGAGAAGATGGTGGAAGCCGCCGTCGAGCTCGACGACGACGCCTTGGCGGCCTTCCTTGACGGCAATGAGCCGGATGAGGCGACGCTGAAGCGGCTGATCCGCAAGGCGGTGCTGACCGGCGCCTTCTATCCCGTGCTGTGCGGCTCGGCCTTCAAGAACAAGGGCGTGCAGCCGCTGCTCGACGCCGTGGTCGACTATCTGCCGTCACCAATCGACGTGCCCGCGATCAAGGGCACCGATGAGGACGGCAATGAAATCATTCGCAAGGCCGACGACAAGGAGCCGCTCGCGCTGCTCGCGTTCAAGATCATGGACGATCCGTTCGTGGGCACCATCACGTTCTGCCGTATCTATTCCGGCACGCTGATATCGGGCACCGGCGTCGTCAACTCGACGCGCGACCGCAAGGAACGTATCGGCCGCATGTTGCTGATGCATGCCAACAACCGCGAAGACATCAAGGAAGCCTATGCCGGCGACATCGTCGCGTTGGCGGGCCTGAAGGAAGCGCGCACCGGTGACACGCTGTGCGATCCGAGCAAGCCGGTGATTCTGGAAAAGATGGAATTCCCCGATCCGGTCATCGAGATCGCGATCGAGCCGAAGTCGAAGGCCGACCAGGAAAAGCTGGGCGTGGCGCTGGCGAAGCTTGCCGCGGAAGATCCGTCATTCCGCGTGTCGACCGATCAGGAGTCCGGCCAGACCATCCTCAAGGGCATGGGTGAACTCCATCTCGACATCAAGGTCGATATCCTCAGGCGTACCTACAAGGTCGACGCCAATATCGGCGCGCCGCAGGTGGCGTTCCGCGAACGGGTCACCCAGCGCGTCGAACACAGCTACACCCACAAGAAGCAGACCGGCGGTACCGGTCAGTTCGCCGCGATCACGATCGTGGTCGAGCCGAACGAACCCGGCAAGGGCTACGAATTCGAGTCCAAGGTCGTTGGCGGCGCGGTGCCGAAGGAATATATCCCCGGCGTCGAAAAGGGTCTGGAGAGCGTTTTGTCCTCCGGCGTGGTCGCGGGCTTCCCCGTGGTCGACGTCAAGGTGCAGCTGATCGACGGCAAGTATCACGACGTCGACTCCTCGGCACTGGCCTTCGAAATCGCGACCCGCGCCTGCTTCCGCGAAGCGCTGCAGAAGGGCAAGTCGGTCCTGCTCGAGCCGATCATGAAGGTCGAAGTGGTGACGCCGGAAGACTACACCGGCTCCGTCATCGGCGACCTGAACTCGCGGCGCGGCCAGATCCAGGGTCAAGACATGCGCGGCAATGCCAACGTCATCAACGCGATGGTGCCGCTCATGAACATGTTCGGTTACGTGAATAACCTGCGCTCGATGAGCCAGGGTCGTGCCACCTTTACGATGCAGTTCGACCACTACGCGGAAGCACCTGCGAACGTGTCGGCAGAAGTCCAGAAGAAGTTTGCCTGATTGTCGCTAGCGGGAGCTAACGACTGAACGGAGAGTCAAAATGGCCAAAGCAAAATTTGAACGTAATAAACCGCACTGCAACATTGGAACCATCGGTCACGTCGACCACGGCAAGACGTCGCTGACGGCGGCGATCACCAAGATCCTGGCCGAAACCGGCGGTGCGACGTTCACGGCGTACGACCAGATCGACAAGGCGCCGGAAGAAAAGGCGCGCGGCATCACGATCTCGACCGCTCACGTCGAGTACGAGACTGCGAACCGCCACTACGCCCACGTCGACTGCCCCGGCCACGCCGACTATGTGAAGAATATGATCACCGGCGCTGCCCAGATGGACGGCGCGATCCTGGTCGTGTCGGCTGCTGACGGCCCGATGCCGCAGACCCGCGAACACATCCTGCTCGCCAAGCAGGTCGGCGTGCCCGCCATGGTCGTGTTCCTCAACAAGTGCGACATGGTCGACGATCCGGAACTGCTCGAGCTCGTCGAGCTCGAAGTTCGCGAACTGCTCTCGAAGTACGACTTCCCGGGCGACAAGATCCCGATCATCAAGGGCTCGGCTCTCGCCGCCCTCGAAGACAAGGACAAGGCGCTTGGCCACGACGCCATCCTCGAGCTGATGAAGCATGTCGATTCCTACATCCCGCAGCCGGAGCGTCCGATCGACCAGCCGTTCCTGATGCCGGTGGAAGACGTGTTCTCGATCTCGGGCCGCGGCACCGTGGTCACCGGCCGTGTCGAACGCGGCATCGTCAAGGTTGGCGAGGAAATCGAGATCGTGGGCTTGCGCGCGACGCAGAAGACCATCGTCACCGGCGTTGAAATGTTCCGCAAGCTGCTCGATCAAGGCCAGGCGGGCGACAACATCGGCGCGCTGCTTCGCGGCACCAAGCGCGAGGAAGTCGAGCGCGGCCAGGTGCTGTGCAAGCCGGGTTCGGTCAAGCCGCACACCAAGTTCAAGGCCGAGGCCTACATCCTCACCAAGGAAGAGGGCGGACGTCATACCCCGTTCTTCACCAACTATCGGCCGCAGTTCTACTTCCGCACCACCGACGTGACCGGCGTCGTGCATCTGCCCGAAGGCACCGAAATGGTGATGCCGGGCGACAACATCGCGATGGAAGTGCACCTGATCGTGCCGATCGCGATGGAAGAAAAGCTCCGCTTCGCGATCCGTGAAGGTGGCCGCACCGTCGGCGCCGGCGTCGTCGCAAGCATCATCGAGTAAGCAGCGAATAGGAATGGCGAGTAGCGGGCGGATCGAAATCCATTCGCTGTTCGCTACTCGCCACTCTACGCAAAGAAAGACAACGGCATGAACGGCCAGAATATCCGCATCCGCCTCAAGGCGTTCGACCATCGAATTCTCGATTCGTCGACGCGTGAGATCGTGAATACGGCGAAACGGACCGGCGCCCAGGTTCGCGGACCCATTCCGCTGCCGACGCGCCTGGAGAAGTTCACGGTCAACCGTTCGCCGCATGTTGACAAGAAGAGCCGCGAGCAATTCGAGATGCGCACGCATAAGCGCCTTCTCGACATTGTCGACCCGACACCGCAGACCGTGGACGCGCTGATGAAGCTCGATCTGGCGGCCGGCGTCGACGTCGAAATCAAGCTCTAACCCTTTAAGCCGTCCGCTTCTCTCGGCGGACAGAAAGAACAGGAAGCACGCCGATGCGCTCCGGAGTGATCGCACAAAAGGTCGGGATGACGCGGGTCTTTACGGAGGCCGGCGAACATATCCCCGTGACCGTGCTGAAGCTGGGCAATTGCCAGGTGATCGGTCACCGCACGACCGAGAAGAACGGGTATGTTGCGCTTCAGCTCGGTTCGGGCTCGCGCAAGACCGTCTATATGCCGAAGGCCGAACGCGCGCAGTTCGCGGTGGCCAAGGTCGAGCCCAAGCGCAAGGTGACCGAGTTCCGCGTGTCGGAAGACGCGCTGATCCCGGTCGGCGCGGAAATCCAGGCCGACCACTTCGTCGTTGGCCAGTTCGTCGACGTCACTGGTACTTCGGTCGGTAAGGGTTTTGCCGGCGGCATGAAGCGCTGGAATTTCGGCGGTCTGCGCGCCACCCACGGCGTGTCGGTCTCGCACCGTTCGATCGGTTCGACCGGCGGTCGTCAGGACCCCGGCAAGACCTTCAAGAACAAGAAGATGCCCGGCCACATGGGCGTCGATCGCATCACCACGCTCAACCTTCGCGTCGTCCAGACCGATGTCGAGCGCGGACTGATCCTGGTCGAAGGCGCCGTTCCCGGCTCCAAGGGCGGATGGATCGCGGTGCGCGATGCCGTCAAGAAGCCGCTGCCGAAGGAAGCTCCGAAGCCCGGCAAGTTCAAGGTCGCCAATGGCGCTGAGCCCGCGGCTGAAGCGCCGGCCCAAGGGGAGGGCGCATAAATGGAACTGAAAGTCACGACCCTTGAAGGCAAAGCGGCCGGTTCGGTCGAGCTCTCCGAAGGCATCTTCGGTCTGGAGCCGCGCAAGGATATCATCCAGCGCTGCATACAGTGGCAGCTCAACAAGCGTCAGGCCGGTACCCACAAGGCCAAGGGCCGCGCCGAGATCTGGCGCACCGGCAAGAAGATGTACAAGCAGAAGGGCACCGGTGGCGCCCGTCACGGCTCGGCCCGCGTGCCGCAGTTCCGCGGCGGTGGCCGTGCGTTCGGTCCCGTCGTGCGCTCGCATGCGACCGATCTGCCGAAGAAGGTCCGCGCGCTCGCGCTTCGACATGCGCTCTCGGCCAAGGTCAAGGACGGCAGCCTGATCGTCATTGATAAGGCAGCTCTCGAAGCCGCCAAGACCAAGGCGCTGATCGGGCACTTCTCCGGATTGGGCGTCACCAACGCGCTGATCATCGACGGCGCCGAGCTGCACACCGGTTTTGCGACCGCTGCGCGCAACATTCCCAATATCGACGTGCTGCCGATCCAGGGTATCAACGTCTACGACATTCTCCGCCGCGAGAAGCTGGTGCTGACCAAAGCGGCGCTCGATGCGTTGGAGGCGCGCTTCAAATGAAGACTATCGATCCGCGCCATTACGACATCATCGTCTCTCCCGTCGTCACCGAAAAGGCGACGATGGCCTCCGAACACAACAAGGTGGTGTTCAGGGTCGCGAGCAAGGCTACCAAGCCGCAGATCAAGGAAGCCGTCGAGAAGCTGTTTGACGTCAAGGTCAAGCGCGTCAACACGCTGGTGCGCAAGGGCAAGACCAAGGTTTTCCGCGGCAGTTTCGGTTCGCAGTCGGATGTGAAGCGGGCGGTGGTGACCCTCGAAGAGGGCCACCGCATCGACGTCACTACCGGACTATAAGGCGGCACAGCGATGGCACTTAAAACATTCAATCCCACGACGCCGGGCCAGCGCCAGCTGGTGATGGTCGATCGTTCGAGCCTCTACAAGGGCAAGCCGGTCAAGACGCTCACCGAGGGCAAGCATTCCTCGGGCGGACGCAATGCGACCGGCCGCATCACCGTGCGTTTCCGCGGCGGCGGCCACAAGCAGGCTTACCGCGTCGTCGACTTCAAGCGCACCAAGGTCGACATGCCCGCGACCGTCGAGCGGCTGGAATACGATCCGAACCGCACCGCCTTCATTGCGCTGGTGAAGTACACCGACGGCACCCAGGCCTATATCCTGGCGCCGCAGCGGCTCGCGGTTGGCGATACGGTCGTCGCCGGCAACTATGTCGACGTCAAGCCGGGCAATGTGATGCCGCTCGGCAACATGCCGGTCGGCACCATCGTCCACAATGTCGAACTCAAGATCGGCAAGGGCGGCCAGCTCGCGCGCTCGGCCGGCACCTACGCCCAGGTCGTCGGTCGCGACCAGGACTACGTGATCGTCCGCCTGAACTCGGGCGAACAGCGTTTGGTTCACGGCCGCTGCACCGGCACCATCGGCGCAGTGTCGAACCCCGATCACATGAACATTTCGATCGGCAAGGCCGGCCGCAACCGTTGGCTTGGCCGCAAGCCGCATAACCGCGGCGTTTCGATGAACCCGATCGACCATCCGCACGGCGGCGGCGAAGGCCGTACCTCGGGCGGTCGTCACCCGGTGACGCCGTGGGGCAAGCCGACCAAGGGCAAGAAGACGCGGTCGAACAAGTCGACCAACCGATTCATTCTCATTAGCCGCCACAAGCGGAAGAAGTAAGGAACGCCGGACCATGGTTCGTTCAGTCTGGAAAGGCCCGTTTGTCGAGGGATCGCTGCTCAAGAAGGCGGACACCGCGCGTGCGTCCGGTCGTCATGACGTGATCAAGATCTGGAGCCGCCGCTCGACCATCCTGCCGCAATTCGTCGGCCTGGTGTTCGGCGTCTACAACGGCCAGAAGCACGTGCCGGTCTCGGTGAACGAGGAAATGGTCGGTCACAAGTTCGGCGAGTTTTCGCCGACGCGGACCTTCCACGGCCATTCGGGCGACAAGAAAGCCAAGAAGGCTTGAGGATTAAGCGATGAGCAAACCAAAGCGCGAACGGAGCCTCCCCGATAACGAGGCCAAGGCGATCGCCAGGATGCTGCGGGTCAGCCCGCAGAAGCTCAATCTTGTTGCGCAGTTGATTCGCGGCAGGAAGGCAGCGGCGGCGCTTGCGGACCTGCAATTCTCGCGCAAGCGGATCGCGGTCGATGTCAAGAAGTGCCTGGAATCGGCGATCGCGAACGCCGAAAACAACCACGACCTCGATGTCGACGATCTCGTCGTCGCCGAGGCCCATGTCGGCAACGGCATCGTGATGAAGCGTTTTGCCCCGCGCGGCCGTGGCCGTTCGGGTCGGGTTTTCAAACCGTTCTCGCAACTGACAATCGTCGTTCGTCAGGTCGAGGCGAGCGCTTAAACAGGCGCGGGAGAATAAAATGGGTCAGAAGATCAATCCGATCGGGCTGCGTCTCGGCATCAACCGGACCTGGGATTCCCGTTGGTTCGCCGGCAAGAACGAGTACGGCAAGCTGTTGCACGAGGACGTCAAGATCCGCGAGATCCTGCACAAGGAGCTCAAGCAGGCGGCTGTCGCCAAGATCGTGATAGAGCGGCCGCACAAGAAGTGCCGCGTGACCATCCACTCGGCGCGTCCGGGCGTCGTGATCGGCAAGAAGGGCGCCGACATCGACAAGCTGCGCAAGCGCGTGGCCGACATCACCGCTTCAGACGTCGTCATCAACATCGTTGAAATTCGCAAGCCCGAACTCGATGCGACCCTGGTCGCCGAATCGATCGCGCAGCAGCTTGAGCGCCGCGTCGCATTCCGCCGCGCCATGAAGCGCGCGGTGCAGTCGGCGATGCGTCTGGGCGCCGAGGGCATCCGCATCAACTGCTCGGGCCGTCTCGGCGGCGCCGAAATCGCGCGCATGGAGTGGTATCGCGAAGGCCGCGTGCCGCTGCACACGCTGCGCGCCGACATCGACTACGGTGTGGCCACCGCGTTCACGACGTTCGGCACTTGCGGCGTCAAGGTCTGGATCTTCAAGGGTGAAATCCTCGAGCACGATCCGATGGCCCAGGACAAGAAAATGGCCGAAGGCGACAGCGGACGGCCGCCCCGCCGCGACAACGCAGCGGCTTGAAGAGAACAGAGAAGGTTTGAGGGCTTAACGCCATGATGCAACCCAAGAAAACGAAGTTCCGGAAGGCGCATAAGGGCCGTATCCACGGCACCGCGACTTCAGGCGCGACGTTGTCGTTCGGTCAGTACGGTCTGAAGGCGATGGCGCCCGAGCGCGTCACCGCGCGTCAGATCGAGGCCGCCCGCCGCGCGCTGACCCGTCACATGAAGCGCGCCGGCCGCGTCTGGATCCGCGTATTCCCGGACGTTCCGGTGTCGAAGAAGCCCGCCGAAGTACGCATGGGCTCTGGCAAGGGTACGCCCGAATTGTGGGTGGCGCGGGTCAAGCCCGGCCGCGTTCTGTTCGAAATCGACGGCGTGACGGTGCAGACCGCCAAGGAAGCGCTTTCGCTCGCCGCCGCCAAGCTGCCGATCAAGACGCGCTTTGTCGAGCGCATTGCGGAATAGGGAAACGGCCATGGCCCAGATGAAAACTGCCGATATCCGCGCGATGAGCCCCGATCAGATGGACGACGCGGTCGTCAATCTGAAGAAGGAGCGCTTCAACCTGCGCTTCCAGCGCGCCACCGGGCAGCTGGAAAATACCTCGCGGCTGCGTGAAGCCCGCCGCGACATCGCCCGTATCAAGACCGTAGCCGCGCAAGCGCGCACGAAGAAGAAGTAGAGGATAGGCCAATGCCGAAACGTACGCTTCAAGGCGTGGTCGTCAGCGACAAGCAAGCCAAGACGGTTGTGGTGCGCGTCGATCGCCGCTTCACCCACCCGATCTACAAGAAGACGATCCGCCGGTCGAAGAACTATCACGCGCACGACGAGGACAACTCGTTCAAGCCGGGTGACACCGTGTGGATCGAGGAAAGCAAGCCGATCTCGAAGTTGAAGCGCTGGACCGTGGTCCGGGGTGAACATCAGAAGACGGCTTAAGGTCGGTTCGGCTTTAAGCCGATCCGGTCAAATGGAAATTTTTTAAGCGCGACTTTGCGCAAGCAGAAGAGGACGAGGTGCATCAATGATTCAGATGCAGACCAACCTCGACGTGGCCGATAATTCAGGCGCACGCCGTGTCATGTGTATCAAGGTGCTCGGGGGTTCCAAGCGCCGTTACGCCACCGTGGGCGACATCATTGTGGTGTCGATCAAGGAAGCAATTCCGCGCGGCAAGGTGAAGAAGGGCGACGTGATGAAGGCCGTGGTGGTGCGGGTCCGCAAGGACATCCGCCGTCCCGACGGCTCGGTCATCCGCTTCGACCGCAACGCCGCCGTTCTGATCAACAACCAGGCCGAGCCGGTCGGCACCCGTATCTTCGGGCCCGTGCCGCGCGAGCTGCGCGCCAAGAACCACATGAAGATCATTTCGCTCGCTCCGGAGGTGCTGTGATGGCTGCCAAGATCCGGAAAGGTGACAAGGTCATCGTGCTGTCGGGCCGCGACAAGGGTCGCACTGGAGAAGTGTTCGAGGTGCGTCCCGCCGACAGCAAGGCGCTGGTGCGCGGTGTCAACCTCGTCAAGCGCCACCAGAAGCAGACCCAGAACCAGGAGGGCGGCATCATCTCGAAAGAGGCGCCAATCCACCTGTCCAACATCGCGATCGTCGGCAAGGACGGCAAGCCGACCCGCGTAGGTTTCAAGATTCAGGCGGATGGCGCCAAGGTACGCATCGCCAAACGCTCGGGAGCAGAGATCGATGGCTGAGACCGCATACACCCCGCGCCTGCGCGCGGAATATGACAAGAGCATTCGCGGCAAGCTGACCGAGCAGTTCGGCTATGCCAACATCATGCAGGTGCCGCGTCTCGACAAGGTCGTGCTCAACATGGGCGTCGGCGAAGCCGTCAACGACCGCAAGAAGGCGGAAGTAGCAGCCGCCGACCTGTCGTTGATCGCCGGCCAGAAAGCTCTCGTGACCTATTCGCGCGTCGCGATTTCGACCTTCAAGCTGCGCGAGAACCAGCCGATCGGCTGCAAGGTCACGCTGCGCAAGGCCAAGATGTACGAGTTCATCGACCGCCTGGTGACCGTTGCGCTGCCCCGCGTGCGCGACTTCCGCGGCCTCAATCCGAAGAGCTTCGATGGCCGCGGCAACTATTCGCTCGGCATCAAGGAGCACATCATTTTCCCCGAAATCGACTTCGAGAAGTCGGGCGAGGCGTGGGGCATGGACATCACGGTGTGCACCACTGCGGCTAGCGACGAAGAAGCAAGAGCATTGTTGACCGCATTCAATTTCCCGTTCCGGCAGTGAGACGCGAGACAAAACGCCTCTCAAACGCGGAACCATAAGGAGCCAGGCATGGCAAAGAAGAGTTCAGTCGAGAAGAACAACCGGCGCAAGCGGATGTCCAAGAACGCCGCTCCCCAGCGCGCGAAGCTGAAGGCCATCATCGCCGACAAGACGAAGCCGATGGAAGAGCGGTTTGCGGCGACGCTGAAGCTCGCCGAGATGCCGCGCAATTCGTCGCCGACCCGGATTCGCAACCGTTGCGAACTGACCGGACGTCCGCGCTCGGTTTATCGCAAGAACAAGCTTTCCCGTATCGCGCTGCGCGAACTCGGCTCCAAGGGCCTGGTTCCCGGGCTCGTGAAGTCGAGCTGGTAAGGAGGGTCGGTCCATGTCAACGCACGATCCAATCAGCGATCTCATCACCCGCATCCGCAATGCGCAGATGCGTGCCAAGCCCAAGGTTTCGACCCCGGGCTCGAAGATGCGCGCCAATGTGCTCGAAGTGCTCAAGGCGGAAGGCTATATTCGCGGCTACGCCAGCGTGGAACACGCCTCGGGCCGCAGCGAGCTCGAGATCGAGCTGAAATATTTCGACGGCGAGCCCGTGATCCGCGAGATCGAGCGGGTATCCAAGCCCGGGCGTCGTGTTTACGCTTCGGTGAAGAACCTGCCGCGCATCAACAACGGGCTCGGCATTTCGGTGTTGTCGACGCCGAAGGGAATCATGGCTGACCACGACGCGCGCGACGCGAATGTGGGCGGCGAAATTCTCTTTACGGTGTTCTAGTGCGCATTCCGCAAAAGTGGAGACCGGTTTTGCGACAAGAATGCGCACAAACTTTTAAATCGACGCATTTTCTGCGGCGAACCGGCGTCCACTTCGCCGGAAAATGCTAGGTTAGGAGCTAGAACGATGTCACGTATCGGCAAAAGGCCTGTGACGATCCCCTCGGGCGTTACCGCGACCGTCGAGGGACAGACCGTGAAGATGAAGGGGCCGAAGGGCCAGCTTTCCTTCATCGTGCACGACGACGTCGAGGTGAAGTTCGACAAGGGCGTGGTGACGGTTGCGCCCCGCGTCAAGACCAACCGCGCACAGGCCATGTACGGCACTGCGCGCGCGCAGGTGGCGAACCTCGTTGCCGGCGTCACCAAGGGTTTCGAGAAGAAGCTCGAAATCAACGGCGTCGGCTATCGTGCGGCGTTGCAGGGCAAGAACCTGCAGCTCGCGCTCGGCTACAGCCACGACGTGGTCTACGCGATCCCGGAAGGCATCGCGATCACCGTGCCGAAGCCGACCGAGATCGTCATTGTCGGCAACGACAGCCAGCGCGTCGGCCAGGTCGCAGCGGAAATCCGCAGCTACCGTCCGCCGGAGCCCTACAAGGGCAAGGGCGTGAAGTATTCCGATGAATTTATCTTCCGCAAGGAAGGCAAGAAGAAGTAACGGAGCCGGTCATGTCGAGATTGAAAGCTACGAATGCCCGGCGCACGCAACGCGTGAGGCTTGCGCTGCGCCGTTCGGCGAACGGCCGGCCGCGCCTGTCGGTGTTTCGTTCGTCGAAGCACATCTACGCCCAGGTCATCGACGACCTGAAGGGTGAGACGCTGGCTTCGGCCTCATCTTTGGAAAAGACGATGCGCGACGGCGGCAAGACCGGCGCCAACATCGATGCGGCGAAAGCGGTCGGCAAGCTCTTGGCAGAGCGCGCCGTGAAGAACGGCGTGACCGAAGTGGTGTTCGACCGCGGCGGGTATCTCTATCACGGCCGCGTCAAGGCGCTCGCGGATGCCGCGCGCGAAAGCGGACTGAGCTTCTAGGATTTAAGGTTTTTACGGACACGGGGCCTTTAAGCCTCTCAAGGATTGGAAAACACCATGGCAGGTGAACGCGAACGCGGCGGACGCGACCGAAGCAATAATCGCGAAGAGCGCGATAGCGAATTCGTCGACAAGCTCGTCCACATCAACCGTGTGGCGAAGGTGGTCAAGGGCGGCAAGCGCTTCGGCTTTGCGGCGCTGGTCGTGATTGGCGACCAGAAGGGCCGGGTCGGGTTCGGCCACGGCAAGGCGCGCGAAGTCCCCGAAGCGATCCGAAAAGCAACGGATGCCGCCAAGCGCAACCTAACGCGGGTGGCGCTGCGCGAAGGCCGCACGCTGCATCACGATATCGCCGGCCGTCACGGTGCGGGCCGCGTTTACCTGCGTGCGGCACCGGCCGGTACCGGCATCATCGCCGGCGGCCCGATGCGCGCCGTGTTCGAGACGCTGGGCATCCAGGACGTGGTGGCGAAGTCGATCGGCTCGTCGAACCCCTACAACATGGTTCGCGCGACGTTCGACGCGCTGAAGCATCAGGATTCGCCGCGTTCGGTTGCGGCTCGCCGCAACATCAAGGTGTCGACGCTGCAGTCGCGCCGGATCGGCGGCGACGCCGAAGTGGTCGCCGAATAACAACATCCGCGCTTTATCGGCGCGCTACGGAGTTCAAGACGATGGCCAAGGCCGCAAAAACGATCAAGGTCGAGCAGACCGGCAGCGCGATCCGCCGCCACCATTCGCAGCGCGAGACGTTGATCGGGTTAAATCTCAACAAGATCGGCCGCGTGAGCGAACTCAATGACACGCCTGCCATTCGCGGCATGATCGCCAAGGTTCAGCATCTCGTCCGTGTCGTCGGCGAGTAATGATATCTAAGAGATAAGGAAGATTACGATGAAGCTCAGCGATATCGCCGACAACGCCGGCTCCCGCAAGAAGCGGATGCGCGTCGGCCGTGGCATCGGCTCGGGCAAGGGCAAGACCGCAGGCCGCGGCGGCAAGGGCCAGACCGCGCGTTCCGGCGTGCGCATCAAGGGCTTTGAGGGCGGTCAGATGCCGCTGCATCGGCGACTGCCGAAGCGTGGCTTCAACAATATCTTCCGCCTCGAGTTTGCCGAGATCAATCTCGACCGTCTTCAAGAGGCCGTCGATTCCAAGCTGGTCGACGCCAAGGAAACGGTCACGGCTGAATCGCTGGTGAAGGCGGGTGTGGTTCGGCGCTCCAGGGACGGCGTGCGGCTGCTCGGGCGCGGCGAACTCAAGGTCAAGCTCACGATCGAGGTTCACGGCGCTTCCAAGCCCGCAATCGCGGCCGTCGAGAAGGCCGGCGGCTCGGTGAAAATCCTGGCGCCGGTGGCCAAGGACGAAGGCGAGGCGGCGTAACATCTGCGTCATCGGTTGAACCGGCATGGCCAAATTGCCGGGCAAACGATGGACTTATCGCCGCGGAACACCAGATAATGCCGCGCAGCCGGCCTTGTAAGGGCGGACGCGGGCGAGGGGCGGCGGGAGAAAGCCTTAAAGATGGTTTCAGCAGCAGAACAATTAGCGGCCAACATCAATTTCGGCGCCTTCGCCAAGGCCGATGAGCTGAAGAAGCGTATCTGGTTCACGCTCGGCGCGTTGCTGGTCTACCGCCTCGGCACCTACATTCCGCTGCCCGGCATCGATCCCAACATCTGGGAACAGGTCTTCCGCTCCCAGGCAGGCGGCATTCTCGGGATGTTCAATATGTTCGCCGGCGGTGGCATCCACCGCATGGCGATCTTTGCGCTCAACATCATGCCGTATATCTCGGCCTCGATCATCATTCAGCTCCTGACCACCGTGTCGCCCCAGCTCGAAGCCTTGAAAAAGGAAGGCGAGGCGGGCCGCAAGACGCTGAACCAGTACACGCGCTATCTCACCGTGATCCTCGCCGC
Organism: Bradyrhizobium sp.; assembly: GCF_049519115.1. Classification (GTDB taxonomy): domain Bacteria; phylum Pseudomonadota; class Alphaproteobacteria; order Rhizobiales; family Xanthobacteraceae; genus Bradyrhizobium. The sequence continues at coordinate 13,418 of NZ_JBEKRB010000029.1, forward strand.
CTTCCAGTCCTACGGCATTGCGGTCGGGCTCGAGGGTGCGGGCAATGTGGTCAGCGACCCCGGAATGTTCTTCCGCCTTTCGACCGCGATCACGCTGACCGGCGGCACCATGTTCCTGATGTGGCTCGGCGAGCAGATCACCTCGCGCGGCATCGGCAACGGCATCTCGCTGATCATTCTGTCGGGCATCGTCGCCGAATTGCCGTCCGCCATCGCCAACATGCTGGAACTCGGCCGCCAAGGGGCGCTGTCGACCGGTCTTATCCTGGTCGTGATCGTGATGGCGGTCGCCGTGATCGCCTTCATCGTGTTCATGGAACGCGCGCAGCGGCGGCTCCTGATCCAGTATCCGAAGCGTCAGGTCGGCAACAAGATGTTCGAGGGCCAGTCCTCGCATCTGCCGCTCAAGCTGAATACATCGGGCGTCATTCCTCCGATCTTCGCCTCTTCGCTGTTGTTGCTGCCGACCACAGTTGCCAATTTCAATGCCGGTCACGGGCCGGAATGGTTTCAATGGATCACGACGCAGCTCGGCCACGGCCGTCCGCTGTTCCTGATTCTCTATCTCGCGCTGATCGTGTTCTTCGCGTTCTTCTACACCGCGATCGTGTTCAACCCGACCGAGACCGCCGACAACCTCAAGAAGCATGGCGGCTTCATTCCGGGCATCCGGCCGGGCGAGCGCACCGCCGAATATATCGACTATGTGCTGTCGCGAATCACGGTGCTGGGTGCGATCTACCTCGCGATCGTCTGTCTGATCCCCGAAATCCTGATTTCCTATGCTTCGGTGCCGTTCTATTTCGGCGGTACCTCGCTTCTGATCGTGGTCAGCGTGACCATGGATACGGTGGCGCAGGTTCAGGGATATCTGCTCGCCCATCAATATGAGGGGCTCATCCGAAAGTCGAAGTTGCGCGGCCGTCGCCGCTAGTCACGCTGGTCGGCGGCCTGCAATTTTTGCGCTGCGTCGCGACAGACGCCCGCCGATTTGATTGATTTTGAATCGCGGGTGTGCGGTGATGCACTCCGCAAGCATGATCCGGGGCTGAAGGTTTGCGTTGGCGCAAATCGCACGCCGGATTTTCCTGCAACAGTGGCTGAAGACGTTCGGGCGGGAACATGTCCGAACAAGACGGGGCGTGACGCGCGATTCATCTGGAATCCGTCAGGCTCCAGTGGGGGCGGAACGAAAAATGAGACTGATTCTTCTCGGGCCCCCGGGCTCAGGCAAGGGAACGCAGGCCCAGCGGCTGATTCACCGCTACGGGATCGTTCAGCTCTCCACCGGCGAGATGCTGCGTGCCGCAGTGGCGGCGCAGACGCCCGTGGGGCTGAGGGCCAAGGACATCATGGCGGGCGGGGGCCTGGTGCCGGACGAGGTCGTGGTCAGTATTATCTCTGACCGGCTGGACCAGCCGGATGCCGCGAACGGCTTCATCCTCGACGGCTTTCCACGCACGGTGCCGCAGGCCCAAGCGCTGGACGATCTCCTGAAGAAAAAACGCCTCAAGCTCGATGCCGTCATCGAACTGCGGGTCAATGAAAGCGCACTGTTGCAGCGGGTCGAAACCCGGGCGGCTGAAACACGGGCACGCGGCGAAGTGGTCCGGGTCGACGATACCCCGGAAGTGCTGGTCAAGCGGCTGGCGAGCTACCGGACCCTGACCGAGCCCCTGATTCACTACTACTCCGAGCGCCGCAAGTTGCTGACGGTCGATGGCATGATGACCATCGAGCACGTCACACACGAAATCGGCCGGATCCTGACCGCCATCGGGGCTGTGGAACCCAAAACGGCCCAGAAGGTCCACAAAAAACCAGCGGCAAAGGCCGTCAGCCAGAAAGCCTCCAAATCGACAAAAAAAGCCTCGGTCGGGGCCGGGAAGGCCGCCAAAGCGAGCCTAAAGGGTCCCAAGAAGGCCAGTGCCAAAAAGCAGGTCAAGAAGCGGGCCGGCAGAGCCGCCTCAGGCGCGCGGAAACGGCTGGCTGCGGGGGCAAACAGGGCCGCCAGAAAGGCGCCGAAAAAGGCAGGGAAACGGCGCGCTTAAGGCTTGGAGACGGTTGACGAAACCCGCTTCAATCCTTTAATAAGCGCCATCCAAGTCGGATAGTTTCAAACGATGCCGGGCCCCAAGATATCGCGGGGAGGGCGTCGTGTTCGCGTTTGTGGACACCTGCCCGAGACGGAGCATGATCGGCGGAAAATCGTAAGACGGTTTTCGTTAAACGATCATGCCCAAGCGAAGACAAAAGCGCGATCGCGCAAAAGATCATGGCCGCTTTCCCTTGAGATCAAGGGATCGGCGACAGGAGAGAAGTTCGTGGCCCGTATTGCCGGTGTGAATATCCCGACCAACAAGCGCGTGGTGATCGCGCTCCAATACATCCATGGCATCGGTCAGAAGCATGCTGCCGACATCATGGAGAAGGTCAAGATTCCTGATGACCGTCGCGTCAGCCAGTTGAGCGACCAGGAAGTCCTGCAGATCCGCGAAGTGATCGACCGCGACTATATGGTCGAGGGCGATCTTCGTCGCGAAGTCGGCATGAACATCAAGCGTCTGATGGACCTCGGCTGCTATCGCGGCCTGCGCCATCGCCGCGGGTTGCCGGTGCGTGGTCAGCGCACCCATACCAACGCCCGCACGCGCAAGGGCCCGGCCAAGTCGATCGCCGGCAAGAAGAAATAATTGGCGAGTTGCGAATGGCGAATCGCGGGTAGGGCAAAAAACTCTATTCGCTATTGCCACTCACTATTCGCCCATTGAGGTGTAGCCGCTGGCATTACGGCGGCGTTTGAGATCGTTAGAAAGGTTTTTTAAATGGGCAAGGATGCCACCCGCGTACGCCGCCGTGAGCGCAAGAACATCGCTTCCGGTGTGGCGCATGTGAATTCGTCGTTCAACAACACCACCATCACGATCACCGATGCGCAGGGCAACACCATTGCCTGGTCGTCGGCGGGCACGATGGGTTTCAAGGGTTCGCGCAAGTCGACCCCCTATGCCGCGCAGGTCGCCGCTGAAGACGTCTCCAAGAAGGCGCAGGAACACGGCATGCGCACGCTGGAAGTTGAAGTTGCAGGCCCCGGCTCGGGCCGTGAATCGGCGCTTCGTGCGCTGCAGGCTGCGGGCTTCACCGTTACCTCGATCCGCGACGTGACGACGATCCCGCACAATGGTTGCCGTCCGCGCAAGCGCCGGCGGGTTTGATGCTTTGAAGTGGCCGGCGGTCTCCGCCGGCTTTTGGAGTTTTGAGAAGATTGAAAGCCGCGGGACTTTTTCCCGCGATGTCTCCAACGCCAGTGACGTCGTCCCCCCGTCGACTGGCCCATGGGTGAAAAACAGTGACGATCCAGAAAAATTGGCAAGAACTGATCCGGCCGAACAAGCTCCAGGTAACTGCGGGCCATGAGGCGACCCGTTTTGCGACGCTGGTCGCCGAACCGCTCGAGCGTGGTTTCGGCCAGACGCTCGGCAACGCGCTTCGCCGCATCCTGCTCTCCTCGCTGCAGGGCGCGGCCGTGCAGTCGGTGCACATCGACGGCGTGCTGCACGAGTTCTCCTCGATCGCAGGCGTCCGCGAGGACGTCACCGACATCGTGCTGAACATCAAGGACATCTCGATCAAGATGCAGGGCGAAGGCCCCAAGCGCATGGTCGTGAAGAAGCAGGGCCCGGGCGTCGTGACCGCCGGTGACATCCAGACCGTCGGCGACGTCACCGTGCTCAACCCCGATCTCCAGATCTGCACGCTCGACGAGGGCGCCGAGATCCGCATGGAGTTCACGGTCTCCTCGGGCAAGGGCTATGTCGCCGCCGAGCGCAACCGCCCCGAAGACGCGCCGATCGGCCTGATCCCGGTCGACGCCCTTTATTCTCCGGTCCGCAAGGTCTCCTACAAGGTCGAGAACACCCGCGAGGGCCAGATCCTCGACTACGACAAGCTCACCATGACGATCGAAACCAACGGCGCGATCTCGCCGGAAGACTCGGTGGCCTATGCCGCGCGCATCCTGCAGGATCAGCTCAACGTATTCGTCAACTTCGAAGAGCCGCGCAAGGAAGTCGCCCAGGAGATCATCCCGGACCTCGCCTTCAACCCGGCCTTCCTCAAGAAGGTGGACGAGCTCGAACTGTCGGTGCGTTCGGCCAACTGCTTGAAGAACGACAACATCGTCTATATCGGCGACCTCGTGCAGAAGTCGGAAGCCGAAATGCTCCGCACCCCGAACTTCGGCCGCAAGTCGCTCAACGAAATCAAGGAAGTGCTGGCCCAGATGGGTCTGCACCTCGGCATGGAAGTGCCGGGCTGGCCGCCGGAGAATATCGACGAGCTCGCCAAGCGCTTCGAGGATCACTACTAAGCGAAACAAAGCGCGATCTCACGGTCGCGCTTTTACAATGGGCGAACGCAGGCAGCCCACCTGAGGAATGTCGGACGAACCGTCGCGACAATTTAAACGAGGAATAGTTTCATGCGTCACGGCAAGGTTCACCGCAAACTCAACCGCACCGCCGAGCATCGCCGCGCGATGTTCGCCAATATGTGCGCCTCTCTGATCAAGCATGAGCAGATCGTCACCACGCTGCCGAAGGCCAAGGAACTGCGCCCCATCGTCGAGAAGCTCGTGACACTCGGCAAGAAGGGTGGCCTCTCGATGCGCCGCCAGGCGATCTCCGAGATGCGCGATCTCGATCAGGTCAAGAAGCTGTTCGACGTTCTGGCGCCCCGCTACAAGGACCGTCACGGCGGCTATACCCGCATCATCAAGGCCGGCTTCCGCTACGGCGACAATGCGGCGATGGCGGTGATCGAATTCGTCGATCGCGACGTCGACGCCAAGGGCCTGGATTCCGGCCCGGTGCAGGAAAAGGAAGCCGAGGCGGCGTAACGCCTCAAGAAAGCGAATTTGGTTCAAAGCGGCGCCTTGAGCGCCGCTTTTTTGTTGGAAGCCGACGAACTCTCCCTGTCATGCCCCGCCACCGGGTCGGCGCGAAGCGCCGCCCGATGACAGGCTCCGGCGGTGCATCCAGCATCCCAGAGGCTTCTCCTGGAACTCCGCTGCCTCTGGAATACTGGATCGTCCGGTCGAGCCGGACGATGACAGCGCGCTTGGGACGGCCGCTATCCCGGACGTGATCCCGTGCCAGTTGCGGCTGCAGCCGACGCACACGATATCTCCATCGCGAGTAGATGGAGATGACACATGAAAATCGATCTTTCCGGAAAGACAGCGCTGGTCACAGGCTCGACCGCCGGCATCGGCTACGCCGTCGCCAAGGGGCTGGCGGCGGCCGGCAGCGCCGTCGTGCTCAACGGGCGGGGCAAGCCGCGGGTCGATGAGGCGGCGGCCAGGCTTGCCAAGGAGGTGCCGGGCGGCAAGGTCCGCGGCATTGCCGCAGACGTCTCGACCGCGGCAGGCTGCAACGAGTTGGTCGCAGCACTTCCCGAAGTGGACATCCTCATCAACAATGCCGGGATTTTCGAACCGAAGAACTTCTTCGAGATTCCCGATGAGGACTGGAGTCGTTTCTTCGAGGTCAATGTGATGTCGGGCGTGCGGCTGTCGCGCGCCTATTTGCCCGCCATGCTGAAGCGCAACTGGGGCCGCATCGTTTTCATTTCTTCCGAATCCGCGCTGAATATCCCGACCGAGATGATCCACTACGGCACGACCAAGACCGCGCAGTTGTCGATCTCGCGCGGACTGGCCAAACTCACGCGCGGCACCGGCGTCACCGTCAATGCCGTCTTGCCCGGCCCGACCATGTCGGAGGGCGTCGAGGGTTTCGTGAAGGACCTCGCCAAACAGAACGGCAAGTCGGAGGCGGAAGCGGCCGGTCAGTTCGTTAGACAGCACCGCCCGAGTTCGCTGCTGCAGCGCTTTGCCAGCGTCGACGAAATCGCCAATATGGTGGTCTATGTCTCTTCCGAAGAGGCCTCCGCGACCAACGGCGCAGCACTTCGGGCCGAGGGCGGTATCGTCGACACCATTGCCTGAGGGGGCTAATGGCTGATTTTCGCAGAAGCTGTGCTAGGCTCGTCCCGTGAAATCACGGGACGCGAACATGAGCAGGCTGGGGCGTGCGATCTTTTCCGTTGTGACGATCCTGTCGTTGATGTGGCCACTGGCGTCGGCGCACGCCGATCAGGCCTTTCAGCGCCTGATGCCGCTGCTGGTCGATCTCGACGGATGGCAGGGCAAGAAGCCGGACGGCATGTCGATGGAGATGCCGAACGGCAGCATGACCACCGCCACCCGCGAATATCAGAAGGGCCCGGCGCGGGTGAACGCTTCGGTGATGGTTGGGCAGGTTGCCGCCGGCGCGCTGGCGCCGATGCAGGCGGGGATGAACATCACGACCAGCGAAGGCCATATGCTCTCAGGCAACATGCACGGCATGCAGGTGCTGAAGAATTACACCACGGCGCAGAAGTCCGGCGCGCTTTTGGTCGCGCTCGACAAGGAGGCGATGTTCAGCCTCTCCTATAACGGACTGTCCGAGGACGAAGCGCTGGCGCTCGCCGAAAAGTTCGACTGGAAAGCGATCCAGGCCGCCACGAAGAAGTAGAAGTTTTTCTCGTCGTCCCCGCGAAAGCGGGGACCCATAGCCACAGAGTGATTTTCGAAGGCCGTCAACCGGGCTGCCTTATTGAAAAATCACGCGGTATGGGTCCCGGCGTGCGCCGGGACCACGGAGGACGCGTTACCACCCCTCCAGCACGATCTTGCCGCGCGACTTTCCGCTTTCCAGAAGCGCATGCGCGCGCTTCAGGTTGGCCGCATTGATCGTCCCGAAGCTCTCACCGAGCGTGGTTTTCAATACCCCCTTGTCGACGAGGTCGGCGACGTCGTTGAGCAGGTTGTGCTGGCCGATCATGTCCGGCGTCTGGAACGACGAGCGCGTGAACATCGACTCCCAATGAATGGAGATCGATTTGCCCTTGAAGACGCTGACGTTGAATTCTGAGGGATCGTCGATCAATCCATAGCGGCCCTGCGGCGCCATGATGTCTGCCAAGGCCTTGTAATACTGATCGGTGTTGGTGAGGCTTGCGACCAACGCCAGCGGTGGGAATTTCAGCTTCTCGATTTGCACTTTCAACGGCTGCGCGTGATCGATCACCGCGTGCGCGCCGAGGTCGATGCACCACTTCTGCGATTCCGGCCGCGACGCCGTGGCGACCACCGTCAATTCCGTCAGGCGTCGCGCGAGTTGAATCATGATGGAGCCGACGCCGCCGGCGCCGCCAACGACCAGCAGCGTGCGGGGATCCACGCTTTTTCCGGGCACCGCACCGAGCCGTTCGAATAGTAGTTCCCAGGCGGTGAGCGAAGTCAGGGGCAGGGCGGCGGCTTGCGCAAACGATAGCGTCTTCGGCTTAGCCCCGACGATCCGCTCATCGACCAGATGAAACTCCGAATTGGTGCCTTGGCGCTGGATCGAACCGGCGTAAAAAACCTCGTCGCCCGGCTTGAACAGCGTCACCTCGGGCCCGACCGCATCGACGACACCGGCCGCGTCATAGCCCAAAATCTTGAATTCACCTTCGGGAGGTGCGGCGCGCTTGCGGACCTTGTAGTCAACGGGATTGGCGGAGATCGCCTTGACGGCCACGCGGATGTCCCGGCCCTTCGGTTCTGGCTTTGCGGCCTCGAAATCAATCAGGGCATCAAGGGCCTCGACTGGAAGCGATTTTTTGTATCCGACGGCCCTCATCCGGCAGTTCTCCTTTTAGGGGTGCAAGTCTTAACGGTGCCGCGCCCATAAAATCGGCGGTAAGCGCCAATTGCAAGCCTTTGCCGGGAGGCGGCGTTTCTGTCTCTTTGACGTCAGATTGCCCGCTCCTGTGGCCGTGCAAAAAGGGGCCTATTTACTTCTAATCGCGGGCTTAGGCCCCTATATTTGGCCTCTGAATCTCTAGGGAAACCTTTCATGATTGCGGTTCGGTTCTTCGCGGCGCTGTTCGTAGTCAACCTCGCTGCCACACCTGCACTGGCGCAGGAGCGGCGCGTGCCGTCTTCGGCGGCCGAGTTGCGGCTCTCCTACGCGCCGATCGTGCAGCGGGTGCAGCCGGCGGTCGTCAATGTCTACGCCGCCAAAACGGTGCAGGACCGCAATCCCTTGCTCGACGATCCGATTTTCCGCCGCTTCTTCGGCGTGCCCGGCCAGATGCCTGAGCAGGTGCAGCGCTCGCTCGGTTCGGGCGTGATGGTCGATCCGTCCGGTCTGGTCGTGACCAACAACCACGTCATCGAGGGCGCCGATCAGGTCAAGGTCTCGCTCTCGGACAAACGCGAGTTCGAGGCCGAGATCGTGCTCAAGGACTCCCGAAGCGACCTTGCGGTGCTTCACCTGAAGGATGTCCACGAGAAATTCCCGACGCTCGACTTTGCCAATTCCGACGAGTTGCAGGTCGGCGACGTCGTGCTTGCGATCGGCAATCCCTTCGGCGTCGGCCAGACCGTCACCCACGGCATCATCTCGGCGCTGGCACGGACGCAAGTCGGCATCACCGACTATCAGTTCTTCATCCAGACCGATGCAGCGATCAATCCCGGCAATTCCGGCGGCGCGCTGGTCGACATGACCGGCAAGCTCGCGGGCATCAACACCGCGATCTTCTCGCGCTCCGGCGGCTCGCAAGGCATCGGCTTTGCAATCCCCGCCAATATGGTGCGCGTCGTGGTGGCCTCGGCCCGAAGCGGCGGCAAGGCCGTGAAGCGGCCGTGGCTCGGCGCGCGGTTGCAGGCAGTGACGCCGGAGATCGCCGAGACGATTGGGCTGCGCCGTCCGAGCGGCGCGCTCGTCGCCAACATCGTTCCCGGCAGTCCGGCGGCGCGCGCCGGGCTCAAACTGTCCGATCTGATCGTCGCCATCGAAGGGCAGGCGGTCGATGATCCCAATGCCTTTGACTACCGCTTCGCCACGCGCCCGCTCGGCGGGGTGGCCGAGATCGACGTGCAGCGCGGCGGCAAGCCGGTCAGACTGACGATTCCGCTCGAGACCGCGCCCGACGTCGGACGGAATGAGATCGTGCTGACGACGCGCTCGCCGTTCCAGGGGGCGAAGGTCGCCAATATCTCGCCGGCAGTCGCCGACGAAATGCACCTGGATGCGGATACGGAAGGCGTGGTCGTGACGGAACTTGCCGATGGCAGCACGGCGGCCAATGTCGGCTTTCAGAAGGGTGACATCATCCTTGCCGTGAACAGCCAGAAAATCGTCAAGACCAACGATCTTGAGAAGGCGACGCGCGATAGTTCGCGGCTCTGGCGAATCCAGATCGTGCGCGGCGGCCAGCAAATCAACGTCACGCTCGGCGGATGAGCCGCAAACCAAGACAAGAAGGCACGAGCCTGTTCGCCGCCGCGGGGCTGTCGCAGGATGCGCCGCATCCGTTGCCTGACCGGATGCGTCCGCGCGCGCTCGCCGACGTCGTTGGCCAGGATCACATTCTGGGACCGGATGGCGCGCTGACGCGCATGCTGGAGACCCGCACGCTTGGTTCGCTGATCTTCTGGGGACCGCCCGGCACCGGCAAGACCACCGTGGCGCGGCTCTTGGCGGATGCGACCGAACTGCATTTCGAACAGATATCCGCGGTGTTTTCCGGCGTCGCGGATCTGAAGAAAGTGTTCGATGCGGCGCGCGCCCGGCGCGAGACCGGCAAGGGTACGCTGCTTTTCGTCGACGAGGTGCACCGATTCAACCGCGCGCAACAGGATTCGTTTCTTCCCGTGATGGAAGACGGCACCGTGGTGCTGGTCGGCGCCACCACCGAAAATCCGTCGTTCGAGCTCAACGCGGCGTTGTTGTCGCGCGCGCGCGTGCTGGTATTTCATTCGCTCGACGCGAGTGCGATTGAAAAACTGTTCGTTCATGCCGAGACAATCGAGGGGCGGCAGTTGCCACTCGATACTGACGCCCACGCCGCGCTGGTGCGCATGGCCGATGGCGACGGCCGCGCTGCGCTGACCTTGGCCGAAGAGGTCTGGCGTTCGGCGCGCGGCGGCGAAGTCTTCGATGCGGTACAGTTGCAAACGATCCTGCAGCGCCGGGCGCCGATCTACGACAAATCGGCCGACGGGCATTACAACCTGATCTCGGCGCTGCACAAATCGGTGCGCGGCTCCGATCCCGACGCAGCGCTCTATTATCTCGCGCGTATGATGGATGCCGGCGAAGACCCGCTGTTTCTCGCACGGCGCGTGGTGCGGATGGCGGTGGAAGACATCGGCCTTGCCGATCCACAGGCGCTCGTGATCTGCAACGCCGCCAAGGACGCCTATGACTTTCTGGGCTCGCCGGAAGGCGAACTCGCGATCGCACAAGCCGTGATCTATCTCGCCACCGCGCCGAAATCGAACGCGGCCTACAGGGCGTTTGGCGCGGCGATGCGCGCCGCGAAGGAAGGCGGGTCGCTGTTGCCGCCAAAGCATATTTTGAATTCGCCGACCAAACTGATGAAACAGGAAGGCTACGGCGAGGGTTACGATTACGACCACGACGCGCCGGACGCATTCTCCGGACAGGATTATTTCCCTGACGCGTTGGGGCGACAGACTTTTTACGATCCGCCCGATCGCGGTTTCGAACGCGAAATCCGCAAGCGCTTGGACTATTGGGCAAAGCTCAGGCGCGAGCGGAAATAACTGGTGACGCTCATGTCGACGGAATGCGCCCGCGCCCGCCTCAAGAAGGCGGCCCGTCTTTCATCCAGGCGAGAATGAGTTCGAGCCTTGCGATCACGTCGTTCGTCTCCAGGATTTGCTGGGTCTTCCCGATACCTACCTCCATGAGATTAACCACGACGTTGGCGAAGACGCCGGGTTCTCTGGAATAGCGGTGCAAGGCATAAGGCGGCGGAGTCCGGGTGTAAGCCTGGTATGCATCGAAAATCTCGCGCATGAGGGCGAATGCCGTTGCGTCAAACTCATGTAGGTCCTGGACCGGCTCGACTTCGGCTGCCAGAAAGTCGTGGCCGCCTGCTTTAGTAATGATGGCGCGTTCCGCGCAGGAGACCTTCACGCGGAGCGTTCCGTTCGGCATGGTCATATGGTGAAGGATGTCGGCCCTCACGCCCACCGGATAAAGTGCGTCGAAATCCGGATCATCGTCATCCATCCGCTTCTGGGTAACGACAAACAGGCGCCCATCTCCCGATAACGCGGCTTCGACGGCGCGTCGCGTCTTTTCACGTCCGACCCAGATCGGCGAAATCGTCTGCGGGAAGAAAACGACATCGCGCATTGGAGCGACGGGCAGGAGAATGCCGCTGCCGGGCGAGGAGGTCGGTGATTTTCGGGGCGGCGCAAGCATCGACTGGCTCGCCTGAATGGCGGCCGCCAGCACATTCCAATCGTGGAGTCCGAGAGTCTTGGCAATGATCTCAAGACTTTCGCTGTGAGTGATAGAGACCGATTTGGTTTTGAGGGCGTCGCGCAGCGTCTGCGCCATAACCTTGGCATCGCGAAAATCGCGCATGGCAAAACCTCTGCATTGGCGAACGAGAAGGGTCAGACGCTTGCGTTACTGACTCGTTCGCTTTGGCAAAGGAGGCCTGAAGCGGCTTGATACGTTCACCATCCCGACAGGGGCGCAAGCAGCGGGTCGTATCCACCCCGTGAAAATATGCTTCGCACATGCCGCGCTGTCAACGCCTGGATTATTTCCCCGCTTTGACAAAATCGAGAATTTGATCGGTCAGCCGCGTATCCGCGGTGTTGATCGCATACACTTCCGACATGTGATTGTGCTGGGGCAGCATCACGGTGCGGGCGCATCCGCTCGTCCGCTTGCAGGTGGCGTCCTTGAATTGATCGAGCTGCCTTACAAAACCGGGCAGATCGAGTTCCGAACTCACCGCCATCAGCGGCATATTCGCTTTCAGAAGACCGGGCAGCGAGGACTCGTCGGCATAGTGGGAAGCATCACTGCCGAAATAGGCGCGTTCGGGATCGGTGAGCGGGGCTGCGGTCAGGTCGTAAATGCCAGACACCATGATCGCGCCTTTGAGGCCGCCGTTCTTCACCTTGTAGAATTCCGGATGCGAGACGTAGCTTGCGACATGGATAGCGCCGGCCGAGTGGCCCATCAGATAGATGCGCGCTGGATCGCCGCCGCGTTCGCCGATTTGTTCCGAAACCCATTGAATCGCGGAAGCGACATCCTCGGCGCCTGCGGGCCAGGGAGATCCCGGCGCAAGCCGATAGGTCATGTTGACGCCGATGAAGCCGTTCTTCACGGCCCACAGCATGATGTTGTCGTAGAACGGGCTATCAGCCGTCCGCCGTTTGTTGCCGCCGATGAATGCGCCGCCGTGGACGAAGATCAGCACGGGCCGGCCGGATGTCACGTTCTGGGGCATGAAGATATCGAGCCGGTTGCGCTCGGTAAGGCCATATTTGAGGTCGCGTTCGATCCGAACGCCGAAATAGGGCTCCGCCGGCTGCAAGGGCGCGTAAAGCTTCGCGGTGGCCTGCGGGTCGATGACACGGCCAAGCTCGGCGAGTTTCTTGGCGATGTCCGGCGGCATCGGACTGTCGGCGGCCGATGCCGACAGGGCGGCGACAGCTGCAACCACAGCCAATGCACCCTTTCGCAAGACACCCTTTGGTGAAAAGACACCCTTTGGTGAAGCAAACCTCGGCAACAGCACCTTCGAATACTCCCTTGGTCTCCAAGCGGCGCAACATGGCCGATCCTGCCCGTTATTAGTATTCATTTCGCCGTGACGATTCGCGGCTTTTGGGCTACCCAAGGCTGTCCCCTGGAGCTGCCACCGTCATGAGCCGCCGTACCCGAAAACCCCTGCCCAAACGCAATGCAGGCGATCGCCCGAAGGGCGCGCGGCCTTATCGGGGCTCGCAGGCCGAGCGGGCGCCGGGCCACCGGCTGGGCGGAAAGCCCGCCAAGCGGTTGGCAGCCCCGGCCGCTCGCGCGCCAAAACCTGTGGTGGCGGCGCCCGTTGAAGATAAGGCGGCGCTGCTGCCCACTAAAGTGCAGACCGTGACCGTGACGGCGGACGAGAACAACATGCGCGTCGATCGCTTTCTGGAAGCGCGCTTTCCCGGCCTGTCGTTCTCCCACATCCAGCGCATCGTTCGTAAGGGCGAGCTTCGCGTCAACGGCAAGCGCGCCGACAGCAAGGATCGTCTCGAGGAAGGCCAGAGCGTTCGCATCCCGCCGTTAAAGCTCGATACGCCGCGCGCGACCGCGCATCTTTCGGAAGCCGGCGCCAAGACGCTCGCGGCGCTGAAAGAGATGACGATCTACGAGGACGACGATGTGCTGGTGCTGAACAAGCCGGCAGGGCTCGCCGTGCAGGGCGGCTCGGGCACCACGCGCCACATCGACCAGATGCTGGAAGTGATGCGGGACGCGAAAGGGCAGAAGCCGCGCCTGGTGCACCGGCTCGACAAGGAAACATCCGGCTGTCTTCTGGTTGCTAAAACGCGCTTTGCCGCGAGCGCGCTGACCGGATCGTTTCGCCATCGCTCGGCGCGCAAGATCTATTGGGCGCTGGTCGCCGGCGTGCCGAAGCCCAAGCAGGGCCGCATCTCGACTTACCTCGCCAAAGAAGAGAGCGAGGAAGATTCGATCATGCGGATCGCCGAACATGGCGAAGAGGGTGCAAGCCACGCCATCACGTATTACGCGGTCGTGGAAACCTCAGCCCAGAAGCTCGCCTGGGTCTCGTTGAAACCGGTGACCGGGCGGACGCATCAGTTGCGCGCGCATATGGCCCATATCGATCACGCCATCGTCGGCGATCCCAAATATTTCAACAAGGAAAACTGGCAGCTGCCGGGCGGTATACAGAACCGGCTTCATCTTCTCGCGCGCAGGATCGTGATCCCGCATCCGCGTGGCGGCGTGATCGATGCGACCGCGCCGCTGCCGCCGCACATGCTGCAATCCTGGAACCTGCTCGGCCTGGAGCACGACCGGTTCGACCCGATCGAGCACGCACCGGAAGAATGAGTTAGTTCCTGTACTGCGCCAGAAAATCGCGCAAGGAATCGTGCGGGCTTTCGACGTCGTAAATCACCCAGCCGTCGCCGCCATTGACGAGGATGAAGTTCATCGTCACCGGCTTGCCTTTGTTGTCGAAGATGGCGGTGACATAAGTCTTGTCAAACTGCTTGCGCAGGATTGAAATCGACACCGCGCCGAGTTTCCAGCTCGTGCTTTGCACCAGAAAGTCGTAAGGCGCCTTGGTCGGCGCGCGCCAGGCGTCCCACAGGCTTGGATCGAAGAATTGCCGGATGGTTTCGGCATCGTGCGGCAGTCCGCTGGACAGGGCGGAAGTACGATCGCCGTAATAGGCATAGACATTGCGCACCAGCGATTCCGGTGAGCGGAATCCGGCGACCGATGGCTTGGAACACAAGCAAACCAGCCCCAATAGGCCGAGGAACCGAACGGCGGGCTTTACTCCTGTTGTCGCCATTCTCCGCCTGTTCGCTTTCATTAAGGCCATGCCTGTCGTAATTTCCGGAAATATACCACGCAACAAAAGCCGAGTGACCATGCGCGAGCACTTTGACGAAATCGCGGGCCAATCCGAAATTAACCCGATGGAGTCCGCGCGGCGCTCGTCCCGTGCGGTTCAGCGCAAGCGGTTTTATGCTGAGGCGAGCGTCAGCGAGGCCGACGGGGGGCATACCGTCACGCTCGACGGCAAGCCGATCAAGACGCCGTCCGGCCGCACAGTCATCGTCCCGGCGCGCGCGCTGGCCGAGATGATCGCGGCGGAATGGAGTGCGCAAGGCGAATTCATTGAACCGCTGACCATGCCGCTGACGCGTTTTGCCAACAGCGTCGTGCAGGGCGTCGTCGATCAGTCGGAGGCGGTGAGGGATGATGTCGCGAAATATTTCGCCTCAGACCTGTTGTTCTATCGCGCCGGCCATCCCGAGGGGCTGGTGGCCCGCGAGGCCGCCCATTGGGACCCGATCCTGTTCTGGGCCAAGGACGCACTCGGCGCGCACTTCATGCTGGCCGAAGGCGTGATGCATGTCCGCCAGCCCGACGCCGCCATGGCCGCTGCGCGCGGCGCGCTGCCCGGCGATCCCTGGATCATCGCGGCACTGCATGTGATCACGGGCCTGACGGGATCGGCGCTGTTGGCGCTGGCGCTGTTCCACGGCGTGATCGACCCTCAACAGGTCTGGGCCGCGGCCCATGTCGATGAGGACTGGAACGGCGAGAAATGGGGCGTGGACGACGAAGTGGCGGCGCGAAAGGCTGCGAAACTGGTCGATTTCAACGCGGTCGCGGCCGCTCTTAAAGAGCTGCGTCAAGGCGGCTGAAGCTTCACCAGAATCGTCTCGGTTAACGGCAGGTTTACGACAGGGAGCTAGTGTGGCGGTTCAGAAGTCCGCATCATTATCGCCGCGCGCTCGTTATGCGGACTTCTGAACCAAAGCCACACTAGATCAATAGGTTTGCTTGTGTCCTATCGATTCCGAAGTTCGAAACGTGGCTCCGTAAAATGCTACGAACTTCGGAATCGGGACACTAGCCTCGGCTTGCGCTTGTCCCGGTGAATCATGGCCATCACGATCACGTCGAATATTCAGTCTTCGGCCGCGTCGGCGCCAAGCACGCCGGCGAGCGGAATCGTGCTGCAAGCGGGGCAGGTGATCACGGCTGAGGTCTTGCAGGTCCTGGGCAACGACCAGGTGCAGATAGCCATCGGCAACCAGACCATCGAGGCGGCAACGCAGGTGCCGCTTCAGGCAGGCCAGACGCTTCAATTGCAGGTCTCGCAGACTCCAGGCGGTATCGGGTTTTCGATCGTCAATCAGCCGAGTACGCCGACAGGCCAGGCAGGCCAGACGAGCGCGGGTGCTGGCGCGACCTCCAACGCCGTCCTCACGCTTTCGCCGTCGCTCGCGGCAAGCCTCGCCGCCAACCTGACGGCGGATGCGGTAACGCCTTCAAATCCACTGACCCCGCTCGAGACGTTGGCGGTATCGGTCGCGGCGCAAACCGCAGTGACCCAGCAGACCTCGCTTGCGCCGCTCTTTGCTGATTTGGGCGTGGCCGCCGGATTGCCGAACCTGCCGCCGCAGGTCCAGCAGGCGGTCGCCCAAGTGCTGGCGCAGCAAATTCCTCTCGATCAGAATTTGACCGCCGATGACGTCCAGCAGGCGTTTCAGTCCTCGGGCCTGTTCCTGGAGAACTCGCTGGCGTCCGGATCGGCGTTGGGCTCGAACGGCATTCCCGATCTCAAGGCAGCCTTGCTAGTGCTGCGTCAGACGCTGACCTCGGCGCTTTCGGAAGGGACCACGACGACGGGCACCGCCACCCCGGCAGCATCCACGCTCCAGCCCGCGGCATCGCTGGCCGCAGCGGCAACGGAGGCGGCTCCATCATCGACCGCCGCGCCGTCAGAGCCCGCCACGACCGGCTCGATCGCGACACCAGTATCTACATCTGCATCGCCATCGGCAAGCACGCCGCAGCAGGGAGCGGCACTCGCCGCCGCCGTTTTGGCAGAAGCGGGCGAACTCCTCGCCGGAGCCAGCGCCTTGCCGGCGGCCGAACTCGCGCCTCAGGAGGCTCTTTTAGGCGCTCCGTTGACCGCGCTGCCGACCGCCACGACCGCGCCAACGGCGCCCGTACCAGGCTCCGCAACGGCCGTCGCGCAGGACATCATTGAACTCGCCGCCGCCGGCAGCCCGACCTTGGCACCGACGGCCGTGCCCACGGACGCAGCCGCGCGCGCGGCGGCGACCAGCGCGGCGCTGAATCTCTGGCAGGAAGCAGTTCAGTTGACGCCGCTAGCGGCTGCAAACCTGTCGCGGCTTCTGACGGAGAACGGTCAGGCGCTGGCGCTGCTGCCGGTCGTGACCGGCGCGCGTACGCCAGCCATTGACGATCCGGATTTCGCCCGCACCAATCTGCCGCCGCCGCCGGTCAACGGCGCGCTGCCTGCCGCGCAGCCGGTGGCGCCGGCGACGCTGTCCGCCCACACGCCGGTCGAGGCGGCGCTGCAGCAGCTGCTGGACGACACCGATGGCGCGATCGCGCGGCAGACTTTGTTGCAGATCGCTTCCCTGCCGGGGCAGGCCGATCCGTCCGCCTCCCGCATCGATGCTTCCTCGCCGCGCTGGAATTTTGAAATTCCATTCACAACCCCGCAAGGCACGGCGATGGCGCAGTTCGAGCTTTCGCGCGACGGCGGGGGCCGCGAGGCCAGTGCCGCCAAAGCGGTCTGGCGGGCGCGTTTCTCGCTCAACGTCGAACCCGCGGGCCCCGTGCACGCGCTGGTGTCGCTGAACGGGGATCGCACATCCGTGCGGATGTGGGCCGAGCGGCCCGCGACCGCGTCGCAATTGCGGGCAGGCGTTTCCCAACTGACGCAAGCCTTGAGCCGCGCGGAACTGACGCCAGGCGAAATCATCGTCCGCGACGGTGCGCCGCCGCAGCCGGCGGCAGCGCCCGCTGGGCATTTCCTGGACCGGGCGTCATGAGCGAGAGCAAGAGAAATCAGCTCGCGGTAGCCCTTCATTACGATCGCACCGGCGCGCCGCGGGTCGTCGCCAAGGGCAAAGGCAGCCTCGGCGCGAAGATCATCGAGGTCGCCAAGGCCAACGACATTCCGATTGAGGAAAACGAAGTGCTGGCGGGCGCATTGTCCAATGTGGAACTCGGCGAGGAAATTCCGGCCGAGCTTTACAAGGCGGTCGCCGAAGTCCTGATCTTTGTACTGCGGCTGTCGGGCCGGGCGCGCTAGTTCGCCAGCGCGTCATCGTTTCACCACGATATGGCCGGCATCGTCGCCACATGAACAACGTCACGATCACCCGCCGTCACGCCGTTGCAATCCTGGCCGGCGCCGCCGTCTTGCCGACGAAAGCTTTGGCCAATTACGCGCCGCCGCGCGGCGAAATCCGCAGCGATCTCGCCAAGCTTTTTGCGGATGCCGAAACCGCCGGGACCTTCGTCGGCTACAAGGTCGATGACTACCTCGTCATCTCCAGCGACTCCGATCGCTCGGGCGAAGCGAAGCTGCCGGCCTCGACCTTCAAGATTCCGAACTCGCTGATTGCGCTTGAGACCGGCGTGGTCGGCGATCCGGATAAAGACGTTTTCAAATGGGACGGCGTCACGCGCAGCATCGAGGCCTGGAACAAGGATCACACCTTGCGCTCGGCAATCGCCGCTTCCGCCGTGCCGGTCTATCAGGAGATCGCGCGGCGGATCGGCGAAGAGCGGATGCAGAAATATGTCGATCTGCTCGACTACGGCAACCGCAACATCGGCGGCGGCATCGGCCAGTTCTGGCTCACCGGCGACCTGCGCATCGATCCCGTGCAACAGGTCGATTTCGTCGATCGGCTGCGGCGTGGCGCACTGCCTGTCTCCAAGCGTGCCGAGGACCTCGTGCGCGATATCCTGCCGGTCACCAAGGTTGGCGACGCGGTCATTCGCGCCAAATCCGGACTTTTGGGCGCCGAGATCGGCAAGCCGTCGCTCGGCTGGCTGGTCGGGTGGGCCGAGAAGGGTAGTGCCAACACGGTGTTCGCGCTCAACCTCGACGTTCGCGCACCGCGCCATATCGCCGACCGCATGGCGATTTCGCAGGCTTGTCTTTCGGCGATTGGCGCGATCTGATCGGGCGGGCGGAATGCGAGATTACGGAGGAGGATATGCGGATGATGGATTCAAGCGATAGCGCCGGTCCGAGACGCTTAAGCGAAATCGCAAGCTTTCATGCCCACGTCTATTACGAGCCGGCGACGCGCGCGGAAGCCGAGCAACTGCGGAACTGGATCGGCGAACGTTTCTCGGTCACGCTCGGCCGCTGGCACGATGCCAAGGTGGGACCGCACGATCGGTCGATGTATCAGGTCGCGTTTGCGTCGGAGGTGTTTCCGACGCTGGTGCCCTGGCTCATGCTGAATCACGGACATCTGAGCATCCTGGTTCATCCGAACACCACGAGCCCGCGCCGGGATCATCTCGAAGATCCGATCTGGATCGGGCCTGCGCTTGCCGTCCATGGTGACGTCCTCCCCGAGGAGGCCGAGAAGGAAGACGCGCTGCCACCCAACACCAAGCCGGTTCTCACGCCATAACCCGGCGCTGAGTTTTTGGCGCGGTTTACGGGAGGGGCGCCAAGCTCTGGTCTGCGGCGTGGCGCTGAACTAAACTTGCGCCCACCAATAAAAACAAACCGGAGGAATCATGAAATCTGCCATTTATCTTTCGTCGCTGATGCTGGCTGCGGCCGGCGGCTGGCTTACCGCGACCATGTTTCCCGCGCCTGCCACCGGCAAGGAGCCGCGCTTTCCGCTTCTCACCATGGATCAGCTCAGCGAGGCGCAGAAGCCGCTCGGCGAGCAGATCATGAAGATATCGAGCGTCGGAATCGGCGGGCCCTACAATCCCCTGATGCGAAGCCCGGTGCTCGGCCAGCGCCTGTTCGATCTCTTTCACTATCTGCGCTGGGAAACCTCGGTCCCCACCAAACTCAATGAGTTTGCGATCCTGATCATCGGACGGCAGTGGCGCTCGCAGGTCGAGTGGTTCGCGCATGCGCCGCTCGCCGCCAAGGCGGGATTGTCCGCCGACATCATCGCCGAATTGAAGGAAGGCAAACGGCCGTCGAAAATGGCCGAGGACGAGGCCGTGGTCTACGACTTCGTCAACGAACTCACCACGACGCAAAAGGTCTCGGACGAGACCTATGCGCGGGCGAAGAAGGCGTTCAACGATCAGCAGATCGTCGATCTGACCGCGGTCGCCGGCAACTACGTGATGGTCGCGATGGTGCTGGCGATGGCGGAAGAGACCGTGCCGCCCGGCAAGGAGCCGCCGTTCAAGTAGTTATTCCGCATTGTCATGCCCCGCGAAAGCGGGGCATCCAGTACGCCGCAGCTTCTCCGAAATATGGCTTCTCTGGAATACTGGATCGCCCGGTCAAGCCGGGCGATGACCAGCTGGAGAGAATGGCGTCAGCACGCGCCTCAAACCTTCGTAGCTCCCCGCCCAAGTCGGCCGAGATGGGTGAAGCCAAATCCGGCCGAATATTTCAGCCCATAGCCGAGCGCGCGGTCGAAACCGATATGCGCCAGCCAGATCAGAGCGAGCGAGACCACCAACGGCGGCGCGAAGCCGAACCCGACCGTCAACAGGCCCAAGGGGATGATGGTCGAGTGCACGGCGTTATAGGCGCACGCGCCGATTTTCGGCCCTGCCAGATAGGCCACAAAGCTCAGATCGGGCGACAGGAACAGCACGGCATAGAGCCACCACGGGCCGCCCCGGAAGGCATACAGCAGCGTCATTCCCGCCAACAACGTCAGCCCTTCCAGGCGAAGGACCGTCCGCAGCCCGCCTGATACGCTGCCGGTCGCGTCAATACTTGTGATGTCCGTCATCGGTCGCCCCCTTTGCTGGGGGATATTTACGGAAGCGGCGTGGCGTTGCCAATCGGTCGCGATAAGCCGGCCGAATGGCCGGAGATAAGCCGGGAAGGGGCGTTTCCCGCCGGCAAAGCCCCGTGTTAGAAACCCGTCACATTGAGCTGCAAAGACGGGCTGGAAACGACATGAAGGACATTCTGGACACCCTTGAAGAACGGCGCGCGGGCGCAAGGCTTGGCGGTGGCGAGAAACGCATCGCGGCGCAGCACGCGCGCGGCAAGCTGACCGCGCGAGAGCGGATCGACCTTTTGCTCGACAAGGGAAGTTTCGAGGAGTTCGACATGTTCGTCGAACACCGCTCGACCGAATTCGGCATGGAGAAGAACAAGGTCCCCGGCGATGGCGTCGTCACCGGCTGGGGCACCGTCAACGGCCGCAAGACCTTCGTCTTCGCCAAGGACTTTACCGTGTTCGGCGGTTCGCTGTCGGAAACCCACGCGCTGAAAATCACAAAACTTCAGGACATGGCGATGAAGGCGCGAGCGCCGATCATCGGGCTTTACGATGCCGGCGGCGCGCGCATCCAGGAAGGCGTCGCGGCACTCGCGGGTTATTCCTATGTGTTCCGCCGCAACGTGATTGCCTCGGGCGTGATCCCGCAGATCTCCGTCATCATGGGCCCGTGCGCGGGCGGCGACGTCTATTCGCCGGCGATGACAGACTTCATCTTCATGGTCAAGAACACCAGCTACATGTTCGTCACCGGTCCCGACGTGGTGAAGACCGTGACCAACGAGGTGGTCACGGCGGAAGAGCTCGGCGGTGCGTCGGTGCACGCCACGCGCTCCTCGATTGCGGACGGCGCCTTCGAGAACGACGTCGAGACGCTGTTGCAGATGCGGCGGCTGATCGATTTCCTGCCGGCCAACAATACCGACGGCGTGCCGGAATGGCCGAGCTTTGACGATATCGAGCGCGTCGATCTCTCGCTCGACACGCTGATTCCCGACAATCCGAACAAGCCCTACGACATGAAGGAGTTGATCCTCAAAATCGTGGACGAGGGCGATTTTTTCGAAATCTCGGAAGCGTTCGCCAAAAACATCGTCACCGGTTTTGGCCGCATCGCCGGCCGCACGGTCGGCTTTGTCGCCAATCAGCCGATGATGTTGGCCGGCGTGCTCGACAGCGATGCCTCACGGAAGGCCGCGCGCTTCGTGCGGTTTTGCGATGCCTTCAACATCCCGATCGTGACCTTTGTCGACGTACCTGGATTCTTGCCGGGTACGGCGCAGGAATATGGCGGACTGATCAAGCATGGCGCGAAATTGCTGTTCGCCTATTCGCAATGCACGGTGCCGCTGGTCACAGTGATCACCCGCAAGGCCTATGGCGGCGCGTTCGACGTCATGGCGTCCAAGGAAATCGGCGCCGACATGAACTATGCCTGGCCGACGGCGCAGATCGCGGTGATGGGCGCCAAGGGCGCGGTCGAAATCATTTTCCGCGCCGACATGAACGACGCCAGCAAGATCGCCGAGCGTACCAAAGAATATGAGGATCGCTTCCTGTCGCCGTTTATCGCGGCGGAGCGCGGCTATATCGACGACGTCATCATGCCGCATTCGACCCGCCGTCGGATCGCCCGCGCGCTCGCGATGCTGCGCAACAAGCATGTCGAGATGCCCGTAAAGAAGCACGACAATCTGCCGTTGTGACAAATGACCGGTCAAACTCGGAATCGTGGTGACGGATTTGGCGAGACGCTCCTACGCCCGATGACCGACGATGAAGACACCGACGATTTTTCAGCCATCGAAGCGCGTATCGAGGCGTTGGCCGAGATTGCCGAGCGATGCCGGAAGTTCATTCTGGCATCGAAGCTGGCGATCGCGGGCGGTTTCGCCTTGCTGCTCGTCGTTATACTCGGCCTTTTCGGGGCGGGTCTGTCGACGGCGCTCGGATCGATTGCTCTCGTGTTGGGCGGGATCGTGTCCCTCGGATCCAATATAAGCACGTTGCGCGAGACCGAGGCTGACATTAGCGATGCCGAGGCCATGCGCTCGGAGCTGATCGGCGGAATGGGTCTTCGGCTGGTTCATGACGCTCCGACGAAGCTGATGTGACGCGGGGCGTTTTCAGCTTGAAATCGTCGGTGTAAGTTTGTCCATCATGCCCGGCCTCGTGCCGGGCATACACGTCTTATCGTGCAGGAAATCTTCAAGTAAGACGTGGATGGCCGGGTCAAGCCCGGCCATGACGGAGACCGTTTTGTTTGGTAGTCTCTCAAGAAAGAGGACTTCCGCGCCATGCCCACACTGTTCGCCTTTCTCCATCACGTCTGCGCCTTCACGCTCGTCGCAGCGCTTGCGATCGAGTTCACGCTGATCAAGCAGGAATTGACAGTTTCGTCCGCACGGCGGTTGCAGGTCACCGATCTAGTGCTCGGGATCGCCGCCGGCGCGCTGGTCGTGATCGGACTATTGCGGGTGTTCTTCTTTGAGAAGGGCGCGGCGTATTACTGGCACAACCATGCGTTCCTGACCAAGTTCAGCCTGTTCGTCATTGTCGGTCTGCTGTCGATCATTCCGACCAGGGAATTTTTATCCTGGGGCGGCGCCATCCGGGCAGGGCAGGTGCCGGTCTGGGAGGGTTCGCGCCGCAAGCGCGTCGCGATGATTATTCATGCCGAGCTGGCTGCGGTTGTCATCATTCTGTTGTGCGCTGCGATTATGGCGCGCGGCGGCTGGGTTTAGAAAGTTCGACTCCCGGATTTCGCATGGCGTTGCGAATATCAAATCCACTTCGCTTGCTCCAATTTTTAAAAGGTTTTCATCGCGCAGTTGCCGAAGTGCGAACGTTTGAACCTTTTGATGCGTCGACCGACGTAACCGTTACTGAGTTCAGCGAACATTCATCTTGAGGCGGCGAGACTGCATGTCTTCTCTCTCACCTCATAAAAGGGGCTTGAAGTCATGAAACTTGGGGATCTCTTGAATTTCAGTGCTGGATTGGTCGCAGGCACGATCTTGCTGGCTGCGAGTGCACAGGCTGCTCCCGTACCGCCGATCTCGGGCCATGCAGCGAGCGTGCTGGCTATCGCAAGCGTTGAGCCGGCGGTCGTTTCGCAGAACGAAGTCGATCAGATGAAGCCGGTGCAGGTGCGTTGGCATCACCATCACTGGCACCACCACCACTGGCGTCACCACCGCTGGCACCGTCATCACTGGCATCACCACCACTGGCGCCATCATCGGTGAGGGTGGTCTAGGCTTAAGTCATTTTCATCCGCACCAAATAGAAAGGAATGCCTATGAAAATCGTTGCCGTGTCCTTGTTCGCGATCGGCCTCGGCCTTGCGTCGATGTCGGTCTCTCAGGCCATGCCGGTGGCCCCGCTCGATCAGGCGGCAGCGGCCGGCGCCACGACCATTCCCGTGGCTGGTGGCTGTGGACTGGGCTGGCACCGCGGGCCCTACGGTGGTTGTCGTCCCATGTATAACTGCCCGCCCGGCTGGCATTCCGGACCGTTCGGCCGCCGTTGCTTCCGCAACTGGTAACCTGAAAAAACCAAGGGGCGGGAAATTTCCCGCTCCTTTTTTTCGGTAATTTAGCAGTTGCGAGAGCTCAACAAAAAACCCCGCCCAAACAGGCGGGGTTTTCCGTAAGTCGGCTCCGATCAGATCGGACGGCAGCGACCATAGCGCCAGGCAAATCCTATCGGGCAGGCGCGGCCGGGAACGACCACGACCGGCCGTTCGACCACAACCGCACCGGGGACGACCACCACTGGACCACGGTTGGGCCGGCATTCGCCGTAGGGGTTGCGGTGGAAACCGGGGCCGCAACCGCCTTCGGCGCTTGCGCTGCTGATGCCTGCGACCGTGCTTGCAACCAGTAGTGCAGCTGCGAAAAGAATCTTCATGTTGTCTCCCTTTCTAAAGCCGCAATGCGGCACCTTTTTGAGATCGATAAACAAATCGACGGGCTAGGATTGCCACTGTTTGGAACACGCTACAAGCCTATCGGTCGGACCCTACAGACATCGGTGTGAACCCTTTATGAATGGAGCGACGAGGGTCATTTCGCGAGAAAAACCAGCATCAGTGCGTTGAACTTGTCGGGTGCATCGAGGAACACCAGGTGCCCGGCATTCTCGATCACTTCCGCGCTGCCATGGGCCATCTTCGCGGCCAGCGCGTTGGCCAGTTCGGCGTTCTGTCCCATCTTCGGCCGCAGCGCCTCCGGCGCATTCGGCCTGCCCGGCGCGTTGTGATCGTCGGCGCCCATGATGAACAGGGTCGGCACCGTGATCAGGGGAATCTCGTGTACCACCGGTTCGCGGTAGATCATCTGGCCGGACGAGACAAAGGCGCGCAGCCAGCGGGAGTAGTCCGCAGCGCCCTTAATGTTGAAGCGGGCGTCGATGAAGGGCGTGATCGCCTCGGGCGGAATTTTCGGTGAATAGTTGGTCTCAAGCTGTTTGCGATAACCGTCGGCGGTGAGCTTGTCCTCGTTTTCGAGGATCTTTTCGGTCGGCGTCGGCGGCACATACATCCGGTAATCTTCAAGGCCGATCGGGGCGGCCAGCAGGAGATGATTGACGCGGTCGGGATAGGCGCGCGCGATCCGAACCGCGAGCATGCCGCCGAGCGAGTGCGCAACGACGTCGGCCTTGGCGATCCCGAGATGATCGAGCAGGGCGATCGTATTGCGCGCGAGAGTGTCGAAATGAAGTTCGCCTGACGGTTTGGAGGATTTGCCGAAACCGATTTGGTCGGGCACGACCACGCGATAACCGGCAGCAAGCAGCACCTTGATCTCCGGCGCCCAATAGCTCGCCGGAAAATTGCGCCCGTGCAGCAACACCACGACGCGGCCGTTGGCCTGCGCGGGCGCCACGTCCATATAGGCCATCCGCAGTTGCTCGCCGTCATTGACGAGTGGCAGCAGGCTCACGGGGTAGGGATAGGCAAAACCTTCCAGGCCGATGCCGTACGGCTCGCGCTGTGCGATGCCGGGCTCGCGCTCGGCAGCGTGCACGGCTGTGAAAGACAGAGCGAGGAGGGCGGCAAGCCCCGCCACCACGACAAGACGCTTCATGGAATTCTCCGAAAGTTACTTCGCATCGCCGAACAGGGCCGCGAACCGCTTCTCGCCCTGGCGGGTGAACTGGACAACCCGGCTGCCGGGCTCGCGATCCCGCGCGGCCCAATTCAATTCGGTGAAACGCCGCATCAACGCCGCGCCCAGCGTGCCCGCCAAATGATGGCGCCGCTCGCTCCAGTCGAGGCAGGCCTTGCAGACCGGGCGGCGTGGGTGGGCGAGGGACTGCGCATCGATCTGCAGCGCTTTTTCGAGGAAGCGTCCGCCCTCCGCCGTCAATTCGATGTCGTGCTTGTGCTGACGTATCAGTTTTCGCTGCCGCAGGCTGTCGAGCATCTGCACGCCGAGGTCGCCGGCGAGGTGATCGTAGCAGATCCGGGCGTGGCGCAGCGCCGGGTCCTTCGGACCGGTGCGCACCCGCAAATGGCCGGCGCGCGCCGCCAGCGCGGCAAGGCCCTCCAGCACGCCGGCGACATCGGGGTCCGTGAGGCGATAGTAACGGTGCCGCCCTTGCTTTTCCTGCTCGATCAGTCCGCCGGCCTCTAACTTCGACAGATGGGAACTGGCGGTTTGCGGCGTGATACCGGCTTCCTGCGACAATTCGGTCGCCGTGAGCGCGCGGCCGCTCATCAGCGCGGTCAGCATGTTGGAGCGGGCGGGGTCGCCGACGAGGGAGGCGACCATGGCGATATCGGGTCCTGCTTTCATTGTTCGATGCTAGCCGAAGCATTGACGTTGATCAAGCGGGTAGTGTCGTAACCGTCAAAACCGACAGACAGCGACCGAGGTTCCCATGAACGTCACCGTTTTCATCCGTTACCAGATTGATCCGTTCAAGCGCGGAATGTTCGAGCAGTATTCCAGGCGCTGGCTTTCCATCATCCCGAGATGCGGCGGCGACCTGATCGGTTACTGGATGCCGCATGAAGGCACCAACAACATCGCGTTCGCTTTGATTTCCTTCGCAAGCCTTGCGACCTATGAGGAATATCGCGCGAGACTTCGCACCGACAAAGAGGGCATGGAGAATTTCGGCCTTGCCGAGGAACACAAGTTCATTCTCGCCGAGGAACGTACGTTCCTGCGTCAGGTGAAGGCGTGAGCGAGCATGATCCGGAAAAGTGGGTACCGGTTTTCCCCAGCGACAAACGCGAGCGTTTTGCGCGGAGATCATGCTCAAAAAATAGAGTGATGACGCATTCGCTGGCGCAGCCTGCCGCAGAGGGATAGTCTCGCGGCAGGCTGGAGCTACTAACAAAAAGCAAACAGGAGAGACGCCGATGCCGATTTCATTGGCCGATAAACGCGCGACATTCCGCAAGCTGCATGGGAGCGGCTGCTTTCCGATTCCCAATCCCTTTGACGTCGGCTCGGCGAAGGCGCTGGCGCAGATGGGTTTCAAGGCGCTGGCTTCGACGAGCGCGGGCTTTGCCTGGACCATCGGCAAGGCCGACAACCGCGTCACCGTCGATGAGGTCTGCACGCATCTCACGGAGCTTTGCGCGGCGGTGGATGTTCCCGTCAATGCCGATTTCGAGAATGGTTTTGCGCATGAGCCGGAGAAGGTCGCGGCCAACGTCACGCGTGGCGCGAAGACCGGCGTGGCGGGCCTGTCGATCGAGGATTCGACCGGGGATGCCGCAAGGCCGCTCTATGACCGCAATCATGCGATCGAGCGGATTAAAGCGGCGCGCGCCGCGATCGATGCCGACAACAGTGGCGTAATGCTGACCGGCCGTTGCGAGGGGTTTCTGGTCGGCCAGGACGACCTCGCGATGGTGATCGACCGGCTCTGTGCCTATGCGGACGCCGGCGCCGAATGCCTCTATGCGCCGGGCATCAAGACCAGAGAGCAGATCGCGGCGGTGGTGAAGGCGGTCGCGCCGAAATCCGTCAACCTCCTGATTGGAGCGTCCGGCCTGTCGGTTGCGGAAGTTGCTGAGTTGGGCGTGCGCCGGATCAGTGTCGGCGGCTCGCTGGCGCGCGCCGCCTGGGCGGGCTTCATGCGCGCCGCGAAGGAGATCGCCGAGCAGGGCACCTTCACCGAGCTCGCCAAGGGCTATCCCGGCGTCGAGCTCAACAAGATGTTCCGCTGACGGTGGCGATAGCAACGCGAGGCGGCCGATATCAACATAAGGCGGCCGCCTCGTGGCGCTTATTGATTATTGTTTTACCGGCGCTTGCGGATTAGCCGGTGCCGCGCCCGTGGTCGTGCCCCGCCCGCTGTTGGGCGCGCGCGGAGTTACGTCACGCATGCCGGGAGGCGCGGGCGGTGGCGACGAGTTCGTATTCTGCGCCGTGGCTGGCGCCGGCGCCGTCGCGGCATTTTGCTGGTTGGTGGACGAATTGTTCAATCCGTAAAACACCAAGCCGAGCACGACAGCGATCCCGACCGCGAACAGCGCAATCCTTGAACTGCTGGCGCGACCCTCGGCGAGTTCCGGATCGACCTGCAAATCATTGTCGAACTGGGCAGGCGAACGCGGGTCGTCGATATCAGATCGGATCGGATCTCTGAGATGGTCGCGGTTATAGGGATCGTTGGGATTGAGTTCGGTAGGCATGGCCGGATTCCTCCAGGTGTGTTCGGCGACAACGGCCGGCCGCCGGCGCTAGTTCCGGGAACTTTCATGGTTTCCGAACGAGACAACATCGCCGACAATGGAACTTGCGAACGGATGTGAGTCGTGAGGGCGAGATGTGGAGCCTGCCTCCCGGCGATACGGTGTTGCATTTGCTGTCGCTGGTGGCGTTGGCCGCGCAAGCGATGACCGCCGCGCTGGCGGCGGGACGGCGCAGCATGGACTGGGTCGGCGTCTGCCTGCTCGGCTGCATCACCGCGCTCGGCGGCGGCACCATCCGCGACGTCGTGCTCGGGCATTATCCGCTGCCGTGGGTGGAAAATCCGTCCTATCTCGCACTCACGGCCGTGGCGGCGTTTGCGACCGTGCTGATCGCCCGCACGGTACACCGGCTTAACCTTGCTTTTCTGGTGCTGGATGCGATCGGGCTGGTGGTATTCACCATGGCCGGATGCGATGTGGCCTGGCAGATGAACGAGCCGCTTTCGATCGTCATCGTTTCCGGCATGATCACCGGCTGCGCCGGCGGCGTGTTGCGCGACGTGCTGTGCAACGACGTGCCGCTTTTGTTTCGCTCCGAACTTTACGCCAGCGTCTCCGTCGTCACCGGATTGTTCTACGCCACCGCCTTCGGGCTCAAGCTGAACGACGAACTCTGGACCGCGTTAACTTTCGTGCTTGGCCTGACGTTTCGCCTGCTCGCGATCCGCTACAAATGGGAAATGCCGAAATTCGTGTTCAACGAGGACCGGAAGTGACGCCGCGGGCTTACTTCCTTGCCTTCGCGACCTCCGCCGCGGTCACCGCGGGCGCAGCGTTGCCCCAGGCGTTGCGAATATAGCTGACGACATCGGCCACCTCCTGATCCGACATCTTGCCGGCGTAACGCGGCATCGAGCCGGTGTTCGGTGCGCGTGGTGTCGTGATCGTCTCGGCGCCGTCGAGCACGATTCTGATGGCGCTTGCGGGATTTTCCGATTGCAGGTTGGCGTTGCCGGGGAGCGGTGGATAGATGCGCGGCGCGCCGCGGCCGTCGAGTTCGTGGCAAGCGATGCACGCTCCCTTATAAAGTTTCTCGCCGCTCGCCATCTGCGTTGATGACGGCGCGGTAACGGCCGCCTCCGTCGCCACCGGCTGAATTTCCTTCAAGTAAACCGCAATGGCGTGAACATCGGCATCGCTCATGTGCGAGGTGGAATTGAGCACCACTTGCGCCATTGGCCCATCAGCATGGCTGTGGCCGTTGCGGCCGCTCCCGAGATATTCGGCGATATCCTCCACGCTCCATGATTTCAAGCCGCCGCGCTCCGTGCCGTCGAGGCGCGGCGCAAACCAGCCCTCGACCACGCTGCCGGTAAATCGCGCGTTTTGCTTGTCGGCGCCGAGAAAGTTTTTCGGCGTATGGCAGGCGCCGCAATGCGCGATGCCTTCGACCAGATAACCGCCGCGATTCCACTCCGCGCTCTTGTTCTGGTCGGGCTCAAAGATGCCCGGCCGGAAGAAGGCGAAATTCCAGAGCCGCATCAAGACGCGATAATTCAGCGGCCAGCGCAGCTCCGAGGCAGGCGGCGTATTTGCGACCGGCGCGAGCGTGGCGAGATAGGCGCGGATCGCAAAGATGTCGTCGCGGGTCAGCTTGCTGAAATGCGGGTAGGGGAAGGCCGGGTAATAGTTCGCCCCATCGGGCCGCACGCCAAAGCGCATCGCGCGCCGGAAGTCTTCATCGCTCCAGAGGCCAAGCCCGGTATTACGATCCGGGGTCAGGTTGGCGGAATAGATGCCGCCGAAGGGCGTGGCGATCCGCTTTCCCCCGGCAAACGGTTTTGCCGGATCGGCGGTGTGACAGCTGCCGCAATCGCCGGTTTCCGTCAGCGCCTTGCCCTTGGCGATCATTTCCGGCGACGGCTCGGCGGCCGCAACCGGGCTGGATGCGGTGCACAAAAGCAGGGTGACGAGAATCGCCGGCCCGTCCCATCGTTGTCTGCGCATCGATCGATCTCCCGTCTTTGGTAGTATAGCGGCAAAAGCCGGCGTTACGTCGTTTCGTTGCAGCATTTTTCTACGACACATCTGCAAAAAGCGAGATGGCACCCGGGTACGAAATTGCGTTTTGCGTGATCGGCGCCTTGTCAGACAGATTTGTGGTGCGGCAGGCTTAAATTCCGACATAGACTGGCGTTTGCCGACGGTATGAATAGCTAAAAGAAGCTGCGACGCGTCGGCTTGATGAGGGTGGAATGGGAATAAACCAGGGTCCGATCAGTCTCGATCAGAAGTACACGCAAGGCTCGGGCCATGTCTTCCTGACAGGTATTCAGGCGCTGGTCCGCCTGCCGATGGCCCAGATCCGGCGCGACCGCGCCCACGGCCTCAACACAGCCGGTTTCATCAGCGGCTACCGTGGCTCGCCGCTCGGCGGCTACGATCAGCAGCTGTTCGCCGCCCGAGAACACCTCGAGCAATACAACATCAAATTCCAGCCCGGCGTGAACGAAGATCTCGCCGCCACCGCGATCTGGGGATCGCAGCAGCTCAATCTCTCCAAGGGCGCCAATTATGACGGCGTCGTCGGCATCTGGTATGGCAAGGGCCCCGGCGTCGACCGCTGCGGCGACGTGTTCCGCCACGGCAATGCCGCAGGCTCTGCGAAAAATGGCGGCGTTTTGTGTCTCGCCGGTGACGACCACGGCGCGAAATCCTCCACCGTGCCGCATCAGTCGGACCACGCCTTTATCTCGGCGCTGATGCCTTATCTTTACCCCTCCAGCATCCATGAAATGATCGAGATGGGGCTGCTCGGGATCGCGATGTCCCGGTATTCCGGCTGCTGGGTCGGCATGAAGGTGATCACGGAGACTGTGGAAACCACCGCCGAGATCGATCTCACCGACGAGATGAAGCCGTTCATCATCCCGCCCGATTTCGAAATGCCGCCGGGCGGCCTTAATCTGCGCTGGCCCGACGATCGCTTCGATCAGGACCGCCGCTTGCAGGACTACAAGGGCTTTGCGGCGATCGCCTTTGCCCGCGCCAACAAGGTCAACCGCATCACCATGGATTCGCCGAACGCGCGCTTCGGCATCATGGCCTCCGGCAAGAGTTACGAGGATATCCGCCAGGCCCTGCGCGAGCTCGGCATCACGCCGGAAGTCGCCGCCAAGATAGGGCTTAGACTCTACAAGATAGGGATGCCCTGGCCACTGGAGCCGCAGGGCGTGCGGGAATTCGCGGTCGGGCTTGAAGAGATCTTCATTATCGAAGAACGCCGCGAGATCGTCGAGAATCAAGTCAAGCAGGAACTGTTCAACTGGCGTGACGACGTTCGCCCGCGCATCGTCGGCAAGATGGACGAACACGACAAGCGCTTCCTGCCCTTTGCCGAGGAATTGAGCGTCGCTTCGCTCGCAAGTTCGCTCACCGAGCGTCTGCTGCGGCTCAATCTCAATCCGGAAATCGCCGAGATGCTGCGCGCCAAGGCCGACTGGTTCAACGGCCGGCAGGCAACCCAGATGCAGGCGGTCTCGCCGGTCACCCGCACGCCGTATTTCTGCTCGGGCTGTCCGCACAATACCTCGACCAAGGTGCCGGAAGGCAGCCGCGCGATGGCCGGCATCGGCTGTCACTTCATGGCGCTGTGGATGGACCGCTCGACCGAAACCTTCACCCATATGGGCGGCGAGGGCGTGCCGTGGGTCGGCACCGCTCCCTTTACCAGCGAGGCGCACATCTTCGCCAATCTCGGCGACGGCACCTATTTCCATTCCGGCAGCCTGGCGATCCGGCAGGCGATCGCCTCGAAGGCGAACATCACCTACAAGATTCTTTATAACGATGCGGTCGCCATGACCGGCGGCCAGCGCCATGACGGCGATCTGTCGCCCCAGCAAATCACCTTCCAGCTTCACGCCGAAGGCATCCGCCAGATCTACCTGGTCTCGGAAAATCCCGACGCTTACTCTGCCTCCGAGATTGCACCCGGCGTCAAGCTCGCCCATCGCGACGAACTCGATGCGGTGATGAGAGCGTGCCGCGAGGTCAAGGGCGCCTCGGCCATTGTCTTCGTGCAGACCTGCGCCGCCGAAAAGCGCCGCCGCCGCAAGCGCGGAACGATGGAAGATCCGGCGCGGCGCGTGCTTATCAATCCGGCCGTCTGCGAAGGCTGCGGCGATTGCTCGGTGCAGTCGAACTGCATCTCGGTCGAACCGCTGGAGACCGAGTTCGGGCGCAAGCGCACAATCAATCAATCGGCCTGCAACAAGGACTATTCCTGCCTGAAGGGCTTTTGCCCGTCTTTCGTCACCGTCGATGGCGGGGCGTTGCGCCGCCGTGCGCCGGCGGCCCTCGCCGATATCGGCGAACTGCCAGAGCCTGTCTCAAAGCCCACGCTGGAACGGCCCTATAACGTCGCGGTCGGCGGCGTCGGCGGCACTGGTGTGCTGACCATCGGCGCGCTGCTCGGCATGGCCGCCCATATCGAGGGCAAGGCCAGCATGATCCTCGACATGTCGGGCCTGGCACAAAAGGGTGGCGCGGTGCTGAGCCACGTTCGCCTTTCGGAACACACGGCCGACGTCACCTGCTCGCGCATCGTCACCGGTACCGCCGATCTCGTGATCGCGGCCGATGAAGTCGTGGCGGCCTCGAAGGAAACCATGACGCTGTGCGAGAGTGGCCGTACCGCCGGCATCATCAACAGCCACATCATTCCGACCGCCGATTTTGTCCTCAACCGCGATTTCAATTTCCAGACCCGCAAGGTCAATCACGTGCTGGAAACCGCGCTTCGCAAGGATTCCGCGTTCCTCGATTTCACCAAGCCGGCGGAGACGCTGCTGGGCGATGCCATCGCCACCAACATGTTGATGATGGGCTACGCCTATCAGAGGGGCTTTTTACCGCTGTCGGCGGAAGCGATCGAGCAGGCGATCGAGGTCAACGGCGTCGCCATCAAGATGAATACCCAAGCCTTCCGGCTCGGACGTCTCGCGGCCGCCGACCCCTCGCGGATGTCGGCGATGATGAAGGGACACGATGAGGAAAGCGCGCCGAAAGCGCTTGATGCGATGTCGCTGGACGAGATCATTGCGCATCGCAGCGCACATCTGACCGGCTATCAGAACGAAAAACTCACCGAGCGGTATCAGGCATTGGTGACGAAGGTTCGCGATGCGGCGCGCGACCGCGGCTTCGGTGAAGAGTTGCCGCGCGCGGTTGCCATCAACTACGCCAAGCTGCTTGCCTACAAGGATGAGTATGAAGTGGCACGGCTCTTTACCGACGGCCATTTCGACGCGCAGCTTCGCGATCAGTTTGACGGCGACTTCAAGATCAGCTTCAATCTAGCTCCGCCCTTGCTTGGCGGAGCCAAGGACGCGCTGGGGCGGCCGAAGAAGCGCGCCTTCGGTGCCTGGATGTTGCCGGTGTTCCGGATGCTCGCCAAGATGAAAGGCCTGCGTGGCACGGCGTTCGACATGTTCGGCTATAGCGCCGACCGCAGGCTCGAGCGCGATCTGATCGCGGGTTACGAGAAGGACGTTGCGCATATCCTGTCGGTGCTCTCGCCGCTGACGCTGGAGACGGCGATCGAAATCCTCTCGCTGCCGGATCGCATTCGCGGTTACGGGCCGGTCAAGGAGAAGGCGGTGAAGGACGCCAAAGCGCGCTACGCCCAACTGGCGGCCGATCTCGCCAACCCGCCGAGCGCGCCGCGGCAGATCGCGGCGGAGTAGGGTACCTGCGGCCGTCATTCAGAGCCGCGAGCTTAATCGCAGAATCTTATCGAGACCATGACAACACCTGCCTTCGTGCTGTGCTTCGTCAAGCGTTTCGTTCGGAAATCGATGCTCAGTAGTTCGGGTTTTTGGGCGTCTGGATGCGCAGCCATCGATAGCGCGTGCGGGACCAGGGTTTGATTTGGTCGGTTAGATTGTCGAGCACCAGATCGCCGCTGTTGGTACGGACAACAGTAACAAGGTGATGCTCGCCCGAGAGGGTCACAACCTCGCTCAACAAAACGGTGCGGGCAGGCCAACCTCTGGCGATCAATTGGTGACGCTTTGTTACGGCGTAATCGTTGCAATCGCCGCGAAGGGGGCTCAGCAACCATTTCTCACCAGCGAGGCCATCTTCATTTCGCTCCGGACGGATCGATGAATTGACCGTGCGATTGATGGTCTCAAGCTCTGACCGGTGCATATCGTTCAACTCGATCCGGTCGCCCTCGAGTAACAGCCGCCCCGACTTGAAGTCGCTCGGGTATTTCGAGCAGAACTGCGTGAATGCCATCGGACGCCAGGGTTGGCGCGTCAAACCTGATGAGTTGAATGCCTTGCTGAAGCCCATTGGAGACGCTCGCAAGACCGGCGGTCGAGCTGTCCCGGAGGTCGCGCAGCAACAGCGGTAGCGCGCTCGAGAACCGGGATTCAAAACTGACGAATTGAACGCCTTGCTGCTGCCTTTCGCCGACGTTCGCAAGACCGGCGGTCGTGCCTTTGCGGAAGTCGATCCGCGGCGGCAGTTGCGCGCTTGCAAGACGGGATTCCGCGTCGTGGCGGCCGCCAACCTTGAGAGTGATCGAGAGAACCGTCAGGGAGGAAAGGCACACGGCCGCACACGTGAATGCAAGGCCGGTGATGATGAAGGAAAAAACCACCAGGCCCCTAAAGCTTCGTTCAAGCGTGGCGGAGATCCGTAACCCGTCAAAATGTCCCAAGCTTCGAACTCTCGCATTAGGATTCTAAAAATGGCTTAAATTCCGGCCTCTCCAACCCATTTTGCCCGGTCCGTGGCGGATCAGGGGCGGCTCATCCATGCAGGCCTCTTGCTCACGGTTCATGAGTCCTGGCCCAAAAAATAAAGGCCCCCGTTGCGGGGGCCTTTAACTTCAAGGTCCGTGTCTTTCTTAGACCGCGTCCTTGGCGGCCTTGACGGGCCTGGCGCGGACGATCTTGCGGGCCGGCTTGGCCTTGAACATCATCTCTTCGCCCGTGAACGGGTTGGTGCCCTTGCGAGCCTTGGTCGCAGGCTTCTTGACCACGACGAACTTCGCCCAGCCCGGCAGCAGGAATACGCCGGCTTTCTTCAGTTCCTTGTGGCCGACGTCAGTCAGCGTATCCATGACGTTCTTGACGTCACGCTTGGAGAGTTCGGTGGTGGTCGCAATTTTCTCGACCAGTTGTGACTTCGACATTTGGGTGGCCATTGTGTCTCCTCTGATTCGGACCGTGGTGATAATAACGTTCCTAGCGCCGGGGAAGAGGCTTCTACACAGTTTTTCTCTGTTTTTCTCGGGGTTTTTGACGTTTTTTTGTTGGAGACCCCTTTTTTTAAGGGCTTGCGGTGCAATTCGGAATGTGAATCACCGCCTGATTTGCCCGTCGTGCCAATTCGCCGCAGCGGGCAAGCGTTGATCGGACCCGCAAATCACCGGCAGAATCAGCGCCGTCCTGCCCTCATAAGGGGCGTATCGCGATCGTCACGGACGTTGGGTGCGGGATGCGGTGGACGTTTGCGGCGCAAGAGACGAATGCGCCGGAAGCGGACGGCGAAGTCGTGTGGGCCTGATGTCCCGATGCTGATATCAAGCTGGTGAGATATTCTCGCTGGTGACGGAGACAACAAAGCCCGGTCTCCGGGGCGAGCACGAAGCAAGCCGTTAAAACCATTCGCGCAGGGAATGCCGGCTCGTTCCGGTGAACCTGTGGTGACTACACTCGTATGCTTTCTTTATTGCATACGAGGCTGCGGGTGCGCCTGACGTGCCCGGCATTCCCTGCGCCCTCCGTTTCTGATGAGGGACATGATGAGGCAAACCCGGGCAGAACATGCCGCGAGAAGGAGTTCGCTTGTCCTCTCCGATGTCATGCCCCGCTTCACGCGGGGCATCCAGCAACCCGCGGCTTCTCGGCTTGAACTCCGGCGTCTCTGGAATACTGGATCGCCCGGTCAAGCCGGGCGATGACAACAGAAGCAAAAGAGCCTGATCCGCCATGCGATATCGCCTCACCGCGTCGGAATATTCGCCGCTTGCCAAGGCCGCCCCGGCAGGCCAAGAAATTACGGGAAAAGAAACGCCAGCGGAGAGCAACTTGAGCATCAAGGGCAAGGCCTATATCGCCGGTATTTACGAACATCCGACCCGGCACGCCCCCGACAAATCCACCGCCCAGCTTCATGCCGAAATCGCCAAGGGCGCGATCGAGGACGCGGGCCTGACCAAGGCTGATATCGACGGTTATTTCTGCGCCGGCGACGCGCCGGGCGGGGTTATGGCGATGGTCGATTATCTCGGCCTGAAAGTCCGCCATTTCGATTCCACCGATACCGGCGGCTGTTCCTATCTGGTTCATCTCGGCCACGCCGCTGAAGCGATCGCCGTCGGCAAGTGCTCTATCGCGCTGGTAACGCTCGCCGGCAAGCCGCGCACCGGGCCGATGCCGCCTCGCGCGAGCGGTGCGGAGGCCGATTTCGAGGCTGCTTATGGCGCCACCACACATAATATCTACGGCATGTGCGCCCTGCGCCACATGCATGAATTTGGTACCACCAGCGAACAACTGGCCTGGATCAAGGTCGCGGCCTCCCACCACGCACAATATAATCCGCATGCGATGCTGCCCGACGTCGTGACGGTCGAGGACGTGCTCAATTCGCCGATGATTGCCGACCCGTTACATCGGATGGATTGCTGCGTCGTCACCGATGGCGGCGGCGGTTTCATCGTGACCTCGGAAGCAATTGCGAAGACCCTCAAGAAACCATTGGTGCGGATGATCGGTCATGGCGAGGCGCTGAAGGGTCCGCGCGGCGGCCAGAAGCTCGATTTGACCTATTCCGCCGGTGTGTGGTCGGGGCCGCGCGCATTCGAAGAAGCTGGCGTCACGCCGAAGGATATCAAATACGCCTCGATTTATGACAGCTTCACCATCACGGTGTTGATGCAGCTCGAAGACCTCGGCTTCTGCAAGAAGGGCGAGGGTGGCAAGTTCGTCGCGGACGGCAATCTCATCTCCGGCGTCGGCAAGCTGCCGTTCAATACCGACGGCGGCGGCCTGTGCAGCAATCATCCGGTCAATCGTGGTGGCATGACCAAGATCCTCGAAGCGGTGCGGCAGTTGCGGGGTGAGGCGCATCCGAAAGTGCAGGTGCCGAATTGCGATCTCGCCATCGCGCACGGCACCGGCGGCCTGC
Source organism: Bradyrhizobium sp. (assembly GCF_049519115.1). Classification (GTDB taxonomy): domain Bacteria; phylum Pseudomonadota; class Alphaproteobacteria; order Rhizobiales; family Xanthobacteraceae; genus Bradyrhizobium. Next base: position 50,686 of record NZ_JBEKRB010000029.1, read on the forward strand.
TCGGCGTGCGCCATGCCGCCTCAACCTGCATTCTGGAGCGCGTGTGATGGCTGATGCTGTGAAATATCCGAAGCCGGTGACCAATCCCGAGACCGCGCATTTCTGGGAACAGACCGCCAAGGGCAAGCTGATGATCAAGCGCTGCACTGCGTGTGGTGAGGCGCATTATTTTCCGCGCTCGATCTGCCCGTTCTGTTTCTCCGACAAGACCGTGTGGGAGGAGAGTTCGGGCGACGCCGAGATCTACACCTTCAGCCTGATGCGCAAGTCGGCTTCCGGCCCGTACGCGATCGGTTACGTGACCCTGAAAGAGGGGCCATCGCTCCTGACCAACTTTGTCGATTGCGACATGGAGAAGCTGAAGATCGGCCAGAAGGTGAAGGTCGTGTTCAAGCCAACCGATGGCGCGCCGTTGCCGTTTTTTACGCCGGTTTGAGCCCTCATCCTGAGGAGCGCGCTTCACCCGAGCCGGCCGAGTGGTAGCGAGGCCGTTGCGAATGGTGCAAAGGAAGCGCGCGTCTCGAAGGATGAGGACGTGAAATAAGAGGTCGTGGTCTCATGGTTCGAGACGGCGCAAAACGCGCCTCCTCACCATGAGGATCAAGAGTTCGAGAGAGAACGATAATGCCGATCAAGTACGATGAGCTGATGGCGCTGAAGAATCTCGATCAGCATTACGCCTATGGCGACCGCGAGGTGATGCTCTATGCCTACGGCATCGGCATGGGCGCCGATCCGATGGACGAAAAAGAACTGGCCTTCGTCAACGAAGCCGCCGCCGTCCCGCGTCCGCTCAAGGTCGTGCCGACCTTTGCATCCGTCGCCGCCTGGGGCGCCAGCCCCGGCGAGATGAATCTCAACCGCGTGATGGTGGTCGATGGCGAACGCGACATCACCTTTCACCGTCCGCTGCGGGTCGCGGAAAAGCTGTTGGTCGATTCACGCGTGCTCGCCGTGTTCGACAAGGGCAAGGACAAAGGCGCGGTGATCCGGCATCAGACCGTGCTCAAGAATGAGAAGGGCGAGGAGCTCGCCACATTGATCGCCTCGCGTTTTGCTCGCGGCGACGGCGGCTTCGGTGGCTCTTCCGACGGTCAACCCGAGCCGCACAAGGTGCCTTCGCGCGCGCCCGACAGCTCCGTCGACATTTCGACGCGGCCCGATCAAGCGCTGATCTATCGGCTGTGCGGCGACCGCAACCCGCTGCATTCCGATCCTGAATTTGCCCGGCGCGCCGGCTTCTCGCGGCCGATCCTGCACGGCATGTGTACCTTTGGCATCACCTGCCGCGGCATCCTGCAAACCTATGCCGACTACGACGCGAGCGCCTTTAAGCAGCACGCCGCGCGGTTTTCCTCGCCGGTCTATCCAGGCGAGACCGTGACGCTCGATCTGTGGAAGGACGGCAATGTCATTTCATTCGAGGCGCGGGTGAAGGCGCGCGAGGCGGTCGTCATCCGCAGCGGCAAGACGGTGTTGGGGTGAGCGGTCATTCCGGGGCGCTCGCGTCGCGAGCGAACCCGGAATCCATGGGGCCGCAACATTCCTGGGTGAGATGGATTCCGGGTTCAGCCCTGCGGGCTGCCCCGGAATGACAGAGGAAGAATAGGGAGCAAACACCATGGGACACCTCGACGGCAAGGTGGCGCTGATCACCGGCGCGGGCGGCGGCCTGGGCGAAGCCTATGCCAAACTGTTTGCGCGCGAGGGCGCAGCCGTTGTGGTCAACGATCTCGGCGGTCCGCGCGACGGCTCCGGCTCCGATCTGTCGATGGCCGAGAAGGTGGTCGCGGCGATCAAGGCCGAGGGCGGCCGGGCGGTCGCCAACGGCGCCGATATCTCGACCATGGCCGGCGGCCAAGCGGTGTTCGACGACGCGATCAAGCATTTCGGCCGCGCCGATATTCTCGTCAACAATGCCGGCATCCTGCTCGACCAGACCTTTGCGAAGGCCACCGAGGCTGCCTTCGACAAGGTGCTCAAGGTGCATCTCAAAGGCACCTTCTGCACCACGCAGCCGGTGTTTCGGTGGATGCGGGAGAATGGCGGGGGCGTGATCGTCAATACGTCCTCGACCTCGGGCCTGATCGGCAATTTCGGCCAATATAATTACGGCGCCGCCAAAGGCGGGATTTGGGCGCTTTCCAACGTGCTCGCAATCGAGGGCCGCAAATACAACATCCGGGTCTGGACGCTGGCGCCGGGCGCGTTGACGCGCATGACCGAGGATCTGCCACGCTATAAAGAGAACCCCGGCATGGCGCTGGGGCCGGACGGCATCGCGCCGGCCGTGCTATACATGGTCAGCGACCTCTCGGGCGACCAGACCGGCAAGGTGCTTGGCGTTTCGGGCCCGCGTGGCGTGCGCGAGATGCGGATGATGGAAATGGAAGGCTGGAAGCCGCCGTTCACCGGCTGGAAGGCCGAGGATATCGTGACGCATGCAGGCGAGATTTTCTTCTCCGAGCAGGAGATCAAGAAATCGGCGCGGCGGACTTGACGAAAAAGGAAGAAGGCAACAATGACAAAACTCACCCACGAAGCCAAAGGTACCTTCGCGATCGCGCCAACGCCATTTCATGACGATGGCCGGATCGACGAGAAATCCATCGACCGGCTGACGGATTTCTACGGCGAGATCGGCTGCGATGGCATCACTGTGCTCGGCATCATGGGCGAAGCGCCGAAACTCGAGGGCGCGGAAGCCGAAGAAGTCGCCAAGCGCTTCTTAAAGCGCGCCAAGAACATGCAGATCATCGTCGGCGTTTCCGCGCCGGGATTTGCCGCCATGCGTTCGCTGGCGCGCGCCTCGATGGATGCGGGCGCGGCCGGCGTGATGATCGCGCCGCCGCCCACTTTGCGCACCGATGACCAGATCACCGGCTATTTCAAGCAGGCGGTGGAAGCGATCGGCACGGATATTCCCTGGTGTTTGCAGGATTATCCGCTGACGCTGAACGTGATCTTCACGCCGGGCGTGATCCGCAGGATCATCATGGATAGTCCCTCCTGCGTGATGCTCAAGCATGAGGACTGGCCGGGACTGGAGAAGATTTCCACGCTTCGTAGTTTCCAGAAGGACGGCTCCCTGCGTCCGGTCTCGATCCTGACCGGCAACGGGGCGGTGTTCCTCGATTTCGAGATGGAGCGTGGCGCCGATGGGGCGATGACCGGTTATGCTTTCCCGGAAATGCTGATCGACGTGGTCCGTCTGTCGAAGGAAGGCTGCCGCGACGCCGCGCATGACCTGTTCGACGCGCATCTGCCACTGATCCGCTACGAGCAACAGCCGGCGATTGGGCTCGCGGTGCGCAAGTACGTGCTGCAAAAGCGCGGCATCATTGCCTCCAGCGCGCAGCGTAAGCCGGGCTCGAGCATCACCGCGACGGCGAAAGCAGAAGTGGATTATCTGCTGTCGCGTGTGGCGCGGGTCGATCGCCGCGCCAACCTGCAGCCGCAGTCGAGCGCGGCAGGCTGATTTCGTGGCTGAAGCGGTCGCCGCGCGTCCGGCCTCGACGATCCTGCTGCTGCGCGATGGCGCTTCGGAAGAAATCGAGGTCTTCATGATGGTGCGCCATCATGAGATCGAGTTCTCTTCCGGTGCGCTGGTGTTTCCCGGCGGCAGCGTCGATCCTGGCGATGGCGAGATCATCGCGCGGCCTGAATTGTATTCGGGCGGCGAGGGAGGCGACGCGGCTGAGTTGAGTTTCAAAATCGCGGCGATCCGCGAGACCTTTGAGGAAAGCGGCATACTGCTCGCGCGCCCACGCGGTTCGAATGACCTGGTCGATGCCAAGCGGGCCGCGAGCATTGCGGCCGAAAATCGTGTGGCACTCTCGGAGCGGAAGACGACCTTTCTCGATGTGCTTACTCAGGCCAGCATGGTGCTCGCCCTCGATGAACTCGTGCCTTATGCCCGCTGGATCACGCCGGAAGGTATGCCGAAGCGGTTCGATACCTGGTTTTTTCTGGCGGCAGCCCCGCCCGAACAACTCGGCGCGCATGACGGCAGGGAATCGACCGACTCGCTGTGGCTATCGCCACGCGAGGCGATTGCAGGCGGAGAGAGCGGGCGGTTCAAACTGCCGTTTCCGACCACACGCAACCTGATCAAACTCGGCAAGCAGCCGAATGTGCGAGCCGCCCTCGATGAGGCGCGAGGAAAACCCGTCGTCACCGTCATGCCCGTGCTGACGAAGCTCAATGGCGGCCGCCAGCTTCGCATTTCGCGGGAGGCCGGCTACGACGGCGAGTTGTTCGAGATCTGAGCGCCAACGGCAATCTCACAATTCGACCGACAGCGAAGCATTGTATCGGTCCGGGCATGTAGGTCTTTGCTCCCAGCAATTGGCGGAGCATCGGCGTGACCATGACAGAGGCAACGACGCGAGATGCAAGCGCGAGCGAGCCATCCCTCGGCGGCGAGCTGGCGTTGTTGTTGGGGCTGGCACGCTCTGGGGCAGCTCGTATACCTTCATCAAGCTTGGCGTCGCCACCATTCCACCGGTGACGCTGATTGCGGGGCGGACGCTGATCGCAGGCCTGCTCTTGCTGCTGATCATGCATTGGCGGAGTGTACGGTTGCCGAATGATGTCGCAACCTGGCGCCGCTTCCTGTTTCAGGCCTGTCTCAACAGCGTCATTCCCTGGACGCTGATCGCGTGGGCCGAGCGTTCGGTCGATGCGGGGCTCGCAACCATCCTCAATTCGACCTCGCCGATCTTCACGTTTTTCCTAATGCTTACGATCGCCCATCAGGATGCGCCGTCCTGGCGCAAATTGTTCGGCGTGGTGGCCGGCATGGCAGGCACCTGTCTGATCATCGGCGTTCAGGCGTTCCATGGCTTTGGCGAACAGGTCGTCGCGCAAATCGCGATTGTGACCGCGACCGTCTGCTACGCTGGTGGCGCCGTCTTCAGCCGCGGCTTCAAGGGCCTCGATCCGATGGCGCCGGCCGCCGGCTCGTTACTGTGTGGCGCGGCGATCCTGTTGCCGGTCAGTGTCGTCGTCGAGCGGCCCTGGGCGCTGATGCCGTCGATGACTTCCGTGCTGGCGCTGCTGGGACTAGCGGTATTTTCGACCGCCATCGCCTTCGTAATCTACTTTCGCCTGATCCAGATCCTGGGTTCCGTCGGCACCACGGCGCAGGCCTATCTTCGCGTCCCGATCGGCGTGGCGCTGGGTGTCCTGCTGCTGGGCGAGAAACGCTCGCCGACCGCCTGGTTGGGTCTCGCTAGCGTTGTCATCGGCGTCGCCGCGATGACCATTCCTGCGCGCAAGCCAGCCGTGGCCAACGGTTCCGGCTGAGGGCAACCCTTGCTCGGCGGGCGGATTGCCGGCATCCTCACCGCAGGCGGAACGCTTAAACACCGCGGGCAGGGCAGGACACGCGACGGCAATGACGAAACGCGTTGGCGCGACGATAACGGCGTTGTTGCTGATCGTGGTCTCTCTCGCCGCGGCGAGCGCGCAGGACAGCTTTCCGAACCGGCCGATCCGCGTCGTCAATCCGTATTCGGTCGGAAGCGTCGCCGACGTATTCGGCCGTATCGTCACTCAGCACATAGCCGCGCGGTGGAATGCCTCGATCATTATGGAATCGAAATCCGGCGCCAACGGTTCGATCGCGGCCGAAGACGTCGCCCGCGCCGAGCCCGATGGATATACGTGGCTGTTGGTGACGACGTTTTTCACCACAAGCCCGTCGCTCAATCTCGTCATGCGATGGGACCCTGTGCGCGATTTTACGCCGATCGGGATGATTTGCCAGGCGCCCAACGTCTTCATCGTTCCGGCATCCTTGCCGGTGAAGAACGTCGCCGAATTTATCGCGCGCGCCAAAGCAAAGCCGGGAACTCTGAATTACGGCCATCCCGGCAAAGGCTCGACCGGCCATCTCGGCTTTGAGCTGTTCAAACGGCTGGCAGGGATCGACGTCAATCCGATCGGCTACCGCGGTTACCCGCAGATGGTTGCGGATATCGCCAGCGGCCTACTCACCTCGTCGTTTTTCTCGACCAACCAGGCGCTCTCGCTGACGCAAAGCGGCACTATCCGCATCATCGCGTCGATCGGCGAAGGCCGGTCGAAATACTTTCCAGACGTGCCGACCATGACCGAGCAGGGATTTGCCGAAGCGCAGGTGACGCCCTGGTTTGGCATCGTGGTACCCTCAAAAACCCCGCAGCCGATTGTCGCGAAAATCAGCGGGGCGCTGGAGGCGGCGGTGGCTGCGCCCGAGGTGCGGGAAAAGCTCGATTTAGCGGGTTGTGCGGCGAAAAGTGCCCCGCTCGGCGAATTCGCCGGCATCATCAAGTCCGATATCGCGCTGTGGGCCAAGGTCGTGAAGGACGCCGGCATTCCTGCGGATTGAGCAGGCGCGAAACAAGGCTGCTCCGGGTTTCCCCCGGGCCACCAAATCGTCGTATAAGGGAGCACTTTCCCGAGCAGATTGCCTCGCTCAGAGCCCTTTTCGCGATGTTTAGACGGATACAGTCGGTTTCTTTCTCAATCGGGCAACTGACCTTTGGCAGTTTCACCCTTTTGCTCGCCATGATCGCCATGACGAGTATCGCCAGCGTCGTCGCCATCCGCCATATCGACGCGACCTTCGCTGAACTGCAACACCTGCAAAGCCTCGGCGATGTCGCCGAAGAAATTGACCGCCGCACCAAAGAATTGAGGCTGGCGGCGCGGGATTTCGTGACCGACCCTGCGGCGCCGTCCGGCCGCGCCCAGGAGGCGTCCTCGTCGCTGAGCGCTCTATTGAAGAACACGCGACTGCAACTCGCGCCCGAGCAGCAGGAGATGATCGACGGCGTGACGCAGCGCCTCGCCAATTACCAGTTGGGCATGGATCGGATCACCGCGTTGATTTCCCGCCGCGCGGAACTCGTCGCCGCCTTACTGCCTGTCCGGACCCGGTTCGAACAAGCCATCGCTGATATTCCGGAACGGGCCACTGCTCGCCAGCTGTTTCGCGCGCAAAATCGGCTCACAGCGGCGTTGTTGGCGCACGATCCGACTGCAGCCGGGCAGGCGGCCGGCGCCATGAAGTCGATCTCGATCGAAGATCCGACGCTTCGCGCGGCGACCGACGCTTACGCCGATGCGGTCGTTTCGCTTTCCAGCACTGAAGCCGATATCGCCCAGCTCGACCGGGAGGTGCTGGGCAGCGAAGGGCAAATGATCAGCCGGGTCACTGATTTGCTGCGCGACCTTGGCGACAGGCGGGGACGGGTGCTGTCGCGCGATTTCGCCCGGACGCTCGCGCGCGACAAGTGGCAAAGCATTCTTCTCGGGATCGCCGGCGTGCTGATCGGCTTGGCGGCCGCGCTGTTCGTGGTGCGTCAGACGGTTCGTCCGCTCAAGGCGATTGCCACCGCAATTCGGGCGTTAGCCGGCGGCGAAAAAGAGACGTCGATTCCAGCCACCGGGGTGCACAACGAGATCGGCGACATCGCACGCGCCGCCGAGGTGTTTCGCCGTTCGCTGGTTGATGCTGACGCGGCACGGGAAGCTGCGATCCGCGCGCTTGCCGAGCAGCGCCTGGCCGAGGAGAGCTATCGCAAGCTGTTCGAAGGTTCTGTCGACGGAATCTACGTGACGACGCCGGGAGGACAAGTTCTCAACGCCAACCCGGCGCTCGCGCGGATGATGCTCTACGATTCGCCGGAGGGGCTCATTCGCGGCATCAACGACATTTCCGAGGGCGTCTATGTCCATCCGGAAGCGCGCGTGCAGTATCAGCAGTTGATGCAGCGCGACGGCATGGTGCGCGAATTCGAGTATCAGGTGCGGCGGCGCGACGGATCGATTTTATGGCTCTCAGACAGCGCCACGGTGGTTCGCGACGAAGCCGGCGAAATCGTCCGTTATGAAGGAACCGTGCGCGACATCACCGACCAGCGCCGGGCTGAGGAGGCGATCGCGGAAGGCCGGCGGCTGTTGCAGCTCGTGATCGATACCGTTCCGGCTATCATCAACGTCAAAGACAAAGAGCTCCGCTACGTCCTGATGAATCGCTATATGGCCGGTATTTTCGGGATCGAGGCCCCTGAGGCCATCGGCCGGACCACGTCGGACCTGATGTCGCGCTACGGCGCGCAGAAGACCGACGAGAACGACAGGCGGGTGCTTGCGACCGGCAAGGAGCTCGGCTTTTACGAAGAGGAATACCGGGATTCGTCCGGCAATCTTCGTCATTGGCTCGTGAACAAGTTGCCGCTGCTTGATGCGGACGGCCATGTCGAGAGCATCGTGACAGTTGCGCTCGACATCGGCGAACGCAAACGCGGCGAGCAGGAAATGCGCGAGGCCAAGGATGCCGCCGAAGCCGCATTACGAAATTTGCGCGAGACCCAGAACTCGCTGATCGAGGCAGAAAAGCTCGCCGCGCTCGGCCGCCTCGTGGCGGGTGTCGCGCATGAGGTCAACAATCCCGTTGGCATTAGTCTGACGGTTGCTTCTTCGCTGGAGCGCAAGACCGCATTGTTCACCGCCGAAGTCGCGCGCGGCGACCTCAGGCGTTCAAGCCTCACCGATTTTCTCGGCGCCGCCCGCGATGCATCCGGCCAGTTGGTTGCCAACCTCAACCGCGCCGCGGAACTGATCACGTCGTTCAAGCAGGTCGCCGCCGACCGCAACTACTCGGACCAGCGGACGTTCGACCTCGGCGACTTGACTGAGCAAGTCGTATTGAGTTTGCGGCCGGGCCTGCGCAAGCACCGCCTGACGCTTGCGGTCGATTGCGAGCCCAACCTCACCATGAATTCCTATCCCGGTCCCTATGGGCAGGTGCTCACCAACCTGTTCCTCAATTCGGTGGCGCATGCGTTTCCGGATGGGCGCGCGGGAACGGTCGATATCAAGGTGCGGGCGTCGGGGGCGGATTACGTCGAAGTCATTTTTGCCGATGACGGTTGCGGCATGAGCCTGGATGTCCGCCGCCGCGCCTTTGATCCGTTTTTCACGACCCGCCGCGATCAGGGCGGCACCGGGCTCGGCCTTCACATCGTCTACAGTATCGTCACCAATCGCCTCGGTGGTCGGCTGGACCTGGATTCCGAACCCGGACGCGGCACGCGCGTTCACATCGTTCTGCCGCGCGTGGCGCCGCTGGAGCAGGCCGCTGAATAGACGTTGAAGGCTCAGTCGGTTTCGACCAGCTTGCGCAGCGTGGCTGTAAAAATCTGGCTCGCCTTGCCTACCAGCGCCGTGCCGCTCATGTCGGCAGCGGTATCCGTGAACGTCCCGGAGACACCGATGCCGACCGGATCTGGTCCGCCGAACAGCGGGGTGACGTCGGGGCTGGGCGTATGGCGCTGGACCAGAATCTCACCCTTGAAGGTATTATCCTTCACCGTGTAGCTGCCGACATAGAACAGGTACGCGTCGCCGCCAAGGATATTGCCATCCCGAAACAGCACGACGCCGCTGCCCTTGCCGGAGCGGCCGTCCTGAAGGACGACATGGATCGAATACAGCCCATTCTTCATGGTATGTTGACGCCAGACCCCACTAACCAGTTCGTTATGCCAAAGTGCTGCGTCCGCCGTCAACGCGGCAGGTTGGCCTCATTTGCTCTCGCCCCGCTCAGGCGTATTTTTTGTCGCGCTCGAGCAGTTCGATCGAAATCCCCTGGGGCCCGCGAATGAAGCAGATGCGGACGCCCGGCCGGATCGTGTAGGGCTCCGCAGTGAATTCTACGCCCTTGGCTTTGATCTCGGCGGCGACCGCATCGATGTCTTTGACCGACAGTCCGAGATGGTCGAGCCCCTGATGAGGGTGATTAGGGGCCGCATTGACACCGTCGCCGGATGTGACCGGCGCGATGAAGACCATGGCGCCCCCGAGTTTGACGTCGATGCGGCCGGGGCCACGAACAATCTCGCCGCCGAGGACGTTTTCAAGCCAGGCGGCCACCGCCTCCGGGTCGGGACTTCGCAGATGAACGTGGTCCCAGGTCACTACCGCCATACTTTTTCTCCAACCGATTATTTTCGCGCCGCCCATGACGGCCTGACAGAAATGGCGGTACGTCGCCCGCATGAGCCAAGTTTAGCGGCGAGGCGACGGCGTGACCATCCCCTCGGCAAGCCCGGTTCAGGCCGGCTTGCGCCTTGATGGAACCAATTTCTCATGTGTGAATTTGTCATGTGTGAATTGTGATCCAGGCAAGTAGAGCCTTCCGATTTGCCCAGATGGCGTGACCATGACCGATGGATTTCTCACTATTGATTCGACCGGAATCTGTCGGCATGTCAGTCTTGCCTGGGGACATTATTCAGATCGCGCTGACGATATGCCTGCGAGCAATCTCAGGACAGCCATCGGGTGGTTGCCGATCGCCGTAATACTGGCGGTGGCCGGATTGCTGTTGCTGAACCAGGCTCGGGAGCTGTCATCCGCAGGGCCAATGCATCTCGCGGCAGCCGCATTGGCGAAACCTGCCTCGATCAGCCCGACCGTGGGTCTCGCAAAAGAGCCTTCGTTCAACCCCGCCATTTCCGAAGCCATTGTGCCGGCGCAACCGGCGCCCGTCGATCGCCTCACGATCTCGTCGCAGTCCTGGCGCAGGGGCGGGCTTGGCTCCAATGCGCTGATGACGATGACGCTTCGCAACGACAACGGCTACGCCGTCAAGGACATCAACATTGCGTGCGCCTTCACGCGGCCCGACGGCAGCCATTTGACCTACCGCTCGCGCCTGGTCAACGATGTCGTCAACATGAAGAGCCGAAAGACCCTGACGCGGTTGCACGTCGGTTTCGTCAATGTGAACGCCGCCAAGGCGAAATGCTCGCTGGTCGCGGCCAGTCATATTTAAGGTAAATTGGCTTTTTGGGCGGTGCCGCCCTTCAAAAGTCGCCTTTCAAAACCAGATAAACCGGCGCCGGCACATCGAACCTTTTCCCGTTTTGAGGAACAAATAGAGAGATCGCCGGTTGAGCCGGAGCCTGCATTGCCGTGCGGATGGAGCACAATCAAAAATGCCGCTGATGCGCTATTTTATCTTCGTCGGCGGCGCGTTGCTTGCGCTCCTGTTGGTCGCGGACGCCTGCCTGCCGTCCTTGCCCGTGGTTAGAGCCTCGCGTTCCGACACCGATCTTTCCGTCATACGGATCCATTCCGATACGAAATGGCCGGAGCGCGTTGTCTTCGATACGACCCGTCCTACCATCACACCGGTTCCAGCGCCCGTGGTGGCCGAAGCGGTTGCGCCGCGGGAAAAAATCGCCGCGGTGTCTTCGAAAGGCGGGGTGAGGGAGGCGTTTGCCCAATTACCAGCCACTCCCGGCCATCCGAAGCTGAAACGAAAGCCCGTCGTGGCCAAAAACTATGCTGGACCGAGCTACGCTGGATCGCGGACGGTGCTGGTTGCCCAGCAGCGGCCCCTGGGCTATTTCGGCAACAATGTCTGGTGATCGGCTCGGTTGCGGGACGTGCGCTTAGCGCCGCTGTTTGACCGCAACCCAGGTGCCCGAACAGCCGTCGGATCGATCGTAAGTTCCGGAACCCGCATCGCCGGACAACCGCCCCTCAGCGGTGAGCGTCATTCCGTTGCCGGCGCCGACCGTGTGGATAATGCCGTCCGGGGTTACGTTTCCGCCGCCGCCCCGGACGATTACCTTGCCGCCCTTGATGACCGCCGACACCGAGCCCGCTCCCCGGCATCCGCCGCCCGTGAATTTCCACCTTCCGTCAAAAGGATTGGCCTCCGGCGGCGGTGGAAGCGTGGGGAGTTCGATTGCGGACTGCTGGTTTTTGTCTGAATTGGACAGGAAAGCCAGCTGGGCTTCGCCGGAACGAGAGGCCGTGGCGTTCAGCAGAATGGGTGCGGCGATGACCAGCGCTGCCAGACGTGCGGATTGCTGTGCGATGAACGCCCGATGCCCCATTCGATGCCCCCGTGAATTGCCTGATTTTTATAGCATGGCGGCCGAAAGCTGAAATATTCGAAAAACGCCCGCGCACAGGACCGCAGGCTGGGTTTCCTTCCGCCTCAGCTGCGCATTACAGCCGGTTGCCCTATGAGGGCAGACACGCTATTTGGCCCCTGTCGAAAAAGGCAGGTTTGGTCTGGGTAGGCCCAAACACTTCCGGTACCTCACGGAAGCTCTGTTCCTTGCATCGCTGCTGATGGCAGCGCCTGAGAACCCCCGACGATCCCCGCGCGGCGAGAAGCCGTGCGTAAGGTTCGTCCGTGTGGTTGTCAGCCGACAAACTGCTCCGGTTGAATCTTTAACCTGGAGCGCGGCGATGCAGGACACCAGCCACAATTCAATTCAGGATTCACAAGTCGGTCATACGCCAAAAGCAACCGGTGCCGTAATCGTCGCGGTGTCGGTCTTTCTCAATTTCACCGGCTTTACCTTGATCCTGCCGGTGATCCCGTTCCTGGTCGGTCAGTATGTTCCGCCGGAACAGGTGGGTCTGTATGTGGGCTCATCGTCTCGGTATTCGCGTTCTGTGCGTTTTGCGCAGCACCCGTTCTCGGAGCGCTTAGCGACCGTTATGGCCGCCGTCCCATCATGGTGCTGTCGCTATTTGGTTCCGCGGTCGGTTACCTGATCTTCGGTCTCGGTGGCGCGTTGTGGGTTCTGTTCCTGGGCCGAATGATCGACGGCCTGACGGCCGGCAATGTCAGTACCATTTACGCTTACGTGGCCGATACCGTTGCGCCGGCCGAGCGCGGGCGTGTCTACGGCCTGCTCGGCGCGGTCGGCGGCCTCGGCTTCATGCTCGGGCCGGTGATCGGCGGTCTGTTAGGGGCGACTTCTCCGTCGACGCCGCTCTTTGCCGCGGCCGCGCTGACACTTGCCAACGTCGCCTGGATCCGTTTCGCATTGCCTGAGACGGTTGCACATATCGGGCCGCGTCCGGCCTGGCGGTGGCAGCAAGTGAACCCGCTTGCGCAACTGCTGCATGTGCTCGGCATGGGCGGCTTGGCATGTTCCCTTTGCGGCCGCGTTTTCGTTCTTCTTTGCCGCGACCATGCTCCAGAGCAATTTTGCCGTCGACCTGAAGGACGTTCTGCAATTCGGCCCCATCGGGATCGGCTGGATTCTGTTCGCCGTCGGCGTGATGGACATCGTCGCCCAAGGATTTCTCACCAGCAAATTGCTGCCGCGCGTCGGCGCCAGCGTGCTCGCGAAATCGGGGCTTGCCATCAACGCCATCGGTTTCGCGTTCATTGCCTGTCTGACTTTCGTGCCGAGGGTCGAATTCCTGCTGGTCTCGATCATGATCTTCACGCTGGGTGACGGTCTGTTTCAGCCGTCCATCAACGCGATCATTTCCAATGCGGCGCCTGGCGACGCGCAGGGGCTGGTGCAAGGCGCAAACCAGTCCCAGCAAGCATTGGCACGCATGCTCGGTCCCCTGCTTGCTGCGGTGCTGTCGCCGTTTAAGTCTTAGCGCGTCTTATTGGGCGGGTGGGTTGATTGCGGTTGCCGGCGTCGTGCTGCTGTCGATTTCGGCGCAATCGCTTCCGCCGGAGGCGAGATGACCTGGGAGAGTTGACGCACAACAACGGACCGTTTCATTTCGCGGACACGGCACCCGATTCCGCTCGGCTTTCAGCCGGTTTGCTTTTACTGGCCGATTGCGGGGGAATAAGAACAGACCGACGCGTGGGCGAGGCCTTCACAGGAAGTTGCGCATGTGTGCCTCGTTGCCCGGGCGCCCTCCGTACACTAAAAGGCGAGACCAAGAGTAAGTTCGGAGTGAGCATGATGGCGTTGCGTGTTATCGATTCCCTGGCTCTGCGGTACGAGCCTGTGATCCTGTTGCTGGGCCGGCTCTGCATCGGATCGCTTTTTCTGATGTCGGGGATCAATCACTGGCTGGACCTGAAACTGGTCAGCCATTTCGTGGCGGGCCTGCCCGGTTCGGCGAATGCCTGGGCGATGCTGGCGTCAACCATCGAGGTCGCGAGCGGGGCTGCGATGGTGCTCGGCTTCCGCACCCGTGAGTTCGCCCTGCTACTGGTCGTCTTCAATCTCTGTGCCGCGGTGATCGGCCATCCTTACTGGTCGATCGCCGACGCCACCGCACGCTGGGCCCAGCTCATTCATTTCTGGAAGGACATCGGGCTTGCTGGCGGCGCTTTCTTCGTGCTCGCGCGGGGCGCGGGACCCCTCAGCGTTGACCGGGCGTGAGGGGTCGGCACCCACCGGGTGCTTCGGCCATCAAGCACGGGCGCCGATCGCACCGGCAGCGTAACCGCTAACGCCCGGCGACCCATGCCAGCAGCGGGCGCTAACCCGGAATTAATCTGATCGGCGCATAATCCCCTGCAGTATTAGTGGGCAACGCGTAAGGAGCCGTCGCGAGGACGATCCAGCGGCGGCTCTTTTTATTGAGGTCAATGCAGTGACCAAGACACCGGAAGCGCAGATCCAAACCGGGATCGCAGACAAGCAACCCGACTCCGCACCGAACAAGAAGTCCGCTCGGAAGTCGATCATGGCCCTGTCGGTATTCGCCTTGGCGATAAATGGGACGGCGGCTATCTATACCTTGCCGTCTCTCGATATCACCTTGCCGAGCTTCAGCGGCTTGGTGGCCGAGTTGCTTCCGCACGAGAAAGCTTCAGCGCCAATACCTGATGCGGTTGTCGCGGCGTTGAAGGATATCCAGTCGGCCCAGCAGCAACATATCGCGGCGCTGCAGGACAGTGACCACTCATTGCAACAAAACGCGGCTCTGCTTCAGAAGGACTCCGCTCTGATTCAGAAGGACTCCGCTCTGATTCAGAAGGACTCGGCTACGATTGATAGCCTGAGAAAAAGCCTGACGGACGAACAGGTCGATGTGAAGAAGATATCTACTCAGCTTTCGACGCTGATCGCGAAGGTCGACTTGCTACAAAATGCCATAGTGCCGGAAATCACGTCCTCCATCCCGAAAGGCCGCGCTCGCGCCCGGCTATCCGGAATGGCGCACAAAAGGATGGCTCGTCCGCTCAAGCCTGTAGGACCGATTTCAGTTGGAGGCGCTCCGTTGACGACGGCTCCCGCGCAAGGCTGGACCCCGGTACAAAGCCCGGAGGGCTGAGGCGATCGTGAGGAATAGGGCGCGGGCTTCGGCGCCGTGCTTTTTTCATCTTTTCATCTCGCCCTGAACGCGCATCTGCTCCATGTCGCGTCCCGTGTCACGGCTCTCGTGAGCCGTTCAGCATCGCCAAAACATATTCCAGTGATGGTTTCTGCCACTTTTTGGTGCCGGAATCCCTCACTGAAAAACCATTCTCCATCGGCAGAGCCCATCAGTACGCCAGTGGTCACAACTATATTTGGGTGGGACTGAGGATGGCACATCTATCGGCAAGCGGGACTGTAGGCCGATCCGTATCTTTCATCTGAAGCCTGCCCGGCTCTCGCACGTGATGTTACGATCGGAAGCTTACACGAGCCTTACAGCAAGGGCTCGAAGGTGGCCGCCGTTCCATAGCTATACTGCAGGCCAGCCCAGCAGCCGCACGAGCAAATCCCATCGGCCGACGTCTACAGGAACGCCGGCACGTTCGCCGACGGTGCCGATCCGGACGTTGCCGCAATAGACATGCCGGCTACACGGCGCGGATTGTCGGAGCGACGGCGAGCATGGCCCATGATCGCCAAACAACCCGGAAAGGAAACCCGCTAGGGGTAGGGATGGGGACAAGCGAGCTACAGGTCTCATCGTGCCCCGGTCGAATACGGCGGGGCATTAATTCCGACTAGCAAAACTTCCGATGTTCCCGGAAGGAATATCAACCCCTGGTGTTTGTTGTACGTGGGCAGGGCGTGATCGATACTTGGGTAATCCCATGGTTGAGCTGCTGCTTGCGATGATTTTTGGTTTCGTTATGGGCTACTTCGTGAGGGATGCGGTCTCGCGCCGTCGACGGCGCAAGAGCCGCGATGTTTTTTGGAGATAAGTCCGCCTCGGTTGGCGGCTTCTTTCATTTCAAGCCGCCTTCATCGCGACCACGTTCGAGCTGGCGGCAAAACTTGCCCACGCCGTCATGATTTGCTTGCGCTTCTCGAACTTGCTGCGGCGCTTCGGGAACGTCTCGCGGCTCACGCCGAAACTGCTGCGGTCGCCTGGACCCGTGCTGACGATTGCTAGCGGCGGACAAAAGCGCCACGGAAAATA
The DNA here is from genome assembly GCF_049519115.1 of Bradyrhizobium sp. Taxonomy (GTDB): domain Bacteria; phylum Pseudomonadota; class Alphaproteobacteria; order Rhizobiales; family Xanthobacteraceae; genus Bradyrhizobium. The sequence goes on from NZ_JBEKRB010000029.1 coordinate 66,829, forward strand.
CGGATGAGTGCACGCCATGCATAATGAAAGCCGCCCACTCCGGCAACTGGCGGAAGCAAGAGCGAGGGTTACGCACCGTTTCCAAGTTAGGCGCTCCGTCTCGCTTAGGCGTCAGGGGGATCGAAAGCGAGACGGAGGTAGGGCGCTGGTGCGATTAAATCCAGCGCGGTCTTAAAAGGCTGCCGATTCGTGGCGAGGTTTAGGCGGTGTCAGTTGTGTATCGCGTTTCAATTCAAAGAGGATCGCAATGCGCGGGTTATTCGCTACTTGGGGGGCTCTGGTTGGTTTCTTCCGCCTTACCATCCACGTGTTTGGAAAAAATTTTTACGACTGATCCACGAAGAATCGGCCCTTGGTCGAAGAGCCGCGACGCAGTTTGTTCAATCGTTTTTCGTAGAGAAAGAAATTGAGCCAAGCGGGCGCTGCTTTCCGTCCCCTTCGTTCCCGCGAGTTCGTCCAGCGCAGCGTCGCTGATTTGACACAGTACGACCTGGTCGTCGTTCAGCATCAAAAACCGGAAGGCCCGCCGTTCCTCATCGTGTCCTTCGATTCCATGGCTAATCAGCGGCACGAACTGTACTCCCCGCAGACTGGCACTACCCCTCGCTTGAGGGTGCATCGGCTCGCCTCTCAGATCAACCAGCTTTTGGGGCCTGCCTTTGCGCAAACTGGTCTGTGTTGAGATTACCTTGGCTTCGATTGCTTTCGGGGGCTGCTCGCCGTCATCTGCGCAAATGTCGTTGACCAAGGCGCGGGCGATGGCGGGCGGCAGATCGTTTGCGGATTATGGACGACGTCGGCATGGGATTGCAGACCCCTCGTTTTCCGCAGGAGCGGTCCCGCGCTTATCTGATGTGGCGCGCTCCCCGCGACCAAGACGCGCTAACCTGAAATTAACCATAGCAAAGTCTTGTAGAGCAACTAGGAGTCGTCGCGCATGCTACCCTGCAACGGCTCTCGATTTATTCCACTCATTTGAGGTCGAAGAGCGTGACCAACACATCGGAAGAGCAGAGCCAAACCAACCTAGCGGGCAAGTCCCCCGAGCCGGGCAGCAGGTCCGGTCACAAAACAATCTCTGCGCTTGCTATATTCGCGTTGGGCTTAAACGCGGTCGCTGCCGTCTATACGTCATCGCCTTCCGACTTTGCTTTGCCAAATGTCAGCCGACTGGCCGAACTGCTACCTCACACGGAAGCGCCGGCGCAAGTGCCGCCACCCGTTGTCGCTGCACTGAATGATATTCAGTCGGCCCAAACGCAACATCTTGCCTCGCTGCGAGAAACTAGCTCCTCATTGCAGCAAAACGTTGCTCTGCTTCAGCAAGAGTCATCTACGATCGATTTGCTTCGACAGAGCATCACGGACGAACAAGCCGACGTGAAGACCATTTCGGCTCAGATCGCGGACGAGCACGTCGATGTAAAGAAGATGTCTGCTCTGATTTCGACGCTCATAACAAAGGTCGATGCGCTCCAGAATTCCAGTGCGCCGGCCGTAACCTCGTCCATTCCCAAAGGCCGAGCTCGCGCGCGGCTTGTGACGCACAGAAAATCGGCTCGCGGGGAAAAGCCTGCAGGACTGATTTCGCTTGAAGGTGTTCCGCTAACCGCGGCCAGCTCAGGTTTCTCCTTCTAGGCAAAGTCCAGAAGGCGAGCTGGAACGCCTCCCGAAGTCCGGAAACAGCGCACCGGCCGCAAAATATGCTTCCAGATGCTAATTCTCTGGGAAGCAGTTCAGGAAAAGTTCTGCACTAAGTGATTGTTTTTGCTGGCGCGCCACGGCCGATGAAGATGGGCAATACTCTTTCGCCGTGGCGCTATGATGCCGCAATCCGCCACGCGCTCCAATCGGCAAAACTGCGATCCGCAATGATTTTGCACTACGCCTCCTAGGTCCCGATATTGCGGGCTGGTCCGGTTGACCCATCAATAACGGCCATTCCGAGCAACCTCCCTGACAGACGAGAAGGGCTAACACCGGACCCATCCATCGACGCAGTTAGACGTCCGGGTCCAAGCGGTGACCTTAACCGCGACAATGCCAAGAGGCGCGCAGATCAATCCACGGTTTATGCGTCACGCCGTCACCATTTCGGTCCGGTATTTCGGCAGCAGCGCTGCCAGCAGCTTGACTTTCTCGGCTTGCTCTTCCGGGGTAGGCTTCGGCGGCGGTGACGTCCGGCTGTCGATAGGGAAGCCGACGGCTAGGAAGAGTTCCTCCTGTCCCGCCGGTGTGCACATGCAGAGCATATGGACGGTCTTGCCGGACTTGTTCTTGAATACATGCGGGGCGTTTGCCGGGATGTTGACCGTAGACCCGGCGCGGACCGTTTGCGTCTTGCCACGGAAGGTAAACTCCAGTTCTCCTTCAAGCAGGGTGAACATCTCCTCAAAATCGTGACGATGCGGCGGCGGGCCACCGCCGTCGGGCACAAGCATGTCGATAAGGCAATAGCGTCCGGCCGTCTGAGCACCCGACACCAAGATTGTATAGTTGTTGCCGACGATGGAGACGCGCTGCAACTCCTCTCCATCTGCATCGGCGACGGTCAATTGACGGTTAAGATCATCGGCCGGAATCGGTGAGGTCGGTCGCGAGGTAGCCTGTTCGTTGTTCATCTCGTCTCTCCCTTACGTCAGGAAGGTTTCCGGGCGGCCATCGCCAGGTTTGTTTGATCAATCGACCGGCAGCATCGGCGGGTTGGCGGCTATCAACGGAACGAGCTTCATGCCTTGCGGCGTGGCCCAATTATGCACGAGCTCGGCGACCATCGTGTTGGTCGATGTCAGCCAGACGCCCGCCCGCTCCATCCGCCGCCGTGACGTTTCTTCGCCAATGTCGAAGCTCGACCCGCTCGCGTCAAGCACAGCCTGAACTTCGAAACCGGCCTCGACCGCGCTAATCGCTGGAAAGACGAGGCAGATATCGGTCGTGACTGCTGCCATTATGAGTTGGCGCCTGCCCGTATTTTCGACCGCTTTCCTGAAGTTGGAATCGTCCCACGCATTGACGATGCCGGTCCGTTGAACGCGCGCGACGAAGGCTTCGGGAAGTGCCCGCTGGAGGGATGGATGGAGTGGCCCTTGTATATGATCTTCCATGCTTGAGGTCATGACGATCGGCATGTTGAATGCCAGCGCGGCCTTGCCGAGTACGACGGCGTTACGGATCGACTGATCAGAAGTGATATTCCTGATCAACTGAATCGTTCCAATCTGATGATCGATCAAAACCAGGGCGCAGTTATTGGGCTTGAAATGGGGGGAACTGCTCATTGAAGGATCCTCATGGTTTCTCGGATAATCGTTTACAAATCCGCTCGCAAGACGTCGTCCTGTCGTGTCGTCGTTTCAATCTCAAACGGATCGACGTTAACCCCGATCATGGCAGTCTTTTCGTCCCGAGATGACGCGGGATGCCGTAGCAGGTTTCCCGCTTCCCAGCGTTCAGGATTCCGCAGGACGTTCAAAATCCGAGAGGAGAATCCGACCGGGCCGTCACGGACCTGCGGACCGGTTTGCGACCGTTCCTCATCGTGAGATCGAGCAAAGCCGATCCACTATCGTCGCCGCAGCTTGACGAATTCGGATGCAGGGCGCACCCGAGGTCGCGCCTCCGGTCTACATCCACTGCCGTCGATAGGCGCCGGGCGTTGTTCCAACCTGCTTCCTGAATGCTGTCGCGAAGTGTTGCGAAGAAGAGAACCCGCACTCCAACGCGATTTCACTCATCGTGCATTGGCTCGAAGTCAGCAGACTCTTCGCGCGCTCGATCCGCCGCAGTAAAACGAATTGCCATGGCGAGAATCCGGTGGCGGTCCGAAAACCTGAGGCAATTGCGCTTGTCGAACAGCCGATAGCGCAGCTCAAATCAGCCATGTTGAAATCATCGGCGAGGTGATTCTCGACATACTCGAACAAACGGTTGAGCCGAGGTTTGCTAAGGGTACCAGACCGATCCGGCTTTCGAAAATCCGCCTGTGAGGCGCGAACCAGGAGGATTACCAAGGCCCTGCTCAACCCGTCGGCCTCCAGACTCGTAAGCCCCTCGACACTCTCCAGCCACAGGCGTTCAACGAGTTGCATGACCAACTCGTCCCTCTGGCACTCGGTGTGAAGGCGGCCTAGGTCGCCACGGGTGCCAAGATGTTCTTCGAAAGCGTCGGGTGAGAACTCCAGTGCCAGGAAATCAAGTTCGGACGAAAGCTCGCAGGTGCCGACCAGATTCGCGGCTGCGACGGTGTAATGCCGGTCAAGAACGCCGCTGAAACGCCCCGCACCGTGATCTACCATCTTCGTACCATCCCTTTGGGACCGGTTCATTCGAATTGAGACACCACGCGCCGCGGGCGTGAAAAAAGAGCCGGGTTCACGGTGAGGTGCACGGAACAACTTAAGCGATCCAACGGTTCTGTGTTCCTGTTGGGATGTGCCGGAGCGCTTGAAGTGTTCAGCAAAGCTGTTGGTTTCCACGTGCCCTGTAGGCGTCGACCGCTGCCTTGCGATCGGTTCTCGCGACGTTGCCGGATTGCCGGATCCCATGTTTGACACCCCCACGTCACACTTCCTTCCGGAGGCTGCAATCGAGCTCCAAGACAAGGAGGGGAACGCGCTCTCGACAGCGCTCGGGCGCTCACTTTAACGACAGGTCCGTGGAATGCCCAAAAGATTACTCAGATCAGGGCCGGAAAATCATAAATTGAACGTGAGAACTTGGTCCGTAGCCCTGCGCATCGATCGGCCAAAGGCTTTAGCTCCCGCCTCGTTAGGGACGCGCATTGCTTAAGAGCTTAAGCCGCAACTCGCGATGCCCCCCACAGGGACAGGCGACCTGGAAGAACGGGACCGAATGTTCGACGTCCGCTGAGTGGGGTCAATCGCGTCGCTTTTACGACGTCTGCCTTAGCGTCCGCTATCCACAATACCGGACATTCTCACGTCCCCTTGGGACAGGTCCGCCTGTCGCCTTCCTGTGCCTAAAACGCAGATGACCGGCGCAACGGCGGTGGCGCCGGATGATCGCCTCAATTGCTTCGGGGGCGCGTATCGTCAGCGCATCGACGGCACCAAAGTAGCGGGGAATCTGCTCGAACCCCTTGCAAATCTCTTCGGACCGGAAGTGTTACTTGTGTCTTCGGAATAAAACGTAACCCATGTGTCCGGAACGCTCTTCTGCTCTTGTGGCGCGCTCGGAGAGTTTCGAACTTTCCTTCTAAAATATTGATATACCAATAGAATTTATTTTACATTTGGTCCGAGGGACAGGTCGAGGGACGCTTGAAGTCGCGTGGTCGGTTAAAATCTGACTCTTAATCAGCGGGTCCCAGGTTCGAGCCCTGGTGCCCCCACCACCCAGTCTTTGCAAATCACGGGTTTCCAAGACGCCTCATTCGGGTGCTTTCTGCGGGGATTTGTGGCCTTTCATTTCCTAGGTTTTGGTCGCTTGTTCTCCAAGCGCCTGAGCGGCGAATTTTGGCGTCCTGTCTCCGGGCTCCAAAATTCCGTTCCTGGCGGTAGGGCGTTGACGGCCAACGGCCGCCGAGGATTCGGGCAATCTGCGAGACCAAAAGCGCGTCGTTTTACGCCCGGCCCGCAGCTATCTCGGATTTAATCCGAGCGCTTCGAACTGTCGGCTCCATTCGGCCGGGGCATCACGCAACCGCTCGACTCCAATGCCGCGTGGTAGACGACCTTCGACCGCGGCGCGCACGAGATTTGGTGCGAGGAACGCGAGCGATATCGTCATGTTGACCTGTCGCACGCTGCACTTTTGACGTGTCGCGATCTGCTGAACCTCAGTCACAGAGCCCGAAACGATTTCGTCAAGCCAGCGCTTGCCTCGTGCGATCGCGCTGACGAGGCGAGCGCGACGTTCGATCCGCGTTGGGCGAATTTCATTTTTGGGAATGCCGTGCGGGATAAGAATTTGCCTCGACTTCCTGATTGGCGGCTTCTGCCAGGGGATAGAAAGTAAATAGTCGTCGGTTGCGTCAGATGTTTCTTCGTCGTCTGCTGACTTCAACCGAACCACCAGACGATCCTCATGCACATCGATCCGCGCGACCTGCTCCAAGGCCGCTTTGCCATCTCCAGTGTGAATTCGGCTGAAGGCCGGTTTCTCCTTCAGAGCGATCAGATGCTCGTTGAGAGATTTAACGACGACATTTTCGACATCGTTCGCTGGAACACGGGAGACCGACCCGACCGATGCAGTTCTGGATTCTCCATGCAGGTGCGGAAACGAGACGTAGTAGCGATAGCGAACGCCGGCCTTGGTTGCATGGGTGGGCACCATGCGATGGCCGACGTCGTCGAACAAAAGTCCGGCGAGTAGATGGTTGCTCGCGTTCCGCGTTGTAGATCGAGTAGTCCACTGATCCGTGAGCTTCCGTTGGACCGCATCAAACAGCGCGCGATCCATGATCGCCGGTTGTTCGCCGGGCAGGATCTCGCCCTTGTATTTGACCTCACCAATGTAAAAACGATTGCGCAGCAGATAAAATAGCGAACCCCGACCGAAGGGAACGCCGCCGCGGGTAACACCCGTTGACAGCAGTCTTGATTTGGTTCGGATATCTCGCTTCCGAAGGTCTCGTACCAGTGCGTTGACGCCGCCAAGTTCGAGATAGCGGTGGAATATCAGCCGGACCCGTTCGGCTTCGTCCTCAATGACGGCAATCTTGTCGTCCTTCATGTGATAGCCAAGGGGCAGGGGACCGCCGACCCAAAGGCCCTTTCGTTTAGAGGCAGCAATTTTGTCGCGGATGCGCTCGGAAGTGACCTCCCTCTCGAACTGAGCGAAGGACAGAAGCACGTTGAGCGTCAACCGGCCCATCGAAGTCGTGGTGTTGAATTGCTGCGTGACCGAGACGAATGACACGCCATGACCATCGAACAGCTCTACCAGCTTGGCAAAGTCGGCCAGAGATCGCGTCAAGCGATCGACCTTGTAGACGACAATGACGTCAATCTTACGGGCGCGGATGTCGTCCAGCAATTTCTGCAGGTCGGGACGATCGGTGGACCCGCCGGAATATCCGCCGTCATCATATCGCGACCGGATCAGGGCCCAACCGGCATGGGCCTGACTTTTGATATAAGCCGAGGCCGCTTCGTATTGGGCATCCAGCGAGTTGAATTCCTGGTCCAGCCCTTGCTCGGTAGAGACCCTGGTGTAGATCGCACAACGGACTGATTTGACCGAAGAAGTCTTCATGGTAGGACCTCCGTCCTCGATCGATCTTCCTTATCCCGGAGACCGAAAAAGCGTGGGCCATTCCATTTGGTTCCAGTGATTGCGAAGGCGACCTTGGAGAGGCTGTCATAAGTCTGGCCGTTCCAGGCAAAACCGTCAGTCATCACCATTACCCGTTGCGATCGACGATCCCACTCTCGTACCAAAACAGTTCCCGGTGTTAGTTCAGTTCGCTTCTGATCGAAGCTGACGAGACGCGCGGTCATCTTCGCGCCGGTGTCCTTCGCGTCCGTCCGATCAAGCACCTGTCGGATCTCGTGATCTAGATCGCCAAGGCGGTCGGCTTGAATCCGATAGGCGATGATTGCGAACAGCAAATGCCGCGGCAAATGATCGGGTGGCGGTCTCTGAAAAACACTTCGCCATCTTGAACGAAGACCTTTGAGATCGAGACCACGCAGATGCGCGATCTCGTCTCCAAAGGAAGGTTTGGTCGAGGTGCGACCATTGCAGCGTTGCTTCTGCATCGCATCAAGCCGCCTGTTTGGTCCGGCCGGCCGAGAGAGGCGCAGCTTTACCGTCCTTAATGCGATAGATCCGACCTTTGTCTGTCAGCTCCGAAATGCGATTGAGACTGAGCTTCTTGCGGACGACACCGGCGAGAAAGCCGCGAACTGAATGTTGCTGCCAATCGGTAACCGTCATGATTGCCGCGATGGTTGCCCCTGAAGGCGCCCGCAGCATCGCAATAATGCGAGCATGCTTAGTATCAGATCCTGCTTTTGGTTTTGACGATGCAGCTGTCGGGCGCTTGCGTGAAGCTGGCTTGGCAGTCTTTCGGGCGATGGCGCCGGTCGCCGCCTTCGGCGTTGCTTTGGGCTTGATCATGGGATCCTCTGAGGTTTACGCGACGTCATCCGCCGCACCACCCCAGCCCTGCGCAGGCAAGCGCCATACGCGCTCGTCACGAAGCGACTGCTTGTACCTGGCTCAAAGGCGCGCAATGAACGTGGAGCGATGAGCGTTCATGACTTCAAGAAGATCGCTCAACGGATCTGGCCTGAGACGGCGTTGCCGGCCACCTAATCCGCGAAATACGCGTTCCACGGCAGGCGAAGCTCCTCGACGTGGTCGAAATCGCGCGCGAATTTCCTCGCCAATGTCCGCAAGGTTTTCTCGGTTACTTGTTCGGCAAACTGCTTTTCCGCGGGCGTGAACACATTGTACTCCTTTGCGGGCAGCGTCTTGTCTTTCGTGTTCTGAATGTGGACCCGATTGCGCAGCAAGCGAAGCTTCTCAAGATCGGCGTAGAAGCCTCCATCCGCGGCATCGAACAAATCATGGGTTCTCGCCGCGTTGATATATTTTCCAAAATCATCGAGCCTCGCGAGTTCACGGATTCCCTTCGCGGTCGCGGTCGTGATGTTCCTGACCCCTTAAACCGTGAAGGTTCGTATCCGCGTATGGAGATCATGAAGGCTAGCTTCGACGATCGAGCCCAAAAGAACGACAATCGGTTTGCACAGCAGTCGCTTGTTCGCCGTGTCGGCCAAATTGTATTGCGCGTAGAGCACGGCCAGAACCCTTAGATTCTGAACGATGTTGTCGCCAATGACGAAGTTGCCGATGAATTTGCTTTGGATGATTACCATGGAGGTCTCGGGGCAAAAAAACCGCCGCTCGCTCTGGAGTTGAACGCACTGAAGCTAGGATATTATGGGCCAAGCTCGGAGTCCCCATGCATGCCTTTATGAGCTACCAAACCGCCGATCGGCACGTTGCCGCTAAGGTGCGTGACATCCTTAACCTAGCTCACGGAGACATCTTTCCCGCAAGCTGTAATCGATGCAAGACCCCGTACTGGTTCTGAGATCGCATGGGTCACGTCGATATCGCTGTGGCGACGGCACTACGCTTCATCGAAGACGCGCATCGCAGCGTGGTCACGATCGCGACCTCCCAGTGATCGCCGCGGATTCAGAGAAGCTTGAGGCAATGCGAGCGTTTCAGACGATCGCGCAGAAATTTATTCCGCCCGCGTGATGGATGCGCATTGCCACCATGCGAAAGTGACGACAGTAACATCTGCTTCGGAAGCTGACGGCATTTACTCCGCATGCTAACGAACGGCATGCGCCGGATCCGTTTTGCACTCCTCATTGCCATCACAACATTTGTGTGGGTCGCGCCTGCTTCGGCTGCGGACTATCCCACGCGGCCGGTCAACTTGATCGTCGCGTTCACGCCGGGCGGCCCGAGTGATGTACTCGCGCGCATCATCGGCAAGAAGCTCAGCGAACTGCTCGGCCAGCCGTTCGTAATCGAGAACAGGCCGGGCGCTGGCGGCAATATCGCGGCCGAAGTCGTCGTGCGCGCCACGCCCGACGGCTACACGCTGCTGATGGGCAACAACTCCATTCTTGCCACCAATGCGAGCCTCTACAAAAAGATTGGATACGATGCCGAGAAGGATTTCGCGCCAATCAGCCTGATCGGCTCGCAAGCCAATATTCTGGTGGTCAATCCCACGCTGCCCGTCAACACGATGGCTGAATTGATCGCGCTCGCGAAAGCAAAGCCCGGCCAGCTCGACTTCGCGTCCTCGGGTTACGGCGCCGCCGCTCATCTCTCCGGCGAATTGTTCAAGGCGCAAGCGCATGTCGACATCGTGCATGTCGCCTACAAAGGCGCGGCGCCCGCGCTGCAGGATGTAATTGCCGGTCATGTGCAGATGATGTTTGCGACCGCGGCGTCCGTAGTCGGACATATCAAAGACGGGCTGGTGCGTCCGCTCGCCGTGACGACGCCAAAGCGCACCGCGATATTGCCCGATATCCCGACTGTTGCTGAACTCGGCATTCCGGGTTTCGACGCAACCACGTGGCACGGCCTGGTCGCGCCGGCTGGTACCCCGAGAGACATCATCGAGGCACTCAATCGCGCGACCGTCGCGGCGCTGAACGATGCTGCAACGCGCAAGGCTCTAAGCGATCTCGGGGTCGACGTGCAGAGTTCGTCGCCCGCCGAATTTTCTGACTATATCAAGGCCGAGATTCCGAAATGGCGTGCGGTCGTGCAGGCGGCCGGAGGGCAGCTCAACTAATGTCGAAAACAGACACCGGCGCGCTGGCGCACAAGGTTCGCCGCCTCGCGCATCTCGACATTCCGGGCGCCGGTCAGGTCACGGTCGCGGGCCGTTACGCTTACATCGGGCACATCCCCAACAAGGAACACCTCGGCACGACCATTGTCGACATCGCGGACCCCTACAATCCGCGCGTGGTTGCGACCGTCACGCTCGACGATCCGTTCTCGCACAGTCACAAGGTTCGCGTTGTCGGCGACGTGATGATCGTCAATCACGAGCGCAACATGACCAAGATCGGCCGTCGCGCCGAGCAGGTTCCGGCCGCCCGGGCCGCGCTGGTCGCAGCGCTCGGACGTGAGCCGAGCGCGAGCGAAATGGCAGCAAAGCTCGCCATCAGCCAAGCGGACTATCGCGAGGTCGAGGCCACGCGCGCGAAGCCCTACGAGAACGGCGGCTTCAAGGTCTACGACGTGTCGGACCCGACGAAGCCGAAGCTGATCGCCTACCATAAGACCGGCGGCATCGGTGTGCATCGCTTCGCGATGGATGCGCGCTATGCCTACATCTCGACCGAGATGGATGGCTACATCGGCAACATTCTGGTGACCTACGACATCGCCGATCCGCGGCGTCCGCAAGAAGTCTCGCGCTGGTGGATGCCTGGGCAGCACATCGCGGGCGGTGAAACGCCGACCTGGTCGGGCAAGCGGCACCGGCTGCACCACGCGCTACGCTTTGGCGACGAGTTCTGGGCGAGCTGCTGGCACGGCGGCTTCCGTGTGGTCGACTGCGCCGACATCGCAAAGCCGCGCACGCTTGGCGCCTACAATTATCATCCGCCGTTTCCCGAGCCGACACATACCGTGATGCCGGTGCCGGAGCGCATCGGTGGTAAACGCATCGCGATCACGATCGACGAAGAGGATCAGGCGCAAAGCGCGAACGAAGAAAATGCACGGCGCGGGCGGTTGCATGCGGGGATCGCGACCTTTGACGTGAGTGACTTGTCGGCAATCAAGCCGATTGGCCTGTTCGAGGTGAGCGAATTGGACTCGCCGTTCAGCCGTGTCGAGGGCGCCCGCTTCGGCGCGCATCAGTATCACGAGGCCATGACCGGCACGCTGGTCTACGCCGTATGGTTCTCGGCGGGCCTGCGCATCATCGATGTTGCCGATCCGGCCGCGCCGCGCGAGGTCGGATTTTTTATTCCGGATCCCGCGGCCGGACGCAGCGCGCCGCAAAGTAACGACGTGATGCTGGATGAGCGCGGTTTGCTCTATATGGTCGACCGGCTCGTTGGCTTCGACATTCTGGAATCCAGCGTCTGATCGGCGCGCGTCGTCGGGGTGCGCGCAGCAATGGTAGAGGCGCATTCCGCACGGGCCAGGTGAGGCGCGTCCACTCCGCGAATGTCCGGCCTGATATTCGTGAAGCCGCGCTTCGAGGTCTACAAAGCGGTCTCGCAGCAGATCCGCGAGATCTTCGAGGAGCACACGCCGGTCCGTGGAAAGTCAGGCGTGCCGACACTCAACGAGGTCCACCCACCAGCTCGCCTCGTGCCGAAGCGAAGCGGGTGTTAACTTACCCCCTTTTTGCTAAGAGTCTGTCCGGAGTGATCATGCTGGATTGCATAGTTTTCTCAGCATGAGCCTGATTGAGGCGAGGCGCAGAAATGCGAGCGCCTTGCGATTGAGATTCTCCCAATCTTTGGCGAGACG
>NZ_JBEKRB010000030.1:0-118869 GCF_049519115.1 Bradyrhizobium sp.
GCCGCTTCCTCGTTCGGATCGGCCAGCGTCAGGTTCGACGCACCGGTCTGCAGCACGTTGATCAGGTTCTTGTTGAAGTCCTGGCGGATCTGCACCACCGACAGGTTCGAACCGAGGTTCGAAGCCTCCGCCCGGAGCGAGCTGGAGGCGTTCTGCAGCGACGTCAACACGACGTTGGTCGAGGCGTTGTCGATGAAGTCGGTTCCAGCCGTCAGGTTGGCAAGGCCGAGGCCCGCCGCATTGAACGTCGTACCCGTGATGTTCAGCGTGGAGGTGCCGGTCTCGTTGAACACCAGCTTCAGCGAGTCGCCGTTCAACAGGTTGACACCGTTGAACGAAGAGTCCTGCGCAGTGGTCGTGATCTGCGACAGGATGTTGTTGTACTGCGTCACCAGGCCGGCGCGGGTGGCCTGTGCGGCAGGATCCGCAACCGGAGCCGAAGCGGTCCGGCCGGAGAAGATGTTGGTGCTGCCCGTGAGCGAGCCGATCGTCTGCGAGGCGTTGTCGTTATCGGTCTGAATGGTCAGATTACCGTTGGCATCCAGCGTTGCCTGCAGGTTGTTCGCCGCCAGCGCGGTGTTGAGCTGGTTGAGGTTGCTGACCTGGTTGGCGGCGGTGCCGAACGTGATGTTGGTCGCCGTGCCGTCGCCGACCGCGGCGATGTCCAGAACCGTGCCGGAAGCAAGGCTGGAGCCCGAAGCGGCCGTACGTGCGAGACTCGTGGTCGCGCTGCCGTTGCCGATGCCGAGCGAAGCCAGCAGGCTCGTATTGCTCGAGCTGATGGTCAGGTCGGAGGTCGTACCGGTTGAGATCGTGAGCTTGCCGGAAGCCACCGTTGCGGCGGTATCGCCGGTCGTGGTGGTCGCGGTGGCAGCACCACCCGAGATCGTCGCTGTCTTGACACCGGTGGCGAGATCGACAGCCTCCAAGAGGTCGCCGATGCTGGCTGCACCGCTGTTGAGATAGATGGTGCTGTCGCCATTGCCGTCGGTGGTGACGTTGGTGTTGCCGGCCACAACGCCGGAATCCGCCGTCACCGTCGCCGTGGTCGGAGGTGCACCCGTGGCAAACGTGATGAGATGACCGTCAACCGTCAGCGTGTCGCCATTGGCGATCGTCGCGGTGATGGCATTGGAGTTGCTCGCCGTCGTCAGCGAGGTCGTACCCGTGATCGCGGTCGCGGTCGTCGCGGTGGTGTCAACAGCCAGACCGGTCAGGGTCGAGGCCGAGAACGTGGAACCGCCGAACAGGTTGGCTGCGGTCGCGCCTGACCCCAGCGCCACCGTGAAGCTCGACTTCGAGGAATAGCCGACCGTGGTCTGCAGGGCCTGGTTGGCAACCGACTGGGCGCTCTGCACCAGGCTTTCCAGCGAGGTGATGCCGGTGTTGGCGGCCTGAAGCACCTGCACACCGTTGCCGATGCTGTCGAGCAGGTTGCTGATGTCGGAAGCGCGGTTGTTCAGCGACTGCGAGGTGAAGAAGTTGGTCGGGTTGTCGAGGGCCGAGTTGACCTTGTTGCCAGTGGCGAGGTCATTCTGGGTCGTCGCGAGCAGTGCTGCCGTCGACTGCAAGGAGAGGAGGTTTTGGCGAACTGACGCCGAAAGAACGATACCGGACATAGCTGTTACCTTTCTGGTTTTATCAAACGCATTCCGACCCTTCAGGCCGGATTACCCAGGCAACGTGCGAGCAAGCCATCTAACAAAACATGAATCGGATATCCAAAATTCAACCAAATGCTTGAAAAACAACGATAAAAACGCTTTTTTTACCATCCGGCCCGTCCGGCAAGCCATTGATAAAATTAAAGATTTTTTGAAGGCTTTATCGCGTTTACGACTTGTTAATAGCGACTCGGGAAGAGTGGATACGGCCGCGATCGTTTGGAGTCCGTCGCTGGTGCGTTGAGAGCGTCCGATCGCGCAAATCCAATCACAACAGGCGACAGCGGAGAACAGGCATGGCGTTGAAGGTCGAGCTCAAGCCACACGAACGGATCATCATCGGCAATTGCGTGATCACCAATACCGATCAACGCGCCCGGCTATTGATCGACGGCGAGAAGATCCCGATCCTGCGCGAAAAAGACATTCTGACCCCGGAAACCGCCGACACACCGGCCAAGTTGATCTATCTGGCGGTGCAGTTGATGTACATTTCGCCGGACCCGCAGGTCGATCACGGCACTTATTTCAACCTAATGCGCGAACTCGTCACCGTCGCCCCGACTACGTGGCCGCTGATCGAGAACATCAACACCAACATCCTGAACGGCGAACTCTATCACGCGCTCAAGGAAGCCAAGAAGCTTGTCGCCTATGAGAAGACGCTTCTGGATTCGGCGCGCGACAAGCAGGACGACGCTATCGCTGAAGAGCGGCGCTCCGCCTGATATGATGGACTGAGGTTTTGGCGGCATAACGCCGCCGGCTTCACGCCGCGCAGTTATCCGAAGCGCGCCGCGCGCCGAATTCAAGCACAGCCGCAACAAGCGCATCGAGATCACCGGTGTCGGTACGGTGATTGACGATGGCGGCGCGGATCGCGAGCTTTCCGTTAAGCGTTGTGGTCGACGGCGCCGCGATGCCGGACTCGTGGATATCAGCCACGATCTCGCTGTTGACGCCATCGGCGTCTTCCGCGCGATAACGGAAGCAGACAATATTAAGCTGAGCCGGCGCCATCAGTTCGAGCCGCGGCTCCGCTGAAACCTTCGTTTCGAGGTAATGCGCCAGCCGGCAGGTGCGCTCAATCATGGCGCCGAGTTTTTCGGTGCCGAACGCCTTCAGCGTGAACCAGGTCTTCAGCGCCCTGAATCCCCGCGACAGATCCGGCCCGAGGTCACACGGCCATGGCGAGCCCGCGGCGAGTCCTCGGGTCTCGCGCCGCAGATAGGCCGCAGGAACGGCAAAGGCATCGAGATGACGTTGACTATCGCGAACCAGAAGAAAGCCGGCGTCGTACGGCACCTGTCCCCATTTGTGGAAATCAAGCGCGACGGAATCCGCAGTCTCCAATCCGGCGAGACGCGGCGCCAACGCCGGCGAGAGAACGCCGAGCGCGCCATAGGCGCCATCGACGTGAAACCAGAGTTTCTCCTCGCGGCACAGCGCGCTCAATTCAGCGAGATCGTCGATCGCGCCGACATCGACGGTGCCGGCCGAACCGACCACGAGGAAAGGCTGCAAGCCGATCTCGCGATCTCGTTTGATCTGCGCGCGCATCGCTCCCACATCGACGCGATGCGAACGATCGAACGGCAGACTTCGCAGCGCGTCGGTGCCGAAGCCCGCGAGATCCATCGCCCTGGAAACGCAGCCGTGCGCGGCTTTGGATGTATAGGCCGTCAGCAATGCGCCCTCGCCACCGACACCGCTCGCGCGCGTGGAAGGTCCAAGCGCCGCCGTCCGCGCCACCCACACCGCCATCAGGTTCGCCATCGACGTTCCCGTCACGAAGACGCCGCTCGCGCCTTCCGGAAAGCCGAGCAGCGTCCGCGTCCATTCGGTGATCTGACGCTCAACTTCAATCGGCACGTGATCGCGGCCGCCGAGATTGGCGTTCAACCCGGCCGCGAGCATCTCCGCCAGCATGCCGACCACCGTGCCGCCGCCATGCACCCATCCCATGAAGCCGGGATGCACGTTGCCGGTCGCATAGGGCGCGATGAATTGCGAATATTCGCGATAGATCTCGCCGAGATCGGAAGGTTGGCTCGGAATTTTGGCGCGAAACCGCGCACGAACGTCGTCCGGGATCGGGCGCCAGACCGGCTGCTCTCGAATATTGGCGATGGCGTCGATCGCCTCATCGAGCATGCGATGCGCTTGCGCGCGCACATCGTCCCAGTTCGATGGATCGAGCGTTTCGCTGGGCCCGACCGTTGGCGATCGCTCCGCCGGCGACGTGGTCACGCCGCCGCCTCGTTGGAGCGTCCGGCGCGGCGGTGTAACATCGCAGCGAATGCATCGAAGACTTTTCGCATCTGCGGCACCTTGTAGGGAAAGACATCCGGCGGGTCCATGTCATGGACGATCGCCGTGTTGTCGGCCTCGAAGATCAATAATGATCCATCTCTGGTCTCGGCGCAATCGACGGTGAAGTAGTCAAGCCCGATGCGCTTCGACAGACCCGACAGCGCCGCGCGATGACGTTGCGCAAAGCCGGCATCGAACGCCTGCATGAACGTCTGTTCCTCGCGGCGCTTGTCCGCGCTCTGGGCCATGCCTGCGTTGAGATACCAGATATCCCAGCGATCGGCGATCGCAAGATGACACGCATAGGGCTGTCCATCGATCAGGACGATGCGATATTTCCGGAACAGACCGTCGTCGCTAGAGTAGTCGACAAAGCGCGACACGAAAAGCAGGTCTTCCGCATGTTCGCCGAGATAACGTTCGATCGCGCTCATATCGTCGAGTTTTGCAAGACCTTTGCCGGCGTGCGAGCCGCGCGGCCTCACAATGATCGGAAAAGCAAGATCGGAAGCGACGTCGGACAGTGCGAGCGCTGATTGTGATAATTGCAAAAGCTGCGCGCGGCCCACGCCTGTCGTTTGCGGTATTTCAAGCCCGTCGATGCCACGAAGCAGACCGTGCAGCTTGTCGCGATCGAGTTGGCCGACGAGCTCGGGCGGATTGAGGATTGGCCGCGGCCAGTTCGTCGCCGCGCGAGCGATTTTTTCCAGCGCGATACGACAATCGTCCGAGTCGGACGCGATCACGATGGCGACGTCGTGATCGGGCAGCCAGTCGGGCCAGTCGATATCGGGCATCACATAAAGCGTGGTCAATTCGATGCCGCTGCTTTCGAGCAAGAATTCAATCGGCGTGTTGCTGCCAATATCGGTGACGGCCGCCAGCGCCAGAACCCGCAAACGCGGAGGTCTTGCCGCGCAGGGCGATCGGAACAATTGATGCGAAGCGAGGATCGTCTGCAGGATGGCAAGGCCGGCTTCCTTGTCGCCGAGCAGTTGCGCGATCAGCGCGAGATCGAGCCCCTCCCCGGCTTCGATGCTGCCGTCGAGCAGGCGCGCAATCAATCGCCGCCATAACGGGCGAAGGTCATGCCCGGCCTCGAACGCTCTCGTCAGTTTGGCAAGACCGATATGCTCGGCATGGCGCGGCCTGGGAACGCCGGTTCGAGGTGAAAGTGCTGCTTCAGGCTGCATCGCTCGCCTGCGCCGGGTTTGCAAACTGCGAGGCGACATTGCCCCGAAATACAGACGGCCCGACATGATCGAGGGAGCTCTGAAGATCGGCCCAGATTTCACCGCCGATATCGGTCCAGCGTTTGCAGAAAGCGAAATCCTCACTGAGATACGTGCCGGTCGCTGGATCGATCATGCATTCGAACAGCGCAAAGCGGTTCGGGCTTCCAGCCAACGCGTCAAGCGAATGCTCGCGAAGGAATTGCAGCGGCGCATAGTCCGGATGCGCGCACATCTTTTCGAAGACGTGACGGCGGATCATCAGGAAGCCGGTCCCGGCGTAGCGGACCCGCGTAAAGCCGTTGACGACAGCGACATGATCGGGATCGTTGATCTCGAGAACATAGTCGAGCGAAGCCGCCGGCACATTCGGCCGTCCCGCCGCAAAAGCGCGCTGCGCCTTCTCCCAGTTGACGCGCTTGATCGGGTAAACACCGGCCACGACATCCGCCGCGGACTCGATCAGGCGGAATACCTGGTCGGGCGTGAAGCCGATGTCGGCGTCGACAAACAGAAGATGCGTGGCGGTGGGATCGTCGAGAAACGACGTCATCAGGTTGGCGCGGGCGCGCGTGATCAACGCATCGCCGTCGCGGAGTTCGATCTTGAGTCGCACATTCGACAGCGACCGCACCGCGCGCTGCAAGGCGAAGATGGAATTGACGTAGATGGTGGAAACCTGGCCGCCGAAACAGGGCGTGGCCACCACAAGGTGAATTTGCTCGGTCATGAGGCGCTCCCTGCGGCTTGGGCCCACTTCGGGCTACGTTCATGGCCGCAATCGTCACCAATCAGTAAACAGACGTGGTTAACGAAATCCTAATGGCTCCGGACTCCCCTATTTTTGCAACAAAATCCCGCGCAATTCATCGGCCAGCCGGCCGATCGCGCCGTCCCAATCGCCAAAGGCCGGCTGCCGCACCAGTTTCGCGCTTCGGTACCAGGGCGTGTCGTCACGGTCGCGCATCCAGCGAAAATCCGCTGCGTGAGGCAGCAGGATCACGACCGGCTTGCCGAGCGCGCCGGCCAGATGCGCCACCGCGGTGTCGACCGAAACCACGATGTCCAGCAACGAGATGACAGCGGCGGTCTCCGCGAAATCGGAAAGCTGAGGCCCGAGATCGACAAGGCCCGGCAGCCGCTGCAAGACTTCACGGTCGGCATCGCGCATCTCGCGTTGCAGGCTAAAGCAAGAGAACGGCAGGTTCGCAAACAGCTGACCGAACCGCGAAAGCGCGATCGAGCGATTGGCGTCGTTCTTGTGGGCGCGCGAGCCGGACCAGACAAAGCCGGCGCGCAAGCATCCCGGCGGAAGGCGGTCGCGCCAGTACGCGACGCGCTCTGCCGGCGCGCTGAGATAAGGAACTTCCGCGGGGATGGTCTCAGGCTCAGTACCGAAGGCGAGCGGCAATGAAAGCAACGGGCAATGCAGGTCGAAAGGCGGCAGCGCGGCGCCTTTGGCGACGAGATCGATGCCGTCGAATGGCGCCAGCAGCGACATCAGTTCCGGCTGAACCTCGCAAAGGACGCGCGCGCCGGAATTTTTGAGCAGCGGCGCATAGCGGATGAATTGAATCGTATCGCCAAACCCCTGCTCGGCATGCAGCAGGATGGTCTTGCCGGCCAGCGGCGCGTTGCCGAGCCACAGCGGCTGACGAAACGCGCGGCGCTTGTCGGCAAATGCGCCGGTCTTCCAGCGCCACTCATACGCGTTCCAGCCCGCCTTGAAGTCGCCGAGCGTGAGATGTGCGAGCGCTGCTTCGAAATGAGCCTCGGGAAAATCCCGGCTCTTGGCGAGCGCCGCCTCAAGGCTGATCAGCGCCTCTTGTGGCCGGTCAAGCCTACGCAGCGCATGACCACGATTGGTCAGGATTTGCGGATGGTCGGGCATCAGCGCGAGCGCGCTGTCGTAACTCGCGAGCGCGTCCGCCGGCCGGTTGAACCGCAATAGCGTGTTACCGCGGTTGACGCGCGCGCCGACATGCGAGGGGTTGACCGCGAGCGCTTCATCGTAGCTCGCGAGCGCTTCGGTGATGCGATCCAGCGCAAGAAACGCGTTGCCGAGATTGTAAAGAATTTCGGGATGACTCGGCACCAGCGCCAGCGCGTTGCGATAGTGCGCGATGGCCTCTTCAAAGCGCCCCACATTCTGGAGTGCGAGGCCAAGGTTCGACAACGCGTCGATCGAGGTGCCATTGACCTTCACGGCTTTCGTCAGAAAGCCGATGGCCTCGATATTCCGGCCGCGTTGCAGTTGGATGAAGCCGGACAGATGCAGCGCGTCGAAATCGTCGCCTCGATATTCGAGTATCGCGGCACACAACCTTTCGGCCTTGTCGAAATGACCCTGCTGGAACGCACTGACCGCCTGCCGCTGCAAGCGCGCCAGGTTCGGCATTCGCGCCAAGGCGCTTTTCCATTGAGCAGACAAGGTAACCCTCCGGCATCAAACATTCAGCGGCTTTCGCAACGCGCGACCGCGGCCTTCGAATCATTTGCCGCTGAGAAGGCTATCATTTTCGGACTCATTCGGCTGGCACCGCGCGCGCCGCCGAACCAACCGGCCGCTGTCGCTTATCTGGTCCGCAACTTGCATCGCACGCCCGTAACACTCCCATGACAACAGGTGAGGCCCATGCGTTTTTTCCGGATTTTCCCTGTCGCCACCGTGCTGGCGTTCATCGGCTCGCCACCCGCGAGTGCCGAAACCACCCTTCGCATCGCCATGACCGCCTCCGACATCCCGACGACGACGGGCATGCCCAACAACGGTTTCGAGGGCATGCGTTTCCTCGGCTATCCGATTTTCGAGGGCCTCGTGCTGTGGGACTTAGCCCGCACCGATCGTTTGGCGGATCTGCGCCCGGGGCTGGCCGAGAAATGGGAGCAGTCGCCCGACGACAACAAGACCTGGATCTTTCATCTGCGTCGCGGCGTGAAGTTTCATGACGGCACGGATTTCAACGCCGACGCCGTGATCTGGAATCTCGATCGCTACTTCAAGAACGACAGCCCGCAATACGAGCTACCGGGCGCCGCGATCACGCGCGCCCGCGCGCCCCTGCTCGCGTCCTACAAGAAGGTCGACGACAGCACCGTTGCGATCACCACGACCAAACCGGCTTCCTACTTCCCCTATATGGCGGTCTACATCCTTTTCACGTCGCCGGCCTCGTTCGAGAAAGCTGGACACGACTGGAGCAAGGTCGCGACGTTGCCCGCCGCCGGCACCGGGCCGTTCCGTATCACCAAGGTCGTTCCGCGACAGGAAGTCGATCTCGACCGCTGGGATGGATATTGGGATGCGGGCAAGAAGGCGAAGCTCGATCATCTCGTGCTGATGCCGATCCCCGAAGCCAATACAAGGCTTGCCGCGCTGCGCTCCGGCCAGGTCGACTGGATCGAGGTGCCGCCGGCGGACGGAATTGCGTCGCTGAAAGCCGCCAGCTTCAACATCACGACGGGCTCTTATCCGCATGTCTGGCCGTGGTTCTACAATATCGGCGCGGCAGCAAGCCCATTCAAGGATGTGCGCGTGAGGCAGGCGCTGAACTATTGCATCGACCGCGACGGCCTCGTGACACTCCTCAACGGCACGGCCGAGCCCTCCGCGGGCTGGCTCAAAACGAGCGATCCGAATTTCGGGACGCCGCAAAATCGCTACACGTTCGATCCGACCAAAGGCAAGAATCTACTCGCGGAAGCAGGCTTCACGCCGGAAAAACCCCTCGCCTTCAAGGCGATGATCTCGACCTCGGGTTCGGGACAAATGTCGCCGTTGCCGATGAACGAATTCCTTCAGCAGAATCTCAAAGAGGCCTGCGGCGTCGACGTCACGTTTGACGTCGTCGAGTGGCAGATCCTGCTCAATGCGGGGCGGGCCACGCCCGACAGTCCGAACCTGAAGGGCGCGATGGTGATCAACGTCTCGTCGCCCTCTTCCGACGTCGGCGTCATGGCGCGCTATTTTTCCTCCGCCAACTTTTCGCCGAACGGCTTCAACTTCGAGCAATGGAAAGACGACACCTTCGACGACGCGCTGACGACGCTGGCCGAAGCGAGCGACCCGGCGACGATTTCAACCGCGCTTCGCAAAGCCCATGAGCGGCTGGTCGACAATCCGCCCTGGCTTTACATCGTCCACGATCTCAACCCGCGCGCGATGAGCCCCAAGGTCAAGGGATTCGTCTCGCCGCAATCATGGTTCATCGATCTGACGCTGGTCAGCATGCAATAAAAGTCGCAGAGGCCGCGATTGCGCCCGCCTCAATCTATCGAGGCGGCATCACCGGCAACAGAATGTTGCAGGTGCCGGACCGGTCGATATGCAGCGTGGTCGTTCCCGTGAAAATTTTACGAGGCCGATCGCGGGGATCATCGTGTAGGAAAGGCCCGCATCCCAATAATTCATTCTTGAAATTGGAAAGCTTGGCGCCCGTGGTCGCCTGCCACTGATAGTCCTTGCCACGGACGCTCAACGCGATCCGGAATCCCTTCGGCACGACGATCGAGGTGGGCCAGAGTTCGATCGCGAGGTCGACGGGCTTGCCCGGGACAAGCGGCTGCACTTCGTCGTGGCTATGGTAAGGTCGATAGGGCTTCGACAGTTTCTCGTCGAGTTTGCGGTGCGAGGCTCGCAGCCAGCCTTGTGCGACCGGCGTATGCGGGTCGATCGCGCCGAGAAAAGTGATCTCGCGCAAGTCCGCCGTGAAGAAGCGAAACACGGCAAAAATATCGGCATCTTCGGTGCTGGAAGAAATACGCAAATTCGCCGCCAATGGCCCGGTGATCTCGGTCGCTTCCGAAAGCGGCGGCGACAGGAAGGTCAGCCCATCGCCATCGGCCGCAAAGCTGATGTCGGCTTCTTCAGACGGCGGCTCAAGGGAAAGCGTTTGATGGCGCGGCTCGAGATAAAATTTTGTCCAGCGTGTGGAGGGCAACGGCCAATCGGTCTCATGCCGCTCGACAAATTTGCCGACATGACGAACCTGAAGCTGAACCCGCGGCTGGTCGCCCCAGCCGTTCGCCTCACCCTTGAGAAAGAAATCGAAAAACCGGCGTTGCAATTCGCGGCCATAGTCGGTGTAAAAATGCGTCCAATGCTCGAGCCCGTGGCATTCGAGCCACTTCTGTTTCGAGGCCGCGCGGACAAATCCCTCGAAATTGCCACGCGGATGCAAGCCCTGCCCGCCCCAGTTCGCCGCCGACAGAAACGGCACCGTCACCTTGCTCCAATCGGCCGACCGCGCTCTGTGGTAATCATCGTCGAGCGGATGGGCGAGAATCTCGTCGCCGAAGCTCGACCGGTTGCGTGCGAGTTCTTCATCTGAAAAAGTTTCGTCGCCGCAGACCAGCGCGCCGGTCACGGGGCTGCGCGGTCCTCTTTCGCCGAGACCATACTGAACGGTCTTGACCTGCATGTCGTACCAGTTGGCCCAGAACGTCGACACGATGCCGCCGTGATGCGTCATGTCGCGATACCAGTCGGCCGCGCCCTCCCAGATACACATCGCCTTCAGATGCGGCGGCTGGAGCGACGCGACGTGCCACTGATTGATGCCATAATAAGACACGCCGTTCAGGCCGACATTGCCGTTAGACCAGGGCTGAACGCCGGCCCATTCGATGCATTGATAAAAGTCCCGCGTCTCGCGCGGCGAAAAATGATCGACGTAACCGGGCGATCGGCCGGTGCCGCGGGAGTCCACGCGCACGCAGACATAACCGTGCGGCACCCATTTCTCCGGGTCCACCACTTCCCAGTTCTGGTATTTGTTGGTCGATCCGAACGCGACGTCGGGATGACCGGCGATCATATTCTGCCAGGCACTGGGATAGCCCTTTTGAAAGGCCAATCCCTTGGCATAGGGACCATAGGTCAGAAGCACCGGATATTTTCCCGGCGTCAAGGGGCGGAACACATCGGCGCGGACCACCACGCCGTCGTCCATGGCGATGCCGACGTCCCAGTCGATGCACATGTTGTCTTGTTCGACGGGCTCCGTCATAACGCGCTCCCTTCAGCGGTCTTCACGACCGCTTTTGATTTTGACCGAAGGGATCAAAGCGCCGGATTGGGATCTCTTCAACCGGCAAGACAACCGGCAAGGCCGATTTTCCGGCCCTCGCCGGTAACTTTCAGGCGAGTTTGGGGAGTAGCTCGATCGAAGGAGCTTAAGCCGCCTGCTCGCGACGCGGCCTGGCGCGAACCAGCATAGCCGCAAACGCATCGAAGATCTTGCGCATCTGCGGCGGCTTGTAGGGAAACACTTCCGGTGAATCCATGTTGTGCACCACGGCCGTGTTGTCGGCCTCGAAAATCAGAAGCTCGCCGTCTTTGGTCTCCGCGCAGTCGATCGTGAAATAATCGAGGCCGACACGGCCAGCGACAGCGGCAAGTGCGTTTCTGTGGCGAAACGCAAAACCGTAATCGAAGTCGCGCATGAAGCGCTCTTCCTCGCTGCGCTTTTCCGCGCTCTGCGTCATGCCCGCATTGAGATACCAGATGTCCCAGCGATCGGCGATCGCCATGTGGCAGGCATAGGGCTTGCGGTCGATGAAGACGACCCGGTATTTGCGGAACAGGCCGTCCGGACTGGAATAGTCGACAAAGCGCGAGACGAAAAACGCCTCTTCACTCCGCTCGGAAAGATATCGTGTCATCGCCGCGCCATCGTCGATCCTGACCAGTCCGACGCCGGCATGTGAACCGCGCGGCCGCACGATGACCGGAAATTTTAAATCGGGCGCGATATTGGAAATATCGTCCGGCGATTGGGCGATCGCCATCAGCTCGGCACGCGCCACGCCGTGGGTGGCCGGAATCTCGATCCCGTCGATGCCGCGCAAAAGACCGTGCAGCTTGTCGCGATCGAGGTTACGGACAGAACCGGGCGCATTGAGCAGCGGCCGCGGCCAGCGCGGCGCCATCGAATCGATCTTGCGCAGGGCGTCGGCGCATTCTTCCGAATCCGAGGCAATCACGATCGCCACATCATGGTCGGGAAGCGGCATCGGCAAATCGACGCCGGCGACGACATAAAGCGTCTGCAGTTCAATGCCGGAATTTTCAAGGAGAAATTCGATCGGGGTGTTACCGCCCATGTCGATCGCGGCCGCCAGCGCCAGCACCCGCAATTTCGGCTGTTGCGACGAACACGGCGAGCGATACAGCTGATGAAAGGCGAGAACTTCCGCCTGCATCGCCATTCCGGTCTTTTTGTCGCCGAGAAGTTGCGCAATCAACGACAGGTCGAGGCCCTCGCCCGCTCCTGCGGTGCCGTCGGCAAGCTTTCCGATCAGTTGGTCTCGTAAAGGACGCAGATCGGCGCCTTCGAATGCCATCGTCGTCAACCTGGCAAAGCCGATTCGATCCGCGGTTGGGTAGCGCGCAAGACCGGCAGCGATATTCTCACCGTCCATGAGATGCATCCATTGGTTTGAGCCCGTCCAGATCGACGAGCAGGGATCCAAGATTGGCGATCGCAGTCGCGGCCTGATCGATGGCGCGTTGCAGGTTATGATGGGCGAGCTTGGCGTCAGAAGACCAGGCCTCCGAGACCAACCGCGCGCTTGCGCTGATCCGAAGTGCGGCGGACGGCGAGGAATTGCGTCCCAAAGAAACTCCCAAGGCAACCGGCTGGCCGATGAGGCAGGCTTGCGCCGCCGGCTTCAAATCGCCCGCCGCAGCATGGCCGGCGAGCGCGCGATATAACGTCCGGCATTCGGAAAGCGAGGCAATGCCCTCGCCTCGCCGGATCACAAACGAAAAGATCGTGCGCTCGGCCATCTCTTCATCGGCAACATCCCTTGCCCGCCGTCCGCGGGGCAAGAGCTCGAGCGAGGGCGATGCGGCGATCAGGTGTTCGACAGCTTGGCCGAAAGTCTTGAGTGCTGCTTTGCGAAAGGAATCCGGCACGCGATAATAAGCGCCGATTTCCTCGATCGCGGCTTCCCAGCGCAGCCATTGACCGAAATTCTTCCTGACCGGAAAGCGCGCGCGCAGAAGCGGCCAGGCCTGCGGCCAGTCGCTGCAACTGATATATTCGAGAAGGCCATCCGGAACGGCGCTGGTCGCGTTGAGAGGGCCAGCGAACTGGCCCGGCACCAGCAATGCGCCACTGAAAGGCGGCCCGGTGAAAAACTTCGATCCCGTGACGATCAACAGATAACCGTGCGCGAGATATTTTCGTAAACGAGGCCGGCCAAGCCGCATCTGGCAGGCATCGACCACGACCTGAACGTCATCGGGCCAGCGTGCCGTGATGGCTTCAAGGCATTCATCGCTCGGCGCCCGCCAGCCGAATTTCGAGGAGTCCATCACCTGAAGCAGAACTTTGCTGCCGCCTGCAACCGCGCGCTCAACCGCGTCGAACACCGTTGAATCGTTGGCGGCAGGCGAGCGGGCCCGCCCGGCTTCATCGAACAACGGGAGCGTGACGCTCGTCACATCAGAGGCCAAGCCCGCAATCGGTTCGCCTTTTTGAACTCGGTTTCCATTCGCCGTTGCCACGCTGAAATGGCAACCGCGCGCCGTGTTGACCGTTCCGCTGCCGGTTTGGTCGGCGGCGACCACGATCGTGACGAGTTGAGGTCCGAGCAGCGCGCGTGCGAGAAACAGCGCCTGAAGTTGCGAATCCGTCCCCGACGGAGAAAACACAACGTCGGCCAGATCAGGCGCGAGACCAAGATGAGCCTTCAGTTCGTCCCGCATCGCCTCGACGCGGGCGTCGAACGCGGCTTCGATCCCGACCTCGATCGCCGATCGCATCAAGGCGTCGCGCGCGGCTTTCGCGCGATCATAGGCGCGTGCTGAAATCGACGTCGCTGTGCTCGATGAAAAACTCAGCGTGTCCGGGCAAGGCGACGGCCGGCAGCCATATTCGTTCAGACCGCTCGCCGGGTCGATCGTCAGGCGCGTATCGCCGCCGGCCGCCAGCAGCAAATCGAGCGGCGCGAACAATTCCGCCATGGCGGAGGCCGATCGCGGCAGACCCGCGAGGCCTTCCGTCTCCGACACCTGGAATCGAACGCTACCTTTCAGCATCAACTAGAGCTCCGATCCCGAAGTTCGCTGGCTATCGCGGCAACCTCTGATGCGAACTTCGGGATCAAAGGAGCTCTAGCAACTTACTAATTCTAGTGCGGCTTCGAATTTGAAGTTCCTATAAAGACCTTGCCGCTGCACTGATAGGAACTTCAAATTCGCCGCACTAGACCTCACGCCTTCAGCCCGGGCGTTGCGGTAAAAGAGCGGCATTGGGAGCTAACGCGGCGTTAACCCGCGTTAAGAGAAGTAAACAGCTATGGTTAACGAAAGCTTTATGGCGCCCTCGCCGCTGCTCCCTCGCTAGCCGCCCGGCACCAGGAATTTGGTCAGGCTCAGTCCGGCCAGGATCGAGGTGGTCTGGTAGGAAGCCGACAAGGTCGTCTGTAGTTGCAGGATCTCGCTTGCGACCTGATCGGTGGATATCGTCTCGGTGCTGTCGACGAGGTTCTGGAGCTGGGTCTGGGTCTGGGTCTGCCGTGCGGTAGCGGCCTGCATCTGGGTCTGCGCGGCGGCAAAATCGGTCTGAATATCCGCAATCGTCTGCTGCCCTGGCTGCGATGTCAGGTTGGTCGCGATGCGAGAGGAAAGGGCCGCAGCCTGCGCGGATGAATTGGTCGCGGTCGGCGAAAAAGTGACTGCTGCGAAAACAGCAACGCCCTGGAGCTGCTGGCGGATCGCCTGCTCATTGGCCTGGGCGCCATAATTGACCGTGATCCCCGCATCGATCTGGGCGTTCGATGAGCTGCGCGGATTGGCGGAGGAGTTTCCGGTGTACCAGGCGACCGTGTCGGCCGAGCCGTTGACGAGCGTGGTCGCGGTGGCCGCCGGCGATGGCACGCGCAGCGGCGGCTGTGGCGCGGAGATGGTGGTGCCCGACGCGTTGGTGGTGGTGTTGGCATTGCCCGTCCCAAAGCCCAATGCCGCCAGCGCCGCCTGCGCGGTCGGATCGGAGGACGACGCCGTGATCGAAAAACCGGCGGCGTTCGGCGTATTCAGCGTGACGGCGCCGCCGTCGATGCTGGAAGGCGTCGTGGTGCCGGTAATCGAATCGATCGCCGACAACAGGTTGCCGACCGTGCCGCTGGCCGGGTTGATATTGTAGCTCGGCCCCGTCAAGGAGGTCGGGTTGTTTGAAAACGTAATCGGCGTGCCGTCAACGGTGATGCTGTCGCCGTTTTGAAAACCCGCGGTGAGGGAATCCGACGGCGCTGTGCCCGACAGCGCGGTTGCGCTCGTGATCGGCGCCGCCGGCGTCTGCTGGTTGTTGGCGACGCTGCCGCCCGCGCTGCTGGAGGGATCGAAGAAGTCGTTGCCGGCGGCGACCGCGGAAGCCGCGACCAGATCCGTATTCGCCTCTGTGCCGATCGCCGTGTTCAGCGCCGCATTAAGATTGGCAGCCGTGGCCGCTGGCGTTGCACCGATGGCAAAGGTGTTGGCCGGCGCCGGCGTGGTGCTCGACGCCGTCAACGTCACGGACGATGTCGTGCCGTCCGGCAGATTGAAGTTGAGCGTCACCGCGTCGCCCGGATTGGGATTGGTCGAGCCGAAGCTGAATGATACCGCGGCCGGCGAACCGGACGGACCAGTTACCGTCGCACCGGTCAGCGACGATGTCACCGAACTCAGCTTCAGTCCGAACGGCGATCCGGCGGCATCCTCGGCGACCGAGAACGACGTCGTCGTCGCTGGCGCCGTTCCCGTGGTGGTCGGCGTCGAGATCGTGAGACGGCCGAGGCCGGTGGTGCCGTCGGCTACCGCACGTTCGGCAATGACCTGTTTCAGACCGGCCTGGGTGCCGCTGCCGTTGAGTATCGAATTGGCGTCGGCAACCGCCGGCGTATTGATGGCGCTTCCGGAAAACAGGAAACGGTCGCCGGCCTGCGTATTGAGAATGCCCACCATTGAGGAAAGCTCGGTCAGCGCGTTCTGCTGTCCGATGGTCTGGCCGGTGCTGTTGATATCCTGCGGGGTGGAAGCCGCGTCGCTCTGCACCGTGGTGGAGATGGCCGACAACGACTGCAACGCGGTGTTGGCGGCGTCGATGCTGGTGTTGACGTTGGTGATCGTGGTGGTGAACGCCGAGATGTTGGACAGTTGCTGCCGCGCAGCGATCGCAAAGCCTTCGCCGGAGCCCATGCCCGAATAGGTAGTCGACTTCTCCCCGGTCGCGAGCTGCGTCGACAGGTTTGTCAACTGGCTGTTGAGATTCAGGACCGCCTGGCCGAACAGCGAATTATTGAAGCCGATACTGTTTATCGCCATCTGAAAATCACCTTACACTTGGGCCTGCATCAGCGTATTCATCATGCTTTGAACGACCGACATCACGTGGGCGTTGGCGGCATAGGAGTTCTGCAAAGCGATCAGGTTCGACAGTTCGCTGTCGATATTGACCGCCGAGGTCGAGTTGAATTTTTGCTGCAACGTACTGACGACGACACTTTGGCCCTGCTGCAACTGCGTCGCAGAGCTCGCCGCGGCCGCCTGCTGGCTGACGAACTGCTGCAAATAGCTGGTAATGGTGCCGGTGAACGGCGCCGTGGTCGAACCGAGGCCGGTTTTCGGCGAGTAGGTGAAAGTGGAAGACGTCAGCTGCGAATAGATAAAATCCGACCGCGTGTTGTCGCCGGCTGCCGTCGGCGGATTGGTGCTGTAGGTCGTCAGGTTCGCAGGATTGGCGAGCAGCGCCGGATTGACCTGAATGCGTCCCGCAAGCCCCGTCATTTCGGAGCCACTGCTGGTGATCGCGCCGGTATAGGGCGAGCCCGAGTCGGTGAACAACGGCAATTGCGCGCTGCCGCTGGTCAGTGACGTCACTGTGGTCGTGGTGGAGGCCGAATTGATCGTGACGTTGTCGCCCGAGCTGGTGACGACCTGCAACGTGTTGCCGGATGGATTGGAGAATTGCAGGTGAGCCTGGCCGAGTGCCGCGTTGAGCTGCGACGCCACCGAAGCGGTGGTGCCGGAAAAGTCGATCCCGATCACCTGCGGACTGGCGCCCGGCTGGCTCGGCAGCGGCAGCGCTTTCGGATCGTCGACGGCGACGATCTGCACCTGCTGCTGAACGCCGGAGGAGTTGGTGTAGGTCAGATTGACCGAGTTGCCCGCCTGCACATTCGACAGATCGAGCGTGAAGCCGGACGTCGATGCGGTGGGCGTAACCGCCGTGCCCTGCGTGGTCTGGTCCGACAGCGAGCTTGCAAGCGTCGCGGCAAGCTGATCGACCTGGGTCTGCGCCTGCGGCAGGATCGTATCGCGCAATTGAAGATCGGCGGCGATCTGCCCCGACGTAACCACGTTGTTGGAGACGACGTCGAGACTCGCGCCGTTCGGAAGCGAAATCGTCAGCGAGCCGACGCCGGATAGCGCCGGATTGGCATTGTACAGCGACGTCGGGCTCAGCGTTCCCGGCGAGGAGAACTTGAACTGCGAGGCGAGCCCCGCGCCGACGAGCTGAATGCCGGTCGAGGTAAATACGTTGGCCTGGTTGGAACCATCGGTCGTGACCTTGACGTCGACCAGGTTCGACAGGTCGTTGATGGCGCTGTCGCGTTGATCCTCCAGCGTCGCTGCGGAAGGATCGGTCGGACTCAAGCTCTGGAGTTTGGTGTTGATCGCAGCAATCTGCTGCATGTCGGTGTTGGCCTGCGCCACCGAGTTGCCGATGTCCTGCTGGACATTGCTGCGCAGCGTCTGGATGCCCTGCGACGTCGTATTGAGTTGCTGCGCAAGCGTCTGCGCCGCGCTCAACGCCGTGGTCTGCGCCGACAACCCGGTCGTAGAGGTCTGAAGCGCCTGGATGGCGGAGGTGAAGTTGTTGAACGCCGTTTCCAGCGTGCCGGTGCCTCCGGGCGTGCCGTAAATGCTTTGAAGCTGGGTGAGGATATTCGAGGTCTGATTGGCAAAACCCGCGCCGCCGGTCTCGGTCCGTAGCTGGCTCTGAACGAACGTGTCGATGTCACGGCTGACGCCGGTGACCAGAGCCGCGGCGCCGGCACCACCGGTCGGCTCCTCGATCTGGTTGACGGACTCGGCGACATAGCCGGTCGTGTTGGCGTTGGCGACATTCGACGACGTAATCGCCAGCGCGGCCTGATTGGCGGTCAGGCCGGACATCGCATTGGCAAGGGCAGCACTCAAACCCATCTTTATCGCCCGCCTTGGACTAAATCACGACCTTCAACGCAACACGTTCAGCAAACTCTGAACCATGTCGTTAGCCGTGGTGATCACCTTGGTGTTGGCCGAATAGGCCTGCTGGGTCACGATCAGCTTCGTGAACTCATCGGCGATATCGGTATTGGATCCTTCGAGCGAGGAGCCCGAGATCGTTCCAGACGCGCCCTGGATCGCCGCACCGGACTGCTCGGTGGCCGCATAGGCCTGGCCGTCAAGCGCTTGCAGGTAATTCGTGCCGTTGAAGTGCGATAACGTGATCTGGGCAAGATCGATATTCTGCCCGTTGGAGAAGGTGCCGACCACCGTGCCGCTGTTATTGATGGCGACCGACTGGAGCTGACCGGCGGCAAAGCCGTTCTGTGTGATCTGGCCGACGGTCGCGTTACCGGTCGTGGACGCAAATTGCGACAGCGCACCGGAGGCGATGTTGAGTTGAACGTCTCCGACCTGCTGATTGTTGACCGTGAGGTTTGGGATGGTGATGCCGCCGCCTGCGGGGCTCACCAGGTTGCCGTTGCTGTTGAAGACGAAATTCTGACCGACGTTGGTCCAGGCCGTCTGGCCCGTCTGGGTCGCGGTCGAATCGCTCTGATAGAATAGATTCCAGGTGTTCGGGCCGGTCATCGCCCAGCGGAGCTGAACGTTTACCGGCGTGCCCGCCGAATTGTAGACGGTAATGGCCCCACCGCTGATGCTCTCGTTGTCGAAGGTCGTCACATCAGGGCCGGCCACGGCGCCGGTACCAATGCCGCCGCCGCCCGTACGGGTTGCTGCCGGGTCCGCCGAGAAACCGAGCTGCGAGAATACCGCATTCGAATTGTTGTCTGTAATCACCAGATTATTGGCTACGCCGGTGTTCAGGGTGATCTCACCGGCTGTACCGCTTGTACTAATGGTGCTCGCGTTAGCGGGAATGGTATTGCCATTGATCGTGTCGACGGCCGAAAGCAGATCTCCGACCGTGGCGCCTGCGGGAGTGCCGCTTGTCGGACCGACATTGATGGTGTAGGGCCCGCCGCCCGTGAACGACGCCGAGGTCGCAGCGGTGGCCGAGAAGTTAATCACGGACCCATCAACGGTGATGGATTCGCCGGCAATGCTGGTCGGCAGCGAGTTCAGTGCCGTGGAACTGGTGATCGGGCTCCCGCCGATGACGACCTGATTGCCGACCACGGATGAATTGCCGAACGCCGGTGCCGCTGTGCCCAAGACCTCCGGGTTTTGGCTGAAATCCGCGGGGTTAAGACCGCCCTTGGCGGTGATCGATCCGGTTGGCGCGTTCGGACTTGCCGTCGTCACCGGCACGGTCGGCAGGTTCGCGGCATATTGAATCGCCGTCGTCGCTTGCGCCGGAACGAAGTTGTTATTGAATTGCAAGACCGTCGGCACGCTGCCGAGCGGGTTGCCGGTTTTCGGATCGACCGCCGTACCCATCAGGTAGTAGCCAGAGCTATTGACCAGATACCCTTGCGCATTGACCTGGAAATCGCCGGCGCGCGTATAGTCTGTGACGCCGTTGAAGGTCGGGTTACCGTCGGTCGTGCCGGACGGTTGTTGCACGTCGAAGAAGCCATCGCCGTTGATCGCGATGTTGGTCGCTACCGTCGAAGCTGAGACCGTGCCCTGCGTGGTGATGGTTTGTTGCGCGAGCGCTTTAACGCCGCCGGCCACCTGCGATTGCGGGTTCAGCGCGTCCGGGATCAGATCTTCGAAGTTGGTGTCGATGCCTTTGTAGCCGATGGTGGAGGCGTTCGCGATGTTGCCCGATATGTTCTGCAACGCGAAGGACTGAGACTGCAGGCCGCTCACCGCCGTCGTAAGCGCGTCGAAGATACCCATAACTTTATCTCCACATTCGATCCGTCAGGCCGCGCGGGCGGTTTGCCCACGCATGGCCTTGCTCGAAGGAGACATCGCAATCGC
The DNA here is from genome assembly GCF_049519115.1 of Bradyrhizobium sp. Classification (GTDB taxonomy): domain Bacteria; phylum Pseudomonadota; class Alphaproteobacteria; order Rhizobiales; family Xanthobacteraceae; genus Bradyrhizobium. Next base: position 20,361 of record NZ_JBEKRB010000030.1, read on the forward strand.
CGTGCCAAACACGAGAGGCGAGTTATTTCAGGCACTTAAATGAAAAAGCCCCGGTCCAAGGACCGGGGCACAATTGCCGGGCGGGCAACAATTGCCGAGAGCAAAGTTCCTGAATAGCGTTTTCGAGCGAAGTGGGAACCGGTTCGCGTGAGGAAAACGCGTCAAAACCAGCGCGAAGTGGAAACTCAGCTCGCCGTCGCCGTCGCCGGATGGAATTGCAGCGCAAAACCGTCCATGCAGTAGCGCAAGCCGGTCGGCTTCGGACCGTCATCGAAGACGTGGCCGAGATGGCCGCCGCAACGGCGGCAATGAATTTCGCTGCGCAGCATGCCGAAGGTGCGGTCTTCCCGCTTGCCCACCGCATTGTCCAGCGGCTGATAAAAGCTCGGCCAGCCGGTGCCGCTTTCGTACTTCGTCTCCGACGAGAACAGCGGCAGGTCGCAGCCGGCGCAGGCGAAGGTGCCCTTGCGGTGCTCCTTGAGCAGCGGACTCGTGAACGGGCGCTCGGTGCCTTCTTTACGCAGGATCTCATATTGCTGGGCCGTGAGCTGGGCGCGCCACTCCGCGTCGGTCTTTTCGACCTCGAACTTTTCCGCGGCGTGCGCAGGTTCGCCGCGCAGCCAGCGCAGCACCGCAAAACCAAACAGACCGGCAGTGGTAGCAAGCAGGATACGGCGATCGATCATCTGACATCTCCGTGCAAGGCGTAAAATACGTTCTGTTGGCAAATACGGGCCGCGGAGAGGAAAGTTACACCCATCAAACGGACAATTTCTCACTTTCCTGCGAGTTGGGCCAGCAAAGACGGTATCAGGAGCCCCCCTCGGTAGGGCTTGCCGCAACCGATGGCTCCGCAGGCTCGGCCGAGGTGCGGTTGCGATGATCTGGATTTGGGCGCGGCGGCGGCCGGGGCCGCGACGGCCCTGTTCCCGCAAGCCGGTTGGCTTCGGCCAGCCGTGCCTCGCGGATTCGCTCCTGCCTGCGCAGCCGCTCGCGATAACGGGCGAGCGCACCGGCCGCCGCAGAGCTTCCGCGTTCCCACATTCCAATCAGGTGGCCGGCGACCCGCCCGGTGGGGCCGCCCGCCCATACCAGTTCGAACGGCGAAAACAGCCGCCAGCGTTCGTCGCCCCAGAGAATGCTGCGGGCAATCAGTTGCCCCGCCATCGCGCTCGTACCCAGTCCTTGCCGGCCAAAGCCGCTCGCCACCCAAAGACCCCGGCGCAACTGGCCGATCTGCGGCATGCCATGCACGGTCTGGCCGATCGCCCCGCCCCACACGTCGGTGACTTGCACCCTGTCGAGCTGCGGGAAAATCGTGCGGATGCGGCGCGCGATGCTGGAGGCAAATCGCTGAGGGCGGGCGTCCCAGGTGGTCTCGGGGCTCGCCCACATCAAACGGTCGCCGTCAACGATTCGGAACTGATCGACGCCGTCGCTATCGATCACCGATCCCTTGAAGGCGATCGCCTCCGACAGGCGATCGCCGAGCGGCTCGGTGATCCCGGCATAGCGCCAGACCGGCAGCAGCGTCTCCGACAGGCGCCGCGACGGCGCGCCGAGATGAACGTTGCCGGCCAGAACGATGTGCGAGGCGCGCAACCGCGCCGACGGCGTGACGATGCGCTTGCGGATTCCCGATGCGTCGATGCCGACCACCGGCGTTTCCTCGAAAATCCGCGCGCCTGCCCGCCTCGCCAACGTCGCCAGGCCATGCACGTATCGGCGGCCGTCGACCTGGAATGCTCTCGGGAAGTAGACGCCGTGGAAATAGCGATCGGTCTTCAGCTGGGCGCGGACCTGATCGATCTGCCATCCCTCGACTTCAGTGCCGAAATCTTCGCCCAGCATTTGCATTTCGCTGATCAGGCGATCGCCGACATCGATGTTGGAGACTTCAAGGGCTCCCTCAGCGACCGCAATCCCCGGCATCAGTTGTTCGGTGGCCTGGGCGCGAACATATTCGGCGCCCTCTTTCGACAAATCCCAAAGCTCTTTGGCGTCTTCCAGGCCGATGCGCGCGATCAGGTCCTTCAGCGCCAGACCGTAACCCGGCATCACGGTACCGAGCAGGCTGCCCGAGGCGCCCCAGCCGACATGGCGGCCTTCGAGCACGACGACGCTGGCGCCAAGGCGTGCCGCCTCCAGCGCGACCGTGAGGCCGGCAAGCCCCGCGCCGACCACGCAAATGTCGGCATCGAGGTCAAAAGTCAGCCGTGCGCGGGTGGCATCGCCGACCCCGGTATCGCCTGTGAGGATATCGCTCATAGCGTTGTCTTAAGGGATCGGTCTGGCGCTTGTCACCTTGTCCTTGCCCGCGACACAGTAGATTAATTCTGTGAGGTTCGAATCACGTCGGAAACCGTCATGCGCCGTTTGATGCTGCTTCGGCACGCCAAGACCGAAAATGATGCGCCGAGCGGCCGCGATCAGGACCGCAGACTGGATAACCGGGGCCGCCTTGATGCCGCCGAGATTGGCGCCTGGATCGGCCGCAATCCACCCTTCCCGAGCCTCGTGCTGGTTTCTCACGCGGTGCGTGCGCTGCAGACCTGGGAAATCGCCTGGGAAGCGATGAAGGAGCTTGCGACTGTGCCGCAGGTCGAACTCATGCCGGAACTTTACGGCGCCGATATCTCTCAGCTGCTCGAAACCGTTCGCAATGCCTCCGCTGTCGATCCGAAACGGCTGATGCTGGTCGGACATAATCCCGGAATGCATGAGCTCGCGGTTGCGCTGGCCGGCCACGGCGATCCCGCCGGGCGCGGCGCTTTGGCCGAAAACCTACCGACGGCTGGTCTTGCGATTTTCGATTTCGACATCGATGACTGGACCGATGTCGGAATTAGGCGCGGCCGCCTGGAGACGTTCATCAGCCCGAAACTATTGAAGCAGGCCTCGGGCGATTGAGCGTCGATGGCTAGTGGAGTGGGTTTGAATTCGCTGCTCGTTGCCGCGAATTCGCGATGCGAACGTCAAATCCAAAACTCCACTAGAAACCTATATTTGCTAGTGGTCCTTTGATTCTAACATTTGCAAAAGCGTCCGCCACACCGGCATGCAAATGTTAGAATCGGACCACGAGTGTCGCGCAAAGCCCTTTCGGCGTCCGGCGCCTTCTGCAACTATGCTAAGCTACTTATGACCGAGCGCGCCTTGGAATCGATTCTAGAGGCGCGATCCGGTATCCTGACTGGGAGGCGCAGATGTTCAGCTCCATCCTCGTGCCGCTTGATCTTGCCGACACCGATCTGGCGCGGCCCGCCATCGCCACGGCAGCCACGCTGTCGCAAACCTGGAGCGGCAAGGTAAGACTTCTCAACGTCCTGCCGATGACGCCGGTGATGCTGGCCGAGTATGTCCCGGCCGATTTCGATGTGCAGCAGCGCGAGACGTCGGAGGAAGCGCTCGCCATCGTTGCGCGCGAGTCCGGCATCGATGCCGCGCGTATTTCGACCGCCGTGCGACAGGGCGGCATCTATCACGAGATTCTCGAAGAGGCCGCCGCGGTGAAAGCCGATCTGATCGTCATGACCTCGCACCGGCCGGCGATGCGCACCTATTTCCTTGGCTCCAACGCCGGCCATGTCGTGCGCTACGCCAAATGCTCGGTGCTGGTGGTGCGGCACTAGTGTGGCGGTTCAGAAGTCCGCATCATTGTGGCCCGCGAGTTCGTCAACAACTCGAAGCGGGGTTGCGTACCCTTGCGGGAATGTTGAACGCCAAGGAGGAGGATTTCCATTCGACCGAATAGAAGACATCGCGCTCAAGGCAGCAACGGTTTTGGCAAATCGCCGAACGCATAGGTGAGCGGCCGGTTGCGCGCGATGAAGCCACCGACCTGCCAGGCAAACAAGGCGGCGAAGCCGATGAGAAACAATGCGCCCGCCCATTCGCCCGATATGATCGAGCGCAACAACAGCCCACTCATCGCAATCGCCAGCAAAGCCACACACACGATCGCCGCTGCATAGACCCGTGGGCCAAGACCGCCGGTCAGCACGGCCTGGCTTCCTGCCTTTGCCATGCGGGCATGTAATTCGACGATGAAGTCGCGATAGCCCTTGTCCTGGGGCGCCATCAGCGCTGCGGTCTGCCAACTGGTCGAGAGAATGGCGAGCCGCCCCCCATCGATCTTGCCGATGTCGGCGCGAAACCGCCTCGCCTGCATCGACACCGGCCGGTAGGACAACCGCACGTTGGCGATATCCAGATAAGGCCAAAGTCCGGAGCGGCCGGCGATACGCCACGACAGTCCCTGCTCCGTCAATTCAAACTGATGGGCTGAGCCGATCAGCGAAGCCTTGTAGGCGTAATGGCGACCGATCTGATCGGGCAAAGCTGATGACATCGACGGCGAACTACCCTTTCTTCGGCCAAAATGAAGCTAGTGAGAAAGGCACGCCCAGAAAAATGCCGCTGCCGCGAGCCCACCCAATACCGTTCGCACCGAATGGATCGCGCCCCATTTGACGATGAGGGCGCGGGATGGCGGGCCGGCTTTGTCCAGCTCCGTCGCCAGCAAGGCATCGTTGACCGGTTTAATGACAATCAATGTCCAGGGCCACGGCGCAATGATCAGAATGGCGCCGACCAGGAAAGCGGAACCGGAAATTTGCCACCACGCCAGCATCCCGAAAAGGAAGCCTACAACCGCGAGCGGCGCCTGCATCGCCGCGCCTCGCTTGTAGGCCGGCTTCCATTCGGTGAGTAGCGCACGATCATCGAGCGTCAGCCGCGCCGGTTGCTCGGCGACGTTCACGTAAAACGCCGCGCCGGCAAATATCGCCGAGGCGATTAGTGCGAGAAGGCCGAACGTCATGGCTAAACCTTAGTAGTTGCGCCGATCGCCTGCCCTATTCTACAACCGCATCATGCCTGAGACGACCCCATTTCCAAGCCGCCTGATCGTCGCCGCCGCTGCGATTTCCGGTGTGTTGCTCGCGCTTGCCGTCCATATGCTCGGGGCAAGGTTGGGGCTCGATCTCGGCGGCCTGTGGCGATCCGATACAAGCAACTTCATGCCTGCAGGAGCTGCGCTGGCGTGGTGGCTGATTGCAACGGTCGGCTTTTGCGGCGGCTATTTCACGGCAACGATGATGCACAGCGCGGCAGCGGGACAGATTCCGCAACGGATGCAGTATTTCCTGATTGCGGTCGGCGTACTTGTACTCGCGGGCGCAGGCCAGGCCGCTTCCGGGCCGGGCGCGATTCCGACCGTCGCCGGCGTCCTGACCGGGCTCGCGGCCCTTGGCCTTGGCGCGGCGATGGCGTTTTGCGGCGCTCATTTCGCACTCCGCAAGGCGTGACGTCTTCGCCTTGACGTCAGGCAGGCCTTTTTCAGTCAGTTCTTGCCGCGCCGCGCCAGATCACGACGCTTGCCGCAACAAGAAGCGTCGCCGAAATCGCCAGCGACAGATGTGCACCGCGCATAAACGTATCCGGCTGGCCGACCAGCGCGCCGAAAAGTGCGACGCCGAGCACGCTGCCGGTCTGCCGGGTCGCGTTGAGCACGCCGGCCGCGATCCCGGAGCGTGACTTCTCCACGCTGCCGAGCAGCGTCGCGGTAAGCGGCGGCACCAACAGGCCAAGCCCGCCGCCGATGATCATGAGCTGCGCCATCGTCTTGACGTACGATGTGCCCGGCTCGATGGCGAGCAGCATCAGGCAGCCGAGCGCGGTCAACACACTGCCCGCGGCGATGGTTGCGGGCGCGCCGATACGCTCGGAAACGCGTGCTGCGATCAGATTGGATGGCAGCACCATGCCCATCATCGGAACGAAGGCGAGGCCGGTTTGAAGCGGCGACAGGCCGTTGACGCGCTGGAAATACAGGCTGAACACGAAGATCAACCCGTAAAAGGCAATGTTGACGAGCAGGCCGACCAGCGACGTCAATGCGAACAGGCGATGCGCAAACAGCGATAGCGGGAGCATCGGATGTGACGAGCGCGCTTCCTGTGCAACAAACAACAATGTCAGTAGCGCCGAGCCCGCAAAGCCTGCAATCACGAAGGCGTTGGAAAAACCGAGCGCACCTCCTTCGATGATCGTGCCAGCAAGACCACCAAGTGCTGCGATCGCCAGAACCTGGCCGGGCAAATCGACTTCGCGCTGTTGATTGCGCGTGGTCTCCGTGGCGTAGCGCCAGCTCAACCAAAGCCCGGCAATGCCGATCGGCAGATTGACCAGAAAGATCGATCGCCAGCCGATCAGCGCGATCAATCCGCCACCGGCCAGCGGTCCCGCCGTGAGCGCGAGGCTGGCACCTGCCGCCCAAATTCCGACCGCGCGGCCGCGCCCGCGTTGATCGGGATAGGCGTGACTGAGCAACGCCAGCGAATTCGGAACCAGAACGGCGGCACCCAATCCCTGCACTGCGCGCGCCGCGATCAGCACGGCCGAGTTGGATGCGAGCGCACAGGCAAGCGAAGCCGACGTGAAAATCGCAAAGCCCGCCATGAAGACCCGTTTGGCACCGATGCGGTCGCCAAGCGCGCCCGCCGTCAGAATGAAGGCGGCAAACGCAATCGTGTAGGCGTTCACGACCCATTGCAGCTCCGACACGCCGCCGCCGAGCGAGGTCCCGATGCGATCGAGCGCCGTGTTGACGATGGTGACGTCGAGCTGGACCACGCCATAACCGAGGCTCATGGCAAGCAGCGTCAGCGATGCCGACAGGCCTTGCGAGGGTTGTTGTTCCGCAAAAGTCGCGGCCGGAACCGGCTGAAGTTCGATGGCTGCTCTGGTCATAGGCTATCTCCGTAAGTGCCGCAGGCCCAACGTGAGAGATAGCTATCGGTTCAGCTCAATACTTCGATCAGTGCCGAAGTGTGCTATTCGCAAAAGATGCGTTTTACGCGCCCGGGCGGCGCGTCGGCAGCTGGACGTCCCAGGCCAGTCCGACAGCTACGAAAAGCCGCAGCAGCAGATAGGTCAGGTCGATCTCCCACCAGTGCCGCTGATTGCAGGCACAGTTCGGCTCGGCGTGGTGATTGTTGTGCCAGCCCTCGCCGCTAGCCAGGATCGCCACCAGCACGTTGTTGCGGCTTTGATCGCCGGTGTCGTAGTTCTGGTAGCCCGACACATGGGTCAGTGAATTCACGCTCCAGGTGATATGCCAGACCACGACCGTGCGCACGACCACCCCCCACAGCCACACGCTTGCGCCGAACTGAACCGCCGCCATGAGGTCGCGGTCGATTGCCAATGCGATCAGGAAGCCAATCCCATAATAGATCACGGACTGAACGAGCGTGATCCACACGACATGACGCTCGATAAAACGATAGAAGCCGTCGCGCAGGATGTCGCGCGCATAGCGGTCATAGGCGACCTGACGGCCGAGGTCAGTGTTTTCCAGAAACAGCCAACCCATGTGCGACCAGAAGAAACTGACCAGCGGGCTATGCGGATCGGCGCGTTCGTCCGAACGATGATGGTGCATGCGGTGCGTCGCGACCCAGCGCGCCGGCGTATCCTCCACGCACCAGACCGCGAGAACGGCAAAGGCGTGCTCCAACCAGAGCGGACACTTGAAGCTGCGATGGGTGAGCAGGCGGTGATAGCAGAGGTTCATCCCGCATGCGCCGTAGACATAGATCCCGACAAAGGCGAGCACGGCGCCCGTGGTCGAGTAGAACCAGGGCACGAATGCCAACAGCGCCAGCAGATGATAGGTGCCGACCGCGGCCGCATATCGCCAATTGATCCGCCGGTCGCAGGCGCCGAGCGGAAGCGGCAGCGCCACAGCTCTCGCGAGCGGGCAAGTCAGAGTGGTTTGAAGTGGCTCTTCCAAAATACCTCGCGCCCCGTCGATCAGGGCATATTTTTTACACAATTGCCGGCCGTTCGCGAGGCCACACTACATGAAATTTGCAGCAATAAACGGGCTTTAGGACGGTTCTACAGTTCCCTCACGGTTCCCTCTTCTCGGCTCCAGACGAAAGCACCGCGGACGGAAAATCCACCGCGGCGCTTCGTTGTAGCGGGTAGCTTAGCTTGCCGCGCGAAGATTGATCTTGCCCTCGGCGAGCGAGGTCAGCTTCTTGTCGGTGGTCCGCTCTTCATCGAGCGTCTTCTGGAGCAGGCTCGCACAGTCGTTGCGACCAAGCTGGCGGGCCCAGGCGATCAGGCTGCCATAGCGGGCGATCTCGTAGTGTTCCGCCGCCTGGCCTGCATTGATCAAGGCTGCGTCCAGCACTGATTTGTCGGCGACTTCGCCAGCAACCTCGTCGGCTTCCTCGATGATGCCGTCGATCGCGGGACAATCGACCGCCTTCACCTCCGTGCCCCACATCCGGAAGACCTCCTCAAGGCGCTGCACATGGGTTTTGGTTTCCTCAAGATGGGTCAAGAAGCCTTGCTTGAGCTCTTTGTCCGTCGCCTTGTCGGCCATCTTCGGCAACGCCTTCACGAGTTGTTTCTCGGCGTAATAGATGTCCTGCAGCTGATGGACGAACAGATCGTTCATGGTTTTGATGTCGCGGGTAAAGAGTCCCATCGTTTTTTAATCCTTCTCGTTCTGGGGAACACCATCGCGCGCCCTCTTCGCACGCGCCGACATGTTCGATTTACCCCCGTTCGCTAACCGATGGATGCGCGTGATGTTCCTAAGTGAGGTGAAAACCTCATGCTCGGAAACATCCGGAACTTTTACGGGCCTCACGACCGTCATTCCGGCCCAATCCGGAAATACCGTAGCCCGGTGAAGGGTATGGCTGAGGCCGATGCGCGACAGTCCGTCGCTTTGTCAAGGACTGCACAAGCAAAGGTTTTTGCCGTATGTGTCTGGTTTACGATGGCGATCGGCATCAGATGCCTATGATCGCTTTGGGAGGCCGGCAACGCCGTTGCGGCCCTGCCGGGAGGATGAATGGTTCGGCTATTGGCCATGCTGCGGCATGGCTTCAAGGAACGGATAGGCTGGAAACGGGTGGGAATTGCCGCCAGCCTCGTCATTATCGCCTTTGCGATCACGACCCTCGTTCGCACCCTGAAGGGCATCGATACCGGCGTCATGCTGGTGGCGCTGACCGACATTCCGCTCCACCACATCGTGCTCGCCGCGTTATGTGTCGTGGCCGCCTTCTGCACCCTGACGTTCTATGATTTCTTTGCGCTGCGCACCATCGGCAAGAAGCATGTGCCCTACCGCATTGCGGCACTGTCGAGCTTCACCAGCTATTCGATCGGCCACAACATCGGCGCCACGGTCTTTACCGGCGGCGCCATTCGTTTCCGGATCTACTCGGATTACGGTCTAAGCGCCGTCGACGTCGCCAAGATCTGCTTTCTTTCCGGCCTGACCTTCTGGCTCGGCAACACCTTCGTGCTCGGCATCGGCATGGCCTGGCACCCCTGGGCTGCCTCCGCCATGGACCAGTTGCCCCCCGCAATCAACCGGCTGATCGCACTCGGCGTGCTCGGCGCGATCGCCGCCTATTTCGTCTGGCTCAGCCTTGGCGAGGAACGGCGCGAGCTCGGGCAGAATGGCTGGAAAGTCAGGCTGCCGTCGGCGCCGTTGACGCTCGTGCAAATCCTGATCGGCGTAGTCGATCTCGGTTTCTGTGCGCTAGCAATGTATTTGCTGATGCCCGCCCAACCGGGCATCGATTTCATCTCGCTCGCCGTGGTGTTCATTCTGGCCACGCTGCTCGGCTTTGCCAGCCACGCGCCGGGTTCGCTCGGCGTGTTCGATGCCGCGATGCTGGTCGCGCTGCCGGAGTTCGGCAAGGAGCAATTGCTGGCGACGCTGGTGGTGTTCCGTATCCTTTACTTCATGATTCCGTTCGGCATCGCCATCTCGATCATGGGCACGCGCGAGCTTTGGCTCAGCGTGGTGCAACCGTGGCAGCAGCGGCGCAAACAGGCCGGGATCGGTTCGGAGAGACGCACCGAGACGGTCGAGGTCGTCGAGGTGAAGGCGACGTTGCCTTTCCCACAGCGCTCGCGCGCCGGATCCCGCCGCTAAAGCGAATTCGCACTTTTCAGAGTTCTTGCCAAAACTTATGGCTTGGAAGGCGAAGCGGGCTTCTTGCCTGCCGTCTGCTTGGCCGCGACCGCCTGCCCCGGCAAATATTTGGCGATGACCGTGGGATCAAGCGTGGCGATCTCCGAATCCGGCAAACGCTGCCAGATTTCGTCCTTGCCGAGAGCCGGCATGAGCAAATAGCCGCGCAGCGTGAGTTGCTGTCCATCCGGGCTTACGGCCATTTTCGCTTTCCAGACCTGACCGTCGCGGGGATTGAGGATGTTGCCGCCTTCATATTCGAGGCCGTTGCGCTTCATGTCGCGAATGAAGGAAATTCCGAGGATCGCAGCATCCTTGCGGTCGTCGGTGCATTTGGCACAGGTCATGAGCTCGGGCTGACCGGGCTTCGGAAACTTCTTGGCGATCGCACCTTCGAACACGCCGTCATGGTGATCGACCACCAGCACCCACACCACCGGCTGGCCATCTTCGATCTTCTGCCAAAGACCCGCGGCGGTCGGTTCGGCGGCGCGCCCGGCATGGGGAGTGGCGAACAAGATCGCAAACCCGCTTGCGATCCAGAACCACCGCCGCAACCTGGAACCCGCCATCGTCATCACCCGATCGGAGACACGGGAAGATTACGGTTATTTGCCGAACCCGGCCAGTGCGCCCGACGTCGCACCTTCGCCCGCCACGTGAGCAAATCACCGGTAACACATTGAAAAAGCGTTATTTTTTCCGCCCGGCTCTGCCGACTCCCGGCGCCGTCAGTTGACGCCGAGCTTCTTTTGCAGGCTCGAGGACGACGTCGTGTACTGGAAGACCAGGCGCTTGTCCGGATAGACATAACGGTGCGCCTTCTGGGCCATCAGCGAGCCCTCGTGGAAGCCGCACAGGATCAGCTTGAGCTTGCCCGGATAGGTGTTGATGTCGCCGATGGCGAAGATTCCGGGAACGCTGGTCTCGAACGCCGACGTCTCCACCGGCACGAGATTGTTCTCCAGCGCAATGCCCCAGTTCGCGACCGGTCCGAGCTTCATAGTGAGGCCGAAGAACGGCAACAGGGTATCGCAGTCGACCTTCGACATCGTGTTGTCGTTGCCCTTGACGTGCGCGCCCTTGAGCGCGCCGCTCTCGCCTTCCAGCGCCGTGACCTGTCCGATTTTAAGATCGAGCTTTCCACTCGAGACTAGCGCGCGCATCTGCTCAACGCTGTGGGGCGCGGCGCGGAAATCGTCGCGCCGGTGCAGCAGCGTGACGCTTTTCGCGATCGGATGCAGGTTGAGCGTCCAGTCGAGCGCGGAATCGCCGCCGCCGACGATCAGGATGTCCTTGTCGCGGAACTGCTCCATCTTGCGCACGGCGTAAAATACCGAGGTGCCTTCATAGGCCTCGATGCCGGGCACCGGCGGACGCTTCGGCTGGAACGAGCCGCCGCCGGCCGAAATCACCACCACCTTGCATTCGAACACCTTGCCGGCATCGGTCGTGACCCGAAAAGCGGGATCGCCGATCTTCTCAATCTTCTCGACCATTTCGTTGAGATGGAAGGTCGGATTGAACGGCTTGATCTGCTCCATCAGCGCTTCGGTGAGGCCCTGGCCGGTGACAAAGGGAATGCCGGGAATGTCGTAGATCGGCTTTTCCGGATACAGCTCGGCGCATTGGCCGCCGACCTTGTCGAGAATGTCGACAAGATGGACCTTCATATCGAGCAGGCCGAGTTCGAAAACGGAAAACAGCCCGCACGGGCCCGCGCCAATGATCAGCACGTCGGTTTTGATCGCTTCGCTCATGTCGCTATCTTTTCGGTTGAACCTTGGCGGGACGGTTGATGCTTCTCTAGCCAACGCCGCAGGGGGAGGAAAGCCATAATACGGGTTGCGGACACCGCGACAACCCCTTGCCGCCGCTCCACAACTAGGCTGTAACGGCAGCGATTTCGGAGACCACTCCCCGTGAATGCCCCCACACCATCCGATTCCCCGCCGCGGTTAGAGGATTTCCCCTACCGCCTCACCGACAATGTGCGATTTGCCGATCTTGATCCCAATGGTCACGTCAACAACGCGGTCTATGCGACCTATTTCGAGACCGGGCGCGTCACGCTGATGAAGGACAAGAGCTACTGGCAACTGCCGGAGGGCCTGACCTGGATCATGGTGCGGCTCGACATTCACTTCCGCGCCGAATTGCACTGGCCGGGCACCATCGAGATGGGATTGGGAGTTGCAAAATTCGGCCGAACGTCAGTGACCTTCGATCAGGTGGTGTTTTCGGAAAGTGTCTGCGTCGCATCCGCGCAGTCGGTCACCGTGCTGATCGATCTGGCCACGCGCAAACCCACGCCGCTGACGCCGGAGATCATCGAAAAATTTCAGCCTTGGCTTCGCCGCGGCGTGCAAGTTTAGAAAATCGCTACGCCTGCCGCTCCGGCGTCGATACCACGAGGCCGTCGAGTTCGTCGGATACCTTGATCTGGCAGGACAGGCGCGAATTCGGCCTAACGTCGAAGCCGAAATCCAGCATGTCTTCTTCCATCGGCGAAGGCGGGCCGACTTTCTCGCGCCAGGCTTCGTCGACATAGACGTGACAGGTCGCGCAGGCGCAGGCGCCGCCGCATTCTGCTTCAATGCCCGGGATCGCGTTGCGGATCGCCGCTTCCATGACGGTGGCGCCATTTTCGACGTCGATAATGCGGGTTTCGCCGGAATGGTCGACAAAGTGAATCTTGGCCATGTTCGCTCGTATTGCCGGAAAAAAAGTGTCCGGGCAGACCTATAACGGGTCGATCCGGCCAGCGCTAGTGCAGCTAATTGGGAGAAGATTTGCCGGAATTCGGGCAGCCCCGTCGATCAGCGTTGGTCGAGCATGGCCTCGATCGCGCTGCGGGCCTGTATGATGGCGTCATCAAGCTCGCTCAAGGCGTCCGCCCGATCGGACCCGTTTCTGATTAGTGCTTCGAGATGCGCTGCCGCGTCACCTACCGCGAAAGCGCCGACCGCCCGCGCCGAGCCCTTCAGCGTATGCGCCAACGCCGCCGCATCGGCCGGCGACCCTGCAAGCGCTTTGGCCAGACGCGGTGCCTGGGCGGAAAACATGCCCAGCACTTCGCGCTCCAGCGCGGCATCGCCGAGCGTCATCCGCCGCAGATGCGCGAAGTCGATCGGGCCGTCATCGGGAGCGAGCGGGGGCGATGGCATCCATTCCATCCGGTCCAAATGAAGCGACATGGCTTAAGCGTCCGAATCGTTCGTCACCTTGCCGTTCGTCGGCCATGGCTTTGAAGCGAGCCAATCATGGAATTGGTTAACGGATCGTTCGACGCTGTGGACAGCGGGTTCTTTCGCGCCGCACCTTCGCCTTGTTTTAAGCTAAGTGTCGCCGCAATTAACCCTGCCGAACGGAATTTCAAAGCTTTGTAAGGCCTTACGGCGCGACGCTGTTAACGATGATTAAGATTGTATTAATCCTACCATTTCATTCGTGACGTCTAACCAATAGGATGTTCGCCGGACTTGAGCGGGACAAGCCGACCTCTGCAAGGCGGCTGCGCGCGGCATTTTGATGATGACCGTTTGGACTGCGGGGGGCATTCGCAGCACCATTACTGGACATTGCGTACGAAGTAACACGAGGGCTCGGACTGAACATGGCGAACACCCCGAAAAAGGTCAAAGACCCGACGGAAGTTGCGCTTTCTGCCATTCAGGAAGCCCTCAACATTTCCGACGGCTCGACTGGCGACATCAGGGGTTCGACCCGCTCGGATAATGCGCCCGACGTGATGACCGGCGCGTCTTCGTTTGACGAATCCTCGTTCGACACAAGGCCGAATAACGACCGGCCCGCTTTCAACACGATCGAAGAACCGCGCGCCACGCGCCGCGCCGCCAATGACGATCGCGAAGCCATCGGTCAGGCCTTGCAGGCGATCCAGAGAGGCCGCGCCGGCCGCGGCGCCCTCACCTACGCCGCGCTTGCCAGCCTTGTGTGGATCATTGCCGGCTTCTTGCTCGTCGTCGGCTTCTGGTCTTCGATAACAGCAGCGATCGGACAGGGCGCCGGCGGCGTGCTGGCGCTGGCCGGATTGATTGCGTTGTTGGCCGCGCCGGCCCTGATGTTCTTCTTCATGGCGAACCTGTCGTCGCGCGGCCGCGAATTGCAGTCGATTGCGCAATCGATGGCGCAAGTGGCGATGCGTTTCTCCGAACCCGAAGGCGCTGCCAGCGACTCCATGGTGACGGTTGGACAAGCGATTCGCCGCGAAGTCGCGGCGATGGGCGATGGCATCGAGCGCGCGATAGCGCGTGCCGGCGAACTCGAGACGCTGGTTGCCAACGAGGTCTCCGCACTCGAGCGCGCCTATAGCGACAACGAAGTGCGGATTCGCGCTTTGCTGCAGGATATCGCCCATCAGCGCGACAACTTGGTCGGTCAGGCCGAACAGGTGCGCAGCGCCATTTCCGGCGTGCAGATCGACCTGCGTCACGACATTGCGCTGATCTCGGATGCGATTGCCTCGCGCGTCGACGAGGTTGCCAAGAGCATCACCGGCGCGCTGGAAGAACGCGGCGCGCACATCACGAGCGCGCTTGCGAACGCCGGCGACAACATGATCCTGGCGCTCGGCGAGCGTGGCGGCGACCTGCTCGACCGGCTCGAGGAAGCCAGCGCCGAGACCACGCGCGCGGTGCTCGATGCCTCCGAACGGCTGACCACCAGCCTGAATTTCAAGACCGGCCACGTCCACGACGAGTTCGTCGAACTCGCCGACCGCGTCCACGACATGCTCAACGAGCGTCTCGATCGTGTCACCGCCGATTTCGAACAGCGCTCCTCCACCATCGTCGACGGCATTTCGGACCGCACCGAACAGGTCCACGACTCCTTGAAGAACTCTTCGGACTCGCTGCTTCTCGAGCTCGAGCTGCGCTCCGGCGATCTCGTCAACAAGATCGACGAATCCGGCAACCGCCTCGCCTCGAAGATTCTCACCTCGGGCGAGAAGGCAAGCGACGCGCTCGATGTGACCGTGAACTCGCTGGTGGCCAAGGTCATCAGCCAGACCGAAAGCGCGCACGATGCGCTTTCCATGCAGATGAGCTCGTTCGACGAACTGGTGAAAGGTCAGGGCTCGGAACTTGCGGAAAAGTTTGCCCGCGACTCCGGCACGCTCGGCGCGCTGATCACCCGCCATATCTCCGAGTTCGACCGCACCGTCAAAACCTTCGGTGGCGAGATCGTCGAACGGATGGGCCAGCGCACCAGCGACATCGCCGATACGCTCAAGAGCTATGTCGACAACTTCGACACCCGCCTGACCTCGAACGGCGGCGAGATCACCGCGTCGCTCGATCAGCGCCTGGTGCAGTTCGAAACCACGCTCGGGACCCGCGTCACCCATCTCGACACTTCGCTCGACAGCAAGATCAAGTCGTTCGACGAAGCGATCGACAGCCGCCTCAAGTCGCTGGAGCAGACCTTCGATACCCGCGCCCAGTCGGTCACCGAGACCATCGACGGCCGGCTCGGCACGCTCACCGCCTCGCTCACCGATGGCACGGCGCAGGCCGTTGCTGCGGTCGACCAGCGTATCGCCAGTGCCACCGCAACCATCGATGGTCGCAGCACCCAGTTGACCGAAACCATCGCGGCGCGGTTCCAGGAGATTCATCAGGGCATCGAGACCCGCATCGGCTCAGTCGCCACCGACATCGACACACGGGTGTCGCAGTTCGAGGAACTGTTGGACACCCGCATTGAAGCTGTGGCCGGCCGCATCGAAAGCAGCGGACGGCAGGCCAGCGAAAGCCTGGTGGAGCGCGTCGAACAATTGTCGGCCGGGATCAAGTCCCATGTCGAGGACGCCGAACGCTCGCTCTCCAACCTTGTCGTCAATACCAGCGAGACTATCCAGACCGGCGCCCGCGCGGCGCAGGAGTCCCTGCTCGGTGTCTCCTCGGACGTCGGCGCTCAATTGAAGATGACCTCTTCGGAGGTCGAACGCGCGCTGACCGCCGTCGGCAGCAGCGCCGCCAATTCGATCCTGGCCTCGGCCCGCGAGGCCCAGACCACGCTCGTTACGGCATCCGCGGATGCAACGAGCCAGGTCAAGTCGCTCGCCTCCGACCTCGAGCGCTCGCTGTCGGCCGCCGGCAGCGCTACCGCCGCCTCAATCCTGGCCAGCGCGCGCGACGTCCAGACCACCCTCGTCGGCGCCTCGTCTGACGCCGCCAATCACGTCAAGTCGCTTGCGGCCGACGTCGAACGCACCTTGACGGCGGTCGGCTCCGACACCGCGGCGTCGATCCTGAGCAGCGCGCGCGAAGCCCAAACCTCGCTCACCGCGACCTCGGCGGATTCCGCAAACCAGATCCGGGCGATCTCGAGCGATCTCGAACGCTCGCTGTCGATGGTGACCACCAACACGACGGACCGGATTGTCGCCACCGCGCAGACCGCGCAGCAGGCGATTATCGCGGCCTCCAACGAGGCCAGCTCGAAGGTCAAATCGACCTCGGCGGACGTGGAGCGTTCGGTTCTCGCCGCCAGCGGTTCGTTCGGCTCGGCCATGACCGGCAAGACCGAGGAAATCGTCACTTACGTGCAGCAGCAGACCGATCGCCTGTCGCAGACGATCGACAGCAAGCGCGGCGCATTGGTCGAGGCCATCGGCGCCAAGACCAGCCTGCTCACTTCCGAAGTCGACCGCGTCACGGCGGAAGCCTTGCGTTCGATCGAGACCCGCGGCCAGGGCTTCTCGCAGGCCATGCTCGGCAACTCGACCGAGGTGGCGCGCAACATCACCTCCGCCGGCGAACTCGCGACATCCACGGTCAACAAGTCGCTGAAGGACCTGGAGGCGGCGTCGCGCAACGCGATCGACCAGTCGCGCCAGGTCTCGATCGCAGCCGTCACCGAGATGCAGGAGACCAGTAAGATCCTGCGCACCGACACGGTCGCGCTGTTCGAGCGGCTGCGCGAGGGCAACATCCTGCTTCAGGAAGTCCTCACCGGCGCCCACGACAACCTCAACTCGCTCGAGCGCGCGCTGGTCACCCGCGTGGCCGATTTCGTCTCGGCGATGAACGACGTCACCACGCGCAACGGCGCGGCGACGCAAACGCTGGAAGACCAGTTGACCGTCTTCAACTCCAAGACCTCAAAAGCGCTTGAAGATCTCAACTCGCTGTCCGGCCAGTTCGAGATTCACGGCAGGTCGCTCGTCGAGGCGGCCGCCGTCGTCGAACAGAGCAACCGCTCGACTTCCACCTCGCTCGCCGAGCGCAAGTCGACGCTGGAGTCGCTCGTCAACACCATCGACCTGCGCACCACCGACCTGGATCAGCGGCTGTCGCGCTTCACCGGCCTGCTCGACGAGTCGCTTGCGGCCGCCGAAGAGCGCGCCCGCGATATCGCGCGCGTGGTGGCGGAAACCGCCGGCGCGGGATCGGCTGCGATCAGCCGGCAGTTCGAAGCGGTTCGCGCCGCGGCCGAGGACGAGCGCCGTCAAACTGCGGACGCGATGGCCGAGATCTATCAGCAGAGCACCGAAGAAGCGGATGCGATGTTCAAGCAATCCGCCGAGAAATTCGGCAACATGGTCGTCAGCATGAAGCAGATGGCTGGCGAGATGCAGCGCGAGCTGGAAGCGACCCGCAACGAGTTGCGCCGCGGCGTGCTGGAAATGCCGCAGGAGGCCGCCGACTCGACCGCGCAGATGCGCAAGGTGATCGTCGATCAGATCGAGGCGCTGGCGGAACTCAACCGCATCGTCGCCCATCACGGCCGCGGCCTGGACGTGGTCTCCACCAGCCGCACCAGCAGCAGCGCCTATCGCGAGGAAGAGCCGGCGCTGGCCGCTGCTGTCGGCGGCCGTGCAGAACCGCCGCGATCGGCACCGCGCGCCAGCGCATCGACCCTGCCGCCGCCTGACCTTGGTGTGCCGCCGCCCGCGCGGCGCACCGAAGCGCCGCCGGTAGCGCCCGCAGGTTCGGATCAGGGCCGCGACGGATGGCTGTCCGATCTCTTGAGCCGCACCGATGGCAGCGCCGGCGCACCCCCGCCTGCCCCGCCCCGCGGCGGCCGTTCGGCGCCGAGCGCCACCAGCGGCAATCCGCTGGAGTCGTTGTCGCTCGACATCGGCCGGCTGATGGATCGCAACCTCGCTGCTGAAATGTGGGATCGCTATCAGCGCGGCGAGAGCAAGGCGTTCACCAAGCGGCTTTATACGCCGTCGGGCCAGAAAGCCTTCGACGAAGTCGCGCGCAAATATCGCAGCGACCGCAACTTCAAGCAGACGGTCGATCGCTATATCGCCGAGTTCGAGCGTCTGCTCGACGAGGTCGCACGCGAGGATCGCGGACCGCAGGCGTTGCGCGGTCACCTCACCTCCGAGACCGGCCTCGTCTACACCCTGCTCGCGCATGCGGCGGGTCGGCTGGGGTAATACTTGCGCGACAGCAAGGAATGAAAAACGGAGGCACGCTGCCTTCGTTTTGTTTTGGAAAGACCACGGTCTCTGTGGAAAAACCACTTCGAGATAAGCTTGGCTTATTTCGAAGTGTTCTCTGCCTTCCGGGCGAAGCGGCTGGCGATATAGGACAGGATGCAGCCGAACAGCCAGAAGGCGCCGATGGCCCAGATGGCGGGCCAGGCCCAATTCGCTTCCGGTCTGAAGAAGAGCGTCAGTAGCGCCAGCGAAATCCCGATCGCCGAGAGACAGGCGGCCACGACAAAAATGCCGACAAAGATGCCGACACCGGCCAGCGACGATCGCGGCTTCCTATTCCGGGGACGCGCCATCAGGAGCGGCGGAACAATCCAGGTTGCGATGGCAAGGATCCCGGCACCAATATCAATCGTACGACCGGAGGCGGGTAAGAATATCTCGCAGATCAAGCCGATCATTGTCACGATCAGTGCTGTCATGGCGATCGGTTTGATGACTTCCACGCGAAGCGATGCCTCCCGCAAGCGAACGCGCGAAGTGCAGCGTCGATCACGGTTCGTCGCACCCGTGACGCGACCGGTTCATCCCACTTGCTTGTAGAGGCCAGCGATCCAGAGGCGCCCTTAAGTGGCGCCCTATTGCCGTCGCGGCGGCGCCGCCGGCGGAGGCGTCGGCGTCGAGGCGGAAGCCGCGGCCGGCGAAGTCGAGTTGCCCGCGCCGAACAGCAGACGGGTCGGATTG
This sequence comes from Bradyrhizobium sp., assembly GCF_049519115.1. GTDB lineage: Bacteria > Pseudomonadota > Alphaproteobacteria > Rhizobiales > Xanthobacteraceae > Bradyrhizobium. The sequence goes on from NZ_JBEKRB010000030.1 coordinate 39,533, forward strand.
CGGTCGAGATTGTTCACCGCGCGGCTGATATCGCCGAGCGTGCGGCGGCCGTCAGACATCAGCGCGCCGGAGCGCTTGTCGAAGTCTTCCGCGAGTTCCCGGATCGATTGCACGGTCAGGAACAACTCCCCGCCATCCTTGCCGCCGGCGAGCCTGTTGAGGCCCACCATCAGACTGTCGGCCTTGCCCATCACGCCATCGACCTTGGCCATGACGTCGTCGATCTTCTGGGCGTTGCGCGACAGGGCGCCAGTGAAGACCTCCAAATTATGCAGCGAGTTTTTCACCGCCTCCTGATTGTCGGCGACCACGCGGTTGATGTTCTGCAGGGTGCCGCGGATCGCCTCCGTGACGTCCTGGAGCGCGTTTGGATCGGCGGTCAGCACCGGGATGCCATCCTCGGCGAGCGGCACCGGCGGCGCGGCCTCCTCGCCGCCCTTGAGCGAGATCGCGGCCACGCCGGTCAGGCCCTGAAACTCGAGGCCCACGAGGGTGTCCTTGCGGAGTGGCGTATTGTTTTCGACCATGGCCAGTGCGACCACGCGACGCGGGTTGTCGAGTTTGACTGAGATGACTTCACCCACCCGAATACCGTTAAAATTGACGCTACCGCCGTTCCGCAGGCCGGCGGCGGGACCTTCGAATACGATGCGCAAAGGGCTGCGCAATTTGGTGGTGTGAAGGCTCTGGAACCACAGCACGAATCCGAACGCGGCGGCGATCACGGCGAGCGTGAACGATCCGATCAGAACGTAATTCGCCCGCGTTTCCATTACCCAACTCCGAAACCGACCAAAACGAGCCCAAGAAGTAAAAAGAGAAGCAAAAGAAGCGGCGTAAAATGCGTTCGTGAACGATCCCGAGAACTACCCCAAAGAACTATCCCATCACCGCGCGGGCGCGTTTGCCGTGGAAATAGGCCCTCAACCAGGGATGCTGCGAGGCCTGCATGTCGGCCATCGATCCTGCGGCAATGATCTTACCGTTCCCTAAAACGGCAATCCGGTCGCACGCCGTATAAAGGCTGTCGAGATCGTGGGTTACCATGAAAACGGTCAGGCCCAAAGTCCGCTGCAGCGTTCTCACCAGCTCGTCGAAGTCGCCGGCGCCGATCGGATCGAGGCCCGAGGTCGGTTCATCCAGAAATACCAGCTCCGGATCGAGCGCGAGCGCCCGCGCCAGCGCCACGCGCTTGATCATGCCGCCAGAGAGTTCCGACGGGAAACGATCGGCGACCTCGGGGCGCAATCCGACCATGCCGAGCTTGGCGATGGTGATCTCGTCGAGCAGGCGCTGGGTGACGTCGAGATATTCGCGCACCGGAAACTGGATGTTCTGCCGCACCGTCAGCGAGGAAAACAGCGCGCCCTGCTGGAACAGAATGCCCCAGCGCCGCTCGACCGCGCGCCGCTGTGACGCGCTGGCCGTATCGAGATCGACGCCGAACACCTCGATCCGCCCAGAAGTCTTCGGCACGAGGCCAATGATGGTGCGCGTCAGGACCGATTTGCCGGCGCCGGAAGGACCGACAAAGCCTAAGATTTCGCCGCGCCTGACGTCGAGGTTGAGACCGTCGAGCACCTTGGTCTTGCCGAACTGCACCGAGATATCGCGCACCCGGATGATCGCATCCTGATCCGGGATTTGGGCTGGGACTTGAGTTGAGACTTGGGCTTGAGCCTGGCCAACCATCGTCACATCCCGATCGAGGCAAAGAAGATCGCGAATACACCGTCCATCACGATCACGAAGAAGATTCCCTTCACGACCGACGACGTCGTGTGCTGACCGAGCGATTCCGCGCTGCCCTGCACCGCCAGCCCCTCGACACAGGCGACGATCCCGATCACCGCCGCCATGACAGGCGCCTTGATGATGCCGACGGTAAAGTGGTCGATCGAGATTGCGTCGCGCAACCTTAGCAAAAACGCTTCCGGATCAACCCCGCCATAGAGCCAGGCCACCAGCCCGCCGCCGTAAAGCGCGGCGATCGCGCCGAGAAACGCCAGGATCGGCAGCGCCAGCACCAAGGCCAGCATCCGCGGCAGGATCAGCACCTCGATCGGATCGAAACCCATGGTGCGCAGCGCATCGATTTCCTCCCGCATCTTCATCGAGCCGAGCTCGGCGGTGTAGGCGCTTCCCGAACGCCCGGCGACCATGATCGCAACCAGAAGCACGCCGATCTCGCGCAATACCAGCACGCCCAGCATGTCGACCACGAAGATATCCGCGCCGAACCTGCGGAAGTGGAAGATTCCCTGCTGGGAGATGATGCAGCCGATCAAAAACGTGATCAGGACGACGATCGGCACCGCACGCCAGCAGACCTGCTCCAGGTGATGCACGGTCGAGGTCAGGCGAAAGCTCCTCGGGTGGATCAGGACCCGGAAGCTTGCGGCCAGCACCGCCCCTAGCATGTCGACGAGGCTGAGGATGGTGCCGCTGATCCCGGCCATGGTGCGACCGACCTGATCCAGAATACCCGTGACCGTCACCGAGGTGACGTCGGGCGCGGGTATCGCCTTCACGCGGCGCACTTCATCGACAAGACTGGAGTAATCCGCCGACAATCCAGCGATCTTCGCCTCGACGCCGCCCTGGGTCAGGCTGCGGCGCAGCCGCTCGATCAGCCAGGCGCCAAAGGTGTCGAGCTTGGAGACCCGCGAGACGTCGATGAAGACGTTCGACGACTTTCCCCTCAGCCTTTCGGCGTCCGAGACGATCTGCTCGAGTTCGGAGGCAAAGCGCGCGATCCAGGGGCCTGTGGCGGATAGCGCCAGACTGTTCCCCTGTGCGATACGCTCCAATGTCGGGTCGCCGTTCACGATTCCAACTCCCGCGCTGCTTCGCCTGTTGGTGAAGAAGAGGAAATTCCAGCAACGCTCTGATAAATTTACAGAACCGGCCCAGCCATACATAATAGGTCGCGGCGGGCAAGCGGCACGTTCAGATTGGCGAGATATAATAAAATGACTTCCGGCAATGTGCCAACGCTTGACGCGAGAATCGAGCGCTGGCCGATCGAGGGCAACTTCACCATCAGCCGCGGCGCCAAGACCGAAGCGGTCGTGGTCGTGGCGGATGTAACCCAAGGTAACACGACCGGACGCGGCGAATGCGTGCCCTACCCGCGTTATGGCGAGACGCCGGAGGCGACGCTCGCCGCGATCCTCAGCATAAAGGACGCGATCGGCCGTGGCCTCAACCGGGAAGCCTTGCAGGCGGCGATGCCGCCTTCGGCCGCCCGCAATGCGCTGGATTGCGCCCTGCTCGACCTCGAAGCCAAGCAAATCGGCATCCGCATTTGGGATCGGCTCGGCCGCCTCGCCCCCCACCCTTGTGTTACCGCCTATACCATCTCGCTCGGCTCGCCGGAGACGATGGCGGCCGCCACCGCGAAGGCCGCGCATCGGCCGCTCCTCAAGATCAAGCTCGGCGGCGATGGCGACGGGATGCGAATTGCCGCCGTGCGCAAGGCCGCGCCTGATTCCGAACTCATCGTTGATGCCAATGAGGCCTGGACCGAGGCCAATCTCGAGCAAAACCTGGCCGCCTGTGCGAACGCCGGCGTCACATTGGTCGAGCAGCCGCTGCCCGCCGGTCAGGACCGGCGGCTCGCCCATTTCAAGCGGCCGATCGCAGTCTGCGCCGACGAGAGCGTCCACGACCGCGCCTCCTTGGGCACGCTTCGTGAACGCTACGATGCGGTCAACATCAAGCTCGACAAGACCGGCGGGTTGACGGAAGCGCTCGCCATGGCGGATGCGGCGATAGCGCAAGGCTTCGACATCATGGTCGGCTGCATGGTGGCGACGTCGTTGTCGATGGCGCCCGCCATGCTGCTGGCGCAGCAGGCCCGCTTTGTCGACCTCGACGGCCCGCTGCTGCTCAAGCACGACCGCGACGGCGGCCTGCGCTACGACGGCAGTCTGGTCTATCCGCCAGAAGCCGCACTCTGGGGGTGAGACTTAATGCGTCGCCGCGCCGACCACATCACGGCCGCACCCGACAGCGCCATCACGGCCATCGCGTAGTAGGCACCCTGCCCGTAGCGGGCATAGATCGCGCCCGAGACAATGGAGGCGGTTGAGGCGACGATGCCGCCGCAGGCCGCCAGATAACCTTGCGCGCGCGTGACCACCGGCATCGGCACATGCCGCACCATCAGTCCCATGATGCCGACCTGCGTCAGCCCGAAGCTCACCCCGTGCGCGAGCTGAACCACGGCCAGCACCGCGACCGGCGGCTCCTGCGCCGTGATCAGCCAGCGCAGCATGGCGCCGACGCCTCCGATCACCACCAGCGTCGAGGGGTGCAAGGTGAATCGCGGCGACAACGCAAAGACCGCGATTTCGGCCACGACGCCGAGGGCCCAGAGCGCTGCGATCGTCAAGCCGCCGAGCCCGGCAAGCTGCCAGGTGATCGAGCCGAAGACATAATAGGTGGAGTGGCTGCCTTGAATCAGTGCGGAAGCGGCAATGATGGCGAGGAATCGGGGATCGCGCAGCAATGCGCTAGTGCCGCCGATTTGAAGTTCCTGCACCGCAAGCGGCGAATCCGCCCCAGGAACTTCAAATCGAGAAGCGGCACTAGAATTATAAGCTTGCTCGTGCCCATGACTTTCCGAAGTTCGTGAAAGGTGCGCGCTGCGACGAAATACGAACTTCGGAAAGTGGGCACGAGTGCCGGGTTGCATCGGGGCCTGCGCTTGACGGCTTTCCAGCGGCTGCAAGCCGAAACCAACCAGCGCGGCAAGCGCGCCGGCCGCCACGATGATCCAGATCAGGTGCTCGGCCGCCATCATGCCGGCCAACAGGCCACAGCCGAGCGCGCCGACGATAAAGGCCGCCGAGCCCCATAGCCGCAGCGGCCCGTAGTCGAGGCCGTATTTTGCTACCCCCCGCAGGGCATAGGCATCCGTCAGCGGCACTGTCGGCGTCCATGACGCGGCGGTGACGGCATAGGCCAGGAACACGGCGAGCGGCAGATGTTGTGTGCCGATCACGGCAAAACCGAAGGTCGTCATGACCGCGGTTGCCTTCATCGCGCCGCGCACGGCGCCGCGGCGTTCGGCAAGGCCCGTAACCATCGGCAGGACGGTAAACCGTGTCACGGCCGGGACCGCCGAAATGACGCCGATCCAGGCCGCATCGATCCCGACCGCGCGCAGCCAGACTGGAAAGAACGGCAGATGACAGCCTATCAGGGCGAAGATCGCCCCGTAGAACAATGCGAGCCGGCTCGCGAATCGCTTCGACTGGCGTGATGATGTGATGGGGATTTGTGATTCGGATGGCATCAATTCAATTGCGATTCGGGCGGGTTCGTGGTGATCGTAAGCCTTAGCGCGATAGTTCAAGTCGAATCACTATCGCGCATAAAGATTGTTGTCTGAGCATGATCTTTTCGGAAAATCGGGTCCCACTTTTCCGGATCATGCTCTAGCGCAATGATATGCGCGCATGAGCTAGCTATGGCCGACGAAGCATTCGCCCTGTCTCCGATCTCCGCGCGCGCGGCCCAGCCGAGCGAGGCGGACTACGACGCCATTCAAGAGGCGTTCATGGAGACCTCGCGGGGACGCTGGTTCCTCGGCGAGTATGCCAAACGCAACCGCAACGCCGACACCAAAATGGTGCTCGACGCCGTGGCGCGGATCGAGGGGACGCTGGCGGCACAGAAACTGCCGGAACCGGAGCCCGAGCGCGATCCCCTGCTCGACCAGATGCTGACATCGTTCCGCGACGCGCTGACGGAAGCGCGACACGCCGCAACGACCGCCGTCGGCGATCTGGCGCTGGAGCAAAATCTCGCGCCGGTGCGCAAGGGCGCCCGCGTCGTCCGCGAGATCGCCTGGCGTTTGCGCGAAATCGGCGCCGACGGCCGGATCTGCGACCTGATCGATAGCCAGGTCCTCGTCATCGAAAACGCCGCCGGAAAACTCAACTCCGCCGATCTTGCCGCAGACTTGCATGGGGCCTTTGACCGGATCGAGGAGAAAATCGCAAGTTTCGATGCTGACGGGACGGCCGCTGCCCATCCGGCCGTGGCCGAAGAAACGCCGATGGCCGAGGCGTCGAGCGAGCCGGCAGATGCCTTCGATGCCAATGACGAAGCCATGCTTGACATGATCGCGATGGAGATGGCCGCGCCCGATACGGACGAAGCCTACGAGACCAATCTCGAAGAGCTCCAGATAAGCGACATGCAGGTCGCGGAAGCGCAAGTTCTCGCATCGCGTGACGGAACGGTCAGCGAGAGCGTGGCGGCCTACGAGATCGAAGTCACTTTTCCCGAATCCGGCGATACGGATGACGAGCCGGTCGTGGCGACAACCTTGCCGGTGGTGACGCTGCTTCAGCCTGCGCCCGAAGGCGAACCGGAGCCCGAGACAGCCAAGACCGAGGCTGCCAAGACCGAGGCTGCCAAGACCGAGGCTGCCAAGACCGAGGCTGCCAAGACGGAAACGGCCAAGACCGAGACAGCCAAGCTCGAGGCGACGAAGCCTGAACCCGAGCTTGAGCCATCGCTCGGCTCAAGCCTGCTCGCCAATGGCATCGTGACGCGGCCACGCGCCTCGCGACCCGATCCTCTCGCCCCGATCCGGCGCATGAGCCAGACCGAGAAGATCGCGTTCTTTTCCTGATCGGGAAAGCGCAAACATACCAGCCGTCACTTCATCGGGAAGTGCACCATGGTGACGCCACCGGAGGCGTAGTTCGGCACGTCGCCCGCAACCGCCTGACCTTCCTTCGACCCGAACGCATCCATCATCGCCGCCTCGCTCTCGAAGTCGGCCTCGAAGATGCAGAAGTATGGCGCGTTGCCAGGCCCCATCGGCTTCACGTCGAACGAATAGCGGGCGTTTTTGATGCCGGGTATTTTGTTCGCGAGCGGCACATGCGTCTCGACATAGTACTTCTTGAAATGGGCAGGGTCTTTGGGTTCGTTATAGAGAACGAGCAGCCGGTGCATGACATACCTCCCGATTTTTTCTGAGCCTTTAAAGACGACCATAGCAGACTTGCGAGGCTTTCTGGAGGCAGCCGTAACCAATCCGGCCTTCAGCCGATCAGGCGCGCGTAGAGATCGGAATCGACATTGCCACCGGACAAAACGATCACGATCGTCTTCCCTTTGGCGTCGATGCGGCCGGCGAGCAGCGCTGCGAGGCCGACCGCCCCGCCCGGCTCGACCACGAGCTTGAGCTCGCGAAAAGCGAAGGCAACGGCGGCGCCGACTTCGGCCTCCGTCGCGGTGACGCCCTGGGCGAGCAATTTGCCGTTGATGGCAAAAGTGATCTCGCCGGGGATCGCCGCCATCAGTGCGTCGCAGATGGTGCGCCCTTCGGCCTTGTGGGCCTCACGCCGCCCGGCGCGCAGCGAGCGGGCGTGATCGTCGAACGCTTCGGGCTCGGCCGACATCACCTGGGCCTGCGGAAAGCGCGCTTTCACCGCGGTCGCAACGCCCGCAATCAGGCCGCCGCCGGAAACCGGCGCCACCACGATATCGGGCGCAATGCCGAGCGCGGCCAGGTCCTCGCAGATTTCGCGTCCCACGGTGCCCTGCCCCGCGATCACCTTCGGATCGTCATACGGCGGCACCAGCGTCGCACCGCGCGGGCCGGCAATATCGCGGGCGATCGCCTCGCGGTCCTCGCGGTCGCGGTCGTACAACACGACCTCGGCGCCATAGGATTTGGTGCGCTCACGCTTCAACAAAGGTGAATCCGCCGGCATCACGATAGTGGCGGGCATGTTGAGGATTTTGGCGGCGGCCGCGACCCCTTGCGCGTGATTGCCGGAGGAAAACGCCACCACGCCGCCCTTGCGCGCGTCTTGCGGTATCGACGACAACTTGTTGAAAGCGCCGCGGAATTTGAACGAGCCGGTTCGTTGCAGGATTTCCGGTTTCAAGAATACCTTGGCGCCGACGCGCTCGCAAAGCACCGGCGGCGACAATAGCGGCGTTCGAACCGCATATTGCGCTATGGCTTTGGCCGCAGCGTCGATATCTGCGGAACTCACGGGCAGATGAGACAGAGGTTCGTTCATGAGCGCAATTTTAACGCTTCTCGCACGAGGACGGCAAGGCACACCCTTGTGTTCCACTACCTAGCTGTTCCCCTATGCCACGAAGCGCGGCTCCTCCGATAGCACAGGCATGGCCTCGGATTGCGGTCGAAAGCCGTTGAAATCGGCCATGTTCTCGATAAAGGCGCGGGCTGACGCCTCCCAGGTATAACGAGCGGCAAATTCCAGGCAGTCCTGCCGGGAAATCCGCAGCGCCTCAAGACAGGCCTTTTGGAGATCGTCGTTCAAGACACCGACCGGCGCTTGGCCGATCACATCCCGCGGACCGGCCACCGGGAAAGCCGCCACCGGCGTGCCGCTCGCCAGCGCCTCCAGCAGCACGAGGCCGAACGTGTCGGTCTTGCTCGGGAACACGAACACGTCGGCCGCGGCATAGCTCTTGGCCAGTTCCTCGCCCTGCTGCGCGCCGAGAAACACCGCTTGCGGATAGTTGCGCATCAGGCTCGCCCTTGCCGGCCCGTCGCCGACGATGACCTTGGTGCCCGGCAAATCGAGATCGAGAAACGCTTCGAGATTTTTCTCAACCGCGACGCGACCCACGCAGAGAAACACCGGGCGCGTCAAACCGAGATCGGCCTCGCGCGGATGAAACAGCGTGGTGTCGACGCCGCGCGGCCACAGCACCACATTGCGAAAGCCGCGGCTGCGCAACTCGTTCGCCAGCGCCGGCGTGGCCGCCATCACGGCCGCACTATCGCGATGAAATCGCCGCAGCATGGCCCAGACCCAGGATTCGCGAACCGGCAGCCGCGCCGAGACGTAGTCGGGAAAGCGGGTGTGGAAGCTGGTCGTGAACGGCAGTTTATGTTTTCGGCAATAGCGGCGCACCGCAAGCCCGATCGGGCCTTCGGTCGCGATATGAATGCTGTCGGGATGCGCATCCTCGATCAGGCGGGCGACTTTCGCAGCCCACGGTAACGCGAGGCGCAGGCCCGGATAGCTCGGCATCGCAAAGGTGCGAAACGATTGCGGGGTGAGGAACGCGATCTCGGCGTGATGCGCCTTCGCCGCTTCCGCCGTCATCGCCAGCGTCCGCACCACACCGTTGACCTGCGGGTGCCAAGCGTCGGTCGCGATGAGGATTTTCATCAGAGCATGATCCGGAAAAGTGTGAAGCGGTTTTCCGAGGAGATCATGCTCATCAAAAACCTAAGCCGCGGCGCGCGCCGCGACCGAAGGAACAGGGGCGGTCCGGCTCATCGGATCGGTCCAGGTGATGATTTCGAAACGACCGTCCTCGTGCTCGACCAACGCGGTGCAGCTTTCGACCCAGTCGCCGCAATTCATGTAGCGAATGCCGTGATAGTTGTCGCGGATGACGGCGTAATGGATGTGACCGCAGATCACGCCATCGGCGCTGTGGCGGCGCGCTTCGGCGGCAAGCGCGGTCTCGAACGCGCCGATGTAGTTCACCGCATTCTTGACCTTCTGCTTCGCCCATTGCGACAGCGACCAATAGGGCACGCCGAAAGCGCGGCGGAAGAAGTTGACCAGGCGGTTCATCTGGATCGCGAAGTCGTAGGCCTTGTCGCCGAGATGGGCGAGCCAGCGCGCGTTCTGCACCACGAGGTCGAAGATATCGCCGTGGATGACGAGATAGCGCCGGCCGTCGATGCCGGTATGGATGGTGTTTTCCAGCACCTCGATGCCGCCGAAATGCGTGCCGTAATAGTTGCGCAGGAACTCGTCGTGATTGCCGGGGATGTAAATGACGCGAGCGCCCTTGCGCACCTTGCGCAGCATTTTTTGTACGAAGTCATTATGCGATTGCGGCCAGTGCCAGCTCGACTTCAGCGCCCAGCCGTCGACGATGTCGCCGACGAGATAGATCGTGTCGGCGTCGTGGACGCGCAGGAAATCCAGCAGCTTGTCGGCCTGCGAACCGCGCGCTCCGAGATGCACGTCGGAAATAAAAAGGGTGCGAAAACGCCGCTCCGGCTGGTCTTCACTCATCAGGTCACTTCCCATGCGCGCGCCTACCAGATTCCGATGACACTTCCATGACTGCTTCCATCCGGTGTCCCAACCGAATCGAAACGTTGCTGATTATGACTTGCGATAACAGCCGCTTGCGACAGTGAGGCGACATCGACGAGGCTCCACTCAATCAAACACGGTTAACGCCGCGCTCGCCCGATCAGAGCCACGAATCCGCGCTTCCCGCGACACAATGCGCCCGAGTTCTGCACACAGATTAAGCCACTCCGAGAACAGAGGGCGCAGGGAAAGCCGGGTGCCCAGTGCACCCGCAGCCTTGCGTGTAAAAGTGGAAAACACGCAAGTTAGTCACCATAGGTTCACCGGAAATCCCCGGCCTTCCCTGCGCGAATGGTTTTAACGGTTGCTCCGCGCTCTTGGTGATCGGGCTTTGTTGCCACCGTCCCCGCGCAATGCAAAGCATCGTCACCAAGTTGACATCAGCGTCGAGATGACAGGACCACACGGCCATATATTGATGTCTGGCAGTGGCTGGTGAAGGCCGGAGAAGGCAACAAAGCCCGTTAAAATAAGGGGTTTTCGTTATTACCTGATTCGGGCGGCTTCATCACACTTCGCGAATCTAGGGCCGGGCACTTTTGCTCAAATCACTGAGGAGCTAAAACAATGGCGGACAACATCACGACTGGCGGACGAAAGAGCAGCGTCATCCTGACCGACCGCCTGTGCGAAACAAGGGTCGCCAAGCGGACCAAGACCTACGACCGCAAGTGTCCCGGCCTCTATCTCAGCGTCACCAGCGGCGGCGCGGCGACCTTCTCATTCAAGTTTACCGACCGGGAGACCGGCAAGCAGCGTACCGCGTGGCTCGGCGTCAATAATCCAGAGACCTCACGGTTGAGGATGCCCGTAGCAAGGTCTATGGCCTAGCGGCTGAGACCGAAGTTGGATTGCGCGTGGTACTTGACGATCTAAAATCCGCCGTTGACACAGTAGCTCGCGGTGAGCAGCAGATTAGAATCGGAAAGCCGGAGGTAATCGCGGCGACACCGCCCGCCCGCGTGCCTCCGAAAGATCATTTCACTTACACCACTCCGACCCACGCTCCTGCATATCGTGGAGAGGTTCGTCGATCATGACGCTATCAGGTCCAAGTTGGTCGCCTTCAACGTTCCTCAAGCGATACGTCGCCGTCGCACCGTCCAGTGTTGATGCCGAGACACGGTCCGTTTCCTGCATCATCTCGACGGGCGCGCCGGTCGTCCGTTTTTATGGCATCGAATTATTGGAAATATCGCGGGCTGCGATTGACACTAGCCGAGTGGTCTCTGGCTTGTGTCCGGTTTTAGATTCGCATCAGGCCGGAAGCATCGGCGCCGCGCTTGGTATTGTCACCGAGACTTGGATCAAGTCAGGCGCGCTATGGGGTCGGCTTCAACTGAATGAGACACCACAAGGCGATCTTGCATTCGGTATGATCCGTCGTGGTGAACTTAACGGCGTCAGCGCTGGATATCGAGTTAATCGCTGGCGTGTCAAAAACGACAATGGCGAAACAATCGATGCAGAGAACACATATTGGAACGACGGCGATCACTTAACGTTCATCGCCGAACGGTGGGAGCTTTTGGAGTGCTCCTGTGTGAACATAGCAGCCGACTCTGGCAGTGGATTTCGCGACGAGCCACACGCTAATGCAAACACCATCGAGGATATTCGCGCGCGGATGGGAGCGCGCCAAAGGATGCACGACCGCATGTCGCTTCTCTACCGCGATATCGGCGACCTGCAATGACGCTTTTAAAACCAAACCGACGCACCCGCTCGCATCCGAAAGCAAAATGAAGCCACGTGGCTCAGCAACTTCAAAATTCTGGCTTAGCTCGCCTCACAGCTGAGCTGCTTACGTTTCCGTGGTGGATGCAGTGGGGCACCGGCGTTGGTGCTGCCAAGACAGCCGATACGGTCACCGTCGTTGGCACGACAGAGGCACGTGTTCAGGCTGCCACTGTGCAAGGCACGATGGTCGCCATCGACGACACCATCACCTTCAGCGCGACCATCACAGCGTTGGAAAGCGTAGCCATCAGCGAGGTCGGGATTTTCGATTCCGCAGGAACGGGTAGCCCACCGACAGGCGGCATTATGGATGTCTATGCTGACTTCCCTTTAAAAAATTTAAATCAAGGCGATTCGTTGAATTACGCGATCACGCTGACATTCGGTTAAGGGAACCAGTTTTGGCTCATCGCTTTCTTCACAGCGAAATCCTCATTTCGGCAGCCGGACGTACTACTTTTGAGCGACGCAACGTTTTGTGAGTTGTGGAGAAAGTGAGCAAAATTGACCGGTGGGTCGTTGTTGCGACGAGGCATCATGACTTCACCTGAATCAAGCTTTCCGGCTCAACCCAGTAAGAAGGAAGCCCATAGCGCATCGCATACGACAACGAGCTGCTGGTCACACCAATTCAACAATAAAAAAACGGAAGATGAGCCTATGCCAACTTTTCAAGTATTTTCTGATCCGAGCCTGATTGCGATCAGGGCGCGCTCCTGTCCCAAGTGCTTAGGTCCGATGGTCTTGGCAAGCATCAAACCCTCACTGGTCGGATGGGAGTTGCACACCTTTGTTGGCGTCAATTGCGATCACGTCGACAAGGTGGTCACCGAGATCAATCCACCCCGAAATGTTGATCGAGCTGAGCCGTCTGCGGCCAGACCCTAGCGTGCTCGTGAGCGAGTAGCTTCAAAACAGTACGCCGCTTCGTTTCATCGGTCGTCTCAGCCAAAACCTTGCGGTAGTGGATAAGATTTTGTTCGTGAATATAACGCTCCATGGTCGGACCTCGAAGGTTTACTTCCGTCGAAGAGTGAGCTTGCGCTCTAGCAAATCCATGAGTTGATCCTCATCCGTTGTTATTCCGTCCCGTATTTTTGTCGTTCTTCCGGCTCGAAATCTGCGGTCGCAAGCTTTAGCCAAGCGATATTGAACGCTTCAAGCTTTCCATTTATATCGCCTTGTACGTGAACAAGAGCATCATCGGACATTGTTAATCTCCGCGACCAAATAAGATCGGAGTTTCGGTCGAACGAGACCGCGAAAGTGGCCTTGTCTTCAAGGTTGAGATCGAAGCCTCGTCTAAAAGCGGATTCGACGATAGCTTCGGAAACTACCTACATTCGGGCTGCTCAAGCAGCATCCGCTGCAGGCTGCATCGCATGCCTACGCTCGGGGAAGATTTAAACCCTACAACGGCTGAAACGATGGAAAACGAAAAGAACCCAGACCGCTCAAACGTCCATTACATCGCGCGTCCCGAGCCCCCCAAGCGCCTTGTGAGCCGTCCGCGTGTAGTGATGGGCTTACTATTGATCGCCGCTATCCCGATCTTCATTAGCCTCGCGAACAAGGCCGTGCATGAAAACGCGGAGGCAATCCAGCATAGTTTGGGTCGATAGGATTGTGGAAGTTCCACCCTCAAAGGGTGGCCTGCGCTTCCGTGGTAGACATTTCAGCGGCTAAGCGGTTTCGGCCCGGCGTGGTCATGCGGAACCTGCCCTTATTATCGGCCAGATAGCCCAGTGCGATCAGCCGGACGCTATGTTCGGGAGGGTCGCCGGGGCGGCGCCGTACGTAGAGGGTGCAGCAATCAAAAGCAGCGACGCGAACTCTTCATCGGTAAGCATTTTCGCTTCTCCGGCCACGAATCTTCATCATCACTAACTTAAGACGGGCTTTAGGAAGTCCGCCTGTTCAATTTTGCTCGTGTCGGCAAATAAAGCCGACTTTGTTATGTAAACCAGTGCACACACGGGAGCGTTTCACTTGCGCAAAGCCTAGGGAGAATATCCGACGCGATGCATAGAAGAATTCCGAATGAGGCGACCCTCATTCCGGCGGCTCTAATCCCTTGGAATTGGCCCAATCGTCGAGATGGGAGGCGACCTCCGCCTGACGTGCGTTCGTGAGCAGCGCTTTCTTCACCCGGAGGCAAAAGTAAAGCCTTCTCGCGAACCTCATTTGCGTATAGCGCGAGCCGGTCTTTAAGCGACAGTTGTTTGGAACGGTGGCGCATGACGAGGTTTATTCGCTCTCATCCTCTCCGCGCCGAAGGCAGAATAGGACAACGAAAAACCCCGCTCGGGTTGTGGTCGAGCGGGGTTTCGTAACCAGTGAGGTATGCCGGTGTTCAAGCGGCACCCGTATTTTTACGGGCAAAAACGAATGCCGAGTTAACGCTGATATCGAGCGACCATTGGCGACGCGCGACAATGCATCCATCATTTCGTAAACACGCGACATGAAAGACCTAAAGATACAGCTGGAAAAGCTCCTGACCGATGTTGAGGACTGCGACCTCATCGGCAGATTGGCCACCAACGCGGCCAAGCGCGAGGCATTCAAGAAATTGGCGGCCCAGCTTCGTGCCGCCGCTACCGAGATCGAGGCGACTATCGCGCAGCGAGTTCAAGCCGGAGACGCGTAAATCCGAGCGGCGACTAATCGAAGCAAAATCTCACTGTCTCATCGGGTTGGCCCACCGCTCGGCCGTGTTGAAGGCGACCACGCTGACAGGGTTGTCGTATTGCCCTGAGAGCAGGTCGGTGATCGTGGTTTCCAGATCGGCCCGCTCGGGTTGGTCTCGCAATAGGATTGGCCCAACGGGCCGTAATCGCAGAGCACGAGGTAGACGGTTTGATCGTTACCGTTTAGCACGATTGACGGGGTCCAACCCCGACGCATACGCAACTCCCTTGGATGCAGCACCGGGGGATTTAAGCACGAAATCGGGGATCGATCCTGCACAAAAAGGGACGCCAGCATCTCGGCGGCGTCGTAACAGTCGCAGCGCCTCGCTGCGTGGCTTTCATTGTGCCGTCGCGGCTGCACGTTATCGTGAATTTCTCGCGTCGATCTTGACCGACTGACTCCCCCCGTCACCGGCCATTTTTCAGATTTCCGCGAGAGGGGTCGCTGGGTGTTCCCCCACACCCAAGCGGCCCCGACCAATTCGAGCCAAGAATGTACCGAAGATGAACCGCTCCTGCGGCGGCCGTTCATCACCGCTGAAGTAACTCTAGTCATCGGCGAAGGGTTTGCTTACGGCCAACATGAACCCGGATGCGGCTCGTTACGACAACCAACCAGTTCAGGTAAAAAGGAGCGAGACGGTGGCTGCCAAAGAAAGTCCGATCCCAACACCAAACTCCGAAGAGACGGAAAGTTTAACTGTCAGGTACGCCGAATTGCTCCGCCTTCGGCAGGAGGTTCGTCAAGCGGAAGCACGGACCGTGCCGCACCCGCACTTCGGCCAACCTCAAACTAACCGGAATCATCGATTAAGAATTTTATCCTAGTGTCTGTTCGTCGCGGGATCGTATCGCGTACCGCGACCATTGGTGACTACCGTGACGGTCCAGCGCATGGGATGAGGCTCCGTCACCGAACGGACTATTCCCGTGACTGGTAACTCCGTTTAACATCACAGTGGCCTTCACGCCCGATATTGAGCGAAGCGGCACCGTCGGGCTTCGGTAGGATAATCGGAACTTTTCCGCGAGAGCGGTATTGTCGTACATCGCCGCCCTGTTCACGGTATTCCATCGGTGACAGAGAGTGTTGTGCTCCCGCCTTAAATGACGGAGCAGCACGGTGTCCATCTCCCCACATGTCCAAGGTTCGAAGGAGTTCGATCCGCTAGCCTTTCTTAGTAAGGCCGCGGCTGGACGGACAATCCAGCGATACCGAAAAAATCAGAAGATTTTCAGTCAAGGAGACGTTGCAGATGCGGTCTTTTTCATTCGTAGCGGCAAGGTCAAGATCACAGTCTTATCCGAACACGGGAAGGAAGCCGTCATCGGCTTTTTGACAGAGAGACAGTTCTTCGGAGAAGGATGTCTTGACGGGTCGAAATTACGCGGCGCAACGAGCCACGCCATGGAAGAGTGCGTGATCACATCCATAACAAGGACCGCAATGCTTGCGGCCTTAGCGAAAGAACCGAAGTTTTCGACGTTTTTCTTGACTTATCTGTTGGCGCGAAACAGCCGGATCGAGGACGATCTGATCGACCAATTGTTCAATTCTAGCGAAAGACGCCTCGCTCGCCTTCTTCTGCTTTTGGCGAACTTCGGCAAGGAAGGCGGTCCAATGCCTATCCCGGTGACCCTCAGCCAAGAAACGCTAGCGGAAACGATCGGGACCACTCGATCACGAGTGAGCTTCTTCATGAACAAATTTAGAAAAAAAGGTTTCATAAATTACAACGGAAAAATCGAGGTTCGTCGCTCGCTTTTGGACGCCGTGTTGCGGGACAAACCTCAGATACGTGAGGACGAGTAATGGTCCGCCGCCAACCAGCGTTCCACAGATCGAAATAATTTCAGAGGGGTGTTCTATATTGAGAAGTATGTCGGGCACTTGGGTGTACCTCACATCACCGGCATCTGTAAAAGCATAATGCAATTCACGAATTATGAACTCGCTTGGAATCCGTCGCGCCGGGAATCCAACCGGACGGTTGTGGCAAACTTAACTTGCAAAATTTGACTGGTTGCGACGGCAATCTTCAGCGATCAGCGCCTTCACGCCGCTGCCTGATCTTACTCGGCAAAACTATTGAACGGGACAAGGCAGCGGTTCTGCGGCGTGGAGTGTCTGCAAAACACCAATGGAAATTATACGGGATAGATATTTATCTTGCCAAAACGACGTAGACACTTTGGCAGCACCGGGTTTATCGGGGAATGGCTTACAATTGATTGCATCGATGACGGTCACATGCGGGACGCTAATTGAAACGGAGTGCGAAATGGATGATCACAAAACGGGCTCGCGACCACGCCGCATGCTCAATGAAAAACAGGTGCTTGAGATCGTCCCTTATAGCTCCGTGACGCTTTATCGAATGGATAAGCGCGGCGAATTTCCGAGATCGACCTATATCAGCCCGGACCGCAGGATATGGTTTGAGGATGAAATTGCGACTTGGCAAAAAGAGATCAATGGCCGACGCCGCAGCCAGATGAAGGCAACTGAAAGCCGGTGACTGCTTGGAAAATTAGTGCCTATTAGAGCCTGCCGATTTTGGGCAGGCTTTTTCTTTAGAATACAAGTTTCGATAATGGATTGAGATTTATACGTTTTATCTGATTTATGATCGGTGAAAAAGTTCTGGACAATCAGGACCACACGACTTCGCCGTCCGCTTCAGAGTCGCCCGTCTTGCGACGCTGCCGCGTCCACCGCATCCCGCCCAACGTTCGTGACGATAGCCAACGTCCCTCTCTCGGGTCAGACGGCGGTGATTCTGCCGGTGATTTGACGAAACGATCAATCGCGTGATCTGCGGCGAATTAACACGACGGGCAAATCAGTCGAGATCGAGGAATTCGTGTCAACTGCACAGCAATTGCTAAGCGTCAACCATTGTAAGTTTTGAACCTTCCCCGCACGTAGGCCTGGGAAACGGCCTGCATCAATTCGCAGACTTCCGATTCCGGAAACTCGTTGGCGACGATCATCGCCTTGAGCGCGGCGCGCACGTCGCCATCACAGGCCGCTATCGCCTGACGCGTTGCAGCCGATGACACGTCGGACGACCACAGCCGGGCCCATCTTTGCCTGCGACAAGTGCGATGCCGATGATCCGATGATCCGATGAAGACGGATCAAGAGCGAGCTTCAACCGCCGAAGTCGTGTTCAAGTAAGAACCGGGACGTTGCAGGTCTCGCAATGGAAGTCGGGACCGTATTCGGTCTGCACAACCTTAAAGCCATTTGGTGCGTTGGTATCGGGTCGCTTTCGCCCTACTTGTGGATTTGGCGCGGCGCTCTGCGACATGAGGTGTTCCAAGTTGACTGCATGACAGGAATGTTCTCATTTTGTTCTCATGGAGTCAAGCGCCCCAAAACGCCGATTTCCCCCGCCCTGGCGCGTCGAACAGGCGAGCGCTGACACCTATTGCGTTCGTGACGCGAACGGCATCCGGCTCGCCACCATCCAATGCCGAGACGATTTGCAGAAATCGTCCTGGGGTCACCAACATCTGACATCCGACGAAGCCCGGCGCATCGCCAAGGCCATCGCGCGGCTGCCTGAATTCCTGATGCAACGGCACGGCTTCTACGCGCGCGGTGGCGGCGGTCGATGGAAACCAAGCCGTCCCTATCATGTCGCTCTGGAAGACAGCTACGTCAGGGCGCACTGGGACGAGATCGACGCGCTGTGCAAGTTGAACAGCATCCCGTTCAATGCGACCGGCGAGAGGATTCGCGATGGCGGCTTATGGTGTGTTTACGAGTTCTCCTGGCAGATGGACGCGATACAGTTCTGGGATCGGTTTGAAGGCCGCTGGCTACGCGGAAGTGAGTTTATCTACCCGGAGCGGCCGAAGGATTTGCCGAAACTAAAGCCGCTCGAAAACTGGCCGAAGTTCGATCCACGCAAGGCCAGATAGGTTCATTGCCGACATGATCGATCCAGCGGCTGACGTCCGCTTTCGGCGCTGCAACTGACGCCGCCGTCACGCAGACGGAAGTCCGTTCTTGGGCACCGGAACTGACATCCGTGATGTGCGATGCGATTCCGGCAGCCGTCAAATCCAGTCGACACCGAAGTCGATTCCAAGGGCCAGCAGGCAGACTGACGCAAACAATCCAATGCAGCTCAGCAGAAGGATCGTCTTGAATGAATGATCGTCACCTTCTTCAGCAGACGCAATCGTAGCAGTCGGTGTAAAAGATAAATCGGTCACGGCAACCACCCTGAAAATGTCTTCGGATAAAGGCGGTTGTTGTAGCATGGGAAGGTTTACGCTCGATGGCGCGGTTCCGCCATTTCAGTTCCATCGTTATTATTCTGGAAAGACTTGCTGAGAAAGCAATCCAGCAAGCACAATCTGCCCGACGCCAACGCCAGATCGGCAATTTCTTAGTCAAATTTTAAGAGCGAAGTGGTTAATAAACAACTTTCAGTGATTCACTTTCCAAGGCCGGGGAACATTTCGTGCTGGCAAAATTATCTATCAGTACCAAGCTTTTCGCGATCGTCTCATTTTTGTTCCTGATCATCGCCGTTATCGGCGGATTTGCATTCCTGCAGATGAGCGCGATCAACGGCGCTGCGCACGAGATCCAGACGCATTGGCTGCCAAGCGTTCGATGGATCGGCGAGATGCGGACACAGTCGGCACGGCTTCGCGCCGTGCTCCGCGATCATCTCGTCGTAACAGATGCGGAACGCGCCGACGTCGACAAGAATCTCGAGGCCCGCAAGACCGACTTTGAAAAGGCTGCGAAGTCATATCGTCCGCTGGTCTCGTCTTCCACAGAGCGAGAACTCGCCGATCAACTCGATCGGCAATGGCAAGAATTCATTGTAGGGGCCGCAGAGGTGCGGACGTTCGCTGTCAAGGGTGATCTCGCGCAAGCCAAGCAAATCAACGCCGACAAGGTGGTTCCGGTCGGCCGCGCAATGGACAAGACGCTCGCCGGGCTGGTGGATTTCAACGACAAAGGCGCCGAAACGGCCGGACAGAGTGCTGACGCAACCTACTGGCGCGCCATCTACCTGATGAGCACAATCCTTCTCTTTGCAATGATCTTCGGAATCGGCGCGGCGGCTTTCGTATCGCAAGACATTCGCCGCGGCATCGGCTCAATCCTGAAGCCAATGGGCCGGCTGGTCGATGGCGAGTTGACGGTCGATATTCCTCATCAGGGTGAAACGACCGAAATCGGCCAGATCGCCACCGGCCTTCAGACTTTCAAGGACGCGCTGATCGCAAAAAAAGCCTCGGACGAGGCGGCCGATGCGGAAAAAGCGCTCAATCTGGCGCGTGCGCAACGTATCAGCGCCGCCACGAGGGACTTCCAGGCGATGGTTGGCGAGATGGTCGGCTCGCTCGCGGGCGCATCAACCGAGCTCGAAGCTTCCGCCACGACGCTGTCCTCGACCGCGGACCATGCGCAGGGATTGGCGACGATGGTCGCAGCAGCGTCGGAGGAAGCTTCCACCAATGTGCAGTCGGTCGCCTCGGCAACTGAAGAACTAAGCTCCTCGATCAACGAAATCAGCCGGCAAGTTCAGGAATCCGCGCGCATGGCGTCGACCGCCGTCGACGAGGCCGGTGCGACCAACGGCCGTGTCGAGCAATTGGCAAAGGCGGCGTCCCGGATCGGCGACGTGGTCGAACTGATCAATGCCATTGCCGGTCAAACCAATCTGCTTGCCTTGAATGCCACCATTGAAGCAGCGCGCGCCGGCGAGGCCGGCCGTGGCTTTGCCGTCGTTGCAGCCGAGGTCAAAGCACTGGCGGATCAGACCGCAAAGGCGACCAACGAGATTGGTCAACAAGTGATCGACATCCAGGCAGCGACCAAAGAGTCGGTCGGCGCGATCAAGGAAATCAGCGGGACCATCGAGAAGTTGTCGGAAATATCGTCGGCGATCGCCGCAGCCGTCGAACAGCAGGGCGCCGCGACGCAGGAGATTTCCCGCAACGTCCAGCAAGCGGCACAAGGTACCCATCAGGTATCTTCTCATGTGGCCGACGTGCAGCGTGGCGCCGGCGAAACCGGACTCGCCTCATCTCAGGTTCTGTCTGCAGCTCAGTCAGTTGCCAGCGAGAGTGTTCGTCTCAAAAGCCAGGTCGAAAAATTTCTAAGCGCCGTGCGCGCTGCTTGATCCATACACTGGGAGCCGAACCGGACAACCCAAATCAGACTGAAGCGCCTCGACAAATCGAGATTTTGGCGCATGCGATTTTGATACCTTTGAGGCCGGCAAAATCGGGCTCGACGTTCGGTCAATCCCGACGCCTCGGCAGATCTCCTACCAATGACCTCTCCGACGACCCCAGTATCCGCCGCCGCCAAACAACAACAACAAAACAACGATAATGAGGATCAAATCCATAGGAAGTCTCCTTGGTGGGAATGACTTCAAATGGAACGGCCCGTCGCGAACTAAGTTCCGCTCGTGCGAAAGAAGCTATGATCTGGCCTCGAAAATTCGAAGACTCAATTCCGCAGAATGGCGGTACGCCGGAAATTCAACTAAGGGAAGAAGTGTCAAATTCGCACGACGCCCCGGCCGCGACATCGAAACAGAAAATTTCCTTGAACGGCTAACCGGCGAGTAACCGCCGCGACATATGGCGTCAGGCGCGCAGGGCATTGTTCATCTCAGCCCCTCATCATACGGTCGGCGATGGAGGCGCAAATACGATGTCATTTGGAAAGAGACGGCCGCCTATTTCGGGACGCGCTATTTTAGTGTTGCGATATAATCCGCGATATCGGCGGCATCAGCCCGACTGAGCGATAAGCTCGGCATGTTTGGATGCGGACTGAGCACGAAAAACGCAAGCTGGTTCGCATCAAAGCCCGGCCTTTTTGCAAGGGACGCAAATGGTGGTGCCTGATCGTTTGCAAGTTTCTGGTCGCGTGCCACAACGTGGCAACTTGAACACCAGCGATTTGCGAGGGTTTTGCCATTTGCGCCATCGGCAGCAAATGATGCCGTCGATCCGAAATTGGCGACGGCGCAACAGCCGACCAGGAGCATTTTTCGGGACGTTCGATGTAGAGATTTCAACATTATAACGCTCCCTATCCGTGTCGGATGATTTGATGTTTTTGAGCGACCTTGCGGCGTCACACATGGCAGGCCTAATTGCGCCTAACCGAAAGCAAGCCGTCAACTGAGGGCGGCCCTTCTACGCTCGTTACGACTTCTGGTTTTTATGACTTCCGGTTTTTGGCGCGCCAGTCGGCAAACTTGGCTTCTTCTTAGGCAAGCATCTGACGGAGAACGCCGGTCTTATGATCGTTGGTCTCTTGAGAGAGAAGGCGGCGGTAGCGAGCGATGTTCGCCTTAAAGATGAAGTCCGGCACAGGCGCTTTCCCCGAGTGCGTAGCCCTGTTCCCTTATCGTGGGAATAGCGAGTCACTTTTTAGTTCTGCGTAGGGCTATCTCGACTTCTGTGGAGGCGCCTGACGGCGGGGCCGCTAGCGCAGTCCGCCGCCTTCCGCATTATCACTTCTGCTCGACGCCCTCGATCGCGACCCCGCGGGGGCTGGCATATTTATCGGTCATGGTCGATGCCGCCGGTCATCAAAAATTTCCTTTAACGGCTAACCGGCGGGTAACCGCCGCGACATTTGGCGTCAGTCGCGTAGCGCAGTGTTTATATCGGCCCCTCATCATACGGTCGGTGATGGAGGCGCAATACGATGTCCATTTGGAAAGAGACGGCTGTTGCTGTGCCGGCACTGGCGGCTTTGCTATTTGTTAGCCATGCCTATTTCGGCTCGGATGAAATTCAATCGATGAGCACTCCCACGACCTGGCTGGGCGGCGTGACAATTCCGGCTGAGCGCTTTATCGCAAAGCAGTTGATTGCGGGTCGTGCGTCGAATGCCGACGAAGACTCCCTGTCGTTGGCGCAAAAGCCCGCGAGCGAGCTAACTCCGCAGGCGCGGATCAGAAGCGTCTTTGCCCAATTCGGCCCGAGTGGCGCTCGTTCCGCAACCTAGTTTCTTCGGACCAGTGCCCGCGCGCCGGCAATTACATCGCGCAACGATGGAAGGTCATCTGCATTCCCTCAAAATCCGGATCCTGGAAAATTCGGGACACGCTGTTGTCATCGAGGATTTTTATTTGCAGATGAATGCTCGACGCCATGATTTCCGAGGCGCACGCCGCATGAAGATCGATGGTGTCACCGGCCTCTTTCCTCGACTTGATGGTGCAACGGGCGGCTTTGCCTTTGAGCTCGTTTCCGGCCGCGACAAAGCCGCCACCGAACTCTTCGGAAAACTGAGCAAAATTGATTTGATCGCCCTTTTTGACGAAGACTTTGCTGCATTGGTCAGCGCTCGTCGCCCAGGCCCCCGTCAAATCGAAGGCCTGCGCCTGCGAAGATAGAAGAAACCCGCTGCAAGGAAGCAAGGCACACAATCCGGTTGATCGGCTCAAGTTGAACATTGCTTCAACTCCTTTGGGGACCAGGGACGTCTCGGTTCGGTAGCACCAAATCACTGGTCCAGGATGAGCAATATTGCTCAGACACGCCAAAGGCAGTCGGCTACCGTGGGCGCCCCCTCATACTCAGGGAGAGCGCGATGGTGAGACGCCTGATGATCTCCGTATTGCTAGCTGCAAGCTTCGTTGGAAGCTTCGTCGCCCTGACCACAACGGAAACGAACGCCATCGTCTGTGCTCGCGGAGTGTACCGGGCAGGATGCGTCGGCGGAGTTGGGGTTGTTCATCCTGGAGTACGTCGGGTCGGAATTCATCGCAGGGTTTGGCGCAGATAAATGTCAGGGCACCTGACACGTTTCGTATAAAGACCCGCGGCGGCTCTATCGCTTCCGATCTTGGTCATGCGACAATTATCGAAAATTTCCGCTCTGAAATTGATCGACTTTAAACGTCCGGCAGCGCTGTTGATGTGCCGAAGGGCATACCTTCAAAAGATCAAGTCAGGTTACCATGAGTCTTGTCGATGCAGACTCTCCGGCCCGACACCGGGAGCGAGCCGACATGCGGCTCGTTCCCGGCGGTACGTTCCGCATGGGATCGGACAAGCATTATCCCGAAGAAGCGCCGGTTCATCGCGTCACGGTCGACGGGTTCTGGGTGGATTCTACGCCGGTGACGAACCGGCGATTTCGCGAATTCGTCGAGGCGACCGGCTACGTCACCTTTGCCGAGATCGCGCCGAAGCCTGAGGATTATCCCGGCGCGCTACCGCACATGTTGAAGGCGGGTTCGCTGGTGTTTGATCCGCCCGATCACCCGGTCGATCTCACGCATTTTTCGAACTGGTGGAGTTTCAAGTTCGGCGCCAACTGGCGCCGCCCTTGTGGCAAGGGCAGTTCGATCCGAGGTCTCGACGATCATCCTGTTGTGCACATTTCGTACCGGGATGCTGAAGCCTATGCCGCCTGGGCCGGCAAGCAGCTACCGACCGAAGCCGAGTGGGAATATGCGGCACGCGGCGGCCTCGATCAGGCGGAGTATGCGTGGGGCGATAAATTTACGTCGGGTGGCCGGCATATGGCCAATACCTGGCAGGGCGCATTTCCGCACGAGAATCTCGCCAGCGATGGATACGCGCGTACCTCGCCGGTCGATGCTTTTCCGCCGAACGATTTCGGTCTCTTCGATATGATCGGCAATGTCTGGGAGTGGACAGTCGATTGGTATTCAACCGGCCATACCGGCGACGCGCCGAAAGCGTGCTGCATTCCGGAAAATCCGCGCGGCGGCGTCGAGGTGGGCAGCTACGACCCGTGCCAGCCGCAGATCAGAATTCCCCGCAAGGTCGTCAAGGGCGGCTCGCATTTGTGCGCACCCAATTACTGCCGTCGCTACCGGCCGGCGGCGCGCCATCCGCAGCCGGTCGACACGTCCATGAGCCATGTCGGCTTCAGGTGCATCATCAGAGAGAGAAGAACGGACCATAACGAAAGAACCAAAAGTACCGGTACCTCGCGCGAGGGCGACCGCAAGTTCAGGCGTGAGCGCGCGGGGAACATGCAAGGGAGCAGAATGCGATGATCAAATCCAGCTATCTCACGACCGCTATCCTGACGCTCCCGCTCGTCTTCAGCGGCGCGGCAACCGCTCAGACGCCAGCGAAGAAGCCCAACATCGTGATGATCATGGCCGACGACGTCGGCATCTGGAACATCAGCGCCTATCATCGCGGCATGATGGGTGGAACTACGCCCAACATCGACCGCATCGCCAGGGAGGGCGCGCTCTTTACGGATTATTACGCCCAGCAGTCCTGCACGGCAGGTCGCGCCGCCTTTATCACCGGGCAAACGCCGTTCCGCACCGGACTGTTGAAAGTCGGCATGCCCGCCGCGAAGCAGGGCCTGCAAGACAAGGATCCGACCATCGCCGAACTGCTCAAGCCCTACGGCTACGCCACGGCGCAGATCGGCAAGAACCATCTGGGCGATCGCAACGAATTCCTCCCCACGGTGCACGGCTTCGACGAATTCTACGGCATTCTCTACCATCTCAACGCGATGGAAGAACCGTATGAGGCGGATTACCCGAAGGCGCCGCAATTCCTCGCCAGTTTCGGTCCGCGCAACATCGTGGAAACCAAAGCGACCGCAGTGGACGATCCGACGATCGATCCGCGCTGGGGCAAGGTCGGCAAGCAGACGATCGTCGATGGAGGCCCACTGCCGCCGCATCCGAACATGGACTCCAAAGCCAAGTTCAGCATGGAGGATGTCGACGACGAACTGGTGCGCCGGTCTGTCGATTTCATGGACCGTTCAGTCAAGGCCAACAAGCCGTTCTTCCTCTGGCACAACTCGACGCGCACCCATGTGTGGACCCACCTCTCTTCGAAATGGCAGAACAAGAGCGGCTACGGCCTCTATGCCGACGCCATGATGGAACTGGATGCCGAAGTCGGCTCGATCCTCAAGGAAATCGATGACCTCGGCATCGCCGATAACACCATCGTGGTCTTTACCAGCGATAACGGCGCCGAAACTTTCTCGTGGCCGGATGGCGGCAACTCACCGTTCCGCGGCGAAAAGGGCACGACCTATGAGGGCGGCTTCCGCGTACCGATGGTCATGAGGTGGCCCGGTACGATCAAGCCAGGCCGTATCGTCAACGACATCACCGCCGGCGAGGACTTCCTGCCAACCTTCCTGGCCGCCTGTGGCGACTCTGACATCACGGGAAAACTTCTCAACGGCCTGCAAGTCGGCGACAAGACTTTCAAGACCCACCTCGATGGCTACAACTTCGTGCCGTTCCTGAAAGGTGACGTCACCGAGGGACCGCGCAAGGAGTTCTTTTATTTCACCGACAATGGCGACCTCACCGCCCTGAGATACGGTGACTGGAAACTCAGCTTCAAGACCATCAAGGGCAATCTGTTCACCGGCACGCCGGAATCCACCAACGTTCCTCTCGTAACCAACCTGCGGCAGGATCCGTGGGAGCGTTATCAGGACGAGTCGATGATGTATGCCCGCTGGTGGGGCGACAAACTCTGGACGATGGTCCCCGGCGTCAACATCGTCGGTCGCTTTCTGGTGACGTTCAAGGAATATCCGCCAAGCCAGGTGGGCGGATCGCTGAGCATCGAGAGGGCGCTGCAAATGGTGCAGAATGGCGCCAGCGGCGGCGGCAAATAGAAAACGAAGTCGATGAATGATCTGTTGATTTCGTTCCTTGTCTTCGCGGTGATATTCGGCGGCGCCTTGCTCGGCGCCGCCGTTCGGCCGCTGCTGTCGGAAAGACATCTGCAGCCGGACTCGAAGGACGTCGTCAAAATGGCAACCGGCCTGATCGGTACACTGGCCGCACTTGTACTGGGTCTGTTGATCGCGTCCGCAAAGAGCTCGTTCGACCAGAAAACCAGCCAGGTCAGGCAGGTGACCGCCCAAATCATTCTTCTCGACGATTTGCTCGCGCAATACGGTCCGGAAACCATTCCCGTCCGAACCCGCCTCAGACAAAGCATTGAGCCACTGGCCAACGGTATCTGGCATGAGGCAGGGGCTCCGGCCGGCACGCCCGTACGTTTCGAGGCGAGCGCCCAGTCGTCGGCGTTAGAAAAAGAACTGGAAAGCCTGTCGCCGGCCAATGACGTACAGCGCTCGCTGCAATCGCGCGCCATTGCAGCCTTTACCGAAGGCGCACAGACCCGGCTGCTTCTGTTTACGCAGGCTGGCGGTTCAATCCCGACACCATTTCTGATCATCCTGGTTTTCTGGCTCGGCGCGATTTTCGTCAGCTTCACACTGTTCGCGCCAGCCAATCCGGTCGTGACGGCCTCGCTGTTGGTCTGCGCGCTGTCGTTTGCCGGGGCGATTTTCCTGGTTCTGGAACTGGACAGCCCCTTCACAGGGCTGATGGGAATTTCAAGCGCGACGCTGCGCAATGCGCTTCTGCCGCTGGGTTCGTGAGGCCAGGATTGCGCGTGCGGTTCTCGGCGCCGACTTTCGGCCGCTTCGGCAGCGTCAGCCATTCGTGACCGGCTGAATGGTCAATATTGCTCACTCCCGGGGGGCAATACGGACCTAAGCTGCGGACGCTTCGTTGATGTGTCGCCAAATATGATTTGCCCCTGGACGGGGCCTTTTGAACAGCAGGGTCCAACGATGACGAATAACTCAACTCAGGAATTCGAGCGCTTATTGGGCAAGGCGGCGCTTGCATTATGGTCCGACTTTCCCCGCCACGTGCAGGAGAACCTGTTCGAAGCGGCGGTCGCCAGGGACGACGTTATCATTCGAAATCGACTGGCTTCGTACTTGCACGACCATCATCCGAAAACAGCGCATCTCGCAAATCCGATGCAATCCCTCAGCGACTGATCCTGCTCGCGCCTGCAGACGCTTCAGAAATTGGCGGCAACGAGATCATACGAGCCCCTGCTTCCGCGAACATAGATCTTGGCCGCGGCGGCGCATATCAGATCGCGGTTGAGATCAAACGCGTTCAAACAGCTCAACTCATCGCCGCGCGAATTTGGCTGAATTCGCCTCAATGCGTCTTCGCTTATATAAAAGGACGCTTCTATTGCGCTATCGTGGCCCCAAAATCGAACGGCGCGCCGCGTTTGGTCGTATGACCGGCTGTGGTTTGGAAAATCAATCACGAGATTGATCCCGTCGTCGCCGGCCCACGGCGATTCTGACCGGGACGGGAATGAGCGAACCGTCGCGGTTGATTGCGGACTGCAACGTTCGTTGTGCCGCAACGGCGACTTCGCCACCCATCCGCCTGAACAACTTGATGCATTCGGCCCACCTCCGTTCAGCGCGACGACGGAAGCTCAAAGGAATTATCATACTCACTGGGTCAACCTCACTGACACGTTCTCAGGCGTAGATCATTGTTTCTACTACATAGGCAGTAATTTCGCTTTTGCGAGCGTTGGCGAACTACAATCGCAGCTTTGCATCACGGCCCGCTCTTTCCTGCCGCTCCAACCCACGCCGGCCGAATGGTCAATATTGCTCTCAAAGAAGCTGGCGTAACCGAGGACCTATCCTGGTGGGCGGCCTCTTTCACGCATGGGGCGGCTCGATCTGGTCCTTGGCTTCTTCCTCCAACAATTGCCTCTCTAGATCGGAGTGCCGGTCCCGGTGTCTCGTCAAGGCAAGGCCGGACTCGGCTATCCGCTGTCGATAACGCTCAAGCTTTTGTTCGTGGAGATAACGCTTCACCCTGGCATCCGAGGGGGTCGTCAGTAGAGCCAGCACCGACGGCGCCGATTCCGCGTGGCCTGTTTCGATAATCGTTTTGACGATAAAGCCGGGCTTTTCAATCGGCATGACACTGCCCTCAAATCTCAGGCGCCAAATCAGCTCGATCACAGACAGGCGTTTTCCCGGTTTTGCCGGGACCAGTACTGGCTTCTTTGGGGTGCGGTGGCTTTGTCCCGACGTTCTTCGACGCGACTGCCCCCGTTTGCGGTCTGAAGCGAGAAGCCCATTTCTGCTCGAAACGTCGTTCCAGGTGAACAGGAATCGCGCCCATTGGCCAAGCTCCGCGTTCATCGCCGCCCCGGTCCCAAGGCCCTAACACGCGCGATCGGTTAAAGGTCCGCCAGCGGACTACACAGCTTCGGCATCGCCCTCGAACGATGACAGGTGATCGTCCGGAAGAGCGCGCGCTTGGCTTTGGCCTTGCGCTCAAGCTTCAGGAACGAATGTCCCTGGATAAAGTTGGCTTTGCACGACCGGATGCGAATGCCCCCATAGCACCCGATGAATGATGGCCCCAGCTGCCCCCGCGCTGGGGCCGTTGTTTTGAAATGCCTTGGTCGTCCCCTCTTGCACCGTGGCTTCGCGGCTAAGCGATCCTCAAGCGCTGGAATAAAGCGACTTTCAGCAGGTCCAGGAGCAGGGAAAATAGGACCGCTGCGGCGAGAAGACCGGCCACGATGGCGACTGCCAGCGGACGCATCAGAACGCCTTTGAAGGCTAGAAGGCTGATGAGTGTCAGATCCACCGCGGAGGAGATAATGAGCCATTTGCCGGGCCACGAACTCCACAGGTGTTGCCGCTCGCGCGCAACATAGAAAACGGCCTGTCCGCTGAAGACCAATGTCACGACCGTGAACGTCTGCAACGTGCCGGTGTCGAGGTTAAGCAGGAATCGTCCGGTTGAGAAGCACGCGACACAGAACATCAGATCGAATATTCCCATGATGACGCCCGCTGTGGTCAGAGAGCCGATTTTCCAGACACTTGGCGTTGGAGATGGCCGAACATTATCGGTGGAAGACGACATGGCCAGGAAGTCGCCCGTGACCATCATGAGCACCATCAGCATGGGTGTCAGAATGGCCTGCCCTGTCATGATCAAACCAGCGGCCAGGAAGAGCACTTGAACAACCTTATGGACGATCGACCTCAACGTATAGGTCAGGATGCGCTGGAAGGTCGTGCGTCCTTCCTTGACCGAGGCGACAATGCCTCCAAGGCCGGGCTCGGTCAGCACAATGCCTGCGGCCGATTTGGCAACGTCGGTCGCCGTGGAAACCGCGATACCCATCTGCGCTTGTCGCAAGGCGGGCGCATCGTTGGCGCCGTCGCCACACATGCCGACGATATGCCCCGCCTTCTGAAGCGCTTTGACAAGCTGATACTTGTCTTCCGGAAGCACGCCGGCGAAAACCGAAAAGCGATCGGCCTGAATACCCGGAGGTAGCGGCGACGTCGCCCACACAGGCCCGGAGATGCCGACGACACCCGCCACCACCTTCGCGGTCACAGGAGCGTCGCCTGTTACCATGATGGTGCGAACTCCCAGGCTTGTTAGTTCGGCGATCATTGCAGCGGAGTCCTCGCGGGGCGGATCGCTGAGCGCAATTACGCCGGCCATTTGCAGCTTTTCCCCGGCGCCAGATGCGACCGCCAGGACACGATATCCCTTGGCTTGCAGTTCGTGGACGACGGTCGAACAGGCAGGCGAAGGGTATGACAGTCCCTGTACGACGGCGAAAGCGCCCTTCACGACGCGAGCGACGGCGCCGTTCGCCTCGCGAACGGTCGCTTCGGAGCGTTTCAGTGCGGGGTCGAAAGGGATAAATCGGACAAGTTCGAGCTTATCCGTCGCTGGTTGTCGAGCGGCGGCGGCGCGAACAGCGGCGTCGACCGGATCTTGGCCGCCATCGGAACTCGCCAGCGACGCGAGCGCCAGAACCTGCCTGTCGTCAAACTGCGGCAGCGCATGGACCGACATCACGGCAAGCTCGTTGCGTGTCAGCGTTCCGGTCTTGTCCGAACAGAGAATATCGATGCCACCCGCCTCATCGACGGCAGACAGGCTGGTCGGCAGGACGCCCTTGCGTGCCAGAGCGCGGGCGCCGACCGCCGCTGCGAGCGTGAACATCGACGGTAACGCGACGGGAATCGAAGACAGCACCGCCACGAGGACGAGCGGAATAATGTCTCCGCGTGGCATGGGCAGCCACAGCGCGTAGGTCGTCAGCAGGACAGTCACGGCGCCGTTGAACAGCGCCAGATTGCGCACGACCCGCAGAATGGCCTTCTGCTCCGAGCTTTCAACCTTCGCGCTTTGAACGAGTTCAGCCGTCCGTCCGAATTTGGTTCGTGTCCCCGTCGCAATGACTTCTCCGACGGCTTCCCCGCGCCGTATCAAAGCGCCCGCAAAGGCCTCCGCGCCCGCCCCGGCCTCGACGGGCAGGGACTCGCCCGTGAGCATGGACTGATCGACCAGGATCGATCCATCGAGGACGCGCACGTCCGCAGCGACGATGGAGCCGAGCGACAGCTTAACCAGATCACCCGCCACCAGCGTGGCCGCAGGAACCGTGGTCCAACTCCCGTCCCGTTGCACGGCTGCGACGAGCGCGAGCCGTGATTTGAGAGCGTCGAGCGTGGCCTGCGCCCTACTTTCCTGAAAGAAGCCGATCGCCGCATTTGCGACCAGAAGGAAGGCCACGACGCCGGCCTCCACGTAATCGCCAAGAAATAGCTGAAGAAGAATGGCGGCTTCGAGCATCCAGGGAACTGGCGCCCACAGTTTCCCAAATGCGCGACGCACGGGATGCTGCGACACATCCGCAATCGCGTTCGAGCCCAATTTCGCCAGCCGGTCTCGGGCTTCCGCGCTGCTCAGGCCACGCCTCGTAAAGACATTGGTCGCAACGGCCGGCTCTAAATGCGCGCTACCTTCCGGGGTAGGCTTGACGACGAGAGGCATGGCGTGGGGCTGCTCCGACGCGAGCCTTAGGAAATCGCATCAGACGGCAAGCGCGTCAACCTGACGCCGAGCGATCGCGAAAGCATCCCTGATCGCGACTTCGACGTGTTCGTGCCGCGCGTCGTCAACATGCGACTGGTTGACGACTATATTTTCGTGCGGCGGAAGCGTAAGCCAAATGTGGACCTGGAATCCAGTGCCATGGCGATGCTTAACGCTTGGCGCGATAACGGATACGCGACATCCCGTGATGCGTTGATTGTGAGTTTCCAGCCGTTCGATCTCTTTCAGTATCGCCGCGCGCGCCGCTGGCGATGACTCGGAGCCTTCGAAGGTGATCTCTGGTGCTATTTGCATTATATTCCTGTTGTCTCCGCCACGATCTGGAATGCCAATCCGCTTCCGGCAGAATGGTTGCAAGCATGTTCCGACAGGTATTTCGAAGCTGAGCAATATTGACCACTCTTCCGGGTTTCTAGCCGTCAAGATCAGGCGATCCCCGATCTACCTCGGCAGCTTTCCGTCACAAAGAGTTCAGTAATGCTCCTTATAGAAAGAAACCGGACCGACGAAATATCGCCGTACGTCTAGTGGAGTGGATTTGACATTCGCTACCCCGTAGCCGAGCGTTCGCATGCGAATGTCAAATCCAAAACTCCGCTAGAAACCAATATTTGCTAGTGGTCCTTTGATTCTAACATTTGCAAAAGTGCCTGCCTCAACAGGATGCAAATGTTAGAATCGGACCACTGATCTCGTGCGAATGTAATCTGAACCGCCCTCGGCTCGCGTTAAACTGCGGAACAATATGTCATTGGAGCGCTTGGATCGTGCAGCGAGCTTGCTAACCCCTCAGTTGGGCCCCTGCTTGATTCAGGCAGGACTTGGGTGCTCCAGCCAATAAGGTCCCATGTAGTGAAGAACAACTCAACCTACGAGTTCGAGCGCTTAGTGGGCAGGGCCGCGCTTGCGCTGTGGCCCGATTTGCCTCGGGATATGCAGGAGAGCTTGTTCGAGACGGCCGTGGCTGGCGACGATATCATTCGCAATCACCTGGCGTCTTACCTGCATGACCACCATCCAAGAACGACGCATCCGACCAGGCCGACACGGCTTGCTTAAATATTGGGTCAGGTTGCTCCACATCAAACGGTCTGCGCTCTTCCAGAAACATAAGGAGCCAAAAGCCGAGCAAAATTGACCAGCGGCCGGAACACCCCGGAATGTTTG
The DNA here is from genome assembly GCF_049519115.1 of Bradyrhizobium sp. GTDB lineage: Bacteria > Pseudomonadota > Alphaproteobacteria > Rhizobiales > Xanthobacteraceae > Bradyrhizobium. The sequence goes on from NZ_JBEKRB010000030.1 coordinate 72,032, forward strand.
GAGTCGACCATGTCCAATCCCTTATCGCCCGATCTGCTCAACAAGATGCACGCCTATTGGCGCGCGGCGAACTATCTTTCAGTTGGGCAAATCTATCTGCAGGATAACCCGCTGCTCGAAACGCCGCTGACGCTGGAGCACATCAAGCCTCGCCTGCTCGGTCATTGGGGAACCACGACGGGACTGAACTTCCTCTATGTGCACCTCAACCGGCTGATCAAGCACAACGATCTGAACATGATCTATGTCATTGGCCCCGGCCATGGCGGTCCCGGCATCGTGGCCCACAGCTATCTCGAAGGCTCCTACACCGAGCATTATCCGGCGATCGAGCGGAGCCGGAATGGATTGGAGCGGCTCTTCCGCCAGTTTTCCTGGCCCTACGGCATTCCAAGCCATGTCGCACCGGAAACGCCCGGTTCAATTCATGAAGGCGGCGAACTCGGCTATTCTCTGGCCCATGCCTATGGCGCCGCCTTCGATAACCCGGATCTGATTGTCAGTTGCATCATTGGCGACGGAGAAGCCGAAACCGGTGCGCTCGCCACCAGTTGGCATTCCAACAAGTTCCTCAATCCCGCGCGCGATGGCGCCGTGCTTCCGATCCTTCATCTCAATGGCTTCAAGATCGCCAATCCGACGGTGCTGGCGCGGATCAGCCGGCAGGAACTGACGGAGTTGCTCCGCGGCTACGGCTACGATCCGCATTTCGTCGAGGGTGACGATCCCGCGCTGGTGCATCAAAGCCTTGCCGCGACGCTGGACAACGTTCTTGCGCGGATCCGCCAGATACAAAGTGCCGCGCGGTCCGCTGGCACAAACGACCCGGTGGAACGGCCGCGCTGGCCGATGATTGTGTTTCAAACGCCCAAGGGCTGGACCGGACCGAAATTTGTCGACGGGTTGCCTGTCGAGGGAACGTGGCGGGCGCATCAGGTTCCGATCGCGGACTTCAAGAATCCCGAGCACCTCAAGCAGCTCGAAGCCTGGATGAAGAGCTATCGGCCGCACGAATTGTTCGACGAGCACGGAAAATTTCGCGAAGAATTTGCGGCGCTGGCACCCACCGGCCGGCGTCGCATGGGCTCCAATCCGCACGCCAATGGCGGCGAATTGCTGCAACCGCTGTCGATGCCGCACTTCCGCGATTACGCCGTTGCGGTATCCCTGCCGGGCGAGAGCCGCGCGGAATCGACGCGGGTGTTAGGCACATTTCTGCGCGATGTCATGAAGCTCAATCTCGGCAAGCAGAACTTTCGGCTGTTCGGCCCCGACGAAACCGCCTCCAACAGGCTGGAGGCCGTGTATGAGGTTTCCGGCAAGGAATGGATGGCCGAGGTCGAGGCGGTCGATATCGATCTCAGCGTCAACGGTCGCGTCATGGAAATGCTCAGCGAGCACATGTGCGAGGGCTGGCTCGAGGGCTATCTGCTGACCGGACGCCACGGCCTGTTCTCATGCTACGAGGCGTTCATTCACATCATCGACTCCATGTTCAACCAGCATGCCAAGTGGCTGAAGGTCAGCAAGGAGATTCCGTGGCGTAAGCCGATCGCCTCGCTGAACTACCTGCTGACGTCGCATGTCTGGCGACAGGACCACAACGGCTTCTCGCATCAGGACCCGGGCTTCATCGACCATGTCGCCAACAAGAAGGCCGACGTGGTGCGCATCTATCTGCCGCCCGATGCCAACTGCCTGCTGTCGGTCACCGATCACTGCCTGCGCAGTCGCAACTACATCAACCTCATCGTCGCCGGCAAACAGCCGGAGTGGCAGTGGCTCGATATCGATTCAGCCACGCGCCATTGCGTCGCGGGCGCCGGCATCTGGCAATGGGCCAGCAACGGTTCTGACGATCCCGACGTGGTGATGGCCTGTGCCGGCGATGTGCCGACGCTGGAAACGATGGCTGCGGTATCGCTGTTGCGGCAATACGTCCCCGATATCCGGATACGCGTCGTCAACGTGGTCGATCTGATGGTGCTTCAGCCGCAGTCGGAGCATCCCCACGGCCTGGAGGATCAGGATTTCGACGAGCTGTTCACGACCGACAAACCCGTGATCTTCGCCTTCCATGGCTACCCCTCGGTGATTCACAAATTGACCTACCGGCGGCACAACCATGACAATATCCACGTCCGCGGTTACCGCGACGAGGGTACCACGACCACGCCGTTCGACATGGTCGTCTTGAACAATCTCGATCGTTTTCAACTGGCACTCGACGCTATCAAGCGTATTCCGCGGCTGAGCGATCAGGTCGAGAGGGCGACGGCGCGGTACTGGACCGATATGGAACGCCACAAGCTCTACATCAGCGAGCATGGCGACGACCTGCCGGAGGTCCGCGACTGGCGCTGGGCGGTCTGAGCGAGATGCTTGCCCCAACACATATCGCCTCCGAGTTGGTTGTGCTGGCGTTGAACAGCGGCTCTTCCTCGCTCAAGTTCGGCCTGTATCGCGTCGGACCGATGAAAGCCGAGTTGCTGTTGACCGGTGAGGCCGAAGCGATCGGTGAGCAAGGTAGTCAGTTTCACGCACAGAATTTGCGCAATCAGGCCCGACTGGTCGAGACGTCGCCCATTCCCACCCAAAGGGAAGCCATTGCCCGCATCGGGAAATTTCTCGACGACAGCGGCGCCCCTGCCCCCGTCGCGATCGGCCACCGTGTCGTTCATGGCGGACCGAAGCTGCGGCAGCATTGCCTGATCGACGGACAGGTCATGCAACAATTGGACGCCGCATCGGCCTTTGCGCCGCTGCATACGCCTGTGGCCTTGTCGGTGATGCGTTTTGCCCGGAAGCACTTTCCGGCGTTGCCGCAGATCGCATGTTTCGACACGACATTCCATATCGATTTGCCGGATATTGCCCGGGTGCTTCCGATCCCCAGGGAATGGCAAGCTGAGGGTATTCAGCGCTACGGCTTTCACGGCCTCTCCTGCGAATCCATCCTGCATCAACTTGGCGACGACACGCCGGCGCGATTGATCATTGCCCATCTCGGCAACGGCGCCAGCGTCACGGCGATCAGGGACGGCAAGTCGATCGACACCAGTATGGGAATGACCCCATCGGGCGGCCTCGTGATGGGCACGCGCAGCGGCGAGATTGACCCTGGCGTCTTGATTTACCTAATGCGGGAGAAGAAGCTAAATGCGGCCATGCTCGAAGACGTGATCGACCATCGTTCCGGGTTGCTCGGAATTTCAGGCATCAGCAGCGATATGCGGCGCTTGCATGAAGCAGCATCAACCAGCGTCGATGCCCGATTGGCGATCGATATGTTCTGCTATTCCGTTCGCAAACAAATCGCCACGATGATCGCCGTGCTCGGCGGGGCGGATCTCATCGTCTTTACCGGCGGTATTGGAGAAAACGACGATCAGGTGCGCGGTGCTATTTGCGGCGGGCTCGATTGGGCCGGCGTCTTCATTGACGATAAGCACGACAATCTTTCCAGGCCGCGGTGCCAGGTACAAGTTCTTCCCTCGCAAGAAGACGAGCAGATCGCTCGTCATACCTGCGCGCTTGCTTTGCGCGGTGTGTAGTCACGGGCGCGTCTCATCTTTCATGCGGCCGATCGAGAACGAGGGTGACGTTATAGACGCCGAGATCCGCCGGATTGGTTTTGACGTCGAAGCCCAGTTCGCGGCACATCTTCAACATCACCGAATTCTCCCGGAGAATCTCGCCGGTTATTTGCGCCAGGCCTTCGGATTTTCCATATTCGATGATCATTTGCATCAGCGCCCAACCCAATCCCCGGCCTTTCAGATCCGATCTCAGCAGGATCGCATACTCGCCGCTATTACCCGTCGGACCGCGGTGAAGGCGGACAACGCCCAGGATATCGCTGCTGGCTTCGTCGAACGCCGCAAACGCCATCGCGCGCGCGTAATCGAGTTGGGTCAGCCGGGCAAGGAACGGATGGCTGAATTCCTTAATCGAATCGAAGAAGCGAAGCCGCAGATCTTCCTTGCTGACGTGCAGCAACAGATCAAGGATCAGCGGCTCGTCGTCGCCGCGAACCGGCCGGACGAAAACCTTCCAGCCGTCGCCAAGGACGAGATGCCTTTCCCATTGTGATGGATAGGGCCGGGTTTCTGCTTCGGCCAAGGCGGGAGCCTCCAATGGTCGGCTCGATTTGACCACGCCGAACGTCCGACCCCTAGGGTTGCATCCGATCGGCCGCCTTCAGGTATACTCTCGCATAAGCAACGAGTTGCGGATCGCTCGGGTGGTCGACCGTCTCGATTCCGGCGATGATTTTAGCCAGGGCGGGTTCGTGCAGGCGAATGTGATCGACGAATTCGGTTTTTGCATTTGCAGGTCCGGTAACGAGGACGGCGCCGGCGTCTGCAACCGATTCGGCTACGGCCTGAAGATAGTCGTGATCCGGGGAAGCGTGGCCGCTGCCGACCGAGTTTGCCTTGTGATGAATGTGCTTGGTCGGATGGTCGGGATGCAGGACCAGTCGTTCGACATCCGTCGAATTGAAATGAAACACGCGGGCTTCACGATGATCAATCCAGATGACGGCATGATAGTGAGGCTTGCTCATAGACATGTCCTTTATGACGTCACCCCGCCACAGACCGTACGGTCTGCGCGACGTTCGATTCGCGCAATCGGCGCGAAATGATTGAGTGCCCATGCGCTGTTTATCCCAAGCCCTGCTCGGGGAGCAATGTCGTGGCGGCGGTGCGGACGTTTGCGAACAGTACAAGATGGGAGGTCGGGCTGCCAAGATCAAACGGATTCGTTGGCATAACTGAGCATCGTTTCGATCGCGTATTCCCAGGTGTCGTCGGTCGCGGCGCCCTGCGATTGCAGCTGGTTGACCAGTGTCCTCAGAGCGCCTGACGCATCCGCAAGCCGGGCTGTCTCGGGAAGGACGGTCGGCATGGAGTCCGCGAAGTCACGAAGCTTGGCCGTTGCCTCCGCAGCAGGAAGGCCGCGCGCCCCGTGGAGCGTTTCCAGGGCCGCCACCGCCAGCTGGTTTTGGCTAGTGCTCATGGATCGGTGCCTATCGGTCTGCGATCTCCAAGAAACAAGTCACGAACAGCAGCTACGTTCCCGAAGTGCAGCGGTTTGACTATATGAACCCCAGTGTCCTGGCTTGAATCCGGCAGCCTTCGGATCGGTCAGCAGTTTGCATGGTCGCCTCCAGAGTGGGTGTTTTGCACGACCTCACCCTGCCAGAGTGCCGGTCGCTATCCACTCCCCATGGGATCTAATTTGATATGGGCAGCGGCCTGTTTCGATTTTGCTCAATTTGAACCGGACAGGAGACCAATTCGCGCACCAATCGTTAATTTCTTTTTGAAAGTGAGCAAAACAGAACACCAGCCCGATGTTGCTATGCGCCATGATCGCTCCATCACCGCCCTGTAACGGCTTCCATCGGTGACTGAGAGTGTTGTGCTCTCGCCTCAGCCAAGGCGAGCAACGTGTCGTTCGATTTCCGTCCGCTATGTCCGATCTGCCGATCAGCAACGATACTGGCGCGGGTTACGTCCGGCCGCTTGGGCTTCCATATCCGCACCTTTGAGTGCCCAGAGTGCCGCGACATTCATCAGATTGTCGCCGATCTGGCTGACCCTATGAAATCCCGCAGAACGCAGGGCTGGCTGCGGGGCGAATTGCGAGCGCCAACGTAGCCCGCAGTTCGCCGAAAAGGCGGCCCCCTCACTGGCCCTCCCTCAATTTGGACCGCGGCTGACGGACGCTGCGTTGTGCGGCATGGCGCAAAGAACGTTGTCCTCAGATGTTTAGCGTCGTGGCCGTGGTGCTCTTTTGCGCCGGCTTCGCGGCCGGTTACGGAATCAGAGCGCGCATTTCCCGCCGCAGGCGAACCCGGCGCATCGTCTTGCCGCACGCGGTTCATTTTCCCAGAAGCGAAGACCCCACAAATACCGAGTAGAGGCGGAGTCGAGGATATTGGCCGGTTCCGAGGCCCGTGGTCTCGCTCGAATTTATCAGTGGCCAGTTTATTTTGTGCGCACTGGGGAACTTCCGAGTGGGCTAATTCGCCGCGCTTGCGGCCGCCGAAGCAACGCGTGTCATGGAGGACATGCAGGGAGCACATGCAGCTCAGCTGGTGAAGCTTCGCGACGAATGAGTAAGCAGTGCTGCTTGTCCGGCTAAGACGCCTCCACCACCCCCGCCAGATGGTCCAGTATATGTCCCCAGCCCTTGGTATGGCCTACATGCATTTCCGGCGTCGGCAGACGCTCGTGGGTCAGCACCAGGTCGGTTTCATCGCCGCGCGGATTGAGTTCCAGGGTGACCAACGTATTCACATGGTTCGTCAGCGGGCCCATCCACGTGAATATCAGCTTGCGCGGCCGGTCGATCTGCACATAGGTGCCGGTAACTTCGCGCTTTGATTCCTGCGATGACATCACGAGGCTGTAGCTTCCGCCAGGGCGGAAATCACAGCTCGCCTTGCAATCGACCGCGCCGGGAAAAGGGCTCATCCACCGAGCCATCAAATCGGGTTGGGTCCACAGCTCGAAGATCTCCTCTGCCGTGGCTTTCACGCGCCGGCGTAGCTGCACGATCGGGCCGGTCGCGTCACCGCCGGTCATGCTTGCGATCCTTTGGCGCCGACTTGTGGTCCTTCTTGAGCTCGCGCAGCAGGTGCTCCATGGCGTCCAGCCGCTTCTCCCAGTAGCTGCGCGTCCGGCCGATCCAGCCATCGACCGCATCCAGCGAATGGGTATTGATCGAGAGAATGTGGTCGCGCCCTTTCCTCTGCCGCTCGACCACGCCGCTCGCTTCCAGCACGCGGATGTGTTTCGACACCGCGTTCAAAGACATATGGAAGGGTTCTGCGACCTCGGTCACGCGCGCCTCGCCGCGCGAAAGCCGTTCGATAATCGCCCGCCGGGTCGGATCGGCCAACGCGGCGAATACCGCGTCGAGGCGCTCGGTGCGCGAACCGGCTTCCTTCCGTGCTTCGGTCTCAATCATGACAATTTTATTTATCCGCTCGATTTTTCGATTCCAAAATTATTCTACCCAAAGGTTGACAATTTTCCAAGCCGACGCTTTATTCAACCTATGGGTTGAATATATTTGATCATGCAGGAGAGCACGATGCCAATTAAATCCGTTGCCGCAGCCATCGCAGCCGTCGCACTTGTGTCAGCCGCCGGCACGCCTGCGCGGGCCGAGCCGGTCAAGAACATCGTCCTCGTGCACGGTGCCTTCGCCGACGGTTCGGGATGGCGGGACGTCGCCAACATTCTTGTTAAAGACGGCTATACGGTCAGCGTGGTGCAGGAGCCGCTGACATCACTCGCGGACGACGTCGCGGCGACCAAACGGGTGCTGGAGTTACAACAGGGCCCCGCCCTTCTGGTCGGCCACAGCTATGGCGGGGTGGTCATCACCGAAGCGGGCAATGCGCCCAATGTCGTCGGCCTCGTCTATATCGCTGCTTTCATCCCCGACAATGGCGAGAGTGCCGTCAGCCTGCTCTCGTCGGCGCCGGCCGCCAACAACGACATGCGCGCCACCAAGGACGATTTCCTGTACCTCGACCTGGCCGCCTTTCCCGCCGATTTCGCCGCCGACCTTGCGCCCGCCCAGGCGAACTTCATGGCACATTCCCAACAGATGCTGGCCAAGGCCGCCGGCGGCGCGCCGGTGACGGCGGCCGCCTGGCATCAGAAGAAGAGCTGGGCGCTGATCCCGACCCGCGACCACAACATCAATCCCGACCTCGAGCGCAGCATGGCCAAGCGGGCCGGCAGCGAAACGATCGAGGTTCCGGCCAGCCACGCGGCCTACGTTTCCAAGCCGGAGGACGTCGCGCGATTGATCGAACGCGCGGCAAAGGCGTCTGCCAAGTAAGTCTTCCAAGTAACCGCATCCATCCCACCCGATCGACAGAGAGATCAACATGAGCAGCGGTATCAAGAACATCGTCCTGGTCCACGGCAACTTCGCCGACGGGTCTGGTTGGGAGGGCGTCTTCCAGATCCTGCAAAGGGACGGTTATAACGTCACGATCGTCCAAAACCCGACTTTGTCTCTGGCCCAGGATATCGCGCTGACGAAGCACGCGATCGCATTCGCTCCCGGGGAAGTCATCCTGGTCGGCCATTCGTATGGCGGCGCTGTCGTGACCGAAGCCGGTACGGACCCGAAGGTCGCCGGGCTCGTCTATATCACGGCGTTTGCGCCCGACACCGGCGAGTCCGTTTTCAGCCTGATCGCCAGCGCGCCTCCGGGAGCTCCGGCCCCGCCAATTCTGCCTCCGGTGGACGGATTGCTGTTCCTGCACAGGGATAAGTTCGCCGACGCGTTCTGTGCCGATGTCCGGCTTGAGCTGGCCTCCTTCATGGCAGCGTCACAGTGCCCGGCTGGCCTCGAGGCCGTGGAGGGCAAGGTCACCGCGCCTGCCTGGAAGGCCAAGCCGAGTTGGTACCTTGTCGCCACCGCCGATAAGATGATTCCGCCGGACGCGCAGCGTTCGATGGCAAAGCGCGCCGGCTCAATCGTCGTCGAGGCAAAGGGGAGCCACGCCATCTATGTGTCGCAGCCTCAGGCGGTGGCTGAACTGATAAAGACCGCCGCAACCGGCGCGGCCAAGATCGCAAAAAAATAGCGGCCAAACCGCGCCAGGCAGCTTATTCCAACACGCCCCCCAATAACATCGACGTCAAACTCGCCGTTGAATAGAGTTCGCCAATCCAGATATGTTCAGGCCGCGATTGCGCCGTGGTCTGAACCCGTGGCACGGCGCTGTCATACGAGAGGCACCGGAAGATGGTCGGCGCGGTCAATGAGAAATTGCTGGACGAACGGCTGGCCGAGCTTGAAGAAGCGAAGGCGTGGAGCCCGCGGCTGATATCGAAGCTCGAGAGCCACATTCGAACCGCAGACGATCTGTCTTTATACAGGATCAACGCCTTCAGCTTTGCGAAGGAGCGCGGTCTCGCCGAGAACGAAATCATCGACCTGTTTCTTCACGCCACCGCGCTTGGCCTGTTCTCGATGGATTGGTCGCTCTATTGTCCACAATGTTGCTGCGTGGTCGAGAGCTTTCGCAGCCTGAAGGGGCTGCACAATCACTATCACTGCGCGTTCTGCCAGGTCGGGTTTGAGGCGGCGCTCGACGAATATATCGCGGTCGGCTTCACCGTCAGTCCCGACATCCGCAAGATCGCGTTTCACGATCCCGAGCAGCTTCCGGCCTGGGACAAGTTTTTCAAGACCCAGAACACGGCCGACGGCCTGTTGCCCGACGGTCAGCCGCTGGTGAACGCCAAGGCCGCGGCGGCGCGGTCGGTGACCTATCTGCCGGCAGGCGAGACCACGTCCATCGAAGTCGAGGTTGACGAAGGCACCGTCGTGGCGACCTGTCCGGCGGGCAAAGCGGCGCTGGTAATCTCGATCGCCGGCGCGCGGGCTTCAGCTCCGCAAACGGTGGCCGTCGGTTATAGCGAAGATAAAGTGAACGGCCACGACGTGCGCGAGATGGCGCCCGGCAAGATCGTCTTTACGATCGACAACAACGCCTCGGAGCGTGGCATGTTTGCCATCGCCGTGCTGCCGTCCGGTTTCGACATGAGCGGCGCGCCTGTGCATTTCATCCCGTTTCTCAACGGCAAGCGTCTTTTGACCACGCAGGCCTTTCGCGATCTCTTCCGCTCCGAGCTGATCAAGGCGCAGGAGGGAATTGCGGTCAGGGACATCACGCTTCTCTTCACGGATCTCAAAGGCTCGACCGCGCTTTACGACCGCATCGGCGACCTCAACGCGTTCTCCCTCGTCCAGCGGCATTTCGACCTGCTGCACGACGTCATCACCCGCCACCACGGCGCGATCATTAAGACCATTGGCGATGCCGTCATGGCCACGTTCCTCGAACCTGCCGACGCGGTCGCGGCGGCCCTTTCGATGCGGAGCGAGATCGATGCCTTCAACCGCAAGCAGGCCGACCGTGCGATCATTCTCAAGATCGGGATCCATAAAGGTGCTGCGATCGCGGTCACGTTGAACGAACGGCTCGATTATTTCGGCCAGACGGTCAACATCGCCGCACGCGTGCAACAGCTCGCGGATGCGGAAGAGATTTTTGTCTCGGAGGATGTCTATTCATCCGACGGCGTGCACGCGCTGCTGGCTTCCCGGGAAGTCGCGTCAACCCTCTCCAAGCTGAAGGGCGTTCAGCAGGACCTGCGCGTGTTCCGTGTCGCCAAGGACTAGCGCTTCCGAAGTTCGTGCTCCATCTCCAGGTCTTCATGGACCGGAGGGAGCCGCGAGAATCGGAAATTGCAGTGGCTCGCGCCGCCAGCCAACGTTTGTGTCCTTTGCAGGTGGATGCCGTGCGTTGCATAGGCGTCGAAATCGAGCCCGCAAATGTTCGGCAAGATTTCCTGATCGCCATGGCGGCCAGCGAATTTGCAGAAGCCGCAAGCTTTGTAGTCGATGCCGAATTCAAACTTGTCGCCTGAGCCCGGCTCGACGAAATCGTAGACGAAATCTTCGGGAAACTCGTTCTGACGGCTTTTTGCAGCCTGCTCGCGCAGCAAGGTCTGATTCTCTGTCGACATGAATTGACGCCCCGAGGCGAGACGCTCCGCTTTGGGCACCGTGAGCAATTGCGCCTTGTAGGTTTCTCGCGCGATTTCGCCGATCACGGACAGCGGCACGCCGTGCCGCCGCAGCACCCGGCTGATGGCCATAAAGCCGATGAGACGCATGAAGAAATCGCTCATACGACTGGCCGCGCCTCCGACATAGGGGATTTGGGTGATCACGATTTCGAATTCGTCCATTACCTCCTGTCTGATCCCATCCATATCGGTGAGACCCGCGCGCTCGCAAAGCATTGCTTCGGCAAGGTCGAGGCGATGGCGCATGGCGGCTTCCATGGCACCGCGATGCTGTTCGTAAAAGCGATGGATGATCTCAGCCATTAGACGCCTCGTCTGCGAATGTTGAGAACCGAGCGTAAGGGGGACATCCAATCAGCGCAAACCATGGTTCCTTCGCTCAAGCACTAGAAAATCTATTGCAAGGCCACGGCCTATCGGTGTCAAACTGGAGCGCGATGACCTACACTCTTCCACCCCTCAACGCGCTCCGCGCATTCGAAGCCGCTGCGCGGCATCTCAGCTTCAAACTGGCCGCGCACGAACTGCACGTGACGCCCGCCGCCGTGGGGCAGCAGGTGAAAGCGCTGGAGGCGCGCCTCGGCGTGCGCCTGTTCGAGCGGTTGCATAAGCAGCTCGTCCTGACCGCGGCCGGTCAGGCCTATCTGCCCGAGATATCCGATGGTTTTCGTCGCATTGCGGACGCGACCTCGCAATTGAAACCGGCAGGTGCGGCGCTGCTGCAGTTGGGGGTCCATGGCAGCTTCGACTTGCGCCGCCTCGAGTTGGCGGAGTTTCGCAGCACGCATGCGGAAATCGGTTTGCGGGTGCTGCAACCCGCAGGCCTGCACGAGTTGGTCGAGGGCAAGGTCGACGTGCTGATAACCCGCGGTCTTGGCCACCATCCGGGCTATCGCTGCGACCGGGTCAATGAGGGATCCGGTGTGGGTGATTGGCTGATTGCGCCTGAAGGCACCGCGGATTGTCCCGAGGTCGTCAGTTTCCGCGAATGGCTGCGCGCCCTGCCAGCCGAGAACCCGCGCGCAAACCACCGCCGCCCTCGTCTGGTCGGCATCATCGGAAGTTGAGGCGACCCGCGAGGCGGGCGGCTTATTCAGCGCCCGGCTCCATGCCCTTCGATTTGAACAACGCTTGGGCCGATGGACCAAGCAATGAGGCGATCAATGCCTTGGCGGCGTCGCCTTGTTGGGTTCCTGCACCGATGCCGGCGGCGTACACGGTATAGTTTTGAATTTCCTTCGGCAGCGGTCCGACCAGCGTGACGCCACCATGCGGCAGGATCTCGCTGATCTGGTGAATTCCAAGCTCGGCCTGGCCGGACTCGACGTAGTCGGCGACATAGCCACCCTGTTTGAGCTTTTCCTTCGGCTTGACCTGATCCGATATGCCGAGGCGCTCGAGCAGCTTCTCGATGTAGATGCCGCTGGAGCCGCCACTGGCGGGATCGATGAAACTGACCGATTTTGCGTCGAGCACAGCCATCTTGAAAGCTTCGACGGTCGAAATGTCCGGCTGGCTCGCGCCGGTCTTCACCATCACGCCGACGCCCACGCGCGCCAGATTAGTGCGGCTGCCGGAAATCACCTTGCCCTTGCCAATGAGCTGGTCAACGGTTTCAGGGGTCATCACGACCACATCGAAGCTTTCGCCGGCCTCGATCCGCTTCATTAAACCGCCGACGGTGTCGTTTTCGACCGAAACCTTGTTGCCGCTCATCTTCTCGTATTCAGGGATCAGCGCACCGACGGTCGACTTGAACGCGCCGGCAGTGAGCAGCTTGAGCTCGGCAGCTCCAGCAGCGGTTGTGCAAAGGGCAGCACCGACGGCGACGGCGAACAGCAAGGCCTTAAATCGCATTTTATTGGTTCTCCTATTGTCGTTAAGGCCTTTTAGCCGAATTATTTGACGAGAGCGAATGGCGAGTTGTCGGAGAAGCCGATCCTTGAACTCTAGCCCATCAAGGCCCGCGGCAGCCACATCGCGATGCCCGGAAAAGCGCAAACCAGCATGACGGCCATGATCATGATGGCGACGAACGGCAACGTTCCCCACACCAGTTCGCGGTAGGAAATATCCGGGGCGATGTTCTTGATGACAAAAAGGTTGAGCCCCACCGGCGGGTGAATCAAACCCATCTCCATCACGACCGTCATGACGACACCGAACCACACGAGGTCAAATCCCGCGCTACGCAACGGCGGCAGAATGATCGGAGCGGTCATCAAAATAATGCTCGCCGGCGGCAGAAAAAAGCCGAGCACCATCACCATCAGTAAAATGGCGAGAAGCAGAAGCCACGGCGAGAAATGCTGGGCCACGATCCACTCGGCGGCGCTTTGCGAGATATGCAGGTAGCTCATCACCATCGAATACAGAAGAGACATGCCGACGATCATGATGACCATCGTCGATTCCCGGACCGAGGCAAACAATAGCGGGCCAAAGTCCGATGGACGCCAGATGCCGTAGATGACCGCAACCAGCAGCAACGCGAGGACCGCGCCGAGGCCCGCGGTTTCGCCGGGGCTGGCAAAGCCGCCATAGAGCGCCCCCATCACGCCGATCATGAGGATCAGGAACGGCAGAATGCGCGGAAGCGCGTTGACGCGATCGCGCATCGTGAACTTGTCACGCCGGAGGATCGCATGATCCTTGCCCGTCTTTTGCGCGCCGCGAACCTCCGCGAGATACCGCAAGACCGCATAAGCGGAGAACATCGCGCTCAGCAGGAGCCCGGGCAGCAGGCCTGCGAGAAACAGCCGGCCCAGCGACTGCTCCGCCGCGACGGCATAGAGGATCATGGTGATCGACGGCGGCAGCAATATCCCGAGCGTACCGCCTGCCGCGATCAGCCCTGCTGCAAATCCTGGCGAATAACCGCGCCGGCGCAGTTCGGGAATGCCCGCGCTTCCGATCGCCGAGCACGTCGCGGCGCTCGATCCCGCCATCGCGGCGAACAGCGTGCAGGCGATCACGTTCGCCACGCCAAGTCCGCCGGGAATCCGGTTCATCCAGACATACAGCGCGTTGTAGAGGTCTGCGCCCGCCCGTGACCGTCCGATCGCCGCACCCTTGAGGATGAACAACGGGATGGTGAGGAGCGTAATATTGGCGATTTCCTGATAGACATTCTGGGCGACGATTCCGAGCGCGGACAACGGCATGAAAACCAGCATGAACGCCACCGCCACGGCGCCCAGCGCAAACGCGATCGGCACGCCCGCAAACAGCACAAGCAGCGTGACACCGCCATAGAGCGCGCCGATGGACAGTGCGCTCATGCAGGCGTTTTTCTTCTGGACAGGACGGCATCGACGATCTGGAGGGCAAACCGAAGGCAAAGAAACGTCATGCCGGCCGTCATCAGCGAATAGGGAATCCACAGCGGCGGCGCCCAGGCGGAGTCGGTGACCCGGCCGTCGTCGATGGCTTCCAGCAATAGGAGCCAGCACTGCCAGTCGAAAAAACCACAGAACGCAAGACACACGATGTCCGAGACCAGGGCGCGGAAGCGCCTCGCTTTGCGAGGCAGAAATTCTTCAAGCGCTTCGATGGCGATGTGACCGCGCACCGACTGCACATAAGGCGCAGACAGGAAGGTCGCGCCGACCAGCAGGAAGACCGCCATCTCATCCTGCCAGTCCGTGGAGATGTGCAGGAAGTATCGCGCGAGAACAGAATAGGTCAGCACCAAACCGGCTCCGATCGTCGCCAGCGCGCAAGCCCAGACCAGCACCTTGTCGAGCCTGTCGCACGAGGTGATGATCCGGTGCAGAAAGGCCTGACGACGCAGACCGGAAGGCTGCGCCGGAATGTCGCTCACACTTCCTCCGCCATCTTGAGAACCCTGGCGGTGTTCGCCGAGCGCCCGGCAAAGTCCTTCCACGCGCTGTCCCGCGCGATGATCCTCCAATCATCGAGAGCGGCTGCATCCATCTCGACGACCTCTGAGCCGGCCTTGGCATAAACATCGGCCAGACGCCGATCGTCCGCTTTCGAGCCTTCCAACCCGAACGGCTCTATTTCCTCGCCGACCTCCATGATGGCCTTCTGCTGATCCGGCGGCAGCGTGTCGAAGATGGCCTTCGACATCAGGATGGGCTCCAGCACGAAGAAGAAGCTGCGGCCTCCAGCCGACGTCAGCCCCTTGCTGAGTTCTTCGAGCTTGAACGAGATCAGGCTCGATGAACTCGTCACCGCCACGTCGATCGCGCCGGTTTGCATCGAGATGTAGATTTCGTTTGAGGGCATGTTGCTGGTCGTCGCGCCTGCGCCCTTGAACATCATGTCCATCTCGCGGCTGCCGCCCCTGATCTTCAAACCCTTGACGTCGGCGGGTTTGACCACCGGCTTAGCCCGCGCGGCGATGCCGCCCGACTGCCACATCCAGGTGATGAGCTTGACGCCTTTGTTCTCCAGGATCGTCGTCAGTTCCTTGCCGATCGGCGCCGTTTTCCAGCGGTAGGCCTGCTCGTAACTGGTGACCACTGCCGGCATGAACGTAATATTCAACTCGGGAATCTCACCGCCGGAATAAGTTGTCGGATAGAGACTGAGGTCGAGCGCCCCTTTCTTCAGCGCGTCGAATTGCGCGAACGTCTTCATCAGCGATGAATTGGGATAAATATCGAACTTCAACGCACCCTCGGTGCGCTTCTCGACGCCTTCGGCGAACCTCTTGCACAGCCGGTCCCGAAAATCTCCACCATCGGGGCCGGAGCCCGGAAACTGGTGCGAGATCTTGAGGGTGCGGGTATCGGCTCGCGCGGTTTGTGTCAGGCCAAGCAACGCGGGCGCCGCCATTGCTCCCAAAGCCGCACGGCGGGTCAGTCCCTTTGCCATCTCATCCTCCCGTTTATTGGTATTCTCTTATTGGTATTCTTTTGTTGAGCATTACCGCTAGTTTGCGCGGTGGGCCGGAGACAGTTTCGGCAGACCGAGGTTTTCGCGCAAGGTGTTTCCTTCATAATCCCGCCGAAACAGCCCCCGGCGCTGCAACTCCGGGACCACCAGGCGCACGAAATCGTCATACGTGCCTGGCACCTGCGTCGCAGCCACCACGAAACCGTCGCACGCGCCTGCCGAGAACCACTCTTCGAGACCGTCGGCCACCTGCTTCGCGGAGCCCACGAAATTCGGGAATTCGCGCAGCGTCGCCCGCCCGCTAAACTGAACGAAGTCACGCACCGTTGGGCTCGGTTTGCCGCTGAGCAATACGACGCGGTCACGGACCGCCTGCAGGCCGCTGATCGCAGCGAGTTCTTCGGACGAGAACGGCTCGTCCATCGGCTTGGTCGCAAAATCGAAATTCAAGACTTCAGACAGCAGCGCGAGGGTGTCGATCGGTTTTGCCAACCCATCTATCTCCGCAAAGCGGTCCTCGGCCTCTCCTTGCGTCTCCGCCACGATCGGATAGATCGCCGGCGCGATGCTAATGTCCTTGCCCTGCTCGGTGAGCGACTGCTTGATCTCGGCATATTGGCGCTTGGCCACCGTCAGATTGGGATAGATCACGAACATCAACTCGCCCCACCGGGTCGCGAAAGTCTTGCCGCGGCCGCTCTGGCCGGCCTGAATGATGATCGGGCGCCCTTGCGGCGAACGCGGCACGGTAAACGGCCCGCGCGACGTAAAGAACTTTCCCTTGTGGTCCAGCCGATGCACCTTGGCGGGATCGGCAAAAACGCCGCTCTCGCGATCAAAGACAATGGCGTCCTCCTCCCAGCTGTCCCAATGGCCGAGAACGACTTCCATGAACTCGTCGGCCCGGTCGTAGCGCAAATCGTGGCCGAGATGCTTCGTTGCCCCGAAATTCGCCGCTTCCGAGTCATTCAGCGACGTCACCACGTTCCAGGCCATGCGCCCGTTCAAGAGCAGATCGAGCGTCGCAAAGACGCGCGCGACATGAAACGGCTCGTAGTAGGTGGTCGAGTACGTCACCCCGATCCCCAGTCTCTCGGTGGCCAACCCCATCACCAGAGCGCATGACACCGGATCGAGTTTCGCTGCCCGAATGCCGTAGCGGACCGTGTCCTCAAAATCGTCGGCGTATTTGTCGGGAATGGCGAGGCGGTCGTCGAAGAAGGCGAGATGAAACTTGCCGGCCTCCAGCGTCCGGCCGATCCCTTCGTAATATTCCCGCGAGCCGAAATTTGGCTGCGACAGCCGGTGCCGCCAGGACGCCGGGTAATTCGAACAATTCTGAGCCTGCATGAAACCGATCAGTTTCATTTGACGCATGGTCGTCTCTCTTTTCTGAATTGGCGCCACCGCGCTCAGATATGGCCCGCACTGCGCTGCTGCGTCGCACCGTCCCGGCTAGGCCGATGATGCTAGTGCCGCGCCACTATGCTTTCCAACAAGATTATCTTAAGAATTGATCTGTTTTTCGAAACAAAGGTCCGCGACGTGGCCCAAGTCAATCTCAAGGTCAATTTCAAGGTCAATCTCAAGCTTCTTCATATGTTCGTTGCGGTGGCCGAAAACCGCAGCTTCCGGATGGCGGCGGAGCAGCTGAATCGTTCGCAGTCGGCCGTGAGCATGCAGATCAAACAGCTTGAGGAGCAGGTCGGCGTCGCGATCTTTCATCGCACGACGCGACGCGTCGAACTGACGTCCGAGGGCGAACGGCTCCTTGCGCATGCCCGGCGGGCGCTGGACGAATGGGAAAACGGATTACGCGAGATCCGCGACGTCGTTGACATTCAACGAGGTACATTATCGATCGGCTGCGTGCCGACCGTTGCGGCGACTATCCTTCCGAAAGCGCTGTCCGCGTTTCGAACCGCTTACCCCGGCATCAACGTCAACCTTCGCGAGCTGGCAACGCACGATCTCCTGGAAAGCATCCGGCGGCGGGAAATCGATTTCGGCATCGGCCCCGCGGTCGAAGGCTCAGTGGAATTTCAATTCGAAAAGCTATTCTCTGAGCCGATTTTCGCGTTGACCTCAAAAGCCTATCCGCTGCCGAAACGCAAGGCGATCGATCTTGCGGACCTCTGCGCGTTTCCGGTCCTGCTTAACTCGAAATCCGCCGAACTGCGCAAGGTGCTCGACCGGGCGCTGCTGGCCCGCGGCCTGAGCATGGACATCAAATTCGATGTCCTGCACACCCATACTCTGATTGCGTTCGTCGTCGCGGGCATGGGCGTGGGTATTCTGCCCAAGATCGCGTTGCCGAAATTTCGTGGCTCAACGATGCAGGCGCTTCCGATCGCCAATCCGACGCTGGTGCGCTCCGTCAGCATCATATCGCTGCGGGGTCAGTCGTTCTCCCCGGCCGCCAAAGAGCTGACGAAAGCCGTCTATAAGAATCTGCGGGCACAAGCCTGACGCCTGTCGCAACCGATACCGCGACAGAATGAAACACGGCCTATCGCACCGGCAGTGCCCGGCCCGCACTTAAGCACGCTAGTGCCGCGGTTGTATCCGCCATCAAGACAATCCGTATGCTACGCTGACCCCTGCGGGCGATCCTCGCCTGGGAGGGAGGGAATGATGAAAACCCGATACACAATCGCATTGGCAATGCTGGCAGGTTTCGGCCTTGGCACGGTCGCGGTCCAGGGACTTCATGCTCAAGCCAAGGCGCCGATCTATCAAGTCACTGAAGTCGAGATCCTGGATACGGAAGCGTATTTGAAGGACTACGTCCCAAAGGCAGGGGCCGCGATCAGGGCTGCCGGAGGCAAGTTCCTTGCCCTTGGCGGTAAAACCACGGCGTTCGACGGAGAACCGCCTAAATCCCGTATCGTCATCCAGCAATGGGATAGCATCGATCAGATCAAAGCCTATCGCGATTCAGCGGCCTTCAAAGAACTGCTGCCGATCCGCGACAAGCTCGCAAAATTCCGCACCTACGCGGTCGAGGGGATTGCGCAATAGCGGTCGAATTTCGCACAAGATCGAGGCCGCCACGGTTGGCGGCCTCTTTCATTTCAAATTGAAAAGTCTCGCACCTTGCCACGAAACGGACATCACGGGCGGCCGCGTCAATGGCCGCTGTCACGGTGAAGCGGCCGTCAATCAAACAAATGCTGAAGCAAAACAACGGCCCCAACCCGGGGGACGGGCTGGGGCCGTGTGGAACGGCGCGGGAGCGGCGGGCGGCGCAGCCGTTCGCCGCCCAAGGCAGCACAAGGAACTTGTTCGCACTGTTCAATACAGCTCACGTCGCCGAAAAAACAGGAGTCATCCACGGGAAAACATCCCGTTGACAACCCCTGAGTGCCCCCAGGTCGGCTGCTTCGCCCGCTCCAAAACGAAGCACATCCCAGGCGATGGCGCTGCCCCTTATTGATCACTGTGGGCTGGGAAGCCTTGAAAATTAGGCGGCTGTTTCTTTTGGTCCCGCGATACGCAAGATCAACGCCACCGCGGCAACGGCCGGCGGCACGACGAAGCACCAGACATTCAGGCGCGTATAGAGCAGCGCCGCCACGCCGCAGCCGATCGCGAAGACAACGACGTTGGTCGCCATCTGCATCAGCCGCGCGGGCGGTGCGTCAGTGCCCTGCCGCGGATAGATCCGGTCGGCAATGTCGAGCATCACCTGCGTGGTCGTGCCGGTCATCAGGGTCGAGGGCGGTGAACTCGCCAGATGAACGCGATGCACCGCATTCTGGATCGCCATCGCGGCGACCAGCACCATGCCGGTCGTGATCGCCTGCCAGCTATCACCGTCGTGAAACGGACCGAAATGGATTGCCAGCCACGCTCCCGCGATCAGCAGCAGCACTTTGATGACGAGCAGCGGCACGAAAGGGTGCGCGGAACGGTGCGACAACAACGTGCCGAACCAGCGCGACGCGATCACGACAGTACAGAACACCGGCAGCGCCAGCAGTTTCGCCAGCGCGCCGGACGTGCCGAGGGCAAGCGACGCGCCAAGGGTGACGAAGTTGCCGGTGACATGCGCGGTGAAGAGACCCTGCAACGCCAGAAAGCCGGCGGTATCGACGAAACCCGCATTGAAGCTCAGAACCAGAGGCAGCAGGCGAGACGGTACGGAAGGCATGAGCAGATGTCCGATAGACCCGAGGTATTGCGGCTCGCACCAAGTCTATCGATCAACCGCGCTGAAGGCTACGTCCGCCTGCGGCCGCGTGAAGTCGCTGACCCGTCTGATCAGCCCTTGATGAAGGCCAGCAGGTCGGCGTTGATGGTCGCGGCTTCCGTGGTCGGCATGCCGTGCGGGAAACCTTTGTAGGTTTTCAAGGTGCCGTTCTTCAGAAGCTTCGCGGACAGCGGCCCGGACGCGACATAGGGAACGATCTGATCGTCCTCACTGTGCATCACCAGCACCGGGACATTGATCTTCTTTAGGTCCTCGGTGAAATCGGTCTGCGAGAACGCGACGATGCCGTCATAATGCGCCTTCGCGCCGCCGGTCATACCCTGCCGGCACCAGTTGTCGATCACGGCCTCGGACGGCTTGGCGCCCGGCCGGTTGTAGCCATAGAACGGACCCGAGGCGACATCGCGATAGAATTCCGAACGATTGGCCGCGAGCGCGGTCTGAAATCCGTCGAAGACTTCCTTGGGAAGTCCGTTGGGATTGGCCGGCGTCTTCACCATCAGTGGCGGCACCGCACAGAGAATGGCGGCCTTCGTCACCCTGCCTCCGCCATGCCGCGCCAGGTAACGCACGACCTCGCCGCCGCCGGTGGAATGGCCGATATGGATCGCCTCCTCCAGATCGAGATGCGTTGTCACGGCCGCGAGATCATCCGCGTAATGATCCATGTCGTGGCCGTCGCCGACCTGGCTGGAGCGGCCATGGCCGCGGCGGTCATGCGCGATGACGCGATAGCCGTGATTGAGGAAGAACAGCATCTGCGCATCCCAGTCGTCCGATGACAGCGGCCAGCCATGGCTGAACACGATCGGCTGACCCTTGCCCCAATCCTTGTAAAAGATGTCGACCTTATCCTTTGTCGAGATGACGGGCATGTGCTTCCTCCACGTGGTTTGGCTGTCGTCGGCTGCGGATACTATGCTTACGCCCGTGCTTTTTCTGTGACGATCCGAGCGCGCTCAATCAAACCGGTGAAAATGATGGATCGGGCCGTGGCCGTGTCCGATGCCAAGACGGTCGGCGGCTTCGATCGCCGCCGTGATCCATAACTTCGCGCTGCGCACGGCCGTCTCCAGCATCTCGCCTTTGGCGAGGCCGGCGGCAATCGCGGATGCCAGCGAGCAGCCGGTGCCGTGGGTGTTTTTTGTCGCTATGCGCGCCGCCGGCAGCGCGATCACGTCGCTACCGGAAAAGAGAGTGTCGATGCTCTCGCTAGCCTGCCCGTGCCCGCCCTTGATCAGCACGGCCCGTGCGCCCATCGCGAGCAGCCGTTTGCCCTGACAGGCGATGGCCGTTTCGTGCGATGCAACGGGATCGCCAAGCAGCGCGGCGGCCTCGGGTAGATTCGGCGTGATCAACGAGGCCAATGGGATGAGGCGTTCGCGCAACGCCGACACCGCGTCAGCCGACAGCAGCCGGTCGCCCGAAGTTGCCACCATGACGGGATCAAGCACGACATGTTTGGGTGACTTGCGCGACAGTACGGCAGCAATCGCCTCGATCGTCGAAAGCTGCGCCACCATGCCGATCTTGACGGCCGCAATATCCAGATCGTCGAACACGGCGTTAAGTTGCGCGGTCACGAAATCCGCAGGCACCACGTGAATGCCGCTGACCCGCTGCGTGTTCTGCGCGGTGAGCGCCGTGATGACGGACGCGCCATAGACGCCGAAGGCCGCAAAGGTCTTCAAATCCGCCTGAATGCCGGCGCCGCCGGAGGAATCCGAGCCTGCAACGGTGAGCGCGACGCGTACGGCCATATCCACTCCACAACGAGATAAAGACGCTAACGCGGCCCGTTGTTGCCAGCAAGGTTTGCGACGTTATATTAAGTCAGTGTGGCGGTTCAAAGGACCGCATTGCCTTTGCCGCAAGCTATTCATGCGGACTTTTGAACCAAAGCCACGCTGGATTAGTTAATTCTGCTAGTGTCTCTTCGATCCCGAAGTTCGTAAACGTGGCGCCGCGACAGGGTACAAACTTCGGAATCGGGACACTAGATAAGCCTCTTGGAGACGACAGCGATGGTCCCGTTTTTCATCCAGATCAAATGCAAGCTTGGACAATCCTATGTCGTCGCCAATGCGCTGGCGGAGGCCGAGATTGCCTCCGAAATCTACTCGACCGCGGGCCACTTCGATCTTCTCGTCAAATTCTATGTCGATGAGGGTACCGATATCGGTCACTTCGTGAATGAAAAGGTGCAGGTGATTCCGGGCATCCAGGACACCCACACCATCATCACCTTCAAGGCGTTCGGCGGGGGTTAGGCATAGCCGTCCGTAGGACGGCGTCGCTTCTGCTCGCCTATGTTTCGCCGGCCAACGCGAGCGCGCCATCGATGGCGCTCTCCAGCATCTCGTCGGACAATTTCCTGTCGTTGACCGCGCGCGCCAGCTGTAGCGCACCGACCATCATTCCGTAGATCGCCATCGCCTTGCGCCGCCGCTCCGCGGCTGAGCCGGTGCGAAGCTGGGCTGCGATCAGCAAGATGATTTGCTCCGCTTTGGCGGTAAAGATATCCCGCGTCCCCTCGGGGTGCCGGGCAATCTCGGCCACCAACGCTGCCGTCGGACAACCGGATCCGGCGTGATCGCGGTGTCTCGCCGCGAGATAATCGCGGATGCTTTTCTCCAGACCGGCGTTGGCCTTGAGATTGCCGGCAAGCCCGCGTTCGCGCCGGTCGAGCGCGTCGGTGAGAACGGCGCGGACCAGATCTTCCTTGGATTCGAAATGCGCGTAGAACGCGCCGTTGGTGAGGCCCGCAGCCGACATGACGCCCGCAAGACCGGCCGCCGCGACGCCGCTCTCACGGAATTGCTTGGAGGCAACATCGATGATGTGCTGGCGCGTCGCTGCCTTGTGTCCCTTTTCGTAGCGCATCGGGGCCTCGTATTTGCCGGCGGCAACCAAAACCTACGAATTCGTGATCGCGCGCCAATTGACTTATGATCATAATAACACCGTATGATCATAATGCAATGAAATAGACGCCGCCGGCGTCAGTTGGCGCGGGAACGTGGAAATCAAAATGACAGCCCAAGAAGCGACGGCGACGGCCCTTGTCGAAATCGAACCCGAGGCGCCGCCCGCCGCAACGCCAGCGGCTCCCACCCCGGCCGCTGCCCTCGGCGGGAGTAACTCAGCGCGCACGGCGCTATTGACCGCGCCTATCCTTGCAACGCTGTTGAAGCTGGCCTTGCCCACCATGACGGTGCTGGTGGCGCAGACCGCCGTCAACATCGCGGAAGCCTACTATGTCGGGTTCCTCGGCACCGACGCGCTGGCCGGCGCGGCGCTGGTGTTTCCGGTCTTCATGCTGATGACGATGATGTCCAATGGCGGGCTCGGCAGTGGCGTGGCGTCCTCGGTGGCGCGCGCGGTCGGCGCGGGCCGGCAGCAGGATGCCAACGCGTTGCTGTTTCACGCCATCGCTCTCGCCGTGCTCGTCGGCGCGCTGTTTACGCTGGCCGCGGAGTTGGCCGGGCCGCTGTTGTACCGGACGCTCGGCGGTCGCGGTGAGGCGCTCGATGCAGCCCTCCAATATTCGGACCTGTTGTTCGCCGGGGCGATTCCCGTATGGGTCGTCAACTTGCAAGCGGCAGCCTTGCGCGGTGCCGGGAATGTCAAGGTCCCAGCGCTGGTAACACTGGTCGGGGCCATCGTGATGATTCCGCTATCGCCGCTGCTTATTTTCGGATTTGGACCGATCCCACGCCTCGGCATCGGCGGTGCGGGCGTCGCGTTCGGTCTGTATTATTGCGGAGCCATGCTGTTCCTGCTGCGTTACATGGCGTCCGGCCGCTCCGGGCTCGTCCTTAAACTTTCTACGCTGCGCGGCAGTCTGTTTTCGGACATCCTCAAAGTAGGTCTGCCGACCGCGTTCATTGCGCTCCTGACCAACCTGACCGTCATCCTTGTGACCGGCGCGGTCGGCCTGTTCGGCACCACGGCGCTCGCAGGATACGGCATCGCCTCGAGACTGGATTACATCATGGTCCCGCTGCTGTTCGGCTTGGGCACGGCAGCATTGACCATGGTCGGCGTCAACATCGGCGCAGGCCATGGCGCACGCGCGAGACGCATCGCCTGGATCAGCGGCGCGATGGGTTTTCTCCTCACCGGCTCGATCGGCCTGTTCGTGGCCGCGTTTCCACTGCTCTGGCTTCATCTGTTCAGCCACGACGCCGATGTCGTGGCGGAGGGCCTCACGTATCTGCGCGTCGTCGCGCCCGCCTACAGCGCGTTGGGTTTCGGCTTTGTCGTCGGCTTTGCCGCGCAAGGTGCGGGACGCGTGCTCTGGCTCGCTGTCGCCATCAGCGCGCGGATATTGATTGCGGCCGGCGGCGGCTGGATCGCGGTGAGTTATTTCGGCGTGGGCATGTTGGGATTAGCCGTGATGGTCACGGCCTCCCTGATCGCCTACGCCGTCATCTGCACGGTCGTCCTGCTGTCGGATTCGGTCTGGAAGGCTGAGCCACGCTGAAAGCCATCACTAATCTTCGTTGGGATGTCGGGAGGAAAACAATGAAAACAGCTTTTGGTTTCCGTCTTGTTGCACTGTTCGTGTGCTTGATCGCTGCAGGTCCCGCTCAGGCACAAACGGCAAATCCGCCGGCGCCGACCACGAAAATCCTCGCGATCGGCACCTTGAACCCCGGCGTCGATCCACCCCAAGCGCTTGCCATCCTGCCTACGGAAATTCGAGAGACCGTCAAACTCTATCTTGATGGCAAGATCGAGCAGTGGTACTCGCTCCAGGAACGTCGCGGCGTGGTGTTCATATTGAACGTCACCGACAAAGCCGCGGCTCATGAGATGCTCGAAAAGCTGCCGTTGGGCGTGGCCCACCTGATGAGCTTCGAACTGATCCCGCTCGGGCCGCTCAATCCGCTTCGGCTGTTGCTGCCAATGCCGACGGGCTCGCAATAGCGAACGGGATTGGCCCCTTAGCCTCCGGCCTTTTCCGGCTTCTTCGGCCGCGGCGGTCCCTCGACCGGCGGCAACGACTTGACATAGTCTGACATCGCAGCCTGATCGGTCTCGGGCAATTGCGAGGTGTTCTTGATTACGCGCACCATCGAACCGCCTGCGGAATCGCCATCGGGCGTTTGCCCGGACTTGAGAAAATAATCGATGTCTTTATCGCTCCACTCGCCAATTCCTTTTTGCGTGATGTTGGGCACCCAGCCCTCGCCTTCGGGATTGGGGCCGCCGGCAAAGCGTTGCGAGGCAATGATGCCGCCGAGGAAATTGCGTGGGGAATGACACTCGGCGCAATGGCCGAGGCCATTGACGAGATAGGCGCCGCGATTCCACTGCGGTGAACGGCTCATGTCCGGCGCGAAGGGCCGTGAATCGAAAAACAACAATTTCCAGATGCCGACATTGCGGCGGACGTTGAACGGAAATGGCACGTCGTGATCGCGCACCCTTCCCGACATCGGCTGCAGCGTCTTCAGGTAGGCGTAGAGATCCCTGATGTCCGCGACCTTCGCATGCACATAGGACGTGTAGGGAAAGGCCGGAAAATAGTGCGTGCCGCGAGGCGAAACCCCCTTGGTGACCGCCGTGACGAAATTCGCTTCGGTCCAGTTGCCGATTCCGTCGGTCTTGTCGGGCGAAATATTCGGCGCGTAGAAGGTCCCGAACGGAGAAGGTATTGCTAGCCCGCCGCCGAGCTTGAGCCGATCGGGCTGATTTGGAACGGCGTGGCATGATGCGCAACCGCCCGCGTTGAAAACCACCAGACCGTTCGCGAGGTTCGGCGTGTACCCGGGACCCGTCATCGCATCGGCGAGGGTTGCCGCAGGTTCGCTTAGCCACCAGTAAATGCCGAAGCCGAGAACAGCCGCAATGATGAACCCAAGAGAAATTCGTGGAGAAATTCGTCGCCGCATCATCGATCCGTCATTTGAGTGGCAGGCTCTACATTAGCGCGCCATATAGGCACGGCGCGGGCATCTCCGGGCCCAAAATTTCTCCGCCCAGAAGTCCGGTTCCGGGAATAAAACTGGAATTCGGCTGTTGTCAGTTTAATACAATGATGTGGGACAATTATAATTCGCGTTACAGGGAGAAAACCATGAACAAGACCATATTCGCCACGCTTGCGCTTGCGACGTCCGTTGCTTTTGCAGGGCCGGCCTTTGCCGACAAGTACAAGGCAGCGCTCGACGGCAAGTCCGAGAATCCGCCGACCACCTCGACCGGCACCGGCACCGCCGATATCGATTACGACGCTGCGACCAAGAAGCTGTCCTGGAAGCTGACCTATACCGGCCTGAGCGGTCCGGCAACGGCCGCGCATTTCCACGGCCCCGCCGAGGTGGGTAAGAATGCCGGCGTTGAGGTTGCCATTCCCGGCGCGACGTCGAGTCCGGCCGAAGGCTCAGCCACGCTGACAGACGCGCAGGCCGCCGATCTTGTTGCCGGCAAGCTTTATGTCAACGTGCATACGGCAGCTAACCCGGGCGGCGAAATCCGCGGCCAAGTGACGAAGTAAGCGCGACGAAGTAACGAGACACCGCTGACGCGGCATTGCCATTAGGTGAAAATTTGCGGCGACACTGTGCCCGATAACGATTGAGAGCAAAGCAACAAGAAAACTAAGCAGCAAAAAAGAGGCGAGCGCTTGATGCGCTCGCCTCTTTCATCTTTAAAACGCTCAGCCCTTCTTGATACGGAAGGTCTCGTGACAGTTGCCGCATTCCTTGCCGATGGCGGGCGCGGTTGCCTTCAACGTATCGAGATCGGTGATCTTGGTCTTGGCCTCGGTCACGATCTTGGCGAAGCTGTCGATCTTGGTCTTGAAACCGGCTTTGTCGTCCCAGATCTTGGCCGACACCTCGTAATCGCCGCCGGGATTCATGCCCTTGATGCTGTCCGGAAACATCGTCGGCAGCTTCTTGGCCGTCTCGTCGAGCTGCGCGAGCGCAGCCGTCACGGTCGCCTGATCATAGGGTTTCTCGCCCTTGACCATTGCAATCATGCCGCCGAGATTTTTGGCATTCGCCTTCATCGTGTCCTGGTTCTGCTTGACCAGATCCTGCTGCGCCATCACCGCGCCTACACCGAGCACCAAAGCTCCAACAACCAAGGCAGTCCGTATCATCGGTTTGATTCCCTTATGTTTTACAATGCACCCGAGTATATGTTACCGATCATAACACCGTAACCGGTGCTTCATTCCACGCAACCCCTTCAAAGCAGCCGTCACAGATTGTGCTGGCGATGATGCTCCTGGATCGCGGTCCAGACCCGCTCCGGCGTCGCGGGCATGTCGATATGGTCGATCCTGTATTCGCGCCAGAGGCCTTCGATGATCGCGTTGACGACCGCGGGGCACGAGCCGATTGCACCGGCTTCGCCCGCGCCCTTAACGCCGAGCGGATTGGTAGTGCAGGGCACGTTATGCGTTTCGAACACAAAGGACGGCCCGTCCGCCGCCCGCGGCAGCGCGTAGTCCATGAAAGTGCCGGTCTGGAGCTGGCCATCCGTGGCGCTATAGACCGCCTGCTCCATCAAGGCCTGGCCGATGCCCTGCATCGCGCCGCCATGGACCTGGCCCGCGAGCAACAGCGGATTGAGCGTCACGCCGAAGTCATCGACAATCACGTAATTGACGATGTGAATGAAGCCGGTGGCCGGATCGATCTCGACTTCGGCCAAATGCGTGCCGTTCGGAAAGGTGCCGTCGGCCGCCGCAAAGGTGGCGCTGGCGTTGAGCTTTGAGGCATCGACGCCGGGCCGGTTCGCCAAATCCGCGAAGCTGATCGAACGATCGGTGCCGGCGACGCGGATCGTCCCCTCATTGATTTCGAGATCGCCAGCACTTGCTTCGAGGGCTTCGGCGGCGATGTCGCGAAGCCGCTCGCCGAGCTCGCGCGTGGCCCGCTCGACGCTGACGCCGCCGGTCGGTATCGAGGCCGATCCGCCGGTGCCAAGACCGGTCGCGATCATGTCGGTGTCACCCTGGAACACGTGGACCCGTTCGGGCGGCAATCCGAACTGCTCGGCGACGATCTGCGCATAGGCCGTCTGATGGCCCTGCCCGCTCGACTGCGTGCCGATCAGCACCGACACATCGCCATTGGGTTCGAGCAGCACCTTCGCGGTTTCCTCGCCCATGGTGCCGCAGACCTCGACATAGCTTGCGAGCCCAATGCCGCGCACCAGACCCTGCTTTTTGGCGGCCCTGGCGCGCTTCGGAAACTCTTTCCACTCGCCGACCTCCATCGCCCGCTTCAGATGCGCGGCAAAATCTCCGGAGTCGTAGATCTTGCCAGTCGCGGTCGTGTAAGGCATCGCGCGCGGCGGAATGAAGTTCTTGCGGCGGATCGCATCCACGCTCAGCCCAAGTTTTCGCGCGGCCGCGTCGACCAATCGCTCCACGACATAGGCCGCCTCGGGACGTCCGGCGCCGCGATAGGCATCGACCGGCACGGTGTTGGTGAACACTGTGCGCACGCGGCAATGAAACGCCTTGATGTCGTAAAGGCCGGGCAGCATGCCGGCGCCGCCATGCGGGATGTAAGGCCCGAAGGTCGACAGATACGCGCCCATGTCGCCGATCAGGTCGACATCCATGCCGAGGAATTTGCCGTCCTCGGCCAGCGCCATCCGTGCAATGGTGGCGTTGTCGCGCCCCTGCGCATCGCCCATGAAGTGATCGGTGCGGTCGGCGGTCCACTTCACCGTCTTGCGCAATGTGCGCGCGGCGACGGCCGCGAGCGCATATTCGCGGTAGGGAAACAGCTTGGTGCCGAAGCCGCCGCCGACGTCAGGACAGATCACCCGCATCTTTTCTGGCGGAATCTTCAACACCATGCCGCCGATGATTTCGCGGATACGATGGCTGCCCTGGCTGCCGACCGTCATTGTCAGGTGATCGCGCCGCGCGTCGTATTCGCAAACCACCGCGCGCGTTTCCATGAAATTGGTGACGATGCGCGGATTGACGATTCCGATCTCGACCGTCGCGTGGGCCTGCGCGAACGCGGCATCCGTCGCCTTCTTGTCGCCGATCGAGACGTCGAACAAGACATTGCCGGCATGTTGCGGCCAGACCTGGGCTGCGTCTTTCTTGATCGCATTGCGCACGCCGACCACCGCAGTGAGCGGCGTCCACTTCACCTCGATCGCCTCGATCGCGTCGCGCGCGGCATCGATGGTCTCGGCAACGACAAAGGCGATGGCATCGCCGACATGGCGCACTTCGTCCTTGGCAAGGATCGGATAGGGCGGACCGGTGAACGGGTTGACTTCGAGGTTGAACAGGCACGGCAGATCGCCGAGATCGCCGACATCCCGCGCGTCAAGGATCAGCGCGACGCCGGGCAGGCTGCGTGCGCGGGTCGCATCGACAGTGAATTTGGCGTGCGCATGCGGCGAGCGCAGCACCAGCGCATGCAACGCATGTGACGGCGCGAAGTCGTCGGTGTAGCGGCCCTTGCCGCGAATGAGCGCGTCGTCTTCTTTGCGAAGCACGCTTTGACCGACGCCGAACTTGACGGGAGTAGCCATTCAATCTCCGTTTCCGAATCGTGCTGTCTGTTACCGCACGACTACGAGATCTGCATTTTATATTGGCGCGGATCGGAGGTTAACGCAAACTTCCTTGTATCTTAATGCGCCGTCTCGCGGGGCGTGAGCCCTCCAAATCCAGAGTGATTGGTGGATGTCCGCTATGGTGCGCATTTCGCTGCCGCCTAATGGCAGTTGCGATTTCCTGCGCCGGAAGTCACCACGAAGGTCATCGTTGCTGGCGCGAACCTCATTGAACCCGGGCTCGCCGGTATTCCGGCCAATCCGGGCAACTGGTCCACCATCTCCGGCCTCAATGCGGTACTGTTCAGACTGACGGTGGCATCCTGCAAAGTCGCGGCAGCAAGCGTGAACCGCTCGGAACGATTCGGCAGGATAAACTCGCGCGCATTTTGTAGATCGTTGTTGATGACCAGCAGCACCACGTCGCCGGGGTTTCGTCGCCCACAATGGGCATAGACGTGCAAACCTTGTTGTATGGAGACACCCGGATCGAGCACCACACTTCCCATGAATTGCCGCCAGAGCAGTGCGGCCCAGTAGTTCGGCCGCGGCATGAATGTCACCTCGTCGAGAAGGCCATAGTCGCTTCCCGCAAGCGTATTGTGCATGACGATCTGCACGCCCGCCCTTGCCAGCCGTCCGAGCTGATCGAGGTATCTGAAGGTGTCGAGAAACGTCGAACTCCATCGATTGCCGCCGCAGGCGGCTTCTGCGGTTTCGGTGAGCCAGATTGGCTTGCCCGGTGCGGTGGAATCACGCAACACGCGATAAAACGCGAAGGTCTGTTCGGTGCGAGAAAGCCACTCCTCGGAAAGAGCGGCGGCGGCGCCGTGTGAAGCCACGCAGCGCTCCGACAGGGCGCCGTAGAAATGATATGAAACGGCGTCGATACCCGAGGCCGAAGTCTGGAACAGCTCCGCATCGAGGTGCGTTCGGCCCCCCGTGCCAGGTCCAAGGACCGTCATCTCCGGCGCCGCCTGCTTCATAAAAGCATGAAAGACGGCGAAATCCCGCGCGAAAGCGGCCGAACCATAACCCGCAGGCGCGCCACCGATCTCAGGCAGATCCGGCTCGTTCATGAACTCGGCAGCGGCAATCTGCCCGCCGGCCGCACGGGTTGCGGCCAACATCCGCCGCGCAGAATCGGGCTTCCATACGCCGTTACTGTCCCGCGTGCCCGGACTGATTGCGAAGGATGTCACGATTGGTGCATTGATGGCTCTAGAAAAATCGACAACGTTGCGCCACCGATGCGCTGTCAGAACGCCCTTATATCCGGCCGGCGGCGAAGGCGTCGCGTCATCTGATCCCGAAAAAAACGTCGAATTGGCCCAGGTACCGCTGACGCGCAGGTACGCCGGCGACAGGGCGGACGCGAACTTCCGCAATTGTGGATTTGCCAGATCGATCGGCGGGCGGTTCGAAAATAAATCGAATTGATTGGCTGCCGTGGACCGTGTGTTTTCCCGAGGCTTCGTCAAATCATCGCCTACGAAGTAGGGTTTCCAGAACGGTCCACCCGTGACCTCGACCATTTCAATGTTAAAGGACTGAAAGCGCTGGTCGATCGTGGCGACAGCCGGCAGCTCTGCGGGCACGACCCTCACGCCGTCGGCGGTTGCGAAATGGCAAGGTATGACGAGAAGCGCGCCGGCGCCCGCTAGCGCTTGGAGGTGCGTGCCGATCCGAATGAAAGAGCCGAGCATCAACGGAATTCTCCGGAAAAGCACGATCCCGTCAGAGGTCGCGTCCGCTTCAGTACCTGGATCAGCCGCGCTGCGGCACTTCGCTGTTGCAGCAATCGCCGATGTCATCTTGCTGATCATTGACGGTGTAGCGCACAACGCGCACTATTGGAAAATCTCTGCGCGTCTTCTTTTCGAAGCAATACATAAAACCATAGGGAGGAATCATGAGACACGTGAAAGGCCTTGCGGCCGGCTTTGCCATGATCGGCAGCTTTGCACTCTTATCGGCGACCGCGGGCGCGCAGGAGGTCAAGCAGGAAGGAAAATCGGCGGTCGGCAACGCAAAGGTTGCACCCGTTACCCAGCAGCAGCTTAATTCGGCTGACAAGAACGCAAAAGATTTTTTGCTGACCAACGGCAACTACGCCCAGACCCGCTTTTATCCCGCTAAGCAGATCAATCGCGACAACGTTAAGCACCTACATGTAGCCTGGATCTTCCAGACCGATGTCAAGGAATCGCTCGAGACGTCACCGATCGTCGTCGATGGCATAATGTTCGTCACGACCTCGTTCAGCCATGTCTACGCGCTTGATGCCAAGACCGGCCAGCAGCTCTGGCACTACAATCACAAGATGGGGCCGATCACGACCTTCTGCTGCGGGCCGAACAATCGCGGCGTCCAGGTTCTCAACGACAAGGTCTATCTCGCCACGCTCGACTCCAAGCTGGTCGCTCTGAATGCCAAGAACGGCGAGGTGGTGTGGAGAACCGACATTGCCGATCCCGAGCTGGGCTACAGCGAGACGATGGCTCCGACTGTGATCAAGGACAAGGTGCTGATCGGCACCAATGGTGGCGAATACGGCATCCGCGGATTCGTGCGCGCCTATGACACCAACACGGGCAAGCAAATCTGGAATTTCAATACCATTCCTGACAGCACCGTAGGCGTCTGGGCCACCAAGGACGCGACCGGCCGCGATATGCACCGCAACATCCAGGCCGAAAAGGATCAGTTGGCCAAGACCGGCGATCCGTTTGCCAAGCTCGGCGGCGGCGTGTGGCAAAACCCCTCGGTCGATCTTGCTACCAACAGGATCTACTTCGTGGTCGGCAACCCGTCGCCCGATCTGGACGGTTCCAACCGCCCGGGCGACAATCTCTATACCAACTCGCTCGTTTCGCTCGACCTCGACACGGGAAAATACGTCTGTCACTTCCAGTATATCGCCCACGACGTATGGGACCTCGATGCGGTCAGCCCGACGGTGCTGGTCGACGTCAAGGACAAGAACGGCAAGACCATCCCCGGCGTCCTTCACGCCGGCAAGACTGGGCATGTCTATGTGCATGACCGCAAGGACTGCAGCCTGATCCGCTTCTCGGAGGCGATGGTGCCGCAGGAAAACATGTGGGTGCTTCCGACCAAGGACGGCGCGCGCATGCTGCCCGGCGCAAATGGCGGCGTCGAGTGGTCGCCGATCGCCACCGACCCGGGCCAGAGCCTGGCCTATGCGATCAACCTTCACCAGCCCATGACCTACCATGTCGAGAACTCGCCCTATCCGAACGGCAAGCTGTGGCTCGGCGGCGCGTTCAAGGTCATCCCGACCGAGACGCAGTCCGGCAACATCACCGCTGTCAACTACGACTCTGGCAAGATCAAGTGGCAGGTCAAAACACCGGAACCGATGATCGGCGGTATTCTCGCCACGGCGGGCGGTCTGGTGTTCACCGGCGAAAGCAACGGCAAGTTCGCAGCATACGATTCCTCGAACGGCAAGGAGTTGTGGAACTTCCACGCCGGCGCGGGTGTCAATGCTCCGCCGTCGAGCTATGTTATCGGAGACAAGCAATATGTCGTGGTTGGCGCCGGCGGTAACGTCCAGGTCGACTCCAAGCGCGGTAACAACATAATCGCGTTCTCGCTCGACTAAAAACGAGACGCATCAGCGAGTGACGGGCGGGACCGCTTGCGGTCCCGCTTCTTTTGGAAACTGGCGAAAGCGAAGATGAGCATCAAGTTTTATTCCATTATCGTGGGTAGCGTCGTGGCAGCGATGGTGTTCGCAATCACGCCGCTGTGCGCGCAGACGCTGGACGAGAAAGTCCAGGTCTGTTCCGGCTGCCATGGCGAGAATGGCAAGCCGGTCGATAAGACGATTCCAAATATCTGGGGACAGCAAACAGGCTATCTCTATATCCAGCTCCGCGATTTCAAGCGCGGCGATCGCAAGAGCGAGATCATGCAGCCGATCGCCTCCATCTTTGAAAGAGACGACATGCTGGCGATTGCCGAATACTTCTCGAAGAAGCCGTGGCCGGATTTCGGCCAGCCACGCGCGTCGAAAGATGTTTCACAGCGCGCTTTGACCGCGAACGGCTCGATCGGCTGCACGGGTTGTCATCTCGACCATTTCCAGGGGGATAGCACGGTGCCCCGTTTGGCCGGCCAGGGCCGCGACTATCTGGCGAAGACCATGGCGGACTTCCGAACCCGCGCTCGCGGCAATAACCCCGGCATGAGCGACCTGATGATCGCGACTTCACCCGACGATCTGACCGCGCTGGCGGAATATCTCGCCGGGCTGTGAGCGGGCGCAGATGAGGCGATTCAGCGCTGCAATAGGTTCTCGCGCAGCGCCGATAGTGTCGTGAGATCAGCGGCGCTCTTACCGGCCTTGTCTCGAAGAGATGGATCGGCACCGCGCTCGAGCAACAACTTGGCGATGTCGGCGTGGTTGCCTTCGGCCGCGGTCATCAACGCCGTACGCCCGCGGTCGTCCCGGTCATCGATGTGGGCGCCGGTATCGACAAGATAGGAGACGACTTCCAGCGCCTGTGCCTCGGCGACGCTCTGGTCCGGGCCCGACGCCCACATCAAAAGCGTGAGGTCGTTGGCGTAACGTTCATTGAGATCGATATTTTTAGCCAACAACTGCCGGACAATATCGAGACTGCCGCTCGCGGCGGCATAGACAATCGGTGGCTTGCCGGTATCGTCCACCGCACGGGCGTCGGCTCCGTGCGCCAACAGCATCTTGACGACCTGGTTCCGGCCAGCGAAGGCGGCGGCCGCCACCGGCGAAGTGCCGCTTCGTCCCCTGAGATCGGTGTCGGCGCCTTGGTCAATGAGGCGCTGCACCACAGCGAGCTGGCCGCGTTCGGCGGCAACATAAAGCGCGGTCGCACCTGCAAGATCGCGCGCGTTGATCGGCGCACCTCGTTGCAGCAGCAGATCGACCATCTCGAGATGGCCGGGACGCGCCGCGCGGCTGAGCGGCCGGGCGCCCAACCGGTCTCGTGCATCCACCGACGCGCCCCGGTCCAGCAATGTCATTGCCAGATTGACGCAGTTGCGGTCGGCCGCAGCAAATAGCGTCGAGGAGATTTGGATGGCGGTCAATTGGGGCCTGTTGGTCTCATAATTGCGCGCCACGTCCCGGCAGCGCGCTGGATCCTCAGCGAAGACTGAGTCACTGGCACCGAACAACAACATCGCAACCAAAGCAATCTGAAGCAATGTTCTCGCTCCGCCCAGCGAACCAATTGTGGGGGCCAGAACATTACCTTCATCTGCCGCTCGCGCCTCTTTTCTGCAAGTCATGGCAGTCGCGCCCGTAGAAGTTTACAAACCAGTATCTGTGCGGGCGAATGTCTGCAACGGGTCATGTGTGGACGACGCCCACGGGTCAAGGGATTTTTTGGTTCTCAGCTTGCGGTCGGGTGCAAGTCATGTGTCCGGCCTCACATGATGATTCCTCTGTCAACTGTCGACTATTTCAGTCGCAGCATCGAAATCACCGCTAGCCAGGAGGAAAGGACATGACCACACGTCGTCATTTTCTGAAGGCAGGCGCATCAGCCGCCGCCACCAGCATCGTCTTTTGCGACTGCGATCTCCTGCACGGCGCGCACGCCCAGCAGCCGGTGCGGCAGACGTTACCTGTCATGGTCGGTGGCAAACGGGTCAAAACGATCGACGTGCACGCCCATTGCCAGATCTCGCGTCCAATGTCTCTTGAAGGTCAAAAACGGAAGTCTTGATCCAATAAGCGCATGTCCGGCAGCCTAAAATCGGACATCAAGCGTTTATGAGTACGCTCCCTGGCCGCGCACCAGCGACATCACCCAGCGCCGGCCGAACAGAAGCAGGATCGCCGCCGCATAGACAACCGCGCCCACCACGATCAGCAGTAAAAACGCAGCCTCGTCATGCAACGTATTCAAGCCCGACACATAGGAGGCAAAAAAGCGAGCCGCCAGCCACAGGGCTGCGCCCAGGACAATGCCGGCCGTAACAAACTTCGTGACCGAACGCACCAGCGCAGCGTCCAATTGCAGATAGCCGGCGCGCACCGCAAAGGCGATCACCAGCGATAGATTGATCCAGGCACCGACGGCGGTTGCAAAAGCAAGCCCGACCTGGGCCAGTGAGCCGACCAGCGCTATCTTCAACGCGACATTGACGGCAACCCCAATCAACGCTGCCTTCACCGGCGTTGCGGTATCCCGCCGCGCGTAGAAGGTTGCGACCGCGCTCCGTATCAGAACGAACGGAATGAGGCCGACCGCGTAAGCGGCAAGCGTCGCGCCGGCGGCGGCCGCATCACCTTTGGTGAAAGCGCCGCGGGCAAACATCGCGCGCATGATAACGTCAGGCACCACCAGGAACGCCGTTACGAACGGCACCGACAACAGCAAGGTGAAATCGAAGGCGCGACGCTGCGCCAGATTCGCGCCCTGGTGATCCTCCGACGTCAGCCGCCGCGACATTTCCGGCAACAACACCGTGCCGATCGCGATTCCAATCACGCCGATCGGCAACTGGTTGAGGCGGTCGGCGTAATAAAGCGCGGAGAGCGCACCGGCGGGGAGAAAGGTCGCAATGATGGTGTCGGCAAACAGCGCGACCTGCGTGCCCATCGAGCCGATGGTGGCAGGCCCAAGCGCACGGAAAAACGCTCGAACATCCTCATCGAGCTTGAGCGGCGCGAAACGAGGAAGACCGCCATGGCTGGCGAGGTCGCCCGCGAGCAGGAAATATTGCAAAAAGCCCGATATTAACACGCCCCAGGCTGCCGCGTGGCCGGGCGTCGGGAACCACACCGCGACCGCCAGCGTCGCCATCATCGAGATGTTGAGCAGGATGGAGGCCGCCGCCGCGCTCGCAAAGCGCTGCATCACATTGAGAATGCCGCCGTAGAGCGTCACGAGTGTAATCAGAAGCAGATAGGGGAAAGTGATCCGCGTCAGTTCAATCGCCAACTGCCGCTGCTCGGCATCGTCGGTGAACCCGGGCGCGAGCACGCTCATCGCCTGCGGCATGAACAGCCAAGCCAGGATCAGCAGCACGAGTTGCGAGACAAATAGAAGAGTAAAGATGCGGTTGGCGAACAGGCTTGCGGACTTCTCGCCGCCCTGGCCGCTGACATGGGCATAGGCCGGCACGAAGGCCGCATTGAAGGCGCCTTCGGCAAAGATCGCGCGGAAATGATTGGGCAGCCGCAGCGCCACGAAAAAGGCATCCGCCGCGGGTCCGGCGCCGAGGATCGCCGCCAGCATGATGTCGCGCGCAAATCCGCTCACGCGCGAAAGAAGCGTATAGCCGCCGACGGTGAAGATACGACCGAGCATGCGCCGCTTCTACAACATGCGAGCCGCGCCTCAAAACGGCCGAATGATGTCATGGCCGGGCTTGTCCCGGCCATCCACGCCTTTCGGTGGTGGTCAGGCGTTAAAGAAGTCCCGGACCGCCTGGATCACGCGATCCTGGCTCGCTTCATCCAGATAGGCATGCATCGGCAGGCTGATGACGTCGGCGGACAGGCGCTCGCTCACCGGAAGCCCGCCATCAGCGACGGGGTAAGCCTTGTAGGCGGTCTGCTGATGCATCGATTTCGGATAGTAGATTGCGGTCGGAACGCCCTGCGCTTTCAGCGCCGCGGCAAACGCATCGCGATCGGTACCTTTGGGCAGGCGGATCGTATACTGCGCCCAGACCGAGGTGTGGCCGCTGGCGAGGCGCGGCACGGTGACGACATTGCCGAGGCCCTGCGCGTAGCGCTCGGCGAGCTTGTTGCGGACGGCGATTTCGTCGTCGAAGATCTTCAATTTCTCGATCAGCACCGCCGCCTGGATCGTATCGAGCCGGCCGGTGAGGCCGAGGCGGACATTGTCGTATTTGTCGGAGCCCTGGCCGTGAACGCGCACACTACGAAGCACCTCGGCAAATTTTTCGTCGTCGGTAAAGATCGCGCCGCCGTCGCCGTAGCAGCCGAGTGGCTTGGCCGGGAAGAAACTGGTCGCGGTGATGACGCCCATGCCGCCGAGACGGCGGCCTTTGTAGCTGGCGCCAAACGCTTGCGCTGCGTCATCCAGCACGAACATCCCTTCGGCGACGGCGATGGCAAAGACCTCGTCGTGGTCGGCGCTCTGGCCGAACAGATCGACCGGAATCACCCCGCGCGGCTTCCGGCCCAACCGCTTGGCGGTGGCAATGCCGCGCTTGAGCGAAGCCGCATCGATATTGAAGGTCGCCTCGTCGACGTCGACAAATACCGGCGTCGCGCCGGCAAGCGCAACGGCCTCGCCGGTCGCGCAGAACGTAAAGGACGGACATAGCACCGCATCGCCGCGGCCGACGCCCTTGGCCATCAGCACCATGACCAGCGCATCGGTGCCGCTGGCGCAGGTCACGACATGCTTGGCGCCGCTGTAGGCGGCAAGGGCGGCCTCAAGTGCGGTGACTTCCGGGCCATTGATGAACTGGCAGTGCGCCAGCACGCGCGAGACCGCCTCGTCCACTGCAGGGCCGAGCCGGCGGCGCTGGGCGGCGACGTCGATGAAGGGAATGTTGTCAGTGCGCAGCTGGTTCATGGAGGCTTCAAGGGTTGGAGCCTTGCGAAGGTTAGGCAGAGGAGATCGAGGAATTAGCCGACGACGCGACGTGGGCCCTTGCGCGGCGGAGAACTCGCCGCGGGCCGGGGCGGATTTTCCAGGCAGCGGATCGCGATTTCGAGGCTGGCGACGCCTTCATCGCCGGTCACTGCCGGCACCTCGCCGCG
Organism: Bradyrhizobium sp.; assembly: GCF_049519115.1. Lineage (GTDB taxonomy): Bacteria > Pseudomonadota > Alphaproteobacteria > Rhizobiales > Xanthobacteraceae > Bradyrhizobium. The sequence continues at coordinate 110,052 of NZ_JBEKRB010000030.1, forward strand.
CACCGCGCGCAGGAAGGCGATCAATTCGGCGCGCAGCGGCTCATCATGGCCAACCGGCAGGTGGCGCATCGAATAGCTGCCGTCCGGCTTGAAGCCGAAACATTCGGTCACTTGGCGCGTGAGCAGGTCGCCCATCACATATTTGCCACGCGTCGCCACCGTCACGTTGCGCGCCTTGAACGGCGTCAGCCAGTTGGTGTTGATATGGGCGAGCACGCCGGAGGCGGTTCGAAACTGCAACAGCGCGATATCCTCGCGCTCGGCAACCGCGCTGGAGAGCTGCGGCTGCACTTCGACAATGTCGGATTCGGTGAACCAGCGGATCAGGTCGATGTCGTGAACGGCGAGATCGATCACCACACCGACATTCGACATCCGCGGCGGAAACGGTCCGACGCGGGTGATGCCGATCGACAAAATATCTTCACCGGAAATCGCCTGCTTGATGGCGGCGACCGCCGGATTGAACCGCTCGACATGCCCGACCATCAAGGTGACGCCGGCGCGGCCTGCCGCGGCCACGATCTCCCGCCCCTCCTCGACCGAGGATGCAATCGGCTTCTCGACCAGAACATGGATGTTGCGGGCAATGCAGGCGAGCGCGATCTCGTGATGAAGATGCGTGGGGGCCGCGATCGTCACGGCATCGACGCCTTCGGCGAGCAAGTCGTCGAGATTTGCAAAAGCGCGGCAGCCGACGAGTTCCGTGGCGCGTGCGCGATGTTCGGGCAAGGGATCGACGATGCCGACAAGCATTGCGTCCGGCAAACCCGCCAGCACGCGGGCATGATTGGAGCCCATGATGCCGGCGCCGATCACGCCGACGCGAAGCGCCGTTGGCGCATCAGTCTTCGTTTGCGCATCAGCCCTATGATGAGACGCGACCACTTTTGAAACCATGTAACAGGACCCCAGATACGGCGAATTCGATTCAAACCGCAGAACACACGTTCACACTACCGGCAGCGACATTGCCAAAAAATAGCGTCCCCGAACTATGCTTGCGCCGAAGCTCTCTAGCACGTCGCCACAGATGTGGCGAATGGCTGAAAGTCGGCAGTAAACACGTTTTGATTCAAACAATTACATGTTGATAAGAAGCGATTCGCTAGTGCGGTCCGTAATCGCACGGGCGAAAGCTCACGAACGCCGGTAATCGTCCTCGATCCGGATGATATCGTCCTCGCCGAGATAGCTGCCGGTCTGAACCTCGATCAATTCTAGCGATATCTTGCCGGGATTCTCCAGCCGGTGCACCGAGCCGATCGGCAGGTAGATCGATTCGTTTTCATGCACCGTCTTGACGGTTTCATTCAGCGTGACGAGCGCTGCACCCCGCACCACGATCCAATGTTCCGCGCGGTGATGATGTTTCTGCAATGAAAGCCGGCCGCCCGGTTTCACGACGATGCGCTTGACCTGATGGCGTTCGCCCATGTCGACCGACTGATAGGAGCCCCAGGGGCGATGCACCTTGAGATGCTCTTCCGTCACCTGCGGGGCGATCGTCTTCAATTTCGTCACCAGGCGCTTCAATCCGTTGGCGTCTTTCTGGCGAGAGACGAGCACGGCGTCCTGCGTGGCGACCACGACCAGATCGTCGACGCCTTCAAGCGCGACCAGCGCCCTGTCGGTCGTCACGTTGCAGTTGCGGGAATCCTCGAACACGGCGATGCCCTGCGCGGCATTGCCGTCGCTGTCCTTCGCCGACAATTCCCAGACCGCGTGCCACGATCCGACATCGGACCAGCCGCAGGCGACCGGCACGACGGCGGCGTGCCTGGTCTTTTCCATCACGGCATAGTCGATCGAGATCGCTTTCGCCGATCCGAACGCGGCCTCGTCAAGCGTGATAAAGCCGAGGTCGCGGCCGGCCTTGGCCACGGCATCGGAGACCGCCTGCACGCTCGCCGCATCGACGCTGCGATATTCATCGAGCAGGACCGAGGCGCGGAACATGAAGTTGCCGCTGTTCCAGAGATAGCCGGCCTTGACATATTCGGCGGCTTTGGCCGCGTCCGGTTTCTCGACGAATTGCTTGACGCTGCGAACCTTGCCGGAGACCACATCGCCCGGATTGATATAGCCGTATTCGGTAGCGGCGCGTTCAGGGGCGACACCGAAGGTCACGATGCGCCCCTGATCGGCGGCGACCAGTCCCTCGCGGCAGGCGGCAACGAACGCGGCATTGTCTTGAACGACGTGATCGGCGGCGAGCGCCAGCACCACGGCATCGCTGGCGCGTGTTTCCGCAAACGCAGCACCAGCCGCGATCGCGGGGCCGGAGTCACGCCGCATCGGCTCAAGCAGAATATCCGCCTCGATGCCGATCTCGGCCAATTGCTCCGACACCATGAAGCGGTAGGCGTTATTGGTAATCACGACCGGGCGATCGAACAGCGCTGGGTCCGATACCCGCAGAATGGTTTCCTGAAATGTCGAACGTGTCCCGAACAAAGGCAGGAATTGCTTGGGGCGAACCTCGCGGGAGGCCGGCCAGAGCCGTGTGCCGGCGCCGCCGCACATGATCAGGGGAATAATCTTTTTGCCCATCGGCGCCTCAGCCTCATTTTTGTCAGCGGCCAGAGTTGGACGCCAGACCACCCTAAAACTCAGCCGTTAACTTGCCTTGTTAACGATCGCCGCCACAGGCGACCGCGTGGCCCACGAGGACCCCGCGCCCGATCAGGCCTCTTTAGCCGCCCCGTTGCCGGGGCCGCAATAGGCTGATGGCGCGTATTCCGACACTGGCTAACCCGGTAACCCTATGCTCGTAAAGCGAAAGTCAAATCCAGGGTTAGCGCCGGATGCCCCATTAAGCGCCTATTGCCAGATCGGCGGCAAAAACATACCAAAGCGCGGAAGTTTGGTGCGCGACCAGCGTGGCGCAGTGCTTGATTTCCCTTTTGCCTTCCCTTGGCGAACGCGAGTGAAATGCGCCGAATTCTGTCTTCTGCAATCAAGATACTGGTCTCGGCCGCGCTGCTTTATCTCGCGCTCCGCAAGGTCAATTTCGCCGATCTCATCGCACGCCTCGACCTGACCAGCGCGGCCTGGCTCGCGCTGGCGGTAGCCATCACGTTTCTGCAGATTTTCATCGGCGTATTGAGATGGCGCATCGTCAGCGCCGAATGCGGCGCGCCGCTGCCGCTGCGGCAGGCCATGCGTTACAACGTGATCGGCACCTTTTTCAACCAGACGCTGCCTTCCTCGATCGGCGGCGATGCGGTGCGGCTCTGGCTCGTCGCGCGCAACGGCGCCGGTTGGCGCGCGGCGACCTACTCCATTTTCGTCGACCGCGCCGTCGGGCTGATTGCGCTCGCGGTCATCATCGTCGCCAGCCTGCCCTGGAGCGCCCATCTGATTTCGGATGCCTACGGCCGCTCGGCGCTGATCTTGATCGATTTCGCCGCATTGGCCGGTGGCGCGGGCTTTCTCGTATTCGGCATGTTGCCATGGCAGTTTCTGAAACGGTGGTGGGCCACGCATCACATCCATGCCTGCGCCGTGATCGCGAACCGGGTGATTTTCAGCTGGAAAAATGAGCCTGCCATCGCGATACTCTCGTTGCTGGTGCACTTTCTCGCCGTGGTGATCGCCTGGTGCGTCGTGCAGTCGATCGCCGCCCCCGTGGGATTCGATCAGACGTTTCTTCTGATTCCGCCGGTCATGCTGATTACCATGCTGCCGATCTCGATTGCGGGCTGGGGCGTGCGCGAAGCCACGATGGGGCTCGCTTTCGGTTATGCCGGGCTCGTGACGAATGAGGGCGTCAACATTTCGCTGCTCTATGGCGCGGTGTCCTTTGTCGTCGGCGCCTTCGGCGGGCTGGTGTGGATCCTCTCCGCCGAAAAAGCGGCCAAGGACACGGAGCAGATCGAGGCGCCAGAATGAGCGATGAGCCACTTTCGACGGCCGTTGCGGAATGGTGGCTTATACTGTCCGTGACATTGGCCGCCGCTGTCATCTCGGCCATCGTGATCCGGCTGATCCGGCCCCAGCTCCTGAAGCACGCGCTGGCAAAGCCGAATGCGCGCTCCTCTCACCAGATCCCAACACCGCAGGGCGCAGGCATTGCCGTGATCGCGGCGACGCTGGGAATCGCGGGTCTCGCCTTTGCTCTCGTGCCCGAAGCCGGTTCGAATTTCCCGGTCGTGCTTTTCGCCGCCGCGCTGTTCATCGCGGCGCTCGGCTTTGCCGACGATATCAAGCCGGTTCCGGTGCTGCCGCGGCTGTTATTGCAGGCCATTGCCGTCGGCGCGATCGTGCTGACAAGTGGCAGCGATCTTCGCATCGCACCAGCCGTCCCGTTCTGGATCGAACGCGGCCTTCTCGTGCTCGCTGGTCTTTGGTTCGTCAATCTCGTCAATTTCATGGACGGTCTCGACTGGATGACGGTGGCCGAGGTGGTTCCGATCACAGCGGCACTTGCGCTGCTCGGCCTGTTCGGCGAACTACCGCTGACGGCGGCGATCGCCGCCGCGGCGCTTTGCGGCGCGATGATCGGCTTCTCGCCGTTCAACCGGCCGGTCGCCTCGATCTTTCTCGGCGATGTCGGCAGTCTTCCGATCGGCCTTGTGCTCGGCTGGTGCCTGTTGCAACTGGCCTGGCATCAGCATCTGGCAGCCGCGTTGCTGTTGCCGCTGTATTATCTGGCGGACGCCTCGGTCACGCTGCTGCGCAGGTTGATGCGCCGCGAGCCGTTCTGGATCGCGCATCGCTCGCATTTCTACCAGCGCGCCACCGATAACGGCTTCACCGTGATGCAAGTGGTGAGCGAGGTGGTGACGCTCAATCTGGCACTGGCCGCACTCGCCGCGTTCTCGATCAAGGCTCCGACGTCCGCGGCAACGGCCTTGCTCGTTGCGCTCGGCGCCGCTGCGGTTGGGTCCACGATGTTTCGTTTCTCGCGGCCGCGCTAAGCTACAACCGTTTAGGCCGCGGTCGTCGCCGGCACTCATCAACGCCTCGTCATGCCCGGCCTTGCGCCGGGCAGCCACCTCTTTGTACGAAATGAGAAAAGAAGACGTGGATGGCCGGGACGAGCCCGGCCATGACGAAAAGTAGTGCTGTCTGCTCCTCGGTCGGGCTTCTCAGGCCGCGTTCGATCCGAATTCGGGCACGGCGTCCTTCAGGATCGCCTTGATCGTTGCGGGGTCGTCGTTCTCGATCGCCTGCCGGAGCCCAGCCATCCAGCCCTTCAGCGCCTGCATCGGCGGCTCATTGGGCTTGGCCGCCATGACGCCGGCAAGACCGATGTCGACCGGCGGCTCTTCGCTCGCAAACAGGATTTCGTGCAGCCGTTCTCCCGGCCGCATTCCGGTGAAAACGATCTCGATGTCGATGCCGGGCTGCAAGCCGGAGAGACGGATCATCCGCTCGGCGAGATCGACGATCTTGACCGGCTGGCCCATGTTGAGCACGTAGACCGACACCGACCGCGGGACGCCAAGCGCATGGGTCGCTGCGGTGATCACAAGGTCGCAGGCTTCGCGAATGGTCATAAAGTAACGCACCATCTCGGGATGGGTCACCGTCACCGGCCCGCCCGCCTCGATTTGTGCCTTAAACTTCGGCACGACGGAGCCATTGGAAGCCAGCACGTTGCCGAACCGCACCGAGATCAGCCGCATCCGCTTGCGCGCAGTCTGGACACCGAGATCGTGGTCGAGCGCCTGGCAATACATTTCCGCGAAGCGTTTGGTCAGGCCGAGCATCGACACCGGCTCGATCGCCTTGTCGGTCGAAATCATCACCATCGCTTCGGCGCCGGCGGCTAGCGCTGCGTCCGCGACGTTGACGGAACCGAAGATGTTGGTCTTGACCCCCTCGCTCCAGTCGCGCTCGAGGATCGGCACATGCTTGAGCGCCGCCGCATGGAACACCAAGTCCGGCTTGAACTCCGTCATCAGTTGCAGGATGCGGTCGCGGTCGCGGATGTCGGCGATGCGACCGTCCACATCAGCCTCGACCTGCTGCGCCGCCAGCGCCTCGGTGATGGCATACAGCGAGGGCTCGGAATTCTCGATGATCAGGAGCCGCGCGGCGCCGAACGCGACGATCCGCTCGCAAATTTCCGAGCCGATCGAACCGCCGCCGCCGGTGACGATCACCGACTTGCCCTTCACCAGCGCTTCCAGCCGCGCATAGTCGATGGTCGAACTCGGCCGCAGCAACAAATCCTCGACCGCGACCGGCGCCAGGCGTGGCGCGTCGCCGCTCTCGAGCGACGGCAGACGGCTCACGATCAGCCGCAGACGCTTGGCGCGCATCAGGAACGTTTCCGGATGGGCTTCCGGATCGAAAGCCGAGGGCAGCATCACGGCGCGCGCAATCGGCTTGTTGCGCCGCGCGAAATCCGCCGCGACATCCTCGACGTCGTCGATATTGCCAAGTACGGGAACATTGCGGATCAACTGACCGCGGTCAGCGATCGAGGGCGAGAGAATGCCGACCGGCCAGATCCGCTTTACCGCGCCGCTTTCGATGCCGCGCAGGAGAATCTCGGCGTCCGCAGTCCGGCCGACCAGAAGCGCGGGCGACGCGTCTTCCGCGCGGGCATGATGGCGGACCCGCGTATAGCGGAAATAACGATAGGCAAACCGCAGCGCGCTTAAGGAGGTGATTTCCAGAAACCAAAAGAGGATGATGGTCACCTTGCCGAAAAAGAAGGTGCCATGCACGTTGGGCGCGACCAGGATGTAGTCGAGCACCAACAATGCGACGGCCAGCACGGTGGCGGCGCGCAGAATGTTGAGCGCATCCGGCAGCGAGATGAAGCGCCACTTGGTGGTGGTGAGATTGAAGAGGTAACAAACGACGAAGCTGAACACGAGGAAGTACGGCAGAATCCGCAGCATCAGCGGCAGGCGTTCCGAAAACTGCTCGGCTCCTTCGAAACGCAGATAGAAGGCGGCAAAAAACGCAGCCGCAGATGCCGCCACGTCATGCAGGGCGATCAGGTAGTTTCGCAACGTCAGATTCGTCAAACGCGTCATTCAACAACCGATAGCTGACGAAATTCTTGATCGCTTTGCAGCAAGCCCTTTTGCTGCTGATAACCCATCTCGGAAGCGCTGGAAAGCGCAAGACGACCCATCAGGAACCGGCCGCCGCGGGCGCCTTGGCTGTTCCACGCATCTTGAGAACGAGACCCCCGGCCACGCCGACGCCGATCACATACATCCAGCCTTCGTGAAAATCGAAAATGTGGGAGTTGAACAGCGAAGTGAAGATATTCTGCACCACGACCAGAAGCCCGATCCAGTTGGCGAGGCCCTCGCCGCGAAACAGCATCAGGTGCGAAATCCACATCGTGTAGAGCACGACGACGCCGATCGTTCCCCACTGCACCGCGACGTTCAAGGTCTGGTTGTGAGGGTTTCTGACGACCTCCGCGGCAAGGCCGGTCTGGCCGGTGGCGGCGTGTTCGAACAATCCCTCGATCGATCCCGTGCCGTGGCCCGCGACGGGCGCTTCAACAAAGAAACCCAGCGACTTGCGATAATATTCCAGCCGCTCGCCGATCGAAGTCGCCGCGCCCTCTTGCCTGTATTGCCGATATTCCTGTTCAAACTTGCCGACGGTCGATTCCAGTTGCGGTGAGGCAAACCATGTAAGGACGCCCGCGACCAGGCAGGCGGATACGACCAACAGCGTGGTCTGCCATCTCAGATGCAGCACGGCGAAGGCCAAAAGCATGATCGGGATCGTGACCAGCGCGGTACGCGAGACGATGACGAAAGCCATATTGGCGAGAAAACCGAGCGCGAGCAGGCCGAGCCCAAGCGCCAGTGCGAACTTCTTTTCACGCAGCAGCATCGCGATCGGATAGGCCAGCGCCACCGCGCACAGCGCGAACTCCTGGCTCTGATCGATATAGTTTTTGACGAAAATGCCGCGCGAGGCGACATCCCTGGCCTTGAGCGTCAACTCGGGAAAAAAGGCGACAATCCAGGACATCACCACCATCACGGCACAAGACGCCAGAAAGGCCTTGAAGACCCACAGGCCGCGCTCCGATCGCTCGAAATGATAGAACAACAGCGGCAGCAGCAGCAGTTTGGCGGTTGGAGCGACCGCGTAGAGCCGCAGGCCCCAGCGGGCGTCCGACCACAGCGTGCCGACAAGCGCGAGCGCAAATAGCGCGATCGGCGCGACAGCGATCGGACGTTTGAGCTGCGCCATGAAGGCGCGAGCGTCGATCGTGGGCCCCATCACCAGCACCAGGACGACGCCGAGAATTCCAACCAGCGACGTCGACCATGGCAGCGCGAACGCCAGCAGCACGGCGACGATATCGGCTGACGTCATCCAGGCGGTCTTGTCCCGCCATCGTCTCCACAACAACGCGCCGACCGGCTCCGCGGCCACGGTCACGCCTTGCCTCCGCGTGCGCGATCGACCAGCGAGGTCGTGCTGAATCCGGCCAGCACTTCGACCAGCACCACTTGGCCGCCATGCGCCTCGACAATGTCGTGGCCCACCACCTGCTCGCGGGTATAGTCGCCGCCTTTGACCAGCACGCTAGGCTTGATCTCTGCGATCAGCTTCAGCGGCGTGTCTTCCTCGAAGATCACCACAAGATCGACCGCCTCCAGCGCCGCCAGCACCTCGGCGCGCGCGCGCTCGCTCTGCACCGGCCGCGTCTCGCCCTTCAGCCGCTTGACGGACGCATCGCTGTTGAGACCGACGATCAGGCGATCGCAGGCGCCACGCGCCGCCGTCAACACCTTGACGTGGCCCGGATGCAGGATGTCGAAGCAGCCATTGGTGAAACCGATCCTCAGATCCTGTTTGCGCCAGTCAATGAGACGCG
>NZ_JBEKRB010000031.1:0-74663 GCF_049519115.1 Bradyrhizobium sp.
CTCGTCGCCAACCCGATGCGACAGACAATGCTCAAGCACTTCACGGCGGAAATTGTGCTCGACGCTCTCACCGCCCCAGTTGCGGAATGTGGTGCGCATGCCATGCATTGTCGCCTCGAAGCCAGCGCGCTTGATCGTGCCAACCAGTGCGTTCGCAAGGAACGCTGCATGGTCCGCCGTCTGTTTGGCGTCTGAGGGAAATACGTAACAGCCGACGCGGGGCATCGATTGGATGATCTCGATGGCCTGATCGGACAGCGGCACCAAATGCGGCTTCGGCCCTTCCTCGCCTTTGCTCTTCATTTTTTCCGCAGGGATCAGCCATTTCTTCCTGTCGAAGTCGATTTCAGTCCATTCCATGAGGCGGATTTCTTGGCTGCGTGTGACCGTGAGGACGCCGACTTCGACGCAGCGCGCGGAGTTGCCTGCATCGTAACTTAGTGCCGTCATAAGGGCAGGGGCCTTGCCATAGGATATCGACGCGTGCGGCTTCTTTTTGCGGACTTTTCTCACCGAAGGCAACAGCGCCTTCAGATTTCCTCGCCATGCCGCAGCGTTCTCGCCCGAGCGAAGTTTCAACGCCTTGGCGGCGTCGAGCACGCGCTCGTTGCGCTGACGGATGCGTGAGGCCGCGACCGGCTTTTCGTCCCACAGAGGTTTTAAGGCTTTAAACACGTCGTCGGTCGTGATTGCGTCGAGCCTGAGATTGTGCAGGCTCGGACGTCCCTGATCGAGCGTTCCCAATTCTTCGGTTCGTCCTTGTGCAGGCCTTTGCACCAGCCTGGATAATGCTCTTCCGCAAATTCCTTAAACATCCTGCCGCCGCTCTGCGCGGCGCGCTTCCTGATGCGCGGATCGACGCCGTTGCGTCTCAACTCGACACGATAGTGGCTGGCTTCATCGTGGGCCTCGGCCAGCGACTTTTCGCCGGGCTTGCCGGTGGCTCGCTCGACCGCCTTGGCAAACTCCACCTGCGCCCGCTTGCCGTCGAGATCAGTGAAGCGAAATGCCCACACCCGTTAGAGGCCGCCGCCGTCGGCATGCGTCCCAGGTTGCTGGGATTTAATTTGATTTGAGTTCAGAGGCATTTAGCATCTCTTTGGTAAAAAATCGGTAAGGTGGTCCAAGCCGTCACGGAGGTAATGCCGTCACGGACACTTCGGAAGTGGGGATGTCGTCAGCTTACCACTTTTTTACCGCTTCGCGGAAGCGTCGGGTGATAGCAGGCGATGGATGACGGCGGCAGATGCGAGATAAGATATTGATATCTAAATGAAAAGATACCAAGGAACGGCAAGTGACGACAGGTGACGAGAACTGACGAAACCCTCAAAATTCGGTAGATGATCCGTGACGGCATTCGGTAAGCTGATCCGAACCACAGCGTTCCGGTTGACGCTGGTTTATCTGTTTCTGTTCGCGTTGTTCGCCGCGTCCCTGCTTGGCTTTTTTGCCTGGAACACGCGGCACTTGATCACCGAACAGATCACCGCCACAGTGAACGCGGAAACCGGCGAGGTCAGCGATATTTTCGCCCGGCGCGGTCTGCGCGGTCTGGTTCTCACCATCGAAAATCGCGCACTGCGTCCCGGAGCCAATCTCTATCTTGTCACCACGCCGGCGGGGCAGGCGGTCGCCGGCAATGTCGGCTCGCTCTCGCCAGGCGTCATGGCCACGACCGGATGGTCGGAAACCGCCTATCGCCGGCTCGACGATCAGGATTCCACCAATCATTTCGCGCTGGTGAAAGTCACCGAACTCTCCAGCGGCTTTCGGCTGCTGATCGGACATGATCTTGAGGAGCGGCGGCGGTTGTTTGGGATCGTTGCTCACGCCGCGCAGTGGTCGGTCTTGATCGTGGTGGTGCTGGGTCTTGGCGGCGGCATTTTTGTCGCGCGGCGAGTGTTGCGGCGGATCGACGCCATGACCGGCACGACCCAGCGTATTATGGCGGGCGACCTCAGCGGGCGTCTTCCGGTCGGGCGCAGCGGGGATGAATTGGATCGTCTTGCTCGAAATCTCAACGCGATGCTGGAACGCATCGAGGCGTTGATGATGGGGCTGAAGGAAGTCTCCGACAACATCGCACACGACCTGAAAACGCCGCTGACGCGACTGCGCAACCGCGCTGAGGAGGCGCTTGCGAAATCCAGGACCGAGGCCGAGTACCGTTCGGCGCTGGAGCGGACGATCGAGGAATCCGACGGGCTGATCCGCACCTTCAACGCGCTTCTGATGATCGCGCGCGCCGAGTCCGGACAAGCCCGCGGCAACATGGACGACTTCGACGCTGCCGACGTGGCTCGGGGTATTCACGAGCTCTATGAGCCGCTCGCCGAAGACGACGGCATGACGCTGCGTGTGAAGGTCGAGGCGGCGCCGCTTCACGGCAATCGCGAGTTGATCAGCCAAGCCCTGGCTAACCTTGTCGAGAACGCAATCAAATACGGCAAGCCTGATGGCACCGTGCAGCCGCTGGCTCCCACCGCGGAGGCGGACCGCAAGGAGATCCTCATTGAGGCCAAACGCGTCGGCGAACGGGTGCTGCTCAGCGTCACCGATCACGGGCCGGGGATTCCGGTGGCCGACCGCAAGCATGCGGTGGAACGATTCGTCCGGCTGGAAGCGAGCCGAACCCTGCCGGGCTCCGGGCTCGGATTAAGCCTGGCATCGGCGGTCGCGACGCTGCATGGTGGCGATCTCCGGCTCGACGACGCTCATCCGGGCCTGATTGCAACGCTTGCGATTCCGGCATTGTCAGGCGCGAGCGACAGGCTTGCGGCTCAAACGCAGGATGTGTCACAGAAAGCCGCCTGAATCGGTCGCCTGCCGGCGCCGATCTGATGCCGGGTTTGTACTTCTTCTGGATCGACATTTGTCATGACTCTTCGCAGAATCCGCGATGCGGATGTCGGATCCACGTCGCTGGCCGCTCGCTTTGTCAGCGGACCGAATCTTTCGGCGCCCGAAAAAGCCCAGCAGCGGCTTTCGGACTGGCTGGCGGATCTTGCGCCGGGCGAGGCTGCCGAGTTTGCGAGCCTGTTCGCGCGATTTCCCCACACGGAACGTATTTTTACAGGTATCGCGGAAGCGTCGCCTTTTCTATTCGATCTGGTTCGATTCGATGCGGCGCGCGCACTCCGGATTTTGCAAGGCGAACCCGATCGGGATCTGGCGCGGCTGATCGCGGAAACCCGCCAGAGCGTTCGGACAGCCTCGAACGAAGCGCAGGCCATGCATGTGCTGCGTCGCGCGAAAGCCGAAGCCGCGTTGCTGATCGCGCTATGCGACATCGGCGGCGTATGGCCGGTCATGCAGGTAACGCGAGCGTTGACTGATTTTGCCGTTACCTCGGTCCAATCGGCATTGCACTTCTTGTTACAGCAGGAAGCTACGCGCGGACGGATCGTGCCGCTGAGTCCGGATCTTCCGGAGGAGGGCAGTGGGCTGATCGTGCTGGCGATGGGCAAGATGGGCGCGGGAGAATTGAATTTTTCCAGCGATATCGACCTGATTGTTTTTTATGACGCCGAGGCGTCCTCGCTTGCGCCCGATATTGAGCCGCAGCCGTTCTTTGTCCGTATGGCGCAGGGGTTGTCGAGGTTATTGCAGCAGCGCAGCGGCGAAGGCTACGTGTTCCGCGTCGATCTGCGGCTGCGTCCCGATCCGGCCTCGACGCCGCTTGCGATCTCAACCGCGTCGGCATTGCATTATTACGAGCGGGAAGGCCGTACTTGGGAACGCGCCGCCATGATCAAGGCGAAGGCCTGTGCGGGCGACTTGCGGGCAGGCGAGGCGTTGGTGGCGGAACTCTCGCCTTTCGTCTGGCGCAAGCACCTGGATTTTGCGGCCCTGTCCGACGTGCACGATATGAAGCGGCAGATGCAGACCTATCGGGGCCAGAGCGAAATCGCGGTCGAGGGCCACAATGTCAAGATCGGGCGCGGTGGCATCCGCGAAATCGAATTCTTTGCGCAAACCCAGCAGTTGATTACCGGCGGCCGGCATCCCGAATTGCGGGTGCGGCCGACGCTCGAGGCGCTCGATCGGCTGGCGCAAAGCAACTGGATCACGTTTGAAGCACGCGACGAACTCATCGCGGCCTACGAATTCCTGCGACGGGTCGAACACCGCCTGCAAATGGTGGCGGACGAGCAAACCCACGCATTGCCCGACGACCCACAGGCGGTCGGGCGATTTGCGAGGTTTTTCGGCTATGAGAACCGTGCCGCGTTTGCAAACGACCTGCTCAGGCATCTCACCATCGTGCAGAGGCATTACGCCAAGCTCTTCGAAGGCGATCCGGTTGGCAGCGTAAAATTGCCGGAGGTGGATTATTCGGGAGGGCCGGACGATCCTCGTCTGACCGAACATCTCGCTTCGCTCGGATTCGAGAAACCGATCGCGGTGGCAGCGACGATACGGCAATGGCTGGATGGCGACTATCGCGTGTTCAAGGTGGAGACGACGCGTAATTCCTTTGCCGAGTTTCTTCCCTCGCTGATTAACGGCCTAGCCAATGCGGAGGATCCCGACAACGCGATCGTCGTCTTCGACCGCTTCCTCCAGGCCCTCCAACGCGGCGGCCGGCTGTTCGTCCTGCTCAGCCAGAACCGGGATCTCGTTGCGCTGGTGGCCTTGATCCTGGGCGCGGCCCCGCGGCTCGGCGACATGCTGGCGCGGCAGCCGCAGATCATGGACGGTCTGATCGACCCGCGCTTCTTTGGCGCCATGCCGGACCGGCATGAGCTCTCGGTGCGTTTGGCCGCAACTCTGGGGGATGCCGGTTCTTACGAGGAATTTCTCGACCGGCTCCGGCTGTTTGGTCAGGAGAGCCTGTTCCTGATCGGTGCACGGATTCTTTCCGGCACTGTTTCAGCCCAGCAGGCCAGTACGGCATTTGCCGATGTCGCCGAAGGCATTGTTCACACCGTACATGAGCTGGTGAGCGAGCAATTCACGGCCCAATATGGCAGGATCAACGGGCAGGAGACTGCAATCCTGGCGATGGGCAGGCTAGGCAGCCGCGAGATGACGGCCGCATCCGATCTCGATCTGATCCTGCTCTACGATTTTGACTCCGAGCACCCGGATTCCGACGGCGCCAAATCGCTGCATGGCGGGCAATATTTTGCGCGCTTTACCCAGCGGCTGATCAGCGCTTTCACGACGCGAACCAATTATGGCGTGCTCTACGACATCGACATGCGGCTGCGGCCGTCGGGCCGGGCCGGCCCCGTAGCGTCGCATGTCGACGCCTTCGCCGAGTACCAGGACAAGGAAGCCTGGACCTGGGAGCACATGGCGCTGACCCGGGCCCGGGTGATTTCCGCTTCGCCCAAATTTCGCGACAAGATCGAGACCGTCATTCGCCGGGTTTTGACGCGGCCGCGCGAACCCGCGGGCGTTGCCATCGATGTCGCTGATATGCGGCGCGCCATCGCCCTGGAAAAAGGCGAGGACGACCTCTGGGACTTGAAGCATGTTGCGGGAGGCCTGGTCGATATCGACTTCATCGCGCAGTATCTGCAACTCGCTCACGCGGCCGACATGCCCGATATTATCGACGTCAACACGCTGCACGTGCTCGACAACGCCGCCCGGCTCGGCGTGCTGCCGGCAGCGTCAGCGGAAATATTGCGATCGGCGGCGTTGCTCTATCACGATCTGACGCAAATCCTGCGGCTTTGCGTCAGCGACAGGTTCGATCCGGAAACCGCCGGCGAAGACCTTTTGCAGACCATGGCCCGGGCCGGCGATGCGCCGGACTTTTCCTCACTTCAGGCGCGGGTCAGGGAGACCCAGATTGAAGTGCGCCGGGTATTTCAGGCATTGCTGTCCACGAACGGTTGATCATCGAAGCCACCGCACGGTCTTTATCGATCGTCATTGTGGACACCTAGAATGAGCTGAAAGCTGAGTTTGATCGGCGGATCGGCGTTGCATATCGGGAAGTTGAGGAAATTCCATGGTCAAGAACTTCGTCACGCTCATACGAATTGCGATAGGGCTGGCTCTCGTGGCTGGCATCGGTCCGGCCGCAGTGGCGCAAACGCCATCGCCTGTGGCCGAAGCGCCATTCATCGCCGAAAATGCCGCCGCCATGGACAAGATGATGGCGGATATGAATGTGAAGCCGACGGGCGATGCCGACCGTGACTTCGTGGCGATGATGATACCGCATCATCAGGGAGCCATCGATATGGCGCGGTCGCTGCTGCGCTACGGCCATAACGAGCAACTGCGTCGACTGGCTCAGGAAATCATCGTCACCCAGCAGCAGGAAATCGCGATCATGCGGCTCGCGATCGGCCAACCATTGCCGGCCGCGCCAAGTTCAGACCCCGCGACCACGCCGGATCATTCATCGCACAATTCGATGCATATGAAGTGAGGCATGAAGCTCTTCGAGCCTGCGATGAGCGATCAGCTTTGCGCCTGAGCGCTGGCCGTCTGAGCGCTGACTTTGGCTCTCAGTGAGGCGATAGCGTCACGAACATTCGGATCAAGGCCCGCGCCACCGGCATCGAGGTGAGCGAAGATCGCCTTGCGCATCCGCGGATCCCAGAACTTGTGGATGTGGTCGGCAACGCCGGCGACTTCCTTGTCATGTCCCTGACTTTGGAAGAACTTTCCGATTTGATTAGCCATATAGACCAGCCGATCCTCGGTGTTATGCGACATGAGCAGTTCCTTGCGCGATCGCTGCAGTATTTATGCGATCCGGATGGGTGAATATTTCGAAACCGTCGGAGCGTGCTACGGCGACCAGCGTAATGCCGGCGGCTTCCGCAATTCCGACGGCAAGCGCCGTCGGCGCCGAAACGGCAACCATGACTGGGGCGCCGATCGCCGCGGTCTTCTGCACCATTTCGACCGAGACGCGGCTGGTCAACAAGACCATTCCCTCGCTTGCAACAGTTTTGGTTTGAGCGAGTGCGCCGGCCAGCTTGTCGAGTGCGTTGTGGCGGCCGACGTCCTCGCGCAGGGCAACGATGCCGGCTGCAGGCGTCCAGAACGCCGCGGCGTGAACGGCCCGGGTCTCGATGTTGATCGGTTGCAACGGCGAAAGGCTGGCCGTCGCCGTCATAATTTCGCGCGGCGTGAACGAGCGTCCTTTGGTGACGACAGCGGCCGGACGCACGGCTTCAGCGATCGAATCGATTCCGCACAGCCCGCAGCCGGTAGGGCCTGCGATATGCCGCCGGCGCTCACTCAGCCTGGCGGCTTTCTCGTCCGCCAGCCACATCCGCAGCTCGATGCCGTCGTCGAGATCGACGATCTCGAGGGAGGCGATTTCTTCTGGCGACTTTACGATGCCTTCGCTGAGGCTGAAGCCGACCGCAAAATCCTCGAGATTTTGCGGCGTGCCCATCATGACCGCGTAAGTGCCGCCGTTGAAGGTCAGCGCCAGCGCGGTCTCTTCCGGAATCGCGCGCGTGCCTCCGCTGAGGCGGTTATCCCGCCATACCAGTCGGTCGACGGTGCGAACCGGATCGCGCACAGTTACTCCGCAGCTTCCAGCGGCGCGATACGTCGCGAATGACGGGCCTGCTCGTCATAGGCCTTCTGCCATTCCGACGGTCCGTTGGAGGGCGAGATCTGCACGGCCGTGACCTTGTACTCCGGACAGTTGGTCGCCCAGTCGGAATATTCTGTGGTGATGACGTTAGCCTGCGTATCTGGATGGTGGAACGTCGTGTAGACAACGCCCGGCGCGACACGATCGGTGATCAGGGCGCGCAGCGTCGTTTCGCCGGCGCGGCTGGTGAGACGCACCCAATCGCCGTCGCGCACGCCACGCTGCTCGGCGTCGTGCGGATGGATCTCCAGCCGGTCTTCCTCGTGCCACACCACGTTCTCGGTGCGGCGGGTCTGCGCGCCGACATTGTACTGGCTGAGAATGCGGCCCGTAGTGAGCAGGAGCGGGAAGCGCGGCCCGGTCCGCTCGTCGGTCGGAACATATTCGGTGATGACGAACTTGCCCTTGCCGCGGACGAAGCCGTCGATATGCATCACCGGCGTGCCTTCGGGGGCCTTCTCGTTGCAAGGCCACTGCACCGAGCCGAGTTCGTCGAGCTTGGCGAAGGAGACGCCGGCGAAGGTCGGGGTGAGGGCTGCGATCTCATCCATGATCTCGGACGGATGGCTGTATTTCATCTCGAAGCCCATCGCTTTCGCAAGGCCGATAGTCACTTCCCAGTCGGCCATGCCGTTGCGGGGCGACACGACCTTGCGAACGCGCTGGATACGGCGTTCGGCATTGGTGAAAGTGCCGTCCTTTTCCAAGAAGGTCGAGCCCGGCAGAAAGACGTGGGCGTAGTTCGCGGTCTCGTTCAAAAAGAGGTCGTGAACGACGACGCATTCCATCGACGACAGTGCCGCCACCACGTGCTTGGTGTTGGGATCGGACTGCAGGATATCTTCGCCCTGCACATACATCCCCATGAAGGTGCCTTCGATCGCGGCATCGAACATGTTGGGGATGCGCAGGCCCGGCTCCGGGTTGAGCTTGACGTTCCACATCGCTTCGAACTGCTCGCGCACCGCATCGCCTGAGATGTGGCGATAGCCGGGCAGTTCATGCGGGAACGAACCCATGTCGCAGGAGCCCTGCACGTTGTTCTGGCCGCGCAGCGGGTTCACGCCGACGCCAGGACGGCCGATATTGCCGGTCGCCATCGCAAGGTTGGCGATCGCGATCACCGTGGTCGAACCCTGGCTGTGCTCGGTGACGCCGAGCCCGTAATAGATCGCGCCGTTGCCGCCGGTCGCGAATTGCCGTGCGGCTTCACGCAAATCCTTCGGATCGACGCCGGTCATGATCGCAGTCGCTTCGGGACTGTTGTTCGGCAGTGACACGAACGCCGCCCAATCCTGGAACTCGCTCCATTCGCAACGTTCGCGCACGAAGGCCTCGTCAACCAGTCCCTCCGTGACGATCACGTGGGCCAGCGCAGTCAACACGGCGACATTGGTGCCGGGCAGGAGCGGCAGATGCAGCGCCTTCATATGCGGTGATTCCACCATCTCGGTGCGGCGCGGATCGATCACGATCAGCTTGGCGCCCTGGCGCAACCGCTTCTTCATTCGTGAGGCGAAAACCGGATGAGCGGCTGCCGGATTGGCGCCGATCACCATGAGGACATCGGAGTGCTCAACCGAGTCGAAGTCCTGCGTTCCGGCCGAGGTGCCGAAGGTGGTGGCAAGGCCGTAACCGGTCGGCGAGTGGCAGACGCGAGCGCAAGTGTCGACGTTGTTATTGCCAAAGCCCGCACGGATCAGCTTTTGCACCAGATAGGTTTCTTCATTGGTGCAGCGGGAAGAGGTGATACCGCCGATCGCGTCGCGGCCGTACTTTGCCTGGATTCCCTTGAGCTTGGTAGCCGCAAAGTTGAAGGCTTCGTCCCAGGAGACTTCCTGCCAGGGATCGTCGATGCTTTCGCGGATCATCGGCTTGAGGATGCGTTCCTTGTGGTTGGTATAACCCCACGCGAAACGGCCCTTGACGCAGGAATGGCCGCGGTTGGCCTTACCGTCCTTGTACGGCACCATGCGGACGACTTCCTCGCCGCGCATTTCCGCCTTGAAGGTGCAGCCGACGCCGCAATAGGCGCAGGTGGTGACAGCCGAATGCTCGGGCTGGCCGATTTCGATCACGGATTTTTCGGTCAGCGTCGCGGTCGGGCAGGCCTGGACGCAGGCGCCGCACGAGACGCATTCGGAGCCGAGGAAGCTTTCGCTCATGCCAGGCGAAACCCGACTGTCGAAGCCGCGGCCGGAGATCGTCAGCGCGAAGGTCCCCTGGACCTCCTCACAGGCGCGCACGCAACGTGAGCAGACGATGCACTTCGAGGGATCGTAGGTGAAGTAGGGATTGGATTCGTCCTTCGGCATCCAGGCCGCATTCGCCTCGCCATTGCTCTTGGCGAAAACATGGTTCTCGCCCTCATAGCCGTAACGCACGTCGCGCAGGCCGACAGCGCCCGCCATGTCCTGCAGCTCGCAGTCGCCATTGGCGGCGCAGGTCAGGCAATCGAGCGGATGGTCGGAGATATAGAGCTCCATCACGCCCTTGCGCAGCTTCTTCAGCCGTTCGGTCTGGGTATGCACGACCAGACCCGGCATGACCGGTGTGGTGCAGGAAGCCGGCGTTCCGGCGCGGCCTTCGATCTCGATCAGGCACATCCGGCAGGAGCCGAACGCGTCCACCATGTCGGTGGCACAAAGCTTCGGGATTTGCGTACCGGCTTCCATCGCCGCACGTATGATCGAGGTGCCCTCCGGCACTGTGACGCTCTGGCCGTCAATGGTGAGCGTCACCGTCTTTTCAGACCTTGAGTGCGGCGTTCCGAAATCGGTTTCCTGGATCAGCGACATGGCGATCTCCTTATTCTGCAGCCTGCAGGCTCTTGGGAACCGGGCTGAAATCTTCTCTGAAGTGTTTGAGTGCGCTCGACACGGGGTAGGGCGTGAAGCCACCGAGTGCGCAGAGCGAACCGAATTTCATGGTATTGCAGAGGTCCTCGATGACGGCGAGGTTTTGCTCAACGCGTTCGCCGGCACGGATCTTGTCGATGGTCTCACTCCCGCGGGTCGAGCCGATCCGGCAGGGCGTGCACTTGCCGCAGGATTCGATGGCGCAGAATTCCATCGCAAAGCGCGCCTGCTTCAACATGTCGACGGTATCGTCGAATATCACGATGCCCGCATGACCGATCAGGCCGTCGCGCGCCGCAAAGGCTTCATAGTCAAACGGCGTGTCGAACAGCGCGCGCGGGAAGTAAGCCCCAAGCGGACCGCCGACCTGCACGGCGCGGACCGGGCGGCCGGTAAAGGTGCCCCCGCCGATCTCGTCGACGAGTTCACCAAGCGTGATGCCGAAGGCCGTCTCGAACAGGCCGCCATAGTTGACGTTGCCGGCGAGCTGGATCGGCATCGTGCCGCGCGATCGCCCCATGCCGAAATCGGCATAGGCTTTCGCGCCACCAGCGAGGATGAAGGGAATCGCCGCGAACGACAGCACATTGTTGATCACGGTGGGTTTGCCGAACAGGCCCTTGTGCGCGGGCAGAGGTGGCTTGGCGCGGACGAGGCCACGGCGGCCCTCGAGGCTCTCGAGGAGCGAGGTCTCTTCGCCGCAAACGTAAGCGCCGGCGCCGACCCGCACCTCGAGACCGAAGCTGTGCTTCGAGCCGCAGATGCTTTGGCCGAGATAACCGGCGCGCCTGGCGGCTGCAATCGCGGCATTCATCGCTTCGACCGCGTGCGGGTATTCCGAGCGGATGTAGATGTAACCTTTTGTGGCGCCCACGGTGATGCCGGCAATCGTCATGCCTTCGATCACCACGAAGGGATCGCCTTCCATGATCATGCGGTCGGCGAACGTGCCGCTGTCGCCTTCGTCGGCGTTGCAGACGATGAATTTGCGATCAGCGCTGGTCTGCGCCACCGTCTTCCACTTGATGCCGGTCGGAAAGCCCGCGCCGCCACGGCCGCGCAGTCCCGACGCCGTCACGTCGGCCAAGATCGCATCCGACGTCAGCGTCAGCGCGCGCTCGAGACCCTTGTAGCCGTCATGGGTGCGATAATCCTCCAGCGAACGCGGATCGGTGATGCCGCAGCGGACGAAGGTGAGGCGAGTCTGGCGCTTCAGCCACGGAATCTCTTCGGTCAGGCCGAGCCGGAGTGCGTGCGGACCATTGGAGGCCATCGCGTCGAGCAAAGAGGGAACGTCCGCGGGGGTCACCGGGCCGTAGGCGACGCGGCCTTTCACGGTCGCCACTTCGACCATCGGCTCCAGCCACAGCAGCCCGCGGGATCCGTTGCGGATGATCGTGACCGGCAGGTCGCGCTTTGCGGCCGCTTGCTCCAAGGCCAGCGCGACTTCGTCGGCGCCGACCGAGATTGCAGCGGCATCGCGGGGAACGAAAATTCGCATTTTCATCGCTGCGCCTCCGCGATCAGCGCATCGATGCGCGCTTCGTCCAGCCTGCCGACCAGACGGCCGTCGAGCATGGCCGAGGGCGCGGTGGCGCAAAGGCCGAGGCAGTAAATCGGTTCAAACGTCACGCGCTCGTCCGGCGTGGTGTTACCGATCGCAACGCCAAGCTTGGCTTCCGCACGCGCGGCAAGCGCATCGCCGCCCGCCGCCTGGCAGGCTTCGGCGCGGCAGAGTTTCAGGACGTGCTTGCCGGCCGGCTTGTGACGAAAATCGTGGTAGAAGGTGAAGACGCCGTGGACCTCGGCGCGCGACAGATTGAGCGCTTCCGCCACCATCGGAACGGCCGGCTCCGGCACGTAGCCGAAGGCTTCCTGGAGCGCGCGCAGGATCACCAGCGTCGCACCTTCCAGATGGCTGTGCTCCGCGATGATTTCGGCGCCGCGCACGGCGTCCCACGGTTCGTAAGCGGACATTATCTGCTTTCTCTATCAGTATCTTATCACCAACTATTCAAAGACGCGGAATCGTTCTAAAAATCAATAAAGCCGTCTCATGCTGCGATAGCGAAAGACAATCGATAGGAAGGTGGTATTGGTTGATTTGAAACATAAATAGATGGTGCCTCGCTTCTGAAAACACGGTGCCTTGGTTGCTCGTTCTCGGACCCAAACACCGCCGATTTGGGGGTGTTTTCGGTATTGGACTTTTTGCCCCACCGGGCGAGGGCCAAGCCGTGATACTCGTTACCCTCGAAACGGTTGGGGGACCTCTTGATCGACAAGCTTGAACTGCTGCTGGCGCTGGCCAAGGAACGTCATTTCGGACGCGCGGCGGAGGCCTGCGGCGTCACGCAGCCGACGATGTCGACCAGCCTCAAGCAGCTCGAGGAAATTCTGGGCGTGATGCTGGTGCAGCGGGGTTCGCGCTTCCAGGGGTTTACGCCGGAAGGCGAGCGTACGTTGGACTGGGCGCGGCGCATCGTTGGCGACGCCCGCGCGATGCGCCAGGAAATCAATTCGCTGAAGGACAATCTTTCCGGCGAAATCCGGATCGCGGCGATTCCGACCGTGCTCGGCATGGTTGCCTCGCTGACGACGCCGTTTCGCGCCCGCTACCCGGACGTCCGCTTTCGGGTGGTATCCTGCACGTCGGCCGAGGTGCTGGGCCTGCTGGAAAACCTCGAAGTCGATGCCGGGTTGACCTATATCGAGAACGAGCCGATCGGTCACGTCCGCACCATTCCGCTCTACAATGAAAGTTATCGCCTGCTGACCTCGCCCGATGGCCTGTTCGGCGACCGCGAGCAGGTGACCTGGGCGGAGGTCGGCCAGGTTCCGCTGTGTCTATTGACGCCGGACATGCAGAACCGGCGCATCATCGACCGTGCGCTCCGATCGGTCGGGGCGGAGGCGACGCCGACGCTGACCTCCAACTCGCTGCTGGTTCTCTACACCCATGTAAAGACCGGCCGCTGGGCGAGCGTGATGCCGGCGAAGCTTGCGGAAACACTGGGGCTTGCCGACAGGGTCCGCAGTATCCCGATTACCGATCCGGTGGTGGACTACAGCATCGGGATGGTGATCCCGCAGCGTGATCCCATGACGCCGTTGATCGCCGCGCTGGTTCAGATTGCGCGCGAGGTGGCGCCGTCGCTGGCGTGACAGGTCGACGCTACTGAATCAGGCCGCGGCGGCTCTGGTATCGTCGGCGGCGTTGCGGGGCAGGGACACCCGCACCACGGTCCCGCTGCCGAGTTTCGAGCGCAGCCGCATCGTGCCACCATGCAGGTTGGTCAGCGATCGCGCAATGGCGAGGCCCAGCCCCGAGCCGTGATAGGTCTTGGTCAGCTGGCTTTCAACCTGCTCGAACGGCCGTCCCAGCCGCCGCAGCGATTGGGGAGCGATTCCAATCCCGGTATCGGCAATCAGGAGCACAATGGAATCCTCGACCTGCCGGCTGCGGACGATGATCCTGCCGCCGTCGGGGGTGAATTTGACGGCGTTGGAGAGCAGGTTGACGATGATCTGCTTGGTGGCGCGGCGATCCGCCACGATCGAGATCGGGCCATCGATTTCGGCATCGAGGTCGAGGTTCTTGTCGTCGGCGCGGCCCGACACGACGCGCAAGGACTCGGCCAGCGTCTTCGACAGATCGAGCACTTCCTTGTCGAGCTTCATCCGGCCGGCTTCGATCTTGGACATATCGAGGATGTCGTTGATCACCTCGAGCAGGTAATGCCCGCTGGTGAGAATGTCGTGGCAATATTCCTGGTATTTTTCCGAGCCGAGCGAGCCGAACATGCCGCTTTCCATGATTTCGGAGAAACCGATGATGGCGTTGAGCGGCGTCCGCAGTTCATGGCTCATATTGGCGAGGAACTTGGACTTGGTCTGGTTGGCTTCCTCGGCCCGCGTTTTTTCCCTCGAATACTTCTCAGCCAGATCCGCAAGCTCAAGGGCCTGACGCTCAAGCTCGCCTTGCGAACGCTTCAGGTCGATCACCGTGGCGCGCAAGCGAAGATCGTTGTCGACCAGTTTCTGCTCGTGTTCCTTGATGCGCGTGATGTCGGTTCCGACCGAAACGTAGCCGCCGTCCTTGGTTCGCCGCTCGCTGATATGCAGCCAGCTTCCGTCGTCGAGTTGCGCCTCGAAGGTCCGTGCGCCCGGCGCCTGGTTGGCGACTTCGTGCAGGCGCGTGCGCACCTCCGGCATTCTGCCGACCTCGATGACGGTCTCGTAGGACGTGCCCGGAGTGACGGCCGAATCCGGCAGCTTGTGCAGCCGCTGAAAATGCGAGTTGCAGAGAACGAGCCGGTCGCTGGCGTCCCACAGTACGAAAGCCTCGGGAATGGTCTCGATCGCGTCGCGCAGTCGTAAGTCAGCCTCGACGGTCTTCTCCGCCAGGCTCTTCTGTTCGGTAATGTCGACCGCGATACCGATCAGATGGAGACCGGCGTCAGCTGCGCCCTGGCTGAGTTCGCAGCGAACGCGCAGCCAGATCCAGTGGCCGTCGGTGTGCTGCATGCGGAACGTGTGATCGATATAGTTTATTTTCCCGGAGATCAGCTGATCGGCGATCTCGAACAGATCGATATCGTCCGAATTCACCAGCGCATTGACTTCGCCGAACGTCAGGAGGTCGCTGCGGTTGTCCAGCCCCAGCATGGTGAACATTGATTGCGACCAGAAAATCCGGCCGCGCGACAGATCCCAGTCCCACAATCCGCAACGGCCGCGATTGAGCGCGGTGTCGATCCGTCCGCGCACGGCATCGTTGATGAGGTCGCCTTCGCGGGCGCGGGTCGACTGCCAATGGAACGCAAAGCCGAGGATCAGCACCACGAAGCCGGTGGTCGCAGACAACGTGACCGACAGCGCCGCGTCGGAGCGCCAGATCGAATCGGTTTTTTCCTGGATGACGATCACCTGGCCGGGCAACGATCTGGCGGCGTGCCGGACCACCAGCGCGCCATCGCCGTTCGGCAGCGTGATGTCGACGACGCTGGCCGGTTGCCCGGGCGCGGTGGGAGGCACCACGGCGCTGATGATGTCGAGAATGCCGGTGGAATCGCCGATCGCGGATTCGATCGGAATGCGGGCCAGAATGCGCTGGTCGGTGCCGGTGACAATGACGTGCCGCCCGACGGCGACGGCCCAGGACGGAATGAGCCCCGGCAGCAGCAATTGCAGGCGCTCGAACGATGCAGCGCGATCCTGCCGCGCCGAGGCGATGCGATCGAGACGTTCGGCAAGCAGGTCGGCTACCGCCGCGAGATCGCGTTTGGTTGCCGCGCGCTTCTGACGGGTCTGATCGATCACCTGTACGAAGGCACCGAGGCAAATGGTAATCAGGAACGCGATGATCAAAGTAGGTACTGCACGCCGGAGCGCAGGCTCCGCTAACAACAGCCTGTGATAGGCTGGCTTCGCGATCGATTGCGCCAATCCCTTGATCGAATCGGATTGGACACACCCGCTCGCCGCGTGTGCGCGCGCCATACCTTATGCCCCTTCGGAAAGTTCTTCAGATCCACCCCATTCGAGGAGAATCGCTGCTCCCCGAATCAGATAGATTTGAATCCACTTTTTCCAGGCTGTCGAGAGTCAACGATTCGTTAAAGCAAATAATTCTTGTCCACGAAGAATCAGGTCACCGAAAAGCCCGCAAAAAGCCTGGCGAAGTTGAGTCCGAAACAGGAACGGCCCGACAAGGACTTCGCTTAGGCCTTCGGCGGCTCGGCATGACTGATGACGCGTTTCACGGTCGGAAACGCGCGCCGCAGCGCTCTTTCGATTTCGTCGACGCTCTCGTGAACCTTGATCACGCTCATCGAGGGCGCCGCGCGGCAGTGGAAGTTAACGATTTCGCCGGCATCGGTATCGCGCACCCGCACATTATGAATGTCGTGGATCGCACCACGTGCTGCGAATTGCGAAAGCGCAGCGCGGATCGCTTCTACCCGATCCGCTGCCGCGTCGGTGCCTTGCGGCAATTCCGGTTCCAGCGGTTCGATATGGGTATCGACCTCGACGTCCTCGCCGAATTCGTGGCGGATGCTCCGTTCCAGTTCATGGGCAATGTCATGGGCCGCGATCAGCGTCATCTCCCCGTCGACCTCGAGATCGATGCTCACGGTGAGTTTGTCACCAAGATCGTGAACGGTGACATGGTGAACCGCGAGACCGGAATTGCGGGCAATGACCATGATGCGTTCGCGGACGCTCTCGTTGTCGCGTGCGACCGGAACCGCGGTAAAGGTCAGATCGGCGTCCTCGAACGCGACGACAACGGCGGATTGCGCCTTTCGCTTGATCTCGTCGACCCGGTCGATCGGGAAGGTGCGGGGAACCTGCACGATGGCGTCGATGAAATGCGTCGATCCGACCATGCGCACGCGCAGCCGTTCGACGGCGATAACGCCCGGAACGGCCCGGATCGCGGCGGTGGCTTTCTCCGCGGCGCCTTCGGGCGCGCGGTCGACCAGGGTTTCGACCGTGGAGCGAGCCATCCGAAGGCCCAGCATCGCGATGACAACGGCGACTGTGGCGGCGGCAACCGCATCGCCCCATGCATAGCCAAGGCCCGAGAGCGTTAGCCCAACGATAACCGCGATCGAACCGAGCACGTCGGACGCGAAGTGCAGGGCGTCGGCGGCCAGCGCCTGGCTTTTCGTTGCGTGCGCGGCGCGGTGCAGCGCCCGGGCCCGCCACAAATTCACGGCGATATCGACCACGAGCACGACAAAGGGGATCGCTGACAAAGCGGGAGGCGGGGTCCCTTCACGCAGGCGGCTGAAGGATTCGACCAGAATGCCGCCGGCGAGCACATAAAGCATCGCGATGATGCCGAGCGCGGACACGCTCTCGAGTTTGCCGTGGCCATAATGGTGTTCTTCGTCGGCGGGGAGATCGGAAAATCGCACCACCATCCAGGTGACGACGGTTGCGACCACGTCCACCGACGAGTGCAGGGCCTCGGAGATCAATGCCAGGCTGCCGATGGCGACGCCGACCACGAATTTGGCCACGGCCATGCCGGCGCTGGCGAAAATCGAAATCGCCGCGACTCGCGATTTGCTTGAATGAACGGGATCGGTCATGGGCGCGGGTTTATCAGGGCGAGGTCTAACATTAAAGCGGCCCAGTTTCGCAACTGCTAATCAATCGCAGGACGATAAGTGAACGACCGGGTAAACAACGGCTAGATACCAACGGCGCGAATTCAAAAGCACGATTACGCGTTCTCGCAGCATGATTTTGCCCGAGCTGTGTCAAACAAACGCCCGCAAAAGCAGAGGGCGCAGGGATTGCCGGGCGCTTGGCCAGCGCCCATGGCCTCGCGCGCAAAGCAAAAAAGCGCACGAGCAAGTCACCACAGGTCGGCCGAGACATCCGGCATTCCCTGCGCAATGGTTTTAACGGCTTATATCGCGCTCTTGTGATCGGGCTTTCTTGCCACCATCGCCAGCGCGATGCGTTCGCATCGGCGCTAACTTGACGCCAGCGTCGAGGCGTCAGGACCACACGACTTCGCCGTCCGCGTTTGGCGCATTCGTCAGTTGCGCCAAAAGCGTCCACCGCATTCCGCCCCACGTTCGTGACGATCGCGATACGCCCTCTTTCAGGGCGGGACAGCTGGAATCACTAAAGCTGTTTCTACCAAATCGAGAAACGAAATATTTTACGGGCGGGTACTAGACAGGGACTTTGCAAATTGCCCGTCGGGCAAATCAGTCGTCCGGCTCAGCAATACGGTCGTGGTGTTACGTCCGCTCTTGCAGATCGAGCGGACATGCTATTTAGGCTAGGCCACTTCCGTTTTTTGACCCCAAGGCGACGGGAATAAGCCGTCGTGCAATCCACGAAGCGGTCGCCTAAAAGTCTCCTGGTCCTGATCGCTGGCGTCGCATGCTCCTTGCGCTACCGCAGAAAAGTCACCAAAATTGTCAAGACCAATATTAGCGAGGACGGGAGGAAGGCATGTGCCATTTGTTTGCCAGCCAAAATCCAGACAGCTATGTCTATGAGACTCGTTCTATCCGGCTCAATGGGCAGAGCACGAGTATCAGGCTCGAAAAGGTGTTCTGGAACATTCTCGAGCAGATCGCCGCGCTGGAAGGCATGTCTGTTCCTTGCTTCATCTCCACGCTGCACCGCGAAGTTCTCTTGATGTGGGGGCCCGTTCCGAATTTCACTTCGCATTTGCGGTGTATTTGCCTCGTCGCGTTGGAGAAGCGGGCAACCGGAATGCCGGCGGCAAGTCTTGGCGGTGAAAGCTCCGAACGCCGGCGTCACGTAGTAGTCGGATAACACCACACGGTATTTCTGGGCCTTAGGCTTCGATCGCGACTTTTCGAGTGCGGCGCGAGAGAGAATTGGTCCAAAACATGGCCAAGAACACGGCCAAGGCGATTCACACGATGATCCGCGTGCTGGACGAAGCGCGGTCGGTTTCATTTTATGACAAGGCGTTCGGCCTGAAGGTCGCGGAACGGCTCGACTTTCCCGATTTCACGCTCGTGTACCTGTCGAACGAAGAGACGCCGTTCGAAGTCGAACTAACCATCAACAAGGACCGCGCCGCGCCTTATCAGCTTGGCGACGGCTACGGTCATGTGGCCTTCTCGGTCGATGACATTGAACGCGAGCATGCGCGCTTTGCCGCCGCGGGGCTCTCGCCGCGCAAGATCGTCGAGTTCAATCGCGAGGGTGGGCTGTTCGCGCGGTTTTTCTTCGTCGAGGATCCGGATGGATACAAGATCGAGGTTTTGCAGCGGCGTGGTCGCTTCAAATAGCGGCCGCTTCAAATAAACAAATCGCGCGAAACGGCGCGAGTGACGAATAAAAATCGGAGGGACGTCAATGAGTGGTGATAATGGGCGCCACGCGCGCCGTCATGGAGTAGTCAGCCGTCGCGCCTTCCTGCGCCGGTCATCCGAAATCAGCTTCGCGGCAGCCGTCACGGTCACGGCCGGCGGTGTGCTTCTCAACGCTTCCGAGGCCTGGGCGCTCGACGTCAAGGGTCTGCAGCCGCAGACGATGAAGACGCTGATCCTTATCGCGCGAGACATCTATCCGCACGACAAGGTTCCCGATCGATTTTATGCGATTGCGATGAAGCCCTACGACGAGAAGGCGGCGGCCGATCCCGCGACCAAAGCGCAGATCGAATCCTTCATTGCCGGTATCGACGGCGCAGCAGGCAAGGGCGGTTACGCCGGTCTCGGCTGGGAGTCCCAGCGCGTCGCGCTGCTGCGCGGCGTGAGCACTTCGCCGACGTTCGAAACAATCCGTTCCGGGCTCGTCGTCTCCCTCTACAACCAGCCGGAGGTGTGGCCGATTTTCGGCTACGAGGGCGAATCCTACTCGAAGGGCGGCTACATCAAGCGCGGCTTTGACGACATCGACTGGATCTAGATCAAGACCGCTGATGACGAGAACGGGAGGAATTCGATATGGCAGCAAAATTCAATCAGAACGACGACAGCGTCGTCGTGATCGTCGGCTCCGGTGCGGGCGGTGGAACGCTGGGCAACGAATTGGCGCAGAAGGGAATCAACGTCGTCGTGCTCGAGGCCGGCGAACGGCACGAATTCTCGGATTTCCTCAACGACGAATGGGCGAGCTTCACCCAGCTCGCATGGAAAGATGCGCGAACGACCTCGGGAAGCTGGCGCGTCGCGAAGAATTTTCCGACGCTGCCGGCGTGGATCGTCAAGGCGGTCGGCGGTTCGACAACACACTGGGCCGGCGCGTCGCTCCGCTTTCAGGAACACGAGTTCAAGACCGCAACCACCTATGGACGGATTCCGGGTGCCAACCTGCTGGACTGGCCGATCACGCTCGCCGAGCTTGAGCCGTTTTATACGCGCGCCGAGGAGAAGATGGGCGTGACGCGGACGGGCAACCGGCCGGGCCTCCCGGGCAACAACAATTTCAAGATCCTGAAAGCCGGCGCGGACAAGCTCGGCTACAAGGAGTGCCATACCGGGAATATGGCGATCAATTCGGTCGAGCGGGACGAACGAAACGCCTGCCAGCAGACCGGCTTCTGTTTTCAGGGCTGCAAATGGGGCGCCAAATGGTCGACCCTGTACACCGAAATCCCGAAAGGCGAGGCCACCGGGAAGATGGAAGTCCGCCCGCAATCGCACGTCGCGCACATCGAGCATGACGCCAGCGGCAAGGTGACGGGCGTCGTCTATTTTGACAAGGACGGCAAGGAGCAGCGTCAAAAGGCGCGTGCCGTGGCCGTGGCGGGCAATTCGATCGAAAGCCCGCGATTGCTCTTAAATTCCGCTTCCCCGAAATTTCCGGACGGTCTTGCCAACTCATCCGGCCAGGTTGGCCGCAACTACATGCGTCACATGACCGGGTCGGTCTACGCCGTCTTCGACAGGCCCGTTCACATGTATCGCGGCACGACCATGGCCGGTATCGTCCGCGACGAAGCGCGGCTCGATCCGAGCCGCGGCTTCGTCGGGGGCTACGAGATGGAGACGCTGTCGCTGGGGCTGCCCTTCATGGCGGCATTTCTTGATCCCGGAGGCTGGGGTCGCGAGTTCACCAGCGCGTTGGACGGCTACAGCAACATGGCGGGCATGTGGCTGGTCGGCGAGGACATGCCGCAGGAAACCAACCGTATCACCTTGAGCGGCGTCAAGGATCAGTATGGGTTGCCAGTCGCCGACGTGCATTTTGACGATCACGCCAACGACATCGCGATGCGCGACCACGGCTACAAGCAGGGCGCGGCGCTTTATGACGCCGTCGGCGCGACGCGGTCGTTTCCGACGCCGCCCTATCCGTCGACGCACAATCTTGGCACCAACCGCATGAGTGCCAATCCGCGCGACGGTGTCGTCAACAAGTGGGGACAGACGCACGACGTCAAGAACTTGTTTGTGTCCGATGGAAGCCAGTTCACGACGGGCGGAGCCGAGAACCCAACGCTCACAATCGTCACCCTGGCAATCCGGCAGGCAGAGTACATCGCCGATCAGATGAAAGCGAAGGCGATCTAGACTGCGCTGGATTTTGGAGGAAACGTAGCTGGTGGTCGCTAATTTCAAGAACAGTATGAACGGCTATCTGGATCGCTCCCGGCCAAGGTAGGCACGTTCCAGACGCTGCGGCAGATCCGCTTCGCTGGTCGCGGCTTCCAGCACGATGTGGCCCTGCGCGAGCGCATAGACGCGGTCGGCGGCGGCTAACGCCTTTTCGAGCAGTTGCTCGACCAGCAGCACGGCGGTTCCGTTGCGGCGCAGGCGGGCGATAACGTCGAGCACGCGGTCGACCAGCACCGGCGAAAGTCCGGCCGACGGTTCGTCCAGCATCAACAGGCGAGGGCGGCGGATCAGGCCCTGGGCTACCGTCAACATTTGCTGTTGCCCGCCCGAGAGCGCACCGCCGCGCTCGTGCCGCTTCTCGGCGATCTCCGGAAAGAACGAAAGGGCCTGCTCAAGCCGTGCCGCGCGTTCGCCGCGCGGCAGGTCGTAGGCCGCGAGCAGCAAATTGTCGGTGACGGAGAGCTGCGTGAACACCCGATGCCCTTCGATCACGTGCACGAGGCCTTCGCGCGCCGTTTGGCGTGGTGTGGCGTTGGCGATGTCGCGGCCGCCAAAGAGCACGTAGCCGGAATTGACCGGCAGCAATCCTGACAGCGCGCGCAGCAGCGTCGTTTTGCCAGCGCCATTGGGACCGAGCAGCGCCACGACTTCACCGGCCGACACGTGAAGGTCGATGCCGTGCAGCACTCGGATCTTGCCGTGGCCGGATTCAAGTCGGGCGACCGCCAGCAGCGGTTCAGCCACCGAGGTAGGCACTGACCACCTCCTTATGCACGCGGATCTCCGCGGGCGTCCCGGCGGCCAGAATTCGGCCGAGATTGAGCACCGTGACCTGATCGCAGATATCGAAGATGAGGTCGGCATGATGCTCGACCAGCAGCAGACCCGTGCCACGGCGGCTGATCGCCCTGATCAGCGCGGCGAGGCGCTCGATCTCATCGCCGGAGAGGCCGGCGGCCGGCTCATCGAGCAGCAGGAAATCCGGCTCCAGCATCAGCGCGCGGGCGATCTCGATGAAGCGCAATTCGCTGTGCTGCAGGCGGTCGGCCCGGACATCGGCAAGCGCTTCGAGGCCCACGACGCCGAGCAGGGCGCGCGCCCGTTCGGTCAGCACGTGCTCGTCGCGCCGGTTGCGCGGAAGCGCGAGCAGCGCCTCGACAAAAGAGGCCCGTCCGTCGATGTTGCCACCGATCATGACATTCTGCAGCACCGAGGCTTCCCCGATGACCCGCGGCGTCTGGAACGTGCGGGCGATACCATGACGGGCGCGCAGCGTCGGCATGCCAGCCTCGAGCGTGCGATCCCCAAGGCCAATCGTCCCACCTTTGGCGACGTAATAGCCGGAGATGACGTTCAACGTCGTGGTCTTGCCGCTGCCATTGGGGCCGATCAGGCCGTGGATCTCGCCGGGCCTTACATCGAGATCGAGGTTGTCGATCGCGCGCACGTTTCCAAAACTCAAGGTGATGCCGCGCAGTTTCAAGGTCTCGTTGCCGGCACTCTTGCGGAAGCATTCCGCGAGTGCGGCGGGACGTGGCACGATGGCGCGGTTGGAGGCGAGCGGACGCCGGTTGCGCAAGTCCAGAAGTGCGGCGATCCCGCCGGGCATCACCAGCACGATCAGCAGCAACAATACCGCGTAGAGGAAGGCCGACCACGCTGCCAAAGGCGCTGCGACCTCGGGCAGGATGGTCAGAATGATAGTCCCGAGCATCGGCCCCAGGATCGAACCGCGCCCGCCGATCAGGATCGCGATAAAGAACAGCACCGAGAGGTCGAAGGTGAACGCGTCCGGTGTGATGTAGGTCTGCAGGCTCGCAAACAGGCCACCGGCGATGGCGGCGAGTGCGCCGGCAAACAGGAAGATCGCGATCAACATGCGCGGCTTGGAAATGCCGGTGGATTCGGCGGCCACCTCGGCGTCACGAATGGCGATCAACGCACGGCCGAACCGGCTGTGGGCGATGTTCGCGGAGAGCCAGGTGCACACAGCCGCAAACGCGATGCAGAGATAGTAATAGCCCCAGGCGGTGTTGAACGGCGCGGGAAATTCGGGTCCCGCGATACCGATGCCGCCGCCGGTGACGCTCTGCCAGGCGAGGGCGATCTGGGCGACGATGGTGGCGAAACCGAGCGTCGACATCGCGAAATAGAAGGTGCGCAGCCTCAACGCAGGAAGCCCGACAACGACACCGAACACGGCACCGACAGCGCCCGCGATCGCCAGAGCCACGAACACGTCGAGTGACGGCATCACATTGCCGGCCACCAGCACGCTCGTGGTGTAGGCACCGAGCGTCAGCAGAGCGACATAGCCGATCGCGAGGTGGCCGGCGAAGCCGACGATCAGATTGAGGCCGGAGACCAGCACCCAGTAGATCGCCGCGCGCGTGCCGATCAGCGCCCAGTAGTCGTTGCTGACGAAGGGCAGGATCATTGCCGCGGCAAAAATCGCCAGGAACGGGGCGAGCTGAAGCCCGATCCCACGCCAGGCACGGCTCTCGCTACGGGAGGCCGCCGCCGTGACCGCGCTCATCACACCCTCCGTGCCGTCGAGAAGCCAAACAGCCCCTGCGGCCTTGCCAGCAGAACCACGATGAACAAGGCGAACACCGCGACGGATGAGAAGATGCCGCCGACCAGGAAATTCGCCGCCTGCTGGAACAGACCGAGCGCGAGCCCGCCGATGACCGCGCCACGGTTGTTGCCGAGGCCGCCGAGCGCCACCGGAACGAAGCCGTAGAAATTCAAAAGAGCGCCGTTGGCAAAGAACGCCAGCAGCAATTCGCCGCCGGAAAAGCCGGCGACGCCGCCGATGACGCCGGCCAGCGCATAGCTTGCGACGCGCAGATTGCGCTCGGGCAGGCCAAGCGCCCGTGCGGCGAAATTATCCTCCGCGATCGCCAGAAATGCCGCGCCGACCAGCGTGCGGCGATAGAGATATTCGAGGCCCGCAATCGTGATCGTGCAGGCCGCGACAGGCAGCCAGAATTTCTCGTCCCAAACTCCGCTGCCCCAGCCGATCAAACGCGGAAACGGTTGCGGCTCGGTGCCCCATTTGATCGCCGTGACTTGCTGGATCATCAAGGCGAGCGCCAGCGTCGAGAGGACATAGAGGTGTTGATCGAGATTCTTCAGGACCGGCCGCACGGCGACGAATTCGGTGACGATCCCGATGATCGCACACGCGATCAGCGTCAGCACAAAACCCGCGAGCAGCGGCATTCCGATTTTCAGCGTGAACATCGAACCGAACACCCCGCCGAGCATCGCGAGTTGTCCGGCGGTGAAGCTCATCACCCGTGAGGTTGAAAACATGGTGTTGTAGGTGACGCCGACGAGCGCGTAGATCGCGCCTGCCGCAAGACCGGATGCGAGGATGGAGGCGAACATGGATCCGCGCTATCCGTCGTCGCTACGTGTATCCGGGCGCGAGCGCAAAGGTGCCGTTCCTGGCGGTGGAGGCCTCCGACATCACGATCTCTTCGGTGAGGTATCCGTTGTGCTGGGTCGGCGAGAATACGAAGTTGCCGAAATAGCCGGGATATTTCGACAGCGAATTCCAGTATTTGATAATGCCTTCGCCATCGGTCGATCCGCTTTGCTCGACGCCCTTAGCGATCAAATCGATCGCATCGACGCCGTCGGCAATCCACCACAACAGCGTGTCCTTGATTGAAACATTGGCCTTGAGCAGGCGATCGACCAGATCCTGGCTCTTGGCGGGCAGTTTGCCCGAGGCGTCGTAGCTGCAGCTCTTGTAGCCGATCGCGTAGACCTTCTTCCAGTTTTCGGGCTTCTCGACGAGACCCGCGAGTTCGCCAGACGCCATCGAGGGGTGGCCGACAAAGGCGATATCCCAGTTCATCGCGGCACGCGTGTTAAACATCCGTGCCTCCATGCCGGTCGAGACGCTCCAGATCACGAAGACTTCGGCGCCGGCATTTCGGGCGCGCAGCATGTCCGGCGTCATGTCGGGCTGGGTTGCATCGATATTGGCCTGATAGACCACCTCGGCGCCGTCCTTCTTGAATGCCGCGACCGACGCGCCAACCGCGGTGACGCCATAACCAGTCGTGTCGCCGATCACCGCGACTTTTTTGACTTTCAGGATATTGAGGCAGTAGTTGCGGACCGCGTCGTCCCATTGGCTGTTCGAGGGCGCCAGCCGGAACGCGTTCGGGAATTTGGTCGGGTCGATCAGCGTTTCCACCACGCAAGGATGGATGTTCGGCATTTTGGCGCGCGCCATGATCGGTGTGGTCGCGAGCGCTTCGCCGGAATTGAACGGTCCCCAGATCGCGTGCACCTTGGCCTGGCTGATCAATTCCTGGGTCGCATTGACGGCCTTGGTCGGATCGCCCTGGGTGTCGCGGGTGACGACCTCGAGCATGCGACCCTTGACGCCGCCAGCCGCATTGATGGCGTCGACGGCGAAAATCACGCCGCGGTTGAAGCCTATCGTCGGCGCCGAACTCGGCCCGGTCATCGCTGCAAGGAAACCGATCTTGATCGGCTCTGACGCCGCGGTTGCAGACCAAAGCGAAAATGTGGTGGCGCCGAGCGCACCCGCGCTTCCCAGCAATAGCTGGCGACGTGAAACGGCCATTTGCTCCTCCCCAAATATTTTTCCGGCTCCGGTCGTTGCCGCGAGCCGGCGCAGTCATTTCAGGTCTATCGCCAGAATTGAAACTGCTTGGCCGAATTTGAACCGGATGGGTACGGCTTGTCCAGAGCTTGTGGTGCGTCACGGAGACCGACGGTGTTTGCCATGTCGGTAACCCGATCATCGTGGCTATGATTGCATCGGTGACCGCCGGCCGGGGCGTTTGCTACCCTAAACTCATCCGGTGTGCAGCATGGCCACGCACCCTGATTACGATCACAAGCCTGGGCGGCTCTCACGACCACATAGACCCAGGCGTCAGATGCGGATGATGTGGTGCCGACGCCGTGTTACCTTCTGCTTCGAGTGCTCGCGGGATTCTTATGTAGAGCCGAAGTCTAACGGACGATAATTAGGTCAGCGTAGCTGCCATATTTGCAGGGCAGTCAATTTGCTGGGCAAATACCGATATCTTCGTTGCGGCCATCAAGAGACCCGCACGATCGAAGACTTCAGAACCGAAAGTAACGAGCAGAGGCCGTCTCACTTCGGATCTTGAGGCGGGTTACTTGACTGGGTACTTGGCTGGACGGACGACGGGCTGCTCTGGCGATTTTCAGGGGGGCTGGTTTTCTCAGGTGAGTTCGTTTGTTCGCTGGCCTGGAGCCAGGTCGGCATTCGCACCAGCGAATTGTCGAGGTGATTGATCAGCCACACGCCTCCAAGCGCGATGACACCGGCCAGCATGACGTGCGGCAGCGTTCGCACCAGCACACCAAGCAGATCGGCGAAGGCGGCCAGGATCGCCGCGCCCGCAAACAACAGCTCGCGGCCCACCCGGTAAAGCGCCCAGACCACGCCCAACAGGATCAGCAACAGAAGGAATTCTTTCCACACTGGCCATTGCTGCCAAGGCACGGCCGCCAGTTTGCCGATCTGATCGACCGACCAGGTCCAGATGAGTTCGACGAAGCGGAAGATCTCTGAAATTCCTTCATGTAGAAATCTCAAAAGCTGATCGAAAACCTGTTTCATCACGGAACCTCTCGGGCATCCGGTGAGAACGCGAAGAGGAGTGCGTGGTTCCCAAAATCGGTCAGGCGTGCTCAGTCATTTGAGCAGATGGGCAGAGGACATTTGGATTTACCCCTGCTGATCGAGCGTATTAGCAGCCGCGACAAATATTTTTTAGCTTGGCGGCGGTTCGCGCGTCTTCCGCGACGAGCGGGTCCTGGTAGGCAGCGCGCGAGGCGTCGGTTTCAAGCAGCGCCGGTTTGTCCTTTTTCGGAACCGACGCCGCATCGTAACAAGCCAATCGTTCGCCCGCACTTTGGATCGCGCGACAGTCAGGCCCGGCGGCGAGAGCACCTTGCGCGGATGCGCACAGCATCAGGGCGGCAACAATCTTTTTCATTTCGATTTCCTTTGCGGGCTGCCCAGCCCAGCGCGCTCGCGCGAGGGGGTATCCCAACTCACGCGGCGGCTTCGCCAAATAAGGCGCGTTCAAAATGCGTTTAGACCAACAGCAGGTCAGATGCTGACGTTAGTCGGCGTCGCTATTTTTTCTTCCCGAAACTCGGCTGCCATCCTGCGGTCTTCTGGCTTGGCGCCGCAGCGATTGTCTTGATCTTTTCTTTCTTGGGTTTCTTGGATTCCCGATTGCCTTTTTGCTCGCCTTTGGCCATGTCGCTCTCCTCGCGTTGTGCGACACTGACTGGATGCCAATGTCGTGTTGACAGTGCGGCTCGTTCAGCCAGGTGCAACTGTGCGCTCTTTGGCTTGGAATAGCGATGTCTTAGTTGTCGCTGCCGCCCATCCCGGACATTGGCGGTTGTATCTGGCGTGCGGGCTCATGGCGTTGGTGGGGTGCGCTCCTCTGCGCTCATGGCCCGCTCCAGCGCATCGATGACCAACTGAGTCTCGATGAATTTATTGCGCGCTCGCTCGGCTTTGTCCCGGTCAAAAGGAGCAGCGAGCACCTTCACATGTGCATCCCTTTCCTCGATCATACGTTCGCGGGCTTTCTTCAGTGCTTCCAGCCGTTCATTCATGGACACCCCATTCGGTCTCGATGGTCCTGTTGTTCAGACCGGGAGCTTTTCCATCGCCTGTGCGACGACTGACACTGCGGCTGCAATCGCCGCCCATGCCGCCCAAGGCGCCTGTTGACGTATAAATGGAAATAGCCTCTCGATCTGATCGCGAAGGTCGCTTCCTGCGGTCGCATATAGCCCGACACAGGCCGAGATCAGCGCAGCGCCAATCGCGATCCACGAAGCGGCGTCTTTCACGAAAGTCCATCCTTCGGCGTGACCGTGGCACGGAGGCCGACAGCGTTCGTTGAGCCGGTGTCAGGTCTCCCAGACGTCACTGTTTGGCTGCCCAAGATGGCCGAGCACCTGACCACGCAGGAAGTGCATCCCATTCGGCCCATCGCATCCGACGCTCTTCCTCGCCGACCCTGATGAAAACAAAGGGGGCATCGTCCCGGCCTGTCTTTGAACCAACGAACATGGCCGGAACGCCATAGGCATCCCTGATGATTGCGGCGTTTGCCATTTCTGAAACCCAGTCTTCCGTTACCCGCTCCGCCTGTCATTGCGAGCTTGCCGAGTGCGGGAACCTACCAGCGAAAAACGACCAAGGCCGCGATCAACAGCCCGAAAAACAACGGCACCAGCAAGGGAGGAACAAGCCACTCTCGAAAATCGAATTTTTGGGTGTCGAGCATAAGACCGCCTTCTCTGGTTGAGGCGGGAGCGCAAACGCTCTCAGTCACCGATAACAGCCCGGGGCGCGCGATGATGTCGGAAGCTGTAACAGTTCGTTTGCCCAATAGCGAGGCTATTCGCGTTTTTGCCGCGCGGGGGCGGGCAATTCCAAAGTCAGAACGTTAACAAGATCGTCTAGACCACTTCATCGGTCCAGACCGTGAAGTTGACCAGGGTATTTGGTCCGAACGTCTGGGTGATTGGAACATCGGCGGCGTCCCGGCCTTGCGCAATCAGGACACGACCGATTCGCGGAATGTTGTTGCGCGCATCGAACGTGTACCAGTGACCGCCGATATAGGCCTCGAACCAGCCGGCAAAATCTCCTGCGGCATAGGGAGGGGGCATACCGATATCGCCGAGATAGCCGGTGCAATATCGCGCCGGGATGTTCATGCAGCGGCAGAAGGTGATGGCCAGGTGCGCGTAATCGCGGCAGACGCCTTTACCGTCGTCGAACGCTTCCCATGCCGTCTTGGTCGAGCGCGCATGTTCATATCCGAATACGATGTGATTGTGGACGAAGTCGCAGATCGCCTGGACCCGCGCCCAGCCCGGCGTGGTTTTCTCAAACAGTTTCCAGGCCGTGTCGGAAAGCCGATCGGTTTCGCAGTAGCGGCTGCCCAAGAGATAGACGATGGCATCTGCCGGAAGATCTTCCACGGCGTGCTGCGCGGCACCGGGAACGATCACATCAGGCAGGCCGCTATCTCGAACGAGACCGTTGGCCGCGAGGCGCACCCGGCCGGCAGGGGCGACGATCCGGCTGCACCAATTGCCGAAGCCGTCGCGGTAGGGCGTGATCGGCACCGAAGGGCTGATCGTCAGGTAGTCGGGTTCAAGGACGTCGGAGGCCCTTGAAAAATGCGTGCCCACCACCGCGATCAGAGGCGTCGGCTGCGGAAAGTCGTAAATCATTTCGAAGCCGACACGAATCTTCATCCGAAACACCTGACCTGATCGCCTGCATCGTCAAAAAAATTGCACGCCGCCCTCATTTCGAAGCCGTGCAACTTCGAAGCAGCCGTTAAAAGCGTCTGAATGCGTAGATTTAAAAGCGTCTGAATGCGTAGATGCAGGCGCCAACTGGGTCGTCTTGAGCGCTTTGCCTGCCGATTGCCGGTAAATGTCCGCGGGTTTCAACCAAATGGTTACGAACGCGGCGGAATACAAGGTAAGCGCGGCTATTCGGCCTAGGGCGCAATCTCGCGAGAAAGCGATGGCTAATCGACTCAAAAGGGCGCACGGTAAATCGATGCACCCCAACAGAATCGGGCGAGGTCGGTCGACGGCGCCTGTTACGTCATGACCACGCGAACGCGACGTGAAACCATCACGTTTCAGCATCCCTTCCAGATCAGGGGTATCGACCGCGTGTTGCCTCCGGGCGCCTATGAGATCATCACCGATGAGGAGATGATCGAAGGCTTATCGTTTCCGGTGTTTCGCCGGGTTGCTACCATGATCATGGTGCCGGCGGTCGCGCAGAATTCGGCGATGGAGATGATTTCCATCGGCTCGGTCGACTTGTCCAATGCGCAACGCATCGATGCGAGCGCGCCGCATGAATGACAAGCCGCTCGATCTCGACAAGCACCGGGGCATGGCCGCCCAAAAAGCCACCGACATCAGGCGTGCTCTGGCGGAGGTCGAAAACAACGCAACTCAGTTGCGCGAGCGCCAAACTGTAGTTGAAAGCCAACTTCTGTCGGTTCAGGCTGCGTCCTGGCCCGAAGCCGCTGCCAAGGCGCGCTACGTCCTGAATTTATATCTCGCGGGGCTGGCTTCGGGCGATGCCCATCATCGCGACCTGGTCGCGGCCGTCTTTGCTGATTTTAACCGGCTATCCGACAAGAGCTGAGCAATCCAGGTCTTCGAATGGTCGAAGACTTCCAAGCGCTCGATCGAGAATCGAACGTCAACCCGAAAGTTACATAGTCCATGCAAAATCTCTCGCCGCGTCACGTCAAAATGGAAGAGTCGCTTCGGCTTGGCGTCGTGTCCGGCTGGTACTCTACGAAAGTAAGCGGAACGTTCGTCTCCGGGCCGCACGATTCCGAAGCTGATTGTCTTCTCAAGATCGAAGAGATCGATCCGCAGCCGAAAAAAAGGCGCTAAACCTGCACCCGTAACCGTCCAGGAGGAGGGCACGTCACATGGCACTGACTCGCGGCAGCTTCGGCGGTTACGAATTTGACCGGATGGTAGTCCTGTTCTCGATGATCGACGGCGAAAAGGAAATATCTTGCGCCGTCAGCACATCCGCCATGGACGACATGGAAAAGACGGAACGGACCAAACCTGATCAGCGTGAGGTGCAGTTCATGCGGTTGCGCGATCAGATTGAAAAACGTGCCGCCGAAAAATTCACCGCAAGGGAATTCGAGGGCACGCCGCCCGGCATCATCTTGCGCAGTCTTGATTTTAGAAATGGCAGATAGATGATCGTCGTGCAGGAAGCTGTTGCGATGACTGTGAAAGGATTCAAAAGATGAAAAAACCCGTTCTCTCGATCGAAGAGCCGGAGCCGAGGAAAGCGCTTCGAGCTGACCGGCCCCCTGTCGATGGGTTCGTCACCGTTGTCGATGGTCACTTCAAGTCGGAGTTTGACACGGTCGACGCAGCAGAAGCAGCGGGTCGAAAACTGAAGTCGACTTATCCGATGCTTCAGATCGAAATATACGATGCCGGTACAAAGACACGTACTTTATTGAGCTAGGCGCGCTTTGTTGAGCTAGGCGCGGAAGGGCGGCTCGGGCAGACCGCGCAACGTCTGCGTGATGGCCGCCGATCGGTAGATCGTCGGGTCGTCTTATTGGGCTTTCACCGCCCCCCGCAATCCGGCGCGCTCAGTGGATTGAGCAACCAGACCGCTGCTCTGCACCTCCTGAACGAAGCGTTGGATATATTCCAGCGCGGCCTCGTGGTCTTTGGGGATCGCGACCGCAAGGTGTTCTTCGCCCCATCGGCCATCCAGGATCCGCGATCCCGGCATCTGGTCGGACATCTCGAACAAGGTCGGCTTGTTGGTGGCGTAGGTGTCGATCTCGCCGTGTTCGAGCATTTCGATGCCGCGTTTGTAATTCTCTGCGGGCACGACCGTTGCATTCGGCAGCAGTTTCGGAATCGTGCCTTGCGACGTGCTTGCTTTTGTAACGCCGATCCGCAGGCCGGGTTTCTGGATGTCGGCAATAGTCGTGATCGGCGAATTGGCCGCGACGAGGTATCCAAGTTCGATCGTGAGCAGTGTCTGGCTGAAGGTCACCGTGGCGGCGCGCGCCGGCGTGGAATTGCTGACCGTGAAGTCGACGTCGCCGGCTTTCATGCCTTCGAGCACATCGGAAATGCGCTGATAGCTGACCTGCTCGAAGGGAACGTTGAGCCGTTTCGCCAGCTCGTGGCCCAGATCGTAGCTCAGGCCATGGACCTCGTTGGTC
Organism: Bradyrhizobium sp.; assembly: GCF_049519115.1. Taxonomy (GTDB): domain Bacteria; phylum Pseudomonadota; class Alphaproteobacteria; order Rhizobiales; family Xanthobacteraceae; genus Bradyrhizobium. The sequence goes on from NZ_JBEKRB010000031.1 coordinate 32,327, forward strand.
TTGCTGTCGCGAACCATCGAGGTCGGACTGCCATAATAAACTCCGACCCGCAGCTTTCCTGTGGGCGCCAGGATCTGGCGTGCATCCTGCGCTGCGGCACTGAGTGTCAAAGCCACGAGTGAAGCCGCCGCCATTACAATGACAAAACGATTCATCGGATACTCCCCGGATACGATGTTAAAACGTCACGACGATCTTTCCGAGGTGTTGGTTGGCTTCCATATGCGCGAACGCTTTGCCGATATCGTCGAAGGCAAACACCTTGTCGATCGGCAGCTGCAACTTCCGCTGCTCCACCGCCGGCCACAGGTCCCGGGTCGCTTCCTTGAATATTTCCCGGATTTCCTCGATCGAGCGGGTTCGGAATGTGACGCCGATGTAGCTGATGCGGCGCGCCGCATGCAGATCGAAATTGAAGTCGGCGTGGGTGCCGCCGAGTCGGCCGACGTTGACGATGCGGCCCTTGATTTTGGTCGCTTTCAGGTTCTGGCTTGCGACCTTGCCCGAGACCTGATCGACGATCAGGTCGACGCCTTCGCCTGACGTTGCCTGCAACACCTGGTCGACCCAACCAGGATCGCTGGAATCAACCGCGAGGTCGGCGCCGAATTCCTTCAAGCGTGCGCGGCGGCTCGCGTCGGTGGAAGATCCGACCACGAGCTTTGCACCCTTGAATTTCGCGATTTGCATCGCCATCAGCCCGACGCCGGAGCTCGCGCCCTGAATCATGACGCTTTGTCCCGGCTGCAAGCCGCCGACCGTCACCACCGCGTTATGCATGGTTGTGATCGCGATCGGTAACGTGCAGGCTTCGTCGAAATTCATGTTCGAAGGCGCGCGGAACAGCCGGCCGTGATCGGCCAGCGTATATTCGGCGAAGGCGGCCGTGCCCGAGCCCATCACCTTGTCGCCGACCTTGACGCCTTTGACGTCGGGACCGAGTTCGGCGATCTCGCCGGCCCATTCCATGCCGAGCACGGTGCCGGCGCCGCCGGCGCTGCCGTGCACGTGTCCCTTGGTCATGCCGAGGTCGGCGCGGTTGAGGCCGCAGGCGTGAACGCGGACCAGCACTTGGGCAGCCTTGGGGGAGGGCTTGGCGACGTCGGTGATTTCAGCGCCATTGGCGCCGTAAACATAGGCCTTCATGCGGATCATTTCCCGGTTGAGCGTATTGCGGTCGGTTATTCCGGCCTTATCCCGCCACGGCTGGCAAATGTCCATAACCGCGGCTGCTCAACGCTGCATACCGACCCACGATCAGGCAAAGGCCGGTATTTTAGCCTCGACCGGGGCTGGGGCGCAGCCCAACCCCGCTACCTTCGCCCGCTGGACGACAAGTGCCAGCACGGCATCGAGCGCCGGTGTCGGCGTTTGCGTCAGCCGGCCCATTTCCTGAACGACTGAGACCATCGGCTGAATCTCCATCGGCCGGCCGCGCTCCAGATCCTGCAACATCGAGGTCTTGTGGGCGCCGACCTTGCGGGCGCCTTCGATCCGCCGTTCGACGTCGACGCGGAACTTGACGCCGAAATTTTCTGCGATCGTCTGGGTCTCCAGCATGATCGCCTTCGACAGTGCGCGCGTCGCGGGATCGGAACAGATCACGTCGAGGGTCGCATGCGTGAGCGCACTGATGGGGTTAAGGCAGACATTACCCCAGAGCTTTAACCAGATCTCGTCACGGATGCGATCGAGCACGGGCGCCTGCATGCCGGCTTCGCTGAACAGGGCCGAAAGCCGTGTTACATCTGCGCTAACTTCGCCGGAGGGCTCGCCGATCGGAAAACGGTCGCCATAGACGTGCTGGATGACGCCGGGAGCGACGATCTCGGTCGCGGGGTAAACAATGCATCCGATCGCGCGTTCGGGGCGCAACTCGCGCCATTGCCGGCCGCCCGGATCGATGCTTTCCAGCGTCGAACCTTGGTAAGCACCGCCATGCTTGTAGAAGTACCAATAGGGGATGCCGTTGACCGCGGTCACGATACGGGTTTGCTCTGAAAGCAGAGGCTGCATCGCATCGATAACGCCGGTGATCGAGTGCGCCTTCAGACAGATGATGACGAAATCCTGAGGACCGAGTTCGGCGGGATTATCGGTGCAGCGCGGATTGGCCAGGCGTTCTTCGTCGCCGATCAAAAGTTTCAGCCCATTTGCCCGCATCGCGGCGAGGTGGGCGCCGCGGGCGACCAGGCTCACATCGGCGCCAGCGCGCGCGAACTGGACTCCGAGATAGCCGCCGATAGCGCCGGCGCCGTAAATACAGATTTTCATCAAGTGGTCCTCGAAAATGTCGGTGCTGAAAAATAAGGGCGCAAGCCAGCCGGCGGCTCCGAATGAATTCGAAAGCCGCAGCGCTTCTTGACGAGACGGGGAAGGGGGTCAGGCCATAACGGCGAGTGCTGCAGTAGCCTCTTCGTCAAAAGCCGTTGAAATATCGCGGATGCTGATCACGCCGCACAGGCTGTGATCGTCGATCACGGGCAAGTGGCGAATGTGATGCTGGTTCATCAGGTGCCGAACCTCTTCCAGCGTGTCGTTGGAACTGCACGACACCAGTTGCTGAACCGAGATCAGCTGCGACACCTTCATGTTGACGCCGGCCGCGCCGTGTTCGGCAATGGCACGCACGACGTCGCGCTCGGTGAACATGCCGACAGCGGTGTTACCCTCGGTGCGCACTACGTCCTTGACGACGAGGGCACTGACATTGCCCGCGCGCATCAGTTGAGCCGCGATGGCCACGGTCTCGTTCATTCGAATGGTGGAAATGCGCGCGGTCTTTTTGCGCAGGATGTCTCCGACTTTCATCGCAAGCTCCTTCAGGTCAGCCGCAGGATCAGCGGTGCGACCTTGGTATACGTTATACCAATTGTCAATCAGGTTTTGGATGTGAATCCCTTAAGAAAAACGGCAATAATGCTGACGTTTCGCGCTGACAGGCACGAGCCCGAAGTCAGGCTCGACGTTTTCTTGTATTTTGTATTCCATTCTGCGGACGCAAAAAAGAGGCGCGGATCACGCGCCTCTTGATCGATCGGACGAAGCGGAATGCCTCAGGCTACACGCGCATTGTGTGTCGTGGCATCGGCGGGTGCTTCGCTGCCGAGGATGAACGTGCGGCGCATTGGCTTGACGACGAATATGGCCATCAGCGCGGCGGTAGCGTTGAGGGCGACCGCAATGACGAACACCGCATGCCATCCCCAACTGGCGGCGACCAGACTGGCCAGCGGCACGAACAGCGAAGCCGTTCCCTTCGCCGTGTACAACATACCATTGTTGGTGGTGGCGAATTTGACACCGAACGTGTCGCCACTGGTGGCGGGGAACAGACTGTAGATCTCGCCGAACACGCCAAAATAGACCGCCGTCGCCAGCACGAAGACGACCGGATAGTGCCCGTAGACCGACAACGTCAACAACATGAGCGCGGCCGTGCCAAAGGCGATGAACATCGTGCGCTCGCGCCCGATCGTGTCGGAGACCCATCCGAAGAACGGCCGCCCAAAGCCGTCAAAGATACGATCGAGCGAAATCGCGAGCGTCAGCGCCACCGTTTGGAAGCCGAAAATGCTCATCGGCACGTCGGCGATCTTGTAGTCATGGGCAATCGGCGCAATTTGCGCGGCTGCCATAAGGCCGCCGGCCGCGACCATCACGAAAACCAGGTACATGACCCAGAACACCGGCGTGCGCAGCACTTGCGCGGGAGTATAGTCGATCTTGGTCTGCGGCAGGTTGAGTTGTTTCTTCTTCATCGGCATCGCCTGCGATGGCTTGCGCAGGAAGATCGCCAGCACCAGCACAATCAAGCCCTGCCCGATGCCGAACGAGAAGAACGCGCTCTCGTAGCCGGTGGCGGCAATCATTTTTGCAATCGGTACCACGGTGATCGCGGCGCCCGCGCCAAAACCGGCGGCGGTCACGCCCGCAGCCAGTCCGCGGCGGTCAGGAAACCATTTCAACGCGTTGCCGACGCAAGTGCCGTAAACGGCACCGGCGCCGATTCCGCTGACGATCGCCGCCGCGTAAAGCAGCACGAGCGAGTTGGCATAGGAGTTCAGGACCCAGGCGAGAGCGATGGTGACACCGCCGAACATGACGACGGCACGCGGGCCATATTTATCGACGAACCACGCTTCGACCGGCACGAGCCAGGTCTCGGTCACCACAAAGAGCGTGAAAGCCAACTGGATCGCAGAACGGCCCCAGTGAAACTTCTGGTCGATCGGATCGACAAACAGCGTCCAGCCATATTGGAGATTGGCGATCATCGCCATGCAAACCACGCCCATCGCGAGTTGCATCCAGCGGAAATGGCGACCTTCTGGTGTGGCGGTGGTTTCCGAATTGGGCTCCATAGATCCTCCCCTGGTACGCTTTTTGTTTTATGTAATGGGCGTGACCGGTTTGCGCATATTGGTATGTGATATGCCAGAGCGCAAGGGCGTTGTTCGCCACTCTTGGTCGCAGGCTGCCCTCCATGGCACAAAAAAAGACCCCGGGAAAACCGGGGTCTTTTTTTCAAAAAAGCTCTGAAATCGGAATCGTTTGATCCGTCAGAGACCGAAATAAGGCAGATCACCGTTGCGGTTCGCGATCCGGGCGTTGGTCATCAGGATATGGTCGATCACCGACAGCAGGCGGCTGAACCAAGTGACGGAGGGGGTTAGGCGGAGAGAAGCGGTCTTGGACATCGTGTTCCTCGCAGCGGGAAGCAATCTTGATGTCCCGAACATAGGTATACCAGATGCCAGCCGCAATTCATTTGTTTGCATGGCAGCATAGGAAATCTTGCAACGCAACATAAAATTCATCCCAGGGCTATGAGGCTGTGCCGATAATCAATTGATTTCAAACGAAAAAGGCCGCCGGAGCCCGGCGGCCTGATCGCTTTGCCCGAAGCAAGCTCTATTCAGCAGCTTGCTTGCGCGGCGGGTCAAGCGCGCCGGAATCATGGATTTCTTTCACCTGGTGGTCGGAGAAGCCAAGCACCTGACGCAGAATCTCGTCGGTGTGCTCGCCCAGCAGCGGCGAACGCTTCACCTCGCTCGGCGAGTCCGAGAGCTTGATCGGGTTGCCGACCGACAGGTATTTGCCGCGGGTCGGGTGATCCACCTCGACGACGGTGCCGGTCGCGCGCAGCGACTGATCTTCGGCGAGTTCCTTCATCGACAGGATCGGACCGCAGGGAATGTCGTCCTTGTTGAGGATCTCCATGGCCTCGAACTTGGTCTTGGTCATGGTCCATTGCTCGATGCGCGCAAAAATTTCATTGAGGCGCGACAACCGGGCGGGGGGCTTGGCGTAGTCGGGATGGGTCTTCCAACCGGGCTCGCCGATCACGTCGCAGATCTTCTCCCAAACCGGCGCCTGGGTGATGAAATAGATGTAAGCGTTCGGATCGGTCTCCCAGCCCTTGCACTTGAGAATGCGGCCCGGCTGACCGCCGCCGGAATCGTTGCCCGCGCGTGGCACGGCGTCACCGAACGGAATGCCTTCGCCGAACTGGCTGTATTCCTTGAGTGGGCCGTGAGCCAGACGCTGCTGGTCACGCAGCTTGACGCGCGCGAGATTCAGCACGCCGTCCTGCATGGCGGCAGTGACCTTTTGGCCTTGGCCGCTATGTGTGCGCTGATAGAGCGCGGTGACGATGCCGAGCGCCAGGTGCAATCCGGTGCCGCTGTCGCCGATCTGCGCGCCGGTGACGAGCGGCAAGCCGTCGCGGAAGCCGGTGGTGGAGGCGGCCCCGCCGGTGCATTGCGCGACGTTTTCGTAGACCTTGCAGTCTTCATAGGGTCCGGGACCAAAGCCCTTGATCGAGGCCACGATCATCTTCGGGTTGATGCTGTGGATTTTCTCCCAGGGGAAGCCCATGCGATCGAGCACGCCGGGGCCGAAATTTTCGACCAGCACGTCGCAGCTCTTGATCAGCGCGGTCAGGACTTCCTTGCCCTTCGGGTTCTTGGTGTCGAGCGTGATCGAGCGCTTGTTGTGGTTGAGCATGGTGAAATACAGGCTGTCCGCGTTCGGGACGTCCTGCAATTGCCCGCGGGTGATGTCGCCAACGCCCGGACGCTCCACCTTGATCACGTCGGCGCCGAACCAGGCCAGCAATTGCGTGCAGGTCGGGCCCGATTGAACGTGGGTGAAATCGAGAATTCGAACGCCCTTGAGCGCCTTTGTCATTGTCGTACTCCGTCTCGTATCTGGTCCCGTATGCACGGGGAGCTTTGCGTTAATCTGTCGGGTTATTTCTTCTTGAGAGCGCTCTGCGGATTGAGGTTGCCGATGCGTCCGCTCTCGGAGCCGGCGGCAGGATCAATCACCGCATTGATCAGCGTCGGTTTGCCGGAATTCATGGCCTCGTTCACGGTGCGCTTGAGTTCATCCGGTGACGTCGCATTGACGCCGACGCCGCCGAACGCCTCCATCATCTTGTCGTAGCGCGCGCCTGCAACGAAGACCGTCGTCGCGGGGTCAGAATTGCCACCCTTGTTGACGTCGGTGCCGCGATAGATGCCGTTATTGTTGAAGATCACGACGCAGACCGGCAGGTTGTAGCGGCAGATGGTCTCGACCTCCATGCCGCTGAAACCGAAGGCGCTGTCGCCCTCGACCGCGAGCACGGGATGGCCGGTTTCGACCGCAGCCGCAATCGCCTGGCCCATGCCGATGCCCATGACGCCCCAGGTGCCGACGTCGAGCCGCTTGCGCGGCTTGTGCATGTCGATGACGCCGCGCGCCAGGTCGAGCGTGTTGGCGCCTTCGTTGACAAGGATGGCGTCGGGCCGCTCCTTGATGATGGTGCGCAGCACGCCGAGCGCGCCGTGATAGTCCATCGGCGAGTTGTTGTTCATCAGGCGCGGTGCCATCTTGGCGACGTTCTCTTCGCGCTTGGTGGCGATCGTCGTGACCCAGTCGGCGGGAGCCGCAGTCCAGCCGTTGCCCATGGCGCCAAGCAGCGCGGACACGCAGGAGCCGATATCGCCGACCACAGGGGCCACGATCTCGACGTTGGAGTCCATTTCCTTGGGCTCGATGTCGATCTGGATGAATTTCTTAGGTAGCTCACCCCAGTTCTTGCCCTTGCCGTGTGACAACAGCCAGTTGAGGCGGGCGCCGATCAGCATCACCACGTCGGCGTCCTTCAGCACGGTGGAGCGTGCAGCCCCCGCACACAACGGATGAAGATCGGGCAGCAAGCCCTTGGCCATGCTCATGGGGAGGAATGGAACGCCGCTCTTTTCAACAAAGGCGCGGATATCGTCGTCGGCCTGGGCGTAGGCTGCGCCCTTGCCAAGAATAATGAGTGGACGCTTGGCGCCCTTGAGCACGTCGAGCGCGCGCTTGACGGCGGAAGGTGCCGGGATCTGGGCGGGTGCTGCGTCGATCACCTTGACCAGCGACTTGCGGCCGGCTTCGGCGCTGATCACCTGGCCGAACAGTTTGGCCGGCAGATCGAGATAGACGCCGCCGGGACGCCCCGAAACCGCGGCGCGGATCGCGCGCGCCAACCCGATGCCGATATCGGCGGCGTGCAACACGCGGAACGCTGCCTTGCACAGCGGCTTGGCGATCGCGAGCTGATCCATCTCTTCATAGTCGCCCTGTTGCAGGTCGACGATCTCGCGTTCGGATGAGCCGGAGATCAGGATCATCGGGAAACAGTTGGTGGTGGCGTGCGCCAGCGCGGTCAGGCCATTGAGGAAGCCAGGCGCCGAAACGGTCAGGCAGACGCCGGGTTTTTTGGTGAGGTAACCGGCGATCGCAGCCGCGTAACCGGCGTTCTGTTCGTGGCGAAACGAGAGCACGCGGATGCCTTCGGCCTGCGCCATCCGTCCGAAGTCGGTGATCGGAATGCCCGGCACGCCGTAAATCGTCTTGATATCGTTGAGCTTGAGCGCGTCGATGACGAGATGAAAACCGTCGGTCAGTTCCTGTTCGGTCTCAGCGGTCTTGGCATCGATGCTCTGTACTACTGCGGACATTCCGCTTCTCCTTGGTCGTTTTTTGATGGGGACGCGTTGGTCCCGGAAGTGGTCGCGCAAACTCTGAAAGGAGTGATCGCCTAAAACAGTTCCTTGCCGTGCGCTTCGACGAAGGACGCAAGGCCAAGCGTGTGATCCCGCGCCAGCCTTTCGGCAAGCTCGGTATCGCGCTGTTCGAGGGCTTCAATGATGGCCAGGTGCTCGGGCAGGGACGCCGCCATCCGCTCGATGCGTCCGATCGTCAATTGGCGATAGCCGCGCACATGCAGCAAGATATCGTTGGTCATGTCGACGAGCACCGGCGACTCGCTCAATGCAATCAGCGCCTGGTGGAACGCGATGTTGGCTTTCGAATATTCCTCGACGTGATGCTCGGGCAGCCGGTCCTTGCCGAAATCCTTGAAGAAATCGCGCAGCGCCGAAATGTCCTTCTTGCGCGCGGTTGTCGTGATCAGGCGCGCCGCCATGCTCTCGAGCGCGGCCCAGGCGCGGATCATATCCACGATCTCGCTCTTGGTCCGGCGCACGACGACGATGCCGCGGCGCGGCACCGTCTTGACGAAGCCGTCCTGCTCCAGCATCGCGATCGCTTCGCGAATGGGCGTGCGACTGACACCCAGGCGTTCGGAGAGCGCGCGCTCGTCGAGCATCACCGGCTCCGGAGTCGCGTAGATGTCCATCTTCAGGATGGCTTCCTTCAGCGCCTCATAAGCCTTGTTCTTGAAGCTCGTCTCCGGCACGATCCGGACTACGGCAATATCTGCGTCAGCCATGCTCAATCATGCCTTGATGGGTTCGGCGTTGGCGTATCTTATAAATAAAGAACCAGAACTACGCAGTTTTTGGCATGCCAAATGCCAGAATGTCAAGTTGCCCCTGTTTTCAGCAAATCCGCGACTTGACAAGTTCGTTTCTGGCATACCAAATGCCATGCGACCCGGCCGATCATGCCGCAGCGGACGTCCCCAGCGTACGCCATCACACGAAGACCGAACGAAGTCCACGCCAGGCAAGTCATGATGCTGATGCCAGCATGTGCTTCCTGCGCTCAAAGAATAGAAGTCACGGAGGAAGCTAATGTCGAATTCCAAAGATGCGGTCCGCAAAGTCCTGGATGCAGTCAAAGCGGATAAGCGCACGAGTCTGACGGCGCCGGAAGGCAAGCTGGTTTGCGATGCTTACGGGATCCCGGTTCCCAAAGAGGGCGTCGCCAAGTCGGCAGCCGAGGCGGCGAAGATCGCATCCTCCATGGGGTTTCCGGTGGTGATGAAAATCGTCTCGCCGGACATCCTCCACAAGACTGAAGCCGGCGGCGTGGTGGTCGGCGTCAAGTCCGCCGAAGACGCCGAGAGGACCTACGACACCATTCTGGCGAACGCCAAGAAGTACAAGGCTGACGCCAAGATCGAAGGCATCCAGATCCAGCAGATGCTCGCCGGCGGCACCGAAGTCATTGTCGGTTCCATCACCGACGGCTCGTTCGGCAAGCTGGTGGCGTTCGGCCTCGGCGGCGTGCTGGTCGAAGTTCTCAAGGACGTCACCTTCCGCCTCGCGCCGGCCACCAAGGACGACGCGCTCTCGATGCTCGACGGCATCCAGGCCCATGAAATGCTCCAGGGCGTACGTGGCGGCGACCCCGTCAACCGCGAAGCGCTCGCCGACGTCATCGTCAAGGTCTCGCAACTCGTCAGCGATTTCCCTGAAATCGTCGAACTCGATCTCAACCCGGTATTTGCCACCAAGAAGGATGCCATCGCCGCCGACGTCCGCATCGTCGTCGACTTCGACTACAAGCCGCGTGAGAAGCCGCGTCCGACCGAGGAAATCGTAGCCGCCATGAACCGCATCATGCAGCCGAAGGCGGTTGCCGTGATCGGCGCGTCGGCCGAAGACGGCAAGATCGGCAACTCCGTGATGAAGAACCTCATCAACGGCGGTTACAAAGGCGACATCTATCCGATCCACCCCAAAGCGGCCGACATCCTCGGCTACAAGGCCTATAAGAGCGTCAAGGACGTGGCCGGCGTGATCGACGTCGCGGTGTTCGCGATCCCGGCCAAATTCGTCGCCGGTGCGCTGATCGAATGCGGCGAGAAGAAAATCCCGGGCGCCGTGCTGATCCCGTCGGGCTTTGCGGAAGCGGGTCATCCCGAATTGCAGGCCGAGATCGTCGAGATCGGCAAGAAATACAATGTCCGCCTGATGGGACCGAACATCTACGGCTTCTATTATACGCCGGCCAATCTCTGCGCGACCTTCTGTACGGCTTACGACGTCAAGGGCCACGCGGCGCTGTCGTCGCAGTCCGGCGGCATCGGCATGGCGATCATCGGCTTCTCGCGTTCCGCCAAGATGGGCGTCTCGGCGATCGTCGGCCTCGGCAACAAGTCCGACATCGACGAAGACGATCTGCTCGCTTTCTTCGAGCAGGATCCGAACACCAATCTGATTGCCCAGCACTGCGAAGATTTGAAGGACGGCCGCGCGTTCGCCGAAGCCGCCAAGCGGGTTTCGAAGAAGAAGCCGGTGGTGGTGCTGAAAGCAGGCCGCACGTCTGCGGGTGCGAAGGCTGCATCCTCGCATACCGGCGCGCTCGCCGGTAACGACAAGATCTACGAAGACGTCTTCAAGCAGTCCGGCGTGATCCGCGCCCGCTCGCTTCGGCAATTGCTCGAATTCGCGCGCGGCGTGCCGGTGCTGCCGACGCCGAAGGGCGAGAACGTGCTGATCATCACGGGTGCGGGCGGCTCCGGCGTGCTGCTGTCGGACTCCGTGGTCGACAACGGCCTGTCGCTGATGGCGATGCCGCCCGATCTCGACGCGGCGTTCCGTAAGTTCATTCCGCCGTTCGGCGCGGCCGGCAACCCGGTCGACATCACCGGCGGCGAGCCGCCGATCACCTATGTCAACACCGTGAAGCTCGGCCTGTCGGATGACCGCATTCATTCGCTGATCCTCGGCTACTGGCACACGATCGTGACGCCGCCGATGGTGTTTGCGCGCAACATGGTCGAGGTGAAGAAGGAAATGGAAGAGAAGGGCTTCGTCAAGCCGATCGTCGTTTCGCTGGCCGGCGACGTCGAGGTCGAGGAAGCCGCCGAATATCTCTACCAGAACGGCATCCCGGCCTATGCTTACTCGACCGAACTGCCGGTCGAGGTGCTCGCCGCCAAGTACAAGTGGGCGCGCGGCGCCGGCCTTCTTTAAGTGATATCGAGTGCCGCCTCGGTTATCCGGGGCGGCACTTTCGTCTTTGACTGCGCGGTTTTATCGAGCGGCAAGCAGGTCTCCTCTCCGTGGAGCAGGTTGCGGTGAAGACAAACGTGATCCGGCGCAAATCGCTTGAGTCCAAATCCGCTGGCCAGGCCGAGCCCGAGGCCCGCGATGGCGGGGTTCAATCGGTCGATCGCGCGCTCTCGATCATCGAGACGCTGGCCGAAGACGACGAGGGCTATCGTCTCAGCGACCTTGCCGTGCGCACGGGATTGTCGACCTCAACCGTTCATCGCCTGCTGGCGACGCTGGAAAAGCGCCGCTTCGTTCATTTCGACCGTACCGAATCGAAATGGCATGTCGGCGCGCAGAGTTTTGCCGTCGGCGCGACATTCGCCCGTCGCCGCAATTTTGCGGCACAAGCGATGCCGTATTTACGCAAATTACGCGATCAGACGCGGGAAACGGCGAACCTCGCGGTGGTCGATGATGAATCCATCATTGTGCTGGCCCGGATCGAAAGCCGTGAGATCATGCGCTCGCTCACGAAGGTCGGCGGCCGCGTCGCGATGGTGGCGTCCGGCGTCGGCAAGGCCGTGCTGGCCATTTACCCTGACGACGACGTCAACGCCATCATCTGCCGGCAGGGCATGCCAAGGCTGACGGAAAAGTCGGTGGTGCGGCCAGGCGAACTGTTCCGGGAACTTGAGACGATCCGGCGGCGGGGTTACGCCGTCGACGACGAGGAAGCGCGCATGGGGCTGCGTTGTGTCGCCGCCGTTGTTTATAACGATTGCAGCGAGCCCTTGGCGGCGATTTCCGTCTCCGGCAGGACCAGCCGGATCACCGATGAGCGATTGCCGGTGCTCGGCTGCATCGTGCGGGCGGTTGCGACCGAACTGACGCTCGTGCTCGGTGGCGTGATGCCGCCGATTGCCGAAGCGGTAGGTTAGACGCGCTTTCGCTGAGCGCCGTTTCCATTTTTTCTTGCGACTAATGGCTTGAGCAAACGTGGAAAATCCACGTTGTGCCACGTCGCGGGAAATAAATTCGTCTCCGTTGAGATGGCGCGCCGTGCGGTCCGATGATCCCCAAAGTAAAATCATCGGACCGGAGTGGGAAATGGCAAAGATGCGTGCAATCGATGCGGCCGTGCAAATTCTGGAAAGGGAAGGCGTGGTTTGTGCCTTCGGGGTGCCCGGCGCTGCGATCAATCCGCTGTACTCGGCGCTGAAGAAGCGCGGGTCGATCGCCCACGTTCTCGCGCGCCACGTTGAGGGCGCCTCACACATGGCCGAGGGTTACACGCGCGCCAAAGCCGGCAATATCGGCGTCTGCATCGGCACCTCGGGGCCGGCCGGAACCGACATGATCACCGGGCTTTATTCGGCGATCGCCGATTCGATTCCGATTCTGTGCATCACCGGCCAGGCGCCGCGGGCGCGGCTCTACAAGGAGGATTTTCAGGCGGTCGACATCGAGTCGATTGCGCGGCCGGTGACGAAATGGGCCGTGACCGTGCGCGAGCCTGCGCTGGTTCCGCGTGTCTTTAGCCAGGCGTTCCATATCATGCGATCCGGCCGTCCCGGCCCGGTGCTGATCGATCTGCCGCTCGACGTACAGGTTGCGGAAATTGAATTCGATGCTGAAACCTACGAACCGCTGCCGGTCTACAAGCCTGCCGCCACGCGCAAGCAAATCGAGAAGGCGCTCGAGATGCTGAATGCCGCGGATCGGCCGCTGATCGTCGCGGGCGGCGGTATCATCAACGCCGATGCGTCCGACCTGCTGGTGCAGTTCGCCGAGATCGTCAACGTGCCGGTGGTGCCGACGTTGATGGGCTGGGGCGCTATCCCCGACGATCACGTGCTGATGGCAGGACAGGTCGGCTTGCAAACCAGCCATCGCTACGGCAACGCTACCATGCTGGAATCCGATTTTGTGCTCGGCATCGGCAACCGCTGGGCCAACCGGCACACCGGCTCGATCGAAACCTACACCAAAGGCCGCACCTTTGTGCATGTCGATATCGAGCCCACGCAAATTGGACGTGTCTTCAATCCCGACCTCGGCATTGTCTCCGATGCAAAAGCCGCGCTCGAGCTGTTCGTGACGGTCGCGAAGGAATGGCGTGCCAGCGGAAAATTGAAAGAACGTCAATCGTGGCCGGCAGCCTGCCAGGACCGCAAGCGTTCGATGCTGCGGAAGAGCCACTTCGATAACGTGCCGATCAAGCCGCAGCGCGTCTACGAGGAGATGACAAAAGCGTTCGGCCGCGATACCTGCTACGTCAGCGTCATCGGACTTTCGCAAATCGCCGCTGCGCAATTCCTCGGTGTTTACCGGCCGCGCAACTGGATCAATGCCGGGCAGGCCGGGCCGCTAGGCTGGACGCTGCCGGCGGCGCTGGGCGTACGTGCTGCCGATCGGACCCGCGAGATCGTTGCGCTCTCGGGCGACTATGATTTTCAATTCCTGATCGAGGAACTCGCGGTCGGCGCCCAATTCAAATTGCCTTACATTCATGTCGTCGTGAACAACTCGTATCTGGGGTTGATCCGCCAGGCCCAGCGCGGATTCGACATGGACTATCAAGTTCAGTTGTCGTTCGAGAACATCAACGCGCCGGAACTCGGCGTCTATGGTGTCGATCACGTTGCGGTCGCCCGAGGCCTGGGCTGCAACGCGATCCGCGTCACCGATCCCAGGGATGCCCAGCAGGCGTTTGCGACCGCGCGCGAGTTGATGAAGGAATATCAAGTGCCGGTCGTGGTCGAATTCATCCTTGAACGCGTCACCGACATCGCCATGGGCACGGAGATCGACAACATCGTCGAGTTCGAGGAGGTTCTCGACTTGCCGCTGGACGACGAGCCTGCGAGCGTGATCGCAGAACAGGCTGACCTGCTCCTTCCGGTGTAGCGAAAGAGGCCGAGCCCGGGCGAAAAGGGGGATGTAGCGAGAACAGGGCTTCTCCTCAGGCAAAACCCGGACAGGGCCCGATTCCTGCCCAATGGGTGTGCAGATTTGCCGTCTAATTTGAGCTTGCTCCTGCCTCGTCAGGGAGCAACCATCTCTGCCAGAAACCACAGCACAGCTGCGAGAAAGCCCGAGAAAACCAATGACCCAATTGACCCGTTTTGCGGTTGCGCCGTTACACACGATGACGCGTCGTCTTGCCGATGTTGCCGCGGGCCGCGCGGCGCCCGATCTCGTCATCACGGATGCGCGGGTGCTTTCCACCTATTCCGAGCGCATCCTTGGCGGGCGCGAGGTCTGGCTCACCGGTGGCCGCGTCGCGGCCGTGAAGCCGTCGGGGGCCCACAAGAAGCTCACAAGCGACATTGCTGTCTATAACGCGGCCGGCGGCATCATCGCGCCGGGCCTTGTCGATCCGCATATCCACATCGAGTCCTCGATGGTGACGGCATGCGCCTATGCGGAAGCGGCGCTGCTCAACGGTACCACCACGATCTTCTGCGACAGCCACGAGATCGGCAACGTCATGGATGTCGCCGGCGTCGAGGCGATGCTGGAGGACGCGCGGCAGGCGCCGCTCTCGATTTTTCTCACGGTGCCCTCGACGGTGCCGGCCACCTCAGCGGCGCTGGAAACCGCGGGCGGCGACCTGACGGCGGACAAGATCGCAGGCCTGTTCGACCGCTGGCCGGAGGCGGTTGCGCTCGGCGAGAAGATGGATTTTGTGCCCGTCACCATGGGCGATGAGCGCAGCCACGCCATTCTTGCCGCATCGTTGAAGCGCGGCCGACCGGTGTCGGGCCATATCTATGGTCGTGAATTCGTCGCGGCCTATGCCGCAAGTGGCGTCACCGATACCCATGAGGCGATCGATCGCGATATCGCCGATGACCTGCTTGATGCCGGCGTCTGGCTGTTCCTGCGCGGCGGACCGCCGACCACGCCATGGCACAGCCTGCCGCAGGCGATCCGCACCGTCACCGAACTCGGCGCTTCGCACAAGCGCACAGCCGTATGCACCGACGACCGCGACGCCGACGATCTGTTTCTGTTCGGCCTGGACTGGGTGGTGCGCGAGGCGGTGAAGGCAGGGATGTCGCCGGAGCAGGCGTGGTCGATGGGTTCGCTGCATGGCGCGACCCGCTTCGGCATGGACGGCGAGATTGGCGGGCTCGGCGGCGGCCGACGTGCCGACCTCGTTTTGATGGATGACAAGTTGAAGCCGCACTGCACCTGGTATGGCGGCGAACTCGTCGTCGAGCACGGCAAGATCACGCCGCGTCTCGACCAGGCGTTGTCGCAACGCTATCAGTATCCGAAAGCCGCTTATGTTACGGTGAAGCTGCCCGCCCACGTCAAGCTCACGCCCGAGCTTCCGGCCAAGGCCTGCACGGTCAACGCGATCAAGACGGCGCTGCCCGGGATTACCTTGATTCACGAAAAGATCAGAATCGAACCCGCCAGGGACTGGCCGAGCCTATTCGAACGCTATGGTCTTTGTTACGTGACCGTGGTCGAGCGTCACGGCAAATCGAATGGCAATGTCGCCTACGGGCTATTAAAGGATTTTGGCCTCAAGCGCGGCGCGGTTGCCTCCAGCGTCGGACACGACAGCCACAACATCATCATCGCTGGAACCAACGAAGCCGACATGCAGGTCGCGCTCGCCGCGATCAAGGACATCCAGGGCGGCGTTTGCGTCGTCGCCGACGGCAAGGTGAGGGCGCTGGTGCCGCTGCCGATCGCAGGCCTGCTGTCGGACAAGCGGATCACGGAAGTCGCTGAAGAAGTCAGGCAGCTCAAGATCGAATGGGCGGAAGCCGGCTGCACCATTCCTTACATGGGATTCAACCTGATCCCGCTGTCGGTAATTCCGGAAATCCGCATCACCGACAAGGGACTCGTACTGGTCCCGCAGATGGAACTCGCGCCGCTGTTTGAGTAGCGCGAACGGCGCATTGTTCCGCCGGAACATGCGCGACGGTAGACAATTTTTTCGGCCGATTTCTTTGCATCACGCCGATCCATGGTTGAACCCGTGTTCCCGCGGAACAACTCCTGCTGCCAATGGTTGGGCGCCTTGGATGTGAACCTTGGACATGAAGGAGGATGTGATGAAGAGCAGGCTTATGTTTCCGCTGATTGCTGTCTCGTTGCTGGCGTCGGGCAGTGCGTTCGCGCAATCGACGACTGCGACGGGCGCGGTGAATGGCGCCAGAACCGGCGGCGCGGTCGCTGGTCCCGTCGGCGAGATCGTCGGCGGCACGGTCGGGGCCGCAGCTGGCGCCGCCGTCGAAATTCCGAATGCGGTGATCACCTCGGTGGAGGGCGTGCGGGAGCCGTCTTATGTGACGATCGAGGAACCGGTCGTGGTGGGCGAGCCGTTGCCGGCATCCGTCGAGGTAAGGCCGGTGCCCGGTTACACCGACTATCGCTATGCAGTGGTGAACAACCAGCGACTGATCGTCGACCCGCACACGCGCCGGGTGATCAGAGTCATCAATTAAGACTTGATTGGTCGATTTTGCCAATGTGAGCGGTCTGGCCGCTCACATTGCAGTCACATCGGCTCGCGGACGCCGACGCCAAGCATGAAGCGTTCCCGGATCTGCACGGGGTCGCGGCGGGTGGCACCGGTTCCCGGCTTGTCGTCGATCCGCACGCCAATCAGCATCGGCTCGGAAGCCGTCAGCGATTGATCGATCAGCCGTTCGAAATCCTCTTCGTCAGCCGCCCAGGTGCTGTTGGTGAGACCGCAGCCGATCGCAACCGCGATCAGGTCGGTCGAAGCGGCTGCCGGCGTCGGTTGCGAGCCGGTGATTTGATAAATGCCGTTGTCCATCACGATCATGCAGAGGTTTTTAGGCTTCAAGGTTGCGATCGTCGATAGACACCCCAGTTGCATCAACAGCGAGCCGTCGCCTTCCAGCGCAAACACGCGGCGTTTGGGTTGCGCCAGCGCCACGCCGAGCGCAATCGGAAACGCCAGCCCCATGCTGCCGAGCATATAAAAGTTCTGCGGGCGGTGACCGGCGGCCCACAGATCGAAATTGGTATTGCCGATGCCGCCGATGACGGCCTCTTCCTTCTTCAGCTTCGCGACCAGGCGCGAGGTGAGATCGAAACGGTTCATCACCTTCGTATTTCGTGCGGGAATGCTCATAAATTCGCTCACTTGTCGAATACTTTGCCGCCGGTCAGTAACGGCGACAAAATCAGCGCCACCGGCGCTTGCGTCGTGATCGCCTGCTTGATCGATCGGTCGACGATGAACTCGAATTCATCGAGCCTCGTTGCGGTGTGATGTTCCATGGCGAGCGAATCGAGCATGGGCCGCATGGTGCGGCACACCAGCGATTGCCCATAGTTGAATTCGCCAAGCGTTCCGCGCTCGGACACGAACATGATCAGCGGAATCTGGTAGGGGACGGCGAGCGAGGCCAGCACATTGGCGAGCGTCGCAAAGCCGGAGGTTTGCATCAGCACGGCGCCGCGCATGCCGGCCATCCAGGCGCCGGAAACAATCCCAACGGCTTCTTCCTCGCGCGCGGTCGGGAACGCCGTAAAGAACGGGTCGGCGTGAATTTCCTTGATCAGCCGCGTCAGCACGCGGTCCGGCACATAGGGCACCAGGCGGATGTCGTTACGCTTGAGGGTTTGCAGGACGATTTCGTACCAGGCCTTTTCGCCAAGGCCGGTCGGAGACATCTGCCCGTCCGCAGCCACCATTGAAGTTTCCTCCGTCTCCGCAATCTCGCGGCGGTCCCCTTGTTTGAGGCGCCGAAACTTGACGCGAACGGCGGGATTGTCAACATGTGCCTGCCGTGCAGTGACCTGCGCATGGCGCTGAGGCGGTCGTAACAAAGGCATGGCATACAAAGGCTTGCCATAAGACAAGAAAATCGGGAGGTGAGGTTCTTGGACAGCTCGTTCTGGAGCAATCTGTTCTTGAGCCGGTGGTCGCGGCGGGTTGTCTGCGCCGCCGCTATTTTTGTATCCGCCGCGGCATGGGCCGAGGCGCCGTTTCCTTCCAGACCTGTCCATATTTTCGTGCCTTATGCGGCCGGCGGCGGCGTGGACATTCTTGCGCGTACCCTGGGGGAGGCGGTCTCCCGCCAATGGGGACAGTCGGTCGTGGTCGAGAACCGGCCCGGCGCCGGTGGCGTGGTGGCCTCACAGGTCCTCGTGACGTCCGCGCCCGACGGTTACACATTGATGGTCGTGGCCAGCGGGCATGCCACCAATCCATTCCTCTATCCGAAGCTTCCCTACGACACGTTCAAGGATTTCACCCCGATTTCGATATTGGCTTCTTCACCCAATATCCTCCTGGTGCGCGCCGATTCCCCGTTCAAGTCGCTCGCCGATGTCATTGCCCAGGCCAAGGCAAAGCCGGGAAGCCTTTCCTTCGGCCAATCCGGCAACGGCACCTCGACACATCTCGCCGGCGAATTGCTCAAGAAACTTGCCGGCATCGACATGAGCGCGATTTCCTACAAAGGCGGCGCGCCGGCGATCAACGATCTGTTGGGCGGGCAGATTCCAATGTCCTTCAACAATGCGCCGGAAGCGCTTGGACAACTCGAAGCCCGCACGCTGCGCGCGCTCGCGGTGACCACCACCAAGCGGTCGCCGTTTCTGCCCGATGTGCCCGCGATGTCCGAGACCGTGCCCGGTTACGACACTGAAGTGTGGTGGGCTCTGTTGGGGCCCGCACGCATGCCGGCCGATCTCGTTACGAAAATCTCGCGTGATTTTGTCGCTGCGCTAAACACCGAGCCGGTGAAGGAACGGCTGGCCAAGTTCGGCGCCTCGCCGATCGGCGGTTCTTCCAAAGAACTCGATGCCAAGATTCACGCCGACTACGAGAAGTGGGGGACGATCATCAAATCCGCCGGAATCACGGCCGAATAGTTGAATACTCCGAACTGAAAGTAAAATGATGTCCGTCAACAACAAGCGTGTCTTCTACGTCAAATATCTCCCCAACCAGATCTACGTCGATATCCTCAAGGCGCGTCCGGACGTGCGGCTCGACCGGCTCGAGAATGAAAGTCCCGACGAAGTCTCAGCACCCATTCTCTCCGCCGCGCATGCCTATCAGATCGGTGCTGCGCGCGACGAACTGGCGAAGCATTTCCACGTCGATGCGGATTTGCTGCAGCGGGCGCCGAACCTCTTGATCGTCTCCAGCAACGGCGCGGGCTACGATCCCGTCGACGTCGAGGCCTGCACCGCGGCCGGCGTGATTGTGGTCAATCAGTCCGGTGGCAATGCGCAATCGGTCGCCGAACATGCGCTCGCCATGCTGATCACGCTGTCGAAGCGCATCATTCAGGCCGATCGCGTGCTCCGCCGCGAGGCCAATATCAACCGCAACGCGCTGATGGGCGCGGAAGTGCAGGGCAAGACGATCGGCATCGTCGGCCTCGGCAATGTCGGCCGCCGCATCGCCGCGCTCTGCAAGGGCCTGCTCAACATGAATGTGCTCGCCTACGATCCTTATCTGTCGGCAACCGAAATGGCCGAGCGCGGTGGCGAAAAGGTTGCGCTGGAGGATTTGCTGCGCCGCTCGGATTTCGTTTCGATCTCGTGCCCGCTGACCAAGGACAACACGGGCATGATCGGCGCGCGCGAATTCGCACTGATGCAGCCGCATGCGTATTTCATCACCACCGCGCGCGGCTTCATCCATGACGAGGTGGCGCTGGAGCAGGCGCTGCGCGACAAGCGTATCGCCGGTGCAGGGCTCGACGTCTGGGCCAAGGAGCCGCCGCCGCCGGATCATCCGCTGTTGCAGTTCGACAATGTACTGGCGAGCCCGCACACGGCCGGCGTGACCAAGGAGGCGCGGGAGAATATGGCGCGGATTGCCGCCGAGCAGATGCTCGACGCGCTGGACGGCAAGCGGCCGCCGCGTCTCATTAACCCCGAAGTCTGGCCGGCTTACGTCAAACGCTTCGAGCGTACCTTCGGATTTGCGCCGGGGTAGGCGGCATCTGGCCCGGATCGGGGTCCGACGGGCCATAGAAGATTTCGTTCTTCTTTGATCACCGAACGGCAATAAATCTACTGCGTCGTGGGGTTCGGGCGACAACCACATTGCTATTTTTGCAGCGGTCTCGACTAGCCTGCTGCGGGAACCCATACCTTCCGAGAAGCGCCTTTCATTTCCAGGGCGCCAGGAACGAAGTGATGGCCCGCTTGAATTCACTGTTGCGCTCTACCCAATCGAGGATCGGACGGCGCTTGGCTGAAATCGTTGCGATCGCAGCGGCGAGCCTGCCGGCGGTCGGCGCCTGACGGCGCATCCCCTGATTAATCATCTCGTCTAAGTGGCCGGGGCGGTCAGCCGTTCGATGGTCTGGATGTGTCGGGCGAGCAGGCTGCAAGCCTGTTCAATGTCGCGTGCCCGCAACGCCCCGAGAATGAGGCGATGGTCCTGATTGGACCGCGGCCGCCAGCCTGAACTGTGCCCCATCGCAAACACCAAGCGTGAATTGGCGCGCTGCAATCCGTCAAGGCTCGCGAGTAACCGTGGCATTGCGCACGGCATCACGAGCGCTTGGTGAAATGCACGGTTGGCGGCTTCAAACTCCTGCAGCGTTTCGGCATTGTCGCCTTCGATCAAAGCGAGTTCGATCCTGGCGAGATGAGCCGGCGTCAGCCGAGGTGCGGCGTGGCGCAGCGCGACCACTTCGAGCGCGGCGCGCATTTCCGAGATTTCTCTGACCGAGCCGGCATCGAGCGGCGCGACCCGTACGCCGCGCCGGGGAAGGGCGATCACCAGATGCTGGGCTTCGAGTTGACGAAAAGCTTCTCGAACCGGGACATGGCTTGAATTGAATTCGCGCGCGACGTGGTCCTGCCGGAGCGGCATGTCCGGCTTGAGCGCGCCTGCGATGATCCGTTCCGCAATGGCCTCGGTGATCCGCGCGGCAACGGTAGAGTTCTCGTCGGCTTCGCTCATAGATTATCTATCGTAAAATCGAATGCAGGAACCCCGAACCTAGGCTAACCTCGGTCTAACAGCAATATCATAGATAAAAATTGACTTTATCTATAAAATGGGGATTTAAACCATGGCCGACGGGTTGGTTGAAACGCGGAATGACGGCCAAGGTACTGAACAAAGCATCGGGCCCATCCGGCACGACTGGCGGCGGCCCGAAGCGGAGGCGCTTTATAATCTTCCCTTCGCGGACCTGATGTTCCGCGCACAAAGCATCCATCGCACTCATTTCGATCCCAACCAGATCGAGACCGCGAGCCTGCTCAGCATCAAGACCGGCGGCTGCCCGGAAGACTGCGGTTATTGTTCGCAGAGTGCGCATTACGACACCGGACTGAAGGCGACCAAGCTGATGGCGCAGGCGGATGTGGTTGCGACCGCCAGGCGTGCACGCGACGCGGGCGCAAGCCGTTTCTGCATGGCGGCGGCCTGGCGCAATCCGAAGGACCGCGATCTTGACCAGGTCTGCGGCATGGTGAGTGCGGTCAAGGAACTCGGCATGGAAACCTGCGCGACGCTCGGCATGCTGACGCCGCCGCAGGCTGCGCGGCTTCGCGATGCCGGGCTCGACTTCTACAACCACAATGTCGATACCTCGCCCGAATTCTACGACAACATCATCACCACCCGCACCTTGCAGGACCGCATCGATACGCTGGCGTACGTGCGCGAGGCCGGCATCAAGGTCTGCTGCGGCGGCATCATCGGCATGGGCGAGGAATTGGACGACCGGCTTGGCATGCTGGTGCTGCTTTCTAATTTGCCAAGCCATCCCGAAAGCGTTCCGATCAACCTGTGGAATGAAGTCAAGGGCGTGCCGGTCAACGACACCGCCGAGCGGCCGGACGCCATTGCGCTGGCGCGGCTGGTCGCGGTCGCCCGCATCATGATGCCGAAGAGCGTGGTGCGTCTCTCGGCGGGACGGCAATACATGACCGACGAGCTACAGGCGCTCTGCTTTCTGGCAGGCGCCAATTCGATCTTCATCGGCGATGTGCTTCTGACGACGAAAAATCCGCAAGCCGCGCGCGATGCCGACCTGCTCGACCGACTCGGCATATCGTCCCGTCTCAACCAGGCGCGGGCGTGAACAAGGCGTTACACTACGCCACTGCCTTGAACGCGTTGAGGGATGACGACCGGCTGCGGAGCCTCACACCGCGCGCCGGCATCGACTTTTCCTCGAACGATTATCTGGCGCTGGCCGGCTGCCAGCGGATGCGCAAGGCGATCGCCGCCGCGGTGGAAGCGGGAACTCCGATCGGCGCCGGCGGTTCGCGACTGCTGCGCGGCAATTGCGCCGAGCACGAAAGCCTTGAGGCCGAGGCTGCGCGATTTTTCGGCGCGGAAGCCGCGGTCTTTTTCGCCAGCGGCTACATTGCCAACTTCGCCGTCTTGACGACGTTGCCCCAGCGGGGCGATCTGCTGGTGCTCGATGCGCTCGTCCATGCCAGCATTCATGAGGGCGCGCGTGCCGGCCGCGCGGAGTTTCGGCTCAGCGCGCACAACGATGCCGGCTCGATCGAAGACGTGATCCGCACCTGGCGGTCAGAAGGCGGCACGGGGCGGATCTGGATTGTCGCCGAAAGCCTCTACAGCATGGACGGCGATTTTGCGCCGCTTGAATCGCTTGTCGCGATCGCCGACCGGCATGATGCGTTCCTGATGGTGGACGAGGCCCATGCCACCGGCGTCTTCGGTCCAGGCGGACGCGGACTAACCGCAGCCTACGAGGGGCGTGAGAATCTCATCGCGATCCACACCTGCGGCAAGGCGCTGGGCGCGGCCGGCGCGCTGGTCACGACGACAAGACTATTACGCGATTTCATCGTCAATCGCTGCCGTCCGTTCATTTTCTCCACCGCGCCGTCTCCGCTAATGGCCGTCGCTGTGCAAGAGGCACTGTCGATCCTGCGCGATGAGCCGGAGCGCCAGCAACGACTGGCGAGTTTGATCGACTTCGCGCACCGCGAAATCGGTGCAAGAGATGGCTGGCGGCTTTCGGGCTCGCAAATCATGCCGTTCATGGTCGGCGACAATGCGCGCGCAATGGCGTTGGCGGCGGCGCTACAGGCGAGCGGTTTCGACATCAGGGGAATACGGCCGCCGACGGTGCCGGCAGGCACCGCGCGCTTGCGCATTTCCCTGACGAATAATGTGGACCGGCGCGACGTGCGTGCCATGCTCGATGCGCTGGAAGAAACGGCGGGTGAGGGGCGATGAGCCGGCGGATCGTGGTGACCGGTACCGACACCGAGATCGGCAAGACCGTGTTTGCCGCTGCTCTCGCCGATCTGCTGGGTGCCTGCTACTGGAAGCCGATCCAGTCCGGCCTTGACGGCGAGACCGATTCCGAAGTTGTTGCGCGATTGGGGGGCTTGTCCTCCGATCGGATTTTGCCCGAGCGCTATCGCCTGAAGACGCCAGTCTCGCCGCACCAGTCGGCCGCGATCGACGGTGTCAGCATTGACGCAAAGGAGTTTGTGGTGCCCGATTCCAATGGACGCCCACTGGTGATCGAGGGCGCCGGCGGGTTGATGGTGCCGCTCGACCAAACCACGCTTTTTATCGACGTGTTCGCGCGCTGGCGTATTCCGGTCGTGCTGTGCGCCCGGACGTCGCTTGGCACCATCAACCACTCGCTGCTCTCGGTCGAAGCCTTGCGCCGCCGCGATATTGATGTGCTGGGCATCGCTTTCATCGGCGACAGCCATCCGGAAAGCGAACGCGCCATTTGCGAGCTTGGTCGCGTCAAGCGGCTCGGACGGCTGCCCCGGCTTTCGCTGTTGAATCAAAGTACGTTGCGCGAGGCGTTCGCCGCCGCGTTCAAGCCTGGCGATTTCGGTCCGTGATGCCCAGGAAAACGTCGCCGATCTGGCATCCGTTCACGCAGCACGCGCTTCAGCCCGACATGGTCAAGATCGCGCGCGGCGAGGGCGCTTATCTGTTTGCCGCCGACGGCCGCCGCATCATCGATGCGATTTCTTCGTGGTGGGTGGTCACGCACGGCCATTGCCATCCGCCCATCGTGCGCGCGATTCAGAAGCAAGCCGAACAACTCAACCAGATCATCTTCGCCGGCCATACCCACGAGCCGGCGGAACAGGTCGCCTCCGCAATGCTGAAACTCGCGCCGCGCGGTCTCGACTACGTGTTCTTTTCGGACAGTGGCTCGACCAGTGTCGAAGTGGCGCTGAAGATGGCGCTCGGCTACTGGCACAATATTGGGGAAGCCCGCTCTCGCCTCGCCGTGATGCAGCATTCCTATCACGGCGACACCATCGGGGCGATGTCGGTCGGCGCCCGCGGCGTATTCAACGCGGCGTATGGCCCGCTATTGTTCGACGTCACTACGGTGCCGTTTCCTCATCCAGGGCAGGAGCAGGCGACGCTCGATGCGTTGGAGGCTGCCTGCCGTGATAAGCCTGCCGCGTTCATCGTCGAGCCGCTGATTCTGGGGGCCGGCGGGATGCTGATGTACCCGGCCTGGGTGCTCAAGGAGATGCAGCGGATTTGCGAAGCATCCGGCGTCTGGTTCATCGCCGATGAAGTCATGACGGGCTGGGGCCGCACCGGCACTTTATTTGCCTGCGAGCAGGCGGACGTGGTGCCGGATATTGCCTGTTACTCAAAGGGCCTGACCGGCGGCGCATTGCCGCTCGCCGTGACGCTGTGCAGAGCTGAGATTTTCGACGCGCATTTCTCGCACGACCGCAGCCGCACGTTCTTTCATTCAAGTTCCTATACGGCAAACCCAATCGCCTGCGCGGCGGCCAAGGCCAACCTCGATCTATGGGGCGATCCGGCTGTCAGGGAACGCGTCGCGGCGGTTGCAGCGATGCAAGAAAATGCGCTCACGCCATTTCGGGCCGATGGGCGCTTCAAAAATGTCCGCCGGACCGGCACGATCACCGCGCTTGAACTCGATGCGCGCGACAGCGGTTACCTCGCCGGCATCGGTCCAAAACTCCTCGATTTCTTCGGACGCCGGAATCTGCTGCTGCGCCCGCTCGGCAACACGATGTACGTGATGCCGCCTTATTGCGTCACCCAGGCCGATATCGACGAGATCTATGCGGCGATTGCGGAGGCCGCTTAGCGGTTGGCGTGGAGAAGCATGTGCAACAACAATCGGAAAGTCCGGCGATTGCAGAGAACGTCGAGCACCGTCTCTACCGGAAGGTCGTCTATCGGATCATCCCGTTTATCTTCGTCTGCTATGTTCTGAACTACATCGACCGCGTCAATGTCAGTTTTGCCAAACTGCAATTCCAGGGCGATCTGCACCTGAGCGATGCCAGCTATGGGCTAGGCGTCGGCCTGTTCTATGTCGGCTATATCCTGTTCGAGGTGCCGAGCAATCTGGTTTTGCAGAAGGTCGGCGCGCGCAAGACCATCACTAGGATCATGTGCCTGTGGGGTCTGGCCTCGATGGCGATGGCTTTCGTATCGAGCCCGCTGCAGTTTTATCTTGCCCGCATCCTGCTCGGCGCGGCCGAAGCCGGCTTTTTTCCCGGTGTCATTCTTTATCTCACGCTCTGGTTCCCTAATCGCATGCGCGGACGGATCATGTCGTTGTTCGTTCTTGCCATTGCGGTATCCGGGATGGTCGGCGGCCCGACGTCCGGCTTGATCATGCAGCATCTGGAGGGTTTTCTCGGCTTCAGGAATTGGCAGTGGCTGTTTTTGATCGAGGGAGTGTTGCCGGTGTTGATGGGGATTGCGGCGCTCTTCGTGCTCAACGATCGTCCGCGCGATGCCAAATGGCTGTCCGAGCGCGAGAAGGATTTGCTTGTCGCCAATTTATCGGTCGAAGGACGGATCGACAGCCGTTCCGGCCTTCAGGCCTTTCTGTATGCACTTCGCAAGCCGATGCTATGGATCGCTACATTCGGCTACTTCTCCGTGACATGGGCGGGAATGGTTCTTAATTTCTGGGCGCCCACCATCATCCAGCGCGCGGGCGTGACTAACTTCTTGCACATCGGTCTGTTGTCCGCGGTGCCCTACGCGGTCGGTGCAGCCGGCATGCTCGTGCTTTGTTATTCTTCCGATCGCTGGCTTGAGCGGCGCTGGCATTTCTTTGCCGCGGTCGCCTCCGCCGGCTGCGCGGCCATCGCCATCGCCCATGCCGCGGGGGATTCGACGCTTTCGATCGCGTGTCTGGCGGTGCTGGCGGTCGGATACCTGTCCGCAATCGCCTTGTTCTGGACCATCCCGACCGGCTTTTTGTCCGAAGCGGAGTCCGCCGGCTGCATTGCTTTCATCAGCAGTGCAGGTCAGATCGGAAGCCTGATCGCGCCCGTGCTCTTCGGGTATGTTTCCGAGCGGACGGGAAACCTCACCTTGGGCGCTTGCCTTGTCGCCCTTGTGCTTTTTTCCGGCGGCTGCGCGGTCTTGAGCCTGAAGACATCAGCGAAATGAGACGAGCGGCCTTGCGATCGGGACGCACCATGCGCGCATAGGTTGCCAATCGTCCGGCTGTGAGCGTCATTTCAACCAGAAGTAAACAGCCGCGTTCAGGGATTTGTAACCCCATTAGGAGCTGTTTCATTAATTTCGACTAACCATGATCGGCAACATGGCCGTTTCTGTCCGGTTTCGTCCCAAGGCGTTTTTCAGCAACCAGGTGCTCAATGCTCGGCAACCTCCGCATTTCGTACAAGCTTTTGATGATCGTTGGCCTTTCCGTTCTGGGCATCGCCGCGGTGGCTGGATTGGGCCTGTCGGCGTTGTGGGCCAATCTGATGGAGGATCGCAGAGCCAAGCTTCAGGACATCGTCACGCTAGCGCGCGAGACGCTGGACTATAACAACCAGGTTTCCCGCCAGGCCGGTCTTTCGGAGGCCGATACCGTGGAGCGGGCCAAGGCGCTGCTGCGTACGATGCGCTTCGGCAAAGACGACTACGTCTACGCCATCAGCATGCAGGGGGTCGCTGTCTCGAACCCGAATCCCAAGGTCGAGGGCAAGAATCTGATAGAAGTGGCCGACTCCGACGGCATCTTCTTCGTGCGCCAGCAAATCGAACTCGCCCCCAAAGGCGGCGGCTTCACGACTTTCCGCTTTCCGCGCGCGTCCGGTGGCGATCCGCTGCCGAAGCTAACTTATTCCGTTGAATACAAACCCTACGGCTGGGTCGTTGGCGCGGGCATTTATCTCGACGACGTCAGCGCTATCTTCTGGGCCCAGGCTCGCAGCATGGCCATGATGGTTGTTCTCGCGCTGCTCGTGGTTGGCGGGCTGTTTTTCCTCGTCGGACGCAGCATCGTTACTCCGATCAACGCGATGACGATGGCGATGCGCAAGATATCTGGGGGCGATACGTCAACTTCCATCCCCGCGCTCGAGCGTGGCGATGAAGTCGGCGCCATGGCGCAGTCGGTGAAGGTCTTCAAGGACAACATGATCGAGGCTACGCGATTGCGTGGCGAGCAGGATGTCTTGAAGGCGCAAGCCGACACCGAACGAAAATCGCTTCTGGTCCGGATGGCCGATGAATTCGAACGCGGCGTTCGGGCCTCACTGGACAGTCTTTCAAGCGCCGCGTCCAACATGCAGGCGACCTCCAAGAGCATGTCCTCGACGGCCAGCGAAGCCAGCCATCAGGCGACGTCTGTGGCAGCCGTCGCCGAGCAGGCCTCGGCCAATGTGCAGACCGTTGCCGCCGCGACCGAAGAACTATCCTCCTCCGTCTCGGAAATCGGCCGGCAGGTCACCCAATCGACGGAAATCGCGGGCCAAGCGGTCGCCGAAGCCAACCGCACCAACGTCACCGTGCAGGGATTGTCGGCCGCGGCGCAGAAGATCGGCGACGTCGTCAAGCTGATCAGCGATATCGCCAGCCAGACCAATCTTTTGGCGCTCAACGCCACCATCGAGGCGGCGCGCGCGGGCGAAGCGGGCAGGGGCTTTGCCGTTGTTGCCAACGAAGTCAAATCGCTGGCGAGCCAGACTGCAAAAGCGACCGACGAAATATCGGCCCAGGTCGGCGCCATGCAGGGAGCGACAACGGAGGCGGTGCAGGCGATCGAGGGCATCGGCCGCACGATCGGCGCGATCAACGATATTACGTCGGCCATCTCGCTTGCGGTCGAGCAACAGGGCTCGGCTACTCAAGAGATCGCCCGCAATGTGCAGGAAGCAGCGCTCGGAACGGGCCAGGTCTCCAGCAACATCGCAGCCGTCAACCATGCGGCCGAGAAAACGGGATCGGCCTCGAATGAGGTGCTGGCTTCGGCCGATCAGTTGAGCAAGCAGGCAGTAAACTTGCGCGCCGACGTCGACAAGTTCCTCGGCAATATCCGCGCGGCCTAGCGCCCTTTGCCTGAAGGCGGTTTTAGAGTTGGGCGAGGTGGTCGGTGACCTTGATCGGCTCCGGCAGGACCTTGCGCGCGGTTAGCCAATCGGCCGCCCGCTGCAATTCCGACAGGAATTTTTCGTCGTTGACCGGGAAGTAGCGATACTGCCGCTTCAACGCGATGAACTGGTCGCGGACCTCGTCGCTGTATTCGCCCGCCTTCTGCGCGATGTATTCGGCATCTTTGGTGTTCTCGGAAACCCACGCACCTTCGGTGCGGAAGGCATCGTTGACCGCGCGCACCAGCGCCGGATTGTCCGTCGCGAATTTGCGGGTGGTCAGATAGGATGTGTAGTCGATCTGGAATTCGAGATCGCGCCCCTCGAGGAAGAGGTGTCATGCGCCTTGTATTCCAGCCGTGCGATATCAACGCCGGGGCTCCACATCGACCAAGCATCGACCTTTCCCGCTGCGAGCGCGGGTGCGGCATCGGGCGGGTTGAGGTAGACGAATTTCACCGCCGAGCGGTCGATCTTGTGTTTCTCCAGCGCGGCCACCAGCAGGAACTCGCCGAGCCCCGAGCGGTTCACCGCAACGGATTTGCCGACGAGGTCCTCGATCTTGTTGATGCCGGAATCATCCCTGGCGATGATCGCGGTGGTGCGCGGCGCGTAGACGACGAATTGGGTGAAAACCAGCGGTGAACCAGCAATGCGTGCCGCCAGCGCCGGCGTCGTGCTGCCGCCGAAACTGAAATCGGCGCTGCCGCCAACGACGGCCTGCATGGTCGGCGCGTGGTTCGGGAACGGGCCGAGCCATTCGACCTTGATGCCATCCCCGGCGAGCCGTTTCTCGAATTCACCGCGCTCCTTGGCGACGAGATTGAGGCCGCTGAGGCCCCAGGTCAGTCGCACGCGGTCGGTGGTGCGGCCATTGGCCGAGCGAGCGCTTTCCATGCCCGCGAGGGCGCCGAGACCGAACGCCGCCGCACCGAGAAAACGGCGCCGGGATGACAAGAAGTCGGACATCAGGCGGGTCCTCATACCTTTGAATCTAGGCAGCGACGTTGGAAACGACGCCAAGTTCGGCCAATAGATCGCGGCGAGAGATCGAAGCCGGACCGGCGGCCTTGGTTCCGGTAGCACGGGTGCGATGCTCGAATGCGATCGCGCCATGACGCATCACCAGGATACGGTCAGCGAGTGCGATGGCCTCGTCGACGTCATGCGTTACCAGCAAGACGCCCGGCTGGTGTTTGGCGACCAGCTCACGGACGAGATCATGCATGCGGATGCGCGTCAGCGCATCGAGCGCCGCGAAGGGCTCGTCCAGCAGCAAAAGTTCGGGCTCCTGCACCAGGGCCCGCGCCAGCGCGACACGCTGGGCCTGTCCGCCGGACAGATTGCGCGGCCAGTCGTCAAGATGATCGCCCAGTCCAACTTCGGCGAGCGCGGAGGCAGCCCGCGCATACGGATCAGGTGCGGCGAGCCCCAGCGAGACATTGCGCCAAAGCGTATCCCATGGCAGCAGGCGAGGTTCCTGAAACACCACAGCCGGCCGCCGTGGCGCGTTGATGCGCCCGCCTTCGATTGGATCGAGACCGGCGAGCGCCCGCAACAGCGTGGTCTTGCCGCAGCCGCTTTCCCCAAGCAAGGCGACGAATTCGCCGCGTTCGATCCGCAAATTGAGATTACGGATGATGACGCGATCACCATAGGCACGGCGGAGGTTGTTCACCACCACAGGCGGCGGATCGATCGCCGGAGAAGAAGGCAGCGCCGAAACTTGGTGAATCATCGTGACCCTCCATAGTTCGGATGCCAGGCCAGGAGCCGCCTTTCGAGAAGACGGGCGATGGCATCGGCAGCCACGCCGATCAAAGCATAGATCGCGATGGTGAGGACGATGACGTCGGTGCGAAGGAATTCCCGTGCATCCATGGCGAGAAATCCAATGCCGGACTCCGCGCCGATGGTTTCGGCGACGACCAGCGCCAGCCACGCCGTCGCCAGCGCATAGCGAATGCCGGTGAGGATCGAAGGCAGGGCGCCCGGAAGCACGATGCGCCGGATCAGTTCGAACGGGCCAAGCTCCTGGATGCGCCCGAGCTCGATCAGCTTGGGATCGACCTGCCTTATTCCTAAGGTAGTGTTGATGTAGATCGGAAAGGTCACGCCAAGCGCGACCAGAAATATCTTCTCGGCCTCGCCGACGCCGAGCCAGACGATCACCAGCGGAAGAAGGGCAAGGAAGGGGATGGCGCGGACCATCTGAACGCTGCGGTCGATGGCCGCCTCTGCGATCCGGGAAAACCCGACGAGAACGCCGAGCCCAAAGCCAACACTGCCGCCAAGCGCAAAGCCGGTTGCAGCCCGCAACAGGCTTGTTCGGAGATCGCCCAACAGGCTGCCTGTGGTCGCCAGCCTGATCGCGGTGTTTAGGACCTTGCTCGGGGCAGGCAGAGGCGAAACCCAGCCGGCCTTTGCCGCGATTTCCCAGATGATGACCAGCGCGACCGGCGCCAGCCAGGAAAGCAACATCAAGCCGCGCTTGCCAATGACCGGAGCCAATTCGCGGTGAGGAGAGGACGGATCGACAATCCCGGCGCGATCGAGCTCGGACGCCGATGCGGTTTGCTCGAGGTTGCTCAAGATGGAATGGTCCTTTGCCGTCACCGGTGATGAATATTCAGCAAAACGCCTAAGCCACCTCTCGTGAGGACCGAGAATTTGCTTTCGCTGTTTCTATCCCAAGTTTGGCGGTGCGTGCCAAAAAGTCTCCCACGAACTCGCGCCAACAGAAATAGAGCGATCTTTCAATTGTCATTCGTTCTGGAGTTGTCTGATGTCGCCGCGGGCCGCCGATCGGCAAAGATCATCTTTTGATGCGCGGACGCTTGAACTCTGCGTGAGCATTGACGAAGCATGTTGCCTCCGTCGCTCAGGCAAGGCTGAACTTCCCGAGCAGGACTTCCCGAGCGGGAGAGGTGCGAATGACGAATTCATCTCCGCGGTTTGGCATCTGGGCGCTGGTACACGGCTCGCGCGGCGCTTATCAGGACCCTGATGAGCCATACAACGCGTCCTGGGAACGCAACCGAGATCTCGTGCTGGCGGCCGAAGAGTTCGGTTTTGACTCGACCTTGATTGCGCAGCACACCATCAATCCGCACATCGAGGATTTCGATCAGCTGGAGGCCTGGAGCGCGGCTGCGGCACTGGCGGCACTGACAAGCCGGATCGAAATCATTACAAGCCTTATCTTTACCATCCCGTTGTTCTGGCGAAGCTCGCGCTCGGAATCGAAAACATCAGCCGGGGCCGCTTTGCGATCAATCTCGTCAATGGCTGGAACAGGCCGGAGATTGACAAAGCCGGGCTTAGTTTCGCCGAACACGATGACCGCTACGCCTACGGCCGCGAATGGATCTCCATCGTGTCGCGCCTGTTGGAAGGCGAACGCGTCACCTTCAAGGGCGCGCATTTCGAGGTGCGCGACTATATGCTCCGTCCGGCCGATCTCTACCGCAAGCGCCCGACGATTTATATCGGCGGCGAATCCGAGCCTGCGCGCGCACTGGCCGCCGATCACGGCGACGTCTGGTTCATCAACGGCCAGCCGCTCGACGATGTCGTCGGGCTGATTGCGAATGTGTCGGCGCGTCCTCGCCCAACAACACCGTTGCGTTTCGGTCTGTCGGCCTTTGTCGTTGCGCGCTCTCATGCCGAGCACGAGCGACTGCTAAGCCTTTCGGCAAAGGATGCGCCGATGAAGGAAATCCAGAAACGAAATACCGACCCGAAAGTCGTGATGATGCAGACCATGCAAAAGACTGCCCGCGTCGGCACCAATGGCGGCACGGCGGCGGGGGCTCGTCGGCAGCTATGACGAAGTTGCGGCGCGCATCGGCGCGTTTCATGCCGCCGGCATCGAGCTGTTCATGCCGCAATTCCAGCCGTTCGAGGTCGAGATGAAGCGTTTCGCCGAGGAAGTGATTCCGCGCGTACGACGGGCGCGGACCGGATCTTCTGCATCTTCTGCGCCACCGCCCGAGCGGCGAGCGCTTTCCTAGGACAACCCTCTCGCCGCTTCCATTTGCCTCAGCAAAGACTGATTTGGGCGGCGCAAGCCGGCTTTACCGCATCGCGTTGGAGAACCACCTTATGATCAAGACACTCATTCGCCTGCTAAACGCCGCCGGTCTTCTATTCACGTTGACCGCGGTCGCCATCGCCGACGAACCGCTCAGGATCGCGACCAGCGCCGGACCGGTCGGTCAGCTCGTGCAATTTGCGGCGGGCCTCGCCAAGGCCAAAGGGATCGACGTCAAGCTCGTCGAGATGACCGATTGGGTCGCCCTCAACGAAGCCGTCGTTGGCGGCGACGTCGATGCGAATCTGTTTCAACATGGAGCCTATCTTGCGCTCCAGAACAAGCAGCGCGGGCTCAATCTGGTCCAGGTCGACAAGGTTGGCGTGATCGCACCGGTCGGACTGTTCTCTCACAAAATAAAGAGTCTCGAAGAGGTCAAATCCGGAGATAGCGTTGCTATTCCGAACGAGCCTCTCAACGGCGCGCGAGGATTGATTCTTCTGGAGCGGGCAGGGTTGATCAAACTCGCGCCGTGAAAGGGCTTTTCAGTCAGCAAGTTTGACATCGTCGATAACCCGAAGAACCTCAAGATCGTCGAGCTTGACCCCGCGCAAACCTATCGTTCGCTCGATGACGTGACACTCGGGCTTGTCAACATCACCTACTTGATCGGCGCGGGTGGCGACCCGAAGACGGCTCTGGTCATCGACCGCACGATCGATGACGGCCTGGTCCTGCGCTTTACGGCAAAGCCGGAGAAGAAGGACGATCCGCGGCTTCGGGCGTTTATCGAGGTCTTCAAATCGGCTGAAGTGAAGCATTTCATTGAAGAGAAGCTGCCGGCGTTCATACCCGCCGGATTCGACAGCTAATCGCGGGCCAAGCGCGCTCAAGCAAAGGGAAAAAATCCTTTCATCGCGGTTGCCTGCAAATGAGAAGATAATCCATTGCAAGTGCTCAACATTCGAAATTCCATTTCATTGACGATTTTGGCGCTGCGCTGCATCATTTGCGCGCCGAATTAAACGGCGAAAAGTCGCCAGACCGACCGCTACCCTGAAAAACGCTCGTGTACTTACGTGCGCATAACGCTTTGGCGTTACGCGCCGGGAAACGGGGTTTTGGTCAAACCCGGGGAATTGAGATGGCTAACGAAAAAAAACTTAAAAAATCACCGATCGACCGCCGCACGTTGCTGCAAGGGGGCCTCGCGGCCGCATTCGCCGGACCTGCCGGCGCGCTCGGTGCGCAGGCCTTTTCGCCACGCGCTATCCTGCCGGGTATCGATTTTTCCCAATTTCCGCTTTGTAGAACCGCCTCCGATGCGCCGGCTTTGACCGGCGCGCCTCGCAAACTGAAGCTGTCATGGAATGCGGGCGCGGTGTGTCTGGCGGCCATTCCCGCCGGGCTCGATCATGGTTTTTTCCAGAAGCAAAACCTCGATATCGAACTCGACAATTTTGCCGGATCGACCGACCAATTGCTGGAAGCAATTGCGACCGGCAAGACCGAAGCGGGGCTCGGCATGGCGCTGCGGTGGCTCAAGCCTCTGGAGCAGGGTTTTGACGTCAAGATCGCCGCAGGACTCCACGGAGGCTGCATGC
This sequence comes from Bradyrhizobium sp., assembly GCF_049519115.1. GTDB lineage: Bacteria > Pseudomonadota > Alphaproteobacteria > Rhizobiales > Xanthobacteraceae > Bradyrhizobium. The sequence goes on from NZ_JBEKRB010000031.1 coordinate 66,520, forward strand.
GCGTATTGTCGCGCGTGGGCTCGGGCGTCGACAAGCTCGCCGATCTCAAGGGTAAAGCCGTCGCCGTCGGCGACCTCGGAGGTCCGGATAAGAATTTCTTCTCGATCCAGCTCTCGAAGCTTGGCGTTGATCCGACCAGCGAGGTGGACTGGCGCGTCTATCCCGGCAATGTCGTGAATGTCGCCGCCGACAAGGGCGAGGTCCAGGCCTTCCTCGCCTCCGATCCGCTGGCGGATCTCTGGCTGAAGGACGGCCAGTACAAGGAAGCCGCCTCCAACCTCGACGGCGAATATCGCGACAAGACGTGCTGCATTCTTGGCCTGCGCGGTTCTCTCGTGCGCAACGACCCGCAGGTGGCGCGCGCACTGACGCAGGCCATTCTCGACTCTGCGATGTTCGTCTCGCAAAATCCTGAACTGGCGGCCAAATCCTTCCAGCCCTATGCGCCGAAGGCGGCCACGCTCGCCGATCTCGAGCGCATGGTGCGTTACCACACCCATCACCACCATCCCGTCGGCGACGTGCTCAAGCGCGAGCTCAAAGGTTATGCGGACGATCTGAAGACCGTCTCGGTGTTCAAGTCCTCGACAGATACAACCAAGTTCGCGGAGCGCATTTGTGTCGACCTATTCGCTGTCTGAGACCGGAAGGCTTACTACTGGTAGGGAAGGCTCCGCGGCGTCGCTGCCGGAATGGCTGCGAGCATCATTTGCGGGCATTTTGGCTGGCATCGCTTGGACCGCTTTCGGACTGTCCTGTCTGATCTGGGAAGATGTCGGCGATTGGTCGCGCACGCAGGCGGTAGCCGTCGGTGCATTCGTGATTGCCGCGCTTGTGTTCACCGGGACCCTCGGTGCGGATCGTCTCGGCAGTTTCGGGCACGGCTTGCGCCAGCGTGGGCCGTGGCTGCTCGTGCTCGGTGTTTTCCTCTCGGTCTGGGAATTGGCGACGGCAAAGTTCGCGTGGCTTCCGCTGCCGTTTTTCCCGCCGCCGCAGTCGATCGTCGAGGTCTATACCGACGATCTGCCGAAATTGCTCGCCAGCGTCATCGCCTCGGTGAAGCTGCAACTCGGTGGCTACGCGATCGGCGCATTGCTTGGGTTTATCACCGGCGTGTCGATCGGCTGGTCGCGGGGCGTCGGCTACTGGGTCCATCCGGTGCTTCGCTTTATCGGGCCGCTGCCGGCAACCGCGTGGCTTCCGATCGCCTTTTTCACCTTTCCCACCAGCTGGAGCGCCTCGACTTTTCTGATCGCGCTGGCAACCGGCTTTCCGGTGACAGTGTTGACCTGGTCGGGTGTCGCGAGCGTCAGCAGCGCTTATTATGATGTGGCGCGAACGCTCGGCGCCAAGCCGTCCTTCCTGGTGCTCAAGGTCGCCATCCCCGCCGCGCTGCCGCATGTTTTCGTCGGTCTGTTCATGGGGCTCGGCTCGTCCTTTGCCGTGCTGGTTGTTGCCGAAATGATCGGCGTAAAGGCCGGGCTCGGCTGGTATCTGCAATGGGCGCAGGGCTGGGCCGCCTACGCCAATATGTATGCGGCGCTGATTGTGATGTCGTTGCTCTGCTCCGGCGCGATTACGCTGTTGTTTAGGGTGCGCGACCGGCTGCTGGTCTGGCAGAAGGGTGTCGTCAAATGGTAGCGCACGCGATTCTCGAGCCCATTGCCTATCCGGCCGTGGGCGTCTCGCTCGACATCGACAATGTCAGTCACGCGTTCGACATCGATGGCGCCGTGCTGCCGGTGTTGGATGACGTGAGCTTGACGGTTGAGCCCGGCGAATTCGTCGCGCTGCTCGGGCCCTCTGGTTGCGGCAAGTCGACGCTGCTGAGATTGGTCGCAGGCCTGGAGCAACCGCGTTCCGGCTCATTGCGTGAGGGCGGCAAGGATATCGAAGGGCCGCATCCCTCGCGTGTGGTGGTGTTCCAGGACCCGACCCTGTTTCCGTGGCGGACGGTGTGGAACAACGTCGCGCTCGGCCTCGAGGCGCAGGGCATCTTGAAGCAGCAACGCCCGCGTGTCGACGCCGCGCTCGAGCTGGTCGGGCTCTCGTCGTTCCGTAATGCCTATCCGCATCAGCTGTCCGGCGGCATGGCGCAGCGGGCGGCGCTGGCGCGGGCGCTCGTGAACGATCCGCAGGTGCTTATCCTCGATGAGCCACTTGGCAAGCTTGATTCACTGACGCGCATCACCATGCAGGCCGAACTGGTGTCGCTGTGGCAGCGCAAGGGTTTTACCACGCTTCTGGTGACGCATGACGCGGAGGAGGCGTTGTTCCTTGCCAACCGCGTCATCGTTCTCTCGGAGCGGCCTGCACGCATCAAGGCCGATATCAGGGTAGAACGGCCTTATCCGCGTCACCGTGGCGATCTATATTTGGCCGACTTGCGCCGGCAAATTCTCTCGCTGCTCGGGTTGGAGGCGACATGGTAAGGGCGCTCGGAAGCGTTGCCGTCAACGAGGATACGGGGCCGAAAAATTCCGGCCCTGTCGAACGCGCGTTGCTGCTGGCGCCGCGCTTTGCGGCTCGCGCCGAGCAGCACGACCGCGAGGCGAGTTTTCCGTTCGAGAATTTCAAGGATCTGTCGGAAGCAGGCTTGCTGGCATTGACGGTACCCGCCGCGCTCGGTGGTGGCGGCGCGGGCGCCCGCGACGCGGCTCGAATTCTTGGTATCATCGCCAAGGCCGATCCATCGACGGCGCTGGTGCTGTCGATGCATTATATCCAGCATCTGGTGATGGCGCGCAGCCAGCGCTGGCCGGTTCGCATCGCGCGCAAGCTCGCCAAGGAGACCGTCGAGGGCGTCGCATTGATCAATGCGCTCCGGGTCGAGCCGGAACTCGGTTCGCCGGCGCGTGGCGGCTTGCCGGCAACCATTGCCCGACGCACCGGAACCGGATGGCGGCTCACGGGACGGAAGATCTATTCGACCGGTGCGCCGATCCTGAAATGGTATGCGGTCTGGGCCAAGACCGATGAGCCGGAGATACGGGTCGGGTTGTTTCTGGTTCCGGCTGGCCTTCCCGGCACTCGGATCGAGGAAACGTGGGATCATCTCGGGCTGCGCGCATCCGGCAGCCATGACGTGATCTTCGAGGACGTCGCGTTTCCGCTCGATTACGAGATCGATGTCAGACAACCGGCGGAATGGGCGACGCCGGATTTCACGCAAGGGATCCTCAGCGCGATCCTCGTGTCGTCAATCTACGACGGCGTCGCGCGGGCCGCGCGGGACTGGCTGGTCCAGTTCCTGAAAGAGCGCGTGCCGGCCAATCTCGGTGCGCCGCTGGCGAGCCTGCCGCGCGCCCAGGAAATCCTCGGCGCGATCGAGGCGCGGCTTGCCGTCAGTGAGCGCCTTATCGATAGTTTTGCCGGAGATTTCGACGACGGCGTTTTGCTGGATGCGACCGAGGCAAGTGCGATCAAGTTGACCGTGACGAACAATGCCGTAGCGGCGGTCGAGGACGCGCTGTCGCTGTCGAGCAATCATGGGCTTACCCGTGCCAATCCGCTGGAGCGGCACTATCGCGACGTGTTGTGCGGGCGCGTTCACACCCCGCAAGACGACGCCACGCGCGTGACGCTTGGGCGCTTGGCGCTCGGGCTTTGAGAGTGATTTGGAACAGGACGGAGAACGAGGATGTCCATCGAGTTCATCGGCTATATCAGCAATAACAATTCTTCCGAGACGATCGTTCGGCAGGGCCCGATACTGGATCCCCTTCATATCGAGACCGTGGCGAAAGCGCATGAGAATGCCGGCTTCGATCGCGTGTTGCACGCATTTCACTCCACAACGCCGGACGCGTTGCAGGTTGCCCAGCATGTGCTGCAAACGACGAAATCGCTGAAGGTGATGATCGCGCAGCGGCCGGGCTTCACCGCGCCGACGCTGCTGGCGCGTCAGCTCGCGACCCTCGACCAGTTCTACAACGGCCGGGTTTCGCTTCACGTCATCACCGGGGGCAACGCCACCGAGTTGCGCCAGGACGGCAATACGCTCGATGACAAGGACGAGCGTTATGCCCGCACCGGCGAGTTCCTCGACGTGGTGCGGCTGGAATGGACCAGCGAAAAGCCGTTCGACTACAGCGGCAAGTATTACAAGGTCGAGAAGGGCTTTTCGCAAATCAAACCGACGCAAAAAGGCGGCATCTATACCTTTGTCGGCGGCGGCTCGGATGCCGCGATCGAGGTCGCCGGCAAGCATGCCGACACCTTCGCGCTGTGGGGCGAATCCTACGCCCAGGTTCGCGATGTCACCGCGCGGGTGCGTGCGGCAGCGGCAAGGCACGGGCGGCCGACGCCACGCTTCAGCCTGTCGGTGCGGCCGATCCTTGCCGACACCGAGGAGAAGGCGTGGGAGAAGGCCGACGAAATTCTCGAGCGAGCCACTGCGCTACAGGACCAGACTGGATACCGGAAGCCGGGGCACGCCACCGCGGGCGCCAGGCGGCTGCTGGCGCTGGCCGAGCAGGGCACGCGTATCGACAAGCGGTTATGGACCGAGATCGCCAAACTGACCGGTGCCAATAGCAACACCACGGCGCTGGTTGGTACGCCGGAGCAGGTCGCGGAAGTCTTCGGCGATTATTATGACCTCGGCATCAGCCACTTTCTAATCCGCGGTTTTGATCCGCTGATCGATGCAATCGAATACGGCCGGGAGCTCATTCCATTGACACGCAAACTGATCGCCGAGCGCCAGGCCACCAAGGGGGTTGCCGCCGAATGACGCGGGGGCTTCTTGCGGCCTGGCGTCTGTCAGCCTGGTCGGCGGACCGGCAAATACCTAGGGCGCGGGTGCGAACCGGCTCAGTGCTTGCCGCAACTTCGGTCTCGCAAAATCGAGGAAGCAGCGCATCTTGAGCGGCATCTGGCGACGCGCGGCATGGATCAAGTGGATCGGCGCCGGTTCCAGTTCGAGATCTTCGAGCACGATTTGAAGCGCGCCGGCCTGGATCGCTTCGGCCGCCTGATAGTGGAACAGCCGTGTCACCCCGACATTGCGGGATCGCGGCCTCCACTGCAGCCTCGGCGGTCGACACCGAAAGACGCGGGGCAACCGAAATTTCCATCGCAGCGCCGGCACCCGAGCCCCGAATCGCCAAGTGGCCGACGACGCGAGCCAATTAAATAAAATGAGAGACACGGCAGTCGCTGAAGATCGTCGGGAGTATTCGGCACGCCATGGCCGGCAAGCAGCGCAGGGCTCGCGCCGACCACCATTCGCATCTATCCGACCCGTGTCGCGATCATTGTGCTGTCCGGCAGCTTTCCGACGCTGATGGCCAGGTCGACATGCTCGTCGACGAGTTGGAGGTACGGTCCGTCAATAGCAGGCGAACGCTGATTTCGGGAAACAGCGCGAGAAAGTCAGTGACCACGGGCAGGACATACAACCGGCCGAACACCATCGGCGCCGTGACGATCAGTTCACCCTTCGGCGCCGTGAACTCGCCAGCCGCCTCGCGCTCCGTTTCCTCGACCTGCTCGAGGATGCGCCGCGCGGCGCCCACACAAGTGAGGCCAGCACCGGTCTGGGTCAGTTTGCGAGACGCGCGGATCAGGAGACGTGCACTCAGCACGGCCTCGAGGTCTGAAATCTTGCGGCTGAGCGTCGGCACCGGGACCCCCAGCGAACGGCTGTTTCGTTTCTGGTCAAAGCAATGTGGCGTTCTCGCCGTTCAGCGATTTTGCCGTGCACAGCATGGGCGTCGGGCTCGCCGATAACATTACGCCGCAGGGCAATGCGACCGGCTGTCAGTTCCGCAGTGCGCCACTCTGGGGTGTTGGCCAGCGCATCTTCTTCCTGCACGACGGACGCACCAACGCCCTCGCTGCATCGGCTGAACGCTGCGCAGATCGTGGCGCTCATTCTCACAGACGTAACCATTTCACTCTGATGAGACATCGTTCGGTAGGGCGTGCCGCCAGATTCTTGGCCCGTAACGGGAGATCAAAGAAATTGAGCGACAGCTAAAGTTAGGAGGGAGCCAGTTGGTGGACCGATGAGGTTTTCAGCAAAATGGGGCCAGTTCGTGCCCGTCAAACCCGGTCGAAATCGGCTAGGTCAGAGCCACAGCGACGCAACTCTCGAAAACCGGTGAACGCTTCAAGGCTCCCCCCGAAAGGAAGCTTGAGCCGAGCCGTTCAAACCCCGGTCTGGACATGGCGGGGTCGCGCGCCCATAGGCCGGCGTCGAGATAGCGTTGCAGAGAACGAACGAGCAGTTTCTGCGGCACGTCGGAAAAGAAGGAAGTAACGACCTCGGAGAGTTCTTGCCCGCTGTGGGTGTAGAGCCACTGCTGCATGTTCGCAAGTGCGCGGGTCACCGCGGCAAATTCATCGCGGTGGGCCGCAACCTTGGCTCGGGTGGCGATGAAGGCGGTGTAGACGGTTGGTCCCCGTGAACTGGCTGCATATAATATTTTGCCGCTTCCATCCATTTCGGCCTTTGAAGCAAAGGGCTCGAACGCCTGCATCACATCGAGCTGTTTCCCGCGCAACGCCGTGTAATTGTCCCGCATGGTTCGATCGGAAACTCGCTTGATCCCCTTGGGATCAATATTGGCGTCGCGCAAGTCCTGCTGCAGGCACATCCAGGGTGTGGGCACTTCGGACACGGCCGCAAAACGCAGATGCGCAAGGTCCGAAAGCTTGAACCCTTCGCAATTTCCGATCAGAAAAAACGGATCCCGGGATACAACTTCGCCAAAGCAGACCAGGGGACTTTGGTCGTCCCGGTCGTGCGCGGTCATCACGCGCATCGGACCGCCCCATGTCATATCAATCGTATCGCTTGCAAGATGAGAGATCGCGTCGCCCGGCGTATCGCTGGAGACCAATTCGACATCAATGCCTTCGTTCGCGTAAAACCCCAGCGCGTGAATGGCGTAATACGGCGCATAGAAGACAGCGCGGAAATTCTCCATGAGCCTGATCTTCACATCGATCTCCAGAATTTGTTGCGATTCACGTTTATTCCAAAACGAGTCCGGAGGACCTGATCGGTCCGGCCCATTTGGCGATTTCGTCGCTGACAAACTGGGCAAGATAAGTCGACGATCGCCGTTCGTCAGCGACGAGATCAATTCCGTTTTCCTTGAAGCGTTTTTGCACCGTCGGATTGTTCATGGCTGCGACGGTGGCGTCGTGCAGCTTTTCGACGATAAAGGCAGGCGTATTCTTTGGCAGAAAAAGTGCGGTCCAATTGGCTGCTTCGAAATCGGTCAATCCCTGTTCATGCACTGAGGCGACATTCGGTAGGCTCGGCGAGCGCCCACGGCTTAATATGGCAATCGGCTTGATGGCGCCGCCTTCGATTTGAGGAATCGCGGTCGGTGTATCGATGCATAAATAGTCGACGCGCTCGGCTATCAGATCCTGCATCGCCGGCGCGCCACCGCGATATGGCACATGAGTGACGTCGACACCTATTCGCGCATTGATCAACGCGCAGCCAAGATGGGTGGCGGAGCCGGCACCCGCCGAAGCAAACTGCATCGTCTTCTCGTTGGTCTTTGCATAGGCCATGAATTCCTGCAAATTGTTTGCGGGAAAGTCCTTGCGCGCCACCATTACCAGCGACAGGTCGGCTACCAGCACGACCGGGCTGAAATCGGTCATCGAATTATAGAAAGGAGTCTTATAAAGCGTTTGACTGACGGCGTGCGTGCCGACGTTGCCGAGCACGAATTGGTATCCGTCCGGCGCTGACTTGGCGACCCGGGCGGCCCCGATCATGCCGCCGGCTCCGCCAACATTCTCGACAAGCACCTGCTGCTGCAAGGCGTCGCTCAAGGCAGATTGCAGAATGCGCGCAACCGCGTCGATCGGACCGCCGGTCGCGAACGGGACCACCATTGTGAGCGGCCGGCTCGGCCAGGTTTCGGCCCTGATCGGTGTCCCGAAGATGGCAAGCAAGGCCGTCAGGATAAGGCGAATCATTGTCGGCCCGTGTGGCGCTGGTCGGCCGCTTTTCGCGGGTATCGTCAGTTGAGGCACCGGTCTCGAGTGTGACCTAAGTGTCCGACTCATAATGATTTCATTTGATTTCAAGCTCTTGCGAGGCGCCGCGTGAGGGTTCGGATGTGGGCGACGAACGCCCATGCGACTGCGCTGGCGATTGTCGCTTCGAAATC
>NZ_JBEKRB010000032.1:0-118937 GCF_049519115.1 Bradyrhizobium sp.
GTGACTGAACCAACAGCTCGGGCGCGGTTCGCGTCGCGGGAAGGCTGATTTGTGTGCGCTGTTTGACAGGTTTATCGGGGTCCAACACGCGTCGGCATTCCGGGGCGCGAGCGAAGCGAGCGAGCTACGGTGCGCAATTGCGCACCTGAGAATCCATTTCTCCCGGCGCGTCTGCGGCTCAATGGATTCCGGGCCTGCGCCTAGCGGCACATCCCGGAATGACGAAGGATTTGTTAGGCGTGCCACGACGACGAAGGCCGAACAAACCTACTGGGACGCCCGCTTTCCGTAGACGACATCCGCGCGCTTCTCGAAGGCGGCCGAAAACCGCGCAAAGGCCGCATCGAACATCGAGCCCATCAGGATCGCGAGCATCCGGCTCTTGAATTCATAGGAGATGAAGAAACCGACATCGCAGGCGTTGTCGCCCTTCGGCTCAAAGGTCCAGCGGTTTTCCAGATTGGAGAACGGCCCGCGCAGATAGCGCACGGTGATCTTCAAATTGGGACGGTCGAGCGTCACCTCGCTGGTAAAGCCCTCTTTCACGAGATTGAACGACACCGTCATGTCGGCCACGACGATCTCTGTGCCGTCCGGCTTCGGCGTCCGTTGGCGGACTTTCAGCGACTGGCAGAGCGGCACGAATTCAGGATAGTGCTCGACGTCGGCGACGAGGTCGAACATCTCGGGTGCACTGTGAAGCACCCGGCGCTTGTTGGAAAAACTTGGCATTGAATTAGCGGGATATTGCAGCGCGCGCCGCCTGCAACCTCGCAAAATCTTCGCCAGCGTGATGCGAGGAACGGGTCAGCGGGCTCGCCGACACCATCAGGAAGCCCTTGGCATAGGCGACCTTCTCATAGCCAGCGAATTCATCCGGCGTCACGTAGCGCATCACGGCGTGATGCTTTCGCGTCGGCTGCAAATATTGGCCGATGGTGAGAAAATCCACATCCGCCGAGCGCAGGTCATCCATCACCTGCAAGACCTCATGACGTTCCTCGCCGAGGCCGACCATGATGCCCGATTTGGTGAAAATCGTCGGGTCGATTTCCTTCACCCGTTGCAGCAAGCGGATCGAATGGAAATAGCGCGCGCCCGGCCGCACGCTCAGATATCGCGACGGCACTGTTTCAAGATTGTGGTTGAACACGTCGGGCTTTGCTGCGGCCACGATCTCGAGCGCGCCGTCCTTGCGCAGGAAGTCGGGCGTGAGGATTTCGATGGTCGTGTCTGGGCATTGCGCTCGGATCGCGCCGATGGTCTCTGCGAAATGCTGCGCTCCGCCGTCGGCAAGGTCGTCGCGGTCCACGGAGGTGACCACGACATGCTTTAATCCCAATTTAAAGGTGGCTTCCGCGACATGCGCCGGCTCACTGGCATCCAGAGCACCCGGCATCCCCGTCTTGACGTTGCAGAACGCGCACGCCCGGGTGCAGGTGTCGCCCATGATCATGAAGGTGGCGTGCTTCTTGTCCCAGCACTCGCCGATGTTCGGGCAACCCGCCTCCTCGCAAACCGTGACGAGGCCGTTTTCCTTGACGATATTGCGGGTGTCGGCATATCCGCGCGTGGTGGGGGCGCGGACGCGGATCCAGTCCGGCTTCGGCGGCGACAGCGCGTCCGGCCGGTTCGCCTTTTCGGGGTGACGCGGGCGCACCGACGTGGGGGAGACGGTATCGACGATGACGACCATGGGGAATCCGTAAGCTTTCCTAATAGTCTAGCTAATCCGGTGGACCGCGAACCGCAACCGCTCGCTTTGGCCGGCACAGATACCTAGCATACCATCCCATGCCCCCAAATTCCGTTAGAAGCAGCCCAAAACTCGGTAAGCAGCTCAAAAGAGCGTTTTTTGACCGACGCGTGCTTGAGGTTGCCCCCGACCTGATCGGCGTGACCCTGTTGGTCGACGGCGTCGGGGGGATCATCGTAGAGGTCGAGGCCTATCACCACACCGAGCCTGCGGCGCATTCCTACAACGGGATGACGCCGCGCAATGCCGTGATGTTCGGGCCGGCCGGCTTCGTCTACGTCTACCGCTCCTACGGCATCCATTGGTGCGTCAATTTCGTCTGCGAAAAAGCGGGCTCCGCGAGCGCGGTCCTGATCCGGGCGCTGGAGCCGACCCATGGCATCGCGGCGATGCGGCGCCGGCGCGGCCTTCATGACGAGCGATCGCTGTGTTCGGGACCGGGCAAGCTGACGGAAGCACTCGGCATCACCCACACCCATAACGGACTGCCGCTCGACAAGCCCCCGATGGCGCTATATGCGCCCGCTGCCAGGCCCGACGTCGTCACCGGCTTGCGGATCGGCCTCACCAAGGCGGTCGACCTGCCCTGGCGCTACGGATTGAAAGGCTCGAAATTCGTCTCGAAACCGTTCGCTGACTAGATCGGCGGTATCGATCGGCAGCCCCGCCGGATCACATCACGGCGTTGCGCTGGATGACCTCCCGATAGTACGAGGCCGAAAGTTTTGGCGTGCGGCGTTGGGTCTGGAAGTCGACGCGGTACAGTCCGAAGCGCTTGTCGTAGCCATCCGCCCACTCGAAATTGTCCATCAGGCTCCAGACGAAATAGCCCTGGACCGGCACGCCTTCGGACGTCGCGCGATGGAGATGCGTCAGATAGTTGCGCAGATACATGATCCGATCGACGTCGTAGACCTTGCCGTCCGCGCTCACTTGGTCTGCTGCCGACGTTCCGTTCTCGGTGATATGGATCGATTTCACATTCCAGAGCTTGGCGACATGACGCGGCGCCCAATACATCGCCTCGGGGCCGATCCTGAGCCAGTTTGAATCCATATGCGGGTACGTCGCCGCGAACGGCAGCAGGGCAAAATCGTTGCTGTTCTCACCTGCCACGACATACTGGTTGGGCATGTAGACGTTGAGCCCGACGAAATCGATCGGCGATGAAATGGCGGCGAGGTCTTCGGCGGTAAACTTCGGCGCATTGGCGCCGGCATAGGTCAGGAAACCGTCGGTGTATTTCCCTTCCAGGATAGCGGTGAGATAACCTGCATTAAGCTCGCGCGTGGCGATTTCTGCCGCGCGAATATTGGCCGGAGTTTCGATGGCCGGAATGCAAATCTCGATGTTCTCGGCCGGACCGACCTTTGTCCCAGCTCGCGCATGCGCACGGATAGCCTGCACCGCAAGGCCATGACCCAGCGCCACGTGATGGCGAACCTTGTTGATTTCCTTTTGCGGCAACATAAGCCCCGGCGCATCGATGCCGGTGCCAAAGCCGGCCTGAACCATCCTCGCGCACTCGTTGATCGTGAAGATGTGCTTGACGCGATCGCTGATGCGCTCAGCGACATATCCGGCATAATCGGCAAATGCTTTGGACGTGTCGCGCGACCTCCAGCCGCCGTAGCGATCCTGAAGCGCCTGCGGAAGATCCCAATGATAGAGCGTCGCAAACGGCTCGATGCCGTTGGCCAATAGTTCGTCGAGGAGCCGCTGATAGAAATCAAGACCTTTGGGATTCGGCATTCCCGTTCCTTCCGGAAACACGCGAGGCCACGCGATCGAAAAACGATAGGCCTTGGCGCCGAGCTCCTTGATGAGCTGAACGTCCTCTCTGTAACGGTGGTAGTGGTCGTTTGCGACGTCAGCGGTGCTGTGGTCGATGATCTTGCCTTTGAGGTGAACGAAGCGATCCCAGATCGACGGGCCGCGACCGTCCACGTTGACCGCACCCTCGATCTGATAGGCTGACGTCGCCGTGCCCCATAAAAAGTCCGGCGGAAAAGTGGCCGGCCTATTGGTTGGAAATTGGGTCGCCGAGGTTGAGGTACCCTCGGCGGCTTCGGCAGATATGGTCGGGATTCCGAGGGCTGACCACGCTGCCATTTTGGCAAACCGTCGCCGGGAAAATCCGTTGAAAAACATCACGTCACTTGTTGTTGAACGGGCCGGCCTTTATTGGTGAAAGCAATTTGCTATCACGACCCCTGTTGCGTTCTACCATGAACGGCTGGACCATAATCGACAAGTCTTCTGGAGGATAGAACCAATTGCCGTTCGCGCGCCGCTGGCGCTTCTGCTGATTTCCCTAACGATCATTGCCTCGGTTTGGTGGTGGCTGGCCGAACCGGTTACGCTCGCGCGCGCCCCGATCGACGCGGCCACCAAGCTCGAATGCGTATCCTACGCGCCGTTCCGCGACGACCAGACGCCGCTGAATCCCACGCTGGAAGTGAGTGCGGAACAAATCCGCGAGGACCTGCTGCAAATTTCCAAAATATCGGGCTGCATCCGTACCTATTCCGTCGACAACGGTTTGAACAAGGTGCCCGAACTGGCATCGCAGGTCGGGCTAAAGGTTCTCCTGGGAATCTGGATCGGCAACAACCGCTTCAAGAATGCACAGCTTGTCGAGACCGCGATCGCGCTGTCGCATAAATATCCGGATACGATCACCGCAATCATCGTCGGCAACGAGGTGTTGTTGCATGGAGACATGACCCCGTCCGATCTTCGCCAGCTTCTGTTGTCGGTCAAAGCGCGCGTCACGGTGCCGGTGACCTACGCGGAAGTCTGGGAATATTGGCTTCGCTACCGGGAGATTCAGGATGCCGTGGATTTCGTGACGATCCATGTCCTGCCCTACTGGGACGATATTCCAAGCCAGGCCAAGGATGCGGCCGCACAGGTCGCCGCGGTCCACAAGCAAGTGTCCCTCGCTTTTCCGGGCAAGGAAGTGGTAATCGGCGAAACCGGCTGGCCCAGCATGGGACGCATGCGCGAGGGCGCGCTTCCGTCGCGGATCAACCAGGCTCGCGTGATCTCTGAAATCCTCGAGGTTGCCAGGCGCGACAACTTTCGCGTCAACCTGATCGAGGCCTTTGATGCATCCTGGAAACGGTATTGGGAAGGCACCGTGGGCGGCAACTGGGGCCTGTTCGATGCCGACCATCAAACCCTGAAATATCCACCTGGCATTGCCATCAGCAACTACCCACTGTGGAAACTGCTGATGGGAAGCGGGATGATATTGGCGATCTCCGTTTTCGCGGCGGCCTGGTCCAGCCAGCGGGGAAAGCCATGGAAACCCCGCTCCTCGTCGTGGATCGCCGTAAGCATCTCGGCAACCGTTGCCGGAATCCTGCTGGGGATCGCGATCGACAAGATGACGTATGAAAGCTTCGGGTTGGGCGGTTGGCTCAGATGGGGGACGCTACTGGCGGCCGCGGCTGCCGCACCGCTGCTGTGCGCCATTGCCCTGATGTCAGGCCGTTCGCTGCCTGCGTTTGTGGAATTGATGGGACCGGGCGAGAACAGGCCCCGGTCATTCCCTACATTTGCCCTCGGCATCGTCCTGATCGCGATCGCCGTGATCGCAACCGGTGCTGCCTTGGGCTCGGTGTTCGATCCGCGCTGGCAGGATCTCCCCTTCGCCTCGCTGACCATGGCGGCGGTGCCGCTGGCGTCGCTGTCATGGCTGAACCGGCCCAAAGCGGGCGCTCGCCCCATCGCCGAGACGGTGTTTGCGGGAATTTTCTTTTTCAGCGCGCTCTATATCGTCTTCATCGAGGGGCCCCAGAACTGGCAAGCGGGCTGGACCTCCGGCGCCTATATTCTGCTCGGTCTAGCGATGTACGGCGTCCGCAGCAAAGAAGCGATCGCTCAGCCCCAACCTTCGAACTCCTGAGCAAGCCGCGCTCGAATTCGGAACGCTGGATCGAATCCCAATTCGCGCTTCGCCTTCGCCGACGATACGGCGCCACCATCCTCGGCGATATTGTAAATGCCGCTTCCCTTGTCGAGCGAGAGCAGTGCGGCATGAGCCGCCGCATCCACATGGATTGACGGCGGCTTGGGCGGCGTCGCGTACCAAGTATCCGGGCCATGGAAATAGCCGCAACGCAGCACCACCCCGGCAACACCCGATGTCTGCAACACCTCGCGCTCGAGCGCGAGAATGCCCTGCACCGTGAACTGACGCGGTGGTTCGGCGGCGATATCGAGGGGATCGTTTTCCTCACGCCCCCTCGCCCGGCGCGTACACAAAGGCGATGCTTTGAGCGATGACCCGGCCAACGCCGGTCATCACCGCTGCGCGCATCAGATTGTGCGTGCCTTCGATACGCAGGCGCCGATTGGCCTCCTGCCCGGCTGCATAACCCGGCGTACCCGGCGCGTTTGGCAAGTCCGTGAGCTGATGGATAACCGCGTCCGGCTTCGCACACGCCATCGCTCGGGCCAAAGCATCCGCGTCGAACGCATCAACCACGACCGGCTCGACGCCCAGCGCTTGCAGACGGATAGCTTTTTCCGGGTCACGCGTTGTGCCGGTTACATCGTGCTTTGCGTCCCGTAACAGGAGAGCCAACAGCCGCCCGACAACACCCGTCGCGCCTGCGAGGAAAATCTGCATCGGTGGCGCTCCGTATTACGACGCGGCGCTTTTCAGGCGCTCCAGCGCCTCCAGGATCTTGGCCTTTCGGGCAGAGGCGGCCTCGCGCTTTTCTTTTTCCTCTTCGACGACTTCCTCGGGCGCGTTGGCGACGAACTTCTCGTTGGCGAGCTTCGCATCGACCCGTTTGATGTCGGCGTCCGCCTTGGCCAGTTCCTTGTCGAGGCGAGCCTTTTCCGCCGATAGATCGATCACACCCTTGAGCGGCAATGAAGCAACCTCGCCGCGGACCAACAGTTGCACCGATCCCTCTGGCGCCCGGTCGGCAAAAGAAATGTCGGAGAGCCGCGCCATCCGTTTGATAACATCGCTCCAGCGTGGCGCGCGCTGTTTGGTTTCCGCCGATGTCCCCGACAGCACGAGCGCAGTCAGCGTCGACGGAGGGATGTTCATTTCGGCGCGGACCGATCGTATCGCGGTAACGAGATCGACCACCCAGCCGATCTCGGCCTCGGCGGCCGGATCGGTGAATTCGGCGGTGTCGACCACCGGCAAAGCCAGCGCCGGCATCGGTTCGATGGGGCTCGCCGCCGCCATCAGCGCCACTTGGTCGACCGTCAACTCGTTTACCTTGCGCGACCATGGCGCCAAAGCGAGCAGACCCTCGCGGCTGGCCGTGACCGCCCAGAGCTCCTCGGTGATGAATGGCATGAACGGATGGAGAAGTTTGAGAATTTCATCCCGCGCCCAAGCCACCGTCGCGCGGGTTTCTGCTTTGGCCTCGCCGTCCTCGCCCATCAGCACCGGCTTTGCCAATTCCAGATACCAGTCGCAATAGACGTTCCAGACGAAGCGATAGGTTGCGCCGGCAGCATCATTGAAACGATAGGCTTCGATGGCCTCGGTCACCTCACGCGTGGCGCGTGACGTCTCATGCGCGATCCAGCGATTCAACGTCTGCGTGGTTTTGGCTGGATCGAAAGCGGTAGGCGCGGCGCACGCATTCATTTCCGCGAAACGGCAGGCATTCCATAGCTTGGTCGCGAAGTTGCGATAGCCCTCGACACGACTTGCCGCAAGTTTGATGTCGCGGCCTTGCGCGGCCATCGCCGCCAGCGTGAAGCGCAGCGCATCGGCGCCGTATTCGTCGATCAGGTGCAGGGGATCGATGACGTTGCCCTTCGACTTCGACATCTTGGCGCCCTTCTCGTCGCGGACGAGTGCGTGGATGTAGACCGTCGAGAACGGCGCCTCCTTCATGAAATGGAGACCCATCATCATCATGCGTGCGACCCAGAAGAAGATGATGTCAAAGCCAGTGACCAGAACATTCGTCGGGTAGTAGCGCTTCACCTCCGGGGTGTCGTCGGGCCAGCCAAGCGTCGAGAACGGCCACAACGCGGAGGAAAACCAGGTGTCGAGCACGTCTTCGTCACGGGTGATGAAACCCTCGCGCTTGTTGCGGTCGAGCGACATCTCCCGCCCCTGCTCGGCGGTGATGACCTCCTGCTCGACATAATAGCCAAGCGCATTGCCAACAGCTTCTTCTTCGGTCTCCGCGACGAATACCTTGCCGTCCGGACCGTACCAGGCCGGAATCTGATGACCCCACCAAAGCTGGCGCGAGACGCACCAGGGCTGGATGTTCTCCATCCAGTCGAAATAGGTCTTTTCCCAATTCTTCGGAACGAAGGTCGTCGTCCCGTTGCGCACGGCCGCGATCGCCGGCTGGGCCAGCGTCTTGGCGTCGACGTACCATTGGTCGGTCAGGTACGGTTCGATCACGACGCCGGAGCGGTCGCCGTGCGGCACCATGTGCGTGTTCGGTTCGATCCGCTCCAGGAAGCCGAAATCTTCCATCCGCGCCACGATCTGCTTGCGCGCAACAAAACGGTCGAGGCCGTTCAACTCTTCTGCAAGCCCGTCCGATCCTTCGGGCAGTCCTCGCAGGTAGTCTTCATTGCCGACAAGTGCGAGCGAGGCTTCTTTGTCGAGCACGCTGATCTGCGGCAGGTTGTGGCGCCTGCCGACTTCGAAATCGTTGAAGTCATGCGCCGGCGTCACCTTGACGGCGCCCGAGCCTTTTTCCGGATCGGAATATTCGTCGGCGACGATCGGAATCCGGCGACGGACCAATGGCAGAATCACATGTTGGCCGACGAGATGCTGGTAGCGCTCATCGTCGGGATGCACGGCCACGGCCGTATCGCCGAGCATGGTCTCGGGCCGTGTGGTGGCAACCACGATGAAGCTTGCGGGATCGTCCGGACTGAACGTCTTGCCCTCGATCGGGTAGCGCAGATACCACAGGCTGCCCTTGACCTCGGTTTGCTGCACCTCGAGGTCGGAAATAGCGGTGAGCAGCTTCGGATCCCAGTTCACGAGCCGCTTGTCTTTGTAGATCAAACCCTCACGGTGCAGTTCCACGAACACCTTGACGACAGCCCGCGAGAGGCCCTCATCCATCGTGAAACGCTCTCGCGACCAGTCACAGGAGGCGCCAAGCCGCTTCAGCTGATTGACGATAATGCCGCCGCTTTCGGCCTTCCATTGCCAGACGCGTTCCAGGAACTTGGTGCGGCCGAGGTCGCGGCGGCCCGACTGCTGCCGTTCCATCAACTGCCGCTCGACCACCATTTGGGTCGCGATGCCGGCGTGATCGGTGCCGGGCTGCCACAGCACGTCGCGGCCCTGCATCCGTTCAAAACGGCACAGAATGTCCTGCAAGGTGTTGTTGAGCGCGTGCCCCATGTGCAGCGACCCCGTCACGTTGGGCGGCGGGATCACGATGGTAAAGGGCGCGGAATCACGCCGTTCCGGGCGTCCAGCACTGAAGGCGCGGCTGTCCTCCCAAATGACGGACATACGGCCTTCGATATCGGCGGGCTGGTAGTTTTTCTCGATCATGACGGCTGCATTCGGGGGACCTGGAACGGGCTAAGAAGCCGCCCCGGCGTGCCAAGTCAACACACTGTCAGGCCGGCCAAAGGCATAAAGTCGATGTAATGGCGGAAATCGCGACCGGCAATTGGCCGGTTCCGGCGATCATGTCAGCGCCCGCGCGAAACCCGCTCGATTTCGGCCTTGACGATGCGCTCCACGAGTCCTGGCAAATTGTCATCGAGCCAGGATTTCAGCATCGGCCGCAGCATTTCCTTGACCAGGTCTTCCAGCGTCCGCGCGTTGTTGCTCAACACCGTGTGCGCCAAGCTGTTGAACGCCGATTCGACCGCCGACACCGTCGAACGCGACAGAATGGGTGGAGAATCCATCGGGCTTGGCGGAGGCAGATCGAACGCCATGTCACGCAGCGGTGCTTTGGCCGCCGTTTCGGTGAACTCGAGATCGTCCGGCGGCTCTACCTTCCTGAAGGCAGTCTGAGGCGCCGGATCGGGCAACGCCATCTCATCGGTAAGGTCTAAAACATCGGCCTCCGGCTCGGGCTCAGGCGCGGCAGGGCGGATTTCTTCCGGGGTCGTGGCTTCGTCCAGCCCGTTGAGGAGCGCGTCAATATCGTCCTGACTATTGCTCACTGCGGGGGCTGGCGCCGGGGGCGGCGCTGGCGGAGCCGCGGCTTTTGCTGGCGCAGGAGCCGCCGGCGGCGGCGCGACAGGCGCGCGCGCGGCGGGAGCCGGCGCAGGCTTCTCCGGCTTGGCGGCTGCAGCTGCGGGCGAAGGACTTGGAGGCGGAGGACTTGAAGCCTGAGGACTTGGTGGAGGTGGTGCGGCCTTTTCGGCAGCCGCGGGCTTCGCCTCGTCATCGGCGATGATGCGCCGGATCGACGCCAGAATCTCCTCCATCGAGGGTTCCTGAACCTTTGCAGGCTGCGTCATTTCCGATCCCACCTCATCAACGCCCTCGAAAGCGTTTTTACAC
This sequence comes from Bradyrhizobium sp., assembly GCF_049519115.1. Lineage (GTDB taxonomy): Bacteria > Pseudomonadota > Alphaproteobacteria > Rhizobiales > Xanthobacteraceae > Bradyrhizobium. Next base: position 10,251 of record NZ_JBEKRB010000032.1, read on the forward strand.
CAAGCGAGGCAGGTATTTGCTGGTTCCGAATAGACCGGTTCGGAAATTCATCGCGCCGACCCGACTTGTCCCCAGACAAACGCCGTCCGACACATCGCACGACCTTTGCCCCGCCCGGCACGCCGACATTCCGCCCAAAAAAATCCGATGCGGTGCGAATCGCCCTGCTGCCTCGAAGAACGCTACGTCAGGGCGATAAATGATTGCAAGCAACGCCATGGCCTATGGAAGGCCCGAGGGCGGTGCGGCGAGAAGCGGAAGTCGGCAATGCTACAAGCCGGCCATAGCCTAGCCGGATCTTGCAACAGCATGGCTACGATCAGTGGCCGTCGGGTGTACGAACGCCAAACCAGCTGTCACGCACCTGCTGGTAATGCACGCTGGGATCATACGTCTGGGTCGCCAGACTGAGGACCTGCGGCGACAGCCGCCCCACCGAAGACAACACGCTATAAGAAGCCACGACGCGATCGTGCTGCGCCGTCACGAGCGCGACCCGCGCGTTGACCAGCGCCTGCTGGGCATTGAGCACGTCGAGCGTGGTTCGCTGCCCGGCCTTGGCTTCTTCGCGCACGCCGTTGAGTGCGATTTCCGACGCCGTCACCTGCGACTGGGCCGAGGTTACCTGGGCCTTGCCGGCCACCAGCTGTCCCCAAGCCGTCACGGTGTTGGCGCGGGTCAGATCGCGGGTCTGTTCGAGAACCAGACGCTGTTGCGCGAGCGATTCCTTGGACTGACGGATCAACGAATATTCCGAACCGCCCTGATAAACCGGAATCGAAACCTGCGCGATCGCGGAAGCCCCGAACGTGCGGAAGACCTGAAGGCTCTGCTCATAGGCCTGTTGCACCGACGCCTGCAACGTGACCGTCGGCAACAGTGCGCCCTCGTTCACCTTGACGGTGAGAAAGTTGACGTCGATACCGAACATCGCCGCGGTCACGTTCGGATTTTCGATCAGGCTGAGTTCGACCGCTGCGGGAAGCGACGCCGGCAGATACCGATCGACCGGCGAGCCCGGCGCCAGCGACTGGGGCTCGTTGCCGATGATGCGGCGGAAATTGGCTTGCGTTGTCGTCAGCGTCGCTTGGGCCGCCAGAAGCTGCGTCTTGCCGGCCGCGAGTTGCGCTTCCGACTGGGCAACGTCGGTGCGGGTTACTTCGCCGACATTGAAGCGGTCCTGGGTCTGCTTCAGCGTTTGATCGAGAACGCGAACGTTGCTGCGGTTCACCTCGACGATGGCCGAATCGCGCAGGTAGTCCATGTAGACCGTGGCTGCCGACAGCAGCACCGTCTGCTCGAGCACGCGTAGACCCTCACGGGCACCGGAGACCTGACTCTCGGCCATGCGCGTTTTGTTGGCGGTTTGATTGCCGTTGTACAAAGTCTGGGTCACGGTGAGACCAGCCGACCGCGGTGGATCGGTGCCGTGAACCTCGGAGCGGACGATTTGTGTAGCCGTGCCGCCGAACGTGGAGTTCAGGTCGGTGTACTGATAGCCGGCGCTCGCGGTCACGGCGACCTTCGGCCGATATCCGGACAAGGCTTGCGGAACGTTTTCGTCGGTGGCTCTGACTGCTGCGCGCTGCGCGTTGAGTTGAGGATTGTTCTGGTAGGCGCGCACTAACGCGGCCTCGATCGTGTCGGCCAAAGCCGGCACCGGATTTGCCAATGCCAAAAGAAGTACCGTCGCCGCAGCCCCGGTAACGACCTTCACCCCGTACATCCCAGATATTCCAATCATTCTGTCCCGGGTTCCACAGCCCTTGAACCGGGTCATCAAGTCATTCCAAACAGATATCCCACGCCACACCTTATTCGTGACGCCAGAGCGAAGGAACCCCCCGAACGGCGGGGACGGTGGGAAACTCGGCAGATGGGGCATCCGGGCCACACTTGACGGCCCCGGCGATCCGGAAAGCCACCTCGCGTCAAAAAACGAAGGCCGGAGGCCGCTCAAGACCCGGCAATACCGGTATCGCGGTGTCGAAAAGCGCCCGGTGCCCGAAGTCGTCGTGCGAATGGGTCACGACCATCGCCCGCTGGGGAGCGGTCAAAGCAAAAGCCCCGACCAAGCGACCGCCTTCCTTCAGCTGCCGATAGAGGGATTCGGGCACGATTTCGGTGGCACCATTAAGCAGAATGACGTCGAACGGCGCGCCGGCCGAATCGCCGTCAGCGACCGGCGCCGACTTCACCGTCACGTTTCCGAGAGCAAGCGTGGCCAAAGCTGCCGCAGCCTTTGCCGCGAGCGCGGAATCACATTCGGTCGCCGTGACCCGCCGGGCCAGACGGGCTGCCAAAGCCGCCAGATAGCCGGTTGCGCATCCCACCACCAGGACGTCGTCCGTTTCGCTGATTTCAGCGGCCTGAATCATTTTAGCCGTTGCCGCCGACCGCAACAGGAAGCGCTTGGCCGGGCCGCCTGCGCTGACATCGATATCAAGGTCCAGATAGGCCAGCGAACGCTGCGCCTCCGGAACGAATGCTTCACGCGGGATCGCGAGCATCGCATCGATGATTCGGTTGTCGGTGACATCGCTCGGACGCACCTGGCCATCGACCATTTTCTGGCGCGCGGTCGAGAAATCGGACATTGGAGACCCCGGTGGCAAGCGGTCATGGCCGCGGAGAATGAGGAAAAATCGGCGCCATCTTTGATACAAGGCCTGTCAAAACGCAACATGACGACTGGCGCGGGAAGTGACCTAGGGGCGGAGTTTTTGCCGTATAAAGGTACGAAAGCGCCGCTTAGCCCGGCCGAAAGCGCTCCGGCGCCATTCAAGCCCTGCGAAAACCACCCTATTTGGTCCTTTGCAAGCCTCGGAGGCTTTGTTATACGCTCCGCCCAGCGAACACCCAGCTTCGCCTATTCCTCGGTAGCTCAGTGGTAGAGCATTCGACTGTTAATCGAATGGTCGCTGGTTCGAATCCAGCCCGGGGAGCCACCAATCAGTTACCGCGAAACTTAAAATCCTCGAAAACCGCTGTGTCTACATAGTGTCTGCAAACACGTTGCGCTGAAACTTGAGCATCGCGATGTCGAACGACGATGAAATCGCGCGCCGACGGGAACTGACATTCGCCCAAGCCGAGGGTGCCGAGCCGTTGCCGGCGCAATTGAAGCGGACGCGCCGAAAGTCGACGAGACGGATGCGTTGTTTATGACCGGGGCCTGTTCGGCGCTCGTCTCATATCTGATCAACAAGGCGAGGTTGGCCGACCCATTGAAGTGACAGGCGCGGGACCGAAGCCCCGCGCCCTGCTCCACGCTTCAGCCAACCCGTAGATTTTCCGCGGATGTTTTTCCGCGGTTTTCCGTCTCTTCGTAGCTCACCTTGGCACCCTCATTGAGGCTGCTCAGGCCTGCTTTCTCGACGGCTGAGATGTGCACGAATACATCTTTGCCGTCGCCACGTCCGCACTCCCTTTATGATCGCGGGGGCAGTTTAGGGCCCTTCGAGGGCTTCGCAAGCAAAAGCCGTCGCTGTGGTTGAGGTCAGCGACGGCTCTATCGATACGCGTGACCAAGTAGAAGGTCACAACGAAGATGGGCCTTGGCAGTTAATCCCAAGTTACGATCGCCTTAGTCATCTGGCAGGTGCGAAAAGCCGCAGCCGGTTGCGCTTTCTGATCGATCGCCGCCGGCGCTTCACCGCGGTGCCCGGACCTTGAATATCGGCCCGATGCCTTCGAGTAGCCATCCGAAATTGACACCTTGCGCTTCGCAGAAACGGCCAACTTCGTCGTGCTTGAGCCTCAGAACCGGCTTGATGTCTTTGTCGGAAAGATCGCACTTTGCGACGGACGCGAAGTATTGGCGATTCGACTACCGCTCTAACGGCAAGCGCATGCATTACGGGCGATTATCTCAGAAGGTCGCCTTCAGGCCGGCATAGAAAGCGCGTGGACGGGCCGGACTGAGCGATTGCGGGTTCGCAAACTGATTGCCTGTGTTGAAGTTCGGCACCTCGGTCGTATCGAAGAACCCGCCATACGTATAATAGCGATTGTCGAAGAGGTTATCGATCCGGCCATAGATCTGATACGTCTTGTCGAGCTGATACGAAGCGTGGACGTTGAAGACGGCGTAAGACGGCAATTGCGGATACTGGTTGGATTCATCGCCCACCAGATATTGGCTGCTGACCCACAGCGCGTCGCCGCCAATCTTGAATGCGTCGGTGACTGCATAATCGAACCCGGCCTTGATGCGATGGCGTGGGATCGCCGGGATGATGTTGCCCGGCGACACCTGGATGTTGCCGTTCGCGTCGACGAACGGACTGTTCGAACCAAGCGTTAGCGAGTCAAGGAAGCGCGCGTCGATGAAGGCGTAGCTGGCGTGAAACTGCCATCTGGACGATTTGAAGTTCGCTTCCGCCTCGACACCCTGCCTGCGCGTATCACCGACGTTCTGGAAATAGCCGAAGCCCTGCACCAACGAGGGGATCGCGAGGATGTCGTCGGTATTGGTGGCGCGGAATACGCCCAATTTCCAATCAAGCGTACCAAAGCTCAGATCCTTGGTCCCCCTAAAACCGGCCTCGTAGGTGTGCGACACAACCTGCTTTAGCGGCGGATCGGAGACCAGGAAGGTCGCGATGATGCAAGGCATATTCGGATTGGCGCATTCGAGTTCGAGCGGGGTCGGCGCCCGGTTGGCTTCCGAATAACCGGCATAGGCGGTCAGACCTGACATGATCTTGTAGGTGCCACCGATGATCGGATTGAACCGGTCAAAGGCTTCGTTGCCGTTGAGTGCAGGTGCACTGCCTGTCTCGTCCTGCAGGGAAATACGGGCGTCATTGAAGCGGCCGCCCGCGGTGATCGAGAACGCCTTGGTGACGTCGAAAGTGTCCAGCGCGTAAAGTCCGGTATACTGGTTGGTCGAACGCAGTCCGACCGGACCGTCCGCAATGGGCACGCCGGACGTGCCGAGAAATATCCCGCTGCTGCTGACGACGTAGTTGGTATCGATCGTTCCGAGCTCGGCGCTGGCTCCAAAATGCGTGACGCTGGCATCGAAGCTTGCGCCGACGACAAAGCGATTATCATGGCCGAACAGTTGGTCGCTATTCGTCGCCTGCAGCGAGAACCCGCCGGTGTTCGAAGTGGTGAATGTCCGATCGTTTTCGCCCAGGATTGCACCTGCGGGGAACGGATTGGAAAGCTGTTGGCCGTTGAGCCCCTTCGCCGGCGTGCTGCCGTCGCCGTAGCAAAGCAATGTCGCGTCGGCGTCGCAAGGCTGCGTCCCCGTCGGATTTCCGTCCTGCGTCCGCTGGCTGAAAGCGCGATAGTGAGCGATGGCGTCGATGGTCCAGGTGGGCGTAACCTCGAACTTCCCGGTCAGGTTCAGGTAGCCGACCTGGTTGGTGGACGTCTGTGGCGTCGTGTAAGTCGCGCCCCAATATGTCTGCAGCAGTTCGAGGGGCGTCGTCGCAGCCGCACCGAAGCTGTTGTCGGCGGCGCCCATATTGAGATGGATTTCGTTGCCATCGTATCGATACCCGATATCGCCGTAGAAGCGTCGGACATCCGAGGTACCGAAATTGCGGTAGCCGTCGTCATGCACGCCTTCCAGGGCGCCGTAGACCGCCCAATTGCCGATCTGATTGCCCCATTGCAGCGAACTCTGGAGACGACCGAATGCGCCCCCCATCACGTCAACCTCGGCACCGTGATAGTTGAAGCCATCTTTCATCTGAATGGTGACGGCGCCGCCAAGCGCGTTGAGGCCATAGGCCGGATTGTTCGTCACGACCGCGATCGACTTGATCGCCGCCGTCGGGATCAGGTCCCAATTGACGGTGTCGCCGAACGCCTCGTTGATACGGACCCCGTTTTGATAGACCGCCAATCCTTGCGGCTTACCCGAGACGGGCGATGCGACAAATCCACGGAACTCGAGGTTGGACTGGAACTCGTTTCCGGCGACGTTGCTGAGGTTGACCCCTGCTACGTTCTGCTGCAGGGCGTCCATGACGTTAAGGGAATTGGTGCGCTGAATTTCAGGAGTATTTACAAAGTTGATGCTGGAGGGGACCTTGTCGACGGCCAACGCCGTGCTTGGCGTGGAAGCTGGCGTTGTTGGATAGACCTGAAGTCTTGTCACTGTCGGCTGGCGAGCCGCTGTTGTTGGCTGAGCCGGCGTTCGGGGACGTCTGGCCACGGATCTTGCACCGGTCTCCGCCGGAGCAACCTCGACCGATGGCAGCTCAGTGGTATAGCTGCCCTTGTTTTGCGAATCTTGCGCGCAAGCTTGCTCGCTCTCGGTAATAGCGGTCGCCGCCGCTAGCGACGCAATAAGCAGGCCCCGAATACGCATCTACTGTACTCCCCATTCCGTTCCGGCCTTTTTCCCCACCGGTTTGGACTGTCGATCCTATCCCTGGGTTAGGGATGCGCACGCGCAAAAAGTCCCGAACTATTCGGGAATTTTCCCGACAGCAAAGCGGGAATTTTTCCGCCATAAGAACCTTTGGTAAAAGTGCAGCCTTGAAGTCATCCCACCGCTTTCGCGGAGACAAGAGAGGAGCAAGACTTGAGCGGGATACTTATTGTTGACGATCATCCCTTGATCGCAAGAGCCTGCGGTCACGTGTTTGAGTCGATCGGATTTGAAAACGTCATTGCTGCCGACGACGTGGAGTCGGGTTTTAAGGCCTTCATAGATCACCGGCCTGATTTGTGTGTCATTGATCTAACTTTCCATAGGGCACAGCCCGATGGCATTGCCCTAACAAGGCGCATCCGCTCCCACGAAGGTACCGCCAAAATACTGATATTCACCATGAGGTCTGACCGCAGGAGCTTCCTTTCGGCTATCGAGGCCGGCGCGACTAGCTACGTGATGAAGGACTCGCCGGTTCACGAGTTCGCGAAGGCGGTGGAGCAGACGCGATCAGGTCGTCGTTATATTGATCCTCAGCTCGCTCTCAATCTGGCGTTTGACAAAAAGCCCTCTCACCGAGGGACCAACAGATTCTGGATATGCTGCTGGACGAGGATACATCCAGCGTCGCCAAAGGGTTGGACGTTTAGAAAGCGCAGCTATACCGCTTGCGTGGGAACCATCGCCTCGATGGTGACGCCGCCCTCACCCGAAGCTACCGTCAGTGTTCCACCCAATGCCAATATTCGCTCGCGCATTCCGGTCAAACCGAACCCGAATTTTTCGCCAGGCTTCAAGCCGCAACCATTGTCACGCACCCGAACCAGGGCGTAGTCACGGTTGCCCTTTATTCCCGCAGGCCGCTCGGCGGGCTCGATGCTGACATTTACCGCTGTCGCCCTGGCATGGCGGAAGACATTGGTCAGCGCTTCCTGCACGACGCGATAAATCGTCAGATCGGCGGTTTCCCCGGTTTCGCCGAGCGAACGCGAAATCATCGTCTCGATCTCGACCTCGGGATTGGATTCGTTCCACGACCGCAGGAGGGCCCCGAGCGCTTCGCGCAATCCGAGTTCGGCAAGCCCGACCGGACGCAGCCTTTCCAAGATCCTGCGCGTAAATTGCTGGAGATCGTTGATCTGGTCTAGAATCGCGCCGCCGTGTTTGCGTACCCCATCCGCGTCGGGTAACCCGGCCTTTGTGAGCCGCATCAGTGCGCCAGCGTGGACTCGCAGAGTAAATAAATACGGCCCAAACTCGTCATGAAGCTCGCGCGCGATCTCCTCGCGTTCGCCATCCTGTAATGATACCGCGCTCTCGGCGAGCCGTCGCTTTTCCTCAATCGCTTCCCCCAACGTTTCCGCGAGGCGATTCATTTTAGTACAGATCGCGGCGAGTTCAGGCGCTCCGCCGGGCTCGACGTGGACACCGTAGGAACCGGATTCGATCCCGCTCATCGCCTGCGAAAGTGTTTCCAACGGCGCCAACGCGCGGCCGACGACGACCATTGTGATCAGAAACAGTGCCAGCGCGACTGCCGAACCGACTGCAAGCTGTGTCAGTACCCCATCCCAGATCTCGGCGATCTCGTCGTTCGGGATCGAGGTGATGACAATCGCCGTGTTCTTGCCGTGGAGCGAAACCGGTACGCTCACGGAAGTCGTTCGGGGATGCACAAGCGCGACAAACCAGCCGGGCACCGAACGCGCATCATCCTCCTCTTCGTGAATGTCAGCCGGAGTGCTGTTATCAGTCTGCCACGTGATACTGACATGGCGCAGCCGCTTGAGATCTTGAACGATCTGATCCAGCCGCTCCTCTGGGTTGGGCGCCGCGTTCAGACTTGCGACAATGGTTTCAACAAATTCGCGCGCCAGCCGCGTTACGCTTTGATCTTCGGCCTGCACACGAGGTCCGGCTTCAAGCACCAGCCGCGTCACATTGACGGCGAGACCCAATGTCAGCACCAGCGCCATCAGCAAATTGATACGGGAACGCAACGATAATCTCTGCCACATGACGATACCCATCGCGCCGATTTCAGTTCCTCATCAGTAGCGTTGACAGGCAGAACGTGCGTCTGTCTAATTGAAACGTACCGCATTGTCGCCCAAGTTGCATGGCGGATTGATTTTCCTGCGCCGGCTTTCGTATGATGCGGCGCAACAACAAAATTATAGGGCGGAGATATGCGCATTCTGATCGCCGATGATCATCCGATCGTTGCGTCCGGCTGCCGCACCGTGCTCGCCGACGAGCCGGATGTTGTCCTTCTCGAAGCGCCCGATGCGGAAACTGCGGAACGTATCTTCGTAAGCGAACATCCCGACATCTGCCTGATCGATATCAACCTGCCAACGGTATCCGGCTTCGAATTGGCGCGCCGCGTGTTGGCGCAAGACGCTGGCGCGCGCATCATCATGTTCAGCATGAATGACGATCCGGTCTTCGTCGGTCGAGCCATCGAGGTCGGGGCCAAGGGCTTCGTTTCCAAGACCGGCGATCCGCAGGATCTGGTCGATGCGATCCGTGAGGTGGGAAAAGGCGGCGTTTATTTGCCGCCCGAGCTGGCACGAAGCATGGCCTTTGCCGGTCCCGGGGTCGCCAGCAATCCGCTGTCGAAGCTCAGCTCGCGCGAAATGGAAATTCTGCGGCTATTGAGCGCTGGCAAGAGCCTTTCCGAGATCGCGTGGCTGGTTCATTCGCCCTACAAGACGGTCGCGAATACCTCATCGATCATTCGCCAGAAGCTCGGCGTACGAACCTCCGCGGAGCTGGTAAGGCTTGCCATCGAGAGTGGCGTGGCTTGACGGGAATACATGAAGCTGGAGCCGCAAGAGCATGACCCTGCAAACGGTTTCGCTGAATAGGTCCTATGGCGGCACCCAAGGTGTGTACCGGCACGCCAGCGAACAGACCCAGACCCAGATGACCTTCTCGGTTTACGTCCCTCCGCACCGCGAGGGCACGAAACTCGCGGCGGTCTGGTATTTGTCCGGGCTGACCTGCACCCATGCCAACGTGACGGAGAAAGGCGAGTTTCGTAGCGCGTGCGCAGAACATGGGCTGATCTTCATTGCTCCCGACACCAGTCCAAGGGGTGAAGGCGTACCGGGCGATCCCGCCAATTCATACGATTTCGGCTTGGGCGCGGGCTTCTATGTTGACGCCACGGAGGCTCCTTTCTCGCGCAATTACCGCATGTGGAGCTACGTGACTGAAGAGCTCCCCAGGCTGGTCGCGGAGCACTTTCCCGTCGATACCGGGCGGCAATCGATCATGGGGCACTCCATGGGCGGTCATGGTGCGCTGACGATTACGCTCCGTCATCCCGGCCGTTATCGTGCGGCGAGCGCGTTCGCGCCGATTGTCGCCCCGTCGCAGGTGCCGTGGGGCATCAAGGCCCTCGGCGGCTATCTCGGCAACGACAAGGCGACGTGGCGTAAGCACGATACCGTCGCCTTGATCGAGGACGGCGCCAAATTCCGCGAATTCCTGGTCGATTACGGAGATGCCGACCCGTTTCTGACCGAGCAGCTTCGCCCTGAATTGCTGCAAGCCGCTTGCGATAAGGCCGGCATGCCCCTCACCTTGCGCCGACAAAGCAGTTACGATCACAGCTATTATTTCATCTCCACCTTCATGGGCGATCATCTTCACTGGCATGCGCAGCGGTTGAAAGCCTAAATGCACCCTACTGTCGCGCCTGCGGCGCGCCGTAGTTCAGCGCGAGCAATCGTTCATGAACGAGATAGCGTATGGTGCGCGACCAGGACTCGTCGGTGTCGCCGCGCATATCGGCGTTAACCGCGACGAGGAGTCGTCCGGTGTGAGCGTCCCGCAGATACAGCCTGATATTTAGAATCAGGTTGGAAATTTTTTGTACAACGCCCGTTATTTCCAGATCAGCATCAAGTTGCTGCGCCAACTTCACGTCACAACCGCCGCAAGCCTGCATATTGCTCTGATGCGCCGCAACATTCACCGGAGAGATGTCAACGACCTGGAACTTGGCGGACTCCCCCAGTTCTTTTCGCAATTGGTCACTGGTCCGCTGCAGCCGGTCACGGTCGTCCGCGCGCAGCCCGCGCGTCTGGTCCTGAAGGCTGGTATCGACCATCTCCAGATCGAACACGGCAAGCCGGGGCGGCTCGGCCGCGTGCGCCGGCGCCAGGCTCATCAGCGATAACAGTGCGAGCACCGCAAGCGATCTCATCATCGTGATCCGGAAAATTCAGCAACGATGTAACGGCAAAAAGTAGGCTTGCAAGCTACGACAATCTGGTCTTGGTTCAAGACAAGAGTTCTCCGTTCGCGGGAACCGCAAGGGAAACGAATGCTCCGAGGGTTGATTGGCGCAATCGGCTTAAGCGTTATGGCTACCCATGCGCTGGCGGCCGAACCCATCGAGATCGGCATCGGCTATCTCCGCCATGCCGGCGTCAAATCGACGTTGTCGCTGGTTGCGCTGCCGGCCGACAATGACGGCGTGGCCGGTGCGCTCCTCGCCATCGAGGATAACAACACCACTGGCAAGTTTCTCAACCAGCATTTCACGCTGACGGAAGTAAAGCTCAAAGACAACGACGACGTCGCAGCGGCGGCTGGTTCGCTCGCCGACCATGACGGCTTCATCATCGCGGACCTGCCGGCCGACGAATTGCTGAAAGTTGCCGATACGCTACGCGATCGAGGCACCGTTTTGCTCGATGCTGGTACCATCGACGACCGCCTGCGCGAGCAGGACTGCCGCGCCAATGTCGTCCATGTGGCGCCTACCCGCTCGATGCTCGCAGACGCGCTTGCGCAATATCTGGTCTGGAAGCGGTGGAAACGCTGGTTGCTGGTGGTGGGCTCGCATGACAAGGACAAGCTTTATGCCGATGCCCTGCGCCGCGCCGCGATCCGGTTCGGCGCCAAGATCGTGCAAGAGCGAACCTTCGAAGACACCGGCGGCGCCCGCCGGACCGATAGCGGCGTGACGCTAATCCAGCGTCAAATGCCGGTGTTTACCCAAGAAGCGCCTGCTTATGACGTCCTCATAGCGGCGGACGAGAGCGAAGTCTTCGGCTCTTATCTACCCTACCGGACCTGGGACCCGCGGCCGGTGGCGGGTTCGGCGGGGCTGGTGCCGATAAGCTGGGACGCCTCGCACGACCAGTGGGGCGCCGTCCAGATCCAGAACCGTTTCGTCAGACTTAATTCGCGGCACATGACCGCGCTGGACATGCAGGCCTGGACGGCCGCGCGTATCGTTGGCGAAGCAACCTCGCGCACCAATTCCGGCGACCCGAAGACCGTGTTCAGCTTTATCAAGGGAAAGGACTTTTCCATTGGTGCTTTCAAGGGCCAGCGGCTGACTTTACGGGATTGGAATTTGCAGCTGCGGCAGCCGATCCTGCTCGCCGACGGCCGCATGGTTGTGTCGGTGTCACCGCAAGAGGGCTTCCTGCACCAGAACTCCGAGCTTGATACGCTCGGCATCGACAGGCCCGAAACCAAATGCAAACTGCAATGACAGCGGAGAGATCGCGCATGCGCGCTACCCTGCTTACCCTATCGGCGCTGTGGCTCGCGGCTACGAGTCAGGCCTGGGCGTACACCGCCTATATTTCGAATGAAAAAGGCAACACCGTCTCGGTCATCGATACCGACAAATGGACCATCACGGCGACGATCAAGGTCGGTCAGCGGCCGCGGGGCATCGAGTTCACCCGCGACGGAAAATTCGTGATGGTGGCTGTGGGTGACGACGACACCATCCAGATGATCGACACGAAAACCCAGCAAGTGGTGGACACCCTGCCCTCCGGCCCCGACCCCGAATTGTTTACGCAGGATGCCGCCGGCAAGATTCTCTATGTCGCCAACGAGAACGACAACACCGTCACCATCATCGATATTCAGAAGCGGACACGGCTTGGCGATATTCAGGTTGGCGTCGAACCGGAGGGAATGACGGTCAGTCCGGACGGCAAGATCCTCATCAATACCTCCGAGACGACCAATATGGCGCATTTCATCGACACCGCGTCCCGTGAGATCGTCGCCAATGTGCTGGTCGACTCGCGGCCACGTTTTGCCGAATTCAAGCACGACGGTTCCGAATTATGGGTCTCCTCCGAGATCGGAGGCACGGTTTCGATCGTCGATCCCGCCAAACATGCTGTTGTTGGCAAGGTCACCTTCGATATTCCCGGACTACGGAGCGAGGCCATCCAGCCGGTCGGGATCGCCATGACCAGGGACGACAAGACCGCGTTTGTGGCGCTTGGCCCGGCCAACCGCGTGGCAGTGGTCGATGCCGCAAACCATGCTGTGACCAAATATCTGCTGGTCGGGCAGCGGGTCTGGCACCTGGCGTTCACGCCGGACGAAAAATATCTGCTGGTGACGAACGGCGTTTCCAACGACGTATCCGTGATCGATGTCGCCGCACAAAAGGTTGTCAAGACGATACAGGTCGGCGAGCTTCCGTGGGGCGTGACAATATCGCCATGACAATATCCGACCCACCGAGCGTAGTCGCCTCCCCGCTTCCGGACAAACCTGTCGGGCGCGAAGCGGCGACGACTCCGGCGCTTTCGATCTCTGCCGTCAGCCATTCCTATGGTGCGAGAAGCGCGCTGATCGGCGTCGATTTCACCGTGGCGCCCGCGAGTTTTACGGCTTTGCTCGGCCTGAACGGCGCCGGAAAAAGCACCTTGTTCTCGCTTGTGACGCGGCTGTTCGGAATTCAGGCCGGCGGCATTAGGATTTTCGGCCACGATATCCGTCGGGAGCCGGGCGAAGCCCTGCGGCTCATGGGCGTGGTGTTCCAGCCCCGTACGCTCGATCTCGATCTCTCGGTGATGCAGAACCTGCTCTATCACGCCGCCTTGCATGGCATCGGCCGGCGCGATGCCCGCTTGAGGGGTGACGAGGTGTTGTCACGCATTGGCCTTTCCGACCGCACTGGCAGCAAGGTACGTGATCTCTCGGGCGGGCAGATGCGCAGACTCGAGATCGCACGCGCGCTGCTGCACCGGCCGCGGCTGCTGTTGCTGGATGAGGCGACCGTTGGGCTCGACGTCAAGGCCCGTGCCGACATCCTTGGCCATGTCCGCCATCTCGTCACCGAGCAAGGCATCGGCGTTCTATGGGCGACCCATTTGTTCGACGAGGTTATTCCGAGCGACAACCTCGTCGTTCTGCACGAGGGTCGCGTCCTCGCAAACGGAGAGGTCACGCGCGTGCTGGACGACTCTGGCGCACGCGACGTCAACACGGCTTTTATGCGTTTGACAGGTGCCAAGTCCGGGAGCCTCGCCCCATGACATCCGTCACCCTCGATCGGACGCGCCGCGGCTTCTATTTTGCGGAATATGTCATCTGCCTCAATGGCATCGTATGGCGTGAGGCCCTGCGTTTCCTCCATCAGCGCGAACGGTTCGTCTCGGCGCTGGTAAGGCCATTGGTGTGGCTCTTTATCTTCGCCGCCGGATTCCGGCAGGTGCTCGGTATATCCATCATTCCTCCGTATGAGACGTACATCCTCTACGAGGTCTACATCGCGCCGGGATTGATGGCGATGATCCAGCTGTTCAACGGCATGCAGTCTTCGCTCTCCATGGTTTACGACCGTGAGATGGGCAACATGCGCACCTTGCTGGTGAGCCCGCTACCGCGCTGGTATCTGTTGTTTTGCAAGCTGCTCGCCGGCACGGCGGTCTCCTTGCTGCAGGTCTATGCGTTCCTGCTGATCGCCTGGTTCTGGGACATCGCGCCGCCCCCGATCGGGTATTTAACCGTGTTGCCGGCGCTCATCCTTTCCGGGCTGATGCTCGGCGCGCTGGGCATGCTGATTTCCTCCGGCATCAAGCAGCTGGAGAATTTTGCCGGCGTGATGAACTTCGTGATCTTTCCGATGTTCTTTGCTTCGTCGGCGCTTTATCCGCTCTGGCGGGTTCGGGAGGGCAGCCCCATGCTCTACTATGTGTGCCAGTTCAATCCGTTTACTCACGCTGTCGAGTTGATCCGTTTTGCCCTGTATGGGCAAATGAACTGGATTTCGCTGGCGGTGGTCGGCGGATGTACCGCGGCCTTCATGATCGGCGCGATTTTCGCCTATGATCCATCGCGAGGACTGGCCCGCCGCGGGCTCGCGGGAGGCGAGGCATGATTTCGCGCGCTGCAATCGGAGCATTATTCGCAGGTATCGCATCGACGCAGCTTTGTCTCGCCGCAGATCCGCGCTATCCGGATTGGCCCTGCGCGCAGGCCAAGGTACCGGAAATCTCCCTTGCCGCGGTATGGGCCGGTCCCCCGCTCGGCGATGCCGAGGAGAAATGGAAAAACGATCCCAAAGTCAGCGCGCTGGTCGAAAAGGCAGCGGCCAGGAAGACGCCACTCGATGATGCCCAAAAGGTGATCACGGAATTTCTTTCCGCGCCCGGGACTGACAAAATACCGACAGGCAAGCTGTTGTTTGCCGGTCTGTTCGAACAGCTCAATGCCGAACGATCTTCTGTCATGGGCGGACTCGAGCGGGTAACTCGCAAGCAGCGTCAGGCCGCCGACAAAATCCGCACCGATACGATCGCGTTGCAAGCACTCCAAGACGTTACGCC
Organism: Bradyrhizobium sp.; assembly: GCF_049519115.1. Taxonomy (GTDB): domain Bacteria; phylum Pseudomonadota; class Alphaproteobacteria; order Rhizobiales; family Xanthobacteraceae; genus Bradyrhizobium. The sequence goes on from NZ_JBEKRB010000032.1 coordinate 25,254, forward strand.
GCCCGACCAGCCCAAGATCGAGGAGCTTGGCAATCAGCTCGTTTGGGAAACGCGGATTTTTGAAGACCGTCGTCGCGTGGTAAAATTCGTTTGCGACGTGCCGACTGCAATTGATCAGCGGCTATTCGCGCTCGGCCGCACCATCCAGCAGGAGATCGAATAGAGTCCCGCCGCATTTGGCGTTCGGATTCTACTCTGTCTGCCGCGGCTCGGGCTGCGCCTCGTTGGCCGGCAGATCGGCCCGTTGCCAACCGTCTGTGCCGTCCGGATACCAGGCGACGTTGGAATATCCATAGGACAGTGTTCGCTTGGCGGCATTCCACGACATCCAGCAATCGGCCTGGCAATAGACGACAATCAGCGCGGCACGGTCGCCGCCGGATGCGCGCAATAGCCCTTGCCGCAGATAATTTTCCGTCGGTGCCGCCAGTTCGCCGTAACCGGTATCCGGCAGCCAGATGCTGCCGGGAATGTTGAAACGGGGCTTGTCGCGCCAAACCGTGCCGGCTGGAAGATTTGCCGGTTTTGGTGGGCGCGGCAGCACGTCGACAAACACGCCGGCCTTGGCGCGCCAGATCGCCTCGGCTTCGGCGGTCGAAAGCACGCGCGCGCCGGTCAGCGTATCCGGAACCGGCGCTCGATAATCGCCGGTGCGATATCCGCCGGGCTCGGGAACGAGTTCTTCCGCGCGTAGAGCGCCGGCAAGCGCCATCAGCGCAAGCGTAACACACGACACATACCGGATCATGGCGACTTCGCCGCCGCCTCCGCGGTGATCGGTTGATTATTCTCGTCCAGCAGCGGAAGGCCGTAGTCGAACAGGATCTTGTTGATCTCCGGCTGGTTCTCCTGGATCAACCGATTGAGCAACCGCTTCCAGTTCTGGTCGGCACGCCGAACACCCATGCCGATCCGATACACCAGTTGCGGTCCTGTCTTCTCTTTCACCAGTGGCGTGACGTGAAGTGGCGGGCTGGCCTTCTTGGCGTAGAAGCCCGCCATCGGGCCCCAAAGAATGGCGGCATCGATGTCGCCCTTGTTGAGATCGTTGATCATGGCTTCGGCCGATGAATCCACGCGGGTATCGATCATCAGCGGATAGGGCTTGGCGTTTGTCATCAGGCCGTTGACGGCCATGTTCGTCGCGGGCGGCGTGCCGGCGACGATGCCGATATGTTTGCCTTTGAGGCGAGCGTCTTCCAGCGTCGTGACATCGTCCAGGCCGGAGTTTGGCTTCGAAACCAGCGCATAGGCGGTGCGGTAATAAGGATTGGTGCCCTGAACGAGATCGTCGCCTTGCGGAAAGCCCATGATGACGTCACAGCGATGCGCGCCGAGCGTCATGCGAACGAATCCGGTCGCTTGCGGAAAGTACATGTAGTCGATTTTCTTCTGCAGCTTGGTCGCAAAGAATTCGGCGAGCTTGTTCTCAAACCCCTCGCCCTTTTCGTTGGAGAACGGCAGGTTGCGCGGATCGGCGCAAACCCTCAGCACCTTCGGATCGACAAGTTCGATTGAAAGATCGAGCCCTTCGTTGTCTGACTGTGCTCGCACGCCATCGCGGCTGACGAGAATTGCCACCATCGCCAGAAGCGGCATAAACAGGGAGCGTTTGAGCGTGGCATGCATCATCGATTGCTGTCCTCAGCTAAGCGCCACTCTCCCATCAAAATGCTAGGCTCCTCGATCCGGGCGTGCAACAGGATATTCGACGTCTGAAATTCGCGGCGTTTGCTGATTTGTTGCGGCGCAAACCGGAACCACAGATGTGGTGCTACCAGCATGGAACGATCATCCAAACGAATGGACTGTTGTCTCGCGCTGGCAGTTCTGCTTGCCGCGTTCTTCAACGTTCCCCAGACACACGCGCAACAGCCGCAGGTGTCTATCACCGAACTCGCCCCCGGTCTCTTCGTCCACGTCGGAGCCATCGCGCTGATGACGCGCGAGAATGAGGGAGCTATCGCCAATATCGGATTTGTGGTCGGCAACGACGCGGTCGCCGTCGTCGATACCGGCGGCAGCGTTCGTGAAGGACGGGAACTCCTTGCCGCGATTCGCGCCCGGACCGACAAACCGATCCGCTATGTCATCAACACCCACGGTCATCCCGACCACGTGTTCGGCAACGCAGCCTTTCTCGGTAAAGGAACCGCCTTCGTCGGACACAAGAATTTGCCGCAGGCACTCGCCGCGCGTGGCCCGTTTTATCTCGATGCCTTCCGCAAGATCATGGGCGACGGCCTGATTGATGACGTGCGCATCGTGCCTCCGACGCTGCTGGTCGAAGGATCGCTCAGACTTGATCTCGGTGGCCGTACCCTTGTTCTGCAGGCGTGGCCAGCCGCGCACAGCGACAGCGACCTCTCCGTGCTCGACGAGACGACGAAGACCTTGTTTGCGGGCGATCTCGTCTTCCTGGACCATATTCCCGTGATGGACGGCAGCGTCCGCGGTTGGTTGCGAATCATGGATGATCTGGCCAAGCAACCAGCAGAACGCGTTGTTCCAGGTCACGGCCCTGTGAGCCAATGGCCGACGGCACTCGCCGGCGAACGCCGCTATCTCGAAACACTCGCGGCCGACGTTCGTACATTGATCAAACGAGGTGCGCCGATCGGCGTTGCCGCCGACACGGCCGCGGCTTCCGAACGGTCCCGATGGCAGTTGTTCGATGACTACAACGCCCGCAACGCAACTGCAGCATTTTCGGAGATTGAGTGGGAATAGCGTCCGCGATACACTATATCGAATTAGTTGCTGCTTCGATCCGCACAAGGAGCGCGACCATGTTACGTCCTCATCTGTTCTGCATATTGGTGTTGTCTGGCATCGTGTCGGCGACAGGCATCTCAGCGTCAGGTGCCGCCGAGCCAAACGATCCGTCGAAGGACCCATGGCCCGGTCTCGTTCAAGATATCTTCAGCAATCGCCCGATGAGCGACGGCAGCGACGTGATCGCGATCGAAATGCCGTACCGGGCCGAGGATGCGGCAATTGTTCCGGTGACGTTGCGATCGAAACTTGCGCCTGACGACAGCCGACGCCTGAAGGCGATCACGCTGGTCATCGATCAAAATCCGGCGCCGATGGCGGCCAAATTCGAGATCGGATCCGATACACGGGTTTCGGAAATTTCAACGCGCGTCCGGGTCAATAGCTACACCGATGTTCATGCGGTCGCTGAACTCAGTGACGGCACGCTCCACGTGGTCAAGACCTATGTGAAGGCATCCGGCGGCTGTTCTGCGCCTGCCGCCAAGAATGCGGAAGAGGCCCGCAATCATATCGGCCAGATGAAATACCGGCAATTCGCTCGGGCCGATCAGGGACCGAGCAATGGCGCGCGTGAAGCTCAGGTGATGATCGGGCATCCCAACAATTCCGGCTTGCAAATGGATCAGATTACCCATCTCTACACTCCGGCCTTCTTCGTCGATGAATTACACCTGTGGCAGGACAACAGCCCGGTCTTGTCGATGGAAGGCGGCATTTCGATCTCGGAAGACCCCAATATCCGTTTCACCTATGTCGCAAATGGAGCCAAGACCTTCCGCGCCGAGGCAAGGGATACCTCGGGGCACGTCTTTCAAAAAGAATGGAAGGTCGATGATTCCGGCAGTTGATAGCCGTTATGTATCCGGATGTATCCGGGCCTTTGAACCAGCTCCTAGAAGCATCGCACTTCTGCCTCGGCCTGTGCACGCCTGAGATCGTCGAGTGCGCCCTTGGCCTGCTCTGACGAGCGAAACTGCGTGCCCAGGTTGCCGCGGACCTGCGACATGCTCAATACGGTTTCGGCCGTCACGTAGCGATCGTATGGCAACAGCGACGCAATAATGTCGATCGAGCAGGAACACTGATCGATCGATTGCCGCGTTTCGCCATTGGCTTTCATGCAGCCGAAGACGTATTCCGACCGTGCCGATGTCGGGTAGTCTTTGACGTCCTCTGCCCGAGCGGCCAGGGCCGTTGCCAGTAGACTACCCAGTCCAACGACAACAAGTCGCATCCTTCCGACCGAAGTCATGACGTTTCTCCCATGTACAAAAACTATGCTATCGCATTCGCGCTGAAAAGCCAGCATTCGCGAAAATGGTCACGATGCCACGTTGCGATGAACGAAATATTGGGAGGCCTGCCATGCCGCGCAACTTGATCGCGATCTGCCTTTTTTTGCTGGTGCCGCCAAGCTCGGTCATGGCGCAGGGCAAAGGCATCCGGTTCTGGAACCTGACGACGGCGACCGTCTCCGGTTTTCAACTATCGCCCGCCGGCAAGGATAATTGGGGTCCGAACCAGGCGCTGAACGACAAGGACAAGGAAGTCGATCATGACGAGCGTCTGCGGATCTCCGGCGTCGAACCTGGCCGCTACGATGCCAAGGTCGGCTATCGCGACGCCAGGCAGTGCTTTGTGCGGGATATCGAAATCAGGGCCGACGCCGTGTTCTCAATTTCCGACAAAGACCTAAAGGATTGCAACAAATAACCGCCGTAACTCAAGCCTTTTCGCGGCTATGCGGATATTGGCAGCGCCATTTCACGGCTGTCCAATTCGGATGCTGCCCGATCCACTGCGCGATATAGGGCGGCGCGTTCATGGTGCATTGTTGCAGGCTGAAATCGGCGGAAAATGATATATGTCTTTCCTCACAGCTGTTCGGCGAGAGCACGGCACAGACCGTAATGATTAGCTCGATCGCGTTCATGCCGACATCCTCCGGCGCATTCAGCTGACAACAACATAGCCAACTACGGCACAACCCGGAACAAAGTTTCGCGCTCACCCTCCCACCCGGCCTTCCTAAGAAACAGCCTGATCGGCGTCTCCCGGAATGGCTTGCAAGACGAAGCCCAGCGATTTGGCCCGGCGCTGAATGTTCGCGAGGACACGGCTGCGATATTGCTGCTCATAGTGGTCAGCGCCCGGATCCTTGTAACTCATGCCGTGCCGAAGGGTGTTGTAGAATAGGACAGCGATCTTGCGGGCGGTCGCCGTCACGGCCTTCGCTTTGCCCGCACGTGAGGACAGCCGACGATAGAATGCCCCGAGCGCCGTATCGCTTCGCTCGACCGTTGTGGCCGCCAGACGCAACAGCGCGGCTGCCCGACTGGACGATCTGCGTGTGCGTGAAGACAGCACCTTGCCGCCGGAGATCTTGTTGCCCGGTGCGAGGCAGAGCCAGGAAGTGAAGTGCTTGGCGCTCGGCCATGCCTTCAGGTCTGTACCGCACTCGCCGATGAGCTTCAGTGCGAGTGACGGACCCAACCCATGGATATCAGTCAGATCGACGCCAAGCACGCCGTACAGCGCGGTCCGGACATCGAAGGCGGGCGTGTTGACCTGTTTGGTCTTGATGCGTGGCTTGGATAGCTTTCCGACAGGTTTTGCCCCTTTGCGGCTCAGCGCCGCGATCAAGACTTCGAGCTTGCGGTCGCAATCCAGCATCTTTGCCTGATAGACGTCGTAGAGTTCCAGCGATTGGGATAAGGCGAAGACATGTTCATCCCGATCGTTGCCCACCAGTGCCGCGCGGATCGTCTCGGCCGAAGAATGGCACCGTACATCCCGGTAGGTTGCCAACACGTCGGGATTGCGCTCGCCTCCAACGATGGCTCGGATAATCCGCATGCCCGTCGCGCCGGTGATATCCGAGCCAACATGATGGAGCTGCAGGTTCATCTCCATCAGGGCCTTCTGCATATGCTGGATGTGGGCCGCGGCATATTCCACAAGCCGCTCTCGCTGGCGCAGATAGGCGCGCAGGGTTGCAATCTCGGCATCAGGCCGGAAGCTCCCGCGCAACAGGCCATAGGAATGAAGCTGGCGTAACCACGCGGCGTCGCTGACATCGGTTTTGCGCCCAGGCACATTCTTGGCAAACCGAGCATTGACGAGAATCACATCAAACCCGCGCTGCTCCAGGATCTCATAGACCGGGATCCAATAGACACCGGTGGATTCCATCGCGACACTCGTCACGCCACATGCCTTAAACCAGTCCGCCAGATCATGCAGGTCTGATGTGAATGTGCCGAACGAGCGTACAGCTACGACGGTGCAAGCGGGGTTCACCGCAGCCATGTGCATCTTGGACCCAATGTCGATGGCTGCGGCCCCGAAGTTGACCGGCTTCAACTCCGGGCGGTTCTCGGTCGTCGTCTTGGACATAGCATCCTCCGTTCAATCGTGAGCAGGAGGGTCTGGGTTATGCCAATCGTCATCTTCCTAATCGGGATCGTCGCCGGAGCGGCGTCACCACTCTCAAGTCCGCAAGAACCCATGGACCACGTTTTTTAACGGGGATTTGTGCCTCCAATAAGCTGACGGCCGCTACCCTCCCAGCCGCAGAGGATAGCACAAGGCTGTTTCTAGCCGCGCAGGCGTGCAACGACCCTGGACAGTTTTTTAGAAATTCAAGCCAAATACCAACCGCGCCTGCTGGCGCTCGAAATTGACGAGGTCGAGGGTTGCACTTGTACCGGCAGGATGACCCCACGCCTGAATGCTCCATGTTGCCGTGAGACGTGCGCGTTCCGAAAGCCGGAAATAGGCGGTTGGGCCGACGAAGAGCGCCTCCCCTGCTAACTCCTGCAGGCCGATCCCGTCATATTTGCGGAAATAGCGCACCTCCCCGCCGAGCAGGAAATCGGGGCGCACCTGCGCCATGATCCCGAACGCGGCCGCGAGTGTGGAATCCTGCTGGGTGACAGCTACGCCCGCGAAGTGCGTCCATTCCGGCTGGTAACCGAGATTGAGCGTCGCCACCGCCAGCCCGGGAATCAGATTGCGTTCCATCGCGAGCGTCAGCTCAGTTCCGTAATTTTGTTCGCGTGACGCTGTGGTCTCGTCGACGCGGTTGCTATGAGTTTCCAGCGCGAGCGTCAGGCCGAAGAGAGCCGTATCACGGTCAAGGAACCGATAACGTAAATCCAGTGCGGCGCCTTGCCAGCCGGCCAGCGTGCGATCCACGAAGCCTGGAACGGCTGCGATATCATAGGCAGAAAGCGTCGTTCCGATTTCGATGCGGAAATTCTTGACGGGCACGAATTCCAGCTCAAGTTGCTGCCCGTAAGCCTGATAAGCCCCGGCCTGTTTGGAAAACAGTCCCGTTGTCGTCGCCTGGAATTCACGTTCGCCGACGTCGCCGACGTCCGAGCCGATCATGAAACCGTAAATGTGCTCGGTGTCGATACCTTCGGCTAATCCGCAAGTGGGCAACAGCCACAGCGTCGCCGCCCAGATTGTCCTCGCGGGAATGACTGTTCCCGTTCCAAGAGCCATCGACGTGACCCAAGATGTGAGATCAGAGGGCGCGAACCTATGCCAGGTTCACAGCGGGCTATCGCGGAATTCATAGAGACGGAGGAAAGCCCGTAGCGTCTGCCGCGACTCGCAACAGATGACTGCTGGAGCCGGGCAGAACACTTCGCGGCTACTTGCGCGCCGCGCAGGCGTACATGTTGATCTCCATGCCAACCGGCACTTCAACGATCTTTGGAGTCTTCCAAGTCATTTGGGTCTCCCACGTGATGGTGCAACACTCGCACCATCGCGACCGTAAAACCGCCGCGCGCTCGACGCAAGGGTCCGTAGGTCGCATGTCGCAAATCGGTCTACTTCAGCAAACGAAGCAGGGCTCGTCCTGCCGGCGTTCGCAATTCCTTGGCATCAAGCGTTCCGTCGGCGTCCCGGTTGGCTGCGTTGAAACGCTTCTCGACGACGGCCAGATATTCATCCAGCGTCAGGGTACCGTCATGGTCAGGATCGGCGGCAGCAAGCTCGCGCGCGCTCAATCGCCCGGCTAATTCGCGTTTGTCGAGTGTGCCGTCATGGTCATGATCGAGCCGCATAAACAGCTCTGCTGCGGCTTTCTTGACTTCCGCCAGGTCAAGCGTGCCATCGGAATCGAGATCGAACATCTTGATCAGATCGTGGCCGGAAGCGGCCAAGGTGGACGACCAGCTCCCCGCCAGAAATGCCCCGGATAACAAAAAGATAGATCGGCGCGATATCATCTTTGATCTCCTGTGTAAGAACTTGAGTCATCGTTAGACGCAAACGGATCGTTGAACTTCAGGTTCCGGGTGGCGCCGGAAGTGGCGGATTTGCTAGCGATATCGGAAAGCAACGCTCACGGAGGCTTTCATGAGATTGCCGTTTCGAGCGCTCGGCGCGCTAATACTATCCTTCGCATTCACCTTCTGCGCGCAAGCCCAGGACGGAACGCACCGGCCGAAACTGACTGGGAAGGAAAGGCTCGGCCCGAAATGGACGGACGAGCAACGAATCGACAATTGCCAGGTGCCCATCGATAAACGCGGCAGCAAACCGAGACCCGACGCTTGCCCGAACAGCCCCACCAGCTGATCAATTGATCAAATGACGTCAGAGGACACGCTGCCGGGCTGCCCCTTCTGAACGGCGGAGGGCGAAACGCCGAAGCATTTCCGGAATACGCGGCTGAAATGCGACGAACTCGAAAATCCCCAGGAGAACGCAACGTCGGTGATCGTCTTACCCCCATGCGCCTCGAGTTCCTGGCGGCAATGCTGCAACCGCGCCCGCCAGATATAGTCGCTGACGGTCATACCCCGTTCGCTGAACAGCATGTGCAGGTAACGCTTGGTGCAGCCGAGCGACGATGAAATCTGGTCGATGCACAGATCCGGATCGCGCAGATGTTCGCGGATGAAGGCCTGCGCCCGTACATACATCGCTTCCGGGCCGGCACGGTCAAACGCCTTGTCGGCCTCCCGCAGCGGCAGCAGCAACAGATCGATCAGCGATTCGGCAACGCCCGCCGCGCTGTTGGCTGAAAGCTTTGCAGCCTCGCCAAAGGCTGCAAGCACGAAATCATGCGCAATGCGGCCGGTGCCCGTCAGAGCCGACAGCTTGCAGGCGGACATCTTGCCAAAGTTGAACCCGCGTTCTCGCAACAGCTCCTTTGGCACAATGACGACTTCGTGCCGGGTCAGCGCGGGGCTGATGATGGTGTGCGGACAGGAAACGTCGTAGGCGAGACAATCGCCAGGTTTGATCTGAATCTGACAGCCATTCTGCTCGAAATACGAAATCCCATAGGTCTGGAACAGGATTTTAACGTAAGGGTGTTCGCTGTTGTGGTTTGCCGAAACGACGTGCGCGATTCGATGCTGGCTAGCCTCGATCTGACACAGCTTCAATTTCGAAACGGTGGTGTAGTTGATCCGCGCCTCCAGCGACGAGGCCTCGAGCGGATCGACGGCGAATTGGCCGCACAGATCGGTCAGTGCATCTGACCAATACTGGATCTGCCTCTTCGGCCCCAGTCCCGCAGTGCTGAGCGAGTGAACTGTGTCAGGCATTTACTGCCACCGATTTGAGGGTAACCGTGCAACGAGTCACGGTAAGGGGACATCCAAGTTGAGGCCAAGTTGAGGCGGCCGCGCGGCACCACTCTTGCTGTCTCGTTCTCAATCCTCTGTCTAAGTTTCCGCGCCGTCAAGGAGAACCTCCGATAGAGATCCGCTTCGGCAAACATTTGGTGCTCCGCAACATTGAAGCTGGAACTCTATCTTCGGCACGAGTAAGCGAAAAAATTTATCGCGTTTCGCTTACGAGCAAACCGGTTTCACTCTTGGGCAAGTTTGAACCTTTCGAAGCAGATACGCATGGAGGTTAACAAGACCTCGAAATTGGGCCGCGTCCCGCGGAAACCAAGGCTCTAAACTGGGAGGAACTACGATGCGAAAAGTGCTATTCGCGACCGGTCTCGGTGCCATGGCGGCATTCGCCGCAGGAAGCGCTGGAGCCAACGATCAACTGAACCGGCTATCGCAAAATCCGGCCGAATGGGCGATGCCGACTGGCGATTATGCCAACACCCGCTTCTCCAAGCTCAAGCAGATCAACGCTTCCAATGTCGGCAAATTGCAGGTCGCCTGGACCTTCTCGACCGGCGTGCTGCGTGGCCATGAAGGTGGGCCGCTCATCATCGATAACATGATGTACGTTCACACCCCCTTCCCCAACAAGGTCTACGCTCTTGACCTTTCCAACGACAACAAGATCGTCTGGAGCTATGAGCCGAAGCAGGATCCGAACGTCATTCCGGTGATGTGCTGCGACACCGTCAATCGCGGTCTGGCGTATGCTGACGGCAAGGTCTTCCTGCATCAGGCCGATGACAAGCTGGTCGCCCTTAACGCAAAGAACGGCAATGTCGAGTGGTCGATAGCCAACGGCGATCCGAGCAAAGGACAAACCGGCACCTCGGCGCCGATGGTCGTCAAGGACAAGGTTCTGGTCGGCACATCCGGCGGCGAATTCGGCGTCCAGTGCAGTATGACCGCCTATAACGTCAAGGACGGAAAGCAGGCCTGGAAAGCCTACTCCGAAGGCCCGGACGACCAGATCTTGCTCGACCCCGAGAAGACAACGGCGCTCGGCAAGCCGGTGGGCAAGGATTCGAGCCTGAAGACCTGGGAAGGCGATCAGTGGAAGATCGGCGGCGGCTGCACGTGGGGCTGGCTCGCTTATGACCCGGCGCTGGACCTCGTTTATTACGGCTCGGGCAATCCTTCGACCTGGAATCCGAAGCAGCGCCCCGGCGACAACAAATGGTCGATGACCATTTTCGCCCGCAATCCCGATAACGGCATGGCGAAGTGGGTCTATCAAATGACGCCCCACGACGAGTGGGACTATGACGGCGTCAACGAAATGATCCTCACGGATCAGTCGATCGACGGAAAAGCACGCAAGCTGCTGACTCATTTCGATCGTAACGGCATCGGCTACACGCTTGACCGCGCCTCCGGCGAACTACTGGTCGCGCAGAAGTTCGACCCGAAGGTCAACTGGACTTCCGGCGTCGACATGAACAAGAACTCGCCGACCTATGGCCGGCCCAAGGTGCTTGACGAATATTCGACCGACAAACAGGGCGAGGATCACAACAACAAGGGCATCTGCCCGGCCGCGCTCGGCTCCAAGGACGAGCAGCCAGCAGCCTACTCGCCCGACACGCAGCTGTTCTATGTTCCGACCAACCACGTCTGCATGGACTACGAACCGTTCAAGGTGAGCTACACCGCCGGTCAGCCCTATGTGGGTGCGACGCTGTCGATGTATCCGCCTCCCGGCGAAACCAACATGGGCAACTTCATTGCCTGGGACGGCAAGACGGGCAAGATCGTCTGGTCGAACAAGGAACAGTTCTCGGTCTGGTCAGGCGCACTCGCGACCGCCGGCGGCGTCGTGTTCTACGGAACGCTGGAAGGTTATCTGAAAGCGGTCGACGCCAAGACGGGCAAGGAGCTTTACAAGTTCAAGACTCCGTCCGGCATCATCGGCAACGTCACCACCTACGAGCATGGCGGTAAGCAATATATTGCCGTGCTGTCCGGTGTCGGCGGGTGGGCAGGTATTGGCCTCGCGGCCGGCCTGACTGACCCAAGCGCAGGTCTTGGTGCCGTCGGCGGTTACGCGGCACTGAGCAACTACACCGCGCTCGGCGGGGCACTCACCGTGTTCACGCTGCCGCAGCAATGAGCTGAAAGACCTCGTTCCGGTGCGTGGGTTCGTCCCGCGCACCGGATAACTTCGCATCGATAGCCGAGGACAAGCTCTTGCGTATCATTAGCCTTGCGACCGCAGCGATCGTGTTGATCGCTGCTGGAGGGATGGCTTTCGCCGACGGTTCGGGCGATCCCGCCGCGGTGAAATCCGAAAACGGAAAGTATCTCGATAAAGAGGGAAACCCTACTTACAAGATCCAGGCTGACGGCACCGTCGATTGGTACACCTATTCGGGATACCGCCGGTATCACTCCGAATGCCACGTCTGCCATGGGCCTGACGGCATGGGATCGAGTTACGCGCCGGCCCTCAAGGACTCGCTGAAGACGATGAGCTACGGCGAATTCCTCGCCACGGTGGCGAGCGGCCGCAAGAACGTCAATTCGGCGCAGGAAAACGTCATGCCGGCATTCGGCAACAATCCGAATGTGACCTGCTACCTCGACGATCTATACGTCTACCTGAGAGCTCGCGCGAACGACGCATTGGCACGCGTGCGTCCGGCGAAACATGAAGATAAATCCCCTGCCTACACCAAGGCCGAGGACTCCTGCATGGCCACCAAGAACTGAGCCATTCGATCTGAGCTAAACAGGATAAGACCATGAAGACACGCGCCGCCGTCGCTTTCGAAGCCAAGAAGCCGCTGGAAATCGTCGAGCTCGATCTGGAAGGGCCGAAAGCGGGCGAGGTCCTGGTTGAAATCAAGGCGACCGGCATTTGCCACACGGATGCCTACACGCTCGATGGCTTCGACAGCGAAGGACTGTTTCCATCGATCCTGGGCCATGAGGGTGCTGGCATCGTGCGCGAAGTCGGCGCCGGCGTGACCTCGGTGAAACCGGGTGACCACGTCATCCCGCTCTACACGCCCGAATGCCGCCAGTGCAAAAGCTGCCTGAGCCAGAAGACGAATCTGTGCACGGCAATTCGCGCCACCCAGGGCAAAGGCGTAATGCCGGATGGCACCTCGCGCTTCAGCTACAAGGGCAAGACCATCTATCATTACATGGGCTGCTCGACTTTCTCGAACTTCACCGTGCTGCCGGAAATCGCAGTCGCGAAAATCCGCGAAGACGCCCCTTTCGACAAGAGTTGCTATATCGGTTGCGGCGTCACGACCGGCGTCGGCGCCGTGGTCAACACCGCCAAGGTAACGCCGGGCGCCAATGTCGTCGTATTCGGTCTCGGCGGCATTGGGCTCAATGTCATCCAGGGCGCCAAGATGGTCGGCGCCAACAAAATCATCGGCGTCGACGTCAACGATTCCAAGGAAGACTGGGGCCGCAGGTTCGGCATGACGGACTTCGTCAATCCGAAGAAGCTCACGGGCGATATCGTACCGCACCTGGTGACGCTCACGGACGGCGGCGCCGATTTCACCTTCGATTGCACCGGCAATACCACCGTGATGCGGCAGGCACTCGAAGCCTGTCACCGTGGCTGGGGCGTATCCGTGGTGATCGGCGTGGCCGAATCCGGCAAGGAAATCGCCACCCGGCCGTTCCAGCTTGTCACCGGCCGCGTCTGGAAAGGTACCGCCTTCGGCGGCGCCCGCGGCCGCACCGACGTACCGAAAATCGTCGACTGGTACATGGACGGAAAGATTCAGATCGACCCGATGATCACCCACACCCTCAAGCTCGAGGAAATCAACAAAGGGTTCGATCTGATGCACGAAGGTAAATCGATCCGATCGGTCGTCGTTTACTGACGGAATTTTCAAACGCAAGGAGGATAGGCCCATGAACGTTCATATCCATCCCTCGGTCGACAACGGTGTGAAGAAAGGCTCAGGCCACTTTGCCGGCGGGGTTCTCGTCTGCAAATGCAAAGACAAGCAGGTCAAGGTCGGCATCAAGGGTGACGTCGCGCACAACCACGCTTGCGGCTGTACCCAATGCTGGAAACCGGAGGGCGCTGTTTTCTCGGTCGTCGCCGTGGTGCCGCGCGAGAATGTCACCGTGCTGGAGAACGGCGATAAGCTTCAAATCGTCGATGCCTCGAAGACCATCCAGAGGCACGCCTGCAAGGTGTGCGGCACACACATGTATGGCCGCATCGAAAACAAGGGGCACCCGTTCTACGGCCTCGACTTCATTCATCCCGAGCTGTTTCAGGAATCGGGGTCAGCGGCTCCGGGGTTTGCGGCATTCGTTTCCTCGGTCATCGAGTCCGGCGTCAAACCGGAGCAGATGGACGCCATCCGGGGCCGACTCAAGGAATTGGGCCTTGAACCCTACGACTGCCTGTCTCCGGCGCTCATGGATGCGATCGCCAGCCACGTGGCAAAATCAAAGGCGGCTTGAGCCGCCGGCGAAGCAAAATTCGCGCGGCATCTTTTCGGCCTGCGCGAGGCTTACGACGAAACCGGTCTTTGCCCTTCATTGGCCGGAAAATAAGGACGGGTCTTAATTCCAGCCTCCTCCCGGGCCCGTACTGAGGGCCTCGCCTGCCACTTTTGCGGGCGAGGCCGCCTTTCGCTGAACGGACGTGCCTCCGTACCTGTACGGGAGGGAAGTTTTGTGCGTCCGCCGTTTGGCATGAACGCTGCATGGCAACATCCGCCGGATTTCTTTGGACGGAGACTCCATGCTCGTTACTCTCGTGGCGCTATTGTGCAACGGCCAAATCTGCCTGGAAAAGGTCGTCACCAACAGTGATCAGTCCAGCATCTCCATGATGGATTGCCAGGTTCATGCCCAAGTGGGTATCGCAGAGTGGCTTCAAAATGGACCCTACCGGGAGTGGCGGGTCGAAAGCTACAAGTGCGTGCTGGGCAAATACATTCCAAAAGGCCAAGCTTAGGCAAAATCTCGATATGATAACGTGACGCAATCCACGCGAAGCCTGTTTTCAACACACCGAGACGCTGTCTGATTTTCAGGCGAGCGCGGTCATCTAGAGCCCGTCTGCTTCGACTTGCCGCACCCTGCGTCTGACGCATGGCTGCGTGAAAAAGCCGAGACTCCACCGGGCTCGACAGGTGTTGGCGTTGCGCTAATTTCTCCCGCAATGACGTGGCGACGGCCAAAGGCCGCATGACCCGTCGTCACGGGAGGATTTTCATGAAAACGATAGCGGCCGCGGCCGTCATGGTTATGCTCGGCGGTGCCGCATCGGCACAGACGCTCGACGATCTCAAGAACGACGGCAAGAACCCCGACAACGTGCTGACCTATGGCATGGGCTATAGTCTCAACCGCTATAGCCCGCTCAAAGAGATCGACAAGGCGACGGTCAAACGCCTGGTGCCGATCTGGAATCTCAGCCTCGACAACCCGTGGGGCGAGCAGGCGCAGCCGCTGGTGCTCGACGGTGCCGGAGACGCCGCGTATCGTGTGCTGTGGTGTCTCCAACAAGGGCGCTGCGATCCTCAACGGCAAGCTCTACCGCACCACGCTCGATGCCCATGTCGTCGCGCTCGACATGAAAACCGGCAAGGAGATCTGGAACGAGAAGGTGGCCGAGTGGAAGGAAGGCTATTCCATGACGGTCGCGCCGCTGATCGCCGACAACGTGCTGATCACCGGCATTTCCGGCGCGGAGTTCGGCATTCGCGGTTTCATCGACGGTTGGGACCCGGAAACCGGCAAACATCTGTGGCGCCGCTACACGATTCCCGCGCGCGGCGAACCCGGCAACGAGACCTGGCCGCAGGATACCGACGCCTGGAAGACTGGCGGCGGTTCGAGCTGGATCACCGGCTCCTACGATCCCGACCTTGACCTGACCTATTGGGGCACGGGCAATCCGGCGCCCTGGTCATCGCAATCGCGACCCGGCGACAACCTTTTCACTGCCTCGGTGCTGGCGATGCGCCCGAAGACCGGCGAGGTCGTCTGGCACTACCAGTTCACGCCGAACGACCAATACGATTACGACGGCAACTGGGAAATGATCCTGGGCCAACTCGACGTCGACGGCGCAAAACGCAAGGTGCTGATGCAGCTCAACCGCAACGGCTTTCTCTATGTGATCGACCGGGCCAGCGGCCAATTGATTTCCGCCAAGCCGTTCGAGCGGGTGAATTGGGCCAGCGGCGTCGACATGAAAACCGGACGTCCGATCGAAACCGACGTCGCCAGGAAACTGCGCGCCGGAGAACGGGTCGAGATCTGGCCGACCCAGCGCGGCGCCAAGAACTGGCCGCATGCCGCGTTCAACCCCGAGACTGGGCTGCTCTATGCCAACACCATGCACTCGGCGCGCTTGTTCAAGCAGCTACCGACTGGACCTTACGTGCCGGGACAACGTTATATGTTCGTGGAAAATCTCCCGTCCAAGCAGCCTGAGGGCGAGCCGATCGGTCATGTCGACGCGATCGAACCGCTGACTGCCAAGCAGGTGTGGCGCGCGCCGCTCTGGGACCATCCGCAGTGGTCAGCGATCGTGGCCACCGGCGGCGGATTGCTGTTCACTGGTAAGGAAACCGGCGAATTCGTCGCCATCGACGCAGCGGACGGCAAGACGCTCTGGAAGTTCCAGACCGGCTCCGGCATCAACTCGCAGCCGATTACCTACACCTACAAGGGCCGGCAATACGTCACCGTGCTGTCGGGATTGGGCGGCGTGTACGCGAACCAGGCGCGCGAGGCGCTTAAGGACGTGCCGCCCGGCGGCTCGGTGTGGACCTTCGCCCTGATGCCGGATTGAGAGCGCGAGTTTCCGACTCCTCTTCGCGATGCGCTCCACAAGGTTTCAGGCATGACAGGACAGACGACTAGTGCCCACTTTCCGAAGTTCGTGTTACATCTCAGCAATCAGCTTTCACGAACTTCGGAAAGTCATGGGCACTAGCAAACCCATGATTCTAATGCCGCTTGTCCATTTGAAGTTTCTGAACGGAATTCGCGGCTTGTGATGCAGAAACTTCAAATAGGCGGCACTAGCATAAGTCTCGCGGCGGCAGTTGCGCTGTGGTGCGCGACGGCCGCCGCCCAAGATCAAAGCTTTTCTCCGCAGCAGATCGCAACCGGGGCCGAAATCTTCGCCCGCAACTGTTCCCCTTGCCACGGAGCGCGGATGCTGGACCCGGAAGGCGCGTTCGACCTGCGCAAGTTTCCGCCCGGCGAGCACGATCGTTTCGTGCGATCGGTGACCAACGGCAAAAGCCAGATGCCGGCGTGGGGCGACCTGCTCCAGAGCGATGACATCGAGGCACTGTGGGCCTACGTCACCATGGGCGAGAAAAAATAAAGCGCGGTCTACCGCCACCTTGAATATATCGCAGCGAGCGCGCGGCCGTTCAGCACAGTTCCGGCGCGGCGTCAGCCCATGGTGACGGCGCACGTCCATGCCGCTCGCTCGTCCCTTCATGAACGGCACAAACTCTTCGACACAGTCCTGACTTCTCTAAACAGCATAGCTAAATTTTTTAGCCGGCTGTACGGTGACGGCGACTGGCCGAACGCCAGCACAAAAAATTGGGGAGGCAATAATGCGTCGTCTCGCATGGTGGACGGTCTCGACGTTGGCCGTTTTTTGCTTGTTGATTATCGCGCCGGCACGGGCCACCGATCCCGAGATGGACAAGTTACTTCGAGGCCCGGTCGGCAAGGACTGGGTTACCAACGGCGGCAACCTCACCAACAATCGCTATTCCTCCCTGAAGCAGATCGACACCACCAATGTCGGCAAGCTCAAGGGCGCGTGGATGACCCGACTGAAGGGTTCCGGCGTCGGCGGCAAGTATTCTTTCGAGGCAACGCCTCTCGTGAAGGACGGCGTGATGTACGTCGTTACCGGCAACGATGACGTCTTCGCTCTCAACGCCAAGACCGGCGAGACCGTCTGGGAATACTGGTCCGGTATCGAACAGAACATCTCGACCGTTTGCTGCGGCTGGGTCAATCGCGGCCTCGCGATGGGTGAAGGGCAAATCTACCTCGGCCAGCTCGATGCCAACGTCGTTGCGCTCGACATGAAAACCGGAAAGGTCGCCTGGAAGACGCCGATCGAGAAATGGCAAAACGGCTACGGCATCACCGGCGCGCCACTTTATTACGACGGCATGATCTACAGCGGTATCACCGGCGGCGAGTTCGGCGTCCGCGGCCGGTTGACGGCACTCGATGCCAAAACCGGCGAGATCAAGTGGCGCTGGTTCACCCTGCCCGCTCCGGGCGAGAAAGGCAGCGAGACCTGGCCGGCCGGCACCGATCATGCAATGCGCGGTGGCGCGCCGATCTGGAACACACCGGCCGTCGATCCTGAGCTCGGCCTCCTCTATTTTGCCGTCGGCAATTGCGGGCCGGACTACGACGGTTCGATGCGTGAGGGCGACAATCTGTATTGCACCTCTGTGGTCGCCTTGAACATCAAGACAGGCGAATACGCTTGGCACTTCCAGGAGGTGCACCACGATATCTGGGACTTCGACGCCGCGAGCCCGGTGGTGCTGTTCGATACCACCATCGATGGGCAGCCTCGCAAGGGCGTCGCCCAGGCAGGCCGCACCGGCTGGGTCTACATCCTCGACCGTACCAACGGAAAACCGCTGGTCGGCATCGAGGAGAAGCCGGTGCCACAGGAGCCGCGGCAGAAGACCGCGGCGACGCAGCCGATTCCGGTCGGTGATCCGACCGTGCCGCAGTGCGCCGAGAAGATGCCCGGCTACGACGAGGCGGGCTGCCTCTACACGCCGTTCTGGGAATCCCCGGTTCTGGTTCAGCCTTCTGGTATCGGCGGCACCAACTGGTCGCCCATGCCGTACAGTCCCGATACCGGCTACCTTTATGTGCCGGGAACGGTACGAACCAGCGCCTACACGCGCTTCCCCACCACGTATTCCAAGGGAGTCCGCTACACCGGCGGCGGTCAGGCGGCGCCAATCGGCTCACCCATGAGCGGTACTTTCACCGCCATCGACGCCAAGACCAACAAGATCGCCTGGCAGACCAAGACACCCTATCGCGTCGGTGGCGGCGGCGGCTCGACCGTCACAGCCGGCGGGCTCGTCTTGCGTGGCGAACCCGACGGCAATTTCCTCGCGCTCGATGCGAAGACGGGCCAGGAACTGTTCCGCTTCCAGACCGGATTTGGCGCCGACGCTCCACCCGTCGCCTATGAGGTCGATGGCGAGGAATACATCACGATCGCAACCGGCGGCAACCAGATGCAGGGTAGTGCTTATGGTGACGCCGTTTGGACTTTTTCGCTGACGGGCCAGCTCGGGCCGCTGTGGCCGCCACCGGCGCCGCCGACGATTGCCGGTCCGACCGGGCCAATCGCGGCAGGCGTCGATGCGATCAAGATCGGGGCCGGCAATACCGAGTACAGCTTTTCTCCGGCCCGTACCCGGATCAAGAGCGGCACCACGTTGAGCTTCACCAATGTGGGCGACGTACCGCACGACTCGACCTCGCTGGTGCAGGACAAGAACGGTTGGAGCACAGGTGCGATTTCGAAGGGTGAAACGAAGACGGTCAAATTCGACAAGCCGGGCGTCTACTACTACATCTGCTCGCCGCATCCGTGGATGTACGGTCAGGTAATCGTCGAGTGATCGGTTGTCGAAGCTGAATGCGTCCAACACGCCTTTTCGCGGTCTCCCCGCGAGAAGGCGTTATTTTTCTGGAGTTAATGAGGTGGCGTTGTCCGGTGAAAAGGTGCGTCCAGGCGTTCCGATGGCGCGCGGCTCACGTAGATTGCGGATTTCGCTTGCGCTAGCCTGTATTCTTTTCTCGGCACCCATTGCCGCGAATGAAGCCACCGAACCATCGCCAACAGAGTTGATCGAAGGCCTGTTGTCGGGCCGCGCGCCGGTCGGCGGTCCGTTTGAGCTTACCGATCAAACCGGCCATCGCCGCACCGATTCGGATTTTCGCGGCAAGATCGTCGTACTCTATTTCGGTTATACGTTTTGTCCGGACGTGTGCCCAACCGAGCTTCAATCGATTTCGCTCGCTCTCGACAAGCTTGGCGCCGCAGCCGAGTCCGTGCAGCCTTTGTTCATCACTGTTGATCCGGAACGCGACACGCCTGCACGACTCGCCGATTTCGTCTCGTCGTTTCATCCGCGGCTGATCGGTTTGACCGGTTCGCTGGCCGATATCCGAAAAACGGCGATCGCCTACCGGACGTTCTTTGTGAAAAACGGCGCTTCAACACCGAGCGACTATTCGGTCGACCATACCGGCTTCATCTATCTGGTCGGGAAGGATGGGCGGTATCTCGGCTTCCTGCCGCCAGGCTCCGCGCCTGATGCCATCGCGGACGCCATCCGCGCACGGCTTGGACCCTAGCGTATCATATCGTGGTGGCACTTTTACGAATGTCAGAACCAAAGGGACACTAGCAAATTTATTATTTTCAGTGTGGCAACACTTCCTTTGTCAATTCGGAGACGACGATGCGCAAGAAGCGACCAGCGCCGAGCGAACCGGAACAGGCTGCCGGAAATGGACTCCTTGACCGCCGTCTCTTTCTAACGGGCGGTGCGGCCGCGATCGGAAGCGCCGCGTTGTCGGACACGGCGCGCGCGGCGGAGGTCCCGCCGGTTCAGCTGCTGCCGGTCGAGCCTTGGATGAAAACACCCGGTTCGCCTTTTACCGCTTATGGGCAGCCGTCGAGATACACAAGCAAGGTTGCGCGGGTTTTCGCGAGTGCTCCTGGGACGACCGGCACCGGCACCTCACGCACGCCGCATCATTTGCTCGACGGCATGATTACGCCGAACGGGCTTCATTTCGAGCGCCACCACAACGGTATTCCTGACATCAATCCCGAGGCCCACCGGCTGCTGATCCATGGTCTCGTCAGGCGCCCGCTCATCTTCACGTTCGACGCACTGATGCGCTACCCGATGGAATCCCGCATCGCATTCATCGAGTGTGCCGGCAACAGCGCGTTGCTTTATCAAAAAGACCCGGCCCCGCTCGGCGTCCAGCCGATCCACGGCCTGTTGTCTTGCGCCGAATGGACCGGTGTAAGGCTGGCGACGCTCCTAGAGGAAGCCGGCGTCGACCCTCGTGCGCAGTGGCTCCTTGCCGAAGGCGCCGACGCATCAGGCATGAGCCGCAGCATACCGCTAGCCAAAGCGATGGACGACGCGCTGGTTGCAATCTTCCAGAACGGCGAACCGGTGCGGCCGTCAAACGGTTACCCGATGCGGCTGCTGTTGCCGGGGTATGAAGGCAATATGAATGTCAAATGGCTTCGGCGCATCAAGTTGACCGAAGGACCGACGATGACCAAGGATGAAACCTCGAAATACACGATGCTGCTGAACGATGGAAAATCGTTGCAGTTCTGTTTTGAGCAAGAGGCCAAGTCGGTGATTACGCGCCCCTCGCCGGGCCTGACGATGGGAACGCCAGGCCTGTACGAGATCACGGGTCTCGCCTGGTCCGGCTCTGGACGGATCGCAAAGGTCGAAGTCTCCGCTGACGGCGGCGCAAGCTGGGCATTGGCAGCGCTGCAGGAGCCGGTACTGCCGAAAGCGGTCACGCGGTTCCGCTCGCCCTGGCGGTGGGATGGCGGCGCGGCCACTCTTCAGAGCCGCGCGACCGACGAATCCGGATATGTACAGCCGTCGCGGTCAAAACTCATCGCCGATCGCGGCGCGCGGGCCAACTACCATTTCAACGGGATTGCGAGCTGGGGCGTCGCACAGGGCGGCGAGGTCAAACATGTCTATGCGTAACGCTTTCCTGGTGGCCTGTTTGGCACCCCTTATCGGCTACAGCACCGCGGCCGCTGAAAGCCCCAATCTCGGCAAAGCGGCGAGCCCCGAGGAAATCGCCTCGTGGGACGTCAGCATCGGCCCCGACGGCGCAGGCCTTCCATCCGGGAGTGGAACGGCGCAACAAGGCGAGCAGATCTACCTCGCCAAATGCCTCGCATGTCACGGCGAGAAAGGCTCGGGCAAACCGAACGATCAACTGGTCGGCGGACAGGGATCGCTCGAACCGGGTCACGCGCCGGCCAAGACCATCGGCAGCTTCTGGCCCTACGCCACCACGGTCTTCGACTATGTGCGACGCGCCATGCCGCTGAACGAACCCAAGTCGCTTCGCGATGACGAGGTATATGCGGTGGTTGCCTACATCCTGCAGCTCAACGGCGTCATCGCAGAGAACGAGACGATGGATGCGCAGACACTGCCCGCGGTACGAATGCCAAATCGTGACGGGTTCGTCCGTTTTTCCCGAGGGCGATGATGAGGGCGCCAACCCAGTGGTCCGATTCTAACATTTGCATCCCGATCTGGCTGTCGCTCTGCAAAATGTTAGAATCGAAGGACCACCAGCAAATATGGGTTTTTAGTGGAGTTTTGGATTTGACATTCGCCTTACGCACTCCCGGCTACAGGGCTGCGAATGTCAAATCCACTCCGCTAGCACTCAGTTTGATGCTTTCACGAGCGGGCACTCGCTTTCTGACAAGGGAATGAAGGCTTCGTCGGCTGGAACCTGACGGAGGATGTTATAGTAGTCCCACGGCTCCTTCACATCGGCCCTCTTCTTCACCTCAATGAGATAGAAGGGATGGATCAGCTTTCCGTCCGCGCGAATCTTTGCCCCGCGCGCGTAGAAATCGTCGACCGCATTTTCGCGCATCCACTTGGCGACCGTATCGGTATCGTCGGAGCCGGTGGCGGCCACAGCTTTGAGGAAATGAAGAACACCCGAATAAACCGCAGCCTGCGGCGCCGTCGGCATTCGCTGGTGACGTTCAAAAAAGCGATGACCAAAGGTCCTGGTTTCGTCGTTCAACCCCCAATACCAACCGACCATGGATGTCAGGCCAGCCGCAACATCGAGTCCCATGCTGTGGACGTCGGTCAGGAACAATAGCTGAGCGACGGGCCGTTGCTTACCCGCGTCCATGCCAAACTCTTTCCACTGCTTCATCGAGTTGACGAGTTGGTCGCCGACGTTTGAAAACGCCACCACCTTCGCGCCCGAGCTCTGTGCCTGCAGGAGGAAGGAGCTATAGTCGGCATTTGCCATGGGATGATAGACGGCCCCGAGCGACTTGCCGCCAACGCGCTGAAGAAGCCGTTGCGATTCCGCGACCATGTTCTTGCCGAACTCGTAATCCGCCGCGACAAAAAACCAGGTGTCTTGTCCCTGGGCGACAAGCGTTCGGAGCGGACCCGCCACCAGCGTGTAGGCATCATGAAGCCAGGCAAAGCCGGTTTTGACGCATTGCTTGCCGGTCAGCGCCGTGGTCGCAACGGAGGTGTAAATCGCAATCCTGTTCTTGTCGCGAATGATGGTCTGGAGAGCCAGTCCGACCGCGGAATTGCCGACGTCGGCAATCGCATCGACGCCGTCAACGTCAAACCATTTGCGCACGATCGCCGAACCGATATCCGGCTTGTTTTGATGGTCGGCAAACAGCAACTCGACCTTGATGTCGGGATTTTGCTTCTGGAAATCTTCCGCGGCCAATTTGGCGGCAATGAGGGAGCCTTGCCCGTTGGAATCCGAGAGCGGGCCGCTCGCGTCGGTGACCACCCCGATCTTGACGACGCCGTTGGATATCTCGCCGTCGCTGGCTGCCGATGCCAGCGCAACGAAGCCTGTGAAGGCGAGACCGGCTATCGCTACCTTGCACGCGCTCGCCAAAGACTTCATCCCGTCCCCTCCCCCCAATAGATCTCTCTTGCGATCTGTATTTAGCAAGGCCTGTGCCAGGAGGATGTGGGATTTACGCAGACCGAGCTGTGAATTTGCGCATGCAAACGGTGCACTTTGCCTGCGAAGTGCCTGTTTGGCGCCGCCTTCGTGGCCTGGTCAGGCGGTTTCCCGAGCCGCCTCGTTCGCCCGGCCGACCAATTCTTCATATTGGTCGATCGTCGAGGGCCGGCCGATGTAATAGCCCTGCACTTCGTCACAGGCTTCCTGGCTCAGGAACGCAAGCTGGTCGTGGGTCTCCACGCCCTCGGCGATGACCGGCAGGTTGAGCCCGCGCGCCAATCCGATGACAGCGCGCACGATGGCCGCCGATTGTGGGTTGGCTACAACGCTCGAAATGAATGACTGGTCGATCTTGATCTTGTCGAACGGAAAGGCCTGCAGATAAGCCAGCGAGGAGTATCCCGTCCCAAAGTCGTCCATCGATATCCGTATACCCAGCGCCTTCAGCCGTCGCATGATGGACAAGGCGCGCGAAAAATCACCGATCAACACATTTTCCGTGATTTCGATCTCCAACCGGCCCGGTGCAAGGCCGGTTTCGAGCAGGATGGTGTGAACCAGCGACGGGAGATCGCCGTCACGGAACTGCACCGGCGACAGATTGATCGCAACATTCAGAGGCCGCGGCCACGATGCCGCTTCGCGGCAGGCTTCGCGCAAAATCCACTCGCCCATACCCAGGATCGTTCCCGATTCCTCGGCAAGCGGAATGAAGACGTTGGGCGGGACCGAGCCGCGTTGAGAATGCTTCCAGCGCGCCAAGGCCTCGAAGCCGGTAATGGCCGAGCCGATGCGCATCTGCGGCTGGTAATAGAGCATGATTTCGCCATTGGCGACCGCGGTCTCGAGGTCGCGCTGCATCGCGCGCCGCTCGCGAAGATGGGCGTTCATCTGCGCCTCGAAGAACCGAACGGATCCGCGGCCTTCCGCCTTGGCGCGATAAAGTGCGGCGTCGGCGTTACCGACAACGGTCATCGCATCGTCGCCGTCGGTCGGAAATATCGCGATTCCGATACTCGTTCCGTTGCGCAAGCGCTGACCGTCAATGACGAAGTCATTCGAAAACTCGGCGATCAGCCGTTGTGCAAGCGCTTCTGCGCTCGCCGGTTGCGGCCCGGTCGTCACGATCGTGAATTCATCGCCGCCGAGTCGAGCCACAAATTCACCCTCGGCTGCGGCCTGCAGCCGTCGCGCAACTTCCTGCAGCAGCCCGTCTCCGACAAGATGGCCATAGGTGTCGTTGATTTCCTTGAAACGATCGAGGTCGAGGCAAAGGACGGCGAACATCTGATTGTTGGCTGCGGCGTGTTCGATGGTCGAACCGAGGTGCTTGGTGAACGACGCGCGATTCGGAAGGTCGGTCAGCGCGTCGTAATGGGCCAGACGCGCAATGCGCTCCTGGTCCTTTTTCCGCTCCGTGATGTCTTCGGCCACGCCGAGCAGGTATTTCGGCTGATCGTCGTCGCCGGGAATGGCAAGCCGCCGGGTGGCAATCAGGCGCTGACCGTGCTGACGCGTCTCGACTACTTCTTCGTCAAAGGAATGATTTTGCGCACCATGAAGTACTTCGAGGTCCCGCACAAAGGAAAGGCTGGCCTCGTCTGTCGACAACAGCTCGAAGTCGGTCTTGCCGACGATCTCCTCGCTCGGCATTCCGAAAAACTCTTCGCCGGCGCGATTGATCAGGACATAGCGATGCTCCTGCGGTTCCTTGACGAAGAGGATTGCCGGCATGTTTTCCACGACCGCATCGAGGAACGAACGGGTGCGACGCAACTCCTTCTCCGCCCGCCTGCGCTCGGTGACATCGACCGCAACGCTCAGCGTCGCCAGATGGCCCTCGTAAGGGAGCATCTTGGCATAGATGATGACTTCGATCGGCGTTCCATCCGCCTTGATGTGCCGCCAAACACGATCGGCCCGAACGTCGCCCGGTGCTGCCGTGGCAACCGTGTTGCGCAGCAACTCCTGATCTTCCTTCGACCTGATGTCGAGCGAAGTCATTTTCATGAATTCTTCGTGGCTATAGCCATAGTGCCTGCAGGCAGCGGCGTTGACCGCGAGATATTTGAAAGTGTTCCGATCCCACAGGAACATCGGAAGCGGATGACTGTCGAACAACAGGCGGAACGATGCCTCCTTCCGTTTCAGATCCGTGATATCGACGCGGATTCCAACGCACCCGCCGTCGGATGTCCGCCGCTCCATGATCCTGAGCCAGCCATTGCCGAGCAGCGCTTGTTCTTCCTCGTTCTCTGCCCGGCGATGCCGCTCCAGCCGTGCGGCAAGCCATCCCTCCTCGTCACCTTCGGCATCGGGATATCGCCCGGCCTTCAGACCGGCCCTGAGCGAATCCTCAAACCGCATGTCGCTCGTTATCTTGTGACCGGCCCACTCGTGAAGCTCCGCAAAGCGGCGGTTCCACATCACGTAACGATCGTCGGCGTCAAACAGGACAAATCCTTCCGGAATAACGTCGCACGCCTCCCGTAACCGGGCATGCGCCGCGCGCTCCGAATGTTCGGCGCGCTCCGCGGCCGCGATGGCCTCCCTCAGGCGGGCATTGACGTCCTTGGTCCCGGTCGCGAAGTGGTAAATTCCAAACAGCGCCACAACGCTCGCGAGACTGCCGACCAGCATCGTCGACACCAGGAGAAGCGCCGACCTGCCGAGCCGGTCAAACGAGGCGGCAGCTTCATTTTGCGCCGCCTGCGAGGCTTCAGCCTCGAATGTGAGAAGCAGATGCTTTGCGATCCTGGTCTGCTCCAGAATACGCAAGAAGTGGTAACTCTTCTCGATTGACGTGATCTCGCCGGGCGCCTGATCGCGCAACTCCTCCCAACTGTGCGTGAGCGAAGCAATCGCCTGGGTAAGCCTCTGCTGTTCATCGAAAGACAACGCGTTGGACTTGGATTTTGTGACCCGCTCGACGGCTGCGTCGAGCTCGTTGAATTGCCGTTCGGCGTCAGCCAGAACCTTCGAGCGATCCGCCGGCGACAGCTCGAGCGCGACTGCGGTGAAATTGACGAGGCTCTGTGAAGCCTTGTCGATGACGTCGCGTGCAAGCTTCACGTCCGAGACGGCTCGTTCGATCTTGGTGATGCTGCCGCGCAGGTGCCCCAGTTCCACTATGCCAAGCGCCACCGGGACAGCGGCCGCCCCGATTGCTAGGGCCACCGCTCCGATCAGCAGCATTTGGATGTTGGGGAAACTCTTCATTTCCTCAGCGGCACGCGGAAAAATGACTTGCGATTCAAACGTGGCAGCGCGCCGTAAAGTTTTGGTGAATTGCGGTAAGCAACGCGCCATGGCTTGCAGGCATGGCTTGCACAGAAGGAAAGCAAATCCCACACACGCCAAAATCTTTACGGGAAATAGCAAGCGAGCCGACGCTGCGCGGTTAGGTCACTCGCAACCGTCGATCCGGGTTTCCGCACGTCAGGCGGACGATCACTGAACGCGCCGACTCAATCGGCCCCAAGCACCAACAGTCTTTCCCGCCATTCGTTAAGGCTTCGGCAACCAAACCGGGCCGCGATAGCCGGATCGATACAATTTGAGCGATTTACTCAACCGCGAAAAAGGGGACTTTTGCGACGCTCGACGCTCGGACTTTAGGAGCGCACGATGGGTGAAGCGGAATTCGAACGGTTGCTGGACGCCGTGAACGCGGCCGTTGCACCGATTCCCCAAGAGGATTTCGTGACCGGCATGATGACGTTCGGTCCACAGCCTGAGGCCGCCAACGACAACGGCTTGGCCTGGCCGCTTATTCCGTTCCCCGACGGCTGGCACGCGGCCTGCTAAAGCATGTGCTTGGCGTTTGTCTGCCGGCCGCAAATGCCGCGCGCGGGGGCGCCTTGGATGAGCCCTCAGCTCCTTCTCCAAAACCCGCTATAAGTCTTTGATTTAATTGATGGAGGCCACGTCCGGAATTGAACCGGAGTAAACGGTTTTGCAGACCGCTGCGTAACCACTCCGCCACGTGGCCCCATGGGCGGATCAATACAGGTGGCCACAGGGTTAGGCAACCACCCCCGACCCCGCCCGCGCTATCCGTCATATCCGTTGGGATTTTGGCTTTGCCATCGCCAATGGTCTTTGCACATCGTCTCCAGGTTTCTTTTGGCCCGCCATCCCCCCAGATATTTCTCTGCGCGATCGGTCGCCGCATAGCATGAGGCGATATCGCCGGAGCGCCGCGGCCGGATCTCGTAAGGAACCGGTTTGCCGCTGGCATTCTCGAAAGCCTTGACGACCTCCAGCACGCTATAGCCCCGGCCCGTCCCCAGATTGACCGCAATGCATGCGGGCTGCTCAAGCGACGCCAACGCAGCGACGTGCCCCTGAGCCAGATCCACGACATGAATGTAATCACGTACGCCCGTTCCATCAGGCGTGTCGTAATCGCCTCCGAAAACGTTCAGGCGATCGCGCCGCCCGACCGCAACCTGAGCAACGAATGGCAGGAGATTGTTCGGCACTCCCTTCGGATCCTCACCGATCAGACCGCTTTCATGCGCACCGATCGGATTGAAGTAACGAAGTATGCCGATGCTCCAGGTGGAATCGCTGGCGGATAAATCGCGCAGCATTTCCTCAACAACGAACTTCGTCTGGCCGTAGGGATTAACCGGCTTGAGCGGGTGATCCTCGGTGTAAGGCAGAAACTTCGGGTCTCCATACACGGTCGCGGACGATGAGAAGATGATGCGCTTGACGTGGCTCGCTTGCATGGCGCGCAACAGGCGATGGGTGCCAATGACGTTGTTATCGTAGTAGTCGAGCGGCGACGTAACGGAATCGAACACCGATTTCAGGCCGGCGAAATGGATCACCGCGGTGCATCCGAATTCATTCAAGACCTTCTCGACCATCGTCTGGTCACGAATATCGCCGTCGACGACCGCGAGCCGCTTCCTGCAAATCTGTTGAACGCGTTCGAGCGACGTTCGGCTAGAGTTGGAAAAATTATCGAGGACCACGACGTCCTTGCCGGCATTTAGAAGCTCGACACAGGTATGAGATCCGATATATCCGGCACCGCCGGTTACCAAAATCATTGGAATATCCTTGCGTCTGGACCAGGTTTTTCAAACAAGAGGTTCTCGAACAAAGGTTTGCCGGACCCGGCCCGTCCTTATAACCGATGAGTAATTAGACCTCCGATCCCGATAACGACGACTTAAAATGGGCCACTATCCCGCGAGTGGGCAAGAGCCGGAAACTCCCGCTCATGGCCGCCGCCGGCGCCGATAATCCCGCTTCGGCCGCGGCTTAGGCGCCAGCGAAGGCTGCTCATCGAGGGCTTTCCGGTATCTTTCCAGCATCTGCGCGAAGCTGGCGTTCAGGGTGTCGGCGATGTCGGGCCGCCGTTCAAGACGGGAAAGAATCAGCGCCGCCGCCTCGATGGTGGAGAGCCCGTCGCGGCGTGGTTCGCGGCGAAGCTTCCCGTAACGCGACGGCTGCGCGGGTCCGAGGATCACCCGCTGGCATTTCAGCATCCACGCATTGCGCCACCACAGTGCCTTGGCCTGGCTCCAGGTGCCGTCCAGCAGCACCACGCCCTCAATCTCCTGCAGAGTGGCGCGCTGATGTTCCGCTACCTCGCCTTTGCGATTGATGGCGACGACTTCTTCGGTCGTGTCGAGATCGGCTGCCTTCGCAGATCCTAAATAGAGCACCGCCCAGCGGGAAGGGTCGGCGACGGGTCGTCCTAAGGCTTTCGAGAGACTGGGCCAGGACAGCCCGATCTTGAGGACCGCCCTGTCAAAGTGCATCGCCGTCAGGCGAGCCGTGCCAAGCGCCCGGTCCTGCTCCTGCGGATGCTGCAAGATCAAGAGGTCGAGGCGGTTTTTGATCGGCTTGACGCCCTCGCAGACGCATAAAGGCGTCGGTTTGCGGCAATGCGGGCACTCCGGCGTCGCCAAGGTCGGGACGATGCCATCTTTAGCCTCGGATGGTCTTGACATAGGCCTGCTATACGCCGCGCGGCGAAGGGCTTCAACGGCCCGGGATAGTCCGGGGTTTGCCTTCGCAAATCCATACAGCACTCTCCTTACGCGAAACTTCCGGTACGACTTCCCGTATCTGGAGTGTCAGCGGGGCGAGGAATGGTATGCGCATAGCGGTGGTTGGGACGGGAATTGCCGGCAATGCCGCTGCGTGGACCTTGTCAAAACGTTACCCGGTAACCGTCTATGAGCGGGAAATCCGGCCAGGCGGACACAGCCACACCATCAACGTCGACTATGACGGCACGCCGATCGCGGTCGATATCGGCTTCATCGTCTACAATGAACTCAACTACCCGGATCTGACGGCGATGTTCGACCACCTCGGTGTTGAGACGGTGGAAAGCCGCATGAGCTTTGCCGTGACCGCCGATGGCGGCCGCTTCGAGTGGAAAGGCGGCGGCAACGGATGGTGGGAGACGGCAACAGGGCTGTTTGCGCAGCCGCGAAATCTGCTTGCGCCCAGTTATCTGTGGATGCTGCGGGACATCCTGACCTTCAACCGCCAGAGCGTCGAAGACTACGCCGCCGGGCGGCTGGCCGGATTAAGCCTGGGCGAATATTTTCGCCGGAGGAATTTCGCACCGCGACTGTTATCGGACTATCTGGGTCCGATGGGCGCTGCGATCTGGTCGACGCCGGCCCGCGATATGCTCGCCTTTCCGGCCGAGAATTTCGTCGCGTTTTTCAGCAATCATCGCCTCTTGCAGTATGACCGGCCGGTCTGGCGAACCGTCAAGGGCGGCAGCCGAAATTACGTCGAGAAGCTGACCGACGCGTTTCGCGACTGCATTCGTCTCGGCTGCGCGGTTACTTCGATCGAGCGGAAAGCGCGTGGCGTAGTCGTGACCGACAGCCATGGCGCCAGCGAAACCTACGACCATGTCGTGATTGCAGCTCACAGCGATCAAGCTCTCAAGATGCTCGCCGATGCCGACGAACGGGAGCGCTCCGTTCTGGGCGCGATCGGCTATTCCCCCAACACGATTTACCTGCACCGCGACACCAGACTCATGCCGCGACGGCGACGGGTATGGGGGGCGTGGAATTTTCTGCGCTGGCCCCGCCAGGGAGCAGCCGTCAACGACGTTGCCGTGACCTACTGGATGAACGAGCTTCAAGGCATCGACAAAAGCAAACCGCTGTTCGTCAGCCTCAATCCTCCTTTCGAACCCGATCCCACGCTCACTTTCGGTAAATATATCTGCGAACATCCCCAGTATGACGCAGCAGCCTTTGCCGCCCAACGACGGCTCGAGGACATCCAGGGCAAACGCCATACCTGGTTCTGCGGCGCATGGACCGGTTACGGCTTCCATGAAGACGGGCTAAGGTCGGCATTGTCGGTTGCGGAAGCGTTGGGTGCCACCGCGCCCTGGCGCGAACCCCTGCCGGAACTGGCTGAGGCCGCGGAGTAGGCCATGCGGAATGTTCACGTCAAACCAGCCGGGATCGATGGCGATGCAGCCGCGCTTTACGTCGGCGACGTCATGCATGCCCGCCTCAAGCCGGTCGGGCATCGCTTCAGCTATCGCGTGATGAGCCTGCTGATCGACCTCGATCGACTGGAGGTCGCCGACCGGCAAACGCCGTTGTTCGGCGTCAACCGGCGCGCACTGTACAGTTTCCACGAGGCCGATCACGGCGACCGGGACGGCTCATCGTTGCGGCTCTATGCGGAGCGCTGCGCAGCCGAACACGGTATCGATCTGACCGGCGGGCGGGTGTTGCTGCTGTGCTATCCCCGGCTGTTCGGTTACACCTTCAATCCGCTTTCGGTTTACTTCTGCTACGGCACACACGGCCAGCCTGCCCTCCTTATCTATGAGGTCCGCAACACGTTCGGCGACATCCATGCCTATGTGCTGCCGGTGAAGCACGGCGACATCAGCCCGGCCGGCATCCGCCAGACCCAAGACAAGCGGTTTTACGTATCGCCCTTCGTCGAGATGGCCATGCGCTACCATTTCAGGGTCATGCTGCCGCTAGACCGGGTCAAACTGCGCATTCTCGAAACCGATAGCGAAGGCCCGCTGCTTTCGGCAACCTTTAACGGACATCGGCGCATCCTGACCACCCAGGAGTTGCTACGCTCATTCTTTTCGCTCCCCGTGGTGACCCTGAAAATCATGGCCGCCATTCATTGGGAGGCGCTGCGGCTCCGGCTGAAGGGGGTCCGGTTGGTGCCCCGGCAGGGCAAGACCGCGGATGAAACCTTGGCGACCGAGGCGCGCAGTGATTATATTTCGACTGTGACGTCTGTCCGCGGAAGGTGAAGTTAGGTCGGTCGGCCATGCCCGAGATGATTCCGATCACGTCAGATACGGTGGATCGCTTGCCGGCGAACCTGCCTCGCATGGTCCGTTTGGCGCTCGGCTATGGCGCCAGGCTGCGTTACGGTTCGCTCGAAGTGACCTTGCCGGATGGCCGCGCCGTCAAACTCGGCGACAACGCGCCGGGGCCGACCGCGGCGATGAAAGTGTATCACTATGGTTTTGCCTCGCGCCTTATTCGCGGCGGTGACATCGGCATTGCCGAAGCTTATTTGCGCGGCGAATGGGACACGCCCGACCTGACCCAATTTCTCTACCTGTTCTGCGTGAATCAGGACTGGATGCGCTCGATGCTGATCGGCAAGCCAATGGTGCGGGCCATGCAGGTGGTCCGGCACTGGCTCAACCGCAATACGAGACGCCAGGCGCGCCGTAACATCTACAAACACTACGATATCGGAAACGCTTTCTATTCGGCGTGGCTCGACCCCAGCATGACGTATTCGTCGGCGCTGTTTGAGGGCGATACAGCGGATCTGACCGCTGCCCAAAACAACAAATACCGCCGGCTTGCCGAGGCGATCGACCTCAAGCCGGGTCAAAGATTGCTCGAGATCGGTTGCGGATGGGGTGGGTTCGCCGAATATGCAGCGAAAGCCTTGGGTGCGAAGGTGGTCGGACTGACCATCAGCAAGGAGCAGCGCGACTTCGCCCAGGCCCGTATCCAGGCTGCGGGCCTTGCCGACCAAGTCGAGATCAGGTTGCAGGACTATCGCGACGAACGCGACCAGTATGATCGCATCGCTTCTATCGAAATGATCGAGGCGGTGGGCGAGGAATTTTGGCCGAACTATTTTTCGCAACTGCGTGACCGCCTGCTCCCCGGCGGCCTGGCCGGCATCCAGGCGATCACCATCCAGGACAGCTTGTTCCAGGATTATCGCCGCGACGTCGATTTCATCCAGCGTTACGTGTTTCCCGGCGGCATGCTGCCATCCCCACAGATACTCAAAGCGCTTGGCGAGCGTTTCGGCGTGCCCGTCATTCGCGAGCGCATCTTTGGGCAAGATTATGCCAAGACGCTCGCGACCTGGCGAGATAACTTTCGCGCGGCCTGGCCGAATCTCATTCGACTCGGCTTTGACGATCGGTTCCGGCGGTTGTGGGAATATTATCTCGCCTACTGCGAAGCCGGATTCCTGTCCGGAAATATCGACGTTCGCCAGGTCGTGTTCGCCAAGGCGAAATAGACCGCAGCGCACAAAACGGCGATAGAACCTGCTTCCACTTTCATTGCCCGCCCTCTAGTGTCCGCCTTCCCTGGGTCGACTTCGAGCATATCTAACGCGCATGAACATCAACAACAACGTCATCGAGGCGATCGGCAATACCCCGCTGATCAAGCTGAAGCGGGCCTCTGAACTGACCGGCTGCACCATCCTGGGCAAAGCCGAGTTCATGAATCCGGGCCAGTCCGTCAAGGACCGCGCCGGAAAGTGGATGATCCTCGAGGCTGAAAAGCGTGGCGAACTCAGACCGGGCGGCTTGGTGGTGGAGGCGACCGCCGGCAACACCGGAATCGGCCTTGCGGTCGTTGCCAGCGCGCGCGGGTACCGCACGCTGATCGTGATTCCGGAAACGCAAAGCCAGGAAAAGAAGGACATGTTGCGGCTCTGCGGCGCCGAACTGGTCGAGGTGCCCGCGCTGCCCTATGCCAACGCGAACAACTACCAGCACATCGGACGACGGCTGGCCGATCAATTACGGGCACGCGAACCGAATGGCGTCTTGTTCGCCGATCAATGGAACAATCTCGATAATCCGAAAGCGCATTACGAATCGACCGGGCCCGAAATCTGGCAACAGACGGACGGCAAGGTCGACGGCTTCATTTGCTCGGTCGGATCGGGCGGCACGCTCGCCGGAACGAGCCGGTTTCTAAAAGAGAAGAACAAGGGAGTTGTGATCGGTTGCGCTGATCCGCATGGGGCTGCGATGTACGAACTGTTCAAGCACGGCGAAGCCAAGGCCACGCCGGGCGGATCGATCACCGAGGGTATCGGTCTTGGCCGCGTGACCCCCATCATCGAGCAGGCCAAAGTCGACGAGGCCTATCTGATATCGGACGAGGAAGCCGTTCCCGTCATCTACGAATTGCTCGAGCATGAAGGCCTTTGCCTCGGCGGCTCGACCGGCATCAATGTGGCCGGCGCGATCCGGCTTGCCAAACAGCTCGGCCCCGGCAAGACCATCGTGACAATCCTTTGCGATTCCGGAAATCGCTATCAATCAAAATTGTTCAATCCGCAATTCATGCGCTCGAAAAACCTGCCCGTGCCGGCGTGGCTGGAAAAGCGCAGCAAGATCGACATTCCGTTCGAGACGGCGCATTTCGGATAGCCGACGCCCATCTGCGAGAACATCAGAGATCAGCGCAAGATCTGGCTCAGGAACAGCTTGGTCCGCGCATGCTGCGGATTGGCGAAGAAATTTGCCGGCGTGTTGGTCTCGATGATCTGACCCGCGTCCATGAAAACGATGCGGTTCGCCACTTCCCTGGCAAAGCCCATTTCGTGGGTGACTACCAGCATGGTCATGCCTTCCTTGGCGAGATCGACCATGGTGTCGAGCACCTCCTTGACCATTTCCGGGTCGAGCGCCGAGGTCGGCTCGTCGAAAAGCATGACTTTGGGGTTCATGGTCAGCGCGCGGGCGATGGCGACCCGCTGCTGCTGGCCGCCCGACAACTGAGCCGGGTATTTGTTGGCCTGATGCGGGATTTTCACCCGCTCCAGATATTTCATGGCCGCCGCCTCGGCGTCTTTCTTCGGGACATGGCGAACCCATATCGGCGCGAGCGTGCAGTTCTCCAACACCGTCAGATGCGGAAACAGATTGAAGCTCTGAAACACCATCCCCACTTCGCGCCGGACCTCATCGACCCGTCGCAGTTGTGGGCCGAGTTCGATGCCGTCGACCACGATTCGGCCTTCCTGAAACTCCTCAAGCGCATTGATGCAGCGGATGAACGTCGACTTTCCGGAGCCGGACGGACCGCAGATCACGATGCGCTCACCCTTGGTTACATCGACATTGATGTCGCGCAGCACGTGAAAGTCGCCGTACCATTTGTTGAGCCCGGCAATGCCAACGATCGAATCTGTGGTCATGAAGTTTCCCGGTTACCCACGATGAGTATTCAGCCTGTTTTCGACGAACATTGAATAGCGAGACATTCCAAAACAAAACACGAAATAGATCATTCCGGCAAAGGCAAAGCCCGTAAACAGCGTCGTCGGCGTTGCCCAGACCGGATCGGCGAACGAGGCATGCACCTGTCCCAACAGGTCGAACAGCGCCACGATCGATACCAGCGAGGTGTCCTTGAACAGTCCGATAAAGCTGTTGACGAGCCCGGGAATGACGTGGCGCAGCGCCTGCGGCATCACGATCAACGCGGTGGTCTTCCACCAGGAGAGGCCGATGGCGCTTGCCGCTTCGCCCTGCCCGCGTGGGATCGCCTGTAATCCGCCGCGGATGACCTCAGCTAGATACGCCCCCGAAAACAGCGCGATACCGATCAGGGCGCGAACCAGACCGTCGATCTTGAAATTGCCCGGCAGAAACAGCGGCAGCATATAGGTTGCAAAGAACAGCACGGTGATCAGGGGAACGCCGCGCCAAAATTCGATAAACCCGACCGAGAAGAAGCGGATCAGCGGGATCGTCGAGCGACGGCCCAGCGCCAGCGCAATCCCGATCGGCATGGAAGTGACGATACCGGTGACCGAAACCACCAGCGTCACCAAAAGGCCGCCCCACAGGCCGCTGTCGACAATTGGAAGGCCACCACGGTCGAGACCCATCACCGCGATCACGATGCCGATGCCGGCAAAGGTCGCGATAGCACCAAGCAATATGCGCCATCCGGTGCGAAAACCGCCGCTGAGGAAAAACAGGATCAGCGATACGATCACCGACGTTACCGCGAAATCGACCCATACCGGGCGGGAGGCGCCTTGGATTTGGCCGTTCAGCCGGACCAGCGGCCAGACCAGACCGGAAACCGCCGCGCCTAACAGTACAACGAGTTTACCGAGCCATTGCACCGGCGGCCCGATCACCGCTGTTGCCTCGCCTGCCCTCGCAAGCCTGCCGCCGAGATCGCCGATGCTGTCTGCAAACCCCGATAACAAGTTGGCTGCCCAGTTCATGCCAAAGCCGCTCAGTCCACCGCCGCGAAGCAGAAAGAAAGCGACGACGGGAAACGCGACAAAGAACAGGCCGGCATTGAGTCCCTTGGCCGGCAATCGCGGGATCAACAGCGGCAGCAGCAAAAGGGCCGCAAGCAGGAAAGTCAGGTTGACCCGCCAGCGTTCGGCCTCCGGATAGAAGCCGTAGATGAACTGACTGAATTTCGCAGCCACAAAGGGCCAGCAGGCTCCCACCGCGTGTTCGGCATCTTTAGCGAGACAAACGGTGCGATCCTTACCGTTCCAAACCAGCGTCCATGTCGGAGAAAGTGTTACTGGAGGGACCGCATCGATCAACAGAAATTTGACCGCAGGCACGACGGTAAACCACAGCAGCAGCGCGCTTGCGATCGTCAGCAGGATATTGGTCGGCGAATTGAACAGACGTGCACGCAAGAAACCGACAAAGCCTGTCACCTTGACCGGCGCCGCCCGCTCGGGAAGCAATTCCTGTCGAACGAATGACGATGCGGGATCGCTCATGCGCCCATGCTCCGGCCGATCCGCCAGTTGTAGAAGCTCATGATCGCGCTGGTCACCAGCGAGATCAGAAGATAAACGCCCATCGTGATGCCGATGATTTCAATCGCCTGCCCGGTCTGGTTCAGCGCTGTGCCTGCGAATACCGAGACCAGATCGGGATAGCCAATCGCCACCGCAAGCGATGAGTTCTTGGTGAGGTTGAGATATTGGTTGGTCAACGGCGGCAGGATGACGCGCAGCGCCTGCGGCACCACGATCAGCCGCAAGGTCGCGCCCCGCGACAGCCCAAGCGACGCGCCGGCCTCCATCTGCCCTTTGTGAACCGACAGAATCCCGGCGCGAACGACCTCGGCGATAAAGGCGCCCGTATAGGTCGACAGCGCCAGCGTCAACGCCACGAATTCCGGAATGATCCGCGAACCGCCGGCGAAATTGAATCCTTTGAGCTGAGGTATTTCAAAACTGACGGGAGCGCCAAACGCCAGTGAGGCGATGAGCGGCAGTCCAATCAGCATGCCGACGACGGTGGGCCAGATCGTCATCATCCGGCCGCTCTGAAACAGTTGCCGCTGCGCATAGAATCGCAGCAGCAGCGAAGCTGCGATGGCTATCGAGAGTGCGATCGCAACGGCCTCGAGCCCGGCATGCGGAATCGGCGTTGGAACGACAAGCCCACGATTGGAAAGGAAGAAAAGATCGAACAACGAAATGCTTTGTCTAGGCGGTGGGAGCGCCCCGAGCACGGCGAGATACCAGAACAGGATCTGGAACAGCAGCGGGATGTTGCGCAGCAGTTCGACATAGCCGCCGGAAATTCGCGCCAGAAGCCAGTTCGGCGACAACCGGCCCAGTGCCACCAGGAATCCGATTACGGTCGCAAAGAAGATACCGATAACAGCGACCAGCAGCGTGTTGAGCAGGCCGACAACGAACACGCGCGCATAGGAATCTGATCCGGAATAGGGAATCAGCGTCTGATTGACGTCAAAACCCGCATTGTTGGTCAGAAACCCGAAGCCGGCCGCAATCCGTTGCGACGCCAGATTATTCCGTACGTTGGCGACGATTTCGTAAGCAATCCAGGCGAGCACAACCACGAACACGAGCTGAAGGAAGACCCCTCTCCAGCCCGCGCCGCCACCCAGCACCCGCCGCAGTTTCGCGACAAGCTGCCGCGGCGGTGGTCGTGGCTCGATGCTCATCGTTGCGATGGCTTGGCGCGATCAGCGGATCGGCGGCGCGTATTGAATGCCGCCCTTGTTCCAAAGTTGATTGAGGCCGCGGGCGATCTTCAGCGGCGAACCGGCACCGACGTTGCGATCGAAGGTTTCGCCGTAGTTGCCTGTCGCCTTGACGATCCGGATCACCCAATCCTTGGTCAGGCCGAGCTGTTCGCCGAAATTGCCGTCGGTGCCGAGCACCCGCTTCAATTCCGGTTTGTCGGATTTCGCCATCTCGTCGACGTTCCTTTGAGTGATGCCGAGTTCCTCGGCATCCACCATCGCGAATAACACCCATTTCACCAGGTCGAACCATTGGTCGTCACCATGACGCACCATCGGGCCGAGCGGCTCCTTCGAGATGATCTCCGGAAGTACCACGTGATCGTCAGGACTGGCCATTTTCAGACGGTAGGCATATAGCCCCGAGGCATCGGTGGTGAAGGCGTCGCAGCGTCCAGACTCATAGGCCTTGACGGTCTCGTCTCCGCCGGCAAACGCGACCACCTCATATTTCATGTTGTTGCTTTTGAAGAAGTCGGCGAGATTCTGTTCCGTGGTGGTGCCGGTCTGCACGCAAACCGAGGCGCTGTTCAGTTCTAGGGCTGAATTGACCTTGAGCGATTTTCTCACCATGAAGCCCTGTCCGTCGTAATAGGTCACCCCGGTGAAATTTGCGCCAAGCGTGGTGTCGCGCGACAGCGTCCAGGTGGTGTTGCGCGACAGCACGTCGATTTCGCCGGATTGCAGGGCCGTGAAACGATCTTTGGCGGACAACGGCACGAACTTGATCTTGGTCGGATCGTTGAAGATTGCGGCTGCGACCGCGCGGCAGATGTCGACGTCGATCCCGGTCCAGTTGCCCTTGTCGTCGGGCGACGAGAAGCCCGGCAGCCCCTGACTTACGCCGCAGGCGACCATGCCGCGGTCCTTGACGGTCTTGAGAGTCTGCGCGGTCGCAGACTGGCCCGAAATACCGGTGGCGAGAGCAATGGCAAAGACAAGAGAAGCACGTTTCATGGCGAAGCCTTTCGAAGGTCGTCCGGGAACGATGACTTGTCGACGCAGGCGAAAGTGGGCCAACCCGCCGCCGCAAACGCCGACCCGGACAGGCCACTGGCCCTTATTCCGGCTCGAAGACGAAGCGACGGTCGCAACAGGCCCCCTCAAAGCTGCAGCGAAGTTGTAAACTCTATCACAGAACGACTGGCGGGCCGGGTCAAGGGGTTGACGCCGGTCTTCCCTGCCCTGCTATTAGCCAGAAAGCCGTCTTCCGGTGCTTAGCAAACTTTTCACATTGCCTGGCGGCCGGATCACGATGAAGGAGGCCACTAGAATATGAGCTCCGGCGATGATGAAGGCACCAAGCCGTTGAAAACGGAAACCGCACTGGTGACGGCGGGACGCGACACCAAGGGGCAGAAGGGATTCGTTAATCCACCCGTGGTCCACGGTTCCACCGTGCTTTATCCGACAGCCGGCGATTTGCGCGCCCACCGCGGCGAGTACCGGTATGGCCGCCACGGCACCCCGACGACAAAGGCGCTCCAGCAGGCGTTGATGGCGCTGGAAGGGCCTCAATGCGCGGGCGTCGGCCTAGCTCCATCGGGTGCCGCCGCGATCAGCACTGCCCTCCTCGCGGTTCTGAAATCCGGCGACCATCTTTTGGTCTGCGATAATGCCTACCAGCCGACGCGCAATTTCTGTAATGGCCTGCTGGCTCGCTACGGTGTCGAGACCAGCTATTTCGATCCGCTGATCGGCGCGGGGATCACCAGTCTACTCAAGCCCAACACCCGCGCTGTACTGATCGAGGCGCCCGGGTCGCAATCCTTCGAAATGCCGGATATTCGGGCCATTGCGACCGGCGCGCACGCCCATGGCGCGATCATGATCGATGACAATACCTGGGCAACCCCATTGTTTCATCGCTCGCTGGAGCAAGGTATCGATATCAGCGTTCAGGCTGCCACCAAATATATCGGCGGGCACTCCGACATCATGTTTGGAACCATTTCGGCCAACGTCAGAACGTGGCCAGCGATTACCGAAGCGATCCGGCTGCTTGGAATCTGTGCCGGCCCAGATGATGTCTTTCTTGCGATCCGCGGACTACGAACGCTCGCGGTGCGGCTCGCACAGCACCATCGCTCGGGGCTGGAAATGGCGCAATGGCTTGCCGAACGGCCCGAAGTCTTGCGCGTGCTGCACCCGGCGCTCGAAAGCGATCCCGGTCACGCAATCTGGAAGCGGGATTTCACCGGAGCCTCCGGCTTGTTCAGTATCGTTCTCAAACCGGCTCCCCAAAAAGCCGTCGACGCCATGCTCGACTCGCTCAAGCTGTTCGGCATGGGCTATTCGTGGGGCGGTTTTGAAAGCCTCATCATTCCCTTCGATTGCAGCGGATATCGCACGGCGACGCCATGGACACCGGGCGGACCGACGCTGCGATTACATATCGGTCTTGAGAACGTCGAAGACCTCAAGGCCGATCTTGTCGGCGGATTTGAAGCCTTGCGCGCCGCCTAACGATCCAGCGTCTCCGATTCCTTGGCGCGGTTCTTGAAGATCAGCATCAAGTTGCGGACATAGATGATATTCGAGACCAGTTGTCCGATGATGATCACGGGCTCGCGCTTGACTAGGCCGTAGATCAGCGTCAACAGGCCGCCGCAGATCGAGAAGAACCAGAATGCGAGCGGCACCACGCTTTTTCCTGCCCGCTCGCTTGCGATCCACTGGACCAGGAAACGCGCGGCAAAGGCAAGCTGTGCAATCAGGCCGAAGGCCAGCCAGAAGTCGAACTTGGCGACGAAAATATCGTAGAAATAATTATTGAGGGCCTGGCCGTACTGGATCAGCATCATTTCACCTCGGTGGCAACAGGTGTCGGCTTCTTGCGGCGGATCAGCCACCACACCCCCGCGAGATCCATGATTCCGATCCATAGCCGGTCGAAAAAGCCATAGTTCGACACGCCGGAATGCCTGGGACGGTCGATCACATCGACATAGACGATGTCATAGCCCTCGCGACGCA
Organism: Bradyrhizobium sp.; assembly: GCF_049519115.1. Lineage (GTDB taxonomy): Bacteria > Pseudomonadota > Alphaproteobacteria > Rhizobiales > Xanthobacteraceae > Bradyrhizobium. The sequence goes on from NZ_JBEKRB010000032.1 coordinate 65,749, forward strand.
CCAGCGCCGGCAAGAAACGATGCAGGCCATCGAAATAAGGCAGCGCCAGGAACACCTCGCGCCGAAATGCTTTCAGGCCGCAGCCGGTGTCGCGGGTACCGTCATGCAGGATCGAATTGCGCACGGAATTGGCAATGCGTGATTGAATCTTCTTGAAGCCGGTATCCTTGCGACCCACCCTCTGGCCGGCAGCAAGTCCCGTGCGCTCGCCGCCTTGCTCGATGGCTGAGATCAGGGCCGGCAGGAAGGCCGGATTATTCTGGCCGTCGCCGTCAAGCGTGGCCACGATCGCGCCATGCGCAAATCGAACGCCGCTGCGCACCGCAGCCGATTGTCCGGTTGAGGTCGCATGGCGCACCTGGCGCAGATTGGGACGGATTTTCATCGCGGAGGCGAGCCGCTCGGGCGTTGCGTCCGTTGATCCGTCATTGACATAGATGATTTCGTAATTCCAACGGCCATCGAGAGCCGCGGCGATCTCGCCGATCACCGGAGCGATATTTTCGGCCTCGTTGCGCACGGGAACAACGATGGAAACGGCGATGGCGGCTGTGTCAGAGGAAGGCAAATCTCACCCGTTGGGTTGGCCGCGACCGGCCGACGGTTCGCTTCTTATGGGGCCGGTGCCCCGGCGGCAACCCCCTCGAGAGGCCCCTCGGCGACCGGCGAAATGACGCCGCGATCGTCAATCGCAAAGCCCAGGCCGCGCGCCGCGAACCAGTATCGCACGCCCATGCCCCCGATAATCCCGATCGTAGCGCCCGCCACCACGTCACTTGGGTGATGCGCCAGAAGCACAAGACGCGTAAACGCGATCAGAAGCGCATAGGCGATCATCAGGCCCCGCCATCGCGGCCAGATCGCAGCCACGGCAAAGGCCAGCGCAAAGGCCGTGATCGAATGAGCGGATGGGAAGCTGGCGTGAGCTTCGGTTCCCGAAAAAGGAGTGAAGTTGAAGGCGTTGGCCTCGCCGCCAACGAACGGGCGGCCCCGTCCGGCAGTCCATTTCACCAACTCGCCGACGATGAGCGGCACTGATATCGCGAGCACCATGAATTGCAGACGCAAACCGATCGCGAGCAGCCGTTGTCCGCTGGGGCCATGCAGGGCCGGCGCCACTAGCAAAACCGCAAGCAGCAAGACGGCCAACAGCAACACCACGTAATTATCCTTGCCGAAGTCGGTCAAAATGCGAAACGGCCAAAGGCTCGCGGTGCCGCGGGGCGGCATCAGCGCGATTTCCTGCGCATCGAACCAGATGATCAGCGCCGCAATCAGAATGGCCGCCACGGCCGATGTCAGCAGCGCTTGACGTGCCAGTGCCCTTCTCGCCTCCGTGCGATGCGGCTGCGACGGCGCGCTTATCAGTTGCGTGGCCGACGTCGATACGATGGTGGAAAGGCGCGAGAGATAGCCCGTCGATCCCTCGGCGCCGGACTGAAGGGACATCTATTCCGTCCCTTCGGAGCGGAAGATTGCGATCGAAATCGGCCGCCCCTGCGAAATGTTGTAGCCCTCGACGCGAGACGCCAACTCGTAGCGCAGCCCGATCGCTTCAGCGCGCTGGGCAAAGCTGCGCTCTGCTCGTTGCTCGATCAGTGCAAATCGGCAGCTGCCCTGGGCGAGGAAATCGGCCGCGCCCGACCCATCGGTCAAAAGCGTCGAGGTGCCGGTCATGAAGACCAGGCTCGGCTCATGGAAGCCGGCCGCAGCCGCCTTCGGCCCGACGCAGACGACATTACGAAGCGCCCGCGCCACTTCGGCGCTGGGAAATAACGGCGTCAGCGCGGGCACCACGACGCCGTAAATGGCAAACGCCAAAAACAACGCAGCCACCACCGCATTCAGCAGCGAGCGCTCGGCGCGGTTGTCGTCATAGAGCCACCAGGCGAACAACCCGAAGATCAGGGCCGCTGCCACGAAGGGCCACGCCAAAAACACCGGTTGGCGCGTCACAGTTACGGCCCCGATGACGGCAGCAAGCGAGGCAAGCGCGGGAATGGCAAACCACCATGCCGACCCGCGCATGAGCCACGAACGCGACAACACGCGCCGCTCGAGCGCGCCGACGGTGAGGATCGCAATCGCCGGATAGAGCGGCAGGACATAATGCGGCAGCTTGGTCAGCACTGCCTCGAACACGATCCAGGAAGGGATCAACCAAGCGAGCAGAAACTGCGCGCCCGGCTCTCGCCGCGCCCGCCAAACCGCAGGAGCCGCCATCGCCGCCAGTGGCGCGCCGGGCCAGAATGTCAGCCAGAACAGCAGCAAATAGAGACCGGGCGGCATGCCGTGCGATTCCTGCGCCGACAGCTTGCTCAGCATGTCGCCGCCGATTGAATCGGTGAAGAAGGCATCGCCCGCGCGCCAGAAGATCGCGACGAACCACGGCAAGACGAGAACCAGCAGCCAGATCAAGCCCCATACCGGCCGAAGCCGCCAAAGCCACGCGGCCGAGCGATCGAGAATGGCCAGCGTCACGATGGTCAACGCGACGAACATCAGGATCAGCGGCCCCTTGATGAGGATGCCGCCCGCTAACGCCGTCCAGAAAATGGCCGGCCATGTCCAGGGCTGATGAGGAGAATCGTCGCCGCGCTGCCAGGACAGATAAACCCGCGCCAGCGCTCCCATCGCGGCCACCACCGTCAACAGCAGCATCGCGTCGGTCTTGGCGAGCCTTGCCTCGACACCGAGCAGGACTGAACTGGCCATGATCAGTGCGGCGAGAATGGCGCCGCGCCGGGTGACAAACGCAAGCGCCGTCCAGTAGGTCAGCAACATGGCGCCGAACGCGCCGATCAGCGACGGCACCCGGTAAATCCAGATGCGGACCTGCGCACGCGGCAGACCCAACGCGGAAGCGGTTTCGACCGCGACCGCCTGCATCCAGTAAATGCCGACCGGTTTCTTGTAGCGCACGTCGTCCTGAAAGCGGATATCGACCAAATCGCCGCTTTCGACCATTTGCTTGGTCGCCTGTGCAAACCGCGCTTCGTCGCGGTCGATCGGCGGGATGCTGAAGAAGCCGGGTAGGAACAACAAGAATCCGCACAGCATCAGAAGTGCTATGGCGTGGACATTATTCGCGGCTGAAAAATCAAGGAGATCGACGAGACGGCTGCCCCGATCGACCTTTTTTTGAGGTTCGCGTGGCTGTCCAAACCGGGGGCGGGCATAGGTCTCGCTCATCGGTTCCGCATACGCCGAAACCAACGTCGCGACAACCGCTTAGCGAAGCTTTACTGAATTCTGACGACGACTGTGTCCGCCGCACCCTTGGCGTCAATAACCGTCAGTCTGGTAAAGCCCGGACCGGGTGAATCGATTAGACGCTGCCTGCGATTATCAAGTTCCCCGACCGATACACCGTTGACGAGCATGGTGATCGGAAGCACGCCGCCTGCCACTTTTACCGGCATGGCCACAGAAGACGCCCCTGCCCCACCGGAAGCGTCGATCCGGGAACCGTCGAGGGGGAACTGGATATGCGGCGCCCGCTCGCCATCAGTCCGAACCAATTCGCCGATTGGCCGATAGCGCCGCAAAGGGAGCGGTAATTTGGCGTTGCTGGCGATCAGCGTGCCCTTAGGCGGCTTGGGCAAGGCGGCCGGCAGCTTGCCGGTTCGGGCAAAGGCGTCAAACAGGATCGGTGCGGCGGCGGTGCGCCCGACGATACCCGGCGCCGGCGCGCCATCGGGGCGGCCGACCCAGACACCGATGGTGATCCGCCCGTCGAAGCCGATCGACCAAGCGTCGCGGTAGCCATAACTCGTGCCGGTCTTGAAGGCGATCCGGTTATGCACGCCGTTCTCCGGTGGCGGCGTTCCCAACAGAACATTGCCGACCTGCCAGGCGGCGACCTGATCCAGCAACCGCTGCGGCTCCCCTGCCCCCGCATGCTGGTTCTGGATTTCCCGCAACGGCTTGACGTCGCCGAGCCGCGCCAACCCCGAATAGAGTTGCACGAGGTCCTGCAAGGTGATGCCGACGCCGCCGAGACCCATGGCCAATCCCGGGGCTTCGTCTTTCGGCAGCTCAAGGTTGGCGCCCGCCTGCTTAAGACGTGACGAAAGCCGGCTCGCACCAACGCGATCGAGCAGTGCGATCGCGGGCACGTTCAGCGACATTTGCAGCGCCTTGCGTACCGGGACCGTGCCCTGAAACGTCATGTCGAAATTTTCCGGCGCGTAAGAGCCGAAGCGGATCGGCCGGTCGTCGATCAGACTTTCCGGGTGAACAAAGCCGTCCTCAAATGCCAGACCATAGATGAACGGTTTCAGCGTGGATCCCGGCGAGCGCACCGCGCGCGTCATATCAACCTGACCGGCGCGGCGATCGTCGAAATAATCCGGCGAGCCGACCCGGGCGAGCACCTCGCCGCTCGCATTATCGACCGCGAGAATGGCCACCGAGATATTTGGCCCCAAAGTGGCCGCACGGTCGTGCGCGAGCGTTTCAAGCGTCTGCTGCAAGCCAGCGTCGAGCGTCAACGCAATGATGGGATTGTTCTTCACCGACAGCATCGCATTGTCGGCGGAGTGCGGCGCCAGCACCGGCATCGGCTTCCGCAACCTCGGCACAGGAATGGCCTCCGCGCTCGCCGCATCGGCCTCGGAAACCACGCCGTCTTCGACCATGCGATCGAGCACGCGGTCACGCGCGGCTCGCGCGACATTCGGATAGCGGTCGAGCCTGCGGTTCTCCGGTGATTGCGGCAACGCCACCAGCAAGGCCGCTTCCGAAAGCGACAAGCGCTTAGGCTCCTTGCCGAAATAGGCGATCGAGGCGGCGCGAACGCCTTCGAGGTTACCGCCGAACGGCGCCATCGCCAGATACAGATCGAGAATCTGGCCCTTGCTCATTTGCCGCTCGATCTCGATGGCACGAGCGATCTGCCTGAGTTTGGCGGAGATGGAGCGTTGCCGCCGCGGCTCCATCAGCCGGGCCAATTGCATGGTGATGGTAGAACCGCCGGACACGATATGGCCGCGCGTAACCAGTTGAAGAGCTGCGCGGCCAAGCGCGAGAGGATCGACACCGGCGTGGGAATGAAAGCGGCGGTCTTCGTAGGCGAACAACAGCTTGAGATAGGTGGGATCAACATCGGTCGTGGCATTGACCGGCAACCGCCAACGACCATCCGCCATCGCGTAAGCCCGCAGCAGCTTGCCGTGACGGTCGACGATCGTCGTCGAGACTGCGCGCGCCTCCTGAAGCGGCAGCGGTCCGAGCGAGGCCACCCAAGCCGTAACCATCACCGCTAACGTCAGGCCGACTCCAGCCAACGCCATCAGCCCCGTCCGCCTGACGCGGCGAAGGGGCCTGATGATGCTTGCTTGGTCGATCTCCGCACTCATTTAGCCGAGCGGACCTCGACCGAACCTGTGCCGGTGCGGCCATAGCGCGAGGGATTGTACATGTCCTCGACATAGGCCTGCGGCAGCACATATTTGCCGGGAGAAACCGCGCGCACCACATAGGCCACCGTAAAGATCGACTTGTCGTTGGCGGCGCGATCGACGGCCGCCGTGAAGCGGTCATCACGGAATTCGGTGTTTTGCGGTTCTTCGCCGTCTTCGATCCAGGCCAGCGTGCCGGTGTCTCCGGACGAGACCAGATGCGGATTGTCGATCTCGAAGCCGGCCGGCAGATAGTCCGACACCATGATGTGGCCGAACTCCGGGTTGGCTTCGGTGATCTTGAGCACAACCGCGAAGCGGTCGTTCTGCTTGACCTTCGATATGTCGGCCGGCTTGCCGTCGAGCGTGAAGTAATTACGCTCGATCTTGAAGCCGTTGGTCGCGGCCGGCTCCGGCGTGACCGGTGAACCGCCGACCGAAACCACGGCCTGGATCGCCGCATCGCCGGTATTGGTGATCCTGACCGGCTTGCCCGACATCTCCGCCGCTTTGTAGCTGCGATAGAGCGCAGTCTTGACCGGTGCGCCGTCGACATCGAGCGCCATGGTTTCGTTGGCGAGCGCCCGCGAGGCCAACACCAGCCAGGCATTTTCCTGGGTCGAGGTATAAGGCGAAAGTCCGCGCGCCGCTTCCACCCGCGAAACGGCCTGCGTGAGCGTTGCCCGTGGCGCATTGCCCTCGCCTGCCAGCGACACCAGCGCCGCCGCGTCACGCAAGGCGCTGCCGTAATCGACCCGCCCGAACTCGAGCGCGGGCTTCGGCGCGAGGCTGTCGGCAGCCGCAGCATAGACCCGCTCGGCCCTTGATTTGTCGCCGACAAGCGCGAGCGCCGCAGCCAGTTGTGCTTTGGCAATCGGCGTCGCCAGATTGTTCAGTTTGGTATCGGCGAGGTATCGCAGGTCCCCGATCGGCGCGGTACCGTTGCGGGCAAGCACATAGAGCCCATAAGCAAGGTTCTTGCCGCCGTCTTTTTCCGGCTCCTCGGCGTTCACCACCGAATTGCGGATGCGATCGAGCGCACTACGAAACAGCACGTCCGGCACGGAGAATCCTTTTTCACGCGCTCGCGTCAGGAAGTCGGTGACATAGGCATCCAGCCAGGCATCGTCGCCGCCAGCCGACCACAGGCCGAACGAACCGTTCGAGCCCTGTCGCGCCAACAGGCGGTCGATGGCATCCCTGATGGGTTGGTCGATCGCGGTATCCATTGCGAGATGTGCGCCAGCGGCTAGATCGTTGACGTAAAGCAGCGGCATGGCGCGGCTCGTGATCTGCTCCGAACAGCCGTGCGGATAACGGTCGAGGGCTTTCAGAATGGTCGCCGCATCGAGCGCTGCGGAGAGGCTCGCAGAGACCGAGACGGTGCCAGTGCCTTCAACCAGGTCGGAGAACATGTCGGAGGTCAGGGTCAGGCTTTCACCCTTCGCCAGCGTGCGGACCGAACGGCGCGTCAGAACCTGCGTCGCCGGCTTCACATCCAGCGCATAGTGCCGCGCCAGCGTCAGACCGTTCGGTCCCTTGATATCGACATCGAGAGCGGCCGAGCCGGCGCCGCCGGCATCGAGCGCCAGCGACATCGACGATCTCTGCTTGGCGGCCAATTTCGTGGTGGATACGGGATTGCCGCTGACCTTCACGGGTCCTGCGGTTTTTACGCTGAGGGTATAGTCGCCGGGCGCGCCTTCGACATTGTCGAGATCAAAGCTCATCGTGCCGTGATCGCCGTTAAGCAGGAAGCGCGGCAGCGTCGCCGTCAGCACGACGGGATCGCGCACGATGACGTCGACCGTGGCGCGGCCAAGCTTGGTCGCCGTCCATGCCACCGCCATTACCCTCGCGGTGCCGGCAAATTCCGGAATGTCGAAACTGACCTCAGCGGCGCCATCGGCAGCAACGGTCACGATCCCGGAATAAAGCGCGAGCGGCTTCTGCGTCGGCGGGCTGCCTTGCAATTCCGCGCCTGCGCCGTCGCCGCCGGTCTTGAGCTGACCGCGGGTACCCTGCATGCCGTCGATCAATTGGCCATAGAGATCGCGAATCTCGGCCGTCAATCGACGCTGGCCGAGGTAATATTCGTCCGGGGCCGGCGGCTTGTAATTCGTGAGGTTGAGGATGCCGACATCGACAGCGGCAACCACGACCTTGGCGTCCTCACCGGGATTGAGGCCGGTCAGCTTCACCGGCAACTTCAGCGTGGTATTCGGACGCACCAGCGCCGGGGGTGACAGGTTGACGGCGAGCGTGCGCGATTTCTTGTCGATGCCAAACCATTTGAGCCCGATGGCACGGCCGGGCATGCGGAGCGCAGCCGCATCGAGCGGACGGCGCAAGGTCGCCACCACATAGGCGCCGCTTCCCCAATCCTTAGCCACGGGAATCCTGACCTGGGCGGTACCCTCCTTGATGTCGGTGGTTTGCGTGGTCAGCAGCCGATCGCCGAGAACGTTGATCGTCAGTTTACCGGCGGCACGCGCATTGACCGAGACCACCATGGTGTCGCCCGACTGATATTCCGGTCTGTCGATCGAGGTCTCCAGAAGATCGGGCGTATCGGCACTGCCGTCCGAATACCAGCCGACATCGAACTGGACCGAGGTCAACGGACCATCCGCGTCGTCCGATTTGACGTCGAGCCGATAGCGGCCGGGTTGCGGCGACAAGGTGATGCGTGCCGGACGGTCGGCCGCGACCGTCAGATCGCCATCGTCCACTCGCGTGGTCGATTTGACCGGCTCGAATTCCCAGGATGAATTCTGGCGATACCATTGATAGCGGGATTCGATCTTCAAGAGTTCATAGCGCAGGCCGTCTCGCGACAGCGACTTGCCGTCGGGCGATACGAACACGACGTCGAAGGCAGCCTTGTCACCCTCGGCGACGTTCTTGTCGCCGAACAACGGCTTCACGCCGATCATCGCGGTAGCCGGCGCCACCGGCAGCACGATCTTGCGCTCGACGGCACGGCCGCCGGCCTCCGCCATGCGGATGAAGATCTGCGCTTCCTGCGGGCGGGTGGAGGTCGGCGGTTTTGCCAGGCTCACCGGGAACGTCGCAACGCCCTTGGCATCGGACTCCGGCAGGTTCTCAATCGGCGTTCGCTCGTTACTGGCGTTTTCCTCATCCGCCACGCCGAACTGATAGCCGGCAAAGCCCGGCCGCTCGTCGGCGGACCCCACCTGCATGTCGCCCTCAAGCTGGAGGTCGGAGGCCGGCGCGCCGTACAGGAAGTGACCGTCGACCTTGAGCTCTACCGGAGCATCAACCTTGATCTGCTTGTCTTTGCTGGTGACTTCGAAGTCGATGCGCTCGGGGATATAGTCCTCGACCATAAAGGTCATTTCGCCGACCGAATTACCCTTTGGGTCGGTAAAGGCCCGTACCCGCCAGGTGCCCGCCGGGACGGCCGAATTGAGCAGCAGCGCCAGGGTCCGGCCACCGGCGCCCTGATCAGGCAGTACGGCGCGGCGGAATTCGACGCCATCGGGGCGCTCGACCACCATCGTCAAAGGGCCGCCCGAAATCGCATTCCCCAGGCCGTCGCGCAAAAGCGCCGTAAGATAGACCGTTTCGTTGGAACGATAGACCCCGCGCTCGGCATAAACGAAGGCATCCGCCCCGGCAGGCACGGCCCGGCCCGAAACGCCGCGGTCGGACAGATCGAACGCACTGGATTTCAGGCTAAGGAAAGCATAGTCGGCCTTGTCGGTCGTCACCGTCAGCATCGCCGGCGAAAGACCGCCCTCGCCGCGCGCGAGCCCCGCCTCAAACACCGCGTGACCGGCGTCATCGGTCTTACGGGTCGCCAGGATTTCGTTGTTGCGGGCTACCAGGCGGATTTCAGCCTTCGAAATCGCCTCTGTCGACGCCAGCGAATTCACAAATACATGAATGCCGTCATTGCCGGAAAACGCGGTGAGGCCGAGGTCGGAGACGATGAACCACTGCGTCGCCAGTCCTCCGTCATCGCCGCTACTGTCGCTGCCCGGCCCCTTGGCAGCCGCGGTCATGACGTAAACTCCCGGCTGCATGGCACCGAGCGCCTCATCGACCGGAAAAGCCGTCGTGACGTCCTGGTTAAGCGTCGCGGCGGTTGCGAGCTGCCCGGACCAGACCTTCACGCCGCGCTCATCGCCCAGACTGGACAATTCGTAGCGGCTCAAGGCGCGCTGAAAATCGCCATCGATCACCGTGTTGATCAGATTGCGGTCGCCGATCCGAAATACGTCGATCGAAACCGAAGGCGTATTGACGCTGACCAGCGGAATGCCGCGCTGACCGGTGCGCGGCAGCACATAAGCGCGGCCGGTGAAGCGGACGAACGGTTTGCGGTCGCGCACATAGACATTGAATTCCGCCGATTTGGGCAGCCCCTCCTTGACGGTGGACGGCAGGCCGGCGCGCAGATTGATGTTGTAGCGTTCGCCGTGTTTCAACCCGTCGACGCAGAGCTGCCGCCCTTCCGAGGTCAAAGCCGGCTTGTCGTTACCGGCGAGCGCGACAAAGGGCGCGAAGTCGGTGCGCTTGGCAAGATCCTCGGAGAACTGAAAACAGGCCCGCGGCGAAGCTGAATCGGAATCGATCGTGTAGTCGAGCAGCCGGAAGCCGTGCTCGTCGCGCATCTTCTCGTAACTAGCGCGCACCTCGGCGACCTCGCGCAGATCGAGCGACATCCGCAGGCTATCCAGCGCCGGTCGCCACAGCTTGCGTTCCAGCATCGCCCGGCCGAGCACGGCGAGCGCATCCGCCTCATCGGCGGGATTGCCGGCGCGTTGATAGGCGATATAGGCAGCCGTCGAGGCGCGCTCGATCAGGAAAGTCTGCTCGCTGGAATTGGCGGGGCGGATCTGGAAGATGGTGCGGGCCAGCCGCAACCAGTTGCCGCTGTCATCGGGCGCGGTGGTTGCGATTTGCCCCAGGATCTGTAGGCCCGTCCGCATATCGTTGCGCTTGAACGCGGCATCCGCGTCCGCTTTCAGTGCCCCACCGGATTTGCTCACGACGCCTGCCTCGCTCTTGATCTGCGCCTCGAGCTTGATCGCCGAATCGGCGAGGTCATCGCGCTTGAACGGCTTGTCGGCGGCCTGGGCCGACGGCAGACCGGCTGAAATCAGGCCAAGCGACAGCGTGGCGCAAAGAATTGCAGCCCGAACCAAACCGATCATGACGGAGCTCCTGGTGCGGCGAATACGCCGCCGATGAAGAGAAGTGCGCTAAAAGGTGACGGACTCGTGGCGGAAACACCAAGGGGCAAGAAAGTCGTATGCGACATTTGTCGAAGCCTTTGGGATCCTCAAGCCTCCGCCGTCAGGCGCGGCAAGGTAGGCCCCGGCCGAGGCGTTATCCGGCCTGCTCACCCTTTGTCGCGGGCCCCTTGAAATCGGTTCGGGTGTGCCTGGCGGGAATGCTGATTTTTTACATTCGGTGGTATAAAAGTCGCCCAACGGTCCCATAGCTCAACTGGATAGAGTAACGGATTTCTACTCCGTGGGTTGCAGGTTCGAATCCTGCTGGGATCGCCAGCCGTTTTTGCACCCGTTGATTTTGCGTCGAAAAGGGCGACACGGACGCACGCGCGAGGCTCACGATGAATGAAATACCCGGCGTATTATTGGCCGGTGGGCTGGCGCGCCGGATGGGCGGCGGCGACAAGCCGATGCGCCAGATTGCCGGACGAACTATTCTCGATCGCGTGATCGCGCGTCTGGCGCCGCAGTGTGACGGGTTGATCCTGAACGGGAATGGGGACCCTGCCCGTTTCGCTCAATTCGGCTTGCCCGTCATCGCGGACAGCGTTGCGGGCTTTCCAGGTCCCCTTGCCGGCATACTTGCCGGGCTTGATTGGACGGCGGCAAACCGTCCCAGCGTTAATTGGATCTTGAGCGCGGCGGGCGACTGCCCGTTCCTGCCCCGCAATCTAGCGGCGCGGCTCGATAGCGAACGAAGGCAGCAAAATGCCGAACTCGCGGTTGCGGCGTCCGGTGGTCAGACGCATCCGGTTATTGGCCTTTGGAGCGTCCGCCTTCGCGAGGAACTGCGCCAGGCGTTGGTCGTCGAAGGTGTCCGAAAAATCGACCGGTGGACCTCTCGTTACCCTCTTGCTACCGTCATCTGGCCGACCGAACCGTTCGATCCGTTCTTCAATGCGAATACGATGGAAGACATCGCCGAGGCCGATCGGCTGGTGGCGTTGGACGAGAATTAAGCATGCCGTGATTCACGGCGCGCTGCACTGAACCTCTGGACCGGATTTGCCCGTGCTACAGAAGCGCTTTTGATCTCAATTGCAGCGCAAGGAAAATAAAAGCCGCGCCAACCCGAAGGCTGACGCGGCAATGGCCGTTCTGTTGCTAGGTGTACCTACCCCGAACGGTTACGCCGCGAGGCGCACTTCGTTCAATGCAACGTTATCGTTTGCATTTAGGTTTTTGACCCGATAACGGCGGTATCATGCCGAGCACAGCTCATAGCTTCTTCGCGACCATCGATCCTGGTTCGCCCCCGCCTTAACAGCTTTGGAATTCTGCCTCTCGACAAAATCAATCTCATCGAAATGAGACCTTTAAGCTCAAGCTGCTAAGGTGGAGGCGCCGGGTACTGCCCCCGGGTCTGCCCGCGGTCCGCACTGAGGTTCAGCGCCATCGTCTTGCGACGGCATACCTATACGCGCCCTGCAACTCGAAAGCTAGGTCATTATCGTGGAGAAAGGGCGAGTTCGCTGTCGCCAACCCGCCCTGCTTAATCATGCGGCCTTTGCAACGTTCTCCGGTGCGGCCTGCTCCATCGCGCGCATGTAGAGATCGAGCATACTCTCGCGCTCGTCGCGCTCTTCCTCGTCCTGCTTTCGGAGTTTGATGATCTCTTTGAGGATTTTCACGTCGAACCCTTCGCCTTTGGCCTCCGCAAATACTTCCTTCTTTTGCTCGTTCAATTCCTGCAATTCGGTATCGATATTTTCGATCCGTTCGACGAACGCGCGAATCTTGCCGCCAGGAATAGTGACGTCAGACATGGTGCCTCCCTGATAAATGGAAGCGCGAAAATGCCCGCAAAAAAATAACCAATGGGTTAACCCAGCAAGCTAGACTGAAAGGTGATTAACGGCGGATCCGGCGCTAACTTTGGCAAGCCGTAAAAGCAAGCGAACGCATCAGACCTGTCGGCTTACCGCCGCTACCCTGGACCGATAAATATCCTGCTCCGTCCGCCCGACGCGACACACCCGCGACACAAGCCGTTGCTAAATCCGGCGGGAAAGCTTGGAGCAACGCGATGGCTGATGACGACATCCAACACCTGATGAACGCGCGCGAAGCTCTCGTCACCCGGCGCCTCACATTGGCTCAAACTATCGCGGCTCCAGGCGATACCTCCGAGAACGCGATCCGGGGCCTCGTTGAAGTTCAGCGGGCGATCGAAGTCGTCGACGTCGCCATCGAGGAGCTAGAGCAAGAAGAGTTGGACAAAGAGCTGGACGAAACCGAGGACGCGGAAGACGATCTGTAAAATGAGGCCGCGGTCTACCGATACGTCCATTGTGGCTTGGCTCGGATTTCTGACGGCGCCGTCTGGCGTGAGTTCTGGCTTTAAATCCACTTCTGTTGACGTAAGCGATCTCAAAAGCGCCGGCGGCAAAGCCTCGGCAGCCGGGAATTAATGCATTTTGCGATATGTTAGCAGGCCAAGTTGGCCTGTGACCATCTTCTCCCTGGGTTGCAGGTTCGAATCCTACTGCCATCTGCCCAGGCATCAAAAGCTTCCCCGCCGTTCCAACCGCCTTGGCGGCAGCGGAAACAAGCCGGAAAATCGCCGCTCGCCTGCCACGAACTTGCCCCGCGACTCGGTGACGCCGGTAAACGCTGGCCCTGGGGAGGATTGCAGCGTGAGCACTCTATGTACACAGCGTCGAAACGTTACCTTGCGGCAAGTGTCAGCGCCTTGACCCTTGCGATCATGCTTATGTTGTTGGCGATAGCTGCCTGGAGCATCGCGCCGGATGTTGCGGCAGATACGTCCGAGATCACAGCGCAATTGAAGAAGTCGCTGCCACCGTAAGGCTGCGCCGCCAAAGCGCGGAGTGCGGCACGTTCAATACGTGTTGCGCGCCGCCGTGTGAAGAGGCCGCCGCATGAGGAGAAAGTCAGCCTTACGCCGGATTCCGGGAGGGCGGCTGGCGGCCGACCCGCGGGCGATCGGAGCCGTCGGGGGATGCGCATCTTCAGATGCGTTGTCGGGTTGGCGGAACGAGCCAGGCGGGCTTTGATTGAACGTCCACGTGTCACAGTTTGGTGACTCGAGATACTATCTGCCCCGTTTCGACGATCGGGCCATTCGCTTGGCATTTAAATTCGATGTTACGGCCGAACGTCCTTCGAGTGCTTGCGTTATTCCGCCATTCAGGGAGCATGAGCATGAAAAAATCCCTTGTTCTTTGCGTCGCCATTGGCGTCGGCCTTTCCGCCCCGGCTGCGTTTGCCCGCGGCGGAGGTATGAGCTCGCACCATTCGGCCAGTGCCAGTGCCGTCGGTAGTGGCGGCGCCTTTGGTGAGCGCGTCGGCGCCCCGGGCACCAACTCTTTGGGTACCGCCCTGTCGTCGAGCGGCTTCGGCAGCGGCCCCCAGAAGGGACCGCTACTTGGCACCAATCCCGCCATAGACCGTGAAGAGGCGAGGGTTAACAAAATGATCTCGTCGATCTGCCGGGGCTGCTGATCCCGGCGTCATTTTTCAACGCCGTGCTCGCAGCTTCGAATCCGGCCGGGATCGCAAAATTTTTCGATCGCCGGTCACACCTTCCCGTGATGGTGCCGGTGCCGCCTCGGATGGCGACCTGCCACTTCGATAGGCTGTTGCCGGAGATCACGCCGCTCTGCTGGCTCCGCCAAGGCCTGTCCCCGTAACAAGGAGTTCCTGAACTCCAGGTCGAGCTGCATGGCTTCCTGCGCCGATGCCATCGTGCCGAGCGCCGGCCCCAGCAAGAGGATGGCCGCGGCGAGGCACTGAGCGGGACGCAAGCGGAAGATGATGGGTTGGTCGTCTCTCAAAATCACCCCCGAGAACCGAAGCGGAGGTTCAACGGCATGAAAGATCGCTTCTCCGATTCCTTGCGCCCGGCTGTTACGGCGTCCTGGAAAATATTCCACTGATGCGTCACCGGGCCGCAGCACGGCACAGTGCATTGCAGCGCTGAACCGTAGAAACACAGCGGGCCCGCCCTTCCCGGCGAGCCCGCCAACTGGATATCCCGGTGACTACTTTGACATGCTGTCCTTTTTCATGCCGTCATCTTTCTTCATGCCGTCGTCCTTCTTCATGGCATCCTTGGACATCGTGTCCTTTTTCATGCTGTCCTTGGACATGCTGTCTTTTTTCATGCCGTCGTCCTTCTTCATCGAGTCCTGGGCGAAGGCGACAGGGGCAAGCGCCAGGCTGAGCGAGAGCGCCGCAGCCGAAATTCCGAGCGCCAAACGAGTGCTGATGGTCATGGATGGATTCCTTTTTGGAAGGCCTGAAACCGGTTAATGGCGGCCTGAGCCGCTAACCGTAACGACGCTTCGGTCGTGGCCTTCGTTACGCGGCATTGAAAAAAGTTTTACCCTGTGACACGCATTGGCCATCAGGGTCGGCTCTATCTAGCTAAAATTTGAAATAAGCAGACGCCTCCAGCAATTTTGCCACAGTTTGCAGCGCACCAATACGCGCCTGCTCGTCTTGGACTTTTCGATAACGGTCATCGGGGGAAGAAAGACGGGTTAGGATGTCTTACGCCTTAACTCCGTCCGGAAGATTCCGAGAAATTGCCCCAGCATCGCCCAGGGAGGGTTAACATGTACACGCGTCGCCACATCCTTGCATCCACGCTTGCCGCACCAGCTATCCTGCGCATCGGAATTGGTACGGCCCAAGCTGCCACCACCGTCAAAATCTCGCATCAATTTCCCGGCGGCTCGATCGATACCGGCGATTTCCGCGACCGGTTGTGCCGGGTGTTCGCGGCCGAATTGGCCAAGCGCACCGGCGGCGAGATCACGGCCGACGTCTATCCGAACTCCTCGCTGGTCAAGACCAACGCGCAGTTCTCCGCGATGCGCAAAGGCGCCCTCGATATCAGCCTTTACCCCCTTCCCTATGCCGGCGGTGAATTGCCGGAGACCAATATCGCTTTGATGCCCGGCCTGGTCTCGACCTACGACCAGGGCATGAGCTGGAAGAAAAACGCGGTCGGCAAGACGCTCACGGATTTCCTCGCCGATAAGGGCATTATCATCCTGAGCTGGGTCTGGCAGGCGGGCGGTGTCGCCAGCCGTTCACGGCCGATCGTGTCGCCCGAAGACGTCAAGGGGCTGAAGGTTCGCGGCGGTTCGCGCGAAATGGATATGGTGCTTCAGACGGCCGGAGCGGCGGTGCTGTCGGTGCCGTCGAACGAGATCTACGCCGCGATGCAGACCGGCGCATGCGACGCCGGCATCACCTCCTCCACCAGCCTGATTTCCTTCCGGCTCGAAGAGGTCGCCAAATCGCTGACCTCGGGCGCGAAAGCCTCTTACTGGTTCATGCTGGAGCCACTTCTGATGTCGAAGTCGATCTTCGATACCTTGCCGAAAAACCACCAGGACACCATTCTGGCGCTCGGCGTGGAGATGGAAGCCTTCGGCCGCAAGGGCGCGCAGGCGGACGATGCGGAAGTGGCGAAGGTCTACGCCAAGGCCGGTGCCAAGGTCAGCGAACTCGACGTCGCAACCGTCAACAAGTGGCGCGACATTGCCCGCGATACCGCCTGGAAGGACTACGGCGCCAAGACGGCAACCGCCGCTAAATTGCTGAAACTTGCATCCGACATCTCAGCATGATGCATGGTCCGCTTTCGGATCGAACCACCGCGCCGGCTGCCGCGACCAGCTCTGGGCTTGTCGCGGCGCTGGAATATGCGCTTGCCTTGTGCAACCGAGTCATTCTGGTTTTCGCCGCTCTCGCGCTGATCGGTGCGTGCGGCGTACTCAGCTTCAGCGTGATTGCGCGCGCGCTGTTTCAGAGTCCGAACTACTGGCAGGATGAAGCCGCTGTGTTTTTGCTGGTCGGCGCCACCTTCATGACCGCGGCCTATGTCCAGCAGCAGCGCGGCCATATCGGTATCGAAGCTTTCGTCGGGCTGCTGTCGCCGCGCGCCAACCGCATCCGCCTGTGGCTGGTCGATCTCGCAAGCTTCGCCTTTTGCGTATTCTTTGCCTGGAAATCGTGGACGCTGGCTTACGAAGCATGGGACGACGGCCAAGTCTCGAACTCGATGTGGTCGCCACCGCTCGACATTCCCTATGGCCTGATGGCAGTTGGCATGACGCTCTTGTGCGCACAGATCCTGTTGCAGCTCATTGCACCGATTGCCGGAGCTTCCCGCCGATGACGGTTTTTGGAATCGGCGTCTCTTACGGGGTCGCGACACTGTTTGCGATGTTTTCCGGCATGCCCATCGCTTTTGCGCTCGGTGCCGTCGCCGTCGTGTTCATGGGCATCTACATGCCGGCGGCCTCGCTCGATACCGTGACCCAGAACGTCTACGAGGAAATGGCCTCGATCACGCTACTGTCGATCCCGCTCTTCATCCTCAAGGGTGCGGCGATCGGCAAGTCCCGCGCTGGCCAAGACCTCTATTCCGCGCTGCATGCCTGGCTGCACCGCGTCCCCGGTGGCTTGGGCGTCGCCAACGTATTCGCCTGCGCCCTGTTCGCCGCCATGGCCGGGTCTTCGCCAGCCACCTGCTCGGCGATCGGTTCGGCCGGCATTCCCGAGATGCGCAAGCGCGGTTATTCCGGCGGCTTCGCGGCCGGCATCATAGCCGCGGGCGGCACGCTCGGCATTCTGCTGCCGCCGTCGATCACCATGATCCTGTTCGCGGTCGCCTCGGAAAAATCGCTTGGACGGCTGTTCCTCGCCGGCATCGGACCTGGCCTGCTGCTCGTCACTCTGTTTGGCGTCTATGCGGTGATGCGCTTCCGCAAAGAGTATGCGGCTGCGAGCGCCGCCTACGACACGACCGGCGCGGAATCGGCCATCCTGGTCCACGACGAATTCACCATGGCCGAGCGCTTCAGCTCATTGCCGCGGGTTCTGCCGTTCGTACTGTTGTTGACCGGTGTGATGATCGCGCTTTACGGCGGTTATGCCACGCCGTCGGAAACCGCCGGCCTTGGCGGTCTGCTGGCGCTGGTTTTGATCGCCTTGATCTACAGCGTATGGCGGCCTTCCGATCTCGCGCCGATCCTGACCTCGACGATCCGCGAATCCACCATGCTGATGCTGATCATCGGCATGTCGCTGCTCTATTCCTATGTGATGAGCTATCTTCACATCTCGCAATCGGCGGCCGAATCCATCGTCGCGATGCACCTGCCGCGCTGGGAGTTGCTGGTCGCGATTTTGGTCATGGTCGTGATACTCGGCTTTTTCCTGCCGCCGGTGTCGATCATCCTGATGACGGCGCCGATCGTCCTGCCGCCGCTTCGGGCCGCCAATTTCGACATCATCTGGTTCGGCATCGTCATGACCATCGTCATGGAGATGGGGCTGATTCACCCACCGGTAGGGTTGAATATTTTCGTGATCCGCAACGTCGCCCCCGACATTCCGCTGCGCGATGTCATTTTCGGCACCTTGCCATTCGTGCTCCTGATGATGCTGGCGGTACTGATCCTGTGCTTCGTACCGGATATTGCGACCGGTTTTCCGGACCTTGTGCTGGGGCCGGAGGGAAGCAAGTAAGAGAATAGCGAGTGGCAAATAGCGAATGGAATTTTCTGTTCGCTACTCCCTATTGGCTATTCGCTTTTCTCTTCGCATTGAGCGCGGCCGCGACCCGGCTCACCGGCGGCCGGCTGATGAGCTTACTGACCTCGTTGGTCGCCTGAACGAGCTTCCTCATGTCGACGCCGGTGGCGATCCCTAAACCCTTCAGCATGTAGACGACATCTTCGGTCGCAACATTACCGGTGGCGCCTGGCGCGTAAGGGCATCCACCAAGACCGCCGGCCGCGGAGTCGATGACGCGCGCGCCCTCTTCCATGCCGGCATAGAGATTGGCGAGCGCCTGGCCGTACGTGTCATGAAAATGCATTGCCAAATGCGCCATCGGCACATGGCCCGCGACAGTCCGAAGCAACGCGCGCGCCTTCTTTGGCGTACCGACGCCGATCGTGTCGCCGAGCGAGACCTCGTAGCAGCCGAGATCCCACAGGATTTTTGCGACATCGACCACCGCCTGCGGCTTGATCTCGCCGTCATAGGGACAGCCGAGAACGCAGGAGACATAGCCACGCACCTTGATGCCGTCGGCCCCGGCGCGTGCAATCACCGGCTTGAAGCGTTCGATGGACTCGGCGACCGAGCAATTGATGTTGGCGCGCGAAAAACCTTCCGAGGCCGAGCCGAACACGGCAATCACCTTCGCGCCGGCCGCGCGCGCGGCCTCATAGCCCTTCTCGTTCGGGACCAGCACGTGAAATTCGCCGACCGCGTGTTGACTGACGCGCCGAAGCACCTCGTCTGAACCCACCATCTGCGGAATGGCTTTCGGCGAGACGAACGCGCCGACCTCGACCGTGTGCAGTCCGGCCGCCAGCAGCGCCTCGATAAAGGCAACCCGCCCCTCGACACTGACCGGCGTCTTCTCGTTCTGAAGACCGTCGCGCGGGCCGACTTCGACGATGCGCACCTGATCGCTCATGGGCCAGCCGGCTCGATTTCGGCGAGTTCGACGCCTTCGCCGACGATATCGCCGACCTTGCATTTGATGGCCTTCAGAACGCCAGCAAAGGGCGCGCGCAGCGTCTGTTCCATCTTCATGGCTTCAAGTGTCAGGATCGGCGCCCCCTTCGCCAGCGTCGCCCCAACCTCCGCCAGCAACGCCACGACCGTCCCGGGCAAAGGCGCAACAATCCGGTCCTCGCCGACCTGTTCCTCATCGTCGCCGCCAAATGGATCGACCCAGTGCAGCTCGAAGCGCCCATTGCGCGTCCGCACGTAAAGCTCATGGCCCTCGACGATCGCCACAACCTGCGATTTGATTCCGTGCAGCGTGAGGTCAATCCCGCCGGCACCGGGCACGGCTTGAAAGCCGATTTCGCGCTCGCCGATCGTGAGCGTCGAGGCCCCCTTGCCGTAATGCAGTGTGACTTTGTGCTCGCTTCCCTGACCCTGCCGGAACGTAAACACCCGCTGACGCCGGCCAACCGGCATCCAGCCCGCCGTTGCCCAGGGCGACGTCTTCTGGTCTTTGGCCGCTTTGGCCTCCTCATGGAGGATTGCGGCAATGGCCGTGGCGAATTCGAGATCGTGCGGCGGCTTTGGCTGGGCGGTGAGAACTTTCAGTTCGCGTTCGATGAAGCCGGTATCGATCGCATTCGACCGTACCGCAGAGTGGCTGACCAGAGCGGCCAAAAACGGAATATTGGTCACGACGCCGCGCACGTCGGATTCCTCAAGCGCGTGGTTGAGACGATCGATGGCAACTTCGCGCGTCGGCGCCCAGGCGATCACCTTGGCCAGCATGGCGTCGTAATGCGGCGAGACCGTATCGCCCTCGCGATAACCGGCATCGATCCGCAAGCCCGCCGATGGCTCCGTCATGCGCCAGCTTCGTATCGTGCCCACGGAAGGCATGAAATTCTTGTCAGGATTTTCCGCATAGACCCGCGCCTCGATGGCGTGGCCTCGAAGCGTAATTTGCTCCTGCGTCATTGGCAGCTTCTCGCCCGCCGCTATCCGCAACTGCCATTCGACGAGGTCGATGCCTGTGATCATCTCGGTCACCGGATGCTCGACTTGCAGCCGCGTGTTCATCTCAATGAAGAACACATCCTTGCCGTTGGAGACAAACTCGATCGTACCGGCGCCGACATAGCCGACGGCGGCGGCAGCTTTCCGAGCGGCCGCGCAAACCGCTTCGCGCTTGATAGAATCGAGCGTCGGCGACGGCGCCTCCTCGATCACCTTCTGATGGCGGCGCTGAAGCGTGCATTCCCGTTCAAACAGCGACAGCAGATTGCCGTGGCTGTCGCCGATCACCTGCACCTCGATATGGCGCGGGTTTTCGACCAGCTTCTCGATCAGCATGCGATCGTCACCGAAAGCCGCCTTCGCCTCGCGCTTGGCACTCTCGACGGAAGCCGCCAACTCATTGGCCGCCCGAACGATGCGCATGCCGCGGCCGCCGCCGCCGGCCGAGGCCTTGACCAGAACGGGAAAGCCGATCTTCTTTGCCGCCGCTGCCAGCGTGGCGTCGTCCTGCGCTTCGCCATGATAGCCCGGCACCAGCGGCACGCCGGCCTGTTCCATCAAAAGCTTTGAGCCCGATTTCGAGCCCATCGCCCGCATCATCGCGGCCGTCGGACCGACGAAAACCAGCCCGGCATCGAGGCAGGCCTGAGCGAACTCCGCGTTCTCCGACAGAAATCCGTAACCAGGATGGATGGCTTGCGCGCCGCTCTTGCGTGCCGCCTCGATCACCCGCTCGATATTGAGATAACTGTCGCGCGCACGAGCGGGGCCAAGCAGAACGGCTTCGTCAGCGACCGCCACATGCATGGCGCCACGGTCGGCCTCGGAATAGACGGCAACGGTCCGCAGCCCCATCGCCCTGGCGGTGCGGATCACACGCACGGCGATCTCGCCGCGATTGGCGATCAGGAGCGTGTGAAATCGCCGGTAGAGTTTTGACCGATCCATCGTCACATCCTGAACAGGCCGAACTTCGTCGGCTCGATCGGCGCGTTGGTAGCGGCCGAAAGACCGAGCCCCAGCACGAGCCTCGTATCGGCGGGATCGATCACGCCGTCGTCCCAGAGCCGCGCGGTCGCGTAGTAGGGACTGCCCTGCTTCTCATACTGGGCGCGGATCGGCGCCTGGAATTTCTCCTCTTCCGCGGCCGACCAGGTTTCGCCCTTGGCCTCGATATTGTCGCGTCGGACCTGGCTCAGGACCATCGCGGCCTGCTCGCCGCCCATCACCGAGATCCGCGCATTCGGCCACATCCAGAGGAAACGTGGACTGTAAGCGCGTCCGCACATGCCGTAATTGCCGGCGCCGTAGGAGCCGCCGATCACGACGGTGAATTTCGGCACATTGGCGGTGGCGACCGCGGTCACCAGCTTGGCGCCGTCGCGTGCGATGCCGCCGGCTTCGTATTTCTTGCCGACCATGAAACCGGTGATGTTCTGTAGAAACACGAGCGGAATATTTCGCTGGCAGCATAGTTCGATGAAATGCGCGCCCTTCAGTGAACTTTCGCTGAACAGGATGCCGTTATTGGCGATGATGCCGACCGGATAACCCCAGATATGCGCGAAGCCGCAGACCAGCGTTTGACCATAAAGTTTCTTGAATTCGTCAAATTCCGAACCGTCCACCAATCGCGCGATGATGTCGCGCACATCGAAGGGTTTGCGCCCGTCGGCCGACACCACGCCGTAGATTTCCTTAGGTGCGAAAACAGGCTCGCGCGGCTCGCGCATGTTCAGATGGGCCGGTACCGGCGGCTTCAGCGTGGCAACGATCCGCCGCGCAATGCCGATCGCGTGGGAATCGTTTTGGGCGTAGTGGTCGGTCACGCCCGACTGCCGTGAATGGACGTCGGCGCCGCCGAGTTCCTCTGCCGTTACAACCTCGCCGGTTGCAGCTTTGACCAGCGGCGGTCCGCCGAGAAAAATCGTGCCCTGATTGCGCACGATGATGCTCTCATCCGACATGGCCGGAACATAGGCGCCGCCAGCGGTGCAAGAACCCATCACGATCGCTATCTGCGGAATGCCAAGCGCCGACATCTGCGCCTGGTTGTAGAAGATGCGGCCGAAATGCCGCTCGTCCGGGAAGATATCGTCCTGTTGGGGCAAGAACGCGCCGCCGGAGTCCACCATATAAACGCAAGGAAGGTTGTTTTGCCGGGCGACGTCCTGGGCCCGCAAATGCTTCTTCACCGTCATCGGGTAGTAGGTGCCGCCCTTGATGGTGGCGTCGTTGGCGACAATCACGCATTCGCGCCCCGAGATCCGTCCCATGCCCGTGACGATGCTCGCCGAATGCACGTCCCCGCCATAGAGGTCGTGAGCCGCCAGGGGCGATAGTTCGAGAAAGGCGGTACCGGGATCGATCAGGAGATCGACGCGCTCGCGCGCCAGCATCTTGCCCCGGGAGGTATGCCTGAGGCGCGAAGCCTCTCCGCCACCGCCCGCCACTTGATTGAGTTTTTCGTGGAGCTCTGCGACCAGCTTCTGCATCGCCTCGGCGTTGCGAGCAAAGTCGGATGAGGTCGGATCGATACTGGAGTGGAGCGGCATGGTTTCCGGCAATTTGATGATGCGCCGCAATCTGCGCGAGCTGGGCTTGCCATCGTGTCATCGTGCCGGCGGCTTACGCAACCGGCAAAACGGCTTACCATCGATGCCGGCTAGAAATTATCGCGAAATCAGCGCCTTAAGTCCAGATTTTGATGGGTTATTTTAGGCTGCTCGCTCGCGAACCTTTGTCTCAGCCTGCGAATCCGATTTCCGGCGGATTCGCATTTTGAGTGGACCAACTTCTGGTCGATCCAGTTTCCAGCGAGTCCAATTCTTAACGGGTCCAATTTCTAATGGGTCCAAGGCTCGCCGCGGCGAAATGCAAAATTATCGGCATAGGCGATTTGCCGATGCGCCGATTCCTTCGGTTCGAACACCTGGTAAGCGATGCCCTCGCGCTCGCAATAGGCGATTGCCTCTTCCTTGGTCTCAAAGCGAATCGTCACCTGCTGCTTCATGTCGCCAGAACTGGTCCAGCCCATCAGAGGCTCGACGAAACACGGCTGCTCCGGCTCATAGTCGAGTTGCCAATCCTTGGTCTTGGCCTTGCCGGATTGCATGGCGTTTTTGACGGGCTTGAAAATGCGGGCGGTCATGGAGGTCGGCCCCTTTAAGAGCATTGGATCGAGAAAGCATTGAATGGCGCAGGTCGAAATAGCCGGGGATCACGCAAAATTCCCATCCCGAAGCCAGATCGATCGATTCTGCGGCCTGTGATGTAACATCTGCCAAAATGGTATATTCATTATGTCGTCCGGTGACAATCTTGCCGGGCTAAAAGGCCGATTGCCCGCCGCCCTGTCCTCCACGGACGCATCACATCGAAACCGCCGCCCATGAAAATCAACGCCACTTTGCCGGAAAAAGGACGCGACCTCCGGCTCGATCTGTTCCGCGGTGTCGCCAACTGGGCGATTTTTCTGGACCATATTCCGGACAACGTCGTGAACTGGGTTACCACCCGGAACTACGGTTTCAGCGATGCGGCCGACCTCTTCGTATTCATTTCAGGCTACACGGCCTCCTTCGTCTATGCGCGGATGATGCTGGACCGCGGCTTTATCGTCGGCGCCACCCGTTTGACCAAACGGGTCTGGCAGCTCTATGTCGCTCACATCATTCTGTTCGTCATCTACATCGCCTCGATCAGCTATCTGGCGCTGCGCTTCGGCGATTCAGAGATCATCAACGAATTCAACGTCGCAGGGCTCGTCGATCAAGCGACCGAGACATTACGCCAGGGCTTGCTGTTGAAATTCAAGCCGGTCAACCTGGACGTGCTTCCGCTCTACATCGTTCTGATGGGATTTTTTCCGCCGGTTCTCTGGATCATGCTGCGGCAACCCAACCTGACGATGCTTGCCTCGATCGTGTTGTGGTTGACCGCCCGCCAATTCGGCTGGAATTTTCAGGCCTATCCTGCCGGAACCTGGTATTTCAATCCGTATTGCTGGCAGGTGCTTTTCGTGTTCGGCTCATGGTGCGCACTTGGCGGCGCGCGGAGCAACCGCTGGCTGATCGATTCCCCGATCACGCTCTGGGTGTGTATCGCGTATCTCTTGTTTGCGCTGGTGATGACCATGGCGGGCCGGTTTCCGGATTTCGGCAACATGTTCCCGCACTGGCTGTTTGCGACATTCAACCCGAACGACAAGACCAACCTCGCGCCCTATCGCTTCATCCATTTTGTGATGATCGTCATTCTCGTCATTCGCTTCCTGCCCAAGGATTGGCCGGGGCTGGAATGGAAAGGGTTTGATCCGCTGATTGTCTGCGGCCAGCAGTCACTGGCTGTATTCTGCGTCGGGGTCTTCCTGTCCTTTGTCGGACATTTCGAGCTGATGATGAGTTCGGGCTCACTGTTCGCACAGCTCTTTGTCAGCGTGACCGGAATAGCGATCATGACCGTCGTCGCCTACTACATCTCATGGTCGAAGCGACAGGATAAGCCAGCCAAGGCGCCGGCGCCGAAGCCGGCCTGACGACGAAGGCGGCGCTAGTTTTCGGATTTCCGCTGTGGTTTCGGCGCGACCAATTGCCCGCGCGAGGAGAAGCCCTGCCACTGCGTGCTCCACCCGACTTTCGGGCCGTGGCCCTTCTTTCCCTGAAGGGCAAACGCCGCGCCTTGCGGATCGACGCAGTGGGCGACCCACAATCCGCCGGGTAATTCTACATCGTTACCGGAAACCTGCCCGCCTCCCGCTTTCACGCGCTCTGCCGCGGCATCCAGATCCACGACATTAACGTAGAAGAGCCAGAACGGTGGCGCTCCTTTGGAGGGGTTCTTGAACGCGCCGCCGATAACCTGCCCGCCCGCCGATAACGCAACATAGGCATCCGTCAGATGGTTTTCGGTGTCCGCCTTCTGCCAACCGAACAGGTCGCAATAGAACGCAACTTCCTTATCCGGATCGGTCGCAAACAGCTCCTGCCAGCCGATCCGGCCCGGCTTGCCGGAATCAGTCGAAAGCTGTGCCGTTACCAGCAGGCGATCGACGACCCCAAACGTTGCGGCATGGGGATCGGCCACAACCGAAATCCGGCCGATATTGGTATCGGTAGGCGGCACATACACATCCCCACCCAGGCGCTTGATCCGATCCGCTGTAGCGTACACATCCGTGACGCCCACGTACCCCATCCATCTCGGCATCGCGCCCATTTTGCGGCCCGCTTCAGGCAACTCCATCATACCGGCCGCAGGAACCTCTCCAGCCGTGAACAGCACATAAGGCAGATGCGAGGTCGAAGTTGCCTGCGTACCCCAACCAACGACGTCACTATAAAAAACGGCAGCCGCCGTCACGTCGGTGGTGATCAACTCGTACCAGGTGAAATAACGGGGGTCGTTCGCCAAGTTCACTTCTCCGTTCGCGCCTGCAAAACCCGAAGCGCGGCTCAGCCGTACTGGCCGCTCAGTTCCAGTGCAAGGTGCGCAGCTGAGCCTTTTGGTAGACAAGTAGACATAGCGCGAGACAACCAGAAACAACTCGCCTCACTTGTCCGGTGCCTGAAAGAGGTTTGATGTTGCTCCGCACGCGGCTGACGGATTCCAAGAAATGACACGGATTTTCCCGATACCGGGAATGATGAACGGAGCATGAATAAATGGCGATTCAGGCGACGTTCATGAATGTGAAATCTTGGCCATTGAAGGGCCTTTGAGCTCTCGTGAACCTTCCTCAGCTTGCGGGCGACCAACCCATGCAGTAAAGTTATCCTACTCGAACCGCTTGCGAGAAAATGGAGGATTCGAATAATGGCACGACAGAAGCAATCTTCGAAGCGCATTAAGGCCGCTCTACCGGCCTTGGGCGCAGCCGGCTTGACCTTTTCGATGGTAGGCGGCGCGTCGGCAGCAGCTGTGCCGGCTAACGACGCAACTCAAACGACCAACTATACACCCAATCATCAGATCACGCTCGGTGAGGAAGAAATCGCTGACGTCAGCCTCGCCACCTTCTATGTCTTCGACAAAGAGAGCACCGCTGCAGCGAAGGACGGCAACGTTCAGCTCGCCCGCGGTTGCGGTTGCCGTGGTTGCGGCGGTCGTGGTTGCCGCGGATGCCGTGGCTGTGGCCGCGGTTGCGGTTGCGGTGTTGGCTGGGGCGCCTGCTGCGCATCCTGGGGTTCGTGCCGCTGGTGCTAAACGAGGTCATCTGCCTCGCGTGATCGACACCAACAACAATCATGGCCGGGTTCGACACCGTCGACCCGGCCTATGCATGTGTACTGCCGGTGTCGTTCAAAACGCTCTTTTGGCGCATCGCGATCACGCCGAAATCCCGCCTCCCTAAACACGTCCGCACGCCGACTGGATCGAGCGATACTCTCATCCAGGAAACATCCCGCATGTGCAGACCGGCGTCACAGACAAGCTCCGTGTGCTAGATCATGAAGACAAAACGCAAGACTGTTCCGTCCAAACCCAAGCGCAAGGCCACTCCGGGGCGCCGCGCGGCCAAGGAGGCGGCCAAGGACATCGCGCAATTTGCGCCGAATTTCACGGTCTACGTGCTACCGCCGGATCAAGTCTGCCTCTATTCCGAAGATCGCAAATTCTTTCTGCACGGCGAGCTCTACTGCGCGCTGGCTACTGCCATCGGCAAAGGTGGGAAAAGCCTGCAACAGCTCGTGGTCGAGCTAGGAAAACGTTTTCCGCCCGAGAAGGTCCAGGAAGCGCTCAAGCGCCTGATCGAACGACAATACGTCGTCGAAGCATCTCGCACTTCAAACAGCGTGCAGGCCGGCTATTGGGCGAGCCTTGGCCTGCCGCCTGGTATGGCCGAGCAAAATCTTGCCAATTGCCGCGTGCGAATTGAAGCCATTGATGTTGAGGGCGCCAAAGAATTCGCGAAAGCGCTCAGCGACCTCGGCGTGCGCGTCGTCACCGGCCGCGCGGCCGATCTGACGATCACGCTCACCAACGATTATCTCGAGCGGCGCCTTGCCGAATTGAATCAAAAACGGGTATCGGACGGCACGCTTTGGCTGCTGGCGCAGCCCTCTGGGGCTTTTCCGCTCCTCGGCCCCCTGCTCAATCCGGGCAAGGGTCCATGCTGGACATGTTTGTTCGATCGCATGATCCGCAATCGCGAGGTCAAGGGATTCCTCGATCGCACCGATGCGCACGTGGTCTCCGCCTCGCCTCTGGTACGTAGTCCGCTCGGTCAAGGCGCGATTCCGTTTGCCGCGCTTGAAGTCGCCAAGGCGATCGCCAGCGGTTTTCGTACCGACCTGAATAATCACATCGTCAGTCACGATTTGTTGGGTTCGACGACCGTCAAGCACTATGTGGCGCATCGTCCGCAGTGCCCGACCTGCGGCAGCAAGAAGTTGCGCGATCCGCGCCGAGCGCCGGCGCCGATCGAACTCGGGCCCGGGCTCAAGCTGACAATGACGAGCGGCGGATTTCGCACCGTATCGTCGCGCGCGACGGTGGCGCGCTTCCGCAAGCACGTCAGCCCGCTCACCGGCGTCGTCAAGAAACTGGAACGGATCGAGGCCGACCTGCCGCTGAACACGAATTACTTCGCCAGCCACAACTTCTCCGGACCGGCGCTGAACGTCGATACGCTCCGGGAGGGACTGACGGGCGGAAGCTTCGGTAAGGGCTCGACCGCCGAGCAGGCTGAGGCCAGCGCCTTGATGGAGGCGATCGAGCGCTATTCCGGCATTTTCCAGGGTGATGAAATCCGCACCGCCAAGCGTTTCACCGACTTCGAACCTGGCGAGGTCGTCAATCCCGAGGACGTGCTGCTGTTTAGCGACGCGCAATATCGCTCCCCCGAGGCCGAGCCGGACGACTCCCATCGGGTGCCGGCGCGCTTCGATCCCTCGGCCAAGATCGAGTGGTCGCCGGTCTGGTCGCTCCGCGATCAACGTTTCAAATATCTGCCGACCAGCCTGATGTATTTCTTCTACGGCGGCGGCGAAGCCGCCTACAACGCCGATTCCAACGGCTGCGCGGCCGGCAACACGCTTCAGGAAGCGATTGTCCAGGGCTTCCTCGAGCTCGTGGAGCGCGATGCCTACGCCATCTGGTGGTACAATCGCTTGCAGCGCGCGGAATTGGACCTCAGCCAGTTCGACGATTCCTACGTGCAGGATCTGCGAACTCAACTCGGCGACCAGGGCCGCAAGCTCTGGGTGCTCGACATCACCAGTGATCTCGGCATTCCGACCTATGTCGCGATACTGCACTGGATGCAGAACGGGCATGAGAACATCGAGTTCGGCTCCGGCGCGCATTTCGATAGCCGCATCGCACTGCTCCGCACGCTGACCGAACTCAATCAGTTCCTGTCGATCGGCTTGATGAACGGTGGATCGGGCGAGAAGCCCAGCCTCGATAATATCACGCCGCTAGAGCTGAAAAATTACCCGTTCCTGTCGCCGAACGGCCATCCGGCCAATCCGATCATCTCGGGCTCGAAATTCGGTCCGCTCGGTGATACCCGCAAACAGGTCGATGCTTGCGTCGAGATCGCGCGACAAGCGGGCCTCGACTTTCTCGTTCTCGACCAGACGAGGCCGGACGTCGAAACCTCGATTGCGCGAGTCATCGTTCCCGGCCTGCGGCATTTCTATCGCCGCTTTGGCCCCGGCCGGCTCTACGACGTTCCCGTGAAGCTTGGCCTGCGCGACGTGCCGTTGACGGAGAACGAACTGACGCAGTACGTGCCTCATACCTAGTGTCCCGATTCCGATGTTCGCAGCCTTTGCGGAGCCACGTTTCGAACTTCGGAATCGATGGGACACTAGCAAACTTATTGATCTAGTGTGGCTTTCGTTCAGAAGTCCGCATAACGAGCTTGAGGCATAAACAATGCGGACTTCTAGACGGCCACACTAGAGCCCATTCGGTTCTGATTGAATCAGAACCTGGCTCGCCATTTTGTTTTGCCGCGTTTTCTTCGCGCGAACCGATTTCCACTTCGCTCGAAAACGCTCTGATGGAGTGAATCCGGCTTGCCCGCTTCCGGAAGAAAACAAGGGCGCAAGATCGCGCCGCAGGTCATCGCCGTCCGCTTGAGTGACCATGTCGCGCTTGAGGGGCAGGCAGACGGCAATGTCGTTGCGCGCTTCCAAGGCTACGCCCAGCGTCTCGGAAAGTTTGCGCTTGCAACCGTCAAGCGCCTCCCTGAACTTCGCACCGGACTGCCGCTTGCCTCGATGGCGCGTGGCCGCGCCGGCGACAAGGAAATCAATCTGCTGGTGCAGCGTTTGGCGCGAAGCGGTCTTTTGGAATACCGCCTTGGTCCCGCACGCGGCAGCCGCGACAGCGTCGTGATCGAGCCGCAGCTTGCGGACTATTCGCCGCAAATCTCGAAGATCGCCAACACGGATACGATCGCGCTGTCTAGATTTGCCTATCTGCGGCGCCGGGGCACGGAATTGGTGCTGGAATCGCCGCGTGCGAGCGCCTTGTTCAGGATCGCCGATCCGAAGATGGCCGCCGCGCTCGTCACGTTGTCGACGCCGCAGAAGATCAGCCGCTATCGCAAGGAGCGCGGCTTTCCCGGACTGGAATTCCTGGGATTGCTGATGGATTGCCAAATCCTGTTCAAGCTCGGGGCCGGCGACACCGACGGCTTGCGCCCGTCGGAAGGTGACTCGAGCCTGGTGCTGTGGGACTTTCACGATCTGCTGTTTCACACCCACAGCACCGAGGGCCGGCAAGCCAATCCGATTGGCGGACTTTATTCCTACTCCGATCTCATGGCGCCTCTGCCCGCGGTACGCCCGCCATGGCCCGGAAAAGCCATTGGCCTCGACAGCGCGGACCTGGACGGCGTGGTAACGCCTCCGCCGTCGCCCTTCGCAGCTCTCCTCGACGCGCGGCACTCGATACGCGACTTCGACGATAGGCATCCGATCACATTGGGCGAATTGGCCACGCTGCTGCAAACCACCGCGCGCGTGCGCGCAAAATGGACGGCTCCCTCCGACATGGGCGAGGAAGGCCCGGAAGTATCCTACGCGTCGCGGCCGTATCCATCGGGCGGCGCGGCCTACGAGCTGGAACTTTATCTCGCGGTCAACCAATGCGAAGGGTTAGCGCGGGGATTTTACCACTACAATGCCGAGCGGCATGCATTGACGCCGATCGAAGTCCGCCCTGACGACCTCGATGCGCAGCTTTCAGATGCCGAGTTCGCCATTGGCGCCTCCGGCGCACCGCAGGTCCTGATCGTCATTGCGGCGCGGTTCGGCCGGGTCTCCTGGAAATATAGTTCGGTAGCCTATTCGCTGATCCTCAAGGACGTCGGCGTGCTGACGCAAACGCTTTATCTGGCGGCGACCGACATGGGACTTGGTGGATGCGCGATAGGCACCAATAATATCGACCGGTTCGCGCGAATGACCGGACTGGAATTCTCCACTGAAGGCCCGGTCGGTCTATTTGCCCTCGGCCGCGGCGTCACCCAAGGGCCGGTCCAAGCAGCGGACGACGGCCCGCAATTCGGCTAGATCGCTTAACCGGCCGTTCGTCGGGGGGGGGGCGCATTCGGATGGGTGTTTCCCATATCCGGCCCGGGTTTACACGGGCCGCAGAAGTTCTACGATCCCCAAACAAAAACGTCGGGAGGTTCAAGGATGAGCAGTACGGTAGCGTCGGCCGTCGACGCGCGGAGGTCTCGCGTCCGCCTCCTGATCGTGACGCTGCTCTTTCTCGTGACGACCGTGAACTATGCCGACCGCGCCACACTTTCGATTGCCGGCACCGCGCTGGCCAAGGACTTGAGCCTAGATCCCGTCGCCATGGGCTACATCTTCTCTGCCTTCGGCTGGTCCTACGTGGCGGCGCAGGTTCCCGGCGGATGGCTGCTCGATCGTTACGGGTCGAAATGGGTCTATGCCTTCGGCATTCTGATCTGGTCGTTCTTCACGCTGCTGCAAGGTATGGTCGGATTCTTCACAGGAGCCACCGCGGTCACAGTGTTATTCCTGCTGCGGCTGTTGGTCGGGCTTGCCGAAGCACCGTCCTTCCCGGCCAATGCCCGCATCGTGGCAGCCTGGTTTCCCGGCAACGAGCGCGGCACCGCATCCGCATTCTTCAATTCCGGACAATATTTTGCGACCGTCATCTTCGCGCCGCTGATGGGCTGGATCGCGCACGATTTCGGCTGGCCTTACGTTTTCTATGTAATGGGCGCACTCGGCATTCTCGTCGGCATCATCTGGATCAAGACGATGTACGGTCCGAAGGATCACCCCGGCATCAATGAAGCTGAATTCGACTACATCAGGGATGGCGGCGGCCTGGTCGATCTCGATGGGACAGAGAACGCGAGCGCCACCGATAACGGTCCGAAATGGAATTATATCGGCCAGCTATTGTCCAACCGCATGATGCTCGGCGTTTATATCGGTCAGTTCTGCATCAACACGCTGACCTATTTCTTCCTGACCTGGTTTCCGGTCTATCTGGTCAGGGAACGCGGCCTGTCGATTTTGCAAGCCGGTTTTGTCGCGACCCTTCCCGCACTGTGCGGCTTTATCGGTGGCGTACTTGGCGGCGTCATTTCCGATGCCATTCTGCGCAAGACAAATTCGCTGACATTGGCGCGCAAAATTCCGATCGTCGGAGGCATGCTGCTGTCGATGACGATCATCGCCTGCAACTATGTCGAGGGCCAGGCGCTCGTCATCGGCTTCATGGCGCTCGCCTTCTTCGGCAAGGGCATCGGCGCGCTGGGCTGGGCGGTCGTCTCCGACACCTCCCCGAAGGAAGCCGGCGGCGTCTCGGGCGGGTTGTTCAACACCTTCGGCAACCTGTCCAGCATCACGACCCCGATCATCATCGGCTATATTCTGGCCGCAACCGGCTCATTCAACGGCGCGCTGGTTTTTGTCGGCGCCAATGCGCTGGTCGCCGCGTTCGCCTATCTCGTGATCGTCGGCAAGATCGAGCGGGTGAAGCTGCGGACGGCCTGAAAACGGGATTATACGGCGTCGGAAAAACCCTCTATACGTCCCTTAGGACTGGTCTGATCCGGCCCGGCAGGAGTTTTGACGATGGGCAAAAGAGAACTCGTCACCGAACAACCCCGTTACATCAAGCTCAACGAGCGCGACAATGTCGCGATCGTCGTCAACGATTTCGGCCTTCCGGTCGGCTCACGCTTCGCCTGCGGCCTCGAGCTTCGCGCTTTCGTTCCGCAAGGGCACAAGACCGCGCTTGTCGATATCGCCGAAGGTGCGCCGATCCTGCGTTATGGCGAGGTCATCGGCCATGCCGCCTCCCCTATTCTCGCGGGCGAATGGGTCGACGAAGCACGCATCCGAATGCCCGACGCTCCCGCGCTCGACAGGCTCGAAATCGCAACCGCCGTGCCCGAGCCGCTGCCGCCGCTGGAAGGCTTTACGTTCGAAGGTTATCGTAACCGGGATGGCTCCGTCGGCACCAAGAACCTTCTCGGCATCTCGACGTCGGTCCAGTGCGTCAAGGGCACGCTGGAATATGCGATCAAGCGCATCCGCGCCGAGTTACTGCCGAAATATCCCAACGTCGACGACGTCATCGCGGTCACCCATGCCTATGGCTGCGGCGTGGCGATCTCGGCCCCAGACGCCGTCGTGCCGATACGGACGTTGCAAAATATCGCCCTCAATCCGAACTTCGGCGGCGAGGTCATGGTCGTCGGACTTGGCTGCGAAAAGCTCGTCCCGGAACGGCTGGTGCCCGAAGGTCTGGGCGATGCCATCGTGCGAATGCAGGATGAAGCCTTCGATGGCTTCGGTACGATCATCGAACACATCATGACGATGGCCGAGGCCAAATTGGCTGTGCTCAACAAGCGCCGCCGGGAAACCTGCCCGGCCTCCGATCTCGTGATCGGCCTGCAATGCGGCGGCAGCGACGCTTTCTCTGGCGTTACCGCCAATCCTGCTGTCGGATTTGTCGCCGATCTGCTGGTGCGCGCTGGCGCAACCGTCATGTTCTCCGAGGTGACCGAGGTGCGCGACGCCATCCAGCTTCTGACGCGCCGGGCAATCAACGAAGACGTCGGCCAGGCACTGATCCGCGAGATGGCTTGGTATGACAGTTATCTGGCGCGCGGCGGCGCCGACCGCAGTGCCAATACGACGCCCGGGAACAAGAAGGGGGGGCTCGCCAATATCGTCGAAAAATCGCTCGGCTCGATCGTAAAGTCAGGCTCTAGCCCGATCGCCGGCGTGCTGGCGCCGGGCGAGAAGGCCCGGCAGAAGGGCATGCTATTTGCGGCCACGCCGGCCTCCGATTTCATCTGCGGCACGCTCCAGCTTGCCTCCGGCATGACCTTGCAGGTGTTCACGACCGGCCGCGGCACACCTTACGGGCTCGCGGCAGCGCCGGTGATCAAGGTCGCAACCCGCAGTGAACTGGCGCGGCGCTGGAAAGACCTGATCGATTTCGATGCTGGCCGCATTGCCACCGGCGAGATGACGATCGAAGAAACCGGCTGGGAACTGTTCCGCCTGATCCTCGATGTCGCCAGCGGCCGCACCAAGGTCTGGTCCGACCACTGGGGCATTCACAACGATCTCACGCTGTTCAATCCTGCGCCGGTGACCTGACACAATTCTCAGGATGGTTGCGGCGCCTGGCTCTTGTCGATGGCGTCCCACATGAATTGGCAAAGCATAGAAGCCAGAATCTGGGTCGCCCAATCGCTGTCGTGCAGATGATTTGGGTCATTCTTGTCTACCAGATCGTCGATTGGAATTTGTCCGAGCTCATGCCACGCTTTCATGAGCTCAAAACGCCGGAACAGGTTGACCTTCTTTTCGGACGCGACCGCTGCGATGGCCGACACCATGGCGTTGGTCGCACCCAGTAGTTCCGGCGTCAGCATCGCCGGAGTGTATTGCAAATCCATTAGAACGATGTCGATCTCGCCCGCCTCGCGAAGCCGGTCGACCCCATCGCCGAGAGCACCGATAGTCTTTTCTGCTGAGGGCGTATCTGCGTCCTTCTGCCAGACCGAATTGGTGCCAATCTGCCAGATGACAAGGCAAGGCTTCTCGGCGAGGACATCTTGATCCATTCGGCCCAATTCTTTCGGCGCTTCCTCGCCGCCGATCCCCCGATTGAGCACATCGATCATGCGCCGCTGATTGAGGTGCCTTTCCTGATAGGCCTGCCGCAGCGCCGCTTCCAGACGGTAGGGAAAGGCCACGATGCCGCCCTCACCTTCCATTGTCGAAGACCCGAGCGCGACGATCTTGACGGCTTCCGTGCCGCCTATCGCCTTGGCGAGGTTTGGCAAACCGTGTTCGAGGGGGAACGGTTGGACAGGAAATTGCGGAGGCGGGCTGTTCATCGATATCTCAAGGCCTGGAAGGGTTACTTTCCATTACACTATCACGGAGAGAATCACCTACCTCTACTCCTGCAGATATTCTGTCCATTAAACCTGACGATGCTTTGATGAATCGCCGCGAGCGCCGGGCAACGACCAAGAGCTCCAGGGTAGCGCGCAATACATCGGCAAAGGGCGCGCCTGACGCGCTTTGTGAAACAGGCCTTCGTCATTTCCGCGCGGGCCGGTATCTCGATGCTCAGCTTTGCTGTCAGCAGGCGCTCGAGGCGAAACCCGATCACGCGGCCGCCCTGCACCTGATGGGGCTATTGTCCCTGCACGCCAAACAATACGACCACGCGACCGAGTGGCTCACCCGCGCGATCCGGCTCGCTCCCAACCCGGAATACCTGGTGAGCCTCGGGACAGCGTTGCAACAGCAAGGACGACACGCGGACGCGCTCAAGGTATTCGATAAATCCCTACAACTCGACCCGCATCATCAGGACGCCTTGTCTAAAAGCGGGGCTCTCCTGAACCAACTCGGGCGGCACGAAGAGGCGCTTGCCCTTCTCGATCGCAGCGACGTGTCGGCGCCAAGCCACGTTCCAACCCGGCAAGCTCGTGCGTGGGCGCTGTACCACTTGAAAAGGTGGGAAGAGTCCCTGGCCGAAGCCAGGAAAGCCTATGAGCTCGATCCGGGCAACGCCGATACTTGCAATAACCTTGGCCTTGCGTTGTGGCGGCTGAGCCGGAACGAAGAGGCGTTGCCCTGGTACGACAGGGCCATCGAAATTCGACCGAACTTTGCAGCGGCCTTCGGTAACAAGATCATCGCGCTCTTCCATCTTAACCGCTTCGACGAGGTTTTTGCGCTCCACGATCGCATGAAGGCCCTCGGACTGAAGCACACGCTCACCGATTGGAATGTGGCCCTCGTCCATCTTCTGACAGGTAACTTTGAAGCCGGCTGGAACGGCCACCAGTTGCGGTTGACCTTGCCATCGGCGACGTATCCGCAAATTCCGCGGCCGATGTGGCTCGGCGAGCAGGACATCGAAGGCAAGACGATTCTCATCGCCGCGGACGAAGGGCTGGGAGATACAATTCAGTTTGTCCGCTATGTGCCGATGCTCGCAGAACGCGGGGCACGCGTCCTCCTGGTGGTTCAGGACTCATTGCATCGTCTGCTGTCTGGTCTCAGCGGCGTCGTACAGTGCGCGCCGACATCGGCGGTGAGCACGTTGCCCGTTTTCGATCTGCATTGTCCGATATCCAGCCTGCCGATGGCTTTCAAAACTCGGATCGAAACGATCCCGTCGGCGGCATCCTATCTGCCTTCACCCGCGGCCGATCGTGTGCAAGCGTGGAAGGACCGCCTCGGTCCGCGAAACAAATTTCGCGTCGGCCTGGTGTGGTCGGGGAGTCCAAACCACTTGAACGACCACAACCGATCGGTTCCGCTGCAAATCCTTGCACGGCTGTTCGACGTCGACGCGACCTTTATCAGCCTGCAGAAAGATCTGCGCCCTGGCGATGCGGCGATGCTGCAGGAACGAGACGACATTATCGACCTGACCGCCGACCTCGGCGACTTCACCGAGACCGCTGCACTGGTTGCCTGTCTCGATCTGATTATCACCGTCGATACCAGCGTGGCCCACCTCGCCGGCGGGCTCGGGCGTCCGACCTGGATTCTGCTGCCTTACACGCCGGACTATCGATGGCTGCTCGATCGCACCGACAGCCCATGGTACCCGAGCGTGCGGCTCTTCCGGCAAAGTGAAACCCGCGAATACGGGAGCGTGCTCGACCGCGTGAGAGACGAGTTGCAGGCTCTAACCCTCGCGTTCAGGTCTGAGGAAAGTTAGCGCTATCAGGCCTCGTTCAATCCGGCGCCACGGTCGGACAGGATTTTCTCTGCCTTGGGCGTCAGTTCGTAGAGGTCGCCGTCCTTGGCGACGTATGCCTCCTTCACCAGCCGATCGACCTCCGCCCTGCGATCGCCGGCGAGCGGAACCGATTGGGCGATATCGCAGAGCACGGATACTTGCGTATCGGTCAGCATGGCGGTCCTCCGGTGACCTCTTGAACGCGGCTAGAAGCCTTCGGGTTCCGCGGCGTTGCCCCGGTGCCCCAAGACTTCAAGCCCAAAGACTTCAAGCACCAAGACTTCAAGCCACCGACCAGCCGCCGTCGATCGGGATAACTGTGCCCGTGATGTCGCGGCCAGCCGGGCTGCACAGAAAGGCCGCCATCGCTCCAACATCCTCCAGACGGACAAAACGGCCGCTGGGCTGGCGTTCCTTCATATATTCGCGCGTCGCTTCCTCGCGTGAGATGCCGCGCGAAGACGCCATGGCATCGATACGGCTCATGATCGCGGGCGTCGGCAACGTCCCGGGGCTGACTGCATTGCAGGTGATGCCGGTGCCAACCGTCTCCATCGCCACGGCGCGAGTCAGGCCGATAATGCCAGTCTTGGTTGTCACGTAATCGGCTCGGCCCTGCGCGCCGCGTTGGCCGTAGTGCGAGGACAAGTTGATGATGCGGCCGAAATCTTTCGCTCGCATCGCAAGCAGCGCCATCCGAATAATATGAAATGGCGCCGTCAGATTGACGGCCAGAGATTGCTGCCAATCGGCGCTCGAAAACTGCTCGATCGGTGCGAAATGCCGGATCACGGCGTTGTTGACGATGATATCGGGACCACCGACGGTTTCCCGCGTAAACGTCATCAGCCGTTCGACGCCGGTGAGTTCGGACAGATCGGCCCGGCAGTAAGCCACCGTCACGCCGTGGCGGCCTTGCAACGCTGCCCGCACCGGCTCGACCTTTTCCGGCTCTTCGATCCCATGCAGCACGATGTCATGTCCGGCAGCGGCGAGGCTCTCGGCGATCGCATAGCCGAGCCCCCCGCTTGAGCCTGTAACGAGCGCGCAACGGCGCGACGTGGCCGTCATTGTGCTCTCACGCCGCGCGACAGGCTGACGAGATCGAATGGTACTTCATGCATCGATATTTCAACTCCCCGGCGCCGACCAACTGCGGTCGTGATTTATCGGCGAGTTGCCACTCTAATCCGATATGAAGCTCCAGCCCAACTGGCGCAAGCTCACGACAGGCGGGTAGGTATTGGCCGATTGACGCCCTGATCGCTTGCGCTCCCGCGCCATCCCCCATAGGACCGCCACGAAACCGAGCACGAGTCCGATGACGGTCCCGACGTTGCCGATGCCATGGTGATAGACCTTGAGCCACGCCGGCGCTGCTGCTGTGGGAAACCCAAAAGATTGTAAGAGCGTACCAGCGATACCGGCCACTACCGTCACAACGGCCAAAACCGCAATCCAGCCGATGACCCAGCTACGGCAGCCCGCGCAACGCGGCACCTCGATACGGACTTTGTCCTGGGCTCGGCCCCTCTGAACAGGATAACCGAGCCCGTCAAGATGGCGGGAGGATAACGCTGTCATCACCAGTTTGGCGTGACATCCGGGAACGGCAGGCGCACCGCACATCCAGCATCGGCGCGTCGTATCGCCTGAGTCATTGGCACTCACTTGGCCGGTCCCGATTCGATATCCGTCTCGACAGGCCGCTATCCTGGAGACCATCCGTTCACAAATCGTTCCGGCAAAGCGTCGAATTGCCGGGGCTAGAACCACTAACGCAAAAAGCCGGACCAGCCACAGGCAGTTAGAAGAAGCCCGGGCTCAGATCGAGGCCGTAAGTTGCCATCGTAAGAGAGACAAACAGACCGACGCCGCAGAATATCGCGACGATCATGAAAACATCCGTCTCGGTTTCGGTTCCCGACAGGCGAGAAAAAGCTTGGACGAGTGCAGTCATTGGCGACCTCCAAAATTCCACCTCGGCTGAGGCGGATGAGACTGTCGCACTGCATCGTTTCCTGCCGTTTTCGCGCCCCGATCAAAATGGTTTCAGGATCGTTTCGTCGGATATGAGAGCGGTCGGGTGGCCGGACTGGAACCAGCGGACCCGCGGGTTTTGCCGCGAGCCGTACTTTTGCATCCCAGGTGCTGTTAAAAATGGCTTTTTAGCCAACCGCACTTCGCCGGGGGATCTAGCTATCGCTCCAGACGCCGTCGATCTCCACGATACCGGCGGCCTCAAACAGCGGTTTCATGTTGCCCAGATCGTACAGCGCCTTGCCCTGGTCGAGCCCCCGCTTGATCTCCGCCTCCTTCGCAATCCGCGCTTCGGCATTGCGAACCGCGGTTTCGACATGAGCTGGCGGAATGACTATGACGCCATCCGCATCTCCAACCACCAGGTCGCCGGGATTGACCGTCACACCGGCCGCTACCACCGGGACATTGACCGCGCCGGGTCCCCGTTTGCCGGGATAGGACACCGAGATATGCGAAGCGAAAACCGGAAACGCCATCTCGGTGATCTGCAACGTGTCGCGCGTCGCGCCGTCGATCACGGCGCCTCCGAGCTTCCTGATCTGGCTGTAGTAGGTCGCTATTTCCCCCCACAAGGCGCCTTGCGGGCTGCCACCGTTAGTCAGAACGAGAATGTCGCCGGGCTCGGCGACCCGAAACGCCGCATGAAGCATGAGATTGTCGCCGGGAAAATTGAAGGACGTGATGGCCTGTCCGCACACTCGCGCCGTCGGAAAGAGTGCGCGCATTTGCGTCTGCATCAGGCACTGCCGCCCGATGACCGGCCCCAGTCCTTCATGCAGATCGGCGACGTTGATGCGCTTGGCGCGTTCGATGAGGACTGGATCAAGCCTGGGAATTCGTTTGTATACGACTGACTGCAATGTGATTTCCTTTCCGAAGGGTGAAAAATTCGCGATTGCCTGTGCGCGCTTTCGGTCTGTCAGATCATCGCGCAGCGGCCGGCTTCGCCTGGCCGAATTGCTCCGACACCATCGTGTTGAGAACACGCCTGACCGTCGCGAGATCCGTATCGGGTATACCCTGGAACATGATCTCCTCGTTGGCATGCGCATGCGCCACGATCGCGTGAAGACGCGCTTCGCCCTCCGACGTAAGGCGAACGCGACCGCGATCATCGACGGCAACGAGGCCCAACGACACGACTGATCCCAGAAGATTCCGGCTGGCGTTGAAATCAAGCAACAGCTCCGGCATCAATTCGTCGATGGTGCGATCCGGCGACGACGCCGCGGCCCGGAGCAGACGGGCCTGCATCAGCGTGAGCCCGAGGCCCGCGGTTTGCCGCCCTCGCTCCAGCCGCGACGCAATCGCGCTGTAGGCTCGGATCATGAGATTGGACAGCACGCGCTCCTCGCCGTCTTCAAGCTGGCCGGTTTTTGCGTCCGTGGTGAAAATGCGCGTGTCGGGGTGATCGGCCGAGACGGCATAGCGGCCTTTGACGAACAAAAGCGGCTGGCGTTCATAGCGGCTGTAACGCAGGACCCGCCCAACCAGAATGAGATGATCGCCGCCATCATAGGTTTGCGTGCGGACGCATTCGAAAGAAGCCGCCACGCCCGCAAATATCGGCGTGTCCCCCTGCCCGACACCGCAATCCAAATCCCTGAACTTGTCCGGCCCCGACCGCGCAAAGCGCTGCGACAGCTCGATCTGCTCCTCGGCGAGAATGTTCACGGCAAAATGGGAGCAGGCCGCGAAGGCCGCGAAACTTTTGCTCTCGCGGCGTATCGACCACAAGACCAGCGGAGGCTCAAGCGAGACCGAGGCAAAGGAGTTCGACGTCAGGCCAAACCGCTCGCCGTCAACAGACGTAGCGATCACCGTGACGCCGGTTGCGAATTCGGCCAGGCTGCGGCGAAATCCGTCGGTCTCGACGCGAGGATCGCCGCT
This sequence comes from Bradyrhizobium sp., assembly GCF_049519115.1. Lineage (GTDB taxonomy): Bacteria > Pseudomonadota > Alphaproteobacteria > Rhizobiales > Xanthobacteraceae > Bradyrhizobium. Next base: position 106,106 of record NZ_JBEKRB010000032.1, read on the forward strand.
CTCGACAGGCGACCTCGTCGACGGCTTCTGTTCAGCGGCTTGGCCCATCATATCCTCAGCGTCAATTCCGCGGCACACGCCGCCATTACTTCCCGTTCAAACCGTGGTCACGCGGATCTGAATGCCCCTGCGATGCGATTGATCGTCGGCAGTCACTTCGATCCAATCGGAAAAACGGCGGCGCAATTCGCTCAACAGCCATTTCGCCGCCGGTCCCGGCGGTTGCTCGATTTTGTGGACGGCATAAAGCGGAAACCGAAGCGGCTCGCCCTTGTGGGTGGCGAGCTTCAATTCCGCCAACTCGCCGGAGTCGAGATAGCTTTGGGCCAGATGCGTCGGCATGGCGCACCAGCCGAAGCCGTTGCGGACAAAATCAAGACGGCTGAACTGATCGATGAAGGCCCAGGTGCGCGTTCCCATCACCACGCCGCGATAGCGTTTGGTGCGGTCGATCATGGTCAGTTGAATGTGCTCTTCGAGGGTGGACTGCGAAATGAGTCCTTCGATTTGCGCCAACGGGTGCCGGGACGATGCAACCAGCGAGATCGGCACATCGCCGAGGAATTCCATCTGAAAGCCCGGCATGCCATCGAGGGCGGTCGAGTAGATCGCCAGCCGTGCATTTCCTTCGAACAGCGATTGCTCCGGTGCCCCGAGCCCTTCGGCGAACAAATTCACCGAGACGAGCGGGAAACGCTCCCGGAACGCGCGCAGGCTTTCGATCAGCACCGTGCTCGGAAACACCTGCTCGATCGAGAGGCTGATCTCCGGCTCGGCCACCGAGGCCATGTTCTTCGCGCGCGCACGAAGTGCGTCCGTGCTGCTGATGATCCGCCGCGCATCCTGGACGATCGCCTTGCCGGCATCGGTCAGGCGCGGCAGCTTGCTCGAACGATTGAACAGCTCGAGCTCAAGCGCGTCTTCGAGCGATTGGATCGACTGGCTGACGGCGGACTGCACGCGGTTGACCTTGCGCGCAGCCGCCGAGAAATTACCGGTGTCCGCGACAGCGATCAGCATCTGGAGTTGATCCAGCGTCATTCTGGAGAGCATGTTCCACCTAACCCAATGGTTTGCGTCAGGCCGTGCCGGCCTTCCCATCAGGTAGATGAAATGGTCAGCAGGGCCCTGCATCAATATATCTGATACTTGGGCGGGGCATCCGTTTCGATCAGAGCTCCGGCGTGAGGTATATTGCAGCGCAGCAAATGACATACCGGGTTTCCTGCGCTGATCTAAGGCCCGAACCGATAAAGACGCGCGGGATTGTCGGAGAGAATGGCGCGGCGGGCCGCGGGATCAGGCACCCATGCCAAAAGAAGATCGAGCAGGTCGGCGTCGTCAGGCATCGTCTCCGCGGTCTCGGTCGGATGCGGCCAGTCCGATCCCCAAAGCAAACGGTCGGTCCCCTGCTCGACCAAGGCTCGCGCAAGCGGCGCGACCTCCTTGTAATCGGGGCCGCTCCCATGCGCGATGTGATAGGCGCCCGACAGCTTGACATAGACGTTCTCGCGCGCCGCGACACGCAACAGCGACTGGACGGCCGGGTGTTCGAGCGGAAGCGGCCGGGCATATCGGCCCATGTGATCGATCACCACCGTGCAAGGCAAACGCGCGATGAGGTCTTCATGATCGGGAAATTCCAGCCCATCGAACTGAATCTGAAGATGCCAGCCAGTACCACTAATCCGCTCGGCCATGACCGGAACATCCGGCCATTCGGTGACGCTGCCCCGCATCTGGTGATAGCGCAGGCCGCGCGCGCCGCGTTGCCAGAGCTGCTTCAGCTCGCTGTCGGTAATGCCGGTCGGAACTGTCACGACCGTGCGCGCGTTGCCGCTGAACAAGGCGGCCGAGTCGAGCGTGCAACTATTGTCGAACCCATACGTCACCGGCTGCACGATGATCGTGCGTTGCAGCCCAAGACGCCCCTGCACCTTGCGATAGTCATCGACGCTGAAATCAGGCGGGAAAAGCCAGGCCTTCGACGATGCGGGATATGCGCTGTCATAGATGTGCATATGCGTATCGCAGGCGCCGGAGGGCACCTCAAGTTTCGGAGTTCGTGTATCCGGTCTGTCCGGCATCTGTCAGTTCATCAGGTTGTCGCGAAACGTTTCGCTTTCATAATCCGTCCGGAAGACTCCTTTGGCCTGAAGCAGCGGCACGACCTCATCGACGAAATGCTCGATGCTCCTGGTGTTGGTGGTCGGCGTGATGTTGAAGCCGTGGCAACCGCTGGCGCGCCACAGATGCTCCAGTTGATCGGCCACCTGCCGCGGCGTGCCGACCAGTTGCGGCATGCCGCAGGTCGCGCCGAAGATTTGCGCTGCGTCGCGCGCCGTCGCGTTGCCATCTCCGGCCATGTTCGCCAGCGCCGTCAGCATGCCACGCGATGCATCGGTGGTATTCGCCGCAAGAGGGGTATCCAGGTCGATCTTGCTGAAGTCGATGCCGAGCGTGCCGGACATCCGGCTCAACGCGGCGTCGAGCGGAATGCGATCGAAAATTTCGGCCTGTTGGCGCTTGGCTTCGGCTTCGGTGCCGCCGAGCACGCATTGAATGCCGAACACGACCTTCGGCGGCTCGGCACGTCCCTCGGATTGCGACGAGACGTTGAGTTTTTCAATGAAAGACTTCATTCCATCGACACCGCGCGCCTGGATCGAGAACACGACGTCGCTATGTTTCAGCGCGAATTTCTGTCCACGCCCTGAGGATCCGGCCTGAAACAGCACCGGGCGTCCCTGGGCCGATGGCATCGTCGGCGGAACGGTATGGCAGCGATAGTGCGAACCGACGAAATCGATCACGTCGACCTTGGCCGGATCGGCAAACTTACCCGTCTGCCTGTCGAAGAGAATGGCACCGGGCTTGACGCCATTCCACAACGCGTAACAGATATCCATGTACTCGTCGGCCTGGTCGTAACGCTTGTCGTGTTCGATCTGATCGAGGCCGAGCGCACGATGCTCGCCGCGCAGATGACCTGAAACGATATTCCAGCCGACGCGGCCGCCGCTGAGATAGTCCAGTGTCGAGAGGCGGCGCACGGTATGGTAAGGATGCGTTCCCGCCGTCGATGCCGTGACCGCGAGCCCGAGATGCTTCGTCTCCGCCAGCATCACGCCCAGAAGCGCCATCGGATCGTGGCTCGGCCAGGTGACGCCGTAGCGGACATAGTCTTCGAAACTCTCCTTGTAGCGCTCCATCCCACCCGGCGTATCGGCGAAGAACGCCGCGTCGAATTTTCCGCGCTCGAGTGTCCGTGCGAGGTTCTTCCAATGCTCGAACTGCCGCATGCCTTCCACGCGGTCGTCCTCGGGATCGGCCCAGCTCAGCGTGGTATGATTGATCGGGCTGTGCATGTAGAAGCCGATCAAATGCATGCGTTTGGTCACGGCGGTCCTCGTCGGTCACTCTTGAACTGATATCTGCCGGTTCGTGCTGGTTGCTAATTCCGTCCCGTTCGGGGATCCAAAAGATCGATGAGGCTGTCTCGCCCCGCTTTATCGAGATCGGTCCAGCCGAGCTGGCCCATGAGAAGGCTGATTTCCTGGCGCATGATGTTGATCACCTCGCCTGCCCCCGTCTCGCCGCCGGCTGCAACGCCGAACATCGCCGGCCGGCCGAAAAACGCCGCCTTGGCGCCGAGGCACAAAGCTTTCCCGACATCGCTGCCGCGCCGGAAGCCGCTGTCGATCAGCACCTCCATCCGGCCGCCGACGGCGTCGGCGATCGCAGGCAGCATGTCGATCGATCCGGGCGCGCTGTCGAGTTGCCGCCCACCATGGTTCGACACCATGATGCCGTTGGCGCCGAGTTCGAGACATTTCAGCGCATCCGCCGGATGCATCACGCCCTTGACGACCAGTGGGCCATCCCAGGCCTTGCGAACCTGTTCGAAGATCGACCAGGTCTGCGCCGGCGCCGGGGTCTGCTCGCCATAGAGGTCGGCTATCGCATTCGCAGTTGCGCCGGTGGGGGCGTAAGGACGCCAGTTTTCCATCGTCGGGATCCCTCCCTTGGTTAGGTACCGGAAGGTCCAACCCGGCCGGCTCAATCCCTGCAGGATCACCGACGGGGTCATCTTCATCGGCCGGCGAAACCCGTTGCGAATATTGCGCTCGCGCTTGCCCATGACAGGCGTATCGACCGTCATCAGCAACACGCGCACGCCGAGCGCCTTGGCGCGGCGGACCAGATCGAGCGTGATATGCGGGTCGCGCGTGCCGTAGATCTGAAACCACGTCGTCTTGGGCGCCTCGGCCATGGCGGCTTCGATGGAGTCGCAGCTTGCGCTCGACATGATGTAGGGGATGTCGAAGCGCGCCGACGCGCGGGCCAACATCAAATCCGCGCCAGGACGAAAGAACCCGGCAATCCCCATCGGCGAGATGCCGAACGGGCTTGCATAGTCGTGACCAAACAGCTTCACCGCCTGGCTGCGGTTGGCGACGTCGATCAAATAACGCGGCAAAAGCTTGTAGCGATCAAAGGCGGCACGGTTACGCTCGAGCCCCGCCTCGCCATCCACCCCGCCGTCGATGAAATCGAACGCGATGCGCGGCAGACGCTTTCGCGCAAGCACCCTGACGTCGTCGAAATTGATCGCCTGTTTCATTCGCATGAGCTTTGATTAGATCCCTGGTTAGCCGATTTGGATTCGTGGCCAGGACCGACGCTGGATCGGTATTGCCATTTATTCGTCGATCGGCGTGCGACGGAATTGGCCAAATCTTGATACTAACTATCGGTCGCCGTGATGATGGTGCGGCGCGATATCCTGGAATCGCGGTCTGCCTATGGTGGTGCGGATATGATCGGATGTCGGTCCGCCTCGGGTCAATCGCCCGGCAGCAGATATCGGCGGAGTGGCCGAGCATGCGGCAAACCGCCGCCGGAGCCGATCGTGTCCGCGGTTATCAGTTTTCGCAGGTGCATTATCATCTTTTGTGATGCTTCCTATCAGGAATTAACCGGTTCGCATGGGAGCAGATTTCCATAAGATGCATCGCTTGAAATGCCCTTCGTAACGGGCGCAACAGGTATCGCCGACGAGGCAGTAACGAAAAAGAATTAGTGGGGAGACATTACATGAGAATTCGCAGGCTTGCGCAGGCGATGCTGACTGTTGCGCTGAGCATTGCCGACACCAGCGCGTATGGCGCCGACCAGCCCTACAAGATCGGCATGCTGAGTTCATTTTCTGGCTACGTCGCGAATATGGGTCTCGGCGGCCGCGACGGCCTGATGCTGGCGGTCGATGAGATCAACAAGCGCGGCGGCGTCAACGGCCGGATGATCAAGATCATTCCGCTGAACGACGAATCGGATGCGACCAAAGGAGTTCCCTTGGCGGTCAGTCTGCTCGAGGGCGAAAAGGTCCTGGCCGTGGTCGGGCCGGTGCGAAGCGATATCGTCGAAGCCGTGGCTCCGATGATGGAGAAGAGCCAGGTCGTGGACATGGTGGGTTCGACGATACTGCCCACCAAGCATAATTATGCTTTCGCCACTGCGCCCACGCCGGAAGAGGAAGCGCCGGTTGCGATCGCGTTCCTGAAAAAGAGCGGCGCGAAGTCGGTCGCGATATTGAGCGCCATCGATGTCTGGGCCAGGACGCTTGCCAAGACTTGGGCCGATGAAGCCGAAAAGCAGGGCCTCAAGGTGGTGGCCGCCGAAAGCTATAACTCCGCCACCGACAAGAACTTCATCCCGCAGTTATCCAAGTTCAAGTCGGCTGGCGCTGACTGGATCCTGGTCACGGGTGCCGGACCCGCGGCCGGCCTGATTTTGAAACAGAAGGCTGAAATCGGTTACACCGCCAATGTGTTTGGCAGCACGGTCTTCCCGGTCGCGGGAATATCAACGCTGGTACAAATCGGTGGCCCCGCGGCGGTCGATGGAACCTATTTCGCCACAGCACCCTTCTCGGTTTGGGATGCGTTTCCTCCGGAAGACCCCCGCTACAAAGCCATCGGTGAGTTCCGCGAGGCATTCAAGGCCAAGTACAACAACTATCCGGAACCCGGCCATTGGTGGATTGCGCAGAACTACGACATCGGCATGTTGCTCGCCGAAGCCATCAAGCGCGCCGGTCCAGATGCCACCGGAGCAACGCTAAAGGCCGCGCTTGAAAGCATTCAGGGCTATCAGGGGGTCCTCGGCGTCAGCTTCAATTTCTCTCCTGAGCACCATTCGGGCGTTAGTGGCGTCGTCGTGGCGCAAATCAAGGATGGGAAGGTCGTGCTGGTAAAGTGATGTCCACCTCGTTAATCGACGTCCGAAATCTCACCAAGAAATTTGGCGGCGTAACCGCGCTGGACAAGGTTAGTGTTTCGGTCGAGCCGCAACAGATCTCCGGTTTGATCGGCCCCAACGGCGCTGGCAAGTCGACCTTCTTCAATGTTCTGACAGGTGTCTTAAACAGCAATGGCGGCGAGATCTGGTTCAACAACAAGCCGATGGACGGCATTCCTCCCCATGCCCGGGTCCGCCTGGGAATGGTGCGCACCTTCCAGAAAATTCACCCGTTCCATGGAATGACCGTGATTGAATCGGTGATGGTCGGCTGCCACACGAGCAGCCGCGCTGGGTTGCTTTCCGCCATGCTGCGCCCTCCCTGGGTAAGGGAAGAGGAGCGGCGTATTCGCGACGCCGCCCGGTCCGCGTTGGCGTTCGTCGGGCTCGAAGCGCAGACGGCCACGCTCGCCGACGCCTTGCCGCTCGGGCATCAGCGCATGTTGCAACTGGCCTGCGGCCTCGTGACCGAGCCCCGGGTCCTGTTGCTCGATGAGCCGGCATCCGGCCTGAACGCATCCGAGACGGCCCGTCTTGCCGACCTGCTGCTCGCCATTCGTGAGCAAGGCAAGACGCTGGTGCTGGTCGAGCACGACATGAGCCTGGTCATGAAGATTTGCGATCAGATCACCGTCCTCAGTTTCGGTCGCAAGCTGGCCGGCGGCACGCCGCAGGAAGTGCGTCGCAATCCCGAAGTGATCAAAGCCTATCTCGGAAGCGGTGAACGTGGTGCTTGAGGTCAAGGACCTGAAAGTATCCTACGGTCAGATCGAGGCGCTCAAGGGCGTCTCGATGCGAATCGATCGTGGCGAATTCGTCGGCGTGATCGGCGCCAATGGGGCCGGCAAGACATCGCTTTTGATGGCGCTTTCGGGAGCGGTGCGAACGAAGGGCGGCAGCGTCATGTTGGACGGCCGGGATGTGACTCATCTGCCCCAGCATCTGCGCGTCAGTAACGGCATCGCCATTGTCCCCGAAGGTCGCCAGGTTTTGGGACCGCTGACGGTGATGGAAAATCTGGAATTAGGTGGATTCCACCGTCGCGGCGCGTCCCGGGCCGAGATCGCCAGGGATCAGGAGATGATGCTCGACCTGTTTCCGATCCTGCGCCAGCGCGCCAGACAACTCGCGGCGACCCTGTCGGGTGGCGAGCAACAGATGCTGGCGATTGGCCGCGCGCTCATGAGCAAGCCGCGCCTGCTGCTGCTGGACGAGCCGTCCTTTGGATTGGCGCCCATGGTGTTCGACGAAATCCTCGGCACGTTGCGACGACTGCACGAAGAAGGTCTTGCATGTCTGATGGTTGAGCAGGATGCGCATGTGACGCTGGAGACCACCAGCAGAAGCTACGTGTTTCGAACCGGTCAAATCATAACGGAGGGATCGAGTTCCGAGTTGCGCGAAGCCGGTCTCGATTTGGTCGAAGAGATTTATCTCGGGTCTGCGGGGGAATCCTCATGATGGATTTGCTACCGGTGCTGCTGGTGAACGGTGTCGTGTTCGGCGCGATCTACGGCATCAACGCCATTGGCCTCGGCATCGTCTATAACACGACGGGAATCATCAACTTTGCCCAAGGTGATTTCGTCATGCTTGGAGGCATGACGGCTGCATACTTCTATGGCCACGTCGGCCTGCCCTTGCCGCTCGCGATCGTCTTTGGCGTCATCTCAACCGTCATCATCGGCCTGCTGATCGAGCGGATTGTCATCAGACCGCTATGGCGACGCGGCGCCAAGGACTGGACTTACGTATTCATGCTGTTTGCCGTTGCGACCGTGCTTCCAAACCTTGCCATGCTCGGCATCGGCCGCGATCCCCTCACCTTCCCTTCGTTTGGCGGGTTGCCGTCGGTCCAACTGGGTACAGCCACATTGAGCAGCCAGGCCTTGTGGGTGCTGGTCGTGACCGTTGTCGTGGTTGTCGCGCTGCAAGGTTTTTTTGATCGCACCCTGCTTGGCAAGGCCATGAAAGCGACCGCGATCAATCCTCGCGTCGCGGCGTGGCTGGGAATACCGGTCGAGCGAATGGTAGCGATGTCTTTTGGACTCGCGGCCCTCTTGAGCGCGATTGGCGGCGTGGTGTTTACACCTTTGATAAGCACCCAGTTCGATACCGGCGTTGCCATGACGCTGAACGGATTTGCGGCTGCCATCATCGGAGGCATGGGCAATATCCGCGGTGCCATCGTCGGCGGCCTCGTGATCGGAGTTCTTCAATCGCTCAGCACGGCCTTTATTTCCTCCGTCTACGGCGACGCCGTGATCTACGGAGTATTGTTCGTGCTTTTGATCATCTGGCCTGCCGGTTTCTTCCGGCCGCTCATCGAACTGCAGCACGAAGAAATATGAGCTGGCGTCCTACCAACACCGCGGGCGTGGTGGCGTTGACCGCCATCGCCATCATTTTCCCGCTTTTCGGCGGCGCGTCCACCGTGACTGTCATGGCATTGGGCGGACTTTACGCCATCGTTGCGATCGGTCTCAACCTTCTGGTCGGATACACCGGCAAGATTTCATTTGGGCACAACGCTTTCATGGCGATGGGCGCCTATGCTTCCGGAATACTGACCGTTCGTTACGAATGGTCGCCGTTGTCGGCCATGATTGCCGCCGCGGCCAGCACCGGATTGGTAGCGTTCATCATGGGCGCGCCCATTCTGCGCGTACGAGGACATTACCTCGCGATGATTACGCTGGCTTTTAGCCAGGTCGTGATCATCGTCAGTACGCGTTGGACGGAAGTCACCGGCGGGCTGACCGGTATTCCCGGCGTGCCGGACTTCTCTGTCTTTGGGTTCAGCTTCGACACCAAACTCAAGATGTACTACCTCATCTGGGGCATCGCGATCGTGCTGTTCCTGTTCTCTTTCAGAATTGTGGATTCTCGTTTCGGCCGCGCCTTGCGTGCGCTCGGCGCGCACGAAACCGCGGCGGGAGCTCTGGGGGTGGATGTCGTTCGCTGCCGGATCCAGATATTCGTCCTCAGTGCTGTCTATGCCGCGCTGGCTGGCAGCCTCTACGCGCACTTCCTGAATTACGTCAACGGCACGTTTTTCGACCTCAGCGTCATGATCCAGTTGATGGCGATCCTCGTTGTCGGCGGCATCGGAACGCTCTGGGGGCCCGTGGTAGGCGCCGTTCTGCTGATCTGGGTATCGCAGAATCTCGGAGCCTACGCCGAATACAGTCAGCTGATTTTTGGACTGCTTTACGGCGGCGCACTGCTGTTCTTGCCCGGCGGGGTGGTCGGCGAAGTTGCCGCGCGGCTCAAGCGATAGCCGAGGCCATCGTCGCGCGCGGCGGCGCCTCAGAATGGAAATGCGCGCTTGCCCATCTGAACGGTCACCCACTTCACCTCGGTCAACTCCTCCAGGGAATAGCGGCCGGCTTCCCGGCGGTGGCGGTCTTTGCCTTGAACTTCTCGGCGAAGGCATCAAACCGCGGCGCTCCGACGATGACCTTGGAATTGGCCATGCACACCTGCCCCTGATGCAGGAAGATGCCGAACGCGGCCGCATCGACCGCATAATCGAGGTCGGCGTCCTTGAGCACGAAGAGCGGACTCTTGCCACCCATCTCGAGCGTAAACTTCTTGAGATGCCTGGCTGCCTCGACAGCCAGATGACGGCCGGTCCGCGTCGAACCGGTGAAAGTAATCATCTTCACGCGCGGATCGGCGACCAAGAGATCGCCGACCTCGGCCGGAATGCCGGGTATCACGTTGAGCACGCCGGCTGGCAATCCGGCCTCCTGGAAGATATCAGCGATCAGCGCGCCGGACGCCGGCGTCTCCTCGGACGGCTTCAGGATAAAGGTGTTTCCTGTCGCCAGCGCATAGACGATCTTTTTCATCGAGAGCAAGAACGACGAGTTGAACGGAGCGATCCCTGCGATCACACCAAGTGGCTTGCGCACGGAGATCGACAACTGCCCGGACGTGGTCATGGGCATGGTTTCGCCCATCACATGGCGCGCATCGCCGGCGGCGGCGCGCAATGCATCGACGACATATTCGATTTCCCATCCCGCCTTCGAATAGACCGAACCGCATTCTTCGATCAGCATGTCGCGGATTTCGTCGGTTCGACGCTGAATCACGTCGACGGTGCGCAGCAGGAGCATCTCGCGTTCCGAAACCATCGTGCTGCCCCAGTTTTCCGAACGGGGCGCCGCCTCGATGGCGCGTTTGACTTCCTCGGCACCGGCCTGCTGGGTCCGTGCAAATATTTTCCGGTGGCCGAATGGATATCGTCAGCGAGCTGGTTTCGTGACGACCTGACCCATTGACCGTCGATGACGAGCTTGTAATGGGGAATGCCATCGATGAGGTCGAATGCGGCTTCATTCATTTTATGACTCCCCTGTCGGCCGGCCGTAGCCGACATGAAATGGCACCAGGCGCTCACGACGCGATATATTTCAATGAATATAATGATCATCATCGGACACGCTGCGCAAGACTTGCCGCTGCACTAAATTCGGTCCGGCGAGAGCATAATTATTGTCCTTGGTCTCAGGGCAATACGCAGTGCTATGCGCAATTTGAGCCGTTTCGTGGGACTTTATCGTTCTTGGCCGCTACGGCTCGCCAACGGGGCGATGGTCGCACTCGAATTGAAGCGGCTTTTCCCGCGTGGCGGGACGCAGACTCAGATAGTAGCCATGGCGTTGCAACTGGGCCCCGATATCCAGCGTCTTTTCAATCTCGAACAACCGGTCCCGGTGCGGCTTTTGCCAATGGTTGATCTGGCTCTTCGCCTTTGCCTTGGCGACCGCCTCGTCCGGCGAAATGACCAGCACGTTCTTGTGTAATTCGTAAACTCTAATGGGTCGTAGCCGCCGAGATTAACAAAGAACAATTTTTGCTGCTGGTCTTCCGGCGGCCTCGTCGAGAGCTCGATGTCATAGCCATCGGCCTGTTCGACGGCGCCCCAGCAGTCGAGATGCAGGCTCTTCGGCTCTGCCCACCACTGACGCCGTAGATCTTCGAAGCAATCCTCGGGCGTTCGCCCGATCGCAAATCTGACGTCGTGCAACTCGACATTCGAATTGCCGCAGTTGCCGCCGACGTAGAACATGAAAAGCTTCATCTGGCCTCAGTGTTCGAGAACCCTCTTCCTTGCCGCGTTTGCTACCATGCCTACATCATTTTGTGCGAGACGTTTTTGGTCACGGTATAGCACTGTAACCCTTCCGTACCGCCTTCGCGGCCGTAACCGCTGTCCTTCACGTCGCCGAACGGCGTTTCGGCAACGAATGCGACAAAATGATTGATCGAGAGATTTCCGACTTCGACGTCGCTGGCGAGGCGGTCGGCATTTTGCGCCGATCGCGTGAACGCATAAGCGGCGAGCCCATAGGGAAGCGAATTCGCTTTTTCGATCGCTTCATCGAGGCTGCGGACGGGGTTGACGACCGCGAGCGGGCCGAACGGTTCGTCGCGCATCGCGCGGGCATCGTCGGGAACATCGGCGAGCACCGTGAGCGGGAAGAAATAGCCGCGATTGCCGATACGCTGCCCTCCCGTCAAGACTTTGGCGCCTTTCGACTTGGCATCGGCGACAAAATCCTCCATGGCGTCGATCCGCCGCGAATTGGCCAGCGCTCCAAGCTGCGTCGAGGGATCGAGGCCGTTTCCGACCTTGAGCTGAGCGGCTTTCTCGGCAAACGTATCTGCAAATTTCTTGTAAATGGATTCATGGACAAAGAAGCGCGTCGGCGCCACGCAGACCTGCCCGGCATTGCGTGACTTGCCGATCACCGATGTTGCCGCAGTCGCAGCCGGATCGACGTCGTCGCAGACAATCACCGGCGCATGCCCTCCCAGCTCCATAATCGGCGGCTTCATGTAGCGGCCTGCCATTTCGGCGAGCGATTTCCCGACAGGGATGGAGCCGGTGAAGGTAATGAGGCGGATCGCAGACTGAGGAATCAGATGATTTGAGATTTCCGCGGGGTTGCCGAACACGAGATTCAGCACGCCGGGCGGCAGGCCGGCATCATGAAATGCGCGTACAAGCTGAACCGCACCGGCTGGCGTCTCCTCCGACGCTTTCAGGATAATCGAACAACCGGAGGACAATGCACCGGCCACTTTTCGGCCTGGAGAGCTCATCAGAAAATTCCAGGCCGAGAATGCTGCAACGGGGCCGATCGGCTGGCGCAACACGGTGTGGCGCATACCGTCTTCGCTCGGGATCACACGGCCATAGAGCCGCAGGCCTTCGGTCGCATCCATTCGAGGATGTCACAGCCGCGCAGGATTTCGAGCCGGGCCTGCTCAATCGGCTTGCCCTGCTCGAGTGTCATCGCCACCGCCATGTCGTTCACGCGTTCGCGAATGAGGCCGGCGGCTTTCAGGATGATTTGCGCGCGCTTCGCCGGCGAGGTCTTCCGCCAGACCTTGAATCGAAGGCCACATGCCGCAGAGCCACGGCGGATCGTCGGGATCGGGTCAATGGAAACGGCCTTGCAGAGAAGAGATTACCTAAGATCAGAACCTAGTTCATGATCGCCGATGGCTCGCCAGT
>NZ_JBEKRB010000033.1:0-70461 GCF_049519115.1 Bradyrhizobium sp.
ACACCTCGATCTCAGGACGGGGCTCTCAAACCCGCCAGCGCTTTACCCTCGGCGGGCTTCCGCTCTCTCGGCCTTTGCCCCCGCGCAGCGGGCTGGAGCGCAGCGACTTTGTGCCATGGCACTTTTGCGACGTGGTAAGTCTGACTGACGATGTCGGTTCGTGGGGGGTAAAGCGGACTCAGCGCCGACATCGTATAAAGGACGCAAATGCCCCGTGTCGGAAGCCGCGCTTATCGGCGAGCCATCCCGCGCGGATTCCTAAAATTGGCTTCCGCGTCCCGTCCGCCTCGCAATAGTTTGGTATTCGCTGGGCAGAATTCCGTAAGCCTTCTTAAACCGTCGTCCAAAATGGGTCATGTCGGAGAACCCCCAGCCGTATGCGATTTCGCTGACGGTTCGATGAGCTTGATTCGGATCTTCAAGGGCGTAACGGCAGCGTGCAAGCCGCCGCGCCTGAATGAGACGCATGATGGACGTATCGTGATCTGCAAGAACGGCGTTGGCATATCGCACGCTGACCCCAACGGCATCAGCGACCGCTTGCGCGCCAAGGGATGGATCCCTCAGTCTCACTTCGATAACCGAACGAATATTTAACAGCACGAGCGCTTTGGCTGAGGAAACTCGCGGGCGGTCAGCCTCCATAGTTTTGGCGAGCGATACAGCGAGCAAATCGAGCGTGTGATTTCCGACCATCTCCTCGCTTATAGAATTCATCTTTCCGGCAAGCGACGGCAACATTGCCGACAAGGATGACATCAGACGGTCCTCCGTCCTGACCGGCTTTATCGACCGCGCGACCATGTCGCGGGTCTTCCCGACACGTGCCTCGAGCTCGCGGCGCGGAACCTTGAGGACTAACGTTTCCGAATCGGCCGAGAAGCTACCCTCGTAAGGAAGCAGAGGATCCAACAGCGCCACATCACCGGCCTCTAGGGCGATCTCCCGAGTGTCCTGCTCAAACAAAACCCGGCCCGCAATCTGTCGGCACACGAACAGGTGGTCTGATTTGACATGGGCGATATGGCGCGCGGTATGTGATACCTGCATTGGAGAATTATGGAAAAGGACAAGCTCCAGATTGCCCAGATTTCCCGTCTCGATTTGAGCGTGGAAAGTTGGCCGGCATTCCGGGAGAGAGTCGTGATCGACGAGATTTTTGCAGGCCACGCCATGCCAAAAATCAAATCTGTCGCGAGCATGCAAATTGTTCGTCGAAAACACAGTTTTCATGCAGCGTTTCCTTTTCCATCAAAGAGCCGACGGAGAGAGCCGAAACAGCCGATCCGAGACCCCAATCACGCTATACGATCTATCTCCAAGCTGAACGCGTCGTTGGTCTCCGGCTTCGAAGGATCGCATGACATGATTACCGAAGTGTTTGGAAAGGGGATGAACTCGACGCCGGACAGTCCGTGCAACTATGGGCTAAAGCAGCAAATTGGTCATGGAACCTGCGACCGGCGACCCCGTAATACAGAGGAAATACAGGACGTATTGGGATTGAGCACTTTGACAGAGCTGCCTGGCGTTTTGCGAGTACCGACAGGCGGCCCGATCGTGAACGGTGATCACGCAATCTCCAGTGTCCGCCAAATAAACCCCAGGGGACAACCAGGATTCGCAGGGAAGTTGGTCGATCGAGCTCCCTACCTCGCGAGGTTCGATAACCTAACGGCACTTTACAGCAGGATGGCTATGCGGGAGAAGCTGGGGAAAAGCGCCCGCGATGCCGAAGCCCTTGGTCAATCCGCTGCGCTCATCCTGTTAGACCTCGACGACTTTAACGATGTCAACGACACGTATAGTCAAGCTGCGGGGGACGAGTGCCTCCAACACGTTGCTAGCCGTCTGATCGCAACAGTGGGCACCGTTGGCTTCCTTGCACGGATGGGAGGAGACGAATTCGCCCTCCTTCTTCTGGGACACACCCGTCAGTCACTTAGCTACATCCTAAAGGACATACAGGAGGCGCTTGCGTTGCCGTTCAGCTTTGACGGATACATATTTCACCTCACGTCATCCATCGGCATCGCGGTTCGCTGCGACGGCCGAAGATTCAACCCTGATGAACTTATTCGAGACGCCGCACTTGCTCTGGACGAAGCTAAAACTTCGGGAAAAAATTGTCATCGCGTCTTCCGGCGAGTCCTTCGCACAACCTGCAACGAGAAAGTCGAGACTTTACGAGGTGTGCGAAGCGCGCTCGCCGCCGGCCAGCTTGAACTATATTACCAGTCAAAAATCACACTGCACGATCGAACTCACAGCGGCTTCGAGGCCCTGCTCCGATGGAACAAGGGCGGCGGGCAGGTTTTACCGCCGGGTTCCTTCATGGCGGCATTTGACGATCCGTCACTGTCGATGGAAATCGGAAACTGTGTGATTGCTTCGGCGATAGACCAAGCGAGGCGCTGGATGATAGCCCGCGTCCCGTTCGTCAGCATCGCCATAAATCTTTCCGCGAGCCAATTTCGCGATGACCAGCTCGGAAACCGCATCCTAAATGCAATTGCGGCTACCAACCTGGACCCGCGGATGATCGAGGTGGAGGTAACCGAGGGAGTATTTTTGTCCGCCACTTCGGATGCGGTCCTAAACGCCTGCAAAGTTTTAAAGCAAGGCGGAGTCCGCATTGCCTTTGATGATTTTGGAACCGGCTTTGCTTCGCTCACGCACTTGCGCGACTTCCCGGTGGACATCATCAAAATCGACAGATCCTTCATCAATCGGCTCGGGCAGGGTCAGAATACGACTACGATTGTTAACGCGATGGTAGGCTTAGCGCATAGTCTGTCGATGAGCATCGTTGCTGAAGGCGTGGAAACGCAAGCACAGGCAGATTTTCTCAAAGCCATCGGTTGTGACGCGGCACAAGGTTATTTGTTCGCACGTCCTGTACCGGCTGCCGCGGCGGCCCAGCAATTGCAATATTCTCATCAACTCCCTGACTTTGTAAGTACTGCTAGTTTGCAACCATAGTCACGAGCCAACAGGTCGGGTTGACTGGGGAGTCCATCCAAATGCGCGAATGTACTCACAGATCGCTTTTAATTCCGGTTTGGATCCGCGTGCCTAGCTCGCCGCTTTACCAGTGTGAAATGACCTTCGTTTCTGAGTATGGCGCCGAGTTGATGGTGCATAATCCATTTGCGGTGCCAGATCGGTTCGACCTGCTTTTTTCTCCCATAGCTCAAAGCTGGCGTGAATGCTCTATTATTGCGCGCAGGTACGAAGCCAAGTCTATCCGCGTATCTTTTTTAGGTCGACATTTGCCTTTGTATTTCGACCAACACAGCGTCCGGGGTAGTGAAATTCCCCAAGGATCAAATGGAGCAGCGGTGGAATTGCCGCGAACCGTCGGAACGCTGATCGAATTTCCGGAATGGAGAAACGGCGCAGCTGCGGCTGATGTGGTGATTGAATAGCGAGGCTTTGTTGCAGTGCGTAAGTCCGTTGTGGCACTCAGCCGAAATGTCTGAACGCACTCACGACGTCGGCTCTCGAAGCTAAAGCGGACGCCTATTTTTGCCGACCCCGAACATCCGGGCAAGGGCTGGGGCTTCTTCTTTTGGCATTCTGCCTCGGACGCCACCCTAGAAATCGGCTTTGCATCCCTTGAGATTTCCCACGTAAAACTGAAGTCGAGTGAGCACACGCGTGGACTCATGCAGCCAAGACAGCGCTGAATGTGCAAAAAGGAGTTTGTAGATGCAAAAGTTCATTGCGGGGTGTGTGCTAGTCACCCTGATACTAGGGTCGTCGCCCGTGTCGGCGAAGCAGCGCACTCGGCATCATCATTTCTCGCGTATCGCGCCGCATCACCAGCCTCGGCGGGCAAATAATCCAGACGGTGGCATCGGACCAACGGCGGGCGAGAAAGCAGTCGATCACAAGATCAACGACATCTGCCGTAAGTGCTGATACTCGCGGGTTCGTCCCGAAAATGAGGCCGGCTACCGACGAGTTCGCGGTAGCCAGCTGACTGATTATCAAGCTGCCTTCTTCGGCTTCCCGATGACTCCGGCTTTCGCCGCCTGGCTGAACAGCTCGTCCAGTTCACCGGCACGGACGGCGGCGATCAGCGCGTCGATCAACGCCGGCAGCTTGTCCTTCGAACCGACCACGATGCCGGCCTTGCCCTTCTCGAACTCTACGGGCTTGGCCCCGAACTTGATGGACATGACGACCTGACCGGATGCGTCCGTCTTCCACCAGGGCCGGACGGCTTGCTGCTTGGTGGTGGCCTGCCGCTCGCCGTCGACCCTGGTCCATCGCTGGACGGTCCGGACGTGGTTGGGGTCCTTCAGGAGAAGCTTCTGCTCCTCCAGCCGGGCGACGAACTTGGCCCGGCGCATCTGGACGGGGTCGTTGGCGGACTTCGGCAGGGCGGTGAACGAGAGTGACTTGAGGACTGGCATGTGGGTTCTCCGGTTGTTGGATAAACCCGCCCGATCCTAACGCGATGCATGATGATGTACATGCAGTGTAGAAGAGTTTGGCATTGCGGCTAGATCGTTGGGTCACCTTAAAGCCGAAAACGATAGTTTACTCGCTTGGATGACGGCGAAGGCTGTCTTTGGCTATTTTTCAAACGAGTCCCCAAGGCCGGCCGCAAAGGCGTGGTCCGGTGTGACCGGAACGCTTCGTGACGCCTCCAATTGGTCGCGACCGAGTTGCGTTGTCTCATACTTCGGGAAGCCGTCGTCGGTCGCCCCACGGTACTGGATCCACTTTCTTGTTAGACAGTTTTGAAGGGTCTTTCGCGTGCTTTCCCGACGACTTTCGGTGCAGGCAAGAAATAGGTCAAGCGGAATCTGTGGGAAGTTGAAAATGGCTGAGAACGACCCACGCTGGCCGGTCTACCAACGCTACGAGTTCATCGAGTGGCGCGTGTTCTGGACCGGCCGCGTCAACCGAAAGGATCTGGAAGATCAGTTCGACATCTCGACACCGCAGGCATCGCTTGTCCTGCGCGACTACCTGGAGGTTGCAGCCAACAACATCGAGTACAACCCTTCTGATAAGGCTTACATCGCAACCCGCGATTTCCGGCCGGTCTTCCTCAAACTCTCGCCGGAACGTTATCTGCTCCAGCTCCAGGCACTGGAAACCCACGCGATCCGGAAACGCGACACGTTCTTCGGTAAGGTGCCACCGATCGACGCCGTCCCGACAATTGCACGCGGGCCAGAGGCGTATACGTTGCGACCGTTGGTACGTGCGATCGAAACGCGTTCATCTATCGGCATCTACTACCAGTCGCTGACGCGCACCGGCATGCGGTACATTTGTCCGCATGCGCTTGTCACGGACGGATTCCGCTGGCATTGCCGCGCGCTTGATACCGAACGCCGCGAGTTTCGCGACTACGTACTGGGGCGTATTCTCTCGATAAACTCGCCGCAGCCGTCAAACGCCGATCCCGCCGATGACGTTGAGTGGCACACGCATATTAAGTTGCGACTGACCGCACATCCTTCACTCGATCCGCGGCAGCAAGCGGCTGTTGCTCATGACTACCGAATGGAGGATGGGGAACTAACCGTCGAGATGCGTCTCCCGGTCGCCTTCTATTTCATCAAGCGCTACAATCTCGACCTGCAAGACGAGATTGTCCCCGAGCGGCTCCAACTCTGCTTAAAGAACCTCGACGAGTTCAACCGCGAATCCGAAGCGGCCAAGCAGCGATCAAAAGTACTGGTCGCAGCTCGGATGAAAGCATCAGAATAGTGATTGCCGGGGGCATCTATCTTTGCGAACGATGAGTGCGTGGCACGCGACGACCAAGCTGAAAAGTTCAACGAACAGCGGCATTTTCGTTGAACGGGAAAGTCAGCTCGGATTTGCAAAACCAAACGGAATAGAGCGTGAGCGGTTGGCATCGTGTCTCGCCGTCATCGCGGGCGCCCCCGTCCCCTATGTTGAAATCAGTGAAGTGGAGGGAGCGGGACTTTTCGCAATATCGTACGTACACAGTGTGGCCAGCGAGGTGTTAGCCTCTAAGGAGAAACTAACGCGAGTCTACTCAGTCGCGGAGCGGAAGGCGCTTAAGCTCGCTAGCGGGCTGCTTCCGTTTCTGGCTTGGGTTTCGGCTGATGACCACCACGGTGACGATACAAATTTGGTACGGGACACAATTGGGGAAGACGAGTACCGAATTGTCGCAATTGATTTTGAGCACGCCTTTGGCTGGGAGCATGGTCCAGATAAGCTTGTGTTGCCGCAGCCGCCTGCTTTGATAAACAATTTGGACAGGAACTGTTTGGAGGATCGTTTGACTGCAATCGAGAAAATAACTCATGAGCAAATCGCGCAATGCTGTGCCGATGCCGGCTATGACTGCGCGGAAACGACCGAGATTGCTGACATATTGCTCATTCGCAAAGGATTGCTTCGCAAATCATCAGGCGAACAAGGGTGGCTTGGTTGAGTTAGTTGACCGGAAAATAAGGAGACCGCAAAGAAACCGACGGCGAAACAGCGACGAAAGTCCGCTTGGCTGCCCCGAGCCAGGATATTCGACTTAACCGGCACCCTTTTATATCCTTGCAAATATCACTGTCCTTCGACCCATCAGACGGGAGGGCATTCCGAACAGGTATCGCCGAGCGAGGCGAGAACGTCCGCGATCGCGACGCTTGCCGTCTGCGCGGATGCGCCGGCCGACGGATTCGAGCGGACCAGGTCGAAGGCTCGCTCGCGCGCATGTGGATCCGTGCGGTCCCGCATCTAACCATGGTCCTCGCATTCTCAATTGCCCCGACCTCAAGCAACACGGAGATTGCCCATCCCTCTAGTGTTCGAATTGCGGGACGCTGCTCTTTCACTGCCAGCATGCTGAACTCCCTACGCGGACGAATCTCTGGCAGGGGCCTTGGTCCCTCGATCAAGTGTCCAAAGGACTCGGATTCATTTGAGCCGATCACATATTGAAGGGCGCCCGTTAGCAGCGCGGGATGTCTCGGAAGCGCCGCGCGATGTGCGAGCGGCCGTCGATGCCTCGCCGCAACTGCGCTCCGTTCGCGGTGCGGCTGCTGAAGGCTTCCCTGCGTCTAGGTGTGTTCTAGGTTGGCTCATGATCGGGGCTTAAGGTTGATTTGCCCTCGCCGACAATCGCCTCGATCAAAAAAAGATCTCGTTATAAAGGGCCGTCAGATCACTAGGTGGCTGCTAAATTTACAAAAGGGTTCAGAACAGGTGGGTTCTCGCCGGTCCAGCTATTCTTACTTGTATTCCCGCTGCCCTCGTTCTGGCTCATGCACGGGTTCCTTTCCTGGTAGTGTTGGCAGTCACGAGATCGTTGTTTTCAATAGTCGACATATTAGTTCTCCTTCTTTTAAAGTTTTGGTTGATGGTTGATCATTAATAATCTTGGGGGCTGCTTCGGCTGTTCATTTCAGCGCCAGATAGCCGACGAAGAGGCCTCGGCGCCAAAAAGGCGTCAGCTCCCGAAATCCAGCTGCTTGGAGAGCAACTCGCAGCTCTGCTTCGGTCCACGTGGTCATCTGGCCGTGCAGCGCGCGATCTCTGTCCAAGATCTGCTCGGCAGAAAATCCCGCGCCGCGCTTGTGGTCCAGATATTGAGAATTGAGCGTCTCCTGCAGCCGAGGCGTTTCCGCGAGGGTCTTCTCCGCGATGATCAGGGCGCCCCCGTCTACGAGACCGTCGTAAAACCGCTTAAGCAGGGCAGCCTTGTCCATCGGCCGAACGAACTGGACCGTAAACTCGCAGAGGATGAGGGAGGCATTCTCAAATTCATACGTGCGCGCATCGCTCACCTCGAAGCGAAGGTTAACTCCGCCGTGTCTTTCCCAGTACCTGCAAAATTCCGGCTCGATATCGATCCCGATGTATTGGACATCGGGCCGCGCCTTGTTGTTTATCCGACGCACGCGAGCGAGCGGGTTCGCTGTTCGACACGATCGGCCGCAAGGTTATGATCGCTGGAACGTTCGCTGTCAGTGGCTTGCTGTTGCTGATCACGGCCGGTCTTTTCGCTGCCGGTTTTCTCACTCCGGTAACGCAAACGATCGCTTGGTTTTCGATCTTCTTCTTTGCATCCGCAGCGGCGAGTTCCGCCTATCTGACCGCCAGCGAGATATTCCCGCTCGAGACGCGTGCGCTGGCGATCGCTTGCTTTTACGCACTGGGCACGGCCATCGGCGGAAGCACGTCCCCTCTTTTGTTTGGCTGGCTCATCCAGTCGGGATCAGCCTTGCGGGTGAGTGGGGGGTACGCGCTGGCTGCCGCGTGGCTGCTGATTGCCGGCGCGACCGAATGGATGCTCGGAATAGATGCGGAAGGAAAATCTCTCGAAAGCATCGCGGATCCGCTATCCAGCTAGTATCCGTCCGCCTCAGATTGGCCCGCGCCGAACAATTCCAGCGCGACCGCCCCCGCGATCGAATACCGACCGCACGTTCCCAGCTTCGACACTTCGACCGCTGTCGAATGTTCCCGTCGCAACGAATGCTACATGACGCGTGTTGGTCTCGATCGAAACGAGACAACGGAGAACATCATGGAGCGTTCGACGGATACGCGGCTCGTGCCGCGTCGTGCCGAAGTGTTCGGTCGCCGGTCGGCGATCGGAATACTCGGCGCGGTACTGGCGATTGGCAATTTCACGCCATGGACCATTTCACCCTCACGATCAAAGGAACAGGGAGATAAGATCATGAAGCAATATGCAGCGAATAAGACGATTGGTGAGGCCGTGAGTGGCGGTGGCCTGCTAGTGGTGGCGCAATGGGAAGCCAAGGAAGGGCAGGCCGACAAGGTTGCTGCAATCCTCGACGGCTTTCTGCCGGAAGCGCAAAAGGATCCCGGCGCGAAGCTGTTTCTGATTGGCCGCAACAAGGACAACCCGGCGCAGTTTCTCTTTTATGAACTGTTCCGCGATGAAGCGGCGCTGAAAGCGCATCAGGAAAGTGATTATTTCAAAACCTATATCGCCGGCCAGGCCTTGCCGCTGCTCGCCAAACGCGAACGCGCGCAATACGCGCTGCTGTAAGTCTACCCGAGACAGACGAAACGCGCTGACGTGTTCAGCGCGTTTAGTCTCGATCGTTTCATCTCGCTGAACGAATCAGCGTTACGGCTGATGCCGGCGCGTGATCGCCACTTGGGCAGCCTGGGTATAAAGGCTCGATACCAGTTCGAGATGCGAGCCGGCGTTTTCCGATTTATCCGCCCAGCCTTCCAGCGCTTCCAGCATCGGCGGCAAGGTCGTGGCGCGCAACGCCGCATAGGCCTCGGTGACGGAGCGGCCCGTTGCCGTCGCGCGGTAGCGCGTTTCCTTGCGCGATGAGGAGCCTTCGGTCTCGATCAGGCCGGCCTTCACCAGCTTTCGCGTGGCGTATTGCAGGTTGGGCACATCGACACGATTCAGCAGTTGGCCGATCTCGGAAAGCCGCTTCGGCTCGTCGCCCATCCGGATGACGTTGAGCACGGCGACATCGTCGCCCGTCAGCGGCACATCGCACACCGCGGCAAGACACGCGGCCTTCCAGCGATAATAGGCCTGCGCCAGCCGCTCCAGGCGGAATTCGAATTCCGACAATCGCCGTTCGGTCTCGGTGCGCGCCAGATGCCAGGAGCCTGGCCGCTCAGCGGTCGCGGGCTGTTGTTTTGGCTTGGTCGCCCCGCCGGTTCGCTTCGCTGCAGCCTCTCGCGTCTTCCTCAACATCGTCTCCCGATCTCGCCTTCCGATTCCGTCTTTGATTCTGTCTTGATTCTTGTCTTGCGCTCACCGCCTAGGCAGGCCGTGCCCAATCTATGCTATTTACAAGTTTGATTCTTACATTAAAAATTCAATTAAGAAAGCATGATGAAAAGGCAGAGGCCTCCTGTCTGTGCAGATGGGGCTTCCGCAAACCAGTCATGCGAGGCGCAGCGAATAAGTGCCGATGCGGGAAGGCTTAAGGGACTCAAAGAAGAGAGGGATTGATATGGCGGGACAATGGATCGACATCGCTGCCAGGGATGGCGGCACGTTCAAGGCTTATCTCACTGTCCCCGCGTCGGGCTCCGGTCCCGGCATCCTGCTGTTGCAGGAAATCTTCGGCGTCAACAAGTCGATGCGCGAGACCGCCGACTACTACGCGGAAGAAGGTTATGTCGTGCTGGCGCCGGACCTGTTCTGGCGCATGGAGCCCGGTGTCGATCTCGGCTATTCCGAGGCCGATTTCAACAAGGCGTTCGGCTTTTTCCAGCGCTTCGATGCCAACCAGTCGATCAAGGACGCCGACGACGCGCTGAAGATGCTGCGCGCCCGGCCGGAATGCAAAGGCAAGGTCGGCGCGCTCGGCTTCTGTCTCGGCGGCAAGCTCGCTTACCTCGTCGCCGCGCGTACGAATGTCGACTGCGCCGTCAGCTATTACGGCGTCGGCATCGAGGCCGATCTGGCCGAAGCCGGCAACGTCAAGGGGCCGATGGTCTTTCACTTTGCCGAACTCGACAAATACGCGCCGGCCGAGGCGCGCGAGCAGATCAAGGGCGCGTTCAAAGGCCGTTCCGATGTCGAGTTCTATCTCTATCCCGGCTGCGATCATGCCTTTGCCGCACCTGAGCGCACCAGCTTCAACAAGCCCGCGACCTTGATGGCGCATTCGCGCTCGATCGCGCTGTTCCGCAAGGTCATGGGTCCGCATTACGATCTCTCGGCGCTGTGGGACAAGCATACCGAACTCGAATTCGGAGTGCGTTCGGCGGAGCAGACCATGGGGACGATGGTCGCCGAGCCTTATGTGAACCACATCCCGACCATAACGGGCGGCGTCGGCTACAAGGATCTGCTGCGCTTCTACAAGAACCACTTCATTCCGAAGACGCCGAAGGACACCAAGCTTGTCCCGATCTCGCGCACCATCGGCGCCGATCGCATCGTCGACGAGATGCTGTTTTGTTTCACCCATGACATCGAGATCGACTGGATGCTGCCGGGCGTTAAGCCGACCGGCAAATATGTCGAGATACCCTTGATCGCGATCGTCCGCTTCCGCGGCGACAAGCTCTACAACGAGCATATCTTCTGGGATCAGGCTTCGGTGCTGGTCCAGATCGGGCTGCTCGACCCGAAAAACCTTCCGGTCGCGGGCGTCGAGACCGCGAAAAAGCTGGTCGACGAGTCGTTGCCGTCGAACACGTTGATGGCGCGCTGGTCCGAAAGCGCAGGAAAATAGTCGAGCAAATAATCGAGCGGATAATCGAAACGAAGTGACGGCGCGGCGCATGCCGCAAGTGTTGATGTAATTTGGCTCATAGCGTTGGGGTAATGCACATGAAGTCTTCCTTGTCTCGCCGTTCGGTGTCTCGTCGTTCCGTTTTGCAACTCGCCGGTGGCGCAGCCGCGCTGCCGCTCACTTCCAATCTCCTTGGTGGCGGCGTGGCGCATGCCGCAACGTCCGGCACGCTGACCATCGCCTACAATGTCAACCTGCCGTCGTTCGATCCGACCGTTGGTCTCTCGGCGGTCAATCCGACGATCCAGTCGATCTATCAGTCGGTGTTCGATCCCTATATCGGGCAAGCGGCGGATCTCTCGTTCAAGCCCGGCCTGATCACCAAATGGGGCTGGAACGAAGACCGCAGCAAGATCACGCTGGAGCTGCGCAAGGGCGCAACTTGGCATGATGGTTCGCCGGTCACGCCTGAGGACGTGGTGTGGTCGCTGGAGCGCGCCGCCGATCCCAAGAGCGGCAATCCGATCCAGTTCGTCTGGTCCAAGGTCGGCAATTACAAAATCGACGGCAACACCATCACCGGCGACGTCAAGGAGTTCGAGCCGACATTTTTCAAGTGGATGGCGTTCCTCACCGCCTACGTGCTGCCGAAAGCCTATTACGAGAAGGTCGGCGCGGAAGGGTTCGAGAAGGCGCCGATCGGATCGGGTCCCTACAAGGTCGATGCGTTCGAGCGCAACGCGTTCCTGCGGCTGAAGGCGCATCCCGGCTATTGGGGCCCGAAGCCCGCCTTCGAGACCGTGGTGTTCAAGTTCATCACCGATTCCACCAGCCGCGTCGCGGAGATGGAATCCGGTGGTTCCGATCTGACCTTCGAAATTCCCTACGAGGAATTCGACCGGTTGAAGAACAAGCCGGGTCTTGCCGGTCAGACCAAGCCGGTGTCCGATATCGCGATGATCTTCCTGACCGACATCGATCCGATGCTCGACCGCAACGTTCGCCTCGCCGCGAACCATGCGATCGACAAGAAGGCGATCGTCGACAAGCTCCTGAAGGGCTACGGCGTTCCGATCTCGACGCTGGAAGCGCCGGGCTATGCCGCCTTCGACCCCTCGATCAAGGTTTCCTACGATCCGGAACTGGCGAAAAGCTTGCTCGCCAAGAGCGGCTACACGCCGGACAAGCCGGTCAAGTTCACTATCCAGACCACGCGCGGCTTCAAGCCGAAAGACTACGAGATGATCCAGGCGATCGTCGGCATGTGGCGCAAGGTTGGCATCGATGCCAATATCGAGGTCTACGAAATCGCCAAGCATTTCGAACTGCGCGCCCGGCACGCGCTGGCGCCGGCGGCCTTCTACAATTGGGGCGACGCGATCGGCGATCCTTCCTGCTCGACCGGCTTTGCCATGTTCGGGCCCTCGCCGCACTCAGCCTGGAAGGGCAAGGATCTGATCGAGCGGATCGGGCCGTTGTGGGGCGAAAAAGACGAGGCCAAGCGGATCGCGGGTTGGAAGGCGGTCGACAAATATATCGCCGAGGAAGGCGAGGTGATCCCGCTGTTCCAGTATGTGCAGCCGATCATCCACAAAAAGGGCTTGAAGGTGGTGGCGCAATCGAGCGGCATGATCCTTCCGCAATTCATCACGCCAGCTTAGTGGAGTGGATTTGACATTCGCTATCCATCTAGCCGCGAGTCCGTCAAGCGAATGCCAAATCCTAAACTCCACTAGAAACCTATATTTGCTGGTGGTCCTTTGATTCTAACATTCGCAAAAGTGGCCGCTGAGAAGGAATGCGAATGTTAGAATCGGACCACTAGGGTAGCCACAGGGAGCAACGCATAGCGATGCGATGGGGCGAGATCATCAGGCGACTCGTCCTCGTGCCGCCCACCCTGTTCGGCGTGGCGGTGATCGTGTTCGTGCTGCTGCGTGTCGTGCCCGGCGATCCCATCGCGATGATGATTCCGCCGGGCGCTTCGGAAGCCGACATCGTCCGGTTGCGCGCGATGTATGGCCTCGACCAGCCGATCTTTCATCAATTCACGATCTGGCTCGGCCAGGTCGCAAGCGGTGATTTCGGCCGGTCGATCAGCATCCGCCAGGGCGTGCTCGACCTGTTGCTGACGCGGCTGCCGGCGACGCTTGAATTGTCGCTGCTGGCGGCAATGATTGCCGTTGCGATCGGCGTGTTGGCCGCGCTGGCCGGCATCTTTTCGCGCGGCCGCCGCGCCGAGTGGGCGGTCGACGGCGCCGTCGGCGTGTTGTTGGCGATTCCGGATTTCCTCTGGGCGCTGATTCTTTTGCTTCTGTTCGGCGTGCTGATCCCGTTGCTGCCGATCTCCGGCCGCATCGATCCCCAGGTCGAGATCAATCTTCGCAGCAACTTCTATCTGATCGAAAGCCTTTTGACCGGCCGCTTCGACATCGCCTACGCGCTGCTGCACCACATGATCCTGCCGGCGCTGGCGCTGGCGCTGCCGTTCGCGGCGATCATCGCCCGCCTGCTGAAGGCCTCGCTCGCGGAAGCCGAGGACCAGGATTACGCCCAGATCGCCCGCGCGCGCGGCTATTCGCGCCCCTCGATCCTGCTCCACGAAGTCTTTCCCAACGCGTTGATCCCGACGGTTGCGCTCGGCGGCGTGCAGGCGACGCTGCTGCTTGGCGGCACCGTGCTGGTCGAGCGCATCTTCTCCTATGAGGGCATCGGCAACATGGCGATCGATGCCGTGATCAACCGCGACTTTCCGCTGATCCAGGGACTGGTCTTGACGTTCGCCGTGATGTTCATCGCGCTCAACCTCATCGTCGATTTCGTCGTGGCGCTGCTCGACCCGAGGCTGCGCCATGGCTGACATGATGGCTGATATCGCGATCACGTCGCCTGCCACCCCACCGTCGCGATTGGTCGCCGCCTTGAAACGTGGCGGCCCGCGTCTGTGGATCGGCGCGGCATTGACAGCGATACTGGTGCTGGCCGCATTGCTTGCACCGATGCTGGCGCCGCACGATCCGCTTGAGCAGGATCTGTTGTCGGCGCAATTGCCGCCGATGTGGCTGCAGGGCGGCGATCCGGACTTTATCTTTGGCACCGACAGTCTTGGCCGCGATGTGCTGTCGCGCCTGATCTATTCGGCGCGCATCGCGGTCATGGTAGCGCTGATTGCGGCGTCGCTTGCCGCGTTGATCGGCGTTGCGCTTGGCCTGTTCGCCGGCAGTTTTGGCGGCTGGGTCGATCAGCTGATCTCGCGGCTGGTCGACGTCTGGATGGCGTTTCCGCCGGTGCTGCTGTCGATCGTGCTGGCGGCGGTGATCGGTGCGGGTCTCACCTCGGTGATCGTGGCGATTGTCGTGATCGACTGGACTCGATTCGCCCGCGTGGTGCGCGCCGAAACCATGGTGCAATTGACCCGCGACTATGCGGCTGCGGCGCGCGCGATCGGCTTGAGCCGCGCCAAGGTGCTATGGCTGGAAATCCTGCCCAACCTTGTTCCATTGTTAGTTACGCTGCTGGCGGTCGAGATGGGGATTGCGATCCTGGTCGAGGTGATCCTGTCCTTTGTCGGGATTTCGGTCGCGGGCGATACGCCAACCTGGGGCAGCATGATCGCGGAAGGACGTCAGATCGTCTATCAGGTGCCGTGGATCATGGCGCTGCCGATCGGTTGCATCATCTTGAGCGTGATCGGCCTCAACCTGCTCGGCGACGGTTTGCGGCATGCGCTCGATCCGGTGCAGCGCTCATGACCGCCACGCTCACCGTCGAAGGCCTGAAGGTCGCCATCGGTGACGCCAACGTGTTGCGCGGGATCAGCCTCGAGGTCGCGCCGGGTGAAGTCCGCGGGCTGGTCGGCGAGTCCGGTGCCGGCAAATCCATGCTGGGCCGCGCGGTGCTCGGGCTGTTGCCGGCGAATGCGACCGTCACATCCGGCCGTATCGCTTTCGAGGACCGCGATCTGCTCGCGATGCGTGAGGTCGAACGGCGCAGCCTGCTCGGCCGCCGCATTGCGCTGATTCCACAGGACCCGATGACATCGCTCAACCCAGTAAAGCGCGTCGGCGCGCAAATCAGCAGCCTGTTGCGGCATCATCTGGATCTATCGAAGCGGGCTGCATTGTTGCGTGCCGCCGAACTCCTGACCGAGGTCGCGATCCGGGAGCCGGAGCGCGTGCTGTTGCTTTATCCCCACGAGATCTCCGGCGGCATGCGGCAGCGGGTACTGATCGCGATGGCCTTCGCCTGCGATCCCTCGCTCGTGATCGCGGACGAGCCGACCACGGCGCTGGATGTCACCGTGCAGCGCCAGGTGCTGCAGCTCGTTGAACGATTGCGCAAGCGTCACGGCAG
Source organism: Bradyrhizobium sp. (assembly GCF_049519115.1). Lineage (GTDB taxonomy): Bacteria > Pseudomonadota > Alphaproteobacteria > Rhizobiales > Xanthobacteraceae > Bradyrhizobium. The sequence continues at coordinate 15,540 of NZ_JBEKRB010000033.1, forward strand.
CGCGGTGTTGTTCATCACCCACGACCTCGGCGTCGTCGCCAAGATCTGCCGCAGCGTCAGCGTGCTGCATGCCGGCCGCGTGCTCGAAGAGGGCGAGACCGCCGACGTGCTGATGCGCCCGCGCCACGCCTATACGCGCGCGCTCCTGGCGGCGACGCCGCGGGCCGATCGGCCGGCGGAGACCTTGCGGCCGGTGCCGCCGGCCTTGATCGAGCAATTATGGTCCGAAGCGCGCAGGCTCGACCGTCCGGCCACGGCGGTGCCGGCATGAGCGACATTCTGGTTCGCACCGGCAGTCTTCGTTTCGGCTATCCGCAACACAGCGGCCTGTTTCGCAAAACCAGCCTGCGCGAGGTGATCAAAGGCGTCGACCTCGCCGTGCCGCGCGGATCGGTGCTCGGCCTTGTCGGCGAATCCGGCTCCGGCAAGACCACGCTGGGCCGTTTGCTGGTCCGGCTGCTCCAGCCGACCTCCGGCGGCATCCAGTTCGATGGCGTCGAGATCGGTGGGTTTGGCGACGTCGAATTGCGCCCGTTGCGCGCGCGAATCCAGATGATTTTCCAGGACCCGCAATCCTCGCTCAATCCGCGGCTGCGGCTCGGTACCACGCTGACGCGACCGTTAAGCGCGCATGGGCGGCTGAAGGGAAAACGAGACCAGCGCGAACGCGCGCGCGCGCTGCTCGATCTGGTCGGCCTGCCGGCGGAATTCGCCGACCGTTATCCGCACGAGCTCTCGGGCGGTCAGCGCCAGCGCGCGGGCATTGCGCGGGCGCTCGCGCTCGAGCCCGATTTCATCGTCGCCGACGAGATCGTCTCGGGCCTCGACGTCTCGACCCAGGCGCACATTCTTTTGCTGCTGAAGGAACTGCGCGCCCGTCTCGGTCTCACCATGGTGTTCATCAGCCATGACCTGTCGCTGGTGCGGGTGCTCTGCGACGACGTCGCGATTTTGTACCATGGCGAAGTCGTCGAATACGGGCCGGTCGCGCGCGTGTTCGGCGCTCCGCAGCATGTCTATACGCAGCAGTTGCTCGCCGCGATTCCATTGCCCGATGTCGAGCCGGGCTGGCTCGACGATACGCCTCCGCTTGCCACCCCCCAACAGCAAGGATCAGCCGCATGACCGAGACCATCAAGGGTTCCGTCGTTCTCCTCACCGGCGCCACCGGCGCGATTGCACAGGCGCTCATTGCCGAACTAAATGCGCGTGGCGCCGCCAAGATCTATGCGGCGGCGCGCGATGTTTCGTCTCTCAAGGCCTCCGATGGGCTGGTGCCGATCAAGATGGATGTCACCGAGGACGATGACGTGGCGAAAGCCGTCGCTGCCGCGGGCGACGTCACGTTGCTGATCAACAATGCCGGCGTCAACCACAACACCGCGTTCCTGGTGGCGCCGGATGTCGCGATTGCGCGCGAGGAGATCGAGATCAACTATCTCGCTCCGTTACGCGTGACCAAGGCGTTTGCGCCGGTGCTGATCAAGAACAAGGGCGCGGTGCTAAACCTCCTGACCATTCTGGCGCGGGTCAATTTGCCGTTCATGGGCTCCTACTGCGCGTCGAAAGCGGCCGGCCTTAGCCTGACCCAGGGCCTGCGCGGCGAACTGTCGCCAAAGGGCGTCCGCATAGCCGCCGCACTTCCCGGCGCCATCGATACCCGGATGACGGCGATGCTGAGCATCCCGAAGATGTCGACGGCGGATGCCGCCAAGGAAATCCTCGATGGGTTCGAGGCGGGCGAAGAGGAGATTTACGTCGGCGAGATGGCGCGCGGGCTGGCGCAAGGGCTGGCCCACGACCCCAAGGGGGTCGAACGGCAACTCGCGTCGCCCGGCTAGTCGATCAAGTTCAATAGCTACAAAACCAAAGGGAGCGATCATGACCAAGTTGAGATACCTGCTTGCTACCGCTGTGCTCGCATTCGGCGCCTCCGCAGCGCCGGCTCTGGCCGATTCCATTCCCGGCTTGCGCGGCCACGATCACACCGGCGTCACCGTGCCGGACGTGAAAGCGGCGACCGCCTTCTTCACCGATGTGCTCGGCTGCAAGCATGCGATGTCGTTCGGGCCATTCATGGACGACAAGGGCACGTTCATGCAGGATGCCGTCAACGTCAATCCGCGCGCCGTCATTGAGCAGATCGTCATGGTTCGCTGCGGCTACGGCTCGAACATCGAACTGTTCCAGTACCAGTCGCCCGACCAGGCCAAGACAGAGCCCAAGAACAGCGATTACGGCGGCCACCACATCGCACTCTATGTCGACGACATTGCGAAGGCGGCGGAGTATTTGCGTTCGAAGAACGTCAAGACGATGCAAGGACCGATTCCGGTCAATGAAGGTCCCGCGGCTGGTCAGTCGATTCTGTATTTCCTCACCCCGTGGGGAATGCAGATGGAGTTGATCAGCTATCCCAAGGGCATGGCCTACGAGAAGGGCGCCAGCACCGTGCTTTGGTCGACGACTGAGCCTACGAAATAAAGACGTTCGGATACGCCACGGGCCCGGTCCACAATCCTGTGGCCGGGCAGATGGAGGGCCTGCGCTCACCATGTGTTCAACGGATCTTGAGCCGTTTTTCTTGCGTCAAGCCGCCACGATGATCCAACATCGAAGGTGCCCATAAGGACTGAGATGACCGTGTCATCAGCCCTTTTTCATCCATGGTTATTGACATCGATGTCTTGGTCGCACCGGAAAGGCAGTCGCATGCTTGCTAGGCTAAAAGTTCTGTTGCTCGTCACGTGTAGTTTCGCGTCCTCCGGCTTGGTTGGCGCCGCGCTGGCTGCCGACCCCGTCCGGATCACCGTGATTTCCGATCAGGACGATGATATTTACGATGCGCGCGCCGGACATGGCGGCGTCGATGCCACGCGGATGGCGGTCGAAGATTTCGGCGGGACGGTTCTGGGGCGGCCCGTGATCATCGATGCCTTGAACGATCACAACAAGCCCGCGGAAGCACCGGTGCTTGCCAAGCAGGCCTTTGACGCCGGCGCCGACCTGCTGATGGATGTGCAGAATGCGCCGATCGCGCTCGCCATCTCCAAGGTCGCGACCGAACGGCGTAAGCTCGCAATCAGCACCGGATCAGCTTCTCCCGCGCTTACTCGAGGCGAATGCAGCCGCTATTTCTACCATTACTCGTTTGACCTGACGGCCATTGAAAGCGCGACCTCAGATTATCTAGCGGCACAAAGCAAGCGTTGGGTCTTCATCGCTGATGATAGCGGCTTCGGCCGCGCTGGCCTTGCGACCATGACGCCGAAGATCACGGCGCATGGCGGCGAGGTCGTGAAGACCTTTTTGACGCCGCCGACGGAAGATGGCTACGCGGCCGTGATCGAGGAAGTCCGGGGCCTGAAACCTGACGTGGTCGCGGTCATCAACGCCGGTGCAAAGGACGATGCCGTTGTATCTGCGGTGACGAAGGCGAAGCTTTCGGCGATCACGACCACGGGGCTGCTTTATCTGTCTGACGTCGATCGCATTAAAGATGGCTACGCTGGCCTGGTCGCGACCGTGCCGTGGTATTGGAACCTCGATCCGACGGCCCGGGCATGGTCTGATCGCTTCGCCGCCGCGCATGACGGGCGCCGGCCCACCGCGGCTCAAGCGGCGGATTACTCGGCGACGACGCAGTGGCTGAATGCCGTGCGTACCGCCGGCACCACCGATGCCGATGCTGTTATTCACGTTCTCGACGGTCGCAAGTTCGATGACTTGTTTGCCCACGGCGGAGAGTTTCGCGCCAGCGATCATATGGTCGTCCATGACCTCTATGTCGCAAAGGTCAGAGCATCGGCCGAGCTTCCGGAGCCGCATGCCTGGTACAACATCCTGGCGACGGTGCCCGCGGCAACCGCATTTCCGGCCGGCACGGATTGCAAGATGACTCAGTGAGGATTCCCGCGTTGGCTGGAAAGCTTCGCCATTCCGTCAAGTTACGCGGCTGAACCGATCCTCGACAGTGCTTTCCGCAGGCGTGGCCCCGCAAAGTCGAGGAAGCGGCGCATCTTGAGCGGCATCTGACCGCGGGTTGCATGGATGAGGTGAACCGGCGCCGGTTCGGTCTCATACTTCTCCAGGACAATCCGAAGCTTTCCGCCCTTGATGTCGTCCACGACCTGATAATGGCGCAGGCACACGAAGCCGACGCCCCGAAGCGCGGCATCTACGGCTGCCTCCGCTGATGTCGCCAGCCGCGGAGAGATCGCAACTTCAGTGTCGGTGCCCGTTCCGGGATGGCGGAAGCGCCATCCGGATCCGAGCGTCTGAACCCCGATGCTCGTCACACATGGCGTCCCGGCCAATTCTTCCGGTGTTCGAGGAATGCCCCGGCTTTTAAGCAACGTTGGACTTCCGCAAACCACTCGGCGCATCGATCCTACGCGCGTCGCGATCATGCCGCTGTCGGGCAGCTTCCCGATTCGAACAGCCATGTCGATCTGATCGTCGACCAGATTGACGTTGCGATCCCCGAGCATGAGCCGGACGTTGACCTCGGAGAACTGCGCCAGGAAGTCGGCAACCACCGGCAGGACATGGAGACGGCCGAAGAGCGCGGGCGCAGTGATGACCAGCTCTCCTCTGGGAGTCGTGAATTCGCCCGCCGCCTGGCGTTCCGCTTCATCCACCTGTTCAAGGATGCGCCGTGCCGATTCCGCATAGGCTACGCCGGAATCAGTAAGGATGAGCTGACGGGTGGTGCGGGTCAGCAGTTGTGTTCCGAGCTGCGCCTCGAGGTCTGCGACCTTCCGGCTGAGTGTCGGCACGGGAACGCGCATTTCACGGGCCGCGGCCGACAGGCTGCCTTTCTCGACGGCCGTCAGAAACATCGACATGGCTTCGAGCCGGTCCATCCACTTTCTCATAATACGAGAAGATTGGTCTCAATCTTAGCGTATTCACCGGACGGATGAGAAGAGGCAGGCTTCGGGTTGGGTAATTCGCCTGGAAGGAAAAATCTGATGTCCCCAGCCAAATATATCGCGACAGCCATCTCGACGGCCTTGGCGCTGACCGTAGCCAGCGCTTCCACTGCTTCCGCGCTGCCTTCGACCTCGGCCACGACCACCTATCACCGTACCCAGGTCGGTGGTGTTGGCGTGTTCTATCGCGAGGCCGGTCCCAAGGACGCGCCTGTTATCGTGCTGCTGCACGGTTTTCCGTCGTCATCGCGGATGTACGACACGCTGATTCCGTTGCTGGCAACGCGCTATCATCCGATCGCGCCGGATTATCCGGGCTTCGGCCAGAGCGACGCGCTGCTGCCTTCGCAGTACACCGACACCTTCGATCACCTGGCCGCGACGATCAATGGGCTGCTCGAACAGCTCAAGATCAATCGCTACAGCCTTTATCTGCAGGACTATGGCGCTCCCGTCGGTTACCGCATCATGCTCGCGCATCCCGAGCGGGTGCAGGCGCTGGTGATCCAGAACGGCAACGCCTACGCGGAAGGCCTTGGCGTCAAGTGGCAGGGCATCGCCGAATATTGGGCGGACCCCAAGGCGCATCCGGAGGTGGCGGTTGCGTTCACTTCGCTCGAAGCCGCCAAAGTTCGCCATGCCGGCGGCAGCCCCAATCCCGAGCGCTACAATCCCGAAATCTGGCTCGAGGAATTTGCCTTCATGTCGCGGCCCGGCGAGCCTGAGATTCTCGAGCCGCTTCTCTACGACTATCGAACCAATGTGGCTTCCTATCCAGCGTGGCAGGCGTGGCTCCGCCAGTACAATCCGCCGACATTGGTCGTCTGGGGGCGTTACGACAGCTCATTCATCTCGGCCGGAGCCGAAGGCTACAAGCGCGACGTCCCTGACGCCGAAATTCACCTGCTTGACGCCGGTCACTTCGCGCTTGACGAGAAGGTCGATGAAATCGCGGCGCGGATGCTCGAATTCCTGCCCAAGCATGTCCACTAGGTGAGGACGTTGTTATCCCGACGCAGGGGAGAGCTTTCTTTGCGGGCTTGCCTTCGTCGGCGAGACCGGATTGCCGCAATGCGGTGCCTTCGACCGCAATGGCCTTGCGACAAAAAAGAGTGCGATGGCAAGAGGGGCAGCCATCGCACTTAGAGGGGTCCGCTCGGCGTCGCGGGAGGATCTGCGACGCCGTTATCTTGAATTACTGGGCGATGTGGTGCTTGCGCACGTGGGTGCGGAACTTCGTCGGCTGCTGGACTTCATCGACCAGGTTCGCCTGGGCATTCAAAGATGGCGTCGGAGAGTCGAGCCGGAGGAGACCGGCGGGCACGCCTTGCGCCGCCGCCGGGGTAACCGGAGCCGCGGAAATCAGCGCGATCAAAGCGGAAGAGGCGAAAACGAGGCTCGAAATGCGGGTATTCGGGATGAATTTCAGCATGATGCTTCTCTCTCGGTTAACGCGTTATCCGAATGGTTTCAGGTATCATAATACGCCTCTCTCGAAAGGAAGGTGACTGGTCACCTTGAAATCAGGGCGTACTAAACCCAAACTCCATTACAGAAACGCAATGCAGTCAATATGACCAGTCAGCTTGAAATGTCAACCGGAGTTAAATCACGTTCACTTTAACAGCGCCTTGAAGGCGGTGTTCAGGAAGTCGTCGATCGGCTCGCGGTCCTTGGTGATCTTGAGCCGGATGGTCGCGCCTTCCCAGGCATTGACCAGGAAACGCGCCAGTTCGCCTGCGTCATGGCGGGGATCGATCTCGCCCTTGGCCTGCGCCTCGCGCAGCACCGATTCAACGGCGCCACACCATCTTTCAAACACCGACCGTAGCTCTTCGCGCATCTTGGGATATTCGCGGGCCATTTCCGTCGCGAACAGCCCAAGCATGCAGCCGCGTTCAAAACCCTGATCAATTAGGCGTTCCGACAAGAACTTGAAATGGCCTTTGAGACGTTCAAGCGGCGCGACACTCTCGTCGAACAACATGTCCGAGCGGGTGCCTTCGAGATAACGCCGCAACGCGTCGATCGCGAGATCTTCCTTATTCTCGAAATGATTGAAGAACGACCCCTTGGGGACGCCCGCGGCCTCGGTAATGTCCTGGATCGAACATCCCTTGAAGCCGAGCGTATGCAGCGTATCTACCGCGCTGCTGGCGAGTTTCTCGCGCAGGCTGGGTCTGGCCATGGACGTCTCTCCCGAGGGTTTTCCCCTCTACGAGGGATGACAAATCCTCTCGCAATCATGACAAATATGCGACCGAGCGACTTAATTCAACACCAATGGCATAAAATCTGACCAGTCAGCTTGATCCGCGTTCAGATAGCTACCATCGTACCCTTACTCAAAGCTTAAATTCCGTCAGGCGGTTTACTTGCTTCGATCGAATGCTTTGGCACCGCCCCGGACGGCTGCTGCGAACTCGTCCAAAGCGCCTCGACATCCGAACTTCAGCTGCTCGCTGTAGCCCGCCCGGATCATCAAACCGCACCACATCGTCGTCGCGCGGCTGCATGATGTTGCATGTTGCCATCATCGCCGGGCCAACGCAGTTTTCAAGCTGATATCATCGTGATTGATGTCAGGCGGAGATATCCTTGGGGGTATCGTCGGCCATCGGCGCGGCCGCTATCGGTGAGATGACCGTGCTGGCCGCGACGCAGGCGGATCAGGCGCGGGATTTTTCCGAGCTGCCGAGGATCTCTTTACAAAGAGCGACCCCATCATTGGCGATATCGCGGCTCTTCCACGCCCAATAGGTCAGCCGGCCGGAGAGGGTATTTTGGCGGCGCAAGCGGCGCGATCCCAGCACGTGACCGACATTGTCGGGAAACCGGCTGATCTCGTTTTCCACGAGCTCGGTGATCGACGCCATCAGCGCGTCCAACCTTCGTCCCCAATCGGATTCCGCGAACTGATCGATGCGAACCCTCAGCGCGAATTCGGTGTCGTAGATATCGACCAGGATTTCCTTGGCGACCAGAATCCGCTCCTGTTTGAGCGCAAGGCGCAACAACCCGCGTTTGTCCTCCAGACGGTCCAGAACCATCGCGACCGCGACCGCATAGGGGGTGGCGGCGACACTGGCCGCGGTCTTGTTCGACGCGGCTTTGGTGGCGAGATGGATCAATTGCCAATGGGGCTTGAGGCGTTTGGCCACCAGCATCAGCGCGAAGGGAACCTGCTCGCGGCGGGTCTTGGCGAACGCGTCCAACAGCGGCGCGATTTTGGCAATCTCGGCGTCTTCAAAGCGGGTGAGCTTCGCCGGCAGCGCCTCGTTTAATTTCGCGAGTTCGTCGCGGGCGCGGAGCGCGCCAAGCATCTTGGCCAGATCGTCGAAGGCGAGCGGCGAGGCTGTATAGAAGGCAAGCCGGCTGCGAATCTGGCCGGCGCTGTCGGGCGAGGAGAGGATGTTCTCCATGCTCTTGGCGACTTTGGTCTGGAATGTCGTGGCGGCCTGACGAGCTTCGCGCTGCTTGTCCGACGCAATCAGGTCGGTAACGTTCTTCACGTAATCGCGCGCCATCGTCGGCAAGAGATCGCGGCTGACCCACTCCCAGATCGCCGATAACGACCCGCGCTGGATTCCGCCCGTCGTGCCGTGTTGAGGGGAGCCTTCGACCAGCAACGGCTCTAATGGCGCAAAAAAATAGCGCGCTGGAGCGCTGTTGCGTTTTTGGGTCTGTCCGCCGCCGCGAAACTCGGCGCGCAACGTCTCCATGACCTCGCCGGCGCCGGGTATTTCGGCGCCGCAAAGTTCCAGCCGCTCCAACTCTTCCAGCAGATTGCTGCGCGTCGGAGGCGTCAATCGTTGCAAGAATTCCTTTATGCGGGTCTGAATCATTGCAAGATGGTGCGATTGGTGAAGAAAGCCTGTGTTGTCCAGGCTCCGGTCGCACGATCAAAGCAGGGCGCCGTAAATTAAGTCGTAAAGAAAACGGTAAGCCGCCACCTTGCTCCGGAGAATTACGTAGTCACATTGCCGAGAGCATCGACGGCAGGAATGCGAGACCGCGCATGTCGCTCGAAACGCGGCATTTTTCTAACTGTTCTTTTCGCAGAGCACCAATTAGTCGAAATTTAACCGTGTCGACTGACGAGCCGAACATGATCGCGGCCGCTGCCGTACAGCGCTCCATGCACCGTATTGGCCCGGGCGCGAAAATTAATGCGAAGTTGGCGGCCGCCCACTACGGGTTGCAGAAAGCAAGATCTTCGATTTTGCGGAGATGTCGGCATTTCCTCCTGCCGGATCATGCTTCCGCTGCGAAACCCGGCCGCAACGACGAGTGAAGACAACGTTGCTGTAGTGACGGTGCAAGGCTCCAGCCAGGGTCTCAACCCGACGAGGGCATTCTTCTGCTGTTGTCTTCCACGGGCTGGTTATCGCCGTTGCGAACTCGCCCGCGTCAACGGAACCGACAAGGACATCCGGCTTGTGAAGGCGACGGCGCGCAGGAAGACGGGTAGTTCGTCCAACTCTTTCTTCCATGTCGCCATCATCCCAATGAGGATGATTTCATTTCGGAAGCGATTGAACGAAATCGCGGAACTGGCACGAGCGGCAGATGTCGGGCGCCGGGTGCTAGTTTTTCGCGTTAGACGGGAACAGGTTGCTACTTGTGCGTTAAGTCATCGTCCCGTAGAAACACGGGATGGCGATTTGCGCCACGGGTTTGCGTCGATAAGTCCGCGTTGCTTTTTCCGCGACCAAGGACGGTGTCACATGACCGAAAAGCCACCCTCTCGCGGTGAGATCTTCGTCGTCGATGACGATCCCGCCGTCCGCGAAACTCTTTCCATCGTCTTGTCGGCGGGAGGCTACGAAGTCATCTGCTTTGCCGACGGTGCCGCGCTGTTGTCGATCGCGCGAAACCGTATTCCCGCCTGCATTCTTTTGGATGTGCATATTCCCGGCCAATCGGGTCTGGATATTTTGAAGGAACTGCGCGGCGAGGACTATCCGGCGCCGATCTTCATCATCTCCGGACAGGGCGACATCGCCATGGCGGTCAGCGCGATCAAGAATGGCGCGCTGGATTTCATCGAGAAGCCGTTTCGTGGAAGTGAGCTTGTCGCGCGCCTCAACGAGGCGATCGAGGCCTATGAGCGCCGCCAGGCCGATCGTTCCGCTTCCAACGTCGGCTCGCTGCATTTCCCCGGCCGCGAGCCGCTGACCCGGCGAGAGCGCGAAGTGCTGGAGCAGTTCACCGCCGGTGCCTCCAACAAGGAGGCCGGGCGGCAATTGGGAATCAGCCCCCGCACCATCGAAGACCATCGCGCCAACATCATGAAAAAGCTCGGCGCGAAAAATGCCGCCGATCTGGTCCGGATCGTGATGACCGCCGCCCGCGCGTCCTGACAGATTCCGCCTGTCGTCGAGGCTTGGCGATCAGCGCCTCGCGGATGGCAATTTGGCACTGCAAAAATTGCCGGTTCGACATCAGCGGGCTTGCTCGCCATGGATCGCCTGTGAGAAGACACAGGCAGAATTTGGCACGGGTAGCATCATGACAGAAAACAAGAAAACACCGGAAACGCTCCGCAGCGCGCGCTGGTTCGCGCCCGACGACTTGCGGGCCTTTGGTCACCGATCGCGGGCCATGCAGATGGGCTATGCGCCGGAGGAATGGAAAGACCGCCCGGTGATCGCGATCCTCAACACCTGGTCGGACGCCCAGCCCTGCCACATGCATTTCAAAAGCCGGGTCGACGACGTCAAGCGCGGCATCCTGATGGCCGGCGGCTTTCCGATGGAACTGCCGGCGCTGTCGCTCTCCGAGTCGTTCTTAAAGCCTACCACCATGCTCTATCGCAATCTGCTGGCGATGGACGCCGAGGAATTGCTGCGCGGCCACCCGGTCGACGGCGTGGTGCTGATGGGCGGATGCGACAAGACCACGCCCGCGCTTTTGCTCGGCGCCACCAGCATGAACATCCCGGCGATCTATTTGCCGGCGGGGCCGATGTTGCGCGGCAACTGGAAAGGCAAGACGCTGGGTTCGGGATCGGATGCCTGGAAATACTGGGACGAGCGCCGTGCCGGCAAGATTTCCGACAAGGACTGGGTCGATGTCGAGGCCGGGATTGCCCGCAGCTACGGCACCTGCATGACCATGGGCACCGCCTCGACCATGACGGCGATCGCCGAATCCATCGGGATGACGCTGCCCGGCGCATCCTCGATTCCGGCGGCCGACGCCGGCCACATCCGGATGGCATCGGAATGCGGCCGGCGCATCGTCGAAATGGTCTGGGAGGATCTGACGCCGAAGAAGATCCAGACGCGCAAGGCGTTCGAAAACGCCATTACCGTGGCGATGGCGATGGGTTGCTCGACCAATGCGATCATTCACCTGCTCGCGCAGGCGCGCCGCGCCGGACAGGACATCAGCCTCGACGATTTCGAAAAAGCCAGCCGCAAGGTGCCTGTCATCGCCAATGTGCGGCCATCCGGCGACAAATATCTGATGGAAGATTTTTACTACGCCGGCGGGCTGCCCGGCCTGATGAGCCGGATCAAACCGCATCTGCATCTCGATGCCCTGACAGTGACGGGCCAGACCATGGGCGAGAATATTGCGCGTGCCGAAGTCTACAACGACGACGTCATCCGCACGGTCGAGAATCCGATCTATGCGGAGGGCGCGCTCGCGGTGCTCAAAGGCAACCTCGCGCCCGACGGCTGCGTCATCAAGCCTTCCGCCTGCGAACCGCGTTTCCTCAAGCACACCGGCACCGCGCTGGTGTTCGACGATTATCCGTCGATGAAAAAGGCGATCGACGATCCCGATCTCGATGTCACCGCCGATCATGTCCTGATCCTGCGCAATGCCGGGCCGCAAGGCGGTCCGGGCATGCCGGAATGGGGCATGCTGCCGATTCCGACCAAGCTCGTGAAGCAGGGCGTGCGCGACATGGTACGGCTGTCCGATGCGCGCATGAGCGGCACCAGCTATGGCGCCTGCATCCTGCATGTCTCGCCTGAATCCTATATCGGTGGGCCGCTCGCGCTGGTGAAGAACGGCGACAAGATCACGCTCGATGTCGCCGCGCGCACCATCAACCTCGATGTATCCGAGGCCGAACTGAAAAAACGCCGCGCCGAATGGAAGCAGCCGGAGACGCGGTTCGAGCGCGGCTACGGCTGGATGTTCACCAAGCACATCAAGCAGGCCAACGAAGGCTGCGACTTCGATTTTCTTGAAACGACGTTCGGCAAGCCGGTCGGCGAGCCGTCGATTTTTTAAGCTTCACCGTCATTCCGGGGCGAGGCGAAGCCTCTAGCCCGGAAAACATGATGCCGCACGAATGCTGGGAGAAATAGATTCCGGGCCTGCGCCTTCCGCGCAAAATGACCTCGCTATTTTGTCGCGACGGCGCATCTCCGATGCGCAATTGCACATCAGAGAATGACGATAGATAGGGATTGAACCAATGACCAAACTTTCCGACGCCGCCCGCGACAAGCTGAAGACCGTCTCGACCGCGACGGTCGCCACCGCATTGTTCAAGCGCGGTTTTCGCGTCCAGATGATCCAGGATGTGCACCCCCTAAGCGCCGATCAGCCGGTATTGGTCGGCGAGGCCTTTACCTTGCGTTACATGCCGGCGCGCGAGGACCTCAACAAGATCGAGGTGTTCCGCGATCGCGCCCATCCGCAGCGCAAGGCGGTCGAGGACTGCCCGGTGGGCGCGGTGCTGGTGATGGATAGCCGCAAGGACGCGCGCGCCGCGTCGGCTGGCGCCATTCTCGTCACGCGGCTGATGAAACGCGGCGTTGCCGGCGTCATCACCGACGGCGGCTTTCGCGATTCAGCCGAAATCGCCAGCCTCGGTTTTCCCGCCTACCATCACCGGCCGAGCGCGCCGACCAATCTCACGCTGCATCAGGCGATCGAAATCAACGTGCCGATCGGCTGCGGCGATGCACCGGTTTTTCCCGGCGACGTCATCCTCGGCGACAGCGACGGGGTGATCGTGATCCCGGCGCATCTGACTGACGAGATCGCCAATGAGGCCGTCGAGATGACGGCGTTTGAGGATTTCGTCACCGAACAGGTCCACAAAGGCAAATCGATCCTCGGGCTTTATCCGGCCACCGACGAACAGACCTCGGTCGATTTCGCCGCCTGGCGGAAAGAGAAGGGGCGGTAAGCTCGCTCTTCGCTTGTGCCGTTCCCCGGACGCAGCGCAGCGTGAAACGGTGCGCTGCAGATCCGGGGTCCATGAAGCCGTGGGTCCCGGAGCTGCGTCGCATCACTTCGTGACGCGCCGCGTCCGGGACACGAGACGCTCACGCCTCGCTCTTCTCCGCCAACCCGACCGCCCAGAGCGCAAACGCATACGCGATCGCGACTTCGTCGAGCCGGTTGAAGCGGCCAGACGCGCCGCCGTGGCCGGCGCCCATATTGGTGCGCAACAAAACCGGGCCACCGCCGGTCATGGTCGCGCGCAGCCGCGCGATCCATTTCGCCGGCTCCCAATAGGTGACGCGCGGGTCGGTGAGGCCGCTCATCGCCAGAATCGCGGGATAGTCCTTTGCCGCGACGTTGTCGTAAGGCGAATAGGACAGGATGGTCTTGAAATCGGCTTCGCTCTCGATCGGGTTGCCCCATTCCGGCCATTCCGGCGGCGTCAGCGGCAGCGTGTCGTCGAGCATGGTATTGAGGACATCGACGAAAGGCACTTCGGCGACGATGCCTGCGAATAATTCACCGGAGCGGTTGGCGACCGCGCCCATCAGCATGCCGCCGGCGCTGCCGCCATGGCCGACGATGCGCTTGGTGCCGGTATATTTCTCCGCGATCAGCGCACGGGCGCTGGCCGCAAAATCGTCGAAGCTGTTGGTTTTTTTCGCGCGCTTGCCGTCGAGATACCAGCCCCAGCCCTTGTCGGCGCCGCCTCTGATATGGGCGATCGCGTAGACAAAGCCGCGGTCGACCAGCGACAGCCGGTTGGCGGAAAACGAGGCCGGCATCGCCATGCCGTAGGAGCCGTAGCCATACAACAGTAGCGGCGCGTTGCCGTCGCGCGCAAGATCGCGACGATGCAGGATGGAAACCGGCACCTCGGCGCCATCGTGCGATTTCGCCATGATGCGGGTGGTGACGTAATCGACGGGGTTGTGGCCGGACGGAATCTCCTGGCGCTTGCGCAAAACGCGCGTTCGTTTCGCCATGTCGTAGTCATAGACTTCGTTCGGCGTCGTCATCGACGAATAGGAGAAACGCAAATTCGTCGTCTCGAACTCGTAGGAGCCAATGGTGTCGAGCGAGTAGGCGGCCTCGTCGAACGCAATCGCATGTTCCTCGCCATTTGAGAGATCGCGGATGACGATGGCCGGCAGCGCGTTGGCGCGCTCGAGCCGCACCATGTGGCCAGAGAACAGTTCGACATCGAGCACATAGATGCCTTCGCGATAGGGAATCAGGTCGCGCCAGTTCGCCCGCTCCGGCGCATTCAACGGCGCGGTAGCGATCTTGAAGTCGATGGCGCCGTCAGCATTCGTCAGAATGAACAGCTGATCGCCGCGATCGTTGACCGAATATTGCACGCCCTCTTCACGTGCGGCCACCAGCCGCGGCGTCGCTTTCGGGTCGGAAAGATCGATCAGGCGCTGCTCGGAGGTTTCGTGGTCGCCGCCGGCGATCACGCAATAGCGGCCGCTGGCGCTTTCATGAATATGGGTGAACCAGCCGGGGTCTTTCTCTTCAAAGACCAGCAGGTCTTCGGCCTGCTTCGTGCCGAGACGATGACGCCAGACCTGCATCGGCCGGTGGTTGTCATCGAGCTTCACATAGAAGAACGCGCTCGAATCGGCATTCCACACCGCCGTGCCATCGGTCTCCTCGACGAGGTCGTCGAAATCCTTCTTGGTCGCCCAGTCGCGAACCCGGATCGAGAAATATTCAGACCCCTTGGTGTCCGCGCTCCAGGCTTCAAGCCGGTGGTCGGGCGAATGCCGCCCGCCGCCGAACTTGAAGTATTCATGATGCGCCGCAAGTTCGTCGCCATCGAGAATGATCTCGGCCTCGCCGCCCTCGCGCGGACTGCGTCCGAACAACTCGTGTTGCCCGCCCTCGCGGAACTTGCGCAAATAAGCGTAGACGCCGTCGGGCGAGGGCACGCTTGAATCGTCTTCCTTGATGCGCCCGCGCATTTCCTTGACCAGCCGCTTCTGCAACGGCGCGGTATGCCCAAGCAGGCTCTCGGTGTAGGCGTTTTCGGATTCCAGATATTTGCGGATATCCGAATCCAGAATCGCCGGACCGCGCAGTACCTCCTGCCAGTTTTCATCTTTCAGCCACGCATAATCATCGACGACCGTAATGCCGTGGGTGGTGAAGGCATGCGGGCGCCGCGGCGCGACCGGCGGCGTCAGGGGGCTCTTTTGGTCCATCTGTTTTGTCACTCTGTTCTTATCGTTTGCAATGTCATATCGGGTTTGCCGGGCACATTGCCAGATGCTGTCGTCGCCTCGATCGTTCTTATCTTCGACATTCCGGGGTGCGCCGCAAGGCGCACGCCCGGAATCCATTTATCCACGCAGCCAGAGGTGAGATAGATTCCGGGCTCGCTTGCTTCGCTCGCGCCCCGGAATGATGGCCTCCGACCAGCTTGTTGATTTTACGGCTGGTAGGATTAGGCTCGGCTTCCCCCGCAAGGAAACCGATGCTTTTCAACTCCTATTCCTTCATTTTCGTCTTTTTGCCGGTTGTTCTCTTTGGGTATTTCGCCGCCGGCCGCTTCGGTGCGCAGGCGCCGGTCGTATGGCTCGCGCTGGCCTCGCTGGTTTTCTATTCGTTCAGCAACTGGCCGTTCGTGGCATTGCTGCTGGGCTCGATCGCATTCAACTATCTTGTCGGCTGGCTCCTGATTTCGCGCCGTCTTCGCGCGGCCCCTCGTTTTGCCGCGTTGACGGTCGGTGTGAGCGGGGACCTCATGGTGCTCGGCATCTTCAAATATGCCGGCTTTCTGACTGCCAATTTCAACGCGATATTCTCGACGTCGGTTGTAGTGAACATCCTGCTTCCGGTCGGCATCTCGTTCTACACATTCACGCAGATCGCGTTCCTGGTCGATGCCTACCGGGGCAAGGTCGCTCACTATGCGCTGGCGCATTTTGCGCTGTTCGTGACGTACTTCCCGCATTTGATCGCTGGTCCCATCCTGCACCACCGGGACATGATCCCGCAGTTTGAATCAGATGACACGAAGCGGCCGAATCCGCGTCTGATGTTGTATGGGCTGATTATTTTCGGAATCGGCCTGTTCAAGAAGACCGTTTTTGCCGATGGCATCCAGCCTTTGGTCGCGCTCGCCTTCAACCAGGCCTCGCCGTCGTTCGATCAGGCCTGGATCGGCGCGCTGGCCTACACGTTTCAGCTTTATTTCGACTTCTCCGGCTATTCCGACATGGCGATCGGAATCTCGCTGATGTTCGGCATTTTCCTGCCGCTGAATTTCAATTCGCCCTATCAGGCGACGAGCATCATCGACTTCTGGCGCCGCTGGCACATGACGTTGTCGCAGTTCCTGCGCGACTATCTGTACGTCCCGCTCGGGGGCAACCGGCATGGCCGGCTCTTGCGCTATGTGAACCTCATGATCACGATGCTTCTCGGCGGCCTCTGGCACGGTGCAGCCTGGACATTTGTCGTCTGGGGCGCGTTGCATGGGCTTTACCTTTGCATCAACCATGCCTGGGTTAATTATGGCCCGCCGACGCCTGAGCGTTTGGCGCGCCCCGCCGGCGTTGTCGCGTTTCTCCTCACTTTTCTTGCGGTCGTGGTCGCCTGGGTCTTCTTCCGCGCCGATAGCCTGGCCTCCGCGCTATCGGTGCTGTCTGACATGGCCGATCCCGGCCGGATTGTGTTCGGTCCTACCGAGATGGCCCAAAGCCTGATGATCGCGATCTATGCCGCGATTGCCTGGTTCGCGCCGAATACGCAAGCGATCGTGGGTTACGACCACAAAAACAGGTTTGTCGGCGAAAATGTGAGCGCGTGGCGGGTGCGGCCATGGCTCGTCTACGGCGGCGCGGCGGCGTTTGCCTTCGGAATTCTCGGCATCCAGCGCCACAGCGAATTCATCTATTTCCGGTTCTAGTGCGGCGAATTTGAAGTTCCTATCGGTTTCGCCGGGAGTTCGTCATAGGAACTTCAAATTCAAAGCCGCACTAGGATCAATAAATTGCTAGAGTTCCTTTGATTCCGAAGTTCGCGTCAGAGGTAGCCACGATAGTTTGCGAACTTCGGAACCGGAACTCTAGTGGATCAATCGATCAAAAATCTAGTTCGCTTCTTTGCCGCAAGCCTGCTCATCATGCTGGCGGCGGCGGCGCTCAATTTTACGGTCGATCCCCTGCAGATCTTCCGCCCCGCACGGCTGTTGACGGCGGTGTATTCGCAGGACAGCCGGCTCCAGAATGCCGGGCTGATCAGGAGCCAGACGTTTGACACGGTTTTCATAGGGACGTCGCTCGCGATTCATTTTCGCCAGAGCGACATCGACCGGATCATGGGCGTGACGTCGCTCAAGCTCGCGATGAGCGGTTCAAGCTCCCGCGAACAGGCGTTCGTGCTCGCCGCCGCGATGGCCCGGCATCCAAAGCGGGTGATCTGGGAGGTGGACGACTGGATCTTTCACGACACGCCTGACATCGACGCGAACACGTACCTTCCGGCAGATCTTTACCGGGGAAATGTGAAGGGCATCGCCTCTTACCTCCTCAGTGGCGCGATGGCGTGGGAGTCGGTGTGGACGGTGGTGCGATCGATCCCGCCGTTGAAGCCGGTCCTCGCGCCGATGGCGAACGAAGGGCTGTTCAAATTTCCGCTGTCCCGTGTCGATGATATCAACACGTTACAGCCTAACGACGACGTCGCCGCGATCTACAAGGCCAAACGGGCGATGGCGGCGTTCCGGTACATTACTGATCCCCTTCGCAGCAACTACCTGCTGGACGATACCGACTACGATATGAAGGTCCGTGTGTTCGAGCGGGATGCGGTTGGTCTCATCAGCGCCAATCCGGGCGCGACCTTCGATATCTATCTGCCGCCTTATTCGATCCTGCAATGGGTGGCGTTGCGCGACACGTCACCCGAGACATTGCAAAGCGTCTATGCGTTCTCGGCCCTCTTTTGCCGGCGGCTGACGAATTTCCCGAACGTCCGGCTGTTCGATTTTCGAAGCGTCAGCGAAGTTACCCACGATCTGAATAATTATTCCGACGTGATCCACCATTCGCCAGCGATCGACTTGAAGGTTCTGGATTGGCTCGCGCAAGGAAAATATCGCGTCGATGCGTCGGCGCCGACGGAACCTCTTGACCGGCTCAAGGCGCAGGTCGAGGCGTATCGGTTGGGAGATGCTGAGCGATAGTGGCTCTTTCCGTCATTGCGAGGAGCGCAAGCGACGAAGCAATCCAGAATCTTGCTTCCGATCGACTGGACTGCTCGCAATTACGGCCTGTGGAGCCCGCTAATTCCGCAGCCGCGCGCTGGCATTGCCGCCGAACATGGGAATCCGGTTGACGCCGAGCACGACCGCGAAGGTGATCAGAAGCATGGCGATGCCGAGCACGGAGATTGCGGCGAGATCGCCGCTTTCGTTGAGATCGTAGATTAGGACGCTGATCACTTTCGTTTGCGAAGTAAACAAAACGATTGCCGCGGACAATTCGCGCATCACGCCGATGAAAATAAAGCACCAGGTGGCGATGACGGCGGTGCGCAATAGCGGCGCGGTGATCTGGCGTAGCGCTTGCAGCCGTGTTGCGCCAAGGATGCGGCTCGCTTCCTCAAGCTCCGGATGGACGGTGGCGAACGCCGCCTGCAATTGCTGATAGGCCGACGGCAGGTTGATGGTCAGAAACGCGATCAGGAGAATCCAGAGCGTGCCATAGAGTACGAACGGCGGCCGCGTGTAGCTCAGGAACAGGCCGACGCCGAGCACGATGCCGGGAACGGCGACCGGCGCAGTGGCGAGAAAACCCAAGATACGGTGGCCTGCGATCATCCGGCGTGTCGTGACATAGGCGATCACGAGTGCAAGCAGAGTGCCGAGCGTGGCGGTCGCGGTGCCCAAGATCACGGTGTTCTTCAGCGCCAGCTGGGTCGAGGAAAGCTCCGTGAACACGAACACGATGTTGTGCAGCGTCAACGTCGAGGGCGTCACCAGCGTCGTGGCGTTCGGTGAGAACGCGGCATTGAACAGCGCGAAATACGGCAGGAACACCGGATTGAGCAGGATCAGGAGGCAGAAGGCGAGCGCCGCCCAGCGCCACTTTTTCATTTCGACCCGGCGTGGCGCGCCATATTTGCCGCCGAGCACTGAAAAGCCGCGCCGGCCGAGCAGGAATTTCTGCCCCTGCAGGAGCAGAATGGTCAGGACCAAAAGCGGCACCGCGGCGGTGGCCGCGAGTTCGAGCTTGGGCGGATACTGGAACAAGCTCCAGATCTTGGTGGTCATGGTGTGGAAGCCGGCCGGCAGCGCCAGGATCGCGGGCGAGCCAAACAAAGTCATGGCTTGCAGGAAGGCGATCAGTGCGCCCGCGACAAGGGCAGGGAGCGCGAGCGGAATGGTGATGCGCCGCGCGGTGGTCCAGGCCTTGCCTCCGAGAATTGCGGACGCGTCTTCCAGTTCGCCGGGCATGTTGTCGAGCGCGTTGGCGACCAGCACGAATACGAAGGGAAACGTGTAACAGGAGATGACAAAGATAATTCCGGGCAGAGAATAAATGTCGAACAGGTGCTCGTCGGCTTCCGCGCCAGTGACAAAACGATAAAGCTGATTGAGCAGTCCGCTGTTGGGGGCGGCCAGCAATTCCCAGGCAATGGCGCCGAGGAACGGCGGCGTCACGAAAGACGCGGTGACGAGCGCGCGGATGGTTTGCCGGCCGGGCATATCGGTGCGCGATACCAGCCATCCCATCGGCGCGGCAACCAGGCAGCAGATGAGGGCCGAGCTTGTCGCAATGATTGCGGTCGTCAGCAGTGGGTCAAGGAAATCGGGATCGGTGAACAGGGTGACGAAATTCTGCAGCGTCAGGTGATTGGCCTTGTCGGTGACGCTGTAGATCGCAAGCCACGACATCGGCAGCACGATCAATACGATCATGACGGCCGCAAACAGCCACAGCACCGGTTTGGTCCAGTCGATCTTGGCTTTGGGGGTGTCGATAGTCGTCATCTGCAAACTCTCTCGCCGTCATTCCGGGATGCGCCCATTGGCGCAGACCCGGAATCTATTCCGCCGGATATCAATGTGCCGCAATGGATTCCGGGTTCGCGTCTGCGAGGCGCCCCGGAATGACGGTGGTGAACAGGGCTAAGCATTCTCACACCCTGAACAACCGCGCATAACGCGTCTTGATCTCGTCCGTCATCTTCTCGACCGCGACCGGGTCTTCCTTCATCAGCTTGATGTCGGCAATCTTGCGCCGACCCGGTTTCGGCGCCACCTGCGGGTGAGCCGAATACTGCGCAGTGAAGTCCGTGAAAAACTGCTGCGTCTCGCGCGTATGCAACCAGGCCTGAAACAGCCGCGCGGCGTTGGGATGCGGTGCGGTCGCAAAGATGGCGGTGGGACCCGAAATGGTCGGCGTACCCTCGGCCGGATAGATAGGTTCGACCGGCTGACCGGCTTCCTTCAACAGCACGACGTTATATTCGTTGCCGTCGGCCATGATAGCGCGTTCGCCGAGCGAAAGTTTCTTCGGCGGATCGGTCGATGACTGAACCTGCATCACGCGCTGCTTCGATAGCTTCTCCAGATAGTCCCAGCCGAGTTCGCGAACCAACTCGAATGTCGAGGTCATGATCGTGCCGCTATAAGCGGGGTGTCCCTTGACCATCTTGCCGGCCCATCTGACATCGAGCAGGTCGGCGAAGCTCGCGGGCGCGTCAGAGGCTTTGACGAGATTGGTGTTGTAGGCGATCGACGACAGCCAGACGCGCGATGTTGCAAACAGACCATCGGCATCGCGATACTCGCTTGGAAAATATTTCGCGACGTCCTCCGAGACAAAGGGCGCCAGCCAGCCGTTCCGCTTCCACGAGATGACGTGAGACGCATCCGCGGTCGTGATCACGTCGGCGGCGTGGATGTCGGAAGAAAACTCCTGCGCGATGCGCTGAAACAGCCGCTCCGAGCCGGAGCGTTCGATCTGCATCTCGATGCCGGGATGTTGCGTCTGGAAGGCATTGCCGAGCTTTTCGCCGACGGGCAAATCCATCGCCGAATAGAGCACGACCTTGCCTTCGCGTTTGGCCGCATCGATCAGTTGCGGCGTGATCGCGACCGGCTCCGGCGCCGCCGCCTTGAGAGGGGCGGCGAAAACCGTAAAGCCCAGCGCGGCCGATCCTTTGATGAGCCCGCGCCTGGATAATGTTCGCCGCGTCATCAAAGCCTCGATTACCGGCTGAGCGCCCGGCAGCGCTCCGGCGGCAACGTTAGCCACACTTCGGTGCCGGCGGGAATAGCGGTTTGCGGCAAGGTGACGGCGCGCAGGTTGGTGCCGTCGGCGGTCTCAAGCACGTAATCGCGGTTGGCGCCGAGAAACACTTGCCGCGTCACCGTCGCCTTGACGATATTCTCGCTGCCCTGCGGCGCGCTGGTCGACAGCCCAATGTCGTGCTGGCGGATAGCGACCGCTCCGTCCTGATTGGCTGTGAGCTTTGCGCCGACCACACGCAAGGTCGCGCCGCAAAACGAGATGTGGTTCTCGTCGCGGGCGACACCCTTGATCACGTTGCTGGAGCCGATGAAGCGCGCAACGAACTCCGATTGCGGCCGGTCGTAGATGTCCTCCGGCGTGCCGAGCTGGTCGATCTTGCCGCCGCTCATGACGGCAATCAGGTCGGCCGTCGTCATCGCCTCGGATTGATCGTGGGTGACGTAAACGGTCGTATAGCGGTATTCGTCATGCAGCCGGCGGATTTCGAAGCGCATCTCTTCGCGCAAATTGGCGTCAAGGTTGGAGAGCGGTTCGTCGAGCAATAGCGTTTCCGGCTCGACCACCAGCGCCCGCGCCAGCGCGACGCGCTGTTGCTGGCCGCCGGATAATTCGCCGGGATAGCGTTCGGCGAGGACTTCGAGCTTGGTGGTTTGCAGGATCGCCCTGAGTTTTTTGGCGATGGTGTCTCGATCGAGCTTCCGCAGTTTGAGTCCATAGGTGATGTTTTCGGCGACGGTCATATGCGGCCACAGCGCGTAGCTCTGGAAGATCATCGACATCTTGCGCTGTTCGGGCGGCATCGTGCGCGCCGCCGCCGACACCAGGCGGTCGCCGACATGGATCTCGCCGGATGTCGGTTCGAGGAAACCAGCGATCAGCCGCAGCGTCGTCGTCTTGCCACAGCCGGAGGGGCCGAGAAGGCAGACCAGTTGCCCGTGATCGATACGTAATGAGACGTTGTCAACGACCGTCACCGGTCCAAATCGCTTGGTGAGGTCACGCAATTCAACCGACGCCAATTAACCGCTCCCTGCAGTTTTTTCGCGCATTCCGCCGCGACCAGATCGACGCCCTCGGCGGAAACCTGATTATGACAGGACAGACCCGTGGTTACGGAATTCGCGCTTATTTATCGCCAGATCAATATAAGCACGAATACGGGGAGGCCGGAAAGCCTCCCCGCGTCTCGATTCCGGCGAACAGGGTTTTAAGCGTCAGGCCGGAACGTTGTCGCCGAGCCAGCCGATCGCGGCCTCGACGCCGCCTTTGCCGTGGGGAACGCCGAGCGCCTGCAGCGCGACCTCGATGACGCCCAGCGTGCCCAGTATCATCGGCGCGTTGACGTGGCCCATATGGGCGATCCGGAACGCCTGACCGGCCAAGTCGCCGATCCCGACGCCGAGCACCACGCCGCATTTCTCCTTGCAGTAGCGCTGGAGCGCGACCGGGTCGTGGCTGTCGGCCATCAGCACCGTGGTGACGGTGTTGGCCCGTTCGCTGGCCTCAGTGATATTGAAACCGAGCACCTGCCCCTCGGCCCAGACCGACACCGCGCACCGCACCGCTTCGGCCAGCAGGCGATGGCGCAGGAAGACGTTTTCAAGGCCTTCCTCGTCGATCATGTCGATGGCCTGGCGGAGCGCGAACAGCAGATGAATGGGCGCGGTGCCGCCATATTTGCGGTAGTGCTCGGTGCCCTCGCGTTCGGTCCAGTCCCAATAGGGCGTTCGCAGGTTCGCCTTCTTGTGTACTTGCTGGGCGCGGTCGTTGACGGCGCAGAAGCTCAGGCCCGGCGGGGTCATCAGGCCTTTCTGCGAACCGGACATCGCGACATCGATGCCCCAGGCGTCCATCTCGAACGGCATGCAGCCGAGCGAGGCCACGGTGTCGACCAGATACAGCGCGGGATGGCCGGATGATTTGATCGCCTTGCCGATCGCTTCGATGTCATTATAGGCGGCCGACGCGGTGTCGACCTGCACCACCAGGATCGCCTTGATCTTGTGGTCCTTGTCCTGCCGCAGGCGCGCTTCGACATCGGCCGGCCGAACGGCGCGGCGCCAGTCGCCTTGGAGCACTTCGACGTCGGCGCCCATCGCGGCGGCGGCGTTGCCCCAGCCGACGGCAAACCGGCCGCTTTCCAGCACCAGGATCTTGTCGCCGCGCGACAGCACGTTGCTGAGTACCGCTTCCCAGGCGCCATGGCCGTTGGCGATGTAGATGTAGGATTTGCCTTTGGTGGCAAACAGCCGGGAGAGGTCGCGCAACAGGCCGTCGGAGAGCTGAACCATCTCCTCCGAATAGATGTCGAGCGCCGGACGGTGCATCGCACGGAGCACCTCGTCGGGCATGGTAGTGGGTCCGGGGATCGCCAGGAATTCCCGGCCCGCGCGAACGGCCATTTTCGTGATTCCTCTGAACGTTTGACCCGACAAGGGATGCAGGGGAATGCCGGGAAATTCAACCCGGGATAGGAAGATATTCGGGTGAGGCTGTCATGCGGCGGCCCAGATCCCGCTATTCCTTGACTTGCTGCGGCAGTGCATCGGCGACCGCGTGCCAGATCTGGTCCTTGATCTCGGTCGCCATCGGGCTCGGAATGACATCCGCCGGCGTTGTTCGTTTTTGGCACGCCACCACCAGCCGCAGGATCCACACCTCGCCATCGGTGAAATAGGAATCGCCGCCGCCGTTTCGCCCGGCGAGTGTGACGCCGATGCCGGTCACCTGATATTTGGCGTCGACCACCTGGGCGGCCTCGAGATCCGAGGCGAGCAGGCTCCGCTCCGCGTCGATATCGGCGGAGATATGATGTGTGATCGCGCCGGTATAGTGGCTGACGCCGACGCCGCGATCGAAGGTGGCATCGCCAAGCCAGACCGGGCGATTCTCCTGGCCTTTATCCAGCACCTGCCAGAACCGCACATGATGGCGGCGATCGGCGCTTTGGCCGTCCGGCTTCTCGAAGGCGAGATCCTCAGGGCGGCCGAGATAGAACAGCGGACTGATCGGCGCGCGGCGGTAGGGGCGGTCGAGCAGCACACTGCCGGCAATTTCGACGGCCGTGCGCGCCGTCACGGGATCGGCCGGATACCAACCCGCCGCCTGCATAGCGCAGACCACGTCGAGCTTGTCGCCGATCAGGCCGACATTGATGGGATCGCCGGGAATGCCTTGCGCGGTGCGCGTCACCATCGGCAAATCCTTGAGGCGGCGTTGATGCTCGTAATGGCTCCAGACCGCGGGCAGCACCTGATAGGCCAGCGCGGTATAGGCCATGACAACCGCGAGTGCGGCGAGCAGAAACTGCTCCAGCCGCCCATGCGGGTGGTGGGACGGCATGATGCCAAAGGAGTTGCCAAAGAAATTCGTCACCGGGCCCTGGTCATTTGTTTTGACGCGTTTTCTACCGCAGATAAGTCTACGCAATCTGCGTAAACTTGATTGCTCTGCGAACCGGTTCCCACTTCGCTCGAAAACGCTTTGGCCTATCGTCGGGTCTCGCGGCAGCCCGCGGCTTCGGCCTCTTCGACCGAGCAGAACCAGCGCGTCCCCTTGCTGATCTTCATTTCGATCCGGGCGTACCAGCGGCTGGTCGGCTGGTGATAGATGCACTCGCCGGCGCGATTGACGTTGCCCTTGATGGTGCATTCCGGCGACGGCGCGACCGATCCGGAGGCCGAGGCCAGTAGGATGGCATGCGCGTTCTCCGGCGGCTTGGTGGCGCCCAGGATGGTGGTCTTCTTGTTGCGGACCCGCCAATCCCACGGCGCGATGAACGCGCCCTGCCACATGCCGGACTTGGCGTCGCGCGCGGCCTTCTCGTCCTCGTCGTAGTCGTGGCTGAACCGCACATAGGACAGCGCCCATCCGCTTCGCACCATCCATTTCTGGATGTCTTCGCCGTCGACGTCGCATCGCGCCACAATTCTCCCGCGGCGGTCGGCAGCCTGGTTGGTGTGGCAGGTCCAGCTCTTGTTGTCGGCATGCTTGATGAGTTCGTCGCGGGCCGCGGCCCCGCAGGTCCAGCGCTCGCCCTTGCTGTTCAGGCAAAGCTGATCGACCGAAGGCGCATCGATGCCACCGAGACGAATCCGGCTGGTTCCGATCACGACGGTATCGCCCTCGCGAACCTTCGCGGTGCCGGTGATGTCGGCGGCCTGTACTGCCACGGGCAGCAACAGCGCAAATGTTGCGAACAGGAATTTCAGGCGCATGTGAAAAGGCCGGTTCAAAATGGAAAATCACAACGGGTGTGCCACAATGGGCCTCGATTGTGATGCGGATTTGGCCGGAACGCTAGCGGATTTGGCGGTGTCAGTTCCGCTTCATCAGCCTTACGCCAGCCTTACACCAGCCTTGCATCAGCCTTGCACCCGCGTGAGTGCGGCGCGCGCCAGCGACAGGCCCATCAGCACAAAGGCGGAAGTGGCTTCCGGCCCGCCGACCAGAATGCGGGTCGGCGTCTTCATCTTGTTCCACTCATAGGCCTTGAACGGCCCATGCCGGCCGCCTTCGCCGAGATGGTGCACGATGCAATGAAGTGGTGCCGTGAAGTGTGAGACCTCGGCGACGAGATGCCCGAGCGCGACCAGCGCCAGCGCGGCATCGAACGGGTTCATCTCGTGGGTGATCAAGTCATCGCGCACATAGGCGAGCACGCGTTCGCGGATGAATTCGAATGCGCCGTCGGGATCGATCGTCGCCCGAGCTTCCGCAGGCAACGCCATGAAGGCCGCATAACAGCGGCCGAAATAGGCGCAATAAAGCTCCGGCAAATAATAGATGTGCGAGCGCGGATTGGTGAAGGCGCCGCTGGCGGCGAGATTTTTCTGGAAGGTGACGATGCCGCGCAACAGATCGAGCCGCTCTGGCGTCTCCAGGATCTTCCAGCGCGACAGATTGCGGAAGCTCACCTCCAATACATCGAGATTGAGCGTCGGATCGAGGTCGTTGCCGTAGGGCCGATCGCCGTTGATGTTGTCGATCCAGGTGACGATGCCGCCGTCATAGTCGATATGATCGTTGATCGGCACCGTGACCTTGGGCGCGTTGGCGCCGGCCTTGACCTGATATCCGCGGTAGAAATCCGGCAGCGGCTGATCGAGCAAGGGATCCTCGAGCCCGGCTTGGGTCGCCGCAGAGAACGCGCAGGCCGTGGTGTCGCAATCCGGCACGTAGAGGCCAAAGCCGAGCTTCTCCTTGATCTCGGCAAAGAAGCGCGAAAACCGCGGATGCGGCGCGGGTGCAATCGCGGTGACGACGTCGAACGCGGTGCCGTCCACGCCGCGGACCTGCTCGCGGCTTGCGCCCAGGCAAAAATCGGCCATCGCTGATATGGCGCGCTTCGCAGCACTGGTTTCTTCGGTCGAGGCCAGCCCGCTCTCGATGAAACCCAGCAGCGACTCGATATAGAACGCGTCGTAATAGGCCGAGCGATGACGGATCTGCATCGGCTGCCACATCGGCTCGGCGATGCCTTTCCAGGGCGGATTGATCAGCTCGCGGGCCGGCGAACGCGCGATGAAGATGCGCGCCAGGTTGAACAGCAGCGTCGAATTCTTGTAGCCGCGGGCATCCAGCCCGGTCAGCGCCATCAGGAATTCGCGCCCGCGCATATCAGGGTCGCCGATCAAGTTGAAGGCGGCGTAGGCCGGGATGAAGCCGTTCTTCCCGAACGAGCGCAAGAGGTGCGCGCCGCAGGCGCGGATCACCCGCTCGATGTCGGCAAGCTTCGGTGCCGCCGCCTCGACTTGGGCGGACGGCTTGGGACGGGGGTGGTGCAGCTTGACCGTATCGAGGAGGTCTGCGACCGGCTGGCCGATCGCGGCCCAGTCCGGGGTCTCGTCGTCGCGCGCTCGCACCAATGCCTCGCGCAACGCGCCGAGCTTCGAGGTGTCGTTCAACTCGATGAGCCCGGTCCGGCGCAGCAGCGGCCTTAAGCCCGGATTGGCGAGCGCGGTCCGGTAGAATTGAGCGAGATGCCGGTCACCGCCGGCGCCATTGAGCAGAAGGGGATCGCAGACGTCGTAAAGCGATGGTCCGTCTTTTCGGGCCGTCAGCGCGCGGCAGGCGGCGCCTGTCATCTCATGAAACGCCATTGAATGTCTTTCCGTGCGGCTTGCCCACACGTTTAACGGGCCCGCACGCGAAAATCGGCCATTCGCGCGGGGGCCTCTCCCCAGACGGTAAGTCCCAGCAGCAATGCCACGAAAGACGCAGCAATTTCAAGGAAATGGGGAGCGGTGGCGGCTTCTTTTGGGGAGAGACTTTTATGTGACAGGCGGAACCCGGCGGGCCGGTTCCATCAGCCGTTAACGGACAAATAAGGTTGCCGGAAGGTCACCGGGCAGGTTAATGCTTTGTTTGTTGCAGCGCCGCAAATTGAGCATAATTGAGCGGCAAACGGCCGCCAATCCCGATAAACCCAATGGCTGGCTGGCGCGACAAAGACTGCGCCGAGACTGCGCGACGGATAGTGATGAGACCTGTGATGAATGTGTTTGGTCAGTTCTCCGGACTCCGCATTTCCCGGCGATCGCTTGCCGTTGCGGCAGCGCTGGTCGGCACGGTGTCACTGGCGATCGGGGCCCATGCTGCGCTGAACATGCGCTCGCTGGATGTCGCCACGGCGGCTGGCTCCGAGCAGGCGGCTCATGCTTTGAGGCGGCCGTCCCGGATCGCGCTCGTCATCGGCAATGGTCATTATCCCGACGCCAACGCGCCTCTCACCCAGCCGGTCAATGACGCCCGCGCTGTGAGCGCGGCGCTCCGCCAGGAAGGCTTTGACGTCGACGTCATCGAGGACGCCAGCCACGACGACATGACCCGCGCCGTCGCGCGCCTGAAGTCGAAGGTGCGCTCGGATTCGGTCGTCATGCTGTTCTTCGGCGGCTATGGCATCCAGGTCGGCCGCGAGAGCTTCATGATCCCGGTCGATGCGACGATCTGGAAGGAAGCCGATGTGCGCCGCGAGGGCGTCAGCGTCGAATCCGTGCTCGATGCGGTCAAGGATTTCGGCGCCTGCGCCAAGCTTGTGGTGCTCGATGCCTCGCGCCGCAACCCCTATGAGCGCCGTTTCCGCACCTTCTCCCATGGGCTGGCGCCGATCACCGTGCCTGATAACGCGCTGATACTGACCTCGGCCACGCCCGGCGCGGTGGCCGATGATTCCACCGGCGAAAATTCGGTGCTGGTGACCGAACTGCTCACCCATATCAACGCTCCCAGGCCCGAGCAGGCCCGCGCGGCGGAAGCGATCTTCAACCAGACCCGCGTCGCGATCTCGCGGGCCTCGGGCGGCGCCCAGGTGCCCTCGGTCTCTTCCTCGCTGATGGAAGACGTCAGCTTCAACGCCCAGGCGACCGGCAAGTCGGGCGGCTAGAGAGCTTAAATCCGCTAGAGCTCGTCGTCCCCGCGAACGCGGGGACGACACCGGTTAGATCAGGCCATATCGCGCCCCTACCTTGCTCCCGCCTCGGCCGTAATCGCCCGCACCGGATCGCCCTCGCGCAGCAACGCGCCGGCCCGCGCCACGACAATGTCGCCCTCGATCAGCCCGTCGCGGATTTCGATCTGGCCGCCGTCGGTCAGCCCGACCTCGACCCGCTTGGTCTCGATCCGCGCGCGCCGCACCACCTGCACCACCGTGCCGCCCGCGCCATAGAGCACGGCGGTGAGCGGCACCGACACGCCGCAGCTCTGGCCGGTCTTGATGATGGCGCGGCCACTTGAATTGACGAACAGCTTGCGGTTGGTGGTGACGCCGACGAACACCTGGCCGAGCTGGCTGTTCGGCTCGACGGTGGAGGCGACGCGGCGCACCTTGCCTTCGACCTCGCCGGCGCCGACGACCTTGATGCGCGCTGTTTGATTCACCGCAAGTTTCGGCAGGTCCTGCGTCGGCACCATGCCGACCAGGTCGAACTCGTTGCGCGCGATGATGGAAAACAAAGCTTCGCCGCGCGGCGAGGCGGGCGCGCCGATCGCGGCGGTCGAACTCAGGATCGTGCCGGCGACCGGAGAGGTCACCAGGATCGTGCCGCCTTCGGGCAGCCCGAGCCGGGCGAGATTTTGCCCCGCGCTGACGGTCTCACCGGCGTCGGTCAGGATCTCCGCGACCTTCAGCCCGGGCCGGTCCGGGCGCACAAAAGTCTCCTCGCGCGGGATCAGAATGCCGAACGCCTCGACCAGATTGGGGAAGCAGAATTTCGACGCCTTCAGCACTGTCACCGTCGCGCCCTGCGGCGCATCCTTTGCGGCCGGCTCGTCCGCGGCGAGCGCGGGGGAGGCGAGAAGGAGGAGGGCCGCCGCGAGCGGGGCGAGGAGGGGGCGTGAGGCGGCGTTAGTCATCGGCATTCCCGTGGGTTCTCTCAAGAAATCGTTAGCAGAGGTCCAGCGGCAAGGCCAAGCGAACTGCGAGTATGCTTGGATTGGCCTTCACCGCCCGAAAAGCTGCTTCATGATGTTATTCAGCGGCTGATTGTCCTGCTGGCGCGAGGGATCGTTCGGGTTCGGCGCGGAAGGGTTATTCGGCGAGGGAGGCTGTTGCGTGGTGTTGCCGCGCGCCGCATTCAGCCCCTGTTGAATCAGGTTGCCCAGGGTGTCGCCGAGCGAGTTGCCGCCGGCCGGATTGCCCGAGCCGCCACCCGATGCACCAGGAGCAAAAAGCCCGCTGCCCATTTCTTTCAGTTTGGCATAGGCCGCATCGGGATTGTCGAGGATGCCGGCGACATCGGGATAAATCTGCGGGCTGGCCCACGGCCCAACGATGACAACGGGAATGCCGAAGCCCACCGGGTCGCTTGCACGTCCCTGGCCTTGGGTGGTCATCACCAGTTTCGGCTCGACCCGCAAGGCCAGCGACTTCGCGCCGAGGTCGATGGTGCCGGTACCTGTCATCTTCACCAGCGGTCCGACCAGATTGAGATCGGACGTCGTCGCCTGGCCCTTCTCGATCCGAAACGAAGCCGAAAGCTGTGTCAGATCGGTGGTCTGCTCGCGGCTTTCCTGCCAGCCCGAAAGCGTGCCCGACGTCAGCGAGCGGATCATCTGCGCGACATTGAGCCCGCGAATGGCGCCGTCCTGGAAATTGGCCGTCGCGGTGCCCACGAGATTCGACATGATCGCCTGCCGGCTTTGGCCGCTCGAACGAACCTCGATCCTAGCTTGCAGCCGGCCGTCGAGGCTGTCGAAGTCGGCCGCACTCTTCAGGAGCGGCAGCGCGCGCACGTTGGTGAGGTCGCTGTGGAGCGCATAGCTAGTTGCATCGCGCGAGACATCGATATCGATGGTGGCGCTCCCCTGGCCGCCATAGGCGCCGAGATTGGAGACTGTGCCCTTGAGAACGCCGCCCGCGAGCGATGCTTCAAGTGCTGCGGGCGCGAAATGCGCGCTGCCGAGATTGAGCTCGGCGGCCGAGAGGCGAACCTGCGCGTCGACATAGTTGAGTCCGGCAAGTTCGATTGGATCGTTGCTCCAGGTGGCTGCGGTGGTTTCTGGCGCGGCAGCTGGCGAGGAGATTTGCGGCGCGGTTGGCGAAGTGGCGGTCGCAACATCCAGCCGGCGGAAGTCGAGGTCGAGTTTCACGAGCGGCTTGCTGGCGAAATCGACCGAGGCCCAGCCGTCGAAGGCGCCATCGCCGATGGCGCCGGACAGGCCGTTGATCATGACAACCGTGCCGTTGAGCCGAAGGTCGGCCTTGCTCGACAGCGGCGCGCGCAACAGGCCGGGCGCTTGCAGCGACAGTTCGACGGGAATGGTTTGCCGCGTCACGGACGCGTCGGGCAGCGACGCCTTGATGGTGAAGGTGAGCGGGCGGCCGCCGGCTTTCGCATCGCCGTCGACGCTGAGGCGACGGTCGGCGTCGATGATGGCATGCGCGCCGATGGCTTCGACGCGGTTTTCGACGCGGTCACGCGTGTTGAAGAACGTGACCGTGCCGTCGGTGACGGTGATGCGGTTGATTTTCGGCGGACTCGAGTCGGTGTCCGGGGCAGCGTTTGGCCGAGAGGAAGTAGGTCCGGCCGCTGCCTGCCGCTCGCGCCGCAACGGGATGCGAAGTTCAGGACGGTTGATCACCAGATCGGTGACTTCCGGATGGCCCGACCAAAGGCTGGCGAGCGTCAGGTCGGCCTGAATGTCGCCTGCGGTCAGGCGATTGCCGGTGTCGGGATCGCTCAGCCGCTCGATCGTCACATTGCTCATGGTGACGTGGAGCGAGGGCCACAATCCGATCCGGGTCGAACCGGCTATCGTGAGGCGGTAGCCGGTTTCGCGCTCGATGCGCTCGGCCATGGTCGAAGTCAGGAAGCCAGAGGGGATTCCGACGACCAGGAGCAACGCCGCGATCACGACAATCGCTGCGATCACCAGACTTGCGATTTTCAAAGCCTTCATGTCGCGCTTCCAGATCGGCTCTGCGGTTCCGCCACCGCCATGAAACGTAAGCCGCGTGTGCGGCAAAGATATGTGACTTATGACACCCTTCAGGTTCAGTCGGGCCGCGGCCGCCGAGTGAGTAGCCGGTCGATTAGCCGCCGCTTCGGCCGATTATTCCGCCGCCGGCGAATGCAGAGCGACCGGTGGCTTGCGATCTCCGGCTGGGTCGGGAGCGTGCTGGTCATCGTCGTGGTTCGGCGTGACGAACCGGCTCGTGAAACGCCATATCAATACGCCGATATCGTCCATCATCATGAACATCGCCGGCACGAACACCAGCGACAGCACGGTCGAAAATACCAGACCGCCGATCACGGCCAGCGCCATCGGCGAGCGGAACTCTCCACCGGCGCCGAACGCCAGCGCGGAAGGCATCATGCCGGCGGCCATCGCGATCGTGGTCATCACGATCGGGCGGGCGCGTTTCATGCCGGCATCGATGATGGCGAACTCGCGCGATTTGCCGTCGCGGATCGATTCCACCGCGAATTCCACCAGCATGATGGCGTTCTTGGTGACGATACCCATCAGCATCAGGATGCCGATCCACACCGGCGTCGTGAGCTGCTTTCCGGTGAGGAGCAACGCCACGATGGCGCCGCCGATCGACAGCGGCAGCGAGAACAGGATCGTGATCGGTTGCAGGAAGGTGCCGAACAACAGCACCAGCACTGCATACACCATCATCAGGCCGGCGGTGATGGCGGTGGCAAAACCGGACGACAATTCGTTGAGGCTTTCGGCATCGCCCGATGGGTTGACCGTCACGCCCTTGGGCAGGCTCTTCATGACCGGAAGTTCGTTGATCTTCCTGGTGGCGTCGCCGAGCGCGGCGGTGCCGACGAGATCGGCGGCCACAGTTGCTTGCCGTTCGCGATCGTACCGGTTGATGCTGGTCGGCCCCTGGTCGAGCTTGATGTCGGCGACCACCGACAGCGGGACGCCGCCGCGTCCGCCGCCGAGCGGCACCCGCAACTGTTCGAGGGTCTGCAAGTCGCCCCGCGCGGCATCCTCGAGCTGGACGCGGATCGGCACCTGCCGGTCGCCGGCATCGAACTTGGCAAGCGCCGGCCCGACATCGCCGATCGTGGCGACGCGAATGGTTTCGGAAAGGCTCTCGGTGGAAACGCCCAACCGGGCGGCCAGGTCTGCGCGTGGCTGGATGCGAAGCTCCGGACGGTCGAGCGAGGTTTCCGAGATCACGTTGGCGATCAGCGGAATCCGCTTCATCTGGTTGGCGAGTTCGCTGGCGACGTTGTTGACGATGTTGCTGTCGGCGCCGGTCACGACCAGCGAGATCGCGCGCAGTCCGTTTTCGTCAAGGAACCAGAATCGGATGTCCGGCACGTTTTCGAGTTCGTGGCTGATCGAAAGTTCAAGCTCGCGCTGGGTGATCTTGCGCTCGGTTTTCGGTGTGTAGTTGATGATCAGCGCCGCGCGGCGGACTTCGAACGTTCCCGGGGGCACCCGGCCGCCATCGACGAATACGTTTCTCACTTCGGGGCGTTTGCGCAGGCGCGCGACGATATCTTCAGTGACCTTTTCGGTATAGGCGAGCTGCGAGCCCGGCGGCAGCTCCATCGCGAGCAGCGAGCGCGCGGTGTCTTGCGCCGGCAGGAAGCCTTGCGGCAGCAGCGTGATGCTCCAGATCGAGGCGGCAAAGATGCCGAAGCCGATCAGGACCGTGATCAAATGGTGTTTCACCGACCAGGTCACGAGCCGGGTGTAGCTTTGCATCAGACGGCCGGGCGGTGGATCGTCGTGCGGCTGATCCTTGAGGAAATAGGCCGCCAGTACCGGCGTCACGAAGCGCGCGGCGAGCAGCGAGAAAAATACCTGCACTGAGACCGTGATGCCGAACTGCTTGAAGAATTGCCCGGCGATGCCCGACATGAAACTGGCCGGTGCAAAGATCGCGATAATCGTGAGCGAGATCGCGATGACGGCGAGGCCGATTTCGTCGGCGGCCTCAAGCGCGGCGCGGTAGGGCGATTTGCCCATCCGCATATGGCGAACGATATTTTCGATCTCGACGATGGCGTCGTCGACAAGAATGCCGGTCGACAGCGTGATGGCGAGGAAGCTGACCAGGTTCAGCGAAAAGCCGAGAATATCCATCGCCCAGAACGCCGGGAAGATCGACAGCGGCAGCGAGATCGCGGCAATGATGGTGGCGCGGATGTCGCGCAGGAACAGAAGCACGATCACGACGGCCAGGATCGCGCCCTCGAACAGGGTCGAGATCGCCGCTTCGTAGTTGCCTTTGGTGAATTCGACCGAGGTGTCGATCAGCTTGAGGTCGACTTCGGGGTGGGCGATTTTCAGCGCGTCGATGCGTTTCTGCACGGCAGCGGCAACAACCACGTCGCTGGCGCCTTTTGAACGTTTGATGCCGAGCGCCACGACCGGCTCGCCGTTGAAGCGCGCAAAGGTCCGGCGGTCGGCGATGGTGTCGGTGACCGTGCCGAGGTCGTCGAGACGGACTTCGCCGCCGGTCGGCAGGCTGATCATGGTTCCGGCGAGTTCGT
Organism: Bradyrhizobium sp.; assembly: GCF_049519115.1. Classification (GTDB taxonomy): domain Bacteria; phylum Pseudomonadota; class Alphaproteobacteria; order Rhizobiales; family Xanthobacteraceae; genus Bradyrhizobium. The sequence goes on from NZ_JBEKRB010000033.1 coordinate 49,908, forward strand.
TGAGGGTCTTGGCGCCGGCAAGGGTGCGGATCGCCTGATCGTTCTTGCCGATTTCGGCGCGTCCGCCGGCGAGATCGACATTGGTGCCGCGCAAGCGGTGAGAGACGTCGACGGCGGTAAGGCCGGCGGCCTGCAGGCGGTCCGGGTCGAGCGAGACCAGAATTTCGCGCTCGACACCGCCGATGCGCTCGACCTGGGCGACGTTACGCACGCCTTGCAGCGCGCGTTTGACGACGTCGTCGACGAAGTAAGACAGTTGCTCCGGCGTCTTGCCGGGCGAGATCGCCGCATAGGTGACGATCGGTAGTCCGATGACGTCGACGCGCTGAATCAAGGGCTCGTTGACGTTCTGCGGCAGGTTGGCGCGAACCCGGGTGACGGCGTCCTTGACGTCGTTCAAGGCACGGTCGGTATTGGTTTCCAGCGCAAACTGGATCGTCGTCAGCGACAGCCCGTCGGTGATCGAGGATGAAATGTGCCGCACGCCTTCGACGCCGGATACGCCGTCTTCGATGGTCTTGGTGACCTGCGATTCAAGCTCGGCGGGAGCGGCGCCGAATTGCGATACCGCCACCGAAATCACCGGAATATCGGCGCTCGGCAGTCGCGTCACCGCAAGCTTGGTGAAGCTGACCCAGCCCAGCACCAGAAGGACGATCGAAAAAACCACCGATGGAAGCGGATTGCGGATCGACCATGCCGAGATATTGAGTGCCATCAGCGTACCCGTGTCCGATCGATGTCCTCGGCGAACATTGTCTTGATCTGGTCGCCATCATGCAGCGAGGAGCCGGCATCCGCCACGACGATTTCGCCGACGTCGAGGCCTTCCAGGATTTCGGTCGAGGTGTCGGATACAAGCCCGACCTTGACCTTGCGCGTTTCGACGACATTGCCTTTGACCACCTGAACCGTGAGATGGTCAATGGCGGTACGCGGTACTGCAACGCCGCAACTGCGCTTGGCGTCGATGCTGGCTTGCGCGAACATGCCGATCTTGATCGCGGGATTGCCGGGCAAGGTGATCCGGACGTGGCCGAGCTGGGTGTTGCGGTCGATCTGCGGTAACACCAATCTTACGCGGCCGACGATATCCGGACCGTTGTCGCGGCTGATCCGCACGGTCGCGCCAGGACTGAGCTTCATCATGTGGACCGCGGGCACTTCGGCGTCGAGATCGACGTCATTGTTGACGGCGATGCGGAACATCGGCCCGGCCTGTGGGGAAGCGGGAGCGCCGGCAAGGGTGTTGACCTGGGTGATGAGGCCGGCGGCCGGGGCGCGCAGTGAGATCGGCGCGCGCGGCTGATTGTTCGCAGCGCCCGGCGGAGTGAGCCGCGCCAACTCCTGGTTTTCGGCGACGATCTCGCCCTCGCGGACCAGCACATCCGTGACCTTCGAGCCCTCCTGATCGGCCGATACCACCGCTTCGCGCCGCGGCACCGCAAATCCGGTCACCCGCACCAGGTCGGAGAAGCAGGCGTTGGTGGATTTGGTGACGACGACGAGCGCATTGCTCGCGGTCTCCTTCTCTTCAGGACGCGAGCGGTGCTCAAACCAGTACCAGCCGATTCCAAGCAAGATGAAAACCACAACTGCCAGCGCTGGCTTAAGATATGGGGACAGATTCATTGCCGGGCTCAGCGCTCCTTGTCGGGCAGGCTAGTGTCCCGATTCCGAAGCTCGTAGCATATTGCGGGGCCACGATTCGAGCTTTGGAATCGAAAGGACACTAGCAAACCTATTGTTCTAGTGTGGCTTTGGTTCAGAAGTCCGCATGACGAACCCGCGGCAAAAATGATGCGGACTTCTGAACCGCCACACTAACGTCAACTCACTTCGAGGCGCTGGCCTTGTTTTCCGTGTTGACGACCTGGACGCGGCGATTGGCTTCCGCCAGCGGATTGGCGGGATCCTTCAATTGGGTCTTGCCATAGCCGACCGTCACGAGATCGGCGGCGGAAAGGCCGGATTTCTCGACCAGATAACGCTTGATCGCGTCGGCCCGGCGCTCCGAAAGTTCCTGGTTGTAGGCGTCGCTGCCGGCGGCATCGGTATGGCCCGCGACGATAAAGGTCGATCCCTTCAGATCGGGGTTTGCAAGGGCCCGTCCCAGCGCCTGAACCGAGGGCAGCGATTTGGCGCTGACCCGATCGGAGTTGTAGTCGAAGTTGATCTCCAGATCGATCTTCGGCTTGTCCTTGACCATGGTGGTGATTTGCTCGCGCTCGCCGATCGACAACGAACGCGTCGATCGATTGTGCAGTGATTGCAGTAATTTTCCTTCGGTCTCCGCTACCGCGGGATCCGCCTGCACCGGCGGTCCCATCGACAGGCTGCGTGTGAGCGGTTTCTTCTCCGGCGCCAGCGCCCTGAGAATCTGGTCCTCAGTGACATCCTCCGCCTTGACGGTGCCGATCGAAAGCACGACGCCGATGGCGAAAAATGAAAGCATCGCGATGAAGGCACGCTTTGCCGAATTCCGTGACATGGGCACTCCTCCTTCAGGGCGCATTCGCGCGGGGCAATTCAGGGTCGCTCCGTCGGAGTTTTAAAAGACGGAGTATCGGCGGCTCAGCGCACTCCGTAGCCTGCAAATTCCTTGACAATATTCGGGTCCATGGCCTTCGCATTATTAACGTCCACTTCGCCATCCGAGATGGCGCCGCTGCGCTGTCTGGCCAGACCGCGCCCGTATAACGACGACGTCAGCCGTGGATTGATCTTGAGGGCGGCGTCAAAATCGGCGATGGCATTCTTGGCCAATCCGCTCTTCAGGTTGACCAATCCGCGGCTATCGAGCGCATCGACGAAGTTCGGACGCAGCCGAAGCGCTTCGTTGCAGTCCCTCAATGCCGACTGCAACTCGCCGGTCACAGCACGCACCCAGCACCGGTTGTTGTAGGCTTCGACGTCCTTCGGGTTGAGGCGGATCGTGTCGCCGAAATCCTTGATGGCAAGGTCGTAGGCGCCCTTGCTCGCATAGACCTGGCCGCGCCGATACAGGGAACCGGCGTCGTCGGGATTTTCCACGAGCTTGGCCGTCAGGCTCTTGATGGTGGGATCGTCGGCGAGCGCGGGCTGGGGCGGCGATCGCGGCGGATCGTTACTCGGTAGGCTTGCGACCGCAGGCTTCTCGGGCGCCGGCGGGACTGGCGTCTCGGCCTTTGGCGGCGTGGGAGGATCGACCTTTGCCGCAGGTGGCGGCGGTGGAGTTTCAGCGGCGGGTTGTTGCGGAAGGGCGGCAACCGCCGGCCGGGCGCCCGGAATGAATGAGAAGTCTTCCGCCAGCGAAGACGAAATCCAGGGCACCTGCTCGCTGCGGGATGCGCGAGTCACGCCGACCCGGGTGCGATTGAGTGTCTCTTCCGCCATCAGGTCGGGAACACGGATTTCCTTGAGCAGTTCCTGAACGAACAGGCCGTGATCGCCGCCGTTGTCCGACATCACCGAGCTCAGCGCCGCCGAATACATCACCAGCGTGCCATTGGGCGCAATCACCGGCGCCAGCCCGGCCGAAAAACTGCGGAAACGGCGCTCGTACGGATTGCGCCGGGAAGCATCGATCAGCGCGATCTTGACGCCCGCGCCGCGGTTGTTGATTTCGCCCAGGACCGTCTCGAGGCTGAGGCCATCGCGGCGGACGTCTGCCTCGGTCCAGATCTGGGCATCGACGGGAATCATGAAGCTTTGGCGGTTGGACTGGACGCCGTAACCGCTGAAGAACACCAGAGCCACGGCGCCCGGCTTGATTTGGCCATAGAGCCGCTCAAGCGCCTTGCGCATTCCGTCGCCGGTCAGATTTTCGCCGACCTCGACCGTGAAGCCGTCACGCTTGAGTTCGTCGGCGATGCTGCGCGCATCGTTGACCGGCTCCTTCAGCGGCGCATCCGCGTCGGGATATTTCGCGTTGCCGATAACGAGGGCAAACCGGTCGGCGGCGATCGCGGCGGACGAGAAGATCGGCACCAGCGAAAACACCAAGGCAGCCAGCAATGAAAAGCGAACAGTCATTCTGCTTCAGTCTAACCAAATTCTGTGGCAATTCAGCCACTAGACGCCGACCCCAGGCTCGCGCCCGGCCGACTTTATCCCACGAAAATTGCATTATCAAACCGCGCTCACAAGCGGTGTCAACCTCTGCAAGGCTGGCAAATCGACGCGCAAGGTATCCAACGAGGCATCCAACATGAACGGCTATCCATGCAGTCGATCCAGCGCGGCGTGGCGTTCACATGTTGTGGGGAAATGTCGCGGATGTCATTGCAGCGACACACCGAGGGCGACCGCCATTTTCGTGTGCCCGGCATGAGGGTATCAGGGGTTTGACCTTTTCAGATGGTAGTGGCTTGCTGCCGGTCGGCCAAACATAAAGAAGCTGAACCGATGGAAACGACCTACGAAATTTATGCGCTCCGCTACGCCACCATGTCGCCGCGCACCCCCAATATGAACTACATCACGCCCGATCCGCACGAGACTGCGGCGTCCGACCTCGACTATTTTGTGTGGCTGATCCGGGGTGGCGGCCGCAAAATCCTGGTCGATACCGGCTTCAATGCGGAAGAAGCGGCCTTACGCAGCCGCAAGCTGACGCTCAACCCGGCGGAAGCGTTGACGCGCTTTGGCGTTGCCCCCGAGGCGATCGACGATGTCATCGTCACCCATCTGCATTATGACCACGCCGGCAATCTCGACCTGTTCCCGAAGGCGCGGTTCCACCTGCAAGACCGCGAGATGAGCTACGCCACCGGGCGCTGCATGTGCTTTGGTGCGCTGCGTCATCCATTTTCAGTCGAGCATGTGACGCTGATGGTGCGCCACGTCTACGGCGAACGCGTGACCTTTCATGCGGGCGAGGGCGAAGTTGCTCCCGGCGTCACGGTTCATCATGTCGGTGGTCATTCCGACGGCTTGCAGGTGGTGCGGGTGGCGACCGCCCGCGGTCCGGTCGTGCTGGCATCGGATGCGGCGCATTTCTACGGCAACCTGCATCGCCGCAGTCCTTTTCCAATCGTCTACAACATCGGCGACATGTGCGCGGGTTGGGAAACCGTCGAACGCATCGCCGGTCACCCCGACCGCGTTATTCCTGGCCACGATCCGCAGGTCGCCGAACTCTATCCGCGCGCCAGCGACAAGGTCGACGCCTTCGCGCTGCATCAGGCGCCGTCGCGCTCCTTTGCAACGTAAATTCGCGCGGCGAAGGGAGGACACGGTCGCCATGATCAATCGTTTTCCAGGCCTCACCGCGACCCGGAGCCGCGCGGTCGTCCACGACGACCTCGTATTCACCGTGGCGGTCGCGCCCGACCCAGTCACACCATCGATGTATGAGCAGAGCGTGAAAGCGCTGGCACGAATTGACGAAAGCCTTGCACTCTGCGGAACCGACAAGAGCAGGATCCTGTCGGCCATCGTCTATATCAACGGCATGGCGTTGAAGAGCGAGATGAACCGCGCCTGGGACGAATGGGTCGACAGGGCCAACCCCCCGATGCGGGCCTGCATCGGCGTCGAACTGGAGCCGCCGCATATCGTCGAGATCGTCGTGACCGCGACCAAGTGAAAAAGTAGCAAAGTGAAGACAGCAAGGAGAGGATGGCTTTGAGACGCTCCGGTAGCCATCGGCCGTTCCGGTCTCCTCAGTCATCTGCTAATCTAGTGGTCCGATTCTAACGTTCGCATCCCGTCTCAGTGGCCACTTTTGCGAATGTTAGAATCAAAAGGACCACAAGCAAATATAGGTTTCTGGTGGAGTTTTGGATTTGACATTCGCTTGACGAACTCGCGGCCAGATGGGTAGCGAATGTCAAATCCACTCCACTAGCGAGACCGGTTCCTCTGGCCAGAGCCTAAGAGCAGATGGCGCAGACCAGACTTCAAACCGACAGCCAGGCCAAAACGAGATTCGGCTACCGTCGCCATGCCGATCAGGATTTTGTTGGCGCGGACGTCGCCCGGCATCCAGTCGTCGTGGTCGGCGCAGGGCCGGTGGGGCTGTCGCTCGCCATCGATCTCGCCCAGCGCGGGCAACCGGTCGTGCTGCTCGACGACGCCGACCGCATCGGCGATGGCTCGCGTGCGATCTGCTTCTCGAAGCGGTCGCTCGAATTCTGGGACCGGCTCGGTGTCGGCCAGCGCATGGTCGACAAGGGCGTGGTCTGGCAGGTCGGCAAGATCTTTCACGGGGATTCTCTGCTCTATCAGTTCGACCTGTTGCCGGAGCGGGGGCACAAGCGGCCGGCTTTCATCAATCTTCAGCAGTTCTACGCCGAAGCCTATCTGGTCGATCGCGTCGAAGAGTTGCCCGATATCTGCCTGCGGTGGCGCAACAAGGTCATCGGGCTGGAGCAGCGCAACGATCATGCGATCCTCTCGATCGATACGCCCGACGGAGCATATCGTATTGCGGCGAATTATGTCGTGGCCTGCGACGGTGCGCGTTCGTCGTTGCGGCAAATGGTGGGCGCGGAGTTCTCGGGCCAGGTGTTCGAGGATCAGTTTCTGATTGCGGACGTCAAAATGACGGCGGCATTTCCGACCGAGCGCTGGTTCTGGTTCGATCCGCCGTTTCATGCCGGAAGATCGGCCTTGCTGCACAAGCAGCCGGACGATGTCTGGCGTATCGACCTGCAGCTTGATCGGAGCGCCGATCCGATGGTCGAGAAGCAGCCGGAAAACGTGCGACCGCGTATTGCGCGCATGCTCGGTCACGGCCAGTTCGATTTCGAATGGATATCGCTCTACAAATTCCAGTGCCGGCGTATGGCGCGGTTTCTCCACGGTCGCGTGATCTTTGCCGGAGATGCCGCGCACCAGGTTTCGCCATTTGGCGCCCGCGGCGCCAATTCCGGTCTCGAGGACGCGGAAAACCTCGGCTGGAAACTCGACCGTGTGCTGCGCAAGGCGTCGCCGGAAGCCCTGCTGGAAAGCTATCACACTGAACGCAGCCAGGCTGCCGACGACAACATTCGCGAATCCACCCGTTCGACCGATTTCATGGCGCCGAATTCGCCTTACGAGGCGCGGTTGCGCAAAGCGGTGCTGTCGCTGGCAAAGGAAACCGAATTCAGCAAGCGCATGGTCAATGGCGGCCGGCTTTCGGTGCCTTCCACTTACGAAACCTCGTTGTCGACGTCCGATGACGAGGAGTGGCGCAGTGGCCCAGGTCCCGGTGCCTCGATGGTGGACGCGCCGATGGCAGGGCAGGATGGCGAGCCCCAGTATCTGACCGACGCTTTCCGGAAAGCCGGCAGACGCTTCACCTTGCTCACCTTTGCAAATGGGGCGGCGATCGATCCGCCGGGCGATATCGGCGTTATTCATATCGGTGGGCAGGAATTCTCTGATTCCTCGGGCCTCATGGTTGCGCGTTACGATGCTAAACCAGGAACCGCTTACCTGCTTCGGCCGGACGGCTATGTCGCCGCGCGTTTCCGAAAGCCAACGCTGGATATGATCGAGGCGGCGCTGAAGCGCGCATCAGGCAATAGTTGAGGTCCCCATGGCGCTATCGACCCGTTCGAACTTTGAAAAGCCCGATGACGCTTTTCGTGCGATCCTCGAGGCGCACCGGGGGTTGAGCGATGAGGCGAGCGCCGATCTCGACGCCGCATTGGTTCTCATCCTCGCCAATCACATCGGTGATCTCGATGTCTTGCGCGAGGCGATCGAATTGGCAAAACGGCGGATGCTGGAGCCGAGCCAGCAACAACAGCAGCAACAGTAGAAAAGACAACGAAACAGGATAGGAAACGATGGCCGAGGGAGTTGAAAAGGGTTTTGCGTCCACCACCGACATGGCCGAGAAGAAAGTCACCTTCTCCGAAATCGGAACCGATCTCTATGCCTTTACGGCGGAGGGCGATCCGAATTCGGCGGTCATTGTCGGCGACGACGGTTGTCTCGTGTTCGACGCGCAGGCGACGCCGGCGATGGCCAGCAAAGTGATCGAGCGGGTGCGCAGCGTGACCGACAAGCCGGTCAAATATGTCGTGCTGTCGCATTATCACGCGGTGCGGGTGCTTGGCGCATCCGCCTACAGAGCGCAAGCCGTGATCGCCTCGCAAGAGACCTACCGGCTGATCGAGGAGCGTGGGCAGCAGGACTGGGATTCCGAATACGGCCGTTTTCCGCGCCTGTTCCAGGATGCGCAGAGTATTCCAGGCTTGACCTGGCCGACGCTGACATTTGAAGGCGATATGTCGATCTATCTCGGCAAGCGCGAGGTGCGCCTGATGCAGCTCGGCGCCGGGCACACCTCGGGCGATATCGTTGCCTGGGTGCCGGACGCGGAAGTGATGTTCTCCGGCGACCTGATTGAATATCATTCGGCCTGTTACTGCGGCGATGCCCATTTGCGGGAATGGCCGGCGACGTTGAACGAAATCCGTGCCTTTAATCCCAAGTCCATCGCGCCGGGGCGCGGCGATGCGCTGAAGGGGCTAGCGACGGGACGTGAAGCGATCGCGATGACGCGCGATTTTGTCACGGCGCTTTATGGCGCTGCGGAAGCCGCCGTTGCCAAAGGGCGTAGTCTCAAGGATACAATGGCGGCCGCGCGCGAGGTCATGGACCCGAAATTTTCGAGCTTTGCCATTTACGAACACTGCCTGCCGTTCAATGTCTCGCGGGCCTTCGATGAGGCGTCCGGAATCGACGATCCCGTGATCTGGACCGACAAGCGCGACCGGGAAATGTGGGCCGCTCTGCAAGGAGGATGATATGAATATCAATACCTCGCCCGACGCGATCAATCGCGGCTCGGCCAACGTCACGCCCGGTTACATGTCCGGTTTCGGCAATAGCTTCGAGACCGAGGCCCTGCCGGGCGCGCTGCCGATCGGTCGCAATTCGCCGCAACGTTGCGCTTACGGGCTCTATGCCGAGCAATTGTCCGGCTCGCCCTTCACCGCGCCGCGTGGCAGCAACGAGCGCTCCTGGCTCTACCGAATCCGCCCCTCGGTCAGACACTCCGGCCGTTTCGAAAAAGCCGACATTGGATTATGGCGCACCGCGCCCTGTCACGAGCATGAAGCCGCGATCGGTCAGTTGCGCTGGGACCCGGCACCGATCCCGAAAGCCGGGATGACCTTCCTGCAAGGCGTGCAGACGATGACGACCGCGGGCGACGCCGGCACGCAAGCCGGCATGGCCGCGCATGTCTTCCTTATCACCCAATCGATGGTCGATCAGCATTTCTACAATGCCGACGGCGAGATGCTGATTGTGCCGCAGCAGGGAAGCTTGCGCTTCGTCACTGAGTTCGGACGCATCGATGCAGAGCCCGGCGAGATCGCCGTGATTCCGCGCGGCGTGAAATTCCGCGCCGAACTCACCGCGGGTCCCGCGCGCGGCTATATCTGCGAGAATTACGGCGGCGCTTTCACGCTGCCGGAGCGCGGGCCAATCGGCGCCAATTGCCTGGCCAATGCGCGCGACTTCCTCACCCCCATCGCGGCCTATGAAGACAAGGACACGCCGAGCGAATTATTCGTGAAGTGGGGCGGTTTGCTGTTCGTGACGCATTTGCCGCATTCGCCGATCGATGTGGTGGCCTGGCACGGCAACTACGCGCCTTACAAATACGATCTGAGACGCTTCTCGCCGGTTGGTGCGATCGGGTTCGACCACCCCGATCCGTCGATCTTCACGGTGCTGACCTCGCCGTCGGAAACCGCCGGCACCGCGAATATCGATTTCGTGATTTTCCCGGAGCGATGGGCCGTGGCCGAAAACACGTTCCGGCCGCCCTGGTACCACATGAACATCATGTCGGAGTTCATGGGCCTGATTTACGGTGTCTACGACGCGAAGCCGCAAGGCTTTACGCCCGGCGGCATCAGCCTGCACAACATGATGTTGCCGCATGGTCCCGACCGCGAGGCTTTCGATCACGCCAGCAACAGCGAACTGAAGCCGGTCAAGCTGACAGGCACAATGGCCTTCATGTTCGAGACGCGGTTCCCGCAACGGGTTACGGCGCATGCCGCCAAATCTGCAACGCTGCAGCATGATTATGCGGATTGCTGGAAGGGGTTGGAAAAGCGTTTTGATCCGAACAAGCCGTAAGAAAGAAACCATCAGGAAATGACCGACCCCAACGATCCCGCGCTGCGCTCTTTCGTTCCAGTAGATCCGGCATCGGATTTTCCGATGCAGAATCTGCCGTACGGCGTATTTTCCGCGCGCGGTCTCGCCCCGCGCATCGGCGTTGCGATCGGCGATTATGTGCTCGACCTCTGGGGGCTTGAGCAGGATGGCCGGTTGGATGTCGAGCCCGGTACGTTTGCCGCTTCATCGCTGAACGCATTCATGACCCAGGGGCCAAAGGTCTGGGCGAGGATACGTGCGCGGATCAGTGAGCTTCTGCGTCACGACAACGATGAACTGCGCGACAATGACGAGCTGCAGAAGTTGGCGTTGCTGCCGATGGCGCAAGTGGAGCTGCATTTGCCGATCGCGGTTGCCGGCTATACGGATTTTTACTCCTCGAAGGAGCACGCTACCAATGTCGGCGTCATGTTCCGCGGCAAGGACAATGCCCTGCAACCGAACTGGCTGCACATGCCGATCGGCTATAACGGCCGCGCCTCGACGGTCGTGGTGTCCGGCACCAAGGTGCGGCGTCCGCGCGGCCAATTGAAGCCCGCGAATACCGAACATCCGAGCTTTGGATCCTGCCAACGGCTCGACTTTGAACTCGAAATGGGTGCGGTGATCGGGCAGACATCGCCGATGGGGGAAATGCTCAGCGAGGCGCAGGCCCAGGAGATGATTTTCGGCTTTGTGTTGCTGAACGACTGGAGCGCCCGCGACATCCAGCAATGGGAATATGTCCCGCTCGGACCGTTCCAGGGCAAGGCGTTTGCAACTTCGATCAGCCCGTGGGTGGTGACATCGGCCGCGTTGGAGCCGTTTCGGTGCCGCGGGCCTGAGCAGGTCCCGCAGCCGCTGGCTTATCTGCGGCAGGCGCAAGCCAACAATTACGACCTCGAACTGGAAGTCGGCCTGCGCGCGGGCTCAATGAGCAAGTCTGCTCGGATTTGCCGGACCAATTTCAAATACATGTACTGGTCGTCGGTGCAGCAATTGATGCATCACGCCTCTTCCGGTTGCGCGATGAATGTCGGCGATCTCTTAGGCAGCGGCACCATCTCCGGACCTGAAAAAAGCCAGCGCGGCAGCCTGCTCGAGATTTCCTGGAACGGTACCGAGCCGGTCCAACTTGCTGACGGCGTCGTCAGGACGTTTCTCGAGGACGGCGATTCGCTTGCCATGCGCGGTTGGTGCCAAAGCGAGGGCTATCGGGTCGGCTTCGGGGAGGTTGAAGGAACGATTCTGCCGGCCGACTGAGAGGCGAGGCTTACTCCCCTTGAAAAGGGGAGGTCGGTTTGCGCGACTGCGCAAGCCGGGAGGGGATCATGACATAAGCATTAGCTGACCCCACCCTGACCCTCCTCCTCCAGGGAGGGAAAACAAGCTCGAGCGCTCTCTCTCACCGCTCCTCGGGCGGAACATCCCGAATCCGCCTGCAGTGAGCCGCGATATCTTCAAGGCTATATTTGAGGTGCACGCGTTTGGTCGAAGCCGGCTGATTTTCGGCGCAAACGCCCGGCCGCCATTCCTGCGTAGGCCGAATCGGCCGCGGGGTGAATCCACCACCGCAGTTCGGACACACATTATCGAGTTCTTCGGCCGCGCAGGCCGCACAGAACGTGCATTCGTAGCTGCAAATGCGCGCATCCATTGAATGCGGCGGCAGGTCCTTGTCGCAATATTCGCAGTTCGGCCGGAGTTGCAGTGCCATGGTCGTCATGCCCCAGACAGCGAGATATCGTCTCAAATCGCAGGGAAGATTTGAATGACGAATTTCCCTCGTTTCCGGACGCCCGCTATCTTCGCCACGCACGGATAAGGCTTGCGAGATCCGCCGTCTCAGACTCGCGGATCGTGGAAGGCGTCCGTGAAAAACGCGGCGCCGGCGCCGGCTGGATGGCGCCGTGACGTTCAACGAAAGTCTTTCGGGCCACCATGTGAGGGTGAAGTGGCGCCTCCGACAAGTTCAGCACCGGCGCGAAACAGATGTCGGTGCCTTCCATGATCCCGCACCACTCGTCGCGGGTTTTGGTTTTGAACACTTCCTCCAGTTTCAGCTTCAGCGAGGGCCACGCCTCGCGATCCAGCTGGGCATCGAAGGCCTGATCCGATAGGCCGGCGTGCTGGCGCAGCAGGGCGTAAAATTGCGGCTCGATCGATCCGATCGAGATGAAATGGCCGCAGGCGCATTGATAGACGCCGTAAAAATGCGCGCCGCCGTCGAGGAAGTTGCGCCCTCTCTCTCCGCTCCAGCGGCCGGCGGCCGTGAAGTCGAAAAACATTGTCATCAGCGAGGCTGCGCCGTCGCACATCGCAGCGTCGACCACCTGGCCTTGGCCGGATTTCCTCGCTTCTAGAAGTGCGGCGAGCACGCCGACAACCAGATAAAGCGCGCCTCCGCCGAAATCGCCGACCAGATTGAGCGGCGGCACCGGTCGCTCGGCCGGCCCAATCGCTGCGAGCGCGCCCGTGACCGCAATATAATTAATGTCGTGGCCGGCGGCCTGTGCCAGCGGGCCTTCCTGGCCCCATCCGGTCATGCGGCCATAAACGAGCCGCGGATTGCGTGACAACACCACATCGGGACCGAGCCCGAGCCGCTCCATCACGCCTGGCCGAAAGCCTTCGATCAGCGCATCGGCCTGTTCAAGCAAGTCGAGCGTTTGGGCGCGCGGGGCGGTGTCCTTGAGATCGAGTTCGATGATCTTGCGGCCGCGCCCGGTCGCCGATTTCTGGTTCTTGTTGGCCCCAGGGCGATCAAGCGTAATCACCTCGGCCCCCATGTCGGCCAGCATCATGCAGGCGAACGGCCCGGGTCCGATGCCGGCAAATTCGACGACGCGGAAACCGGTGAGCGGGCCCGAGGTTGCGATCTGAGAATCCGGCTGGTCGGGCACGTCGTTTTCCATGGATCCGGGTGCAGGGGTATGTCGGCGGGGCTAGCCTATGTGGCGCGCATCACGCCGAGGCGGGATGGCGATAGTTCGCCAACCTCCAATACCCGTCAACTGGCTGCTAGCTGTTTCGAAATAGGCCGCACGTGGCATTGCCGGCCTATCCTTCCCTGCAAATGCGAGGTTGCCGGTGGTATGGCACCGTCTGGTTTACGGCCTCTTATTCATTCTATTCTAGGTTACCGGATACCGAGCCTTCATAACCGGCCCGGATTCAATGGCGACAGGGGGGTCCGTTGGGGTTCTTCAAGGGTGTCAGGCCGCAAGCGGCGCTGCCAAAGCTTCCCACCTTGCGATTTCGCGGGAAGATCAGCCTTGGCTTCGCCGTTGTGCTCGCGATTTCCGCCGTCAGCATGGGTTTCGCCTATCTCGGCTTTGGTCGTGTTTCGGACGGTGTTGCCGCCTACCGGGCGATCGTGTCGGAATCCGATTTCGCCCAGAATATCGACCGTGAACTGATCTCCTACCGGGCGCTGGCGCGATACTATGTGGTAACAGGCAAGGAAGACGACGCCAAGGCCGCACTGGCGGCGGAAGGCGCGTTGAAGGACGCCATCGATCAGTCGATGAAGAATACGACCAACCCGGCGCGCCTCAATCAGGTGACGCGGCTTTCGCGCGAATTTCACGCCTTCACCAAGATCTTTGCCGACGTGGTGAAGACCAAGCGCGACAGTGAACTCGTCAGCCAGAACCAGTTGATGCGCAGCGGCAACCTCTTGCGTTACAAGCTCGACGATCTGCCGAGCGGTGTCGAAGACGATTCGGCGCTGGCGGCCATCACGTTGGCCAGCAAGAAGGTCGCCGCGCTGTTCCAGACTGCGGCCGCGCTTGCAAGTACCTTTGTCGTCAATTTCGATCAGTCGGTCGCTGCAAGCGCGGTGGCGCGTCTGAAGTTCGTTGACGCGGCATTGCAGGCCATTCCCGCTGACGAACCAAAGGTCGCGCAGGCGATCAAGGATGCCGCCGTCCAGCTCGAAGAGTACCGGAAAGCGCTATCCAAGCTGATCGACAACGCAAAGGAAGTCGACGAACTCTCGATCGAGATGGCCGATTCCACGGCCGCGATCATGAAGGCTTCGAACGCGATGAAAGCCGATTTGCTGGGCGATCAGCAGCGGCTCGATTCGGAGTCCAGCGCTACCATCAGCGAAACGCAGCGCCTGGTCGTGATGCTCGCGATCGGTGGCTTCCTGCTGGGCGGGCTGCTGGCCGTGCTGCTGGGGACGGGAATCTCGCGGCCCATGATTGCGATGTGCAAGGCGATGCGCGAACTCGCCGGCGGCAATTTCGATGTCGTGCTGCCCGGACTTGGCCGCAAGGACGAACTCGGCGAGATGGCTGCGGCGGTCGAGGAATTCAAGGTCCAGGCGGTCGCGAAGGCCGAACGCGACGCCGCCGCGCTCGATGCCCAGAACAAAGCCTCCGCCGCGGGACGCCGCGCCGAACTCATTCGCTTTGCCGACGAGTTCGAGACGGCCGTGGGCAGCATCGTTTCCAACGTTTCGGCCTCGGCGGTACAGTTAGAGGCCTCGGCCGGGACCCTGACGCGTACGGCAGAGACCACCCAGAGCTTGTCGGGGCAGGCCGCCGGCGCATCGGAGCAGGCTTCCAGCGATATGCAAGCGGTTGCGGCGGCGACCGAGGAGCTTTCGGCGTCCGTCGGCGAAATCGGCCGGCAGGCTCAGGAATCCAACCGGATCGCGGAAGCAGCCGTGGTTCAGGCCCAGCAAACCGACGGGCGTATCGGCAAGCTGTCGCGCGCCGCGCAGGAAATCGGTGATGTCGTGAAGCTGATCACGGCAATCGCCGAACAGACCAACCTTCTGGCACTCAACGCCACCATCGAAGCGGCTCGCGCCGGCGACGCCGGGCGCGGTTTCGCTGTCGTTGCTTCCGAGGTCAAATCGCTGGCCAGCCAGACCGCCAAGGCGACCGACGAGATTTCGACCCATATAACCGGCATGCAGGGCGCTACCCAGGAATCCGTCGCCGCCATCAAGGAAATCGGCGGGACGATTGGGCAGATATCGAGCATTGCCTCGACGATTGCGAGCGCAGTCGAGGAGCAAAGCTCGGCCACCCAGGAAATTGCCCGCAGCGTGCAGAACGTCGCCGAAGGGACCAGCGAGACCGCCGTGAACATCATGGAGGTCAACCGGGGCGCAGCCGAGACCGGCTCCGCATCGGCCAACGTTCTGGAAGCAGCGCGTTCGCTGTCCACCGAAAGCGTGCGGCTGCGGGAAGAGCTTCAGCGATTTATGGCCAATATTCGCGCGGCCTAATTCACGCAGCAGTTCACCGTCGGCCTATTCTCTGCCGAATTGCCGTTTCAACTCGAGCTTGGCCCGGTTCAAGCGCTCACGTTGCGTCTTGGGCAGGGTTCGGCCGGCCCGGTTGATATAAAAGGTCAACATCGAGAGTGCTGAGCGATAGGCGCCGGCCTTGCGGCGCGAACTGTGCTCGGCCGAGCGCTTGAGCGAGGCGGCGATCCGCTTCGGATCCCGCAACGTAAAGACGCCTTGCTTGAGATCGAGGGCGTCGCTTTCTTTCGTCACTCGTTGCGACCATCGCTTCGATGAGGGGCGTGCCGCGGCGGTCTTTCGCCCCTTTTTCGCGGCTGCCTTGCGCTGGCGTTTGACGGGGCGGCTCGAAGCCGCAGATTTGCGCCGTTGGGTCATGCTCGAAGTCCTTGTGCTTTTGGGCAAAACGGGCACGAACGCCATGCAGTTCCTTCCCGCGAAGGTGGAACTCCGTGCCCCGTCAGACGTTAAAAATTTGGCTGATGGTCCTCCTGACGGCCGGAGAGATTTTGGCTTTCCCGCAATACCTGACTGGTAGCGCTTCATGGGCTTGCAGCCACGGCAGGGCGATTTGGATGTTGCAGGCGGGCCCGCGGAAGCCGTTGACCACGGCGTTGTCGAAACCACCATTCCGTTTCGTCTCGACGCCCTGTATTGGAGCGGTTTTCACACCCGTGTCGTGTTGGCGCTCGGAATCACCTGGGTTCTCGACGGACTGGAAGTGACGTTGGCGGGCGCTCTGTCCGGAGCGCTCAAGCAAAGCCCGACGCTGCATTTTTCGAATTTCGAGGTCGGCTTTGCCAATAGCGCCTATCTCGGGGGCGCGGTGCTCGGCGCATTCGGTTTCGGCTGGCTGACCGATCGCATCGGCCGCAAGAAGCTGTTCTTCATCACCTTGGCGGTTTATCTCACCGCCACCGCCGCCACGGCGCTGTCGTGGAGTGTTGCGAGCTACGCTTTCTTTCGCTTCCTGACCGGTGCCGGCATCGGCGGTGAATACACCGCTATCAATTCCACGATCCAGGAATTGGTGCCGGCGCGCTATCGCGGATGGACCGATCTGATGATCAACGGCAGCTTCTGGCTCGGCGCCGCACTCGGCGCCACCAGTGCGATCGTGTTGCTGGATCCCGGCTGGATCGATGTCGATCTCGGTTGGCGGCTTGCTTACTTGACCGGCGCCTGTCTTGGTCTTGTCGTGTTTGTGATGCGGATCTGGATCCCGGAAAGTCCGCGCTGGCTAATCATTCACGGCCATCCTGATGAAGCCAACGCGATCATGCGCGATATTGAACGCTCGGTCGAAGGACATGTCAGGGATCGGCCGGCTGCGACCGCGGGTGAAGATACGCCACCGCGCGCCTGGCCGAAATTGCGGCTGCGCATGCGGGACCATACGCCGCTGTCGGAGGTCGTGCACACCTTGTTCAAGGTCTATCGGGAACGATCGCTGGTCGGGCTGGTGCTGATGACAGCCCAGGCGTTTTTCTACAACGCGATCTTTTTCACCTTTGCACTCGTGTTGAGCGATTTCTACGGGATACCGGCCGACCAGGTCGGCTGGTATATCCTTCCTTTCGCGGCCGGTAATTTGCTGGGACCGCTGCTTCTTGGCCGTTTGTTCGACACGCTGGGACGCCGTGCGATGATCGCGTTTACGTACGGCGCTTCCGGCATCCTGCTGGCGCTCTCGGGTTATCTGTTTGAGATCGGGGCGTTGAGTGCGAAGACGCAGACGATCGCCTGGATGGTCATTTTCTTCTTTGCTTCTCCTGCCGCAAGTGCTGCTTATCTGACGGTCAGTGAGAATTTTCCGCTGGAGGTACGCGCGTTGGCGATTGCCCTGTTCTATGCGATCGGCACCGGTGTTGGCGGTGTAGCCGGTCCCATACTGTTCGGAGCGTTGATCGACACCGGTTCACGCGGCAGTGTGTTTGCCGGCTATCTGTTTGGCGCGGCGCTGATGCTGGTGGCCGCGGCCGTCGGTTGGCGCTATGCGGTCGCGGCCGAGCGGCGCACGCTGGAATCGGTCGCGCAGCCGCTGGCTGCTGTGGAGTGAATTGATGAATGAAGGTCTCGCAAATCGTGTCCTGCCTCCACGTGAAGAGGCATCGCCGGACGACGGCTCTTTGATGGCATCGATTGCGGAAAAGCTGTCGAAGTGCCTCGACGGCTGCGCCATGCTGCTCGATATCGACGGCACGCTGCTCGATCTGGCGCGCACGCCGCGCGAGGTGTGGGTGCCGCCGGGTTTGGCCGCGACGCTGCACGCCCTTCACGAACGAACGGGAGGCGCGCTTGCCCTCGTCAGCGGACGCTCGCTCAACGACATCGACCTGATCTTTGCGCCGGAGCGTTTTCCCGCGATTGGCGGCCACGGCGCGGAAATGCGGATTTCGATCGGCAGCGAAGCCGTCGCGACACACGCGCCGCCCATGGACCAAGAATTGAAGCGCCGCCTTGCCGCGATCGCTCGGCTTAGTCCCGGGATTCTGCTGGAAGACAAGGGCTACTCGCTCGCTTTGCACTATCGGTTGGCGCCGCACGCGGAGAAAGCGATTTACGAGGCTGTGTCGCTGATCAGGGCCGATTTGCCGAATGCGCCGATCGAGGTTATGCCCGGTAAATGCGTCTGCGAAATCAAGCAAGCTGGCTTCGACAAGGCGACCGGCGTGCACGAATTGATGACTCACGAGCCGTTCCGTGGCCGCTATCCGATTTTCATTGGCGACGATGTCACCGATGAATCAGTATTCGCCGCGATGCCCAGCCTTGGCGGACTGGCCTTCTCGGTCGGCCGTCATGCCCACGGCGTAGCGGGTCATTTTGACGAACCGACCAACGTTCGCGCCTGGCTGGCGAGCCTTATTGATGGCAAAGCATCGGCGGTTCCGTGATCTTGATGGCAAAGCATCGGCGGTTCCGTGATCGCTGGAACTAATGTGTTTCCGCGCCGACGTCGCGCATGAACGAATTTTGGCGGCAGAGATGCGTATTCCCGTCGCTGCATCGCCTGAATTCGGTTTCAATTCATTGGAAAAGTGAAAAGGAACCATACTGATGAATGGTTGTTAACACACGAACGAACCATCAGGAGGGGAACCCGGTGAGCCTCGTCGTTGTTTCAAACCGCATTACGCGCGGCAACGCCAATGAACCGATTACCGGCGGTTTGGCTGCCGCACTGCTTCCGATTGTAGAAAAATCAGGCGCGATTTGGGTCGGTTCCAGCGGGCGCGTCCGCGACGGCGTCCAGAAGGAACCATTTGCCGAAATCGAGGCGCTTGGGGCCGGCGCGCTTGCCATGCTGGATCTGCCGGCCGCGCATTACGGCGGATATTACGAGGGCTTTGCCAATTCGGCACTGTGGCCGGCGCTGCATTCGCGCGCTGATCTGATCCGCGTCTCGCAAGACGATTATCTGTCCTATCGCGAGGTGAACGCCTTCATGGCGCGCGCGCTGCTGCGGTTCCGAAAGGCCGATACTGCGTTCTGGATTCAGGACTACCACTTCCTCGCGTTGGGGGCGGAGTTGCGCGACCTCGGCGTGACCCAGCCAATCGGTTTCTTCCTGCATACGCCCTGGCCCGCCCGCGATGTCATCGAAGGCGTTCCACACCATCGCGATCTGGTGGAAGCGATGCTGGCCTATGACCTGATCGGCTTTCAGACCGATGACGATTGTGAGAATTTCGCAAACTATCTCACGTCCACGCTCGGCCTTGTGGTCGCCGACGGCGTTGTGATGTCACAGCAGCACGGAGCGACCCGCATCGCGGTTTTCCCGATCGGAATCGACGTTGAAAAGTTCGCACGCCAGGCCGCAAAGGCCGTATCGCATCCCGACGTGTCGCGCCTGCGTCGCAGCCTGAACGGCGAGAAGCTCGCCATCGGTGTCGACCGGCTCGATTATTCCAAGGGGCTCGTTAACCGCATCAACGCCTTCGATCGGATGTGGACCACGCACCCGTCGCTGGCGCGCACGGTGTCGCTGTTGCAGATCGCCACGCCCTCGCGCGGCGCGATCGAAGCCTATGGCAATCTGCAAAGCGAACTCGCCAAACTCGTCAGCGACGTCAACGGCCGCCACGGCGAGGTCGACTGGACGCCGATCCGCTATCTCAACAAGGGTTTCAGCCAGACCGTGTTGGCTGGCCTCTATCGCACCGCCCAGGTCGGTGTGGTCACGCCGCTGCATGACGGGATGAATCTGGTGGCGAAGGAATATGTCGCTGCCCAAAATCCCGACGATCCCGGCGTTCTTGTGCTTTCGAAGTTTGCCGGCGCCGCCAACGAGCTGGATACGGCGCTTCTAGTCAATCCGCACGATATCGACGGGATGGCCCGGACGATCGCGGTGGCGCTGTCGATGCCGTTCCCCGAGCGGCGCATGCGCTGGGAGGCGATGATGGCGAAGCTTCGCCGCCATTCCATCCAGCAATGGTTCACAAGCTTCGTCGAGGCGCTGGAGACGGCGCGGCCCGAGAGAGAATCCGCGGCGCAGCCGATCGAAATCATACCGGCATTATGGCCGCTCCGCTCGGTCAACGCGTAATCGCTGAACCCTGAACGGCGGCAACGGCTGCTCTTCAATAACAGTAAGGCACTTCGTCGAGGGTCACGCAGCGCACCTTGTTCGGATCATCGAGCGGTCGCACACCGTTGCCCTGACCGACAAAAACGCCGGGCCCGACCGTGACCGATGATTTGTTGCCGATAATGACGCTCGGATGCGGTGACGAATGCGACCTTGTGCCGTCGGCCCAGATGATGGCATCGCCCGACCAGATGCCGCGATGCCCGTCGTCGCAGGTGACATCCGTGCCTTCACGGTGACATTGCTCGGCCTGCGTGGGCGCTGCGTAAGCGACAGCGGACAGGATCAACAGAACCATCGTCGTCCGGCGGATCGTCATCTCGCGCGCATCCCTCGCTCATGTTGCACAACTTAGAAGTCGAACCTTGGAGGTTTTGGGTTCACAACGATGGAAGTCGGACGCCGGCTACGAAAATTATATAACAATTTCAGTATGTTGTGGAAATGGCCGCGGATGTCCCCGCCGTCACTTGCAAAAGTCCGCGCGCGCCTTCATGAGAGGCCTCTTCGGAGAGATGGCCGAGTGGCTTAAGGCGCACGCTTGGAAAGCGTGTGTGCGGGAAACCGTACCGTGGGTTCGAATCCCACTCTCTCCGCCA
>NZ_JBEKRB010000034.1:0-95914 GCF_049519115.1 Bradyrhizobium sp.
CGCTGGTGTTGTCGATCGCTTCCTGAGCGGCTTCGGCCTCGGCGATCATCGCCACGCAATGACGGTAATAGACTTCGCCGACCTCGGTCATCCCGAAATGCCTGGTCGAGCGCTGTAGGAGCCGGCTCTTCAGCCTTTCTTCGAGCAGCGCAACACGGCGGCTGAGCGTGGATTTCGGAAGGCTAAGAGCACGCCCGGCAGGCGCGAACCCGCCATGTTCAACCACCCGGGCGAAATAGTAGAGGTCGTTGAGGTCCTGCATATACCCGTTCCATTTTTGGAACGGACAGTACCGAATTAGGCAACTACAGGCAAATTCGTTCCATCAGTATGTCTTCAGCCAACGGGGCCGTTGCCTCGGTCAACCCCCAAGGAGATATAGCCATGGCAAAGAGTTCGCCGCCACCTTTTCAGCCCTTCGCTCCGCCGCGGGGTCTTTGCCTTCAGCGAGTTTCTTGCGAGCATCCGCGGCCTTGAGCCTGGCATCGGCGAGGGACAGTCCGTCCTTGCCTTTTCCCTTGGCCGGTCCAAGGCCAAGCTCTCTGCGCTTGCTGGTGCCACGCACACGGTAAAGGAAGATCCATTGGCGTCGGCCATGCACACCGGCCTCGATCACGAGGTAAAGCCCTCCACCATCACCGTGGCGGCCGGGCTCCGTAATGGTTTCCGCCTCGCGCGCGGAAAGCTTGTGCAACTGTCTTTTGGCCATCTCTCCGCCCCACCATCCGCCCCACCATTGAACACGGATCGCGGTGAATTCCGGCGGAGTTCCGCGAACGTTGGCAGACTTTCGAGGGAGGGATTATAGCTGAATCAACAGATACTTAGAAGCTCATCCACGAACTAGGGCGACCACCCGCGAAATCGCACCGCAACCGTGGTGATGCCAGCCGCGCCCCCCAATTTTTGAGAAATTTCCTGATGTTGTACGACCGCCCGCTTTGGCGTGCGGCGTTGGTGACGCTTGGGAACAATCCTTTCGCCTGACGCTCAACTAAACTGCGCCGGGGCAGATCGGCGTTTTCCACCGTTTTTTGCCGCCATGGAACCCGCGAAACCGCGCCGCGGAAGCAACTGCAAAAATGAATCCGCGAGTGTTGCGCGCCGTTCCTAGACGACGCATGGCCCATAATCTTAGGTGTCGGCGCGCCGGCATGGTTGCACCCTGCTCCCGCGCGTATCCATTGCAACCGGCAGGAGCGGTTCCATGGCTGACGACACAATTGCCTCGATTATTCCCCTTCATCAGATCCCGCTGGAGAAGAGGGATAAAAAGAGCGTGAGACGCGCGAAGGCTTACCGCCCGCGCAAAAAGCGGGCGAAGGCCGCTGCAACAGAGCGCGAATCTCTTTCTTCCGAGTCGTTCATACCCCCGGAATTTTTGCCGACAGAAGAGGCAATTTCGGAACCGCCCGTCACGCCGCCATCGGCCGTGACGACCCATCCGAGCGAAGCGGTCGCGTGCTCGCGCGACTACCTGGCTCCCGTTCTTTTGTCGATCGCGGCGCTGGCCCTTGCCGCCGTCGGCATCACGATCAACGGCTGGTTTGCCCGATCACTGGGATCAAGCGACGCCGCGGGATGGCTTTTCCTTGCCGTTGGCGTCGCCGCTGACCTCGTCGCCCTTGTCATGCCATCCTGCGCCGCCGGCCTATGGCGAACGGGGCAGCGTGCGACCGCGCTGGTAGGCTGGGCGCTCTGGCTGATGACATTCGTGTTCGCGGTAACGGCGGGCATCGGCTTCGCATCCACCAATATCAGCGACGTGGCGATCACGCGTGCATCGCGCGTCACCCCCGCAATTACAAACGCGCAGGCCGCGCTGACGGACGCGATGGCCGCCCGTGACCGGGAGTGCAAAGGCGGCGTCGGGAAATTCTGCCGCGAACGCGAAGCGGCCGTCGCAGAACGTCGCCAGGTCGTGGACTCCGCCATGACGGCTGTCGGGCAGACCGCGGACCCTCAGAGTGACGCGGCGATCAAGCTTGTTACGTGGGTCTCCCGCGGCCTGTTGCGGCCGACGCTCGAAGACTTTGCCATGCTCAGGCTTGTCTTGCTGGCGTTGCTGCCGCAAATCGGCGGGATTCTGATCATGGTCGGACGCCACGCCGCACTGAAGCCCGCATTAACGCATCAAACGAGCACGACATAAAAAACGGACGCGCTTTCGCGCGTCCGTTTCGTTTTGGCTTCCTTGGATGATTTTGATCAGGCGACCTTAGGCGAACGGTTGCGCGAGTTGCGCTGAAAGAACAGCGCCTGGCTTGCTACCGCCGATACCATCGCCGGCTGGAACGGCTTTGAGATCAGGAAGGCGGGCTCCGGACGCTCACCGGTCAGGAAGCGCTCGGGATAGGCGGTGATGAACACCACCGGCACCTCGAAGGTCCGCAACAGTTCGTTCACGGCGTCGAGACCCGAGCTGCCGTCGGCCAGTTGAATGTCGGCGAGGATCAGACCGGGCCTCTTGTTCTTGGCCAGCGCCACCGCATCCGTGTGCGTGCGCGCGACACCAATCACGTTGTGACCGAGATTTTTGACTAGGCTTTCGAGATCCATCGCGATGAAGGTTTCGTCCTCGATGATAAGAACATCGGTGGCGATTTCCGCGGCCATCTCGCGCCCGGCCGTATCGGCGAGCTTGCGTGCCTCCGGTACGTCGACGCTGAGAATGAAGGCGACTTCCTCTTCCGAAAAACCTTCCAGAGACAGGAGCAAGAACGCCTGACGCGGCAGAGGGGTGATATTTGACAGTCGGCGCTCCGGCGGCATCGGCAGCGTCGTCACCTCAGGATCTTCGTTGATCGAAACCGAATTCCAGATCTGGGTGAACAGCCGGAACAGGCCAGCGCGAGCGCCATGGCCTTCATCGAGCAAGGATGGATCCTGAAGCAGCGCCTCCAGCATGGCTCCGACGTAGGCGTCACCCGAGGACTGATTTCCTGTCAATGCGCGGGCATACCGGCGCAACAACGGCAAGTGTTCGGCAACGAGCTGTGATCGGGACATCCCCACTCCGTCTATTTCCTGGGTCAAACCTTTCAAATGGGGACCGACCCGATACTCCCCAAGTGCGGAATTTACGCCCGACTGGGGGAAAAGTTCCCCTCGTTCGCGGAACTTTTATGCCAACTTCGAATTAGGCCTTGCACGGAAGGAGCCGAGGCATGGGTCATTTCGAGGATTAGCCGTGAAAATACAGAAGCTTAACCCCCGGGGAAGCGTGGGACAGGACATGAAGGAAGCAAAAAAGCAGGGCGGCCTGAATGCCGAGATCCAGTCCAGAATCGGTCATCAGTTGCGCGCCATGTACGACGATGTTGTCCGGCAGGGCGTTCCCGATCGGTTCGTCGAGTTGATCCGCAAGCTTGATGTCCCTGAGGGTAGTCCCCACCTGAAAGATGCGGGCACAAAAGACGGAGGGGAGTAATGCCTCTCACCGATTCACTGCGCGACGACATTCTGGCGTCGGTACCGAGCTTGCGCGCCTTCGCAATTTCGCTTTCGGGTAGCGGCGATCGCGCCGACGACCTGGTGCAGGAGACGTTGTTGCGTGCACTCGCCAACATCGACTCCTTCCAGCCGGGCTCGAACCTGCCGGCCTGGTTGTTCACGATCCTGCGAAACCTGTTCCGCTCGGATTACCGCAAGCGGCGCCGCGAGGTTGAGGATGCCGACGGCAGCTACGCCAAGACTTTGAAAGCCCAGCCGGCGCAGAATGCCCACCTGGAGTTCGAGGAGTTTCGCACGGCGCTCGACAAGCTGCCGCAGGACCAGCGTGAAGCGCTGATCCTGGTGGGTGCTTCCGGCTTCTCCTATGAGGATGCGGCGGCGATCTGCGGCTGTGCGGTCGGCACCATCAAGAGCCGCGTCAACCGGGCGCGATCCAAGCTCTCCGCACTGCTCTATGTCGACGGCGCCGAAGACTTCGGCCCCGACGAGACGGTACGTGCGGTGATCGGTGGCAGCGGTTAATACCCGCGGCTATCGGACCGGCTTGAGCGGCGCCGAAAATTGTTCGGTCCGGTCTCTTTCCGACATGTCGACGACGGTCTCCATCGGAGCCGTCAATTCATACACGTAACTGACGTCGGTGAAATATCGTTTCGATGTGCCACCGAGCGCCTCGGGCGCGACGCGGTCGAGCAAAATGAGGCTGAAATCGCTATCGGCGCGGCGGGTCGCAGCGCTGGTATTGAACTCCTCCCAACGAAACTGAAAGGTCGTGTCCGGCTCTTCTCCGGACACTTCCCAATGCGCGACAATATGCGGATGCTTGCCGACCAGCGAGAGACCTTCGTCGGAGTGTGAGGCCAGCTCGAAGAACAATAGTGACAATGACTGCGCGGCCCGCGCGCTCACGACAATGTCGGGACCGCTGACGGCGATGCGGTCGGCATGCGGTATCGCCCGCGCTTCGAACAATCCCTTCAGGTTGACGCCCTGCCACTGGCTTTCGCTGAGCAGCGAAACCACGTTGGACATCGCATGAATTCGGCCGATCAGCAGTTCGCGGGCAACGTCGATATCCGCCCCATGGCGCAGCGTGCGCGTCACGATCGACTGGATCACCGCCAGGATATTCTTGACGCGATGGTTGAGCTCGTCGATGACCGCGGTCAGGCGGCGCTCGAAACCGATCCGCACCTGGATTTCGCGGCTCAGGCGCAGGTTATTGTAGGCCACATACCCGAACAGACCGCAGACGATGGCGGTCAAGGCAAGGCCAATGGCCGCCACAATCGCCGCCGTCTGCCGGGCGCGATTCATGGTGTTGGTCTTGGCGTAGTAGGTCAGCGTCCAGTCCCGCCCGCCAAATGAAACCGTCCGGCTCACGGCCGGCGTCGGGCTTTGCGGGTTGGCCTGTCGCGAAACAGCCGCGCCTCCCTCGCCTGCGACCAGTTCGCCATGTTCGTCGCGCGGATCTTTCAGCGCGACCGAGAACAGCGAGAGGTCGTCATTGGTCAGCATCAGCGGGGCGATTTCATAGGAGAAGGTCACGAAGCCGGCCGGCTGCGCTCCGTTACTCTGTAAAACCGGCGCGGCAAGGACGAAGCCGACGGGTCCGTCATGACGCAACAGCGGAAGTGGATCGGACGCTACCGGCTTCATCTCCGACATCGCCCGCGCCAGCATCGGCCCCAGAATGGGATGTTGATCGAGACGGCGGCCCGGAAAATCCATGGTCTCCGCGTTACGCGGTTCGACGTCCATCAACAGGTCGATAGGTTGGGAAAGAGCGGCCGTCTGCAACGGAACGTCGTCGAAACCGCGAATGGTCGGATTGGGAAACCCGGCATTTGCAAGCTCGGTCTGCGCCGCTCCCAGTTCTTCGGGACGAAGCCGTGCGATCCAGCTTGCAATCGCAAAATCCGTCTTGAAAGCGTAGATCGAGGAACGCAGGGGCTCCAGCATATTGGCCTTGATCACCGAAGGTGCCCGGAAAAGGCCGGATGCCACGCTCGCCAGCAGCTCGCGCTCGGTCAAGCGGTCCTGGACCAAACTTGCATGGACGTCGATCGCGCGTGCCAGCGCAATGCCATCGACCGTCAGTTCCTGATCGTGAACGCGATAGGCCGCAAGCCCGGAGAGCAGAACTCCGATCAGGGCGATAAAACCGGTGATGAGACCCAGCCGAACCACTCGTTCACTCAAATAAGAGGCGTTGGAAAATCGATTGAACTACCTCTGACGACGGCCTGAACAGCCATAAATCGGAATGCAGTGAGAGCCAACCATCCTGCATGAGACGGCTGTTATAGTCGATCGGAACGGCGATTGGTGGAAAGCGATCTAACACAGCGGGCAAAGCGACTACCACGCAAAATAGGTTAACGCGTCGGAGGATGCTAACGGCCACAAGCCGATTTTGTTCCCGGGAAGCTTTTTTGTTTCCACGAAGCCTTTTTTGTTTCCAGGGAGGCTTTTTACTTTAAGGAAGTCTTGGCCATTCTGCGAATTGTTGAAGTAAGTGTAACCGAGGCGGAAGTCAGCGCCCCCCGGCCCCGAGCTTCCCGGCGGGCTCGGCTGGTCGCAGACCGCCTTTGGTCTCGATGAAGCCAATGATGCGATCCAAGCCCTCGCTCTTCTTCAGGTTGGTCATGACAAACGGCCGCTCGCCGCGCATCCGCCTGGCATCGGTATCCATCTTTTCCAATGAGGCTCCGACATAGGGAGCCAGGTCGATCTTGTTGATCACCAGAAGGTCCGAGCGGGTGATGCCTGGGCCCCCTTTGGAAGGAATTTTGTCGCCGGCCGCCACATCGATCACATAGATCGTCAGATCGGCGAGTTCCGGCGAAAATGTAGCGGCGAGATTATCGCCGCCGGACTCGATCAGGATCACGTCGAGACCGGGAAATTTGGCACGCATGTCGGCAACTGCCGCCAGATTCATCGAGGCGTCCTCGCGAATGGCCGTGTGTGGGCAACCGCCGGTCTCTACACCCGCGATCCGGTCCGCCGTCAGAGATCCCGAACGAACCAGGAATTCGGCGTCCCATTTTGTATAGATATCGTTGGTGATCGCGGCGATGTCGTAGCGCTGGCGCATCGACTTGCACAACAGATCCATCAGCGCGGTTTTTCCCGATCCAACCGGACCTCCGATGCCGACGCGAAGCGGACCGTGAGATTTAGCCATGTCGAATGCCTCTCCATCGTCGTCCCCGCGAAAGCCGGGACTCATAACCACCAAATTCAATTCCTAGAGCACGCTGGTCCCCAGCTTGCATAACCACGCGCATGTCTGGTTATGGATCCCGGCTCGCGCTCGTCGGAGCCTGTCATCGGGTGCGTATTCGCGCGACCCGTTGGCTCGCTTGGCCGGGACGACAGCACAATAACCCGTCATGACCGGAACAACCGCGTATACTGCGTTTCATGCCGCATGCTGGCGAGATCGGCGCGAAACGTCGCACTGCCGAGATCGTCCAACGAAGCCGCCAGCGCGCGCCTTGCGGTGTCGCCCACGACCGGCTCGAGCGCCGCAAGCAGGCGCTGACTGTCGCTTTGTCCCAACGGGACCAGGCGCGCGCCGGCCGATATCCAGTTCGACGTCACCGCATGCAGGAAGGCGTGAAGCGTCGGCGCGAGCGGAGTAGCATGCGCGGCGCTGACAAGACCAACCGCAACCGGATAGACGATGGCGGCCTTGCAAGAGGCAACGAGCCGATCCAGCAACGCGTTATGCCACGCGGCTCGCGCGATCTCGATGAACGCCCTGCCCTGCGCCGTGGTCTCGAGATGACGCTCGCGCGAGGGTGCAAAGGCGGAAGCAAGCTCGGCGAGATCCGCCAGCAATGCGTGATCACCGGACGACGCGGCTCGGAAGCTGTGCGCCAGAAAGATACAGTCGCAAATCCCGGCGCCATCCGTCAGCATCGAAATGAGCCATTGCCGCAAGGACGTGGCGTCCGTGATGTCACCCGCCTCCACCGCCCATTCGATGCCGCTTGAATAAGAAAACGCGCCAACCGGAAATGACGGCGAGAGCCACGTCATCAGACGGTAAAGGCTGGCCACTTCGCTTTCCGACATATCGGCCGGCCCGGACGCCGGTGCCTCGCTCGATCCGGCCGCCTCCGTCACCACGCTCCGCCGCTTTCCAGGCGGCTTATTTGTCTTCATGAGCATGGGGATGGCCGTCATGATGGTCATGCTCGCAATGTTCGTCGTGCTGAAGATCATGGCCGTGGTCGTGCGCATGGTGATGACCGTGGTCATGATGATGCCCGGCATGATCGTGAGGCGAATGAGCGTGCGACGCATGGTCATGCGTTTCACCGGCCGCGTGCGCGTGGCCGTCACCGGCATAGGCGCCGCCTTCCGGGTCGAACGGCGCTTCGATTTCGATCAGCCGCGCGCCGAGCCCCTTCACCATCGCTTCGATCACGTGGTCGCGGCGGATACGCAAGCCGCGTCCGGCGATCTGCGTCGGCAGGTGACGATTTCCGAGATGCCAGGCGACGCGAACCAGATGCTGCGGATCGCTGCCGCGGATTTCCACCAGCGGCTCCGGCGCCGCGACAACTTCCACCAGCCGGCCGTCCTCGAGCACCAGTGCGTCGCCGCCGCGCAGGGCCACCGCATTTTCCAGATCCAGCAGGAACTCGAGCCCGCGCGTGCCCGCCATCGCCATTCGCCGCCGGTGACGATCGTCGAAATCGAGCACGATGGTGTCGGCCGGCGGATCATCCCAGCGATGTTGGCCGCGAACCTGCGTGGCGCGGATCATAGGCTAATGACCATGGATGGCGTCCTAATACATGAAATAGCGCTGCGCCATCGGTAGCACTTCGGCGGGCGCACAGGTGAGAAGTTCATCGTCCGCGCGCACCTCGTAGGTTTCGGGATCGACCTCGATCTTGGGCGTCGCATCGTTGTGGATCATGCTCTTCTTGGAAATCTTGCGCGTGTTCTGAACGCCATAAAGCTTTTTTTCGATGCCGAGCTTGCGGCCGAGCCCCGAAGTAATGGCGGCCTTCGAGGTGAACACCACGGAGGAAGCGGTGAGCGACTTTCCGAACGCGGCAAACATCGGCTGGTAATGCACCGGCTGCGGCGTCGGGATCGACGCATTGGGATCGCCCATCGGGGCTGCCACGATCGAGCCGCCCTTGATGATGCATTCGGGCTTGACGCCGAAGAATGCCGGCGACCACAGCACGAGATCGGCGAGCTTGCCCTTCTCGACCGAGCCGATCAGTTTCGAGACGCCGTGCGCGATCGCGGGATTGATAGTGTATTTGGCGATGTAGCGCTTGACGCGGAAATTGTCGTTGTCCTTGCCATTGTCTTGCGGCAACGCGCCGCGCTGCTTCTTCATCTTGTCGGCGGTCTGCCAGGTGCGGATGATGACTTCGCCGAGCCGGCCCATGGCCTGCGAATCCGACGACATCATCGAGAGCGCGCCAAGGTCATGCAAGATGTCTTCAGCCGCAATGGTCTCCTTGCGGATGCGGCTCTCGGCAAAGGCGAGATCTTCCGCAATCGACGGATCGAGGTGGTGACACACCATCAGCATGTCCAGGTGCTCGTCGATGGTGTTGCGGGTAAAGGGGCGCGTCGGATTGGTCGAAGACGGCAACACGTTCTTCAATCCGGCGATCTTGATGATATCCGGCGCATGGCCGCCGCCGGCGCCTTCGGTATGGAAGGCGTGGATGGTGCGGCCCTTGAACGCTTTCACCGTGTCCTCGACGAAACCGGATTCGTTCAGCGTATCCGAATGCAGCATCACCTGGACGTCGTAATCGTCAGCAACACTCAGGCAATTGTCGATCGCCGCCGGCGTCGTACCCCAGTCCTCATGCAGCTTGAGCGCACAGGCGCCGCCCTTGATCATTTCAACCAGCGCGGCCGGTCGCGACGCGTTGCCCTTGCCGGAGATGCCGAGATTGACCGGAAACGCATCGAACGACTGGATCATCCGCCCCATGTGCCAGGGGCCGGGCGTGCAGGTCGTGGCATAGGTGCCGTGCGAAGGCCCGGTGCCGCCGCCGAGCATCGAGGTGACGCCGCTCATCAGCGCGTGTTCGATCTGCTGCGGACAGATGAAATGGATATGGCTGTCGAAGCCGCCGGCGGTGAGAATCTTGCCTTCGCCCGCGATCACGTCGGTGCCAGGTCCGATCACGATGGTTACGCCAGGTTGGATGTCGGGATTGCCGGCTTTGCCGATCGCCGAAATCATGCCTTCCTTGATCGCGACGTCGGCCTTCACGATGCCCCAGTGATCGACGATCAGCGCGTTGGTGATGACGGTGTCGGCCGCGCCCTGCTTGTTGGTCACCTGCGACTGGCCCATGCCGTCGCGGATCACCTTGCCGCCGCCGAATTTCACTTCCTCGCCATAGGTCGTGAAATCCTTCTCGACCTCAATGATGAGATCGGTGTCGGCAAGCCTCACCCTGTCGCCAGTGGTCGGGCCGAACATGTCGGCATAGACGGAACGCTTGATCTTCACGGACATGACTTCACTCCGACCGGCTTGCTCATTTTCACAGCTTCCCCATCACTTCGCCGCGAAAGCCATAGACGGTGCGCTTCCCGGCGAGTGCGACGAGATGCACCTCGCGGGTCTGACCGGGTTCGAACCGTACGGCGGTGCCGGCGGCGATATCGAGCCGCATGCCGCGCGCTTTCTTGCGATCGAATTTCAGCGCCGGATTGGTCTCGAAGAAATGATAGTGGGAGCCGACCTGGATCGGGCGGTCTCCGGTGTTGGCGACCGAGAGCGTCACCGTCTTGCGGCCGGCGTTGAGTTCGATGTCGCCGTCCTTGATGAAGAGTTCACCGGGGATCATTTTATCTCCTTTAACCTCTGGATTCCGGCTCTATCGCTTCGCGACAGCCGGAATGACTGGCGTCACCTGATCGGCTCGTGCACGGTGACGAGCTTGGTGCCGTCCGGGAACGTCGCTTCGACCTGAATGTCATGAATCATCTCGGCGATGCCATCCATCACCTGCGCGCGGGTGATCACCTGCGCGCCGGACTGCATCAGTTCGGCCACCGTGCGGCCGTCGCGTGCGCCTTCGACGATGAAATCCGAGATGATGGCAATCGCCTCCGGGTGATTGAGCTTGACGCCGCGTTCGAGACGCCGCCGCGCCACCATGGCCGCCATTGAAATCAGCAGCTTGTCCTTTTCGCGGGGAGAGAGATTCATGCGAGCACTCTGGTGTTATGAAGTTTAGTTAAGCCATAGCCTAGGCAATGACGCACCACTGGCACGGCCCAGCACCGCCATCATATCGGCCCGTAGCCGGGCCGCATCTTGGGCACAGAAGCGGGCCATTGCAAATCCATTCCATGCGGAGATGCCGACCTCGCCGCCGAACGTTGGCGAGAGCTCGCGAATCCGCTCCACGAGAGCCTCATCGCCGGGCACGATCAGCGCCATACCGATCGCGACGCCGCCTTTGGCGACCGCCGAACTTGCGAGCTTGTTGCCGATATCGCCATCGAGCCGGATGTTTTCGGCGAAAACCAATCGGCCGCCGCGGCGGAGCCGCCACCGATCGACAAATTCCCCCGTCAGAATTCGTTCGCCCATCGCGAGCCGGCCGAACACAACGATTTCGCAGAGCAGAAGCGAGGCGGTTTCGGACAGATCGATCTCGAAGCGGCGATGGATCCGCGTGCGGTCGAACAGGATCGTCTCCTGCGGCAGCCACGAAAAATGCGAGCGGCCTTCGGCCCTGAGCGTGACATTCAGCTCTGCCGGCGGACCTCCCCCGCGGTAGATTTTCTCCGCCGCCGCTGTCGTGACAGTCAGCCGCGCATCGCCCGTGCCGGTAATATCAATGTCGAAGCGATCGCCGCCCGCGATCCCGCCCGCGGTATTGACCAGTACCGCCGAAAGCCCTGCATCCTCCGGCGAGGGAAAGCGCACCCGTAACGATCCCGCCTCGTGCAACTCGCGACGGCGCGTCACGCCGTCGACGCCGCTCACATCGAACCGCACCGCGCCCCTGGCGCGGTTGGCGGCGAAAATCGCAGCACTCTGAGGTGTGGTATCGGTCCGCATCCGCCCAACTCTATCCCTACGGGATGTAACAGCGGCCCGCCGCGCCACAGGCCTCTCTCACAAGGCCATCTGACGGCTGATTTCGCCCGGATCGAGATTGCTTCGATCGCAGGCGTATTTCACCGCGCCCCGGTCCATCACCGCGAAATTGTCGCCGAGCTCGCAGGCAAAGTCGAGATATTGCTCGACGAGGACGATCGCGATGTTGCCGAGGCTGCGAAGGTAGGTGATCGCGCGGCCGATATCCTTGATGATCGAGGGCTGGATGCCTTCGGTCGGCTCGTCGAGCAGCAACAATTTCGGCCGCATCACCAGCGCCCGCCCGATCGCCAATTGCTGCTGCTGCCCGCCGGAGAGATCGCCGCCGCGGCGGCCGAGCATCGATTGCAGCACCGGAAACAGCGAAAATACGTCGTCGGGGATGTTGCGGTCCTGGCGCTTCAACGGGCCAAAGCCGGTTTTGAGGTTCTCCTCGACCGTCAGCAACGGAAAAATCTCGCGCCCCTGCGGCACAAAGCCGATGCCCTTGCGCGCCCGTTCATACGGCCTGAGGCCGGTGATGTCGGCGCCGTCGAAGGTGATCGATCCGCCGGAAATCGGATATTGCCCAACCATCGCCCGCAACAGGCTGGTCTTGCCGACGCCGTTGCGGCCAAGCACGCAGGTCACCTTGCCCGGCTCAGCCGAGATCGAGACGCCGCGCAGCGCCTGGGCCGCGCCGTAGTAAAGGCTGATGTTGTCGACCTTCAGCATCGGAAATATCTCTGCGTCGTGATCCCCTCTCCGACCCTCCCCTTTTCAAGGGGAGGGAGAAGCGCGCTGCGGAAGTTTCCTCCCCCTGAAAGGGGGAGGATCAAGGAGGGGGTCATTGTCATCATCTGCCCAAATACACTTCAACCACGCGTTCGTTCGCCGAGACCTGGTCGATGGTGCCTTCGGCCAGCACCGTGCCTTCGTGCAGGCAAGTCACCTTGACGCCGAGTTCTCGCACAAAGGTCATGTCGTGCTCGACGACCATCACGGTCTTATCCTTGTTGATCTCCTTCAGGAGCTCGGCGGTCTGATGGGTTTCGACATCGGTCATGCCGGCCACCGGCTCATCCACCAGCAGCAATTTCGGATCCTGGGCCAGCAGCATGCCAATCTCCAGCCACTGCTTCTGGCCGTGCGACAGGCTTCCCGCCAGGCGGTTGCGGGCATCCTTCAAGCGGATGGTTTCGAGCACGCGCTCGATGCGTTCGGCCTCGGCATTACTGCCGCGCCAGAACAGGGTGCCCTTGACGCTATGGTCGACATTGAGCGCGAGCAGCAGGTTGTCCTCGATGGTCTGGCTCTCGAACACGGTCGGCTTCTGAAACTTGCGGCCGATCCCGAGTTCGGCAATCCGGGTCTCGTCGAGCCGTGTCAGGTCTGTGACGCCGTCGAACAAAACGGTGCCTTCGTCCGGCTTGGTCTTGCCGGTGATGATGTCCATCATGGTGGTTTTGCCGGCGCCGTTTGGACCGATGATCGCGCGCATTTCACCGGGCTCGAGCACCAGCGACAGATTGTTGATGGCATGAAAGCCGTCGAACGAGACGTGCACGCCGTCGAGATAAAGCAGCGCGGAAGTGGCACGGGTATCTCTGACGTTCATCCGCTCACTCCGCCATATGGGGTTCGCTGACGCCGTCTTCGGCCGCCGCGCTCTCGGCGTTCGCCGTCAGGCGCCTGGCTTTCAAGGGCTCCCACCAGGCGTTGAAGGTGCCGATGATTCCCTTGGGCAGTAATAGCGTCACCAGGATGAACATGGCGCCGAGCATGAACAGCCAATACGGCGCGAGCGGACCCGATGTGAAGTAAGTCTTGGCATAATTGACCACGACCGCGCCGAGCGCGGCACCAATCAGCGTGCCACGACCGCCGACCGCGACCCAGATCACGGCCTCGATGGAATTAGCGGGCGCAAATTCACCGGGATTGATAATGCCGACCTGCGGCACGTAGAGCGCGCCCGCCACGCCTGCCATGCAGGCCGACAGCGTGAACACGAACAGCTTATAGGATTCGACGCGATAACCGAGGAATCGCGTACGCGATTCCGCATCTCTCACCGCAATCAACACTTTACCGAGCTTGGAGGTCACGATCGCCCGGCAGATCAGGAACGCGATCATGAGGGTGAGACAACTCAACGCGAACAACGCAGCCCGAGTGCCATCGGCCTGGACGTTGAAGCCGAGAATATCCTTGAAATCGGTCAAGCCGTTATTGCCGCCGAACCCGAAATCGTTGCGGAAAAACGCCAGCAGCAATGCATAGGTCATCGCTTGCGTGATGATCGACAGGTAAACACCCGTGACGCGCGAACGGAACGCGAGCCAGCCGAAGCAAAACGCCAGCAGGCCCGGCGCGACCAGCACCATCAGGGCTGCGAACCAGAACATATCGAAGCCGTACCAGTACCACGGCAGCTTCGGGTAGTTCAGGAACACCATGAAGTCCGGCAGGATCGGATTGCCATAGACGCCACGGCTTCCGATCTGACGCATCAAATACATGCCCATGGCGTAGCCGCCGAGCGCAAAGAAAGCGCCGTGGCCGAGCGAAAGAATACCGCAATAGCCCCAGATCAGATCGATCGAGAGCGCCAGGATCGCGTAGCAGACGTACTTGCCGAACAGCGACATCAGATAGGTCGGCACCTGCAGCGTCGAGCCCGCCGACAGCAGCAGGTTCGACAATGGGATCAGGATTCCGAGGACCGCGACGACCAGCAGGAAGACCGTGGCGCTGCGGTCCAGCGATCGTGTGAGCAGATGCGGCGTCATGCTTCCACCGCCCGTCCCTTGAGCGCGAACAGTCCGCGCGGACGTTTCTGGATAAACAGGATGATCAGGACCAGGATGGCGATCTTGCCGAGCACAGCGCCGGCCACCGGCTCGAGGAATTTGTTGGCGATACCGAGCGTGAACGCGCCGACCAGCGTGCCCCATAAATTACCGACGCCGCCGAACACCACCACCATGAAGGAATCGATGATGTAGCTCTGCCCGAGATTGGGGCTGACGTTGTCGATCTGCGAAAGTGCGACGCCCGCGATGCCTGCGATCCCCGAGCCGAGCCCGAAGGTCAGCGCATCTACCCGCGAGGTGGCGATGCCCATCGAAGCCGCCATGCGGCGGTTCTGCGTCACCGCGCGCATTTCCAGCCCCAGCGCCGTATAGCGCAACATGGCGAGCAGGATCACGAACACCGCCAGTGTGAAGCAGAGGATCCAAAGCCGGTTGTAGGTGATGGAGATCTGGCCGAGCTGGAACGCTCCGCTCATCCAGGATGGATTGCCGACTTCCTGATTGGTGGGACCGAATACAGTTCGCACCGCTTGCTGCAACACCAACGACAGGCCCCAGGTCGCCAGCAAGGTTTCCAGTGGCCGGCCGTAGAGAAAGCGGATGATGGTCCGCTCGATCAGAATGCCGATCGCGCCGGCGACGATGAAGGCCAATGGTACGGCGATCAACAACGAATAATCGAACAGACCGGGGAAACTCGTGCGAATGATCTCTTGCACAACAAAGGTGACGTAGGCCCCGATCATCACCATTTCGCCGTGGGCCATATTGATGACGCCCATCACGCCGAAGGTAATCGCCAGGCCGATCGCCGCCAACAGCAGCACCGAACCGAGCGACACGCCATACCAGGCGTTCTGCACGGCAGACCATACCGCAAGACTACTTTGGATCGACGATGTCGCATTCGCCGCCGCCTTCGCGATAGCCGGCGGCTGGTCACCGCCGAGCCCGGTCAAAAGCGCCAAAGCTTCCTGATCGCCGCGTGACTTGATGGTCGCTATGGCTTCGAACTTTTCGGCGTCGGTGGCGTCAGGCTTGAACAGCAGGATTGCGGCCCGTGCCTCGTTGAAGGCGAGCTTGGCGCCCTTGTCGGTCTCCTTGGCCAGCGCGCCGTCAACCATCGGCAGCATGGTCTCGTCATGAGTCTTGAACACCGATTGCGCGGCCGCGATCCGCTTGGCCGGATCGGGCGACGACAGCGTCAGGCCGCCGAGAGCGGCCTCGACGGTACGGCGCAGGCGGTTGTTGAGGCGAACAGCGGCGGCATTGTCCGGCAGCTTGTCGACCGCCGCACCCGTTGCCGCATCGACGACCTTGCCGTCATCCTGGGTGATAAAGACCTTCTTGGTATCGGGATCGGCCGACAGCCGGCCGTCCTGAAGCGCGCTGATGATGGGAAAGGCCAGCGGATTGCCGGAGGTTGCGATCGCGCCGACCGCTTCCTGGGTATCGGAAAATTCGTCATTGGCGAATTTAGCGACCGCATCCTCAAAGGCGCCGGCGAATGCCGGCAAAGCCAGCGTGGCGATCAGGAAAAAGGCAATAACAAGCGAACGAAGACGGTCAAGGACATTGGCGACCACTGGACGACCCCGGCAGAAGTAAATGGGAAGGCGGCGACATCGCCGCCTTCCCGGCTTGCAGGTAGACTTTTAGCATGATCCTGCGGGCAAAGGCTCAGCACCTGCTCTTACGGCAAAGCCTTTGCCTGCTTGGATCAACCCTCGGAGATCAGGAACCCTGACCGCCGCACTTGTTGGTCTTGGTGTTGTAGTTGCCGCACTTCTTGCCGACCCAGTCGCCGATCAGGTCTTTGGAGCCATCGAGCTCCTTCGACCATGCATCGCCAGCCACCAGGCCCGGGGTCTTCCACACCACGTCGAACTGGCCATTGGCTTTGATTTCGCCAATGAACACCGGCTTGGTGATGTGATGGTTCGGCAGCAACTTCGAGACGCCACCCGTCAGGTTCGGGGTTTCGGTACCAGGCAGCGCGTCGATCACCTTGTCCGCATCGACCGACTTGGCCTTTTCGACCGCCTTCACCCACATATTGAAGCCGATATAAGTGGCCTCCATTGGGTCGTTGGTCGTGCGCTTCGGATTCTTGGTGTAGGCCTGCCATTCCTTGATGAACTTCTCGTTGGCGGGCGTCTTGATCGACTCGAAATAGTTCCAGGCAGCGAGATGGCCGAGCAGCGGCTTGGTGTCGATGCCGGCGAGTTCTTCTTCACCGACCGAGAACGCCACGACCGGAATGTCGGTCGCCTTGATGCCCTGGTTTCCGAGTTCCTTGTAGAACGGAACGTTGGCATCACCGTTGATGGTCGAGACCACCGCGGTCTTCTTGCCGGCGGAGCCGAACTTCTTGATGTCGGCGACGATCGTCTGCCAATCGGAATGACCGAACGGCGTGTAGTTGATCATGATATCTTCCTGGGCCACGCCTTTCGACTTTAGGTAGGCTTCAAGAATCTTGTTAGTGGTGCGCGGATAGACGTAGTCGGTGCCGGCCAGCACCCAGCGCTTCACCTTCTCGTCCTTCATCAGGTAATCCACGGCCGGGATCGCCTGCTGGTTCGGCGCAGCACCGGTATAGAAGACGTTGCGCTCGCTCTCTTCACCCTCGTACTGCACGGGGTAGAACAGGATCGAGTTCAATTCTTTGAAAACCGGCAGCACGGATTTGCGCGAAACCGAGGTCCAGCAGCCGAATACGACCGAAACCTTGTCCTTGGTGATCAGCTCACGGGCCTTTTCAGCAAACAGCGGCCAGTTGGAGGCGGGATCGACGACGACGGCTTCGAGCTTCTTGCCGAGCACGCCGCCCTTCTTGTTCTGCTCATCGATCATGAACAGCACGGTGTCCTTCAGCGTGGTTTCGCTGATGGCCATGGTGCCGGAGAGCGAGTGGAGCACGCCGACCTTGATGGTGTCATCGGCGGCCTTTGCATTCGAGAATGCCGACAAGCCCAACACCAGTCCCGCGGTTGCCGCGAGCCACCGGCGGCGGCTTAAAGTCGCTTTCTTATGAATAAGTTTTGTAAGCATGAAATGTCATCTCCCTGACGCAGGCGTTAAACGCTGCGAACGGCCCCACGGCCGCCTGCGTTCACGGAATCGCAAGAACCATGCCACGCCCGCTTCCGCAGGTAAGTCAATGTATCTATTGTCAAATTTGACTTGGCGGCTTGCTGAAAATGCTTGATAGCCTACTTTTTGTGCAGAAAAAACGGTTGCCCTTTCTACAAACCGACTATTCCTTAGCCAAACTCGTCATCACAACGAGGTGTCGGCCCAAAAATTTGGCAGGCCTCGTTAAGTCTTCGCAGGCATTTCGGGGACTACTCCGGCCATCGAAACCGAGATCGACCTTGAAAGTGCCGCGTTCCTGTTCCATATGAGCTGGATGCAACCCGAATCATCGGGTCAGCGCGAGCTGCGTGTTCCTTAGCCCTGCAGGTTTGCACCGGCTTCTGGCTTGCCCTTTCAGCAACAACATCGATGCCCCATACACGCGGGTGTCTCAGGCACCCCGTATGCTGCTGGTCCCGACAGGACCGGGCAGCCAACGCCTTACATGGAAAGTACCCTATTTTGACCTCCTTTCAGGATTTTGGCCTCGCCGATCCCATTTCTCGTGCGCTTCAAGAAGAAAATTACCTGACGCCCACGCCCATCCAGGCTCAAACCATTCCCCTTGCATTGGCCGGCCGCGACGTCGTCGGCATTGCCCAGACCGGCACCGGCAAGACAGCCGCCTTCGCCCTGCCGATCCTCCATCGCATCCTGGCCAACCGGATCAAGCCGCAGCCCAAGAGCTGCCGCGTGCTGGTGCTCAGTCCGACACGCGAACTGTCCGGGCAAATTCTCGACAGCTTCAATGCCTACGGCCGGCACCTCCGCCTCACGTCGGCGCTGGCGATCGGCGGCGTTCCGATGGGACGCCAGGTCCGCTCGGTGATGCCGGGCGTCGAGGTCCTGGTGGCCACGCCCGGCCGCCTGCTCGACCTCGTGCAAAGCAACGGGCTGAAGCTCGGCCAGGTCGAATTCCTCGTGCTCGACGAGGCCGACCGCATGCTGGACATGGGCTTCATCAACGACATCCGGAAAATCGTCTCCAAATTGCCGGTCCGGCGGCAGACGCTGTTCTTCTCGGCGACGATGCCCAAGGATATTGCCGAACTGGCCGAAGCGATGCTGCGCGACCCCGCGCGGGTGGCCGTGACGCCGGTGGCCTCCACCGTCGAACGCATTACCCAGCGCATCATCCAGGTCGATCATTCGGCCAAGCCCGCATTTCTGGCGCAGCTTCTGAAGCAAGAGCCGGTCGATAGGGCGCTGGTCTTTACCCGGACCAAACACGGCGCCGACAAGGTGGTGAAGGGTCTTGCGCGGGCCGGCATCACCGCCGACGCCATCCACGGCAACAAGTCGCAAAATCATCGCGAGAGGGTACTTGCGGCATTCCGTTCCGGTGAAATCCGCACCCTGGTCGCAACCGACATTGCCGCCCGCGGCATCGACGTCGACGGCGTCAGTCATGTGGTGAATTTCGACCTGCCCAACGTTGCCGAAACCTACGTCCATCGCATCGGCCGCACCGCGCGCGCCGGCGCCGAAGGCATCGCGATTTCGCTGGTCGCGGGCGCTGAAGAGCTGTCCTATTTGCGCGACATCGAAAAGCTGATCCGCATCGCCTTGCCGCGAGAAGATAAGCGCACCCCCGGCCATCGCGACACTGCGCCGGCTCCCGCACCGCATCGCGGCGGTAGGGCCGCGCCTCGCGCGCATACGGCGCGCGCAAATGATGCCGGAGAGGGATCGAAAGGCCCTCGCCGACACCGCCGGGGTGGTGGTAATAATGGCGCTTCAAAAACAACCCGAAACAACGAGGTCAATCGGCAGAAGCCGAGCCGCCCCTCGCAGGGTGGCGGTGAGGCCGAAGGATTGCAGGGGGTCGCCTTTCTCTACCGTGAAAGCCGTCCGAACACCCAACCCAACCGCACTCGTCGGCCACGCTAGCCGCCGGTCGACCTGGAGATAACCATGGCTAAAGAAGAGCTGATCCAGTTCGAAGGACTGGTCACCGAAATCCTCCCCGATGCCCGCTACCGCGTCCAGCTCGACGCAGGGCACGAGATCGTTGCCTATACCGCAGGCAAGATGAAGAAAAACCGGATCAAGACCCTTGCGGGCGACCGGGTAACGATCGAAATGTCGCCTTACGATCTGGAAAAAGGCCGATTGATCTTCCGACACAAGGACGAACGCCCGGGTGGAGGAAGCGGCGCCCCTGGCGCCCAACGCGGCGCGCCGCAGCGCGGCCAATTCCGCCGCAGATAAACCCCGCGAGGCTGTTGGCCACGTGACAGCATCGTGTCAGGCGACTTGCGCCATCTGACGCTGCCCTCGGGCGCGATCAAAAAATCGCGCCCTCAGGATTGTTTGGGGCGCTACTTTGGAATAATATGACCTTATCGATTTTCGGCCGGACGACATTAGCTATCCACCGGTACAGCCGGTTTAGGCGCTGACGACCCTTCCAAAATTCGATCTCACCTGCCTGCGAAAGTAGGCTTCGTTATATCTATCTTGAGAAGGGACTATCCCGTGAGCATGGGAACCGTAAAGTGGTTTAACGCTACCAAGGGCTACGGCTTTATCCAGCCGGATGACGGTGGCAACGACGTATTCGTGCATATCAGCGCGGTCGAACGCGCTGGCCTTGGAACGCTGCGTGAAGGCCAAAAGATCAGCTACGAAATCGTCGCCGATCGCCGTTCCGGCAAATCCTCCGCCGATAATCTGCGCGCCGCGGGCTAAGCTCGGCGTCACGCAGGAAATCAGGGCGGCGCGAGCTTCGACCGCCGCGATTTTCGGCCCTGTGCCGACGATATCCATATGCCAACAAAAAGGCCGCGCATCGCGCGGCCTTTTTCATTGCACCATAGCGGGCCGATAAGCCTCAGGTCGACGAGCAGCCGTTGGCTCCGGGAAGGTTGTCGGTCGATGCGTTTTGCCTGACGCGGAGCGCTATCGGCGAAATCGCCACGCCGTTATTATTGCTTGGGCGCCGCCGCGCCTGCGGCTTGCCCGCTCAGGTTTCCGGCCTGATCCATCGTCGTTTTGAAGAAGGTATCGCCGTCCCCGAGCGTAACGCGGCGCTGGCAGATCGGCATGCAGCTGTAGGACTCGCGGTCGACGCCGCGATAGACCGTGATGAGCTGATCCGTTGGACCCTCGACCTGGATCAGGCGGTCCACCAGAATGTCGCCCGAACGATCCATCGCAATGAAATTAGTGGCGCCGTAGCCTTTCCCGGTCACGACCAGCACCCCGCCGGCCTGCAACGCGACGTCCGCGATCAGCGGATTACCGACGACAATCGTGGCGACGCGAGCCGGCAGCTTCACGAGCCTTGCCTGGTCGACGTTCACCGCGATGGTGTTGGCGGAGGGCTCAGCGATGGCCGCTATCGGCCACATCAGCATCCCCGCGACCAGCGAGTGAAGCGCGAAGCGCAGGCTTCTGGAAGAGCACAAAGATTGATACGACATACGATACCCCGGGGCGTTGACAAGCCGGCTTGAGCGATACGCAGCGGAACCGGCGCCCGACGTGGCAAATCTGCCGTCAATTAGTGAACGAACTGCAAATGGAGGGCGAATTCGCGAGGCCCGGCAGTCCTACTGACGAAAAGGGTAAGCAAGTTGCCCAACAATTTCATTAGGAATGCGCGGATCGTCGGCGCCGTAGTCTTGCGGCAACCGGCCTTCCGGCATCCGGAACGTCCCAAACAGAATGTCCCA
Organism: Bradyrhizobium sp.; assembly: GCF_049519115.1. Lineage (GTDB taxonomy): Bacteria > Pseudomonadota > Alphaproteobacteria > Rhizobiales > Xanthobacteraceae > Bradyrhizobium. Next base: position 21,183 of record NZ_JBEKRB010000034.1, read on the forward strand.
GATCGGAAACGTGCCTGCGAAGTTGGTATCGCCGCCTTCCTCGAGCGAGGTGTGATGCCAGCGATGAAACACGGGCGTTGCCAGCACGTATTTGAACGGCCCAAGCGTCCAGTTCAGGTTGGCGTGCACGAAGGCGGAATGGAAGGTGGTGAAGGGTCCGACCCAGAGCATGATGTTCGGAGAGATCCCGGCCATCAGCAGGATAACGTCTACTCCAATCGTTCCCAGGAACAGATTGACCGGGTGAAAGCGCGCCGCCGAAATCCAGTCCAGCTCTTCCGATGAATGATGGATCGCGTGGTATTTCCAGAAGCCGCCGCCATGAAACAGCCGGTGCAGCCAGTACAGCATGAAATCGGAGAGCACGAGAAACAACAGCGCCTGAAGCCAGAGCGGCAGCAGCGACAGCGGACCGTGCCCGTTGTCGTAAAATGCGATCAGTTCGTCGGCGTCATGAATCTTGAAGACCACTTGCGCGCCAAGCACGAGCAGGCCGATCCGCAGCACCCGAGCAAATAGCGGAACGAAGAACCAGTAACAGACATCGGTGATGAGCTCCCGCTTGCGCCACCAGGGAGTGCCGGGATTGCAGGCCCAGAAATGAGTCAGCACCGAAAACGCCAATGCCAGCCCGATCGTGATCGGCACCACCTTGGCAATCGTCTGACCGAGCATTTCGACGACTTCCAACGTTAGACTGGACATGGCGGCCTCATGTGAACGATTGCCCAGAGAGGTACGCCTCGCCGCTTAAGGAGCCGTAAAACAGAGCGCCAGGCCGGGCTCGTCCGTCCCTCTCAACAGGAGCAGAATCTTGCAGGTTGCACCGATTGGACTTTAAGAAGCGGGTTAAATCCAAATTTACCGTGCGCAAGAACAGCGCTATTTCAGGCTTTTTGCGCAGTCGAATTAACCGTGCCGAAATTTGTCCGCACGTAGGGTTCGCCATGGTCACGGTGCTGAGAACGCCGGCGAGACCACATTTAGTTCGACCAGCCACGTGTCACATGGAGTTATCTATGAAGAATCTTATTGCGCGTTTTGTGAAGAACGAGTCCGGCGCCACCGCCATTGAATACGGCCTGATCGCCGCTGGCATCTCGCTTGCCATTATCGCCGTCGTCAACGGCCTCGGCAGCAACCTGAACGCCAAGTTCACCTCGATCAACACCTCGCTGAAGTAAGCGTCGGTTGATTTTTTGACATTAAGGCCCCGGTTGATCCGGGGCCTTTTTTTCGTCCTGTAACCTGTAGCGTAGCCTCATGCGTATCGTTCCGATTGCGCCGGTTCCGGCGAGACCGCTGCCAGCTCCCGATAGCGGCCAGCCGGCGTCGCCGACGGCGATCATATGCGCCGCTCTGATGCTTGCGCTGGTCTTTCTCGCGCTTCAAATCGCAAGCGTTCTGCGGACGCCTCCATTTCCCGATTGTTCATCTATCGGCGATAGCGTCAAAGACAGCTGTACCTTCTGATCCAAGCGAGCGGCCCCTCTCATGATTCTTGACGTTGCGCGCCTCTTGTTTTTCCCGGCCCTGATGGCGTTCGCTGCGGCGAGCGACCTTTTCACCATGACGATTTCAAATCGGGTATCGCTGGCGCTCGCGGCAGGTTTTCTCGCTTTGGCGCTCGCAAGCGGCATGCCCCCATCGGATATTCTGATGCACCTAGCGGCCGGCGCGATCGTGCTGGTCGGAGCTTTTGCCTGCTTTGCATTTGGATGGATCGGCGGCGGCGACGCGAAGGTGGCGGCGAGCGCCGCGCTCTGGTTCGGCTTTGCCCATCTGCTCAACTACCTGCTCTATGCCTCGCTGTTCGGCGGCGTGCTGACGCTGCTGTTGCTGCAGTTCCGGCAATGGCCACTGCCCTATGCGCTGGCGGGCCAACCCTGGCTGCTCAAACTGCACGCCAAGGAGAGCGGGATTCCCTACGGCATCGCGCTCGCCGTCGGTGCGCTGATGATCTATCCGGAAACCGAGTGGATCAAAGCCGTCGATCTGACGCGCCTGATGATCGGTTGATCGCCACTAGTGCTCACTTTCCGACGTTCGTACTACGCTTCAGCAGATACCTTTTGCCGCTGGCGGCGCAGGAACTTCAAAAGCGGCACTAGAGGTAAACTCTCGTTAAGACGATTTAGATACGCCTCATTAACCATGCTTTGACGAATAACTGGTCAACTCCCGTTACGGCGGCGGAAGCGTCGCAGCGTAATGTGGAAAGTGAAGCGTATGAATAGGGCACGCATTGTCGTCCTGACCATCGCTCTCGGTGCTGGCGGTGTCGCTGCCTATCTCGCAAGTGGATCGGATAGCAGACCCCCACCACCGGCCGAGCCGGTCGTGCAGTTACAGACTGTCGATGTTCTCGTGGCTAAATCCGATATTAGCCTCGGCCAGACGGTCACGCCCAACGAAATGTTGTGGCAGACCTGGCCGGCGGCTACCGCCAGCAGCTCCTTCATTCGCCGCAGCGATCGCTCCGATGCCATCAAGGAGATCACAGGCTCAATCGCGCGCTCTCCCTTTATCGCGGGCGAACCGATCCGCGAACCGAAACTGATCAAGGCCAATGGATCCGGCTTCATGGCCGCAATCCTTCCGCAGGGAATGCGCGCCATATCGACCGAGATTTCGCCAGAGACCGGCGCCGGCGGCTTCATCCTGCCCAACGACCGGGTGGATGTCATCCTGACCCGGCGCGAAAAGAACCCGGATCCGAAAGCTACCGGGGATCTCGTGATTTCCGAAGTCAAACTTTCAAACATACGCGTTCTCGCGATCGATCAGGCCCCCAAGGAAAAGGACGGCCAGAATTCCGTCATCGGCAAGACCGTCACGCTCGAGCTGAAACCTGAACAGGTTCCGGTTCTCTCCGCCGCGCGCCAGGCCGGCACGCTGTCGCTGTCGTTGCGCAGTATCGCCGACGTCAACCAAACGGAAATCGTCGCCGACGACCGTCCCCGCCAGATCGGCGTCAATGTCGTTCGCTACGGGGTCAACACCCCCACGGCGGCTCAAAAGTGACCAAAGGACCCTACGATATGAAGTGCAGGGAAAATCAGTTTCCAATGCGGACCCTCTGGGTTCGCGCCCTGTCGTTTTCGGCCGCGACTGCGATGGCGCTCAATCCCGCTCTGGTGCCGGCGGTGGCTGCCGACTATCGTACTGTGCCGCAGGTTTCCGCCGACGGGCAGATCAACGCGCGGTTTCTCTCGCTCGGCGTCGGCAAGTCGATCGTGATCGACCTGCCCCGCGACATCAAGGACGTGCTGGTCGCCGATCCGAAGATTGCCAACGCCGTCGTGCGCTCGGCGCAGCGCGCCTACATCATCGGGGCCGCGGTCGGGCAGACCAATATCGTGTTCTTTGACTCGGCCGGCCAGCAGATCGCGGCCTATGACATCGCCGTGAAACGCGATCTCAATGGTGCGCGCGCCGCGCTCAAGCAAATTATGCCGAATTCCGACATTCAGATTGATGGCTTGGGAGATAGCGTGATCCTCACCGGAACCGCGGCGACCGCGATAGAGGCGCAGCAGGCGGGAGATCTCGCAGCGCGGCTGGCGGGCGGTGTCGAAAAAGTCGTCAATTCCATCACGGTCCGCGGCCGCGACCAGGTAATGTTGAAGGTGACCGTGGCTGAAGTCCAGCGCACGATCATCAAGCAACTCGGTATCGACCTCAGCGGGCAGTTCAATTACGGCACCGCCGTCGTGAACTTCAATAACTCCAATCCGTTCACCGCCACGGGCCAGCCACTGGTCGGCACCAACGCCATCACCACCTCGTTCGGCGCCACCCCGTCGGTGAAGGCGACCTTGAGAGCGATGGAGAGCGCCGGTGTGACGCGAACGCTGGCAGAGCCGAATCTGACGGCCATTTCAGGCGAGTCGGCGACCTTCATCGCCGGTGGCGAATTTCCGATTCCGACCGGTGTGACCTGTCAAACCTCGACGAATGGCACCGTCGGCCAGTGCGCGCCGTCGATCGCCTTCAAGAAATTCGGCATCTCGCTCAACTTCACGCCAGTGGTCCTCACCGAAGGCCGCATCAGCCTCCGGGTCATGACGGAAGTGTCGGAAGTGTCCAACGACAACTCGATTACGGTAACAGGAATCAGCGTTCCTTCGGTCAAGACCCGCCGCGCGGAAACGACCCTCGAAATTCCCTCGGGCGGTTCGATGGCAATGGCCGGGTTGATTCAGGACCAGACCAAGGCGGCGATCAACGGCCTTCCCGGCCTATCGCAACTGCCCGTCCTCGGCACCTTGTTCCGCAGCCGCGACTACCAGGACAACAAGACCGAGCTGATGGTGATTGTGACGCCTTATGTCGTTCGCGCGGTCGCGCAAAAGGACCTGTCGCGTCCGGACGACGGCTTCGCCTCGGCGTCAGATCCGCAGTCCGATCTGCTTGGCAGCATCAACCGCATCTACGGCGTTCCCGGCCGCACCGATCCAGCGGCTAAGAGCTATCGCGGCACCTATGGCTTTATCACGGACTAAGACGGGACAAGGACGAAGACTATGACAGCCAGGATACCCGCCGAAGTCAGGCGCGCCCTCCGCATTGCGGGGGCGCTTGTGGGTCTCGCCACCGCGCTTGGGGCCTGTACGCATACCGACGAGGTGGCGGCGACGGCAAGCATTCCCGACGACTATCGCCTGAGGCACCCGATCGCGATCCAGGAATCCAATCGCTCCGTGGTGATCTTCGTTGGCCAGTCGCGCGGCGGCCTGTCGGCGGAGCAACGCGCCGACGTGATGGGTCTCGCGCAGATCTGGCTGCAAGAGGGTACCGGCGCGATCGTGGCCGACGTTCCGGTCGGCACTCCCAACGCCCGTGCGGCCGCAGACGCCTTCCGGGAAGCTCAGTCATTGCTGACGGCGGCCGGCGTACCGTCACGCGGTGTCACCTTGCGCCACTATCATCCGGACGATCCGCGTCAACTCGCGACGCTGCGGCTGAGCTATCCGAAAATTTCGGCGGTGGCCGGCCCATGCGGATTGTGGCCCGATGATCTCGGTCCTTCAATCAAGGACAAGGGGTATTTGGACAACAAGCCGTATTACAATTTCGGCTGCTCCTATCAGCGCAATATGGCGGCGATGATCGACAATCCCGCAGACCTCGTGCAGCCGCGGCCGGAAACCCCGGCCTATACCGCGCGGCGCTCGGAAGGCTTCGAAAAATATCGTCATGGCAATACCTCCACGACCAACTATCCCGAAGCCGACAAGGCCAAACTCAGCGATACAGGAAAATGATCAGTTACGCGCGTCAGAAACCAGAAGAACAGCCGGACGGGACTTCGCCGGCAGAAGATCACATCGCACCCGCCCCACGGGTGTCGGTGCAGGCCTTCTGCGAGACGGTCGAAACGGCCGCGGCCGTGCAGTCGGCGGGCGAAGACCGGCGGCTTGCCAAGGCGCATCTGAAGATTCAGATGGGCGGCATGGCTGCTGCGGTCGAGGCCTATCGGACCGCACCGACGCCGAATGTCATCATTCTGGAGACCGAAGGCCGCAACGACATCCTGGCCGGTCTCGACCAGCTTGCCAGCGTATGCGACTCGGGCACGCGGGTGATCGTGATCGGCCGTATCAACGACGTCACGCTGTATCGCGAACTGGTGCGCAGGGGGGTCAGCGACTACGTCATCGCCCCGATCAATACGCTGGACGTGGTGCGTTCGATCTGCGGACTGTTCTCCTCTCCGGAAGCCAAGGCCGTGGGCCGCATCATCGCCATCGTCGGCGCCAAGGGCGGCGTCGGCGCATCGACCGTCGCGCATAACGTCGCCTGGGCGATCGCGCGCGACCTGACGCTGGATTCGGTGGTGGCCGATCTCGACCTCGCTTTCGGTACCGCCGGCCTCGACTACAATCAGGACCCGCCGCAGGGCATCGCAGATGCCGTGTTCTCACCGGACCGGGTCGATACCGCCTTTATCGATCGCCTGCTGTCGAAGTGCACCGATCACCTCAGCCTGCTGGCCGCGCCGGCAACGCTCGATCGCGTTTACGATTTCGGCGCCGACGCCTTCGATGCGATCTTCGACACGCTTCGCACCACGATGCCGTGCATCGTGCTCGATGTCCCGCATCAATGGTCGGGCTGGACCAAGCGGGCGCTGGTGGCTGCCGACGATATCCTGATCGTGGCTGCCCCCGACCTCGCCAACCTGCGCAACACCAAGAATATCTTCGATCTGTTGAAGGCGGCCCGGCCCAACGACCGGATGCCGCTCTACTGCCTCAACCAGGTCGGCGTTCCCAAGCGACCGGAAATCAACGCGAGCGAATTCGCCAAAGCGATCGAGTGCGATCCGATCGTGTCGATATCGTTCGATCCTCAGATGTTCGGCGCGGCGGCCAATAACGGACAAATGATCGCGGAGATTTCCGAAAATCACCGCAGCACCGAAATGTTTCGGCAAATCGCGCAACGGCTCACCGGCCGCGGCGAGACCAAAAAGCCGCGAGGTTCGTTCCTTTCACCACTGATCGAGAAGCTGCGGTCAAAGTAAGCTGACCCGTCGGGAGTGTCGTCGTGTTTGGTAAGCGTAGCGGAACGGAAGGCGATTCAAGGACCATGCGGCCCCCGGCCGCAGCACCGGAGGCTGCGCCTGCCGGAGCGGTCGCTCCGCGCGTGGCGCCGCCGCCTGCCGTTGTGTCACCTCCGCTGGCGCCGGCCAAGCCGGCTCCGCCGCCGCCGCCCGTGGAAGCCCGGCGGTCCGACAGCTATTACCAGGTCAAGGCGACGATTTTCGGGGCGTTGATCGAGGCGATCGATCTCGCCCAGTTGGCCAAGCTCGACGGCGAATCGGCGCGGGAGGAAATCCGCGACATCGTCAACGAGATCATCGCGATCAAGAATATCGTGATGTCGATTGCCGAGCAGGAAGAGCTGCTCGACGATATTTGCAACGACGTCCTCGGCTACGGCCCGCTCGAGCCGCTGCTGGCCCGCGACGACATCGCCGATATCATGGTCAACGGCGCCGGCACGGTCTATATCGAAGTCGCCGGCAAGATCCAGCGCACCGGCATCCGCTTTCGCGACAACCAGCAACTGCTCAACATTTGCCAGCGCATCGTCAGCCAGGTCGGCCGGCGTGTCGATGAATCGTCGCCGATCTGCGACGCCCGTCTTGCCGACGGCTCACGCGTCAACGCGATCGTTCCGCCGCTGTCGCTCGACGGCCCTGCGCTCACCATCCGCAAATTCAAAAAGGACAAGCTGACGCTTGACCAGCTGGTCAAATTCGGCGCGATCTCGAAGGAAGGCGCGGAAATCCTGCAAATCATCGGCCGGGTCCGGTGCAACGTGCTGATTTCCGGCGGTACCGGCTCGGGCAAGACGACGCTTCTCAATTGCCTGACGAACTATATCGACGAAGAAGAACGCATCATCACCTGCGAAGACGCCGCCGAGCTTCAGTTGCAACAGCCGCATGTGGTGCGGCTCGAGACCCGCCCGCCCAACATCGAGGGCGAAGGCCAGATCACCATGCGCGAACTGGTCCGCAACTGCCTGCGTATGCGCCCCGAACGCATCATCGTCGGCGAAGTCCGCGGACCGGAAGCGTTCGACCTGCTACAGGCGATGAACACCGGCCACGACGGCTCGATGGGCACGCTGCACGCCAACAACCCGCGCGAAGCGCTGTCGCGATGCGAATCGATGATCACCATGGGCGGCTTTTCGCTGCCCTCGCGAACCATCCGCGAGATGATCTGCGCCTCGATCGACGTGATCGTCCAGGCTGCACGTCTGCGCGACGGCTCGCGGCGCATCACCCACATCACCGAGGTGATGGGCATGGAAGGCGACACCATCATCACCCAGGATGTCTTCCTGTACGACATGATCGGTGAGGACGCCAACGGCAAGATCATCGGCCGCCACCGCTCGACCGGTATAGGCCGGCCGCGTTTCTGGGAACGGGCACGTTACTACGGTGAAGAAAAGCGGCTTGCCGCCGCCATCGACGCCGCCGAAGTCGCGACCGAGAACTAAGGAGAGCCGCGATGAAGATGCAAGTACTCGCTTTGGCCTTTCTCGCTACCGCCGCGATCGGCGGCCTCGCGTGGGTCTTCCTTTATCCGCTGTTGTCGGGAGAGAAAAAAGCGGAGGGCCGCCGGGCTTCCATCGCCAAGTCGGAGCCAGTAGCGGCCCGGCAGACGCAAAGGGAACAGAAAACCCGCCGCGAACAGGTCGAGGGATCACTCAAGGAAGTCGAAGCCAGGCGCGCGAAAGATGCCAAGGTCACGTTGACCACCCGCCTGACCCAGGCGGGGCTCGACTGGGAGCCGCGCAAGTTCATGATCGTTTCCGGCATTCTTGCCATCGCGGCTTTTGCGGCGGCGATGCTCGGCGGCGGCGGACCGCTCGGCGCGGTCGGGCTGGCTTTCGCCGCCGGGTTTGGCCTGCCGCGCTGGATGCTGAGTTTCATGAAGAAGCGGCGCGAGAAAGCCTTTCTGCGCGCGCTGCCGGATGCCGTGGACGTCATCGTTCGCGGCATCAAGGCCGGCCTCCCGCTGTTTGAATCGCTGAAGGTGGTCGCCGCCGATTCGCCGGAGCCCCTGCGCTCCGAATTCTCCGCCATTATCGAAACCCAGGCGATCGGTATGCCGCTTGGCGAAGCCTGCGGCCGCCTGTTCGAGCGGATGCCTGTACCGGAAGCGAACTTCTTCGGCATCGTCATCGCGATCCAGCAGAAGTCGGGCGGTAACCTCTCCGAAGCGCTCGGCAACCTCTCCAAGGTGCTGCGCGACCGCAAGAAGATGGCCGAAAAGATTCAGGCGATGTCGATGGAAGCCAAGGCATCGGCCGGCATCATTGGCGCGCTGCCGCCGATTGTCATGATCCTCGTCTACATCACGACGCCCGACTACATTTCGCTGTTGTGGACGCATCCGACCGGTCAGCTGATGCTGGTTGGCTGCGTGGTCTGGATGTCGATGGGCATCCTCGTGATGAAGAAAATGATCAATTTCGACTTCTAAAGGTGCCGCATGATTAGTTTTCTGGTTGAAAAGCTCCACGACCCCCATTTCATGACCATGCTGCTTGCCGCCGTCGCGGTCAGCGCCACGGCCTATACGCTGATCATGCCGCTGTTCGCCGGCGAGGGGTTGGCCAAACGCATGAAGGCGGTCGCCAGCGAGCGTGAGCGGATCCGGGCGCGGGAGCGCGAGCGTCTCAACAAGACCGAAAAAGTTTCGCTGCGGCAGACGCCGAAACAAATCGTCTCCAAGGTGGTGGAGGACTTCAACCTCGGAAAATGGCTGGCGCAGGAAGCGGCGCGCGACAAGCTGACCCAGGCCGGTTATCGCGGTCAGGCGCCCTATATCACCTTCCTGTTCTTCCGGGCGGTAACGCCGATCGTGTTTTTCGTTTCAGCGGTGCTGTATGTGTTCGTGATCTCGCATCTCGAGAAGTCGTTTCCGGTCAAGGTCGGCATGTGCATCGCAGCCGCCTATCTGGGCCTTCAGGCGCCGATGCTGTTTTTGAAAAATGCGATTTCAAAGCGCCAATTGTCGATCCGCCGCGCCTTCCCGGACTCGCTCGATTTGCTCCTGATCTGCATCGAATCCGGCATGTCGATCGAAGCCGCTTTCCGCAAGGTTGCAGTCGAGATCGTGACGCAATCGGTCGCGCTGTCGGAGGAATTTACGCTGACCACGGCCGAGCTTTCCTATTTGCAGGACCGCAAGGTTGCCTATGAAAACCTTGCCAAGCGCACCGGCGTCGACGGCGTCAAGTCGGTCTGTCTCGCGCTTCAGCAATCCGAGCGCTACGGCACGCCGCTGGGCCAGAGCCTGCGCGTCATGGCGCAGGAAAACCGCGACATGCGCATGAACGAGGCCGAGAAGAAGGCCGCGGCACTTCCGCCGAAGCTGACGGTGCCGATGATCCTGTTCTTCCTGCCGGTATTGTTTGTCGTCATTCTCGGGCCGACCGGCATCAAGATCTCCTCGATGCAATAGCGCGTTGAAGGCGCGGGCCGCGCCTTCAAGATTTCAGCTACCTGATAAAAAGAGACCCCGTCACTCCGGACGGTTCAGCGAAGCGACGGGCATTTTTCCCGCACTGCCGAGGTGCGGGTCGCCCTTTCGGTTCAGCATCTGCTTGAGATAGGCGACGTTGGCCGCCGCCTCTTCGGCGGGAAGATCGGCACGCACGATCTGCTCGGCTTCGGCGAAACGGCCTTGCAGGCCGATCACCAGCGCCAGGTTCTGCCGCACCCGCGCATCGGCCCGTCCGCCGGCATAGGCCTGGCGAAGCACTTCCTCGGCCTTCGGCAGATTCTTCGACAGCATGTAGGACAGACCGAGATTTGACAGCACCGACGGCTCGTCCGGAACGATCTTCAATGCGCTCTCATAATAGCGGCGCGCCTCGTCGTGGCGGCCGAGCTGGTCGAGCGTGGTGCCCTGCACCGACAGCAGCCGCCAATCGGGATTATCGGGCGAGTGGGCGCGGTTCAGGACGTCGAAAGCCTGCTGGAAATTACCGTTGTCGGCCAGCGCCCGGCCGTAGCCCGCCAACAGCGCCTTGTCGCCGGGATGGGCAATCGTGGCCTGTTCCAGCACGGCCGCCGCCTGGCTGCGTTGTCCGGAGGCGCGCAGCGCCTGGCCATAGGCAAGGGCAGCTTCGGCATTCTTGGGATCGGCGCGGAAACGTTCGCCGGTAACGTCGACTGCCTGACGCGAGTCCGTCTCGGCGCTCGCCGAGCTCTTAGGCGATATCGAACCCGTAATATCGGACATGGTCTGGCAGCCGACAAGACTGGCGGCCAGAATCGCCGTCATGGCAACGGATGCAAGAAACCGGGTGGATTGCTGACGCATGCACGGGACTCACGGATATCGGCGTCAGACCGAGCCGAATTTGCCCCAGCAATAGTCTGTTAACCCTAATGCAGGGTTAACGCCGCCCCAGGATCACCCCGATTTGGTCCCGTGATTTCCGCAAATCCGCCCCGTCCTGGCCGAGGCCGCGGCAAACGCGACCTGAAAGGCCCTCCGCCCTCCCCGCCAACCAGGATCGACCCTACAGCCCGCGGTTACTTGTGGTGCTTGCGCAAATAGGCGTGCAGCGAGTCGGTGCCCGTCTCTGCCAGCAACGTCTTCAGCATCGTGTCCTTGCGCCGGCCTTTGGCGAAATGCTCGCCATAGGTCTTGCGAAGGCTACCAACGCGCGTGTTGCCGTGCTTCTTGTCGATGCGGCCAGTCGTGTCGCGGTGCCGGCCGTCCAAACCTTTCCTAGCCATTTGACACTCCTCTGCAGAGTCCAATTCACGAAAGGTATCACGACAACCGGGAAACCTGTAGATCGCGGCCCTTCGCACCAGGGCCACCGATCTGAAGTCCCTGTACAAGGCCCGCTTCGGAAACTGGGCACTGGTTTGGCATCATAGGCCATTGTAGAATTTCGAAAACGCGCAAGAGACTGCCTTCAAGAGACTGTCTTGCCGCGATCCGTTTCAACCGAAGATCAAAGCATGCCCTCCGTGTTCGAGACCGCGACGCCGGCCATTTCGATTAGGTTTGCGACAACCTCGACATGGGAGGCAATCTCCGCCGATCTCCCCGAACCCTCCCGGCAATTCGCCCGCGCCAACGGATTCAAGGCCAAGCCGGGCGCCTATCTGGCGCTACCAGACGCCAACGGCGAGATCGCACAGGTGGTGTTCGGGCTGGACAACGAGACCGCCAAATTCCGCGACCCGTTCCGGCCCGGCCAATTGGCGGGTTTGTTGCCGCCGGGCGTCTATCGTTTTGCCAATGTGGCCCCCGACCACGCGCATCTAGCGACGCTTGCTTTCGCACTCGGCTGTTATCGTTTTGGCCGGTACCGAAAGTCGGAACCGCCCGAGGTCAGGCTGGTGCCTCCCGACGGCGTCGACATCGCCGATATTACGCGGATGGCGAATGCCGCTGCGCTCGCCCGCGATCTCATCAATACGCCGGCCAATGATATGGGGCCGGAAGAACTGGCGCAGGCGGCGCAACAGCTTGCGCAACGTTTTGGCGCCAAATTCGACTGCATCGTCGGTGACGAGCTGACGCGAAAGAACTTTCCGCTGATCAACGCCGTCGGCATGGCGTCCCCACGCGCGCCGCGCCTGATCGATTTGACCTGGGGCGATCCGTCTCATCCCAAGGTGACGCTGGTCGGCAAGGGCGTGTGCTTCGATACCGGCGGGTTGGACTTGAAGCCTTCCAGCAGCATGCTGATCATGAAAAAGGACATGGGCGGGGCTGCCAACGTACTCGCTTTGGGGCAGATGGTGATGGACGCCCAACTTAAGGTGCGCTTGCGGGTCTTGATCCCCGCGGTCGAAAATTCGGTCGCCGGCAACGCTTTCCGGCCGCTTGATATCTTCACCTCGCGCAAAGGTCTCACCGTGGAGATCGGCAACACCGACGCGGAAGGACGGCTGGTGCTGGCCGATGCGCTGGCGCTTGCCGACGAGGAGAAACCCGATCTGTTGATCGATCTCGGCACGCTGACGGGCGCGGCGCGAGTGGCGCTGGGCCCCGACTTACCGCCGTTCTACACCGACGACGAAACGCTCGCCGAGGCGCTTTCATCTTGCGCCAAACAAGAGCACGACCCGTTGTGGCGACTGCCGTTATGGCCGCCTTACGATAGCTGGCTCGATTCGAAAGTCGCCAACATCAACAATGCGCCGTCCGGCGGCTTCGCCGGTTCGATCACCTGCGCGTTGTTTCTCCAGCGCTTCGTCGAAGCAGCCAAGAGTTGGCTGCATGTCGATATTTATGGATGGACGCCGACTGCCAAACCCGGCCGCCCCGAGGGCGGCGAATGCCAGGCGGCGCGCGCCATCTACCGGCTCCTGAGCAACCGCTATGGATGATGATCCACGCCTCACGCCAGCGAGAGCCGACCTCGCCGCTAAATATCTCGAAGGCAAGGTCAACGCCGCCCGCTTTGTCACCGGCGAGGAATTCGAAATCTCGGATGCGCTGGCGCCGCTTCGTCGCGCACCGTCTTCCGACGCGGAACTCTCGACGCAGGCGCTCAAGGGCGAGCGCGCAACGATCTATGACCGCAACAGTGAAGGCTGGGCCTGGGGCCAGCTCAACAGCGACGGCTATGTCGGCTGGCTGCCCGATCAGGCGCTGAAAAAGCCGGCCGGCCAACCAACCCATAAGGTTACGGCCCTGCGGACCTTCGCCTTTCCGGGCCACTCGATCAAGCTGCCGCCGGCCGAGACTTTTGTGATGGGGAGTTTGCTGACGGTACTACGCGAGGAGGGTTCGTTCGCGATCACACGCGAGGGCTGGCACTTGCCGCGGCAGCATCTCGACATGATCGGTCGCCGTGCCCCGGATTTTGTCGCGGTCGCGGAAGCGTTTGTCGGCACGCCGTACTTATGGGGCGGCAAGAGCAGTCTTGGGATCGATTGTTCGGGGCTGGTTCAGATCTCGCTCACTGCCGCCGGCACCGGCTGCCCGCGCGACAGCGACATGCAGCAGGAGGGGCTCGGCCGCGAACTCAACCCGCGCGACACGAAGAAACTCAAACGCGGCGACCTGATTTTCTGGAAAGGCCATGTCGCGATCGCCCGCGATGGCGAGACCATCGTCCACGCCAACGCGCATCATATGGCCACGACGATCGAACGTACGCAGGAGGCGATCGCGCGCATCAAGGCCTCCGGCAGCGAGGTCGCGGCGATCAGGCGGCTGGATTAGGCCATCATGTTTTCCCAAGCGAGAAAACTTGATTGGAGCAAGCCACCCGCAGTGGCGGCGTTACACGAGCACGCGTTGGTCGCGGTAGGACTTGCCACCACGCGAGAGCGTGACCGTGCCACCGCGGGCTTCGATGACCGGCAACGCGGCCAGCGCGTTCACCACGTGATGCATGGTCGGAAGGTCCGCCCAAGTTGCCTTGTGGAAGCGCACGGTGCCCACGCCCGCCTGGCGCTGCTCGACATGCCTGTCCGGATCGCTGGCCGGCGTGAGCGTCACCTGGCATAAATCCGCCTCGCCCCAGGCGCCCGTGCGCGGCTTGTATTTCAGCATCAGGTTTCCGTCCGACGCGGGACCTTGTTGGTTCGTCTCCGCATCGTGCAACTGCGAAACCTCGAGTTCGAGAAAGCGGAATCCCCTCCAGCCTGCTGTACAGATCTGGACGCCGTCCAAGCGGCGAGCCTCCTCGATATCGGCGTAGAGTTTCGGATGCCCGATCTCATCACGCCCGGTAATGATCGCATCGGTGAGATTTTCCCAGACAACGGCTAGAAACTTGCCGGTGGCCCGGTCCCGGCTCCCCTTGAACGTCGCCGGCCAGGTGACCCAGATCATCGTGTAGCCACGCCCCGCGAGCCAATCGATGTCCGTCATGTGATGAAACTCGACCGTCACTGCGGGTTCGCCGGCCAGCGTAAACCCTTCCGGTAGATGCTGCTCCAGCGCCGAAGCATCGGTCAGGAAACTCGCCGCGACGGAGAGCGTTCGTTTGCTGCGCTTCGGGTCGGCCACGGCGTCGCCCGGCCATTGGCGAGGTCCATCCGCCGGTCCGAAATGCGTCGGCATTCGATAGATGCGCCCGGCCTCAAATCGATAGCTCATTGCTCATCCTTTTTATTCTACACATCGGGATATTTGACACCGTGGTCAAATTTGACACGTATGTCAATAATAAATTTGACACCACTGTCAACAATGCGTTATATCTTGACGTCATGGTCAACACGCGACAATTCGACGAAGATGCCGTGCTGGAGGTCGCGCTGAAGACCTTCTGGCAGAACGGGTTTGCTGCGACATCGATGATCGACGTGGCGGAAGCCACGGGGGTTCAGCGCGGCAGCCTTTACAACGCCTATACCGACAAGGAGCAGTTGTTCCTGCTCACTTACGAGCGCTACGCAAGCCGCTTTCTCGACTCTGTCAGGCTTGCGCTGTCGAACCCGGATCCCGCGGTCGCACTGACAGCCTTGCTCAAGGGGATCATCGCGAGCTTCAGCGTGGGCGCTCCGACGCGCGGCTGCCTGACGACCAAGACGGCGATCGAACTGCCGCTTGCCGGCAAGGCGATCGAGGCCCGGGTCAGGCGCCTGCTCGAAGATTTGACCACCCTGATCCGGGACGCGCTTTCGATGCCGGCCGCGCGGCGAAAGCTCAGTTGCGATCCCGACGTCGCTGCGGACCTCGTGGTCACCTTCACGCGGGGACTGGCGGTGATGGAGCGCGCTTTTCGGAATCCCCGGCACCTGGAAAAAATGGCGCAGCAATTCGTGAAGGTGCTGGTGCCGGAAGCCAGGCGCCGCTAGCTCGTGACGCATGGCGCGATCAAAGCGCTGTCGAACGAGCGCGGACGCGCACTCTGAAATATTCAACCATCATCCATGCCATTTACGAACTGGTATCGCGCACGGATGCGCGTTATCTGATGGTCAATAACCCCGCGAGTCCATGATGCCTCATTTGACCGCCCTGCTCGGCTTTGCGCTTGTCTCCTTCGGCATCGTGCTGACGCCCGGGCCGAACATGATTTACCTGATCTCCCGCTCGCTCACACAGGGCCCTGCGGCCGGAATCGTGTCGCTCGGCGGCGTCGCGCTCGGCTTTGTGTTCTACATGCTGTGCGCGGCATTCGGCATCACCGCGCTGTTGCTCGCGGTGCCCTACGCCTACGATGCGCTCCGCCTTTCGGGTGCCGCGTATTTACTGTGGCTGGCGTGGCAGGCGCTGAAGCCGGGTGGCCGCTCGCTGTTTCAGGTCAAGACGCTGAAAGTCGACGGTCCGCGCAAATTATTCGCGATGGGATTCGTCACCAATCTGCTCAACCCGAAGATCGCCATGCTGTATCTGGCGCTGCTGCCGCAATTCATCGATCCCGCGGCCGGCAGCGTCCTGGTGCAGTCGGTCGTGCTGGGGTCGATCCAGATCGTGATCAGCGTCAGCGTCAACGCCATGATCGCGCTCGCCGCCGGATCGATCGCAAGTTTCCTAGGCACGCGCCCGAGTTGGCTGTTGGCCCAGCGCTGGCTGATGGGCACGGTGCTCGCAGGTCTCGCGGTGCGGATGGCGATGGAAACAAAGCGGGCGTGACTATCCTGCCTTCTCGCTTGACGAGAAACGGAAGAGTCCGTCAATCCGGCAGATAGCAATACTCGTCAGTTCAGATGCCGAGCGCGCTCTGGTAGGCGAAAAGTGCCGGCACGCCGCCCGTGTGCAAGAAGATGACATCCTCGTCCTTGCGCCAACGCCCTTGACGGATCAGGGCGATCAAGCCCGCAAGTCCCTTGCCCGAATAGACCGGATCAAGCGGGAGAGCCTCGAGCTGGCCGGCAAGCCGAATCGCTTCGATTGTCGCTTCGTGCGGGACGCCGTAGGCAGGTCCTGCGTGCCCGGCGATGACTTCCACCGTTGCTTCGTCGAAGGGAAAATCAAGCAGATTGGAGGCTTCTCGCGCCAGCACCGCGACGTCCGATCTCACCCTCGCAGGCTCGGCGTCGATATCAATCCCGACGATCCGCGTGTTTGGCATCGCCACGGCTGCACCGGCGACAAGACCGGCCTGCGTGCCGGCACTTCCTGTACAGTGCACAATGGCGGCGGGTACGAAGCCCAATCGCGCTGCCTGAAGTTCCATCTCGGAAATCGCCGTGGCATAGGCAACGGCGCCCAGGGTATTCGAAACTCCATACGGCACAAAGTATGGCCTGCGACCCTTGGCTTCGAGATCCCCGACGAGCGAGCGAATGGCGGCGTTGCGGTCGCCGGTCCACGCCACGTCGTGGAGGTGCGCGCCAAACAGCCGATTGAGGAATGCATTTCCAGACGTCCTGTATTCGGGCGTCGGCGGTTCGAGCCGGCCGTGGTAGACGGCGAGATGGCATGCGAGGCCCAGCTTAGCGGCAGCCGCGGCAACCTGCCGCTGGCTGTTCGATTGAACAACGCCGCCAGAGACGATGGTATCGGCGCCGCTCGCGAGTGCCTCGTACAGGACATAGTCAAGCTTGCGCAGCTTATTGCCCCCAAAACCGAGCCCCATGGCATCCTCGCGCTTGACCCACAGCCGCGGTCCGTCAAGATGAGCCGTCAGTCGCTTCATCGGCTCGAGCGGGGTCGGCAGATCGGCCAAATCCAAGCGGGGAAAAACAGCGAGCCTGTCTGATAATGGCTTGCGATCCGTTGGCACCGTTCTTCTGTCTCGAAATTCACGTTCAAGCAATTGGCCGGCGCTGGACGCGTAGGCGCGCCGACACGTTCCTTCCAGGAGCAAGCAAAGATGAAGCGGACTAATCCAGCTTCGCTTCGATGCCGCGCTTGACGGCCGGCCTCGTCATCATCGCGTCGTACCAGCGGCCGACATGGGGAAAATCCGCAAACGACACCTTGTGACGTTCGTGCCGCCAGGCCCACCCGAGGATCGCGAAATCCGCCACCGACAGCGCGCCGGCGACGAATTCATGACCGGCCAGGCGCCGGTCCAGCACGCCATAGAGCCGGCGCGTCTCGGCCATATAGCGCTTCAGGCCGTAGGCGCGGTCCCGCTCATTCTCCAGCGCAATGAAGTGGTGCACCTGCCCCGGCATCGGCCCAAAGCCGCCCATCTGCCACATCAGCCATTCATAAACCGGAATACGCTCGGCCAAAGGCACGGGTAAGAACTTGCCGGTTTTCTCCCCGAGATAAAGCAGGATCGCACCGGATTCGAACACGCTGACGGGTTTGCCGCCGGGGCCGTCGGGATCGACGATCGCCGGAATCTTGTTGTTCGGGCTGATCGCCAGAAACGACGGCGCCATCTGCTCGCCCTTGCTGATATTGACCGGAACGACCTTGTAAGGCAGCCCCATCTCCTCGAGCGCAACGCTGATCTTGCGGCCGTTCGGCGTATTCCAGGTGTGCAGTTCGATGGTCATCGACGGTTCCTAGGGCGTTGGGAGGAGCGTGTCTTTAGCATCGTGCCGAGCCGCCGGAAATGCCGCAGCGCGCCTACCCCCTTGCCGATTTGGGGGTGCCAAGACTCGCCATTTAGCGGCATCGGCCCGGCTGTGCGCTGTTGACGGTGTGGGTTCCGCTCTGGATATGACGCCCGTCCCCGCATAAATTGCGCCTCCCATACCGGAGATCATTTTGTCCAAATCCGCGTCCCGCGCCCGCCTCGTCGAGATCATTCGCAAACGCTCTTTCGGGCGCGGCGAAATTACCTTGGCTTCCGGGCGCAAGAGCAATTTCTATTTCAACCTCAAGCCGACGATGCTCGATCCGGAAGGCGCCGCCTTGCTGGCCGAATTGACTTATGAGGCGCTGAAGGACGACGGCCTCGACTATATCGGCGGCCTGGAAATGGGCGCGGTCCCGCTGGCCGGCGCCGTCGCCCAGCTCTCCTGGCTCAAGGGCCATCCGATCGCGGCCTTCTTTGTACGCAAGAAGCCGAAGGAACACGGCGCAAGACTGGCAGTCGAGGGCCTGACCAAGAACGAGAGCCTGCAAGGCAAACGTGTGGTGATCGTCGAAGACGTCACCACGACCGGCGAATCGGCATTGAAGGCGGTCGAGGCGGTGCGCGATGCCGGCGGCGAAGTCGTTCTGGTGCTGACCATGGTGGACCGCGAAGAAGGCGCGGTCGAAAACTTTGCGCAAGCCGGCCTTGCCTTCCGCTGGCTGTTCCGGGCGAGCGAATATCTGAAGGACTGAAATTCTTGTTCCCGCTGTCTCCCGCATCTCGCGGGGCGAGACAGTATATGAAGCAGTTTCTTTATCGCTCCCGTGCCCTTGCTCATAGCTCGTTTACCATCCCGCACTAATGTCGACGACGGCGGGCAGTGAGTTACTGCCGACTTAAGGTCCTGGCGTCGGGTGGAGTGAGCGTTGCGTACAGAGTTGACCGATCAGCGCCGGCGGCGGCGCAAGATTCCTGCGGCCGCCATCCTCCTTGCCAGCGCATTTCTTGCGCCGCAAGAAGTCGCCGCCGAAGGCCTGTTAGACATGTTTTTCGGCGGGCTTCAGAAACAGCAGCAGCGCCAGGCACAGCCACCCCAGGCGAATTTCTTCGCCGACCCTTTCCAGCAGAATCAGCCGCCCGCGCCGGCGCCGCGACAAGTGGCCTCCGGCGGCCCCGCTTTTTGCGTGCGAAGCTGCGACGGCAAGTATTTTCCGCTGACGCGCAGCAACGCTTCGCCGATCCAGATGTGCCAGGCCTTCTGTCCGGCCAGCCCGACCAAGGTCTTTTATGGCAGCAACATCGACGGCGCGACGAGCGCGACCGGCGAGCGTTATGCCGATAGCGAAAACGCCTTTGCCTATCGAAAGGCGCTGCGCACCGACTGCACCTGCAACGGCCGCGATGCCGCCGGCCTTGCGCCGGTCGATTTGATGCTGGATGCTTCGCTGCGCGCAGGGGACGTGATCGCCACGACAGATGGGCTGGTGGCCTATTCCGGCATCAAGGTCGGCAACAACCAGAACCCCGAATTCACCCCGGTCGCCTCCTACCCAGGTCTGACGGCGGAAGTCCGCACCCGTCTCGGCGAAATGAAGGTGGCGCCAGTCGCGGCAGATGCGATCGGCAATGAGGCCTCGAGGGTGGATATCAGCAGCGACGTCACGGCGTCCATCACACCCGCGCCGAAACCTCTTTCGCGCGCCAAGCGCGCGGAATCGAAATGATCGTCCTGCCTCGCGGTGGCGCGCTGATGCGTGTCGTTACCGCCCGACAATGACGCCAATGACGTTCGGCGCCGCGCGGTATTTCTCCTCGATTTGCGCCCGCGCGGCGGTGCGGTTTTCCGATGTGAGCAGGCCGCGTTTCTCGGCGAGGATCATCCAGCAATAACCCCACCAGTCCGTCAGCATGCCCTCCTCGTCCACGAGGTCATAGCCTTGTTCCGCGGCGAACAGGCGCGCCGGCGCCTCATCGAGCGAATCCAGAAAGACGTGGTCGGCGTCGGAAAACAGATCGTCGCTGATGTCGTCGGTGGTGTAGCCCCAGACCGACTGGCAGACGGCGTTGAATTCCCGGTCGATCGCATCATCGTCCACAAGCTGACGGCGGGAGGTTTTATGCAGGCGCGACAGCGAACGGGCGAAGTCGGCGATGCGGGTGAGCGCGAATTGGTCGAAGGCGATGGTGGACATGTAGTCCTCGAAATCTCGGATAGACCCTAGATGTTGTGTCGGAATATCTCGAATCACTATGATATATCAAAGACTTGCTAAAGTGTTCTTAATTTGTTCTAGCCAAAGCGAGACGCTGCCCTTTGGTAGAGGGTAGTTTTGGAAGGAGCGAAAAATGCCGCGAAGCGACGTCGTGCGGAAAGCCATCGCGTTAGGTCGCGACAAGGGCTTTGTGACCTTTGGTGAGCTCAACGAGATATGGCCTTCTACCCATGACCGAGCCAGAAAACGTCGAGGCTGTGATGGCGGCCTTAAGTGATGAAGGATAAACGTTATTGAAGACGAGGGACCATAGCCGGATCAGGCATCAGCCTGTTAAATCGGCCCGGTCCTTGCATGAAATTCATGCAAACGTCGCACAATTAAAGTCCCGGGTTTCGATCCCGGTGCAAGGTGCTGTATCGTGGGGGCCGCCGCAGGGGATTTAATTTGTCAGAGCCTTCTATCCCAGTTTTCTCGGTGCCGGATCCCATCGACGAACTGGCGCTGACCGAAATCAAGAGCGCTATTCTCGCCAAGCTCCGACTTGCGATCGGCAAGGACGCCGGCATGGCGACCAAGCACGACTGGTACAAGGCGGCGGCGCTGGCGCTGCGTGACCGCATCGTGCATCGCTGGCTTACGGCCGAGAAGATGAGCTACGACGCCGGCCGCAAGCGCGTCTATTACCTCTCGCTCGAATTCCTGATCGGCCGCCTTTTCTCCGACGCCTTGAACAATATGGGGCTGTTGGCGCTGTTCGACGCGGCGCTGGGCGATCTCGGCGTAGGCCTGTCGGAGTTGCGCAAATGCGAACCGGACGCGGCGCTCGGCAATGGCGGCCTCGGCCGGCTTGCCGCGTGCTTCATGGAAAGCATGGCGACACTCGGCATCCCCGCGATCGGTTACGGCATCCGCTACGATTTCGGCCTGTTCCGCCAGATCATCAACAATGGCTGGCAGAAGGAATATCCGGACGAGTGGCTGAGCTTCGGCAACCCCTGGGAATTCCAGCGGCCGGAGGTGGTCTATCACGTCCATTTCGGCGGCGGTGTCGAACACGTCGATGCCAAGGGGCGTGACCGCGCGATCTGGCATCCGGCGGAAACCGTGCAGGCGGTCGCCTACGACACCCCGATCGTCGGATGGCGCGGTCAGAACGTCAACGCACTCCGCCTGTGGTCGGCCCGCTCGCCCGATCCGCTCCGGCTCGACGTCTTCAACAGCGGTGACTACGTCGGCGCAGCCGCTGAGGAAACACGCGCGGAATCGATCTGCAAGTTTCTCTACCCGAATGACGAAAGCCCGGCGGGCCGCGAACTGCGGCTGCGCCAGGAATATTTCTTTGTCTCGGCCTCACTTCAAGATCTGATCAAGCGTCATCTGGCGGCAGACGGGCAGATACGCGGTCTCGCGGCGAAAGTCGCGGTGCAGCTCAACGATACCCACCCGAGTCTGGCCGTCACCGAGTTGATGCGCATTCTCGTCGACCTGCACAACATCCGCTGGGACGATGCGTGGAAGATCACGGTCGACACGCTGTCCTACACCAACCACACGCTGTTGCCGGAAGCGCTAGAGACCTGGCCCGTCGAATTATTCCAGCGGCTGTTGCCGCGGCATCTGGAAATCATCTACCGCATCAATGTGGCCCATCTTGCGCTCGCCGAGGAGCGCTGTCCTGGCGATGTCGATTTCCGCGCGTCCGTCTCCCTGATCGACGAGAGGTCTGGCAGGCGCGTGCGGATGGGGCAACTGGCTTTCGTCGGCTCCCACCGCATCAACGGCGTCTCGGCCATGCATTCCGATCTGATGAAGGAGACCGTGTTCCACGATCTCAACCATCTCTATCCCGGGCGCATCACCAACAAGACCAACGGCATCACCTTCCGCCGCTGGCTGATGCTCGCCAATCCGAAGCTGACCGACCTGTTGCGCGAGGCCTGCGGCGACGCCGTGCTCGACGATCCGACCCGGCTGCAACTGCTTGAAAAGAGCGCCGGCGACAGCGCATTTCAGGAAAAATTCCGCAGCGTCAAGCATCACAACAAGATCGCACTGTCGCGCCTGATCGGCGAAAAGATCAACATCAAGGTCGACCCGGCTGCGCTGTTCGATGTGCAGATCAAGCGCATCCACGAATATAAGCGCCAACTGCTCAATATCCTGGAGGCGATCGCGCTTTACCACGCGATCAAGGATAATCCGCAAGGCAACTGGGTGCCGCGCGTCAAGATTTTTGCCGGCAAGGCGGCGGCGAGCTACCGCTACGCCAAGCTGATCATCAAACTCATCAACGACGTTGCCGAGGTCGTCAACAACGATCCCGCGGTCGCCGGCCGCCTGAAGGTCGCGTTCCTGCCCGACTACAATGTCAGCCTTGCGGAAGTGATCATTCCGGCCGCCGACCTCTCCGAACAGATTTCGACCGCGGGCATGGAAGCGTCAGGCACCGGCAACATGAAACTCGCCCTCAATGGCGCCATCACCATCGGTACGCTCGACGGCGCCAATATCGAAATCCGCGATCATGTCGGCGCGGAGAATATCGCGATCTTCGGCATGGAAGCGATGGACGTGGTGGTGCGGCGCAAGCAGGGCCTCGACGCCACCGACGTGATCAGAGCTTCGCCCGCGCTCTCGCGCGCCATCAACGCCATCGGCAGCGGTGAATTCTCACCGGACGATCCGAGCCGCTTCGAATCGATTGCGCACGCGCTGCGCCATCTCGACCACTACATGGTCAGCGCGGATTTCGATTCCTACTATACGGCGCAGCGCGGCATCGATGCGCGCTGGCAGACGCCGGCGGCCTGGACCCGGGCTTCTATCCTCAACGTCGCCCGGATGGCCTGGTTCTCGTCCGATCGCACCATCACCGAATACGCCGAGGATATCTGGAACGTTCCGGTGAACGGCCACGTCAAGGTCGAGCCGCTTCGCGCCGAGGGGTAAAGCCTCTATTCCCTGACGACATCATCGCCCGCGGCTTCCAGGCGGAAGGCCGCCGCAAACAACGCGCGGGTATAGTCGGTTTGCGGGCGCTTGAACAAATCTGCCGCAGCGCCTTCTTCCACCACCTTGCCATCACGCATCACGATCAGGTGGCTCGCGAGCGACGCCACCACACGCAGGTCATGCGAAATGAACATGTAGGTCAGGTCTCGCCGGCGCTGCAGTTCGCGCAACAAATCGACCATCTGGGCCTGAAACAGCATATCGAGCGCGCTGGTCGGCTCATCCAGCACGACAAAGTTTGGCTCCAATACGACGGCCCGCGCAATACTGATGCGCTGGCGCTGTCCGCCGGAAAATTCGTGCGGATAGCGAAACCGTGTCGCCGGATCGAGACCGACGTCGCGCAACGCCTGGATCACGCGCGCTTCGCGCTCGGCTTGCGAGAGCGATGGCTGGTGCACGCTGAGCCCCTCGACCACGATGTCGCCGACCGACATTCGCGGGCTTAAGGCCCCGAACGGATCCTGAAATACGATCTGCATGTCGCGGCGGTAGGGAAGCATTTCCTTGAAGCGGAGGCCCTGGATTTCTGCGCCTAAGAAGACGATCGGCCCGTCGGAGGAAATCAGGCGCAGCAGCGCAAGACCGAGCGTGGTTTTGCCGGAGCCGGATTCGCCGACGACGCCGAGCGTCTCGCCCTTGCGCACCGACAGGCTGACGCCGTCGACGGCCTTGATGTGGCCGACCGTCGAGCGCAGCAGGCCGCGCTTGATCGGAAACCAGACCTTCAGATCGTCGGCCGAGATCACGACCGGAGATTCAGGCCGCGGCGGCGCCGGATCTGGCTTGGGCTCGGCGGCGAGCAGCGCGCGGGTATAGGGATGTTTCGGCGCAGTGAAGACGTCCTCGACCAGCCCCTGCTCGACGATCTTGCCGCCGTTCATGACGCAGACCACGTCCGCAATGCGGCGCACGATGCCGAGATCGTGGGTAATGAACAAGAGGCTCATGCCGAGCCGTTTGCGGATGTCGGCGAGCAGCGCCAGAATTTGCGCCTGCACCGTGACGTCGAGCGCCGTGGTTGGCTCGTCCGCGATCAAGAGATCCGGTTCGTTGGCGAGCGCCATCGCGATCATGACCCGTTGGCGCTGACCGCCGGATAGCTGATGCGGATAGCTCCTGAGACGTGTCTGCGGATCGGGAATACCGACTTGGGTCAACAGCTCCAGCGTGCGCGAACGCGCCATCTGGCCGCCGACGCCCTGATGCAGTTGCAGGATTTCACCGATCTGCGACTCAATCGTATGCAGCGGATTGAGCGAGGTCATCGGCTCCTGGAAGATGATCGAGATGTCGTTGCCGCGAATGCCTCGCATTTCGCGCTCCGACATCGTCAGCAAGTCGCGGCCCTTGAACAAAATGACGCCGGAAGGATGCGAGGCGGTCGGATACGGCAGCAGCTTCAAAACCGACAGCGCGCTGACCGACTTGCCGGACCCGGATTCACCAACCAGCGCCACGCATTGTCCGCGCTGAATCGAAAATGAAACATGGTCGACTGCAATCGTGTCGCCGCTCGGCTGGTGAAACGCCACCGACAGGTCGCGGACATCGAGCAAGGGCTGGTTGACGGCGTCCATGGCCGGGCTCACCTGAACGTCTTGCGCGGATCGAAGGCGTCGCGGACGGCTTCGCCGATGAAGATCAGGAGCGACAGCATGATCGCGACCGCAAAGAAGCCGGTAAAGCCGAGCCACGGCGCCTGAACATTCGCCTTGCCTTGCGAAAGTAGCTCGCCGAGCGAGGGTGAACCCGGCGGAAGC
Source organism: Bradyrhizobium sp. (assembly GCF_049519115.1). GTDB lineage: Bacteria > Pseudomonadota > Alphaproteobacteria > Rhizobiales > Xanthobacteraceae > Bradyrhizobium. Next base: position 46,120 of record NZ_JBEKRB010000034.1, read on the forward strand.
CCGAAGCCGAGGAAATCGAGCGCGGTCAGCGTCATCACCGACGACGAAACGATGAACGGCAGGAAGGTCATCGTCGCCACCATCGCGTTCGGCAACAGATGGCGGAACATGATAACGGCGTTGGAAACACCGAGTGCCCGCGCCGCCTGGATGTATTCGAAATTGCGGCCTCGCAAAAATTCTGCGCGCACCAGACCGACCAGCGATACCCATGAAAACAACAAGAGGATACCGAGCAACACGAAGAAGCCAGGCACCAGCACTGAAGACAGGATCAGCAGCAGATAGAGCGAGGGAATCGCGGTCCAGACCTCGATCACACGCTGAAAGGTCAAATCGATCCAGCCGCCGAAATAGCCCTGCACCCCGCCCGCGGCAACGCCGATGATCGAGGAGATGATGGTGAGGCTGAGGCCGAATAGCACGGAGATGCGGAAGCCATAGATCAGGCGCGCGACGACGTCGCGACCCTGATCGTCGGTGCCGAGCCAGTTATATTCCAGGTCGCGGCAGCTCTTGAGGCCTTTTCTTTCCACCACTTCCTTGCATTGCGCTTCCGTTAGCATCCAGGTCGGCGGCGACGGCGCGGGCGTCGGAAGATCAAGATTGTGCGTGTCAAAGGAGTAGCGGATCAGCGGCCAGATAATGGTGCCACCCTTCGCTGCGATCAATTTCTGTAAGTAAGGATCGCGATAATCGGCCGCGGTTTCGAAATCGCCGCCGAAGGTCGTCTCGGAATAGCTGACGAAGGCAGGCCAATACGAATGTCCGTCAAACCGGATGAAGAAAGGCCGGTCATTGGCAATGAGTTCGGCGAACAGCGACACGAAGAACAGGAAAAGGAAAATCCACAACGACCAAAAGCCCCTGCGGTTCGATTTGAAATTCTGCCAGCGCCGGCGGTTAAGCGGAGAGATGCCAAGCCCATGGCTCGTCGACGGAACCGCCGCGCCGAGTGGCGCCTGCGTGGTCGTCTCGACCGGAGGCGGCGGAGGCGCGGCGCCATCTTTCTGAAGCTCGTACATCAGACCTCTCGCGCCTCGAAATCGATCCGCGGATCGACCCACATATAAGCGAGATCGGAGATCAGATTGACGACGAGACCGACCAGCGAAAAGATGAACAGCGTTCCGAACACCACGGGATAGTCGCGGTTGAGCACGCTCTCGAAGCCGAGCAGACCGAGTCCGTCGAGCGAGAAGATGGTCTCGATCAGGAGCGAGCCGGAGAAGAACGCATGGATGAAAGCGCCGGGAAATCCGGCGATCACGATCAACATCGCGTTGCGGAAGATGTGGCCGTAAAGCACCTGGTTCTGGCTGCACCCCTTGGCGCGCGCCGTCATCACATATTGCTTGCGGATTTCATCGAGAAAGGAATTCTTGGTCAACAACGTCATAGTGGCGAAGGCGCCGAGCGCCATCGATATCAGCGGCAGAGTGATGTGCCAGAAATAGTCGATGATTTTCCAGTACCAGGGAAATTGCGACCAGCCGTCCGACGTCAGCCCGCGCAACGGAAAAATATTGAAGAAGGAGCCGCCGGCAAACAGGATGATCAAGAGGATCGCGAACAGGAATCCCGGTATAGCAAAGCCGACGATGATCACCGCCGAGGTCCAGGTATCGAATTTCGAACCGTCCATCACCGCCTTGCGGATGCCGAGTGGAATCGAGATCAGGTAGGTCAAAAGCGTCATCCAGATGCCGAGCGACATCGAGACCGGCAGCTTCTCCTTGATCAGTTGCAGCACACTGACGTCGCGAAAATAGCTTTTGCCGAAGTCGAACCGCGAGAAATTCCATACCATCAAGAGAAAACGCTCGGGCGCCGGCTTGTCGAAGCCGAACTGCTTCTCCAGGCTCTTGATAAAGTCAGGATCTAGTCCCCGCGCGCCGCGATATTTGGAGCTTACCGCATCCGACGACACACCGACCTGGTTGCGCCCCCCGAAATCGCCACCCGAGCCCGAGATCCTCGACGTACCTCCGGTATCGGCCCCGGACAGTTGCGCGATCACCCGCTCGACCGGGCCGCCGGGCGCGAATTGCACAACGACAAAGGAGACGAACAGGATTCCCAACAGCGTGGGAACCATCAACAAAATGCGGCGTGCGATATAGGCGCCCATGTGTTACTTCGCCTGCTCGGCTGCGGCCGCTTTGCTGGCGTCCGCCCACCAGTTGTCCGGCGCACCAACACCCGATGCGTAACGCGGAGGTTTTTCAGGGTGAGCGAACAAATCCCAATAAGCGAGCTTATGCGTGTTGGCGTACCACTGCGGCACCCAGTAACGCCCGGCGCGAAACACCCGGTCGAACGCCCGGCAGGCAACCGTCAGATCGGCGCGGCTGTCGGCGGCGAGAACCTTTTCGACCAGTGTATCGATCACGGGGTCGGCGATGCCGGCAAGATTATAGGAACCTTTGGTCTTTGCCGCCTGCGAGGTGAAGAATGGCCGCATGCCATCGCCCGGGGTCGCCGACATGCTGAAGCGTTCGATGGTCATGTCGAAATCGAAGTCTTCAACGCGCGCGCGGTACTGGACGGGATCGACGAGGCGCAAGCTGGCCTCGATGCCAAGCGTCCCGAGATTCTTGATGTAAGGCGCATGGTGCGGCTCGATCGACGGCTCGTCGACGAGAAACTCAATCCGGAAGATTTCGCCATTCGGCAGCAGACGCTTGCCATCCTTGATCGGCAGGCCCGCGTCTTGCAGCAATTGCTGCGCCTTGCGCAACAGCGCGCGATCCTGTCCTGATCCGTCCGAGACCGGCGGCACGAAGGGCGCGCCGAATACCTCATCCGGCACCTGACCACGAAACGGCTCAAGCAGCTTGAGCTCTTCCGGCGACGGCACGCCGCTCGCTACCATATCGGAATTCTGGAACGGCGAGTGAGTGCGCGCATAAGCGCCGTACATGATGGTCTTGTTGGTCCATTCGAAATCGAACGCCTGGATCAGCGCCTCGCGCACGCGCGAATCCTTGAATTTGTCGCGGCGGGTATTGATGAACCAGCCTTGCGCTCCGGATGGCGTTTCATCCGGCAAGATTTCGCGTTTGACGCGGCCGTCGCGCACCGCCGGAAAATCATAACGCGTCGCCCATACCCGCGAGGTGAACTCTTCGCGATAGAGATAATTCCGCCCGGTAAATCCCTGGAAGGCAACGTCGCGGTCCCGGTAAAATTCATAGCGCACGACATCGAAGTTATAGCTGCCTCGGGCGACGCCAAGATCGCGCCCCCACCAGTCCTTGACCCGTTCGAACTCGACGAAGCGATTGACCTCAAATTTTCCGACCTTGTAGGGGCCGGAGCCGAGCGGGACGTCGAGCGTCGATTCTTCAAACGGCCGCGTGGCGTAATAGGCTTTCGAGAAGATCGGCAGGCTTGCGACATAGAGCGGGACATCGCGCGCCCGCTTTTCGGCGAAGGTGACGATCAGCGTCGCATCGTCCACAGCCTCCGCTTTCACCATATCGCGCATTTGCTGCAGGATCAGCGGATGGCCCTTGGTCTTGAGCGTCATCAGCGAGAACGCGGCGTCCTGCGCCGTCAGTTTGGAACCGTCGTGGAATTGGGCTTCAGGACGCAGCGTGAAGCGATAGGTCAGCTTGTCCGGCGAAATCTGTACTGATTTCGCCACCAAGCCATACATCGCATCGGGTTCATCGCCCGCACGCACCATCAACGGCGCAAACGTCATGTCCATGCCCTGCGCCCCCTCGCCTTTGAGGACATAGGCGTTGAAGGAGTTGAAGGTCTGATAGGACTGGTTGTAGGCACGAACCGACGGGATCAGCGAAAACATGCCGCCTTTCGGTGCGGCCGGATTGACGTAGTCGAAGTGCTGAAAATCAGCCGGGTATTTCAAGTCGCCGAACACCGAAAGCCCATGGGCCTCGCTGGGAGCATCCGTCGAAAGCGCCGGCCGCAGCCACGGCACGCCCGAAACGCCGGCACCGAAAACACCAGCGCCAAGACCGAGCACATGCCGGCGAGAGAGAGACGTCATGGCGGAAAATTCCTCAAGATCTCTTGCCGATTCTGGCGGCCTTGTCGGCATCGAACCACCACAAAGCGGGGAATCCGGTGAGCCCGTATTTCGGCATTTCGGCCGGCCGGCCGAAGCGATCCCAGCGTGCAGTCCGCGCTTTGGGATAATTCCACTGCGGCACCACGTAAGAATTCCACAGCAGAACGCGATCAAGCGCTTTGGTCGCAGCGACCAAATCTTCCCGATCCGTCGCGAAAATCACTTTATCAACCAGGGCATCGACCGCAGGGTCTTTGATGCCAATCAAATTTCTGGAACCCAGCACATCGGCAGCTTGCGATCCCCAATATTCACGCTGTTCATTTCCGGGCGATAGCGACTCCGGCCAGCTATCGATAATGATGTCGAAGTCGAAATTTCGTTTTCTATTTTCGTACTGCACTTCATCGACCACGCGAACTGAAGCAGTTATGCCAATACGCTCCAACGACGGCTTAAAGAACAATGCGACTCGTTCGTAGGTCGGATCCTCCACCAGGATCTCTGCCGTCACGGGCTTACCGGTTGGATCCAGCAACTTACGGTCCTTGATTTCAAATCCGGCTTCTTTGAGCAGTTTCGTGCTTTCCCGGAGGTTGTTGCGGACGGCGTCGGGATTGCCACCGACGGGATTTTGATAGGGCGAGGTGAACACTTCGGCCGGCACTTTGTCACGGACCGTCTCGAGGATCGCAAGCTCGCGCCCTTGCGGCAGCCCGGCGCACGCAAGCTCCGATCCGGCGAAGTAGCTACCGATGCGGAAATACTGCCCGAAGAAAAGCTGCTTGTTCATTTCCTCGAAGTCGAAAGCCCAATTTAGTGCGCGCCTGACCCGAATGTCCTTGAACTGGTCGCGGCGGATATTGAGCACAAAAGCTTGCATGCGGCCGGAGCTGCGGTCCGGAAACTCTTCCAGCACCACACGCTTCTCGGTCACAGCAGGGAAGTCGTAGGCCGTGGCCCAGTTCTTCGCGCTGTTTTCCAGGCGCCAGTCGACCTGATCTCCTTTGAAAGCTTCGAGCGCAACAGTGGAATCGCGGAAGAATTCGTAACGCAGCTCATCGAAATTGTTCTGGCCAACCTGAACCGGCAGATCGGCACCCCAGTAATCCTTGACACGTTCGAGGCTCAGCGAGCGGCCGGCGACAAACTCCTTGATACGATACGGGCCGGAGCCCAGCGGCGGCTCCAGCGTCGTCTGGGAAATATCACGCTTGCGGCCCTGGCTGTCGCTGCCGTCCCAATAATGCTTGGGCAAGACCACAAGCTCGCCGACGATATGCGGCAGTTCGCGGTTTCCCGGCGCGTCGAATGTGAACTTGATCTCACGCTCGCCGGACTTCTCGGCCTTCACGACGTGGCGATAATACGAAGCGTACATCGGGCTGAGTTTCTTCAGCTGTTCGAGTGAAAAGACGACGTCTTCCGGCGTGACCGGCTTGCCGTCGTGCCAGCGCGCTTCCTTGCGCAGCCGATAAACCACCCAGGCAAAATCGTCGGGGTGCTGGGCGGCTTCCGCCAAAAGGCCATATTCAGTCGCGACCTCGTCCAGCGCATGTGCCATCAGTGTTTCGTAGATTAGCCCGATGGGAGCGATCGAACCTTTGACGCCCGAAACCACGATGTTGAAATTGTCGAAGGTACCAACTGCGATCTGCCGCACGATGCCGCTCTTCGGCGCGCCGGGATTAACGTAATCGAAGCGCTTGAAGTCGGCGGCATATTTAATGTCCCCAGACAGTGACAACCCGTGCCGCCAGACCGGCGCGCTTGCGGCGGTCTGAGCCTCGGCGGAACTGATGATCGTAAAGCCGGAAGCCGTGCCGAGCGCTGGCGCAACGGCAGCAGCCGCGCCGCCCTGCAAGAGATGTCTTCGGTTCAGTGCCAAAGGCAAAATCCTCTCGTAATCCGCGGTATCAAGACCGGAGTATAAGGCAAGGTTTCGGCCGCTTAAGTTGCTTTTTGCTCATGATTACACCCCTTCTGGGGCGAAAGGCCGCGGTAACAATAGTGAGACCCGCCTGGCTCTGGCTGAACCAGAATAGGAACCCATACCAGAACGCAAAACGGCCGGAGCTGAACCCGGCCGTTGAACAATGCTCGAATAATTTGCAGTTACTTTGCCGCGGTTGGCAGAGGCTGCGGACTATCGGAAAGCGAATTCAGGTAAGCGATCACGTCGGCGCGCTCGCTGCCTTTCTGGATACCGGCAAAGCCCATCGCGGTGCCGGGGACGAAACCCTTGGGATTATCGATGAACTGGCTGAGGTCATCGATGGTCCAGGTGCCGCCCTTGGCCTTCATCGCCGCCGAGAAATTGAATCCGCGGCCCTCGCCCTTCTTGTCACCCACGATGCCGAAAAGATTCGGACCGACCTTGTTGGGCCCGCCCTTGGTGAAGTCGTGGCAAGCGGCGCACTTCTTGGCGGCCTGTTCGCCCTTCTGGACGGAGGCGGTTTGCAGCAGTTTCTCGATCGGCACGGCCGGTTCGGCTGCAGCGGCCTTCTCGCCTCCTGCCGCCTCTTCCTTCACCGCGATTTCAAAACCGGGCTTTTCCGGCTTGTTGGGAGCGAAAAGCGCGCTGGCCGCAAAGCTCGTCACCAGCAAGATGAGACAGGTGCCGAGAATGGCACCGAGAATTTTATTGAGTTCGAAGGAGTCCATTGTGGATCAGGCTCCAGGCCGGGAATGTCGACTTTTGGCCGGCGAGAAACGGCCGCGATTGGCGCTAAGGAATCGGGCTTTCGCGCCGCACCCTGAGCGGAAATCAGATATCGGTTTGCCCGTGCTCTGGCAACCCGTATAAACGCCTTGGCTTTTGACCCATCCCCATTATTTCGGCCGCTTCTCGGAGGGGCACCAGACCGCATTCTGATGACCAACCCCCGTATTTTGGTACTGATTCCTGCCCGCATGGCCGCCACGCGCCTGCCCGGCAAGCCGCTATTGGAGATGGCCGGTCTGCCGATGATCGTCCATGTGCTCCGCCGCGCCGAGGCCGCCGGAATTGGCCGGGTGGCGGTTGCAACTGATACGGCCGAGATCGCGGCCGCGGTTAAAACGCACGGCGGAGAGGCGGTCATGACCCGCGCCGACCATCCGTCCGGCTCGGACCGGATTTTCGAGGCGCTCGGCTCGCTCGATCCCGGCCACGAGACCGAGATCGTGATCAATCTGCAGGGCGATTTTCCGACCATCAGCCCGGACAATATCCGCGATGTGCTGGCGCCGCTGGAAAACCCCGCGGTCGACATCGCGACCTTGGCGGCGGAAATCCATACCCAGGAAGAAGCCTTGAACCCCAACGTCGTGAAGGCGGTCGGCTCAACGATCGGCCCCCGGCGGCTGCGCGCGCTCTATTTCACCCGCGCGACCGCCCCCCATGGCGAGGGACCGCGCTACCATCACATCGGTCTCTACGCCTATCGCCGCGCCGCGCTTGAGCGCTTCGTCCGCCTCCCCCCCTCGCCGCTCGAGCAGCAGGAGAAACTGGAGCAATTGCGGGCGCTGGAGGCGGGAATGCGGATCGACATCGGGATCGTCGATACCGTGCCGCGCGGCGTCGATACCCCGGCCGACCTGGAGGCTACGCGGCAACTACTGGCGAAAAGCTGAGCGGCTGGTACAAGGCGCCATGACCAAGTCGACCAAGATCATGAAAATCGCATTCCAGGGCGAGTCGGGCGCGAACTCCCACATCGCCATCGCCGAGGCCTATCCCGACGCTGAAGCGCTGCCCTGCCCGACTTTCGAGGACGCGTTGGCCGCGATCTCCTCGGGCGAGGCCGACCTCGGCATGATCCCGATCGAGAATTCGGTCGCCGGCCGCGTCGCCGACATTCATCATCTCTTGCCGCAATCCGGCCTCTTCATCGTCGGCGAGTGGTTCCTGCCGGTGCATCATCAGTTGATGGCGCCCCGCGGTGCCAAAATCGGCGACATCAAGACGGTCGAAAGCCACGTTCACGCGCTCGGACAATGCCGGCGCATCATTCGCAAGCTCGGCATCAAGCCGATCGTGGCGGGCGACACCGCCGGCAGCGCGCATATCATTGCTGATCGCGGCGACAAAACCTGCGCCGCGATCGCCCCAAAACTCGCGGCCGAAATTTACGGCCTCGACATTCTGGCCGAAGACGTCGAGGACGAGGCCCACAACACCACCCGCTTCGTGGTGCTGGCGCGCCAAGCCAATTGGGCCAAACAGGAGTCGGGGCCGCTGGTCACCACATTTGTCTTCCGGGTGAGAAACCTGCCGGCAGCGCTCTACAAGGCGATGGGCGGCTTTGCCACCAACGGTGTCAACATGACCAAGCTCGAAAGCTACATGGTCGACGGCAATTTCTTTGCCACGCAGTTCTACGCCGATGTCGACGGCCACCCCGACGACAAGGGCCTCGCCTTTGCGCTCGAGGAGTTGAAATTCTTCTCGCGTGAATTCCGCATTGTCGGCGTCTATCCGGCTCATCCGTTCCGCGCCACCTTTAGCGAACAGCAGGACTGATCGGCTTACGCCGCTTCCTTCTTGGCTAGCCCGAATGCGTCAGCCAGCAGGCTGTAGGACTTCTTGCGCGCCTCGTGATCGTAGACAGCGGTGATCACCATCAGTTCGTCGGCTTGGCTTGCCGCGATCATCGACTCTAGCTTTTTTATCACCGTTGCGGGGCTGCCGACAAACAAGCGCGAACGGTTGCGCGCAATCGCAGCTCGATCGGCGTCGGTGTAAGGATAGGCCTGCGCCTCCTCGATACTCGGCAGCGGAATATATTGGCCACGATCGCGCAGCAAGCGATTGAGGTCCATCGACGCGGCGAGCCGTTCGGCTTCGGCATCCGTTTCGGCCGCGACCACCGCCACCGCCAGAATCGCATACGGTGTTTCGCGCCAACCGGTCTGCTTGAAACGGGCGCGGTAGTTCGTCATCGCAGCGATGGCGTCATAGGACGCAAAATGATGCGCGAACGCGTAGCCCATGCCGACCTGGGCCGCCAGTTCCGCACTGTAATCGCTGGAGCCGAGCAGCCAGATCGGCGGCAACGGCGTGTCGTCGGGCATCGCCACGACCTGATTGAAGGGATGGTTGGGCGGGAAGTTGCGGGTCTCCCACAGCGTCAACTCATGCAGCCGTTCGAGGAAGTCATCGCCTTCCCGGCGATCGAGCCGGCTGCGTAGCGCGTGAGCCGTGGCGCCATCGGTGCCGGGCGCGCGGCCGAGCCCGAGATCGATCCGGCCCGGAAACAGCGCTTCCAGCATTTTGAACCGCTCGGCCACCACCAGCGGCGCATGGTTCGGCAGCATCACCCCGCCGGAGCCGACGCGGATGTTCTTCGTCACGGCTGCGATCTGGCCGATCATGATATCGGGCGCGGGGCTCGCGACCGAAGCTAGGTTGTGATGCTCGGCGAGCCAGTAGCGGGTGAAGCCGAGCGCGTCCGCATGGCGGGCGAGATCGATGCTGTTGCGCAGCGCCGCGGCAGGCTTGGTAGCCGTGGTAACCACCGAGAGATCGAGGACGGAGAGCGGAATCATCGCCTTAAACCTAATGCCACGGCCCAACCGTACAACCGCTGGGCATGCATGACGTTTGAAGCCGGCCCGGCGCCCGGATCACTGGCGTCCGATGGGCAGTAAGTTTTATATTTATTAATATCTTTATCTTGCCCACCAATGCCTCATCGCGATTTTTAGTCATTATACTTCAAATACAATCTGATACGTGGGTCGACAATTGCCCACCTAATTTTAAAAAGGATATAATATCTCGACATATTTAGCATTTTTGGGCAAATTCCCATATCCGGTGGGCTATAAGGCTCAAGCCTTTTCGCCTATCTTAGCGGTTCCTGTACCAGCGCCATGCGAGGCGTGAGGTTGCCGCGGAGACCATTGAGTATCATGAGCGAAGCTACCCCTGTTGCCACCGGCGGCCCCCGCGCGACCAAGCAGCCGGCAATCTCCTTCGAGTTCTTCCCGCCCAAGACCGAGGAAATGGAGAAGAATCTCTGGGACACGATTAACCGCCTCGCCCCGCTTGCGCCGAGTTTTGTCTCCGTGACCTACGGCGCCGGCGGATCGACCCGCGAGCGCACCCATTCGACCATCGCCCGCCTTCTCGGCGAAACCGATTTGTTGCCGGCCGCGCATCTGACCTGCGTCGGAGCTTCGCGCGGCGAGATCGACGACATCGTCGCCAAATATCACGAGACCGGCGTCCGCCACATCGTGGCGCTGCGTGGCGACCCGCCGGGCGGCATCGGCACGCCGTTTACGACCCATCCCAACGGCTATCAAAGCTCTTCCGAACTAGTGGCCGGTATCAAAAAGCGATTTCCCGATATCGAGGTCTCGGTTTCGGCCTATCCGGAAAAGCATCCCGAGAGCCCCAGTTTCGACGCCGACATCGACGGACTCAAAGCCAAGGTCGACGCCGGCGCCACGCGCGCCATCACGCAGGTGTTCTTCGATAACGACCTTTACTATCGCTACCTCGACCGCGTCCGTGCCCGCGGCATCGATATTCCGATCGTGCCCGGCATCATGCCGATGCACAATTTCAAACAGGCGAGAAATTTCGTCACCCGCGCCGGCACCACGGTGCCGGATTGGCTCGCGGAAAAATTCGACGGGCTCGACGACGACGTCGAGACCCGCAAGCTGGTGGCCGCAACGGTTGCCGCGGGGCAAGTGCAGAAGCTCAACAAACGCGGCGTCGATACTTTTCACTTCTACACCATGAACCGTGCTGATTTGGTCTTTGCGATCTGCCATCTGCTCGGCATCCGCCCCGCAGGCGCGCAGAAGGCGGCTTGAACAATGGTCTTGCCCGTCTCGTCGACACGCACCGCGTTCCTCAACGCCGCCAAAGAGCGCATTCTCGTGCTCGACGGCGCTATGGGCACCATGATCCAGGCGCTGCAATTTGACGAAGCCGCGTTTCGCAGCGCGCGGTTTGCCGGCTTTCATCGCGACGTCAAAGGCAACAATGACCTGTTGATCCTGACCCAGCCAAACGCGATCGAGGATATCCACGCCGCTTATTTGCGCGCCGGCGCCGACATCGTCGCCACCAATACCTTTTCCTCGACCTCAATCGCGCAGGCCGATTACGAGATGTCGGACCTCGCTTACGAACTCAACCTGGAAGGCGCGAGGCTCGCGCGTGCGGCTGCGGTGCGCGTCAGCGCCGAAGACGGCAAGCCGCGTTTTGTCGCCGGCGCCATCGGCCCGACCAACCGCACCGCGTCGATTTCCCCCGACGTGTCCAATCCCGGCTACCGCGCCGTCACCTTCGACGATTTGCGCAAGGCCTATGGCGAACAGATCAAGGGCCTGCTCGATGGCGGCGCCGACCTTCTGCTGGTCGAAACCATTTTCGACACGCTCAATGCCAAGGCCGCGCTCTACGCGATTGCCGAGATCACGGAAGAACGCGGCATCGACGTGCCGGTCATGGTTTCCGGCACCATCACCGACAAATCCGGCCGCCTGCTGTCGGGACAGCTTCCTGAAGCGTTCTGGAATTCGGTGCGTCACGCCAGACCCATCACGATCGGTTTCAACTGCGCGCTCGGCGCCGAGGATCTGCGCGCCCATATCGCGGACATCGGCCGCGTCGCCGATGCCTTGGTGTGCGCCTATCCGAACGCCGGACTCCCGAATGAGTTCGGCCAGTACGACGAGAGCCCGGAATATATGGCACGCCTGATCGGCGAATTTGCCTCCGCCGGCCTCGTCAATGTCGTCGGCGGTTGCTGCGGCACCACGCCTGACCATATGGCCGCGATTGCAGCGGCGGTTGCCCCACACAAACCGCGCATTCTCCCGGACATCGCTCCGCGCTTGCGGCTTTCCGGCCTGGAACCCTTTGAGCTGACGCCGGCCATTCCCTTCGTCAACGTCGGCGAGCGCACCAACGTCACCGGCTCGGCGCGATTTCGTAAATTGATCACGGCCGGCGACTACACCGCCGCATTGCAGGTGGCGCGCGACCAGGTTGAAAATGGCGCACAGATCATCGACGTCAATATGGACGAAGGGCTGCTCGATTCCGAAGCGGCGATGGTGACCTTCCTCAATCTCGTCGCCGCCGAGCCCGACATCGCCCGCGTCCCCGTGATGGTCGACTCTTCGAAATTTCCTGTCATCGAAGCCGGCCTGAAATGCGTGCAGGGCAAGCCGGTGGTGAACTCGATCTCGATGAAAGAGGGCGAGGAGAAATTCATCCACGAAGCCAATATCGCCAAGCGCCATGGCGCGGCGGTGGTGGTGATGGCCTTCGACGAGAAGGGTCAAGCCGACACGTTTGCGCGCAAGACCGAAATCTGCAGGCGCGCCTACGACATCCTCGTCGATCGCGTCGGCTTTCCGCCGGAAGACATCATCTTCGATCCGAATATTTTTGCGATCGCCACCGGCATCGAGGAGCATAATAATTACGGCGTCGACTTCATCGAGGCGACGCGCTGGATACGCCAGAATCTGCCGCATGCGCACATCTCCGGCGGCGTCTCCAATCTTTCGTTCTCGTTCCGCGGCAACGAGCCGGTGCGCGAAGCCATGCACTCGGTGTTTCTGTATCATGCCATCAAGGCCGGCATGGACATGGGCATCGTCAATGCCGGGCAGATGGTCGTCTATGACGACATCGACCCTGAATTGCGCCAGACCTGCGAGGACGTCATCCTCAACCGCGATCCGGGCGCATCCGAGCGCCTGCTGGCGCTTGCCGAGAAATTCCGCGGCAAGGAGAGGAAAACCCAGGAGCATGATCTCGCCTGGCGCGAATGGCCGGTCGACAAGCGGCTTAGCCACGCGCTGGTGCACGGCATTACCGAATATATCGAAGCCGACACCGAGGATTCGCGAGCGCTGGCCAAGCGTCCGCTTGATGTGATCGAGGGACCACTGATGGCCGGCATGAACATTGTCGGCGATCTCTTCGGCGACGGAAAGATGTTCCTGCCCCAGGTGGTGAAATCCGCCCGCGTCATGAAGCAGGCGGTCGCTTACCTGATGCCGTTCATGGAAGAAGAGAAGGCGCGAAACAAGGCCAACGGCGTCGCGAGCGACGGCCGCAACGCCGCCGGCAAGATCGTGCTCGCGACCGTCAAGGGCGATGTCCACGACATCGGCAAGAACATCGTCGGCATCGTGCTGCAATGTAATAATTTCGAAGTAATCGACCTCGGCGTCATGGTACCGGCGGCCAAGATCATCGAGACCGCCAAGCGCGAAGACGCCGACATCATCGGCCTTTCCGGGCTGATTACGCCGTCGCTCGACGAGATGAGCTTTCTGGCCGGAGAAATGCAGCGCGAAGGGCTCGAAATTCCGCTTCTGATTGGAGGGGCGACCACGAGCCGCGTCCACACCGCCGTCAAGATCGATCCCAATTACCGCTCCGGGCCGGTGGTGCATGTCAATGACGCCAGCCGCGCCGTCGGCGTCGCCTCTTCGCTGTTGTCGCCGGAGAAACGCACGGCCTATGCCGCCGACGTGCGCGCCGAATATGCCAAGATTTCGGCGGCGCATTTCCGGGCGCAGGCCGACAAGAAGCGCTTGAGGCTTGCGGACGCGCGCAAGAACGCTGCCACGCTCGATTTTACCAGGACGCCGCCGAAGAGGCCCGCTTTCTTCGGGATCAAGACATTCCGGGAATACGACCTGGCGGAATTGGCCGAGTACATCGACTGGACGCCGTTCTTCCAGACCTGGGAACTCGCAGGGCGTTTTCCCGCCATTCTCGACGACGCGACTGTCGGCGAAGTCGCCCGCTCGCTGTACGGCGATGCGCGCAAGATGCTCGATCGCATCATCAGTGAGAAATGGTTCACGGCACAGGCGACGATTGGCTTCTGGCCGGCGAACGCAAAGGGCGACGACATTCTGGTTTACGCGGATGAGGCGCGCGAAAAGCCGATCGCGACCCTGCACACCTTGCGCCAGCAGCTCGAGAAGCGTGAAGGGCGTTTCAACTCCGCTTTGTCCGATTTCATCGCGCCGCGCGACAGCGGCTTGGCGGATTACATCGGCGCGTTCGTGGTGACGGCCGGTATCGGCGAAGACGTGGTGGCCGATCGCTTCAAGAACGCCAACGACGACTACTCCTCGATTCTATGCAAGGCACTGGCCGATCGGCTCGCCGAAGCCTTTGCCGAGCGCATGCATGCGCGGGTGCGGCGCGAGTTCTGGGGTTATGCGCCGGACGAAAATCTCGCAGCCGACGACCTGATCCTCGAAAAATATCAGGGCATTCGCCCTGCGCCCGGCTATCCGGCGCAGCCTGATCACACCGAAAAAGCGACGTTGTTCGAGCTGCTCGATGCCGAGAACACCGCCGGTGTGACGCTCACCGAAAGCTTTGCGATGTGGCCCGGCTCATCCGTATCCGGGCTTTATTTCAGCCACCCCGAAAGCTTCTATTTCGGCGTCGGCAAGATCGAGCGTGATCAGGTCGAGGACTACGCCGTGCGCAAGGGCTTTAGCGTCGAGGAGACCGAACGCTGGCTCGCGCCGATCCTGAACTACGTCCCGGCTCAAGATCGGTCGGCGCAGGATCGCAGCGTCAAGGAGGCAATGCCGAAGCTGGCGCCGTCCGCCGCGACGCCCGCCAATGACGTCGAGGCCAAGGAACTTCACAAGGAACTTCAATCGCATCCGCCGGGCTGCAATTGCGCGGTGCATCTGGCTTATCGCAAGAAGAAGGTCGGCGCGGGGTAGCATTATCACCTTTCGTCATTTCCCCGCGCAATGCAAAGCATTGGCGCGAGTTGATGCCAGCATCGCGACATCAGGACCACACGACTTCGCCGTCCGCTTGACTGCGCGTACGTCCGGCGCACCGCAAGCGTCCATCGCATCCCGCGCCCAACGTGTCGTGACGATCGCCAAGCGCCCCTCGATCGGGCGCGAGACGGCGGCAGCCCGAAAGGTGATTTTCCCGACGGCGAAAGCAGAAAATTTTGGTAAGACGGGATGGACTTTGCGAAAGGATCAAGGTGCGCTGGCTAATTTGCCCGACGGGCAAATTCGCATAAAAGAAGCAGCGGCCAGTCCATGACCGGCCGCTGCTTCTTTTGGCAGAGAGAACTCAGACGTCAGCGCCCCGCAGGCGGGGAAAGAGCTTCGTCTCGGAAGCTGCCGGACTCAGCTGGATAGGCATAGAACGGCGCGGCCGACGCATTCGCGTTGCGAACCTGTTCGTTGGTGGTAACGGCGACGTGATGCTTCTTCGTCCGCTCGGCGGCCGTCGCGCTTTGGATCATCGATACAGCGATCAGCGTTGTCACGGCTGAGGCAGCGATGCGTTTCGTGATCTTGTTCATTGTAGTATCTCCCGGTCTGTCTTTTACGAAGCAAGATCGCCTCGTGTTGCCTAAACCTAGTCACGGCCGGGTCGGACGATAATACGCAAAAGCTGAAACAGATTGTTCTATCTTGCTTGATAATCGATGCCTCGAAAAAAGCCCGGCCCTTGGGGCAAACGATCCTGATTGTCAGGAAAAAGGATCGATCAACTTCTTCCGCTTGGCGCTGCGCCGCACCAAAAGATCGATGAAGGTTCTGACCTTCACAGATAGTTGATGGCGATGCGGGTAAACCGCAATCATTGAAAGCTCGACGGGCCGATATTCCGGCAACAGGCGCACAAGCCTGTTGGCTTCGAGGTCGTCATGAAAGAGAAATCCTGCGGCGAGACAAATGCCCACGCCCTGAAGGGCGGCAACGCGCAGCGTTTCACCGCTGTTGGTGACCAGGTTGCCCGATACTTTCACCGACGCCGGGGCGCCATCACGGTCCGTGAAATGCCACCCGTCTTCGAAAGGGTAGAGCGCATGACGCAGGCAATTGTGGCTGGACAGATCGGAAAGCCGTTCCGGCCGCCCGTGCTTTTCGAGATAATCATGCGAACAGCACAGGACATGCCGCCAGGTGGCGAGGCTGCGGACGATCGAACTCGAATCCGGCGGCGGCGTGAGGCGGATCGCAATATCATATCCCTCGTCGATGAGGTCGACGCTGCGTTCGCCCATCGTCAGGTCGACGCTGGCCTCGGGATAGCTTTTCAGGAATTCGGTGACGACCGACGACACCAGCGGGACCATGCTGGTCGACGTATAGACGCGTAGTGTGCCTCTGAGGGTCGCCTGCAGCGCGCCTGCGATATCGTCCGCCTGCTCCAGATCGGCGAGGATATGCGTGCAACGGTCGTAATAGGCTTTGCCGGCCTCGGTCAGGCTGATCTTGCGCGTGGTGCGGTTCAGAAGCCGCACGCCCAAACGCTCCTCGAGCGCGTGCACATGGTTGCTGATCATGGCTGTGGACATATTGAGGCGACGGCCGGCGGCGGAAAAACCGCCGCTGTCCACGACCCGGACAAAGGCCGTCAGGCTGGTGAGCCGATCCATCCCGATCCCTGATGATCAAATCGCGCCGGACAATGTTACATCGTGGACAGGCTAGTGTCCTGATTCCGAAGTTCGTACCCTCTTGCGGCCCCACGTTTACGAACTTCGGAATCAAAAGGACACTAGCAAACCTATTGTTCTAGTGTGGCTTTTGGCTCAGAAGTCCGCATGACGAACTCGCGGGCCGCAATGATGCGGACTTCTGAGCCGCCACACTGGCGATAAACCTACTTGCCCGGCTGCGATGGATCCGGCGCCAGCGCGCGCTTCTGCAACTCCGGAATGTTGACCTTGACGCCATTGGCCATGACGACATCGCCCGGCTGCTGGCCGGCGGCACAGGCCCCGAGCCACTTGCCTTCGCTTGTCATCGTCATCGCGGGCAAATCAGCGCCTTCCGACGTCACCGTCATGGTATAGGCGCTGTCGAAACTGCCGGTGATGACCGCGTGCGCGTTCGCGGCCTTGCCGTTGAAGTTGCAGCGCGAGTCGATCGTCGTCCCGTTGTCCGACTTCTTCACCTCACGCTCGGGGCAGGCCGGCGCGGCGAACGAACCGGCGCTCGATTGCAGCATCTGATCGGTGGCCGCATCGATGCATTGCTGCACCGTGACCGCGCGCCCGTGACCCTCGATGGTGGTCTTGACCTCCCACAGGCCCGGCTTTCGCGCCGGCAAATCGGTGGCCTCC
Organism: Bradyrhizobium sp.; assembly: GCF_049519115.1. Taxonomy (GTDB): domain Bacteria; phylum Pseudomonadota; class Alphaproteobacteria; order Rhizobiales; family Xanthobacteraceae; genus Bradyrhizobium. The sequence continues at coordinate 63,256 of NZ_JBEKRB010000034.1, forward strand.
GCGTGCACCATCAAGAGCAAAGCAGAAGCCGCGCTCAAGCCTAACGTGACAGGCGGCCCGTATATGCTGCGGCTCATCGGACGATTTCGTGATTTTGCGCCATGACGGCGTCCTATCAAGTTCATTGTCCCTGAGCAAATACGACGGACATCAACCAAAGCCGCTTTTTCGCGCCCCGGTTTGAGGCAGGCGTGTGGCGACGCCGTGTGACATTATGTTACATTTGTAACCTTTTTTATGGTGGCGTTGCCAGATAGAAGCTGATCCGCAACGGCTTCGATCGCAGCTTTATGAATCTCTCCAGCCCTTTTATCCGCCGTCCGGTCGCCACCACGCTGTTATCGCTTGGGCTTGTGGTGGCGGGCACGATCGCGTTTTTCAAGCTGCCGGTCTCGCCGTTGCCCGACGTCGATATTCCGACCATTTCGGTGCAGGCGACCTTGCCGGGCGCAAGCCCAGTAGACGTCGCCATGACGGTCGCAAGCCCGCTCGAACGTCATCTCGGCCAGATCGCCAACGTCACGGAAATGACGTCCACGAGCACGCTCGGCTCCGCCCGCGTCAATCTGCAATTCGACATCGGCCGCGACATCAATGGCGCCGCGCGTGACGTGCAGGCCGCCATCAATGCGGCGCGCGCCGACCTGCCGGCGAGCCTGCGGAGCAATCCGACCTACCGCAAGTTCAATCCGGCTTCGGCGCCGATCCTGATCTACACGTTGACCTCGGACACGCTGGTTCCCGCCGAACTTTATGACGCCGCCTCGACCGTGCTGGCCCAGAAGCTGTCGCAGATCGAGGGCGTCGGCGAAGTCGCCGTCAGCGGCGGCTCGCTGCCCGCCGTGCGCGTCGAACTGCTTCCGCCGGCACTCTACAAATACGGCATCGGCCTCGAAGATATCCGCGCAGCGCTCGGCAGCACCAACGCCCACAGCCCAAAGGGCGGCATCGACGTCCACGACCAGCGCTACCAGATCTATTCCAACGATCAGGCCAACAAGGCCGAGAACTACCGGTCGCTGATCGTCGCCTACCGCAACGGGGCGCCCGTGCGCCTGGCCGACGTCGGCGACGTCATCGACTCCGTGGAAAACGTCCGCACGCTCGGTCTCGCCAATGGCAAGCCGGCGGTCATGATGATCGTGTACCGGCAGTCGGGCGCCAACATCGTGCAGATGGTCGACCGCGTGAAGTCGCTGATGCCGCAGCTCAAGGCCTCGGTCTCGCCCGCCATCGACATCAACCTCGCCGTCGATCGCTCCAAGACGATCCGCGCCTCGCTGCGGGACGTCGAAATCACACTGCTCATCACCGTCGCCCTGGTGATTCTCGTCGTGTTCGCGTTCCTGCGCGATGCGCGCGCCACGCTGGTGCCGGTCGTGGCGGTCTCGGTCTCGCTGGTGGCGACATTCGCCGTGATGTATCTGCTGGGCTATAGCCTCGACATCTTTTCCCTGATGGCGTTGACGGTTGCGACGGGATTTGTAGTCGACGACGCCATCGTCGTGCTCGAAAACATCGCCCGCCACCTGGATGCCGGCATGTCGCGGCTCGATGCCACGCTGATCGGCGCCCGCGAGGTCGGCTTTACCGTCGTGTCGATGAGCGTGTCACTGGTTGCGGTCTTCGTCCCGATCCTCCTGATGGGCGGCCTGGTCGGCCGGCTGTTTCGCGAATTCGCCATGACGATCACGATTGCGATTGCGATCTCGCTGGTGGTCTCGCTGACGACGACGCCGATGATGTGCGCCGTGTTGCTGCGCCGCCATCGCGGCGAGACGCACGGGCGCATCTATCAAATCAGCGAGGGTATCTTCGAGGCGATGTTGAACGGCTATCGCCGGACGCTGACGATCGCGCTGCATCATCCGCTTTCGGTGATGCTGATCCTGGCCGCGACGCTGTGGCTGAACTTTCATCTCTACGGCGTCGTGCCGAAAGGTTTCGTGCCGCAGCAGGACACTGGATTATTGATCGGGTCGATCCAGGCCGATCAAAGCACCTCGTTTCAACTGATGCGCGAGAAGCTGACGCAGTTCATCGATATCGTCAAAAGCGATCCGGCGGTTGATTCCGCTGTCGGGTTCACCGGCGGCAGCGGCCCGGGCCCCGGCGGCTCAACCAATACCGGCACGGTGTTCGCGTCGCTGAAACCGATGGGCGAACGCAACTTGCCGGCCGACCGGGTGATCGAACGGCTGCGCGGCAACCTCGCCGCGGTAGCCGGCGCCACGCTGTTCCTGCAATCAGTCGGAGACCTCGGCGCCGGCGGGCGCTCGGGCAATGCGGCCTATCAATATTCCCTGCAGGGCGCGACCTTCGATGAGCTGAATGAATGGACGCCAAAGCTGGTCGCGGCGTTGCAATCCAATCCGGCTCTTGCCGATGTCAGCAGCGATCAGCAGAACAAGGCCCTGCAATCCAACCTGGTGATCGACCGCGATTCCGCCGCCCAGCTCGGGATTACGGTCAGCCAGATCGACAACACGCTTTATGACGCGTTCGGGCAGCGGCAGGTCTCGACGATCTATGTCGCACGCAACCAGTATCACGTGATCATGGAGGTCGAGCCCGCCTACTGGCAGAATCCGCAAACGTTGCGGGATGTCTATGTCAGCACCTCAGGCGGGACCGCGAGCGGCTCACAAACCACCAACGCGGTCGCCGGCACGATTACCTCGCCCTCGCAGAAAAACTCGATCAGCGCGATCGCCGCCAACGCGGTGCGAAATCTCGCGACCAACTCGATCGGCGCCTCGGGCAAAGGGGCTTCGTCCACCGGGACCGCTGTCTCGACCGGCGCCGAAACGATGATTCCGTTGTCGAGCGTCGCCAAGTTCTCGCAAGGCGAGACGCCGCTCACCGTCAACCATCAGGATCTTTTCGTCGCCACCACCGTCTCCTTCAACCTGCCGCCGGGCGTGGCGCTGAGCGCGGGGGTCACCGCGATCGAGACGACCATGAGCCGGATCGGCATGCCGGCCACCATGCACGGCAGCTTTTCGGGAGCCGCCAAGATCTTCCAGCAGTCGCTGGCGAACGAGCCGTTCCTCGTGTTGGCGGCGTTCGCGACCATCTACATCTCGCTCGGCATGCTCTACGAGAGCTACATTCATCCGCTCACCATCCTGTCCACGTTGCCGTCGGCGGGCGTCGGAGCGGTGTTGGCGCTGATCATTTTCCACACCCAGTTCGACATCATCGCGATGATCGGGGTGATCCTCCTGATCGGCATCGTGAAGAAGAACGCCATCATGATGATCGACTTCGCGCTCGATGCCGAACGTCAGCGCGGGCTGTCGTCCGCCGACGCCATCTTCGAAGCCTGCGTGATGCGCTTCCGGCCGATCATGCATTGCCATTTTCGGCGGGCTGATCGTCAGCCAGATCCTGACGCTCTACACTACGCCGGTGGTGTATCTCTATCTCGACCGCGCCAGACACTGGCGGCAACGGCGGAAACAGCGCCGCCTGGCGTTGAGAGAGCCGCCCCCCATCTGACGTAACGGCCCCAAGCCGTCCCGCCGGTCCATGCGAAATTGCACATCAGGCCCGGCGTGCGCCGTTCTGGATCGGCGCCAGCGCGCCCGCTACTGTCCTCACAAAATTACGCAAGACAAACACAGGTGAGGAAATCATGTCAGGGATGGAGTTGGCGACGCCGCGCCTCAAATCGATACAGCGTGTCGCCCTGGCCCTGCTGGTGATTTCCGGCGTCGTCAATTACATCGACCGCGCGACGCTGGCGGTTGCCAATCCGCTGATCCGGGAAGAACTCGGTCTTTCGATTGCTGAGATGGGGTATCTGCTCTCCGCCTTTCTCTGGGCCTATGCGTTTTCGCAATTGCCGACCGGCGCCATGGTCGACCGTCTCGGCCCGCGGCTGCTTCTGACCATGGGTCTCAGCCTGTGGTCGCTCGCGCAACTCCTCGGCGGCCTGGTGCAGAATTTTACCCAGTTCTTCGGCGCCCGTGTCCTGCTCGGCCTCGGCGAAGCGCCGCAATTTCCGACCGGCGCGCGCGTGGTGCGGGACTGGTTCAATCAGCGCGACCGCGGGCTTGCAACCGGCGTGTTCAACTGCGCCTCCTCGCTCGGCACCGCGATCGCGGTGCCGCTTCTGACCTATCTGATGCTCTCCTTTGGCTGGCGCGCGATGTTCGTGATCATGGGCATCGCCGGGCTGATCGTCGCCGCGTTCTGGTATCTGCTCTATCGCAACCCCGGCGAAATCGACCTCACCGCGCCGGAAAACGCCTACCGGACGCAAGGCGATCCGCCGGGTCAGCGAACGAAAGTTACCTTCGGCGAATGGAAGCTGTTGTTTCGCTTCCGCACCACTTGGGGCATGATTTTCGGCTATTTCGGCTGCATCTACCTCACCTGGATCTATACCGCCTGGCTGCCCGGCTATCTCGAAATCGAACGCCACATGAGCGTGAAATATACCGGGTGGCTGCGGCCGTTCCGTTCGCCTGCGGAGTCGTCGGCGGCGTGCTCGGCGGCTACATCGCCGACATCCTGGTGCGCCGTGGCGTCGAGCCGCTGAGGAGTCGGCGATATCCGGCCGCCATCGCGTTACTCGGCACCGCAGCCTGCACGGTCGCCGCCGCCTACGTCTCCAGCAACACGCTGGCGATCGCATTCATCTCGGTCTCGCTGTTTCTGGTGTACGTCACCTCGACCTGCGTCTGGGCCTTGAGTTCGGTCGCCGTGCCAACCAACTGCACCGCCTCGATCGGCGCGGTGCAGAATTTCGGCGGCTATCTCGGCGGCGCGCTGGCGCCCACCGTGACCGGCCTGATCGTGCAGAACACCGGCTCGTTCGTGCCGGCGCTGGTCGTCGGCGCCTTGATCGGCGTCGTCTCGGCCGGCTGTTATCTGTTCATCGTCGATCAGCCGATTACGGCCGCCGAGCTCGATGCAGCGTCCGGTGCCAGCCTTGACTCGCTCGGCATTGGCGCCAAACCCAAGCAATAGCGCGCTTCAAGCGAGCTCCGCGCGCACCATCGCCGCCCCGTCGGCGAGCGCCTTCAGCTTCGCAAACGCAAGTTCGCGCGGAAGGTACTTCATGCCGCAATCCGGCGCTGGCACCAGCCGATCGGCGGGGAGAACTTTCAGCGCGGCGCGGATGCGATCCGCCACGACGGCGGCCGTTTCCGCGCTGGGGTCGGCGAGATCGATCACGCCGAGCATGATCTTCTTCGGCGACAGCTCCTTGAGCACGCCGAGATCGAGTTTCGGCTGCGCCGCCTCGATCGAAATCTGATCCGCCTTGCACGCGCCGAGCTCACCAAGGAACGAATAGCCGACCGGCTTCTCGCCCTTGACGACCGCGGCATAACCGAAACAGAGATGGATAACCGTCGTCGCCTTGAGGCCCTCGAGCGCGCGGTCGATCGCCTTGACCGCGATACGTTTGGCGGCAGGCGGGTCCTGACGCAGCCACGGCTCGTCGAGCTGGATCACGTCGGCGCCGGCTTTTTCGAGATCGCGCGCCTCCGCATTCACAGCGGCGGCAAAATCCATCACCATCTCATCGTCGTCTTTGTAATATTCGTTGACCGCCTGCCGGCTCATCGTGAACGGACCTGGCAGCGTGATTTTTGCAACTCGCTCGGTGTTACGGCGCAAGAATTCCATATCACGCGTTTCGACCGCATGCGTGCGACGGATCGGACCGACCACGCGCGGCACCGCGGTGGGAAGACCGGCCTTCGACATCACCTCGCCCGGTTTGCCGGATGCAATGCCTTCGAGCGCGGTGGCAAAGCGGTTGGAATAGCTTTCCCGGCGCACCTCGCCATCGGTGATGATGTCGATGCCGGCGCGCTCCATGTCGCGGATCGCAAGCAGCGTCGCATCGTCCTGCGCCTGCTCGAGCCACGGCTCGGCGACCCGCCAAAGATCGAGGCGCACCCGCGCCACGCCTTTCGACAGCAACTGACGGTCGACCAGCCAGTCCGGCTGCGGATAGCTGCCGACAACCGTGGTGGGCAAAAGCTTCGCCGTCATGACGTTCTCCGTTGTCAAACACTGCCGCCGAGATAAAGCCGCTTGACGATGTCATTGCCGCGCAATTCCTCGACATTGGCCGCGACCACGATCTCGCCGTGAACGATGATGTAGCCGCGATCGGCGATGCGGACCGCCTGGTTGAAGTTCTGCTCGGCCATCAGCACGGTTAAATCGAAACGCTCGCCAAGCTCGCCGATCTTGGTGATCATCTGCGAGACCAGAAGCGGTGATAATCCAACCGAAGGTTCGTCGATCAGCAAAAGCCGCGGCGATGACATCATGGCACGGGCAATCGCCAGCATCTGTTGCTGCCCGCCCGACATGGTACCGGCAAGTTGATTCGCGCGTTCCTTCAGCACCGGAAACGCGTCGAAGGCGAGCGCCAGATTACGTTGGATGTCGCGCCGCGCGGCGCGGCGAAAGGCGCCGAGCATGAGGTTTTCGGAAACCGTGAGCCGCGGAAACAGCCGCCGCCCCTCCGGCACCAGTGCTACGCCGAGATCGACGATCGACTCCGGCGACATCTTACCGAGATCGTGCGCGGTGCCGTCAAGGGTAAGCGAAACGCTGCCACGCCACGGCCGCACCAGGCCCATGATGCACTTCATCAGCGTGCTCTTGCCGTTGCCGTTGGTGCCGAGCAACGCCACGGTCTCGCCGGTCGCAACGTCGAGCGAGACGCCACGAAGCGCCTTGACCGCGCCGTAACCGGCATCGAGATCGCGGATCGCGAGGCTAAGTGCCAAGATAGGCCTCCTGCACCCGCGCGTTCGCCATGACGTCCGACGGCTTTCCGATCGCGATGATCTTGCCGGCATCCAGGCACATGATGCGCTCCGAGAACCGCATCACCGCCTGCATGATGTGTTCAATCATGATGATGGTGATGGATTCACCGGCGAGCTTGATCAGAAGGTCGAGCACCTCGTCGACCTCCGAGCCGGAAAGCCCGGCCATCGCCTCGTCCGAGATCAGAAGCTTCGGGCGCGTCGCCATCGCACGCGCCAATTCCATCTTGCGCAGCTCGACCTGGCTTAAGCCCGTGACCCGAGCGTCCGCCTTCGCCGCAAGGCCCATCTGTTGAAGGATAACCATCGCGCTGTCGCGATGATCGTCGGCCGACAGGCGAAGATGCGTTGCGCTCGTGAAGTCGGCGGCAACCATCAGATTCTCGATCACCGTCATGCTTCGAAACGGGCGCGGAATCTGGAAGCTGCGCGCAATGCCGCGTCGCGTCCGCACATGCGGCGCCAGCCGCGTGATATCCTCGCCACCGAAGATCACGGTCGAGGGCTCGGTGCGAAAGGCGCCGGAAATGCAGTTGATCAGCGTGGTCTTGCCGGAGCCGTTGGGGCCGATCAGCCCGAAACGCTCGCCGGCCTTGATATCGACGCTGACATTGTCGAGCGCGGTAAAGCCGCCGAAGCGCTTGGTCAGCCCCTCGATCCGCAGCAACGGGAGTTCGGCAACGGGCGCGGACGTCATGTCTTGCCCTCGGCGCGGCGGCTCTTGCGAAAAAGCCCGATGATTCCCTCAGGCGCTGCGACCACGAACAGCACCAGCATGACGCCGAGCACGAGCACGTTGACTTCCGAGGAGATGGTGACGGCTAGAAGCTGCTGCGTAACGCCGAGCACGATGGCGCCGATCACCGGCCCGATCCAGTGCGACGTGCCGCCAATCAGCGCCATCGCCAGCACCGAGACCGAGTAGTTCAGATTGAAAGCCGATGCCGGGTCGGCATATTGTAGATACATCGCCGCCGGCGCCCCGGCCGCGCACATCAGCGCGCCGGAAATCACGCAGGCCACCATTTTCAGCCGCAGCGTCGGCACGCCGGTGCATTCGGCGGCGAGTTCGTCATCCCTCAGCGCCTGAAGGCCGCGGCCGATCCACGAATTCTGGATATAGCGGGCGACCGCGACCGCCAGAACGACGAGAATGGCCTGAACGAACACCAGCATCTGCACATAGCTGTGGAACGGTGCCGTCACGGGCGGCCGCTGGATCTGGATGCCGGCGGCACCGCCGAGAAACCGCCAGTTCGTCACCGTCGTCTCGATCACGATCGTCAGCGCAATCGTTGCGATCGAGAAGAAGATGCCCTGCATGCGCAGCGTCAAAAGACCGACCGCAAAACCGAGGAACGCTCCAACCAGAGCCGCGGCGGCGATCTGCACGAACAGCGGCGCGCCCGCCGCCTTGAACAACAGAATGCCGGTATAGACGCCGACGCCGAAAAACGCGCTGGTGCCGAAATTCACGTAGCCGGCATAGCCGCCGAGAACGCTCCAGGCTACCGACAGCACGATGAACTGCAGGATCACGTAGCCTGCAAAAAACGGATATTCGTTGGTGACGAGTTGCGTCGCCGCGAGTACGGCAACGAGAAACAACACGGCCGTGCCCCAGAAAGCGATGCCCCCGCGTTTCATCATCGCCTGCCCAACAGACCCTGCGGCCGGACGGCCAGAACGCCGAGCAGTAGCGCAAAGGAAATCGCCGGCGCCCAGGAGGCGCCGAACATCGTCAGCACGATGGTTTCGGAAACGCCGAGGATAATCGCAGCAATCAGCGTGCCGGTCATGCTGCCGAGCCCCGCCATCACCACGACGCAGAAGGTGCGCCCGATATAGGCGCGGTCGAGTGTCGGCTCGACCGGTGCCACGATGATGAGAAGCGCGCCGGCAATGCCGAGCACCGCGGTCGCAATTCCAAACGCCCATTGCTTGATGCGAACCGGGTTGGCACCCATCAGCCGCACCGCTTCTTCATCCTGCGCCACCGCACGGATCGCGCGCCCCATGAAGGTCCGCGACAGATAGGCCGCAAGCAGCACCGTCAGCCCGGTCGCGACCGCGAACGCCACCATCAGGCGAAGCGGAATCCGCATGTCGCCGAAGCGCCAGGACTTGCCGATGTAGGACGCGGTGACCGAACGCTGATCGACGCCGAAATGCAGGATGATCAGCACTTCGATGATGAAGGCGACGCCGAAGAAAAACGCGATGCCGCGCACGGCGGCATCGCTGCCGCGACGCTCAAAGGTCTCGTAATAAATCCGGTAGGCGACCAGCCCAAACACGAACAGAAGCGGCGTGATCAGAAGTCCAGCCACCAGCGGATCGATGTCGTAGCTGTCGTTGAGGAAATAAACCCCATAGGACGCCAGCACCAGAAAGGCCGGATGCGCGACATGGGGAACGTCGAGCAGGCCGAACGAGACCGACAGCCCGATGCTGACGGCTGCATAAAAGCAGCCGAGCAGCACGCCGGTCACCACCGCGTCGAGCAGCAGGTCCATCGAAAACAAATCGGCCCCCTTGACCCTTCTTAGCCCGCTCGCAAGAAGTTACTTACGCGCGGCCTCGAAAGGCGTGATGAATTCCCCGGACTTCAGTTTCTCCGGGAACAAGATCACCTGTTTGCCGGACTTCTTGAACTGGTCCATGTTCTTGTCGACGATGCCCTGGAACTGCGCCTGCAGCGTTGCCGTCACCTTGCGCTCGCCATCTGCGGCAAACGAGATCGGACCGACAATGGTCTGGACCTCGTTTTCATGCAGATATTTCGCGATCGCCTTCTGGTCGAGCGATCCGGTAGCCTTGACCGCGGCTTCGATCAGCTGGCCCTCGGCATAACCGAACGGCGCCAGATAGTAGCCGAGTGGATCGACCTTGGCCTCGATCGCGCGCTTCGAATAGGTTTCGAAGAACGCCTTGGTGCCGTCGTAATACATGCTGGGCTCGGGCAGCCAGGTGTTGAAGTTGACCACGCCGTTGACCAGCGAGCCGAGGTTCTCCATGACCGGGCCGAATTGCAGGCCGACCATGCCGCCGCCGAACAGTTTGACGTTATCGCCGATCCCGATCTCGTTGATGGCGCGCAGGATGCCGGCCGAGTCCGGCGGATAGGACGCGACATAGACGATGTCGGGCTTGGCGGCCTTGAGCGAGCGGATGATGCCGGAGAATTCAACCGTATTCGGCGGATAGGCCTGGTCGAACACGATCGGCATGTTGCGCTTGGTCGCGACTTCGCGCGCGGTCGTCGCCAGGTTTTGCGCGAACTCCTGGTCGGCGGTGAGCAACGCCACCGTCTTGCCGCCGGCCTTCTGGCCGATATCGAGAAACGCGCTCGCCCAGGAATCGGCGGGTCCCCATGGCGCCACGTTGAACCACATGTCGTGGCCGATCTTGCTGTTGATCTGGAACGAGAAGTTGCCGATCAGCACCATGGCGCGCTGCTTGACCAGCGGCATGATCGGCGCGGTCGGCACCGTCGCATAGGGAGAGAACAACAGATCGACCTTGTCGACATCGAGCAGCTTGGAATAGATCGCCGGCGTCTCAGAAGCGCTCGACTTGTCGTCGTAGACCACGAGTTCGACCTTACGGCCGAGCAGGCCGCCGCGCGCGTTGATGTCGTCACGCCATATCTCGGTGCCGAGCAGCGAGGCCTTGCCGCCACCAGCCAATCCGCCGGTCTGCGCCATCGACATGCCGATCTTGATCGGCGGCTGCTGGGCGTCCGCATTCGAGACGAGAGCCAGCCCCGCGATCGTCACTGCCGCGCCAAGAAGCGTTCTGCGTTTCATCGTTCCCTCCCCTTGTTCCTGTTCTTATATTTTCAGTTGCGCGCGCCGGTTTCTTCGGCCCCTGTCTGCGGACAACATCAAGATGTCACCCAAGGTTTAAGGCCGGGGCGCGCCCGGCCACAACCCGACTCTGGTCGCATAAGGTTACCCGCCAATGCGCGAGCCTTGGTCAAGCCGGCTGTTTCAGGATCGCGGCCGGATCGGCGCCGACGCGTCCGCCGGCCCGGTCAGCCGCGGTTTCGCGCGACAGGCGCATGTCGAACCGGATGCTAGGCACGCCTGGAATCGGGCATTCCGGATCCTTCGGATTGATATCGACCGCCAGATCGCCCGACGAACCGAACACGACGTCGTCGGCCAGATGCGGGTCGTCGCGCAGATAAAGCGCCGTCACCAGTTCGCGATAACCAGGCGCACCGACCAGGAAGTGAATATGCGCCGGCCGCATGCCATGACGTCGCTGTGCCGTGATCATCTCACCGACCGGCCCGTCCATCGGGATCGAATAGCCGAGCGGCTTCACCGTGCGCACCAGAAACAGCCCGTTGGCGTCGGTGGTGAAGATGCCGCGATAGTCGACTGACGTGGGATCTTCCTGAATGTCGTAAAGGCCGGTGGCGCTGGTCTGCCAGAGCGAGACGGTGGCGCCGGAAAGCGGCTTGCCGTTCACGTCGGTCACACGACCGTAAAGAATGACTTCGGTATCGGGCTCGGCATTCTTGGCAATCTGGCTGCCGGCGGCGAGATGCGGCGTGGTTTCGCGATAAAACGGGCCGAGAAGGCTCGTATTCGTCCCCTCTTCCAAGGCGGTCTCGTCATGCAGACCGTTGACCAGCGCCGACAGGCCGAGCGTATCCGACAACAGGATGAATTCCTGCCGCGCCGGCGTGCATATCTTCCCGACCGCGGTCATGAATGCGATGCCCTTGATCCATTCCGCCGGCGTCAAGTTCACGTCCTTGGCGAAAGCATGCAGATGCTTCACGGCCGAGGCCATAATCTCCTTCATCCGGGGATTGGGTGTTGAGGCCATCTGGTCAAGCACGGCTTGCGTGATGGTTTCCGGCGTCAACTCCTGCATAGAGACCTCCCTCGATCCATTGTTCTTGCCGATCCATGGCTTTGGCTATCCATGGCTTTTTTAATCTGGCGGCAGACTATCGCCCTCCGCCTGTGACCGCAAATGTCCCGGCTGGAAATCGCGGGGCTCGCCGGGCTAAATTTTCATCAGGTGATAGAAAAAATCAGTCGGTCTGGTCGCGGCGGACGCTGAGCGGGTGGGTTTGCGCGGTAGCCGTGGCAGTGCCGAACGACCTCGGCTGCGTTAATATCTCAGGCTGCAGGATCTGGTCGAGCTGCTCACGGGTCAAAAGCTTCCTGGCGAGCACCAGATCGTAAACGCTTTGATCGGTCAAAAGCGCCTGCTGCGCGATCTCGGTCGCATTGGCGTAGCCAATATAGGGATTGAGTGCGGTGACGATGCCGATCGAGCGCTCGACGCCGCGGCGCAGATGCTCGCGGTTGGCGGTGATGCCCTTCACACAGCGCTCGGCCAGTGTCAGGCAGCCGGCGCGCAGATGGTTGACGCTCTTGAAAAGGCTGTGCGCGATGATCGGCTCAAAGGCGTTGAGCTGCAACTGACCGGCCTCGGCGGCAAAACTCACCGTGACGTCGTTGCCGATGACTTCAAAGGCAATCTGGTTGATGACTTCGGGGATCACCGGATTGACCTTGCCCGGCATGATGCTCGAGCCGGCCTGCATCGGCGGCAGGTTGATCTCGTTCAGCCCGACGCGCGGGCCCGACGACAACAGACGCAGGTCGTTGCAGGTCTTCGACAGCTTGACCGCGACGCGTTTCAAGACACCGGACAACTGCACGAAGGCGCCGCAATCCTGCGTCGCCTCGATCAGGTTCGAGGCGGTGACCACGGGAACGCCGGTGACCTCGCGCAAATGCTGACAAACCAGACGCGCATAATCCGGGTGGGCATTGATGCCGGTGCCGATCGCGGTCGCGCCCATGTTGATCTCGCACACCAGAAGCACGGCTTCCTTCAGGCGCTGTTCGTCCTCGCCAAGCATCACCGCATAGGTCGAGAACTCCTGACCGAGCGTCATCGGGACGGCATCCTGCAACTGGGTGCGGCCCATCTTGATGATGTCCTTGAACTCCTCGGACTTTGCTTCGAACGCCTGGCGCAGCACAGCCATGGCTTCGACCAGGCGCATGATGCCGGAATAGGCCGCGAGCTTCAGCGCCGTCGGATAGACGTCGTTGGTGCTCTGGCTCATGTTGACCTGCTCGTTGGGGTGCAGAAACTTGTAGTCGCCCCTCTGCCGGCCGAGCAATTCCAGCGCCCGATTGGCGATCACCTCGTTGGCATTCATGTTGGTCGAGGTGCCGGCACCGCCCTGAATGACGTCGACCACGAATTGCTCGTGCAGCCGTCCCGCCCTGATTTCCTCGGCAGCAGCGACGATGGCATCGGCCCGCGTCGCATCGAGCAGGCCGAGGTCGCGGTTGCTTCGCGCCGCCGCGATTTTGATCGAGGCCAGCGCGGCAATCAGGTCGGGATAGATCGAGATCGGCGTTGCCGTGATCGGAAAATTCTCCACCGCCCTCAAGGTGTGGACGCCGTAATAGGCCTCTGCGGGAACGTCCCGGTCACCCAGCAGATCGTGTTCGCGTCGCATGCTCATGGAGGCCTCAATCGGTTGCGCCAGTGTGGCGGTTCAGAAGTGCGCATCATTGTGCCGCGGGGATCCGCATGCGGACTTCTGAACCAAAGCCACAATAGATCAACAGGCTTGCTCGTGTCCTTTCGATTCCAAGGTTCGAAACGCGGCTCGGTAAATGATACGAACTTCGGAATCGGGACACTGGCGAGCGCGATCAAAACAGGGTGCGGCCTGTTTTCCAAGCCGGGAGTTGCTACGTTCTGGTAGTTTGATTTTAACCTTCGCTTTTTGGTTGCAGGTGGGCGCGGCGAAGGTCGAATCACCCGCCGCAAGACCGCGATTTTCGCCCCTATCGGCCGCTTTTGGGCTTGTTTAATCGCTGCTAACGCGCTGCGAGGGTTATGTTTAAACCATCCTTTAGATGTGAGAGCTACGCTCTCATGACAATTGCCCTGATCCAAAACTCCTAACCTGAAATTAACAAACAAGCTTCCACGACTTAAACCGCGGCGATCAGGGGCGGGTGGACCGATGGAATGACCAGCGCGCCCGACGAGATCGACTTCGATTACGCGACGACACTTGCGGATCGGGCCAACGGCTTCATGGCGCAGCACCGCGTGCCGCCGACGCCGGATAATTTTTCCGTCTGGTTCTACTACACGATGGGCGGCTCGCTCACGCTGAAAAAAACCATCGACATCCTGATCGCGAACAAGCGCAAGTTCGATTCCGTCGTCAATCGCGATCTCTACGTCACCTATATCAAACCACAGCAAGATCTCAGCGCCGTCGAGGAATTCCCCGAGCAGATGCGCGGCGTGATCGCCAGCGCACAGGATTTCCTGGCGACCGCGATTTCCGACAATCGTTCGCAGATGGAAAGCCTGGGCGAAGTCAGATCGGAGTGTCAGACCACGGCCGATCCGCGGCCGATCATCGAAAAGCTCCTGAAAGAGCTGTCGAACGCGACGTCGCGTTCCTCGGCGCTCGAGGCGAATTTCCTCAGCACCACGAAAGACCTCGATGAGATCAAGGACTCGCTGAAACTCGCCGAGCAGCACTCCAACACCGACCCGCTTACCGGGCTCGCCAACCGCCGTTCGCTCGAGGCCTTTCTGCGCACGGCCCAGATCACGGCGATGGAGGCGGGAACGCCGCTCAGCATCCTGATGATCGATATCGACCACTTCAAGAAGTTCAACGACAGCTACGGCCATCAGGTCGGCGACCAGGTTCTTCGGCTGGTCGCCAGGGTCCTGAAGGAGAGCGTGCGCGATTGCGATCTCGCCGCGCGCTACGGCGGCGAAGAACTGATCGCGGTGCTGCCGGCGGCAACCCTCGATGCCTGCGCCGAGGTCGCCGAGCGGGTCCGTAGCCGCATCGGCGAGGCGCGGTTGACCCGCCGTGCCACGGGCGAGGAAATATCGAGCGTCACGGTTTCGATCGGCGTGGCGCAATTCCGAATGGCCGAGTCGGCCGAGGGCATGATCGAGCGGTGTGATCGCGCGCTCTATCAGGCCAAGCGGTCGGGCCGCAATTGCACGATCAAGGAAGCCTCGGTTGACGAAGAGATCGCGGCCTGAGTCTCAGCCCTCGCGCCGGCGCGCATCGCTTCAGATCGCCGCCGCGACCTTCTCCAATCCGATCAGGCGAGCCAGCGAGCGCACCTCGCGCTTCTGGTCTTCGCGCAACTGAAACAAGAGCGGCATCGCCGCCGATTTCAATTGCTGGACTTCCGCCGCTTCAGGGTCGATCGGCACCGCGGCGGCATTAGCAGGGTCGGCCTGCCGCGCGGCGTGAATCTTGCGGGCCACCGCGCGCAACGCGTTCTCCACGCCTGGCCAATAATATTCCTGGGATGGCGACAGTTTCAGCCGTTCCTTGATGCCGGCGATCTGCGCATCGCTCAACAAAGCGTAGGATTTCTGGACCGGCGGTTTGGCGATCACCTTTGGTTTCGACGCTGCCGGATCGGTTACCTTGAGCCCCTCGATTTCGACCGATGGCGTCGCTGCAAACGCTTGCCGCAACGGTTCGTTCGAGATCGGCTCGGTCCGCGCGGGCTCGCCCTCGACGGAATCGGACGTGACTTCGGGTGTGACTGCGGCGACCGTCAGCCTGTCGCCCTTGCTGTCGCGGTTGGGTACGACCTGTTGCAACATGGCGGACGGCTCCATTGCGGCCCCCGCCGCGGGCACACTCTCACGGCCCAGAATGGCGGCTGCGGCCGCGCCGACGACCAGAAAGCCGGTCAGGGCACTAATGGTGATGGCTTTCGACAGGCTATTCTCCATCTGCGAACGACTTGATTTGCGAGCGACTCGATTTACGAAAGACTTGGACCTGACATTCACGGCGGGTCTAGCCGCGTATCGGTCTCATTTTCCCGACGACGGGGGAGGAAATAAGGCCTAACCGTGCCACCGGGGTGACGGTCTGCCCCCGGCGGCAGATCAAAGGATCAGGCAGCTGCGACGATATCGGAGGCCTCCCACAGCGCATCGGGCGCCACCGCCTGCCAGGTGATGGTCCAGTTTCCGCCCCTGGTCGAGCGGGGCATGCCGACGACGTCGAATTTCACATGGCGGCAGAGCGGATGACGCTCAAGAGCGTAAGCGACCCGGCGCTTGATCTCGTCGATGGTGGCCGGTGTCTTTTCAAAAAGCGTCTCGAAATCCATGTCACTCCACCCGCAACTGCCACTTCGCCTGCCCGCGCAACCGTGCGGCGGACGGCCCTCGACATGAATCTTGCGGGAGCGTGGTTAATGGCCGGTTAAATGGCCGAGGATCGAATTTCTAGGCCGCGATGGCTCGCATCGGCTGATCCGATTTGAGGCGGCTTCGGCGGCAACGCTAGAGCCCGATCGGTTCCGACGGAATCATAACCGGGCTCCGCTCTTTTGTTTTGACGCGTTTTCTACCGCAGATAAGTCTACGCAATCTGCGTAAACTTGCTATGCGAACCGGTTCCCACCCCCGGATCAAGTCCGAGGGCATGCTTCGCTCGAAAACGTTATGGAAGCGTTACAGCGGCGGGTCGACGGCCTCGTCATATTCTTTTTTGAAGCGCGCGATCAGTTCAGCGGCCGGCAAGATCTCATCGAGGCTGCCGATGCCCTGACCTGAGCCCCAGATTTCCTTCCAGGCTTTCGGTCTGACGCGCTCGCCGGAATCGTCGGTCCCGAAACTCATCTTCGAGGCATCCGATTGCGGTAGATTTTCCGGGTCCATGCCGGCGGCCATGATCGACGGCTTCAAGTAGTTGCCGTGCACGCCGGTGAAGAGGTTGGAATAAACGATATCTTCCGCACCCGACGAGGTGATCATCTCCTTGTAGCGCTCGACGGCGTTCGCCTCTTTGGTGGCGATGAAGGCCGAGCCGATATAGGCGAAGTCCGCGCCCAACAGACGCGCTGCGCGAATCGCGCGGCCATTGGCGATGGCGCCCGACAACGCGACCGGACCGTCGAACCATCGCCGCGTCTCCGCCATGAAGGCGAACGGCGAAATCACGCCGGCATGACCGCCGGCGCCGGCCGCGACGAGGATCAGGCCATCGGCGCCCTTCTCGATCGCCTTGTGGGCGAATTTCTGGTTGATCACATCGTGAAACAGGATGCCGCCCCAGCGATGCGCGGCCTGGTTGACCTCCTCGCGCGCGCCCAGCGACGTGATGATGATCGGCACTTTGTGCTTCTCGCAGAGCGCCAGATCCTGTTCGAGGCGGTTGTTCGACCGGTGCACGATCTGGTTGACGGCAAACGGCGCCGACGGCCGCTCCGGATGGGCCGCATCATAGGCGGCAAGCTCCGTACGGATCCGCGTCAGCCACTCGTCGAGCAATTCGGGCGGACGCGCGTTCAGCGCCGGAAATGCACCGACGATCCCGGCCTTGCATTGGGCAATCACGAGATCGGGCACCGAGACGATGAACAGCGGCGCCCCGATCGCGGGAAGCGAGAGACGGCCCTTGAACAAAGCAGGCATCGACATCGGTGAAATCCTTGTATTCCGAGTGACGGAAAATCCGTCTAGCGGCCAAAAAGGATGCCAGACATCATCTCAAGAAAGCAATCGCGCTTCATAAAAAGAAAACCCGCTACTGACACAACGCGCGGGTGACAAAATTATCGGTTCGGCAGTCATCCGGCTTGCGCGCCCGGCCCGGGATCAGCACTTTTGCCGAACAGGCTTCCACCGAATCCGTCGACAGGCTTTTACCTTCCTTGAGGCCCTTGGCCTGGCAGAGCTTGTCGGCCGCCGCCTTGCAATCGGAGGCGCCGTTGGCCGACACCGGACATTTGATGCGGCCCTCGGCCATGGAAGACGGCGTAGTCAGGCGCGATAGGCTTTCGCTGGCATTCTTGGCCGCGTCCTTGGCGCGGGCGTTGAAATCGTCGAGCGTCTCGCCTGTGCTTTTCAGCGTCGGCAGGATCGACAGGGATTTTTCCAGCATCTTGCCCATTTCGTTGAACAGACCCGGATTTTCCGCAGCCGCCGGCGGTGCCGGAGCTCCATTTGGCGGCGGCCCTCCCGGTTGCGGCGCGTTCTGCTCCGGGGATGGCGGCGGGGCGGGCGGCGGAGCCGCCGTCTGGGGCCAGCCGGCGGTGGCGATCATCCACACCGATGTGGCTACCGCGATCCTTGCGAGAAGCGGACGCGGCAAAGCCCGGAAGAGACCGGATCGATCACGCATGGAGACAGGATAGCCCACGATAGCGGTGCGGCAAGGATTCAGATCAGCTTGATGGCGATGACGAAGCCACTGGCGAGCAGGATCACGAACGCCGTCAACCACAGGCCCAGGCGCTTTTCGATTTCGGCGCGGATCACATCGCCATAGCGGTTGAGCACAACCGCAACGATGAAGAAGCGGCCGCCCCTGGCGATGATCGAGCACAGGATGAACAGCCAGATGTTGTAACCGGCAAAGCCCGAGGTGATGGTGACGAGCTTGTAGGGGATCGGCGTCAACCCCTTCAGCAGGATGATGACGCTGCCCCATTCGGCATAAGAGGCGCGAAAGGCTTCGACCTTGTCGCCGAGATGATAAAGATTGATCAGCCAATTCCCGACCGAGTCATAGAGGAGCGCTCCGATGGCATAGCCGAGCACACCACCGGCAACGGAGGCAACCGTGCAAAGCGTCGCAAACAGCCATGCACGGGCCGGCCGCGCCAATGACATCGGCAGCAGCATGATATCGGGCGGAATTGGAAAGAAGGAGCTTTCCGCGAAAGCCACCGCGCCCAGGATCCAGAGGGCATGGGGCTTGTCGGCGGCGGCGATGCACCAATCGTAGATACGTCTGAGCATGCCGCGATGAACCATCTAGCGGTCTATTTGTCCATGCTGGAAAAGCGAGGAATTAGTGGCGCTTGCGTAAGGATCGGGCCTCGAGCGCGACAATTGGCCGCCGGGACGAGGGAACCTTGACCGGTGTCTTCGGCATCTTCTCGGCAATGCCAAGCAGATGCTCGCGCTGCTCCATCTCGCGCCACACATCTTCGGGACGCACGCCGGCCGCCGCCCACAGCACCGTCAGATTATAAAGGAGGTCGGCGCTCTCGCGGATGACGGCATCGGTCTTGCCATTGACGGCATCGATGACGACTTCGATGGCTTCTTCGGCGAGCTTCTTGGCCATCTTTTCGGGGCCGCGCTGAAACAGCCGGGCCGTCCGCGAGACCGAGGGATCGAGATCCTTGGCCGCGATGACCGCCTGATAAAGCCGTTCGAGCGAATCACTCATGCGTCTTAAGATAATCCAAACGCCCCGCCGGCGTGTTAACGGCCTCACAATTGCGGGAAAACCACCGGCCACGGTGACCAGCGGCTTAACTCGGTCGTGAGATTTTAAGGCGCGGCAAAACAGCAGGCGGCGTGATGAGGCGGCATCTGTATCTTGCAGGGGCAAGCCATATCGGCTTCGATCGGCCGCGTCACGGCCGTAATATTACGGTCGGAGCGCTTATCCCGCAGATGTGAAGACCTCGCGGCCAACGCAGCCTCTCGCGACTAGTACCGCCCATTTGAATAGCACGAAGTTCGGAAAGCGGGCACTAGTCGGTAACCATCGCCGCTCATCTGCGGTTAAGGTTGGCCTCGGCAGAATGAAACGAAGGCCGGAAAAGGTGTCATGAAACCGACATATCCGGCGCAACAGCTGGCTTCCAATGCGCGTCATTCAGACCCTTTTTGCCTGTTGGCTTTCGGCAGTCTGTCTTGCCGGCCTGGGCGCGGATGCCGCAGAGAGCCCTCATCCGCTCGCGGTCGCGCTTGCGTTCGATCGCCCGATCAACGCCAGCTCGGCCCCGCTCGTCGTCGCCATGACCGACGGCCTGTTTTCTTCGGAAGGATTGGCTGTCACCTCCCGCATTGCCGCCGGATCGCCTGAGGCGATCGCGCGGGTCGCCTCCGGGGCGAGCGAATTCGCTGTCGTCGACATCAACGCACTAATTCGTTTCCGCAGCCAGGCATCATCGCCAGTCAAGGCGGTGTTCGTGCTGTTCAACAAGGCGCCCTATGCCATCGTCGCCCGCAAGAGCCGGGGCATCCATGTGCTCCCGGACATCGAGGGCAAGACGCTCGGCATCGCCGACGGCGACCTGTCGGCCGGGCTGTGGCCGGCGCTGGCGCGCCAGAACGGAATCAATCTCGATCACGTCAAGCAAAGCCCGATCAGTGCCGCGGTGCGTGAGCCGATGCTGTCGGCGGGTCAGCTCGACGCCGTCACCGGATTTTCCTACCAGTCCGCCGTGAATTTGAGGGATCGCGGCGTTCCCGCCGACGACCTCGCGGTGCTGCGGTTTGCCGATTATGGCTGCGAGGCCTACGGCTTTGCGGTGATCGTCAACCCGGAATTCGCCGCCAAACGGCCGGACGCCGTGAGGGGCTTTGTCCGCGCCCTGATTGCCGGCACCAACCTGACCATCCGCGACGAAGGCCATGCGGTCGACCAGGTTCTCACCCGGATGGAGGAAGGCTCGCGCGAACTGGAGCTGGAACGGCTGCACGCAGTCGTCCGCGACAACATCCTGACCGACGAAGTCAATCGCAACGGCCTCGGCGGCGTCGATCCGGTTCGACTCGAACACGCGATCAATCAGGTCGGCGAAGGCTTCCATTTCGAAAAGCATCCCACCGCCACGGATATTTTCGACGACCGCTTCTTACCCGCACGCGCCGATCGTCTGATCAACTGAGCAAAAGCTTCCTAGTGGAGTGGATTTGACATTCGCTACCCACCTGGCCGCAGACCTCGAAAGCGAATGCCAAATCAAAAACTCCACTAGAGAAACCTAAGTTTGCTAGTGGTCCTCTGATTCTAACATTCGCAAGAGTGGCCGCTGAGAAGGAATGCGAATGTTAGAATCGGATCACTAGGAGACTATATCTTCGCGCTGCTCCCGGATTAAGATACGCCGGTCGGACGATCGTCATCGTCGCTCGCCTGGTGCTCAAATCGGATGTCCCTGCCCCGCCTTTATCTGCGCGTGCTCCAACTGCTCGGCAAGGAAGCGCGGCTTGGCTGGATCCTGGCCGGCGCCAACCTGTTGCTTGCGGCCGCCCAGTTCGCCGAGCCGGTGCTGTTCGGCAAAATCGTCGATACGCTCTCCGGCAAGCCGGCCGGCGGCACATTGGGCTCGTCCCCGGCCTGGCCTATGCTGCTGGCCTGGGCCGCCTTCGGCCTGTTCACGATCCTGTGCGGCGCCTGGGTCGCGCTGCACGCCGACCGGCTGGCGCATCGCCAGCGTCAGGCGGTGCTGACGAACTATTTCGAACATATCATGCAGCTGCCGCTCACCTACCACACCGGCACCCATTCGGGCCGGCTGATGAAGGTGATGATCAACGGCACCGACGCGCTGTGGCGGCTGTGGCTCGGGTTTTTCCGCGAGCATTTCGCCGCGATCATGTCGCTGGTCGTGCTGCTGCCGCTGGCGTTTTACATCAACTGGCGGCTGGCGATCCTTCTGTTCGGGCTCTGCGTGGTGTTCACCGTCCTGACGACGATGGTGGTACGCAAGACCTACGGCATGCAGAGCGAGGTCGAGACCTATTACGGCGATCTTTCGGCGCGCGCTTCCGACGCGCTCGGCAACGTCGCACTGGTGCAGAGCTTCGTGCGGGTCGATGCCGAGGTGCAGGGCGTGCGCTTCGTCGTCGATAAATTGCTGGCGGCGCAGATGCCGGTGTTGTCGTGGTGGGCGCTGGTCACCGTGATCACGAAGGCCTCGACCACGATCACGATTCTCGCGATCTTCACCGTCGGCATCGTGCTGCACGAACGCGGCCAGACTTCAGTCGGCGAGATCGTGATGTTCGTCTCCTTCGCCACCATGCTGATCCAGAAGCTCGAACAGGTCGTCAGCTTCATCAACAGCGTCTTCATGGAGGCGCCGCGCCTTGCGGAATTCTTCCATGTGCTCGATGCGGTGCCCGCCGTTCGCGACCGGCCGGATGCGATCGACACCGGACGGCTGTCGGGCCTGGTCGAATTCAACGACGTTTCGTTCTCCTATGACGGCAAGCGGCCGGCGGTCGAAGACCTTTCTTTCGCCGCGCTGCCCGGCCAGACCATCGCGCTGGTCGGCCCGACCGGCGCCGGCAAATCGACCGCGATCGCGCTGTTGCATCGCGCCTTCGATCCGCAGTCCGGCTTCATCAAGATCGACGGCATGGACGTCCGCGGCCTGACGCTGACGGCGTTGCGGCGAAACATCGGCGTCGTGTTTCAGGAAGCGCTGTTGTTCGACCGGACGATCGCCGACAATTTAAGGGTCGGCAAGCCGGACGCCACAGACGAAGAATTGCGGCTGGCCGCTGCCCGCGCGCAGGCGCTCGAATTCATCGAACGCAGCGAGCGCGGCTTCGACACCAATGCCGGCGAGCGCGGCCGAATGCTGTCCGGCGGTGAGCGGCAACGGCTGTCGATTGCACGCGCGCTCTTGAAGGATCCGCCGATCCTGATTCTTGACGAGGCGACCAGCGCGCTCGATGCCGTCACCGAGGCCAAGGTCAACGCAGCGCTGGACGAGGTGATGAAGGGACGGACCACCTTCGTGATCGCCCACCGCCTCTCGACCATCCGCAGCGCCACGCTCATCCTGGTATTTGACGGCGGACGCGTGATCGAAAGCGGAACTTTCGAGGAACTTGTCGCGAAAGGCGGCCGTTTTGCTGAACTGGCGAGGGCTCAGTTCATGGTGCAAGAGAGCGCTCGCGCGACCCTCAAGGCGCCGTGAAAACACCTCACGCCGGAGTCAATATTAAAGTACCGTCGAAATTCGGCCTCGTTCGCCGTTGAATTAGTTATTGAGCCCCCGCAGCGAGCCGGTATAGGTTGGCGGCTGCCGCCGGACACGCTTGAAACCCTGACGTCACATCGCGAAGGCCTCCTTTCTGAAGGCGGGTCTCAAAGGACCGGAATCGGATAGTGCAATTTCATCGCCCGTCGCTTTTCAAATCACCGCTGCGTTTGATCGCTGTTGTATCGGCCTTCACGCTTGCCGCCATCGGCGTGGCGAACGCAGAAGCTCTGCTGCTCGTCGAAGCCGAAAGCGGCAAGGTGCTGCAAGCGGAGAATGCGACCAATCCCTGGTATCCGGCCTCGGTCACCAAGCTGATGACGGCCTATGTGACGCTGAAGGCGATCAAGGAAGGACGCATCACCCTCGATACGCTGTTCACGGTATCTCCGACGGCGTCCTCGCAGTCACCTTCGAAAATGGGATTCCGGCCGGGCACGCAAGTAACAGTCGATAATGCGCTCAAGATGATGCTGGTGAAGTCGGCCAACGACATGGCCGTGGTTCTGGCCGAAGGCGTCGGCGGCTCGATCGATGGCTTTTCCGAGCTGATGAACCAGAACGCGCAGCGGCTCGGCATGACGCAGACGAGTTACGTCAATCCGAACGGCCTGCCGGCCGATGGCCAGATCACCTCGGCGCGGGATCTTGCGATCCTGGCCCGCGCAATCATCCACGATCTGCCGGAATATGAATATTTCGTCCACATTCCCTCGATCCGTTACGGCCGCAGGATCACCCAGAATTTCAACAAGCTGATCGGACGCTATCCCGGCGCCGACGGCTTCAAGACCGGTTTCATCTGCGCGGCCGGCTATAACCTCGTGGCCTCCGCGACTCGCGACGGCAAGCGGCTGATTGCGGTCGTGCTCGGCGCTTCGTCCGGCCAGGCGCGCGCGGTCAAGGCCGTCCAGATGCTGGAACGCGGCTTCTCCAACGATACGCTGTCGTGGCTGAAACCTTCGCTCGGCACTGTGGATAATCTCGTGCCGATCGATGCCTCGCCGCCGAACCTGCGCGACGAGATGTGCAGCGGCAAGCGGCACAAGCCGGCGAGCGACGAAGACGAGGACGCGACAATCAGCAGCGCCGCTCCCGGCAGTTCCCCGGCACTCGCCTTCTTCGCGACCGGTGGGCAGGGGCCAGCCATGAAGCCGTCGGAATTGCTGGCGGCTGCGCCCGCGGTCTCCGAGCCGATCCCCGTCTATACCGGACCGACCCGCACCGGGCCGGCCCTGATCGCAGCGGTGGCGGCCGACGCCGCCGAGGAAGCGGTCGCAGCGAAGCATCGCGGAAAGAAGACGCATGTTGCGGCCAAAAGGCCCCCCGAGGCCGGTGCCGACGACGCCAGCAAGCCGGCGAAGCATGCCAATGCGGCAGCCAAGACCGCTGACAAGCCGGCTATGGCCGACAAGTCGGCCAAGCCCAAGACGGTCGCCAAACCGGCCAAACCCAAGCCTGACGCCAAGAGCAGCTAAGCGGCTGGTTCAACGCCCCTTCTTTCAGGGCCGGCAACTTTTTTGTGACCCGTCCCGTTCGGTGTGACGGCGGCTTGCCATCGGCGGCGGCAACGCTCAATATTGCCCAAAAACCAAGATGACCCGTCACAATGAGCGGGCACAATCCTAGGGAAGCGAAGCGAGAGGGGAAGTGACATGGAGCGCATCTGGCTCAAACAATATCCGGCCGGCGTGCCCGCCGATATCGATGTGACCCAATATTCATCCCTGGTTGAATTATTGGAAGAAAGCTTTGCGAAGTTCAGGGAGCGCAAGGCCTTCATCTGCATGGACAAGTCCATCACCTACCGCGACCTCGACGAGATGTCGCTGGCGCTTGGCGCTTATCTCCAGAGCAAGGGTTTGCAAAAGGGCGCCCGCGTCGCGTTGATGATGCCGAACGTGCTGCAATATCCGATTGCGACCGCCGCCGTGCTGCGCGCGGGCTATGCGGCCGTCAACGTCAATCCGCTGTATACGCCGCGCGAGCTCGAACATCAGCTGAAGGATTCCGGCGCCGAAGCCATCATCGTGCTGGAGAATTTCGCCACCACCGTGCAGCAGGTGATGGGCAAGACCCAGCTCAAGCATGTCATCGTCGGCAGCATGGGCGACCTGCTTGGCCTCAAGGGCGTGCTGGTCAATCTCGTGGTGCGACGGGTAAAAAAGATGGTGCCGCCCTATTCGATTCCCGGCGCCGTTTCTTTCAACGATGCGGTCGCCGCGGGCCGGACCATGACGTTCCAGAAACCCAGGCTGATGCCCGACGACGTTGCCTTCCTGCAATATACCGGCGGCACCACCGGCGTCTCCAAGGGAGCGACGCTGCTCCACCGTAACATCCTCGCCAACGTTCTGCAGAACGATGCCTGGTTGCAGCCGGCGTTGAAAAAGCCACCGCATGTCGATCAGCTCTTCATTGTCTGCGCGTTACCGCTCTATCACATCTTCGCGCTGACGGCCTGTTACCTGCTGGCGATGCGCGCCGGCGGCGTCAACCTGTTGATACCCAATCCGCGCGACATGGCAGGCTTCATCAAGGAACTGTCGAAATATCAGATCAACAGCTTCCCGGCCGTCAACACGCTTTACAATGGGCTTTTGAATACGCCGGGCTTTGACAAGATCGACTTCTCCAAACTCAAGACCTCGTTCGGTGGCGGCATGGCGACCCAGAAACCCGTCGCCGACAAATGGCTGGCAGTGACCGGCTGCGCACTGTCGGAAGGATACGGTCTGTCGGAGACTTCGCCGACGCTGACCTGTAATCCGGCCGACGGCGACCGCTTCACCGGCTCGATCGGCCTTCCCGTTCCCTCCACCTGGCTATCGATCCGCGACGACGACGGCAACGAAGTGCCGCTCGGCCAGCCGGGTGAAATCTGCGCCCGGGGGCCACAGGTAATGGCCGGTTACTGGAACAGGCCCGACGAGACCGCCAAGGTGATGACGGCAGACGGCTATTTTCGCACCGGCGACATCGGCGTGATGAGCGCTGACGGGACCACCAAGATCGTCGACCGCAAGAAGGATATGATCCTCGTCTCCGGTTTCAACGTCTATCCGAACGAGATCGAGGAAGTGATCGCAAGCCATCCGGGTGTTCTGGAATGCGCCGTGATCGGTGTGCAGGACGCCAAGTCCGGCGAAGCGGTCAAGGCTTTTGTCGTCAAGAAGGACCCGAGCCTCACCGCCGAGGACGTGATCAAGTTCTGCGCCACGCAGCTCACCGGCTACAAGGTGCCGAAACAGATCGAGTTCAGAACCGCACTTCCGAAGACCAATGTCGGCAAGATCCTGCGCCGCGAACTGCGTGAGGAGACCAAGGCCGCGGCGGCTTAAGGAAGAAGGTCTGCTTTTTGGGCGATGAGCGGTGTTCCCGCGTTTGAACCAGACGACGTCCTAGCGTTCTGGCGTTCAGCCGGAGATGAGCGCTGGTGCAAGCGGGACGATGCCTTCGACGCCAGCGTGCGCGAGCGATTTCTCGCTTTGTGGCACAAGGCTGTCGCAGGCGAGTTGTCTTCCTGGGAGACGACGGATGACGGCGCGCTGGCGCTGGTCATCCTGCTCGATCAATTCCCGCGCAACATGTTTCGCGGCGACCCCAGAGCCTTTTCTAGCGACGCTCAGGCACTTGAGGTCGCGCATCGCGCGCTCGCCCGCGGCGCCGACGAACGCATTGAAGCTCCTCTCCTGCAATTTCTGTATTTGCCATTCATGCATTCGGAAGATCTGGCCGACCAGTTGCGCTGCGTCGAACTGTTCCGCACCACCGCCGATACGGAAAACCTCCGCTATGCCAAGGAACATGCCGATATTATCCGCAGGTTCGGGCGCTTTCCGCATCGAAACCGCGTTCTTGGCCGCACCACGACGCCCGCGGAGCAGGTCTTTCTCGACGGCGGCGGGTTTTCCGGCTAAGGCGATGACGGAACGGTGAACGGGCCAGCCTGTTGCCGTTTCGGTGGGCTTACGAATATTGTGCCGCGAAATACGCCGGTCTAACAACACCCGCACCATTTGAGGAGAAGTGACGATGACGATCAAAGTTGGCGACAAGCTGCCCGAGGCCAAGTTTCGCGTGATGACGGCGGATGGCGTTCAGGTCAGGGGCACCGACGACATCTTCAAGGGCAAGAAGGTCGCGCTGTTCGCCGTACCCGGCGCCTATACCGGCACCTGCCACAAGACGCATCTGCCGAGCATTTTCCTGAACGCCTATGCCATCAAGGACAAGGGCGTGAACACGATCGCAATCGTGTCCGTCAACGACGCCTTCGTGATGAACGCCTGGAAGCGCGACACCGACGAGCGCGACGAAGCCATTTTCCTCGCCGACGGCAATGCCGAGTTCACCAAGGCGATCGGCATGGAGCTGGATGCTTCCGGCAACGGGCTCGGCATTCGCTCCAAGCGCTACTCGATGGTGGTGGAAGACGGCGTGGTCAAGAAATTCAACCTCGAGCCCGCGCCCGGCAAGGTCGAGGTTTCCGGCGGCGACACGCTGTTGGGACAGCTCTAATTTTCTTCCGCCATTCCGGGATGGTGCGCTAGCACCAGACCCGGAATGACGACATCCCCACCCCTTCGATTTGTCATCGCCACGGCGTCGCGCGCCAGTTGACCAGCGCGCTCGGTCTCGTCGTGACCGGCGGAGCACTGCCGCCGCGCCGTCGTCCCGGTGCGGGCTTTATGACAGCCCGCGAGAGCGCGACGCGTTGAGCGCGTCACACAACCTCCGCAAACCTGTGGCGACTTATCGCCAATTGCGCTTTTGACGATGGGGCTCGCCATGACGCTGGAAACCTGGTTTCGCACGATAGGTCTTGACGCGGAAGCGACCAATTACGCGGGCAGGTTTAACCAGGCCGCGATACCTGGCGACGAGACGCAACTGCTGGATCTCGGACTGACGCGGGATGATCTGCGCCAGATGGGAGTGAAGGCCGGTCACTTCCAGACGATCCTCGACGGCATCGGAAACATCGAACGAGACGGCACGAACCTGGCCGACGATCGCAAGGATTTCGTCAGGCGAATGTTCGCGGTTGCGATCAGCGTTGGCTTTGCCGGGCGGCTCGTCCAGATGAACTGGATCAAGGGATCGCAGTTCGTCTGGCCCACCGCCACCGAGTGGATCGTGTTGCTTCGCCTGGTCGTCGGAATTCTCGTCGTGGTCAGCGGATGGGAGTGGTACCACCGCGACATCAGGGTCCGCCCGCTGAAACACCCCTGGCGCTTCTACATCGACATCGCCGTCGTGATCACGACGATATTGTTCCTGTTTGCCTCGGACAAGGAAGAAGTCTGGCTGTCTTCGCTGGTCCTGATTTTCGCCCTGTACCTTTTGTGGGATGCTGTTTCGGCACTGGAATTCAGAACCACGGCTGCGCAAGCTCAGATATGGTCCGCGTTCGCCACGAATGCCATTTGGTTTGGGTTTTCATCTTCATGCTCATCAAGAGAAGCAACAAGCCCATCGCAACCTGTCTTTTTGTCCTTTTGGCAACGCTTCTATTGCGCGCTTCGAGCGGATTCAGAATCCCGCCGGCGCTTTCGCTCCGGGGCGTTTTGATCAGGTTGATTTTCGTTCTTGGGTTGGCAGGCCTCTACCATTTCGTCGTTCCGTATTACTGGCCCTAGGCATCAAACGTCGTCGTCCGCGATTTTTAGCAGTTACCCCTTCAGCCGCGCCATCGCCACGCCGTCACGCGCCAGTTGATCGGCGCGCTCGTTTTCGTCGTGACCGGCATGGCCCTTGACCCAGTGCCAGCGCACCTCGTGCGGCTTCAAGGCTTCATCGAGGCGCTGCCACAGCTCCGCATTCTTGACCGGCTTCTTGTCGGCGGTGCGCCAGCCGTTCTTTTTCCAGCCATGGATCCAGCCGGTGATGCCCTGGCGGACATACTGGCTGTCGGTGTAGAGGTCGACCGAACAGGGTTTTTTCAGCGCTTCCAGCGCCGAGATTGCCGCCATCAACTCCATGCGGTTGTTGGTGGTGTGGGCCTCGCCGCCCTTCATCTCTTTTTCGACGTCGCCGAATTTGAGAATGGCGCCCCAGCCGCCCGGGCCCGGATTACCCGAGCAGGCGCCGTCTGTGTGGATGATGACGGAGGGAAGCGAACTCACCTTATATTCCCTTAAGCGAGAACGCCGTAGTCGCGGATCGAGGATACGCTTTGATGAAAGCGCAGCTTGCGGACGTATTCGAGCGGATCCTTGGGCCGCACCAGCGCGCCCTTCGGCACGTTGAGAAAATCGACCAGACGCGTCAGCAGAAAGCGCAGCGCCGAGCCGCGCGCCAGCAGCGGCAGCGCATCCTCTTCGTCCTTTGACAGTGGCCGCTCGCGGCCATAGGCCGACAGCAGCGCGCGCGCCTTGGTGACGTTGAACGAGCAATCGCTCTCGAAGCACCAGGCATTGAGACAAATCGCGACGTCATAGGCGAGCATGTCGGTGCAGGCGAAAGTGAAGTCGATGATGCCGGAGACGCGATCATCGAGAAAAAACACATTGTCGGGAAACAAATCCGCATGAATGACGCCGACGGGCAGATGCTTCGGCCAGATATTGCTTTCGAGATAATCAAGTTCGTCCGACAGAAATGCCCGCAAGTTTGGCTGGACCTCGTCGGCGCGAGGCGCGGCCTGTTCGAACAGCGGCCGCCAGCCCGAAACCGACAGCGCGTTGGCGCGCGACATCTTAAAATCGGCGTCCGCCAGATGCATTTCGGCCAGGGCCTTGCCGACGCCGGCGCAATGGACGGCGTTGGGCTTGTGCGGCCAGATGCCTTCGAGAAACGTGATGATCGCCGCCGGCCGGCCGGCCAAGGTGCGCAGCGCCTCGCCGCTTTTGTCCTGCACTGGCTGCGGGCAATTGACCCCGCGCGAAGCGAGATGCGTCATCAGCTCAAGAAAAAACGGCAGGTCGCCCTTAGCGACCCGCTTTTCATAGAGCGTCAGGATGAAAGAACCCGACGTCGTGTGCAGCAGGAAGTTGGAATTCTCAACGCCCTCGGCGATGCCCTTGTAGGACAAGAGATCGCCGATCTCGTAGTTTTTCAGGAAGTCCGCAAGCTCGTCGGCGGCGACGTCGGTGTAGACCGCCATGAGCGATACCCTGATTTAAGGTTATTCGGCCGCGTCGGGCCGCAGCGAACGCGGCAGCGGGAAGAACTCGTTTTCTTCCGCGGCCGACACCGTTTCCACGTGCAGTTCGTACCGCTCGGCGAAGGCGCCCATGATCTCCTCGACGATCACCTCCGGCGCGGAAGCGCCCGCCGTGATGCCGAGGCTCTTGATGCCTTCGAATCTCGACCAGTCGAGGTCACCGGCACGTTGCGCCAGGATTGCGATCGCGCAGCCTTCGCGCTCGGCGACTTCGCGCAGGCGCTGTGAATTCGAGGAGTTCGGCGCACCGACCACGATCAAGGCATCGACCACAGGCGCGACCTTCTTCACCGCCAACTGGCGGTTGGTGGTGGCGTAGCAGATGTCTTCCTTGTGGGGGCCCGAGATGTTCGGAAACCGCCCCTTCAGGATCGCGACGATTCCCGCGGTGTCGTCGATCGACAGCGTGGTCTGGGTCACAAAAGCGAGATTGTTGGGATCTTTCGGTGTGAAGGTCGCCGCATCTTCCGCAGTCTCAATCAGCGTCACCGCACCTTGCGGCAATTGCCCGAGCGTGCCGACCACCTCCGGGTGATGGGAATGCCCGATCAGGAGGATTTCGCGGCCACGCTTGAAATGGATCGCCGCCTCCCGGTGCACCTTGGTGACCAGCGGACAGGTCGCATCCAGCGAAAAGAAATTGCGGGCCCGGGCGTCGGCCGGGACCGACTTCGGAACCCCGTGGGCCGAGAACACCACCGGCGCGTTGGTGTTGTCGGGAATTTCGGCCAGTTCCTCGACGAAAATGGCGCCTTTAGTCCTCAGGCTGTCCACCACGTAGCGGTTGTGGACGATCTCGTGGCGGACATAGACCGGGGCGCCATAGATCGTGAGCGCCCGCTCGACGGTATCGATGGCCCGCACCACGCCGGCACAGAAGCCGCGTGGAGAACAAAGCACGATTTTCAGGGGTGGTTTGGCTGGCATTAGGCGGCCTCGGACCGGATCGGCCCCGAGCCTTAACCATGGCCGAAAGGGTCGCGGAACGGTCGATTCAAAGGGAAATCTAACCAAGGACTTGGGACGGCTTTTGGGCGCTGTCAAGAGCAACCCATTGCGCTCGTAGCCCGGGAGAGCATATAAGGACCCTAATTCCCGTCATCGTTGATGACTATGGCTTCGCCTCCCGGAGGTGGGCGAAGCGCAAAGGAGATTTGCCATGAGCAATGCACCGCTGATGCCGAAGGCAACTGCCGTGTGGCTGGTCGATAATACCGCCCTGACCTTCGATCAGGTGGCGGATTTCACCAAAATGCACCCGCTCGAGGTCCGCGCCATCGCCGACGGCGACGCCGCCCAGGGCATCAAAGGCATGGACCCGATTTCGACCGGGCAGCTGACCCGCGACGAAATCGAAAAGGGCGAAGGCGACCCGAACTACCGGCTGAGAATTGCCGAGAGCAAGGTGACGTTGCCGCCCCAGGCCAAGAAAAAGGGCCCGCGCTACACCCCCGTATCGCGCCGTCACGAGCGGCCGAGCGCGATCCTGTGGCTGGTGCGCAACCATCCCGAATTGAAGGACGCACAGATCATGCGTCTGGTCGGCACCACCAAGACCACGATCGCGAGCGTCCGCGACCGCACCCACTGGAATGCCTCGACCCTGACCCCGATGGATCCGGTGACGCTCGGCCTCTGCTCGCAGATCGAACTCGATTTCGAGGTGCAGCGCGCGGCCAAGGAGAAGCCGACCGACATCGGCCATGGCGGCCCGACGCTGCTGCCGGCCTCCGAGACCACACGCAAGGAGCCGGAGTACGAGCCGACGGAGAAACAACGCGACGACCTCAACGTCGACGCGGTCTTCGCCAAGCTCAAGACCATCGGCGGCAAGAAGCCGGACGAGGAATAGCGTTCGTTCCAACATCGATGTCGTCCCTGCGAAAGCAGGGACCCATAACCACAGACCTCCGTTGTTGGGCGAAAGCCTCCGACAAGCGTCTCTCAACACAACCGACACGGCGGCGCGACGAGCGCAGGTGCTCACGCAGGGGTCCCTGCTCCTGTGCGCAATTGCGCACTAGGCAGGGACGACCGCGATCGGCTATTTCAAACACACCTTCTCCTCCTCGCGGCGCGTTGCGCCCGAGTCGTGCATGAAACCTTGGTGCCCCGAAATCAGAGGGCGCAGGGAATGCCGGGCGCCCGTTGCGCCCGCAGATGGGGTAACGGGCCTCTTGGCCCAGCGGGCGGTCGTCCCTCACATGATGGTGTGACGGAGTCGAGGATTGACCTCGCTCCAAGC
This sequence comes from Bradyrhizobium sp., assembly GCF_049519115.1. GTDB lineage: Bacteria > Pseudomonadota > Alphaproteobacteria > Rhizobiales > Xanthobacteraceae > Bradyrhizobium. The sequence goes on from NZ_JBEKRB010000034.1 coordinate 95,278, forward strand.
ATCAAGGAGACGACCATGGAGCATCATGCCGGAATCGATGTGTCATTGGAATGCTCAAGGCGTGTGTGTTGTGGACGGGAGCGGCAAGATTGTTCGCGAGACGAAGGTCGAGAGCGAGCCGGCGGCGTTGATCGGGTGGCTTGGTTCCCTAGGCTTTCGGCTTGGGCGGATCGGGTTGGAAACGTGCGTGATGCGTTCAAGGCGATGCCGGTGAAGTCGGACCGCAACGACGCCCGAGGGATCGCGCAATTGATGCGGCTTGGCTGGTTCCGGCCGGTGCACTGCAAGTCGATGGCTGCACAGGAAGTGCGGGCCATACTGACGGCGCGCAAGCTGGTACAGAGCAAGCTTCTCGACGTCGAGAACAGCCTGCGCGGGATTTTGCGTGGCTTTGGGTTGAAGGTCGGCAAGACGACGCGGAAGAACTTTGCCGAGCGGATCAAGGAGTTGGTCAAGGGTCACCCGAACCTAAAGACAATCGGCGAGGCCCTGCTCTCGGTGCGCGCCGTGTTACTGGGTGAGTTCCACACGTTTGAGAAAAGGGTGCGCGCGATGTCGTGTTTGAATGCAAACGCCAGGCTGTTGATGTCGACCCCGGGGGTAGGACAGATCGTGGCGCTGACCTATGCTTCTGCTA
>NZ_JBEKRB010000035.1:0-143338 GCF_049519115.1 Bradyrhizobium sp.
TACAAACGTGTGCAATTTTCGTCTAGTTTGGAGTGCACACGTTCTTCTCTTATCCTATTAGGAGTGTAGGTTAAACTATTGAAATACCAACACTATCTATTTTCCGTCGCCCCGATGATGGATTGGACCGGGGCATCTTAAAAAACTAAAGCGCAATCAGTAGTTAAGCATGGTCACCGTAGCGCGTGCTGTACCAAATGCTGTACTGAGCTCGAGCAAAAGCCCCGCAAGCGAGCGATCTCGCGTCTTCGCGTTCGTCTATGCTGCTTTAATCGTGGCTCCGGCCGATAGGCCGCCGGCGTGCGCCATCATGCGAGCTGACGCGCCGCGCGGAAAGGTCGTGCGTCGCATCTACAAAAGACAGCACGGCAATCCAATCTCCCGCTGCCCCTGTCGCTATTCTCATGATCCGAAGAGGCGACGATGCAGCGAGCCTCAGCACGTCCCTGCCCGGATAGTGTCGTGTCTTGCGTTCGCATCGCCTCAACGGAGGCAAAGAGCTGGTCCATCCCTCACGCAGAGAAAATAGTTGGGCCCATAGCTTCCATGAGATCGACATAAAGCCCAATATCGAGGTGTCTAATGCTAAAGGGATTTTCCGTTCCTCTTACGCCACAGGGATTGTCGCCTCTCGTAAGCCTTCCCCCGTGGCACTATTCCAGCGACTGTATCGTCGTCGAGTACTGGGCTGATTCTGAAGCCGTGACGGCTCTTCTCCCGCCAGGTGTCTCGTCTGACGCGAAGTCGAATGGGCGTTCATTTGTCTGGTTTCTGGATTGGCAATTCACCGGCTCAAACGACGAACATACGGACCCCGCCCGGTATCAATACCGGGAAGCGTTTGTTCTGGTCGAAGCTGTCTTCGACGGCAAGCCGATCAATTATTGTCCCTACATCTTCGTCGACAATGACGCGGCGATCGCGCGCGGCTGGGCGCAGGGCTTTCCGAAGAAACTGGGGAGCGTCTTCCAGACCCGAAGTTTCTCCGCGCCGAGTGCTGCAGCTGCTCCGCTGGTGAAGGGCAGCCGCTTCGGTGGGAGCCTCGCCGCTCATGGCGAACGGTTGATAACGACACGTATTCAGCTCGAGGAAAAAGTCGAGAATCCGGCGGCCATATTCAATCGCCCAACGGTCATGCGCCGCTATTTTCCGCAGCTCTCGGCGGGCTTGCAGGAAAAGCCCGCGGTCGATGAACTGACGATGTCGCTCACCGATGATCTTGCGGTTGTAGACGTGTGGGCAGGTTCGGCCGAACTCAAGATCCCGGAAGTCAGGGGTGAGGACCTGCACTCGCTGGCGCCGAAACGCATCGGACGCGGCTACCGGCTTGGAATGTCGTATTCGGTAACGGATCTGCGCATCCTGAAGAACAACGTGCGCTAGCTTCCGGTCAGATCCCGAGTGACCGGGTCGAAGCGCCTTCGCTGAAACCCGTAAGGAAATCTCCCATGTCCGTCGATGCGAAGTACCACACGGCTGCGACAGCAAGCGGCGGCGGTCGCGACGGAAGGACCGCGCTGGCCGACGGCACGATGTCCTTTGACCTCGTCATTCCAAAAGAGCTGGGAGGCCCCGGCGGCGCCGGCGCCAATCCCGAAAAACTCTTCGCGCTGGGCTATTCCGCCTGTTTCCTCTCAGCCATGCGAACAGCATCGGCGAGGACGAAGATCAAACGTCCGGAAGGCTCGACTGTAACGGCGACCATCGGAATTGGCCCGCGATCCGAAGGCGGCTTTGGCATTACGGCTGCGCTTGATGTTTTTCTACCTGGCCTGCTGGAAGCGGATGCGAAGACGTTGGTCGAGGCCACTCACGAGATCTGCCCCTATTCGAACGCGATCAAGGCCAGTGTGGATGTCAAGATAACGACACGCTCCTGATCGCGATGCGGCAACCCTCAGCCGTCATGGCGCCATGAAAGAACATCCTCGATGTCCAGATTTGAAGATCGGTTCCGGGTTCCGTTTGACCGAACTGGGGATGAAGCGCTGCGGAAAATTCAAAAGCCGCACCGGCAGAATTGTCAGTGTCAGCCCCACGGGCTCCTCGGTTCGGGTTGTAATGGAAGGCCGGAAGCAGCCGCTGACGCTTCATGAGAGCTATGTCGAGCCGGTTTCAGAACAGACGTATTCGGCGCGATTTTAAAGTTGCTGGATTCTCATATCTTCAAATTCGTCGTGGCAGGCGGAACTGAAGCCACGTAATAAATCGATGGTGCCGTTGATGGCCATTTCCCGAAGTTCGAAGAAACTTTTGTCTGGCTCCAGGTAAGTATCCAGAATTTTTCGAGTGACATGTTCGGCGCTGTCGATGACTTGCGCGGACGACATAACCCTCATCCTGTTCAGCTTCGAGTAGAGGCCGACAAGACCGGGGATATCCGCTTCATTGCGTTGGAGCGCATCAATGTAGCACCTCGAAGCTTCTTCGATGAAGTCCTTGTAAAGGATCTGTCGGCGGTTCTTTTCATGATTGAGCCACTGGGCGCGGAGCTGGCTTCGGTGATTGACCCAATTGGCAATGCCGCTGGTTAGGCCGCCGACGGCTGCTCCGGTCAAGGCGGCGAGCGCGGAGATAATGGAGGCTTCCATTGGCGGTCTCTACCAGAAACGCGGCGCGGCAAATGGCGCCCGCACGCCACAGCGGCGTCGTGGTCAGTCCTTGAGCAACAAGTCAGGAGTCGCTCGGCTGACATCACTACACCCGGTCAGAATCATTGCGACCCTGAGCTCCTCTCTGAGGATGTCCAACATGTCTCGCACGCCTGCTTCGCCTGCCGCTCCCAATGCATAGGCCCACGCGCGTCCGACGAAGCAGGCCTTGGCACCAAGCGCCAGCGCTTTCAACACGTCCAGGCCCGAGCGAATGCCGCCATCCATAAACACAGGAACTTTGCCTTGAACCGCATCGACAATTTTCGGCAACGCGCGAATGGTGGATGTCACGCTATCGAGCTGCCTGCCACCGTGGTTTGACACCAAAATCCCGTCGATATTCGTCTGTACGGCGCGCCTGGCATCTTCAGGGTCTAGAATGCCTTTCAAAATAATCTTTCCAGGAAAGATCGACCGGATCCACTCGATGTCTTTCCAGGTGGTCGATGCATCGAAATTGTCGTGAACAAATTTTCCGTACGGGACGCCTTTGGGCATCGCTTCAGCCACCGTACCGAACTTCAACGGCCAGCCTTTAGTGACGATATCGAGGGCCCAGCGGGGATGCGTCGCGCCCTGGGCCACGAACCCCAGCATCCCTAGAAGCGTCGGGTCCTTCTCCATCCCGTCATGCACCTCGCTGTAACGCCGCCCGGGAGTCGCGAGATCGACCGTGAATACCAGCACCTTCGAGCCTGCGGAAACCGATCGTTCGATCACGCTCTTCACGAAGCCGCGGTCCTTGAGCATGTAGAGCTGAAACCAAGGCGGAACGCCGGTCGTTTTCGCGACCTCGTTCACGTCGCAAACGCCCATGGTCGACAGCGTAAACGGAATCCCAGCCGCCTTCGCCGCATTGGCCGCTTTGACTTCGCCGCGGCTTGAGTACATTCCGGCCATACCGACCGGCCCGAGGACGATTGGCAGCGACATTGCCTGACCCCACAAGTCGGTCGACAAGTTGAGATGCGATTCGTCCACCAGCACACGTTGGCGCAACAGCGTGGCCTGTAACTCCGCGATATTTGCGCGCAGCGTGTTTTCCTGGAAAGAGCCGCCGCTGATGTAGTCATACAAGAATGGCGGAAGCCTGGATTCGCATTTTTTGCGATAGTCTTCGATGTTCGCGATGATCATTCTGGTCCTCTCAAAGGCATCAATTGCGCTGGGCGGTCCAGTAACCCGAGCAGCGTGCGGTCCCCGAATATCCACGCCAAGTGCCGCGTCCCGTATTGTTAGAGAGCTTGCCGCTGCCGTTAGCGTACTTGTCCTGAACAGTGACGGAGGCGCGCACCGCGCCGGATGGCGCCACTTGGCCTTTGAACCTGATCAGATTCGGATGCGTGACGATTCCGTCGTTGATGTTGACGGTAAAGTCATAGCTCGCGTCGCACGTTCCGCGTTGCGTCACGAACCGAAGATCCCAGGACCCATCATAGAGCGGCCGCGCCTCGGCGATCGAGGCAAGACCAACGAGACTACCCGCGATAGCCAAGGGCATCAGAAATTTCAGCATCTTCGTTCCCCCAACTAGCTAGCGGATACGCCACCGATATACTGTGAAAGCTGATGCGGGAGCTTGTTCAAAACTGCTTCAATTGTTCCAGCCGTCGCGCTCCGAACGGGCGGGATAGTGGTTGCGCCAACGATCCGCCGGCCTGATCATTCGCTCGATCGCTTTTGTCGCAACCCGGACAGGCAGTATTCGCCAATCTGCGGCATGGAACGACAAGATCGGAATCCCGCCCGGCTTTAGTTTTTTTTCGGGGCAATTTCGGCGTCTTGTTCGGTGTCTTGGCGAATGGCCGCCGTTGCAGAGGGTTTTCTGATGCTCAAGGGTTTTACAGTCCCGCGGTCGCCTCGTGGGACCGCGGCCTTAACACCCCCGCCGCCGTGGCATTACGCAGCCGATGTCCTGGCCGTGGAGTTCTGGAGCGATCCGGAAGTGTCAGCCAGTATGCTTCCCAAGGAAGTTGAGCTGGATGCGCGAAGCAATGGACGCTCTGTCGCGATTTTCGCCGACTGCCAATTTACGGCAAGCGATGAAGAATACCTCGATCCCGTGCGCTACCAAAGCCGTGAGTTCCTCGTTCTCCTTGACGCCAGGTGGCGCGGTTCGCAGATAGCGTGGTGTCCATACGCTTACACCGACAACGACGCAGCGATTATGATGGGCTGGGTCCAGGGCTATCCAAGAAAGCTTGGCGCCGTCCATCAGACCCGGGCCTTTGCCGCGCAAAATGCGGCATCGCCACCTCTCGCGGACAACAGTCGATTTGCCGGCTGTGTATCGGCCCACGGGCAACGGCTGGCGGAGGGGCGTGTGACATTGCACGAAGAGGTGGATCGGATCGATGGTCTGTTCGACCGGCCTGTCGTGACGCGGCGATATTTCCCGCGGCTCAGCGCAGGCGCCCACGACAAGCCGGTCGTGGATGAACTGGTCCTGTGCATCATGGACAATATCCTGATCACCGACGGATGGATCGGTTCGGCGGAACTGATCTTCCCCGAAGTGCACGGCGAAGATCTCGACATGCTCGGCCCGATCAAGGTTGGACGCGGCTATCGATTCGCGTTCTCCTTTTCGGTTTCCAGCAACGAGATATTGGCGGATCTGGCGGTCTAGCTCCCCGCTGAACCTGGCCACGCGTCGCTCCCGGCCGGCACCGCATGAATAGACAAGCCGACGCAAGCCGGTGAAATCAATCGTTGCCGGTCTTGGTAGACTTTTCCGCAAATGAGCGAGATGCGCAGGAATTAAAAATGCTAAGGGGCTTTACCGTTCCCAAGTCGCCATTCGGCCAGGCAGCACTGGCCGCACCTCCGCCCTGGCACTATTCGGGCGATGTCGTGGGAGTCGAGTTCTGGACGGATCCGGATGTCGCCGCGGCGACGTTGCCGCGCGGCCTTTCGCCCGATCCAACGTCGAACGGTCACGCCGTGATGATGTTCCTGGATTGGCAATTCACCGGTCAAGATGACGAATTTCTCGATCCGGCCCGTTACCAATATCGCGAAGCATTCGTGCTGCTCGATGCGGTGTATCGCGGTACGTCCGTCATGTGGTGCCCTTACATCTATGTCGATAACGATGCCGCGTTGGCGCGCGGGTGGACACAAGGCTTCCCCAAGAAGATGGGCAGCATATTCCAGACGCGCAGCTTTGCTGCGGCGGGTGCTGCGGCGGCCCCGGTCGTGCCGGGCGGCCGATTTGGTGCGAGCCTTTCCGCGCACGGCGAGCGGCTCGCGGAAGCCCGCATCACCTTGCGAAAACCGCTCGACAATGGATTGTCGCTTCTCAGCCGGCCGACGGTTCTGTTGCGATACTTTCCGCGGCTCGCCACCGGATTCCAGGACAAGCCAGCAGTCGACGAACTGGTGATGTCGATCACCGACGATCTCACTGTCGTCAATGCCTGGGTGGGCGAGGGTGAGATTTATCTTCCCGAGGCGAAAGGTGAAGAGCTGCACGCGCTGGCACCTACACGCATCGAATCCGGCTTCCGCTGTTCGCTCGCTTATTCCGTCACCGATCTCAGGATCCTCGAGGATCACGCGCATAAATGACAAACGGCGTAGCCGCCTCCCCGCTGCGCCGGGGAGGGCCTCCGCGGACCCTCAGCCCCTCGGTCCGTGGAGGTCCTCTACGAGGGACATTTTCAAGGAGAATGATCGTGAGCAAAGGCGCTTCGGATTATCTTGTCGAGGCTCTCGAAAAAGCGGGAGTCAGGCGCGTCTACGGTGTCGTCGGCGATTCCCTCAACGGATTTACCGATGCGATGCGGCGCAGAAAATCGATCGACTGGATTCACATGCGGCACGAAGAGGCCGCGGCTTTCGCGGCTGGCGCAGAGGCTCATCTGACCGGTAACCTTGCGGTGTGCGCAGGCAGTTGCGGCCCCGGTAACCTGCATCTGATCAATGGTCTGTTCGATTGCCAGCGTAATGGCGTACCCGTGCTGGCGATCGCAGCTCACATTCCCAGCAGCGAAATCGGTATCGACTATTTTCAGGCGACGCATCCGGAAAGTCTCTTCAAGGATTGCAGTCACTACGTTGAGCTCGTCTCCAATCCCGGGCAACTGCCGCAGATTCTCAAACGCGCCATTCGTGTCGCCGTCGCCAAACGCGGCGTGGCCGTCGTCGTGTTACCGGGCGACGTCGCCCTTATGAAGATCGATGCCGAGGTGCCCGAGTGGATTTTGCCGGCCGCGCCTGTCTTGCGGCCGGACGCCGTCGACATGGATCGCCTGGCGCATTTCCTCAACGGAGCTTCGCGGGTGACCTTGTTCTGCGGAGCCGGATGCGCGGGCGCACATGACGAGGTCGTCGAGTTGGCGCGAAAGCTAAAGGCGCCGATTGTGCACGCTTTCCGCGGCAAGGAGTTCATCGAATACGACAACCCTTACGATGTCGGAATGACCGGTCTCGTCGGCTTTGCGTCAGGCTACGCGGCCATGAAGGACTGCGACGCCCTCCTGATGCTCGGTACGGATTTCCCCTATCGAGCATTTTATCCCGAAAAGGCAAAAATCGCCCAGATTGACGTGCGGCCTGAAGCGCTCGGCAATCGCTGTTCGCTCCATCTCGGCCTGCTCGGTACAGTAAAGGACACGATCGAGGCGGTTTTGCCCGCGATCAAGGAAAAGACTGATTCAAGCCACCTCAAACGCGCGCTGACCCACTACAAGGAAACCCGCAGCGAACTCGATGCGCTAGCGGAGAGCGGTCCGAACAGCAACGTCATCCATCCCCAATATGTCACGCGGCTTGTCAGTGAACTGGCGGCTGACGACGCGATATTCACGTGCGATGTGGGAACGCCGATCATATGGACCGCGCGCTACCTCAAGGTCAACGGCAGGAGGCGCATCGTCGGCTCGTTCAATCATGGATCGATGGCGAACGCCATGTTGCAGGCGATCGGTGCCCAAAGTGCTTTTCCGTATCGCCAGGTCATTTCGATGTCGGGTGACGGCGGATTCAGCATGATGATGGGAGATTTTATCACGCTGAGCCAGATGGGGCTTCCAGTGAAGGTTATCGTCCTCAACAACGGCACGCTCGGCTTTGTCGAAATGGAGATGAAGGCGAACGGCTTCCTCGACACCGGCTGCGATCTCAAGAATCCGAACTTCGCGCGAATGGCCGAGGCGATGGGTGTTCGTGGCATCCGTGTCGAGAAGCCCCAGGAGTTGAATGGAGCCATCAAGGCCGCGCTTGAACACAAGGGACCTGTATTGGTCGACGTCGTCAGCGCCCGTCAGGAACTCGCCATGCCGCCAAAGACAACTCTGGATCAGGCCTATCATTTCGGGATGTACATGATGAAGGCCGTTCTCGACGGCAGGGCGACACAATTGATCGACCTCGCAAAGGTCAATCTCACGCGCTAAGCGACGCCGGCGACGAATGAAGACATTACCCGGATTGTGCTTTTGCTCTTTCGGAGGCGAAGGCGAACGTCTGTTTTCGCCCATCCGCCCTTGCGGCGGCCGACATTCGCGTGCGCATTATCGCTCCGTTGATACGGCTCTCGCTGTGCGAGTGCCGCTCCGGTTGCATATAGCGTCGTCTGTAAGTGTTTGAAAATACTATTATTTGGATATTTTCTTACCCCGATTAATAATTCAGAACATAACTTAACAAGCCATAACGGGCGGTCTGGGGCATCCTTCGCTTGAGCGGAGGATGCGCTATGGACGAACCTCAAGCGATACCGGATACCTCGCCGAGCGGACTGCCGTTCGGCTATTTGGCGAACAGCCTGGCGCAGCTTCTTGAAGTGGCGAGGCGTGAGCTGGAGCATGATCGCGAGGCGGCGAAGGCATCGCTTGCCGCTGCTTCCACCATCCTGCAATCCGAAATTGAACGCCACTCAGGCGCGAAACAATCGGGAGCGGCCGGGCTTACGGGCTGGCAGATCGCCCGGGTGCGGGTCTTCATCGCCAAGAATTTGCATCGCACGATTCACACCCGTGATCTGAGCGCGGTTGCGCGGCGAAGCCCGGCTCATTTTTCAAGGTCGTTCAAGCTGACATTTGGCGAACCGCCGCACGCCTACGTGGTCAAGAGGCGCCTGGAGAAGGCTTGCAACCTTATGGTAACCACACAGGCTTCGCTCAGCGAAATAGCCCTCAGCGCCGGATTTTCCGATCAGGCGCACCTTTGCAAGTTGTTCAGGCATGCCTTTGGCCAAAGCCCGGCCAATTGGCGACGCGAACGAGAGATGCAATAAGATAGACTAAATCCGGAAAGCCGGCACGGGCCAGAAATATCGTATGGGTGACGAGAATCGGAAAGTTCTGAGCTTCGGTCCGTTCGAGCTTTCGATTGACAGCAGGCGTCTGACGAACGGCACGACGACCGTATCCCTCGGCGCGCGTGCCATGGACATCCTTATTTCTCTTGTCGAACAGCCAGGCGCGGTTGTCGGCAAACGCGATTTGCTCGAGCGTGTCTGGCCCAACCAAAGGGCCGACGAGGTTAGCCTTCGTGTCCACATCTCGGCGTTGCGAAGGGCGCTCGCTCAAGGCGATCCCTCGAGGCGTTATATCGCAAACGTGCCGGGGCGCGGCTACGGCTTTATCGTTCCGATCGCGACGTCTTTTCTGCAGACGGGCGAATCTGAGCCGGCGCGTCATGCGTTGTTGCCCGCCCGTCTGGAGCGCATGGTTGGTCGCAACGAGACCGTTGCGACGATCAAAGCAAAGCTTGCCGAGCAGAAGTTCGTTACGATCGTCGGGCCCGGAGGCATCGGGAAGACGACCGTGGCAGTCGCAGTCGCTCATGAGATGCGCTCCGTCTTTGACGGTGAAGTTCGTTTCGTGGATTTAAGTCCGCTGGATAACGACTCTCTCGTCGCGCCTGCCGTGGCGAGCGCATTCGGGCTTGCGATCCAAACGACTGACGTGCTTCCGCTTTTGATCGACCGTTTGGCTGGAACTTCCACGCTCCTTGTGCTCGACAGTTGCGAACATCTTATCGACGGCGCTTCCGCTCTCGCGGAAAAGCTGTTCGGCCAGGTTACGATGCTGAACCTGCTCGTAACCAGCCGGGAAGCATTGCGCGCCGAGGGGGAAAACGTTCACGAACTCTCAGCGCTCGCGTACCCTGCGGAAGATCAGACCATCCTGGCCTCGGATGCGCTGAAATACCCCGCCGTCCAATTGCTGGTCGACCGCGTCAAAGCCCTGCAACGGCAATTCGATTTGCGCGATGCAGATGCGCCGGTCGCCGCTGGAATCTGCCGGCGGCTGGACGGCGTTGCTCTGGCAATCGAATTGGCCGCGGGCAGGGTGGATGTTTATGGCCTCGACAAAACGGCAAGCTTGCTCGACGGCCACATGAATCTGTCGTGGGCTGGACGCCGGACGGCGATGCCGAGGCATCAGACGTTAAACGCGACGCTGGAATGGAGTTACGACCTTCTCGATAGGGACCAAAGGCGCGTCCTCAACAGGCTTAGTGTATTCTCGGGCGGGTTCACCTTCGAGGCGGCGATCGCCGTCGTTGCCGATGACGCGGTCGACGAAGCGAAGGTGGCCGATTGTCTTTGGGAACTGCGATCGAAATCGATGATTGCCGTCTACGGGCAAAACGCACGGCTGCGCCTGCTCGACACCACCCGCGCCTTTGCCGCGCAGCGGCTGGCCGAAGGGGGAGAGCAGGGCCTCTTCCGCCGCCGTCATGCGCTTTATTTCAGCGACCTGTTCAGACAGGGAGCCTCGATGGACGTGTCAGGCTGGCCGAAGGCGCTCGCGGTCGAGGTTGGCAATCTCAGGGCTGCCATGAACTGGGCATTTTCCAGCGAGGGCGACGCCAAAGTTGGCGTTGATCTTGCGGCGGCCTCGGCGAGCACGTGGACCGGGATGGCCTTGCTGACCGAATGCCGGCAGTGGATGGCAAAAGCCATTGGCTGCCTTGACGTCATGACCTCGCCTTCGCGGCAAGAGATGATCATTCAATCCGCGCTTGCCAGCAGCATGATGTTCACGCTTGGCATGACCGAGGAGTCATACGCGGGCTGGGCCAAGGCGAGGCTCATCGCCGAGGATCTCGGCGATGTCGAATATCAGCTTGCCTCATTGCTTGTCCTGTGGGCTCACAGGATCAGGCTTCCACGATATGCTGAAGCAATCGAATTGGCGGAAAGCTGCGGCGAAGTCGCCGAAGCGTCGGGTGATCGCGGCGCCATCGCGACCGCAAGCTATATGCGCGGAGTGACCTATCACCACACCGGACGACTATCGCAGGCCGAAACCATGTTTGAGGCCTCGCTCCATCACGATGTTGAAGCCGCGCGACATGCCATCATTGACCAATTCGGATACGATCGAAAAACGGACGCATTGGCTGTTTTGGCAAACGTGGTTTGGCTGCGAGGGGCGCCCGAGCAGGCGCAGCGGCTTGGCCGGATGTCGATCGCCGAGGCTCGCCAACTCGATCAGGCTGTGCCGCTTTGCGTGGCGCTCACCTGGGCGGCCTTCACTGCGTATCTGACGAATCCGGATGACGGCGAAACCGATGCTCTTGCCAACGAACTTGTCGAACATGCCGGAAAACATTCGGTAGATAGCTATTACGGCTTCGGCCTTGCGATGCAGGCGCTTCGTAGGGTCAGGCAAGGAGAGGTCGATGCGGCCAACGATTTACTTTACTCGGGATTGGAGAAACTGTCCGCGGCGCGTTACGGTGTTTTTCATCCGATTTTGCAGGCAGAGTTTGCGCGATGTTTGTCGGTTCTTGGCCATAGCCGGCGGGCGGCCAGCGTCTTCGAGCGCGCGGAAATCAACATCGAGGACGAAAAACAACTTTTTGTCCCCGAATTGATTAGGATCAGGGGCGAGTTGGCTTTGCGAGGCGCCGAAGGGCTGGAGGCTTGCAAGCCATACTTTCGCCGCACGCTCGAGATGTCGGAAAGGCGAGGAAGCCTGTCGTGGACGCTGAGAACGGCGACGAGCCTCGCCATCGCCGAGACGTCGGATGCCGGAAGGGAAGAGGCGAAGTCGATCCTGCGAGCCGCGCTTGCGAAGTTCCGCGACGAATCCGACACGTTCGACCTGAGACTGGCCCATCGCGTGCTGGATGGATCGTACTGGCGCGACCACGAGGCCGAGCATTGACAGACTCTTGTCGTTTCGACGGCGACGTCGGCGGAAGCACACTGTTTGCTCATTCCGTGATGACGAGGCCCAGAGTCTGCGCGCGCGAAACTGCCTGAGACCGCCGTTCGACACCGAGTTTGGCGAAGACGCTCTTGAGATGGGACTTGACTGTCTCCGGGCCGATGTCGAGGCGCCGGGCGATTTCCTTGTTTGATAATCCGTGCGCGATCAGTTGCAGAATGTCGGTTTCGCGGGGGCTCAAGGCGCCGAGAAGCTGTGGTCTTGAAGCCGGTGCAAGTCGATCCTGTCGCGCGCGATCGGCACCTGTCATAAGCCGGTCGACGTAGGACATCAGATCCGCTTCGAGATTCCCGCTGGCCTGGGTCGTCCGGAGCATTTGGTCAATGATGGGCCCTTCGTCCAGGACGGTCTGGTAAAGGCCGGCCGAAGCACATACGGTCAGAACGCGGCGAAAACGGCTCGTCGCCTCCGCTGCCTTGCCTGCACTGAACTGAAGTGCTGCGAGATGAATCGCGCTTCGAATCGAGAAGTAATGATGCTGCGCCGCTTCGGTTTCGCGTTGTAGAGCTTGCAAGATCGAGATGGCATCGCCGGGACGGTCCTGCTGCCCCAACAAATGAGCGCGCGACAACTTGTGATACCATTCAATTTCCGACCAGGCGCAAGGCCTCACGGCCGCATACCTTCGCGCAAGGCGGTCCAGCCGATCGACGCACGCGGCGGCCTCATCGAGCCGGCCATCGCTCAAGTGAAGGCGCGCTTGCTCGCTTATGGCGCTGGCTGACAGCCTGCCCCAACCTCGTGCGACGCCCTGATTTTCCGCTTGCTCCAGCACCGTACGGGCACGCTCGAAGTTCATCCGGGCGGCAGCGACCCTGGCGAGGACAAAATAAGCGCTTAGCACGCATTCATGCATCGTCCCGGAGATGATCAGCGGCACCCTGTCGATAATCCAGCTCTCCGCTTCATCGATCTGACCGTCCTCATACCTTAGTCTTGCGATCAGACTTGCCGGCAAAGCCGCCGCAACCGAATTCGGCCCGACGCCTTGTTCGGCGATACGCAAGCCCTCGCGGTACTGCGCGTCGGCCGCCGATAGACGTATCTGCCGTTCCTCGGCCAGCCCTTGAAGGCAGCGTCGATATACAGACGCAAATGCATTCCTGCGATCCTCTTCGACCGAATATGGGATCCATGGCGTCGCATAGAACTGCTTGAGGTCGCCCGCTTTCATATGGCAGTAACGAACGACATTCGAGGCGACGTTCGCCGCCCACGGATCGGAAGAGTTGTTCACGCAGTCCTGCGCCAAGGGTAGCGCGCGTTCGGTGTCGTCCATCAACCCGATGGTAAGGGCGCGAACAGCCCGGCATTCCGACAGCAGCTCACTTCGTCGCGGATCACTTGCGTCGACATCCTCCTGAATTTCGGTTGCGAGTTGCAGGGCCTCTTCAAAGCGCAGTGCCAGCGCGAGCCCCCAGGCGATCGCCATTCTCACTTCGGGTTGGCTTCGCATGAGTTCGCCGGGAAACAGACGCCGCCATTCGAGCAGGGTAAACAGATCGCCCCTCGTGATCAAAGCCATGGCGCAATTCTTGATCCAGCCGATCGCTCGATCGGAATCGCCGGCCGCGATCGCGTGTTGAACCGCTTCGGTCCACAATTCCTGCGAGGCGTACCAAAGGGAGGCGCGCCTGTGCAACTCCGGGATGTCGATATCGCCGTCCGCCTCCAGCCGTTGTCGCAAGTACTCGGCGAGCAGTGTGTGGCAACGATGCCAGACGCCGTCATTGCCGAGCGGCGTGAGCAGCATCTGGCGCTGCGCAAGCCCTGCCAGGATTGCGCGGCTCGAACTCGTGCCGGTTACGGCCTCGCATAATGGATCGGACAGCCGATCGAGAACGGCTGTTCGCAGCATGAAGTCGACCAATTCGGCCGGCAACGCATCCAGCATCTCCGACAGATAGGCGGCGATCGGACGCTGTGAACCCGAGAGGCTGTGCACATAGTCCTTCAGGCCGGGCCCGGACTCAGAGGCTATGGACACGATAATTCGCAGAGCCGCTGGCCATCCTTCGGTCTTGCGCTGCAAGAGCTGGACCTCGGGGAGTCCCAGCACCCCTGGTCTGGTGCGGTCGAGAAATGCCAGCGTCTCCTGCGTATCAAACCGCAGGGCCGCGGCATCGATTTCAATCAGCTGGTTCTGGGCTCGCAACGTCGCGAGCGGCAGGGGCGGTTCTGTACGCGTCGTCAGCACCACATGGCAGTGGGACGGCGCGTGCTTCAGAAAATACGCGACCGTTTGATGGATGCGCGGAGTGCTGAGCCAGTGGTAGTCCTCAAAAAAGAAGTATACGTCTTCTTCCACCTCTGTCAGGTCGTTGATCAGGCTGGATAGAACCGCCGGCGGGTCGATCAGGTTATTCTCAAGGATCAGCTCGATCGCGCCTGCACCGACATCCGGACAGGCGCGGTGCACGGCCTGCGATAAATAGAACAGAAACCGTGTGGCTTCGTCGTCATCCGAGTCGATCGTGAGCCATGCAACCGCACAGCCCTCTTGCTCGAGCTGTTCAGCCCAGGCAGCCGCCAGCGAGGTTTTGCCGAATCCCGCCGGCGCTTTGATGACCCCAAGCTGCTTGGCCGGGAGCCCGGATAGCATGGCCAGCAGCCGCGGACGAGGGACGAGGCCGCCAGGCCGTGCAGGCACGATCTTGGTCGCCAGGAACGGCAAGCGTCCTTCGCCGGCGAGAGCGCCTATTCCAGCTCCAGTCGCGTTGTGGCTTGAACTGGGCTCGATCAAGGCGACCCCCCTTCACGTGTCGGTCTTCCCCCCATTCGGGGGATACCCTCAATAGCCGAAGTGTACGATCACAGCTAGCGAGAAGGAAGGGTGGGGATCGGTGGAAACAGTCTCGCAGGGTGGAGTCATCGGGCGCCAAGCTCTGGTGGCGCAGTTGCACACGAGAACCACAACAGGCCAATATCGATCGTTGGGCGCGATCTCACCTTTCGTCCCGACGTGTGGGTATTGCGGGAAACAAAAAAAATCCGCGTTGGAAACCATGGCGGGCGATGACGTTCACAGAAAACTGAAGTTTGGCCCTTTCGAGCTTTCGAGCGGCGAGAGAGTCCTTCAGCGCGATGGTGCCATGCTTCCGCTTGGCAGCCGGGCGCTCGATATCTTGATCTATCTCGCTCAGCGGCCCGGCGAAGTCGTATCAAAAAAAGAGCTCATCGATCACGTCTGGCCCGACGTGGTGGTCGAGGAGGGAAGTCTCCGCGTCCATATTTCCGCGATCCGGAAAGCGCTTGGGGACGGCAAAATCGGAAACCGGTACATCGCGAATGTCCAGGGCAGGGGTTATTCGTTTGTCGGCTCCGTGAATGGGCATGTCGAGCGGAAGGCCGATAATCCGGACGGTCGTCACGAGGGCATCCTGCCCGCGCGTTCTCGCAGAATGGTCGGGCGCGATCTAGTACTGAACGACGTTCAAGAGAGCCTTCGCAAACATCGGTTCGTCACCCTGCTTGGTCCGGGCGGCATCGGGAAGACCACGATCGCCGTGGCCGCCGGCTACGCCCTCGCTACGGAATTCGGCGGAGCCGTCTATTTCGTCGACCTCGGAAGTCTTGCTGACCCCGACCTTGTCGTTCGCGCGATCGGGACGTCCGTGGGACTTACGCTCGAATCGAACGAAGCGAGCCTGGAACTCGTCGATCTCATTCGATCGAGAAAGCTTCTGATCATTCTCGATAACTGCGAGCATGTGATACAAGCAGCCGCGTCGATCGCCGAGCAGCTCTTTCAGGGGGTTGGACAAGTACATCTTCTCGCTACGAGCCGCGAGTTGCTGAAGGTCGAAGGCGAACATTGCAGTCGCGTCGAGCCGCTGGATTTTCCGCCGATCGAATCGGGGCAAACGGCTGAAGTCGTGGCCCGGTATCCTGCCGTGCAGCTCTTCGTCGAGCGCGTGGCGGCGAGAGGTGGCAATTTCGTTCTCACAGACCGTGAAGCGCCGTTTGTTGCCGATATGTGCCGCAGGCTGGACGGACTGCCGCTGGCGATCGAATTGGCTGCCGGCCCTGTGGCTGCGTTGGGCATGAGGAGCACGCTTGCGGATTTGGCCTCCCGGCTGGAGTGGCTGAAGCGTGGCCATCGCACAGCGATCCCAAGGCACCAGACGCTCAAGGCGACGCTGGACTGGAGCTACGATCTGCTGTCGGGTGTCGAGAGAATTGTGCTCAGACGAATTAGCCGATTTGTCGGACAATTCAGCCTCGAAGGAGCAAGACATGTCGCGGGCGATCCGGGCTCCGACGATGCAGCGATCTTTGACGCCATCGCAGGCCTGATCGAAAAGTCGTTGATTGCGACCCGGCTCGAACAGGGCGAGCCACAATACCGATTGCTGGACACGACGCGGGCATACGCGCTCGAAAAACTAGAGGAGGATGGTGAGCTTGATCCAATCTCCCTGCGGCACGCCGAATACGTGATGCAGCAGATCGACGGGCAAAGAGAGACACTATCGGCTCTGCCAATGGCCGATCGAGTTGCGACCTATTCCCGGCAGCTCAGCAATGTCCGCATGGCGTTGGAATGGAGCTTCGGATCAGGCGGCAATGACGAAATCGCGACGAGACTCGCAGCCGCGTCAACACCGCTGCTCTTCGAACTGTCACTGTTGGCGGAATGCCGGGTCTGGGCGGAACGAGCGCTGGCCCGTCTCGGGGAACAGCACCAAAACTCCCGCCGGAAGATGGAACTCTCGACATCGCTGTCCCTGGCGCTGATGCATTCTGAAGGAAGTAGCGAGCTGGTTCGCAACGCTTTGGCGCAAGCTCTGGACGTCGCGGTCATGCAAGGCGATCTTGCTTACGAGCTACAGCTCCTGAGTGGGCTCTTCATGCATTACCGCGGCAACATCGAGGTCGGCGCCGCGCTCGCTATCGCTGCTCGCAGCAAAGAGGTGGCGCTGAAAACCAGCGACCGCGATGATATGGCGCTCGCCGAATGGATGTTGGGCGCAAGCCATCATCTGGCTGGAAATCACCTTGTCGCATTGCGCCATTTCCAGGCCGGACTGTGTCACACGGAGGCAGGCGCAGGATTCCGCGCGGGCCGAGACCTGTTTCATCACAGTAGCCTTTTACTCGTCGGGATGGCTCGTTCCCTGTTGTTTAGGGGGCAGCTGGAAGAGTCGGCTGACTATGCGAAGCGTGCCATCGAAGAGGGAGAAAAATCCAATCATTCAGCGACGCTGTGTCGATCACTAAGCCTGGTCATTTCCGTCTATCTTGCGCTTGCGGACTCTCGCCGGTCGGAACAGTACATCGCGCAGCTGGCTGAGCTCGCTACCGCCTACGCACTGAAACCCTACCGGACCGTGGCGATGGGCTTGCGAGGTCAATGGCTGCTTCTTCAAAATAATTCTAGTGAAGGCGTTTCATTGTTAAAGCGCGCTTTGGAAGAGCTGTACAGTCAGCGCCACGAAGTGCTCAATATGGACTTTATCTGCGACCTCGGCGCCGGCCTTGTCGCCATGGGCGAGCACGAGGAGGCGCTGGCGCTCACCGTGGACGCGATTGAAGTGCAGCGTCGCGGTGAAAGGCTTCTCTACCTGCCTGCGTTGCTAAGGATGCGAGGGCTCATTCTGGCCTCCCGATCGGCCAGGGATTATTCCGATGCCGAAGAAAGCCTGCTGTCGGCAATCGATTGGGCGAGGCGCCAGTCAGCCACTCTGCTTGAACTGGCGGCTGCGGCCGATCTTGCGGAGCTTTTGCAAAAGCAGGGGCGCGCGCCCGAAGCATACGAATATTTAAACGCGGCGTTTAATCGAATGCCGGCTCGAATTGTATCTCCCGTTCACGCGCGAGCCCGGAAAATCCTCGATCGGCTCCAGGCCGACATGAAGCCTATCGGTTAGGCACATCGGCCGTGCGCCGTGTGCGCAACCGCGTACAAATCCTCGCATTCCCCTACAAGCCCGCTTCCGCGGCGTGGCGCATGTTGCGGCACAGCAGCTGAAAGAGGTCGCCGTCATGAGCAAGAAGGTCGCAGAGATCATCGTTGAGACGCTGCAGAGCGCTGGCGTCAAGCATTGTTATGGCGTCGTGGGCGATACTCTCAACCTGATTGCCCACAGCATCTCCAAAAGCGGCATCGAATGGGTGAGCATGCGCCACGAAGAGGCGGGCGCCTTCGCCGCCCATGGCGAAGCCCTGATAACCGGAAACCTCACCGCGTGCGCCGGAAGCTGCGGCCCCGGCAGTCTGCACTTCATCAACGGCATCGTCGAGGCAAACCGCAATCGCGCGCCCGTCATCTTGATCGCGAGCCAGATCGTTCGCGACGAATTGGGCTTCGAGTTTCCCCAGGAGGTCGACTTCAAGGCGATATATGGCAGCATCAGCGTCTATTGCGACATGATCCTGACGCCCGAACAGGCCCGACGCAAGACCGTCATGGCCTGCCAGTCGGCTATCGCAAAGCAGGGAGTGGCCGTCCTTATCGTTCCGGTCGATATCTCGCATTCCGACGTCAAGGATGACCTGCCATACGCCGTCCATACTAGCCAGCCGATCGTACGCCCCACCGATTCCGATCTGGATCAGATCGCGGCCATCATCAATACCGGTGAAAAGATCGCCATCTATGGGGGCGCAGGTTGCCGTGGCGCGCATGACGAGATTCTTCGTGCGGCCGAGATCCTCAAGGCGCCGATCGCCCATACCAGCCGGGGCAAGGACTCGCTCTCATACGACAATCCGTACAATGTCGGCATGACCGGGCTTATCGGAAACGAGGCCGCTTATCATGCCGTTCGGGAATGCGACACCCTGTTGCTGCTTGGTGCGAATTTCGCATGGCGGCAATTCTATCCCGACCATGCGAAGATCGTGCAGATCGACATCGAGCCCACTCATCTGGGTCGCCGCCATCCGATCACCCGGGGTGTGGTCGGCGACATCAAGGCTACTCTCGAAGCATTGATCCCCCGGCTGCACAAGAAAACCGATACTAGTTTCCGCGATCACTTCGTCCAGCGCTACCGCGACCTCATGGCCGACCAGATGGAGAAGGCCGCGCCGAAGCGACGCGATACCATTTCCGGCATCTACCTGACCGAAGTCATTGATCGCATGGCGGCCGACGATGCCCTCGTTGCGGGAGATGACGGAACGGCGACCGTCTGGATGCACCGTTATTTCAAGGCCACCGCCAAGCGGCGCTTCTACGCCAGCCTCCTGCACGGAACGATGGCGGCTGCGATGCCGACTGCGCTCGGTCTGCAAAAGGCTCAGCCCGGCCGCCAGGTTATCGCTCTCTCGGGCGATGGCGGGATCGGGATGCTGCTCGGAGATCTCTTGACGGCGGTTCAGCACAAGCTGCCGATCAAGGTGGCGGTGTTCAACAATGGCAAGCTCGGCTTCATCGATATCGAACAGAAATCGGAAGGGCTGGTGCCGCTCTACACTCATCTGCAGAATCCTGATTTCGGCGCGGTCGCAAAGGCGATGGGCCTGTGGGGCCGTACCGTCGCCAAGGCGGACGAACTCGAGGCAGCCGTCGGCGAGTGGCTCGCTCAGCCTGGCCCCGCTTTGCTCGATGTGAATGTTGAACCCATGACATTAGTGATGCCGCCGATGATCGAGCTTGGACCGGCCTACGGGATGGTGCTTTATTCGGCGCGGGCTGTACTCGGCGGACAGGCCCACGATCTGATCGAAATGATCAAGGAAAACATCTGACCGATCGTGCCGGGCGCAATCCCGGCACGGCTGGAGGTTCTTCCGTAACGACAGATGCGTTTTGTCGCGTCAGCAAACAGGCGACATAAAAAAGGGATCGGGCAACATGCCGCTTTATACGGTCACGACGCCGGATGGATTGCTTTCGGCCCAGCAACGAGACGCGATCGCGGCCGAACTCGTTCGGATCCATACGGCGGCAATGCACGTGCCCGCGTATTTCGTCCATTCGATATTCCCGACCTACCCTCGAAGCCATGCCTATGTCGCGGCGGAACGCTCACCCGTCAGTTCGATCGTGGGCGTGATCCGCGCCGGCCATACGCCGGAAGAGAAATCCCGGCTCGTTCAATCGCTCTGGACCATGTTCAAGGAAAAGACGGGGGTATCCGATCGCGATCTTTCCATCGCGCTACAGGAAGTATCCGCGAGCCAGGCGATGGAAAACGGAGTGATCATGCCGGAAGTCGGGCACGAGAAGTAAGCGCGAGGAGGTTGGCCCGTGCTCTCGGCCGGGCTGGTCCGCCAGTCGCGGGTTATCTTACGGGGGAGAGCCTTGATATAAATTCCATATTCAACTCGCCTTCATACGTTTCCGCGCCGACCTTCAAAGCTTCCGCGACGCGCGCTTGCGTCACCTCGCTGGCGACACTCAAATCCGACTCATGGGCTTCCACCAGAAGGCCTTCCGCCAGGGAACCGAACGCTCCCCGATCGACGGCGGTCTTGACGTGAGCGATGGTATGCGCAGGAAACGAGGCGATGCGGTGGGCCAGTCTCTCGACAAAAGGAGTCAACTCCTCCGCCGGCAAGGCTCGATTGATATAGCCGTAACGTTCTGCCAGTTCTGCCGAGAAATCATCGCAACCCAGGAGCACCTCCAGGGCACGTCCCCGCCCGATGAGCCGCGGCAATCTTTGCGTCGAGCCACCGCCGGGAACGAGCCCAACCGCGACCTCCGGTTGGCCGAAGATCGCTTTGCCCACGGCGGCAAAACACAGGTCCATGGCCAGCGCGATCTCATTGCCTCCGCCCCGGGCTCGCCCCTCGACCTTGGCGATGGTCACCTTGGGCATGTTCCGAAATCTTTCGCCGATCATCTGCGTAAGACGAAAGCCGCGCGTATGTGACACCGTTTTGGAGGCGGCTCCAACTCGACCCAATCCAGAGTGGGCTATAAAGAAATCCGGAAGCGCGCTCTGCAAGACCACAACACGGACGCTCTCGTCGGTCTCGAGTTCCTTGCTGAGCCTGTCAAACTCCGCCGATAGAATTTCATCAAGAAGGTTGATCGGCGGGTGATTGGTGCTGATAAATGCTATTCCGGAATCGAAATCGAACCGGAAACATTTGTAGTCAGAATATCGCATGGGCGTGGCTCCGTTTCAGGAATCGTTTCGGTGAGGCCCCGTTGCTGGATGATTCAGAGCCCCACCTCATGTCTCGCGCTGGACCGGGTTGCTCAAGACGCCGATCCCCTCGATCTCCACTTCGAAGACGTCGCCCGGCTTCATGAAAACCGGCGGCTTGCGCGCGGCCCCAACGCCACCGGGCGTTCCGGTGATGATCACATCACCCGGTTCCAGGCTGATCGCGACGCTGATCAATTCGACCAGGGTTGCGACATCGAAGATGAGCCGGTCGGTAGACGTATCTTGCATCACGCGGCCATTCAAACGGCCTTGAATGCGCAACCCGTGAGCCCCGGGCGGTAAGGCATCCGCCGTCACCAGCCAGGGGCCGAACGACCCCGTGCCATCGAAATTCTTGCCCATCGTCCATTGCGGTGTGCGTAGTTGAAAATCGCGGATCGTCGCATCGTTGAACAGGGAGTAGCCCGCAACATGATCGAGGGCCTTGTCGCGGCTGATGCGACGGCCTCCATTGCCGATCACCACGGCAAGCTCGGCCTCATAATCCAGTGTGGGCGATTCGGGTGGGAAAAGGATCGGTTCGCCATGAGCGATCAGGCTCGTTGCAAACCGCGCGAAAATTTCGGGATAGACCGGCTTCTTGAGCCCGCTTTCCTCGAGGTGATCATCGTAGTTGAGACCGACGCAGATGATTTTAGGTGGCTTGGGCACCGGAGGCAGTATCCGGACCGCGTTCAGGTCGATTACATGCGTGCGAAGAAGGTCCCTGCCGGCGCGCAGCAGATCTGTACCTTGCGCAATAAGATCGGGAAGAGTGCCCGGGAATCCGCGTTCGCCCTCGGTAAGGCCGTGCCAGCCTGAGCCGTCATCCGCCGCGATTCCGTGGACACTTCCCTTCTCGAATTGGACAATGCGCATTGGTTTCTCCTTCGATGGCCTCGGCGCGCGAGATCGTTCCAACCGTGCCGCGATTTCTTGCTCGCTTCAGTCGGATCGGACCCGCTTTCGCAGCTTCGTGACATCGGCAGCGGATATCGGCGCGCTGCGATTGCCCCAGCTGCTTCGGATGAAGTTCACGACGTCGGCGACCTCCTGGTCGTTCAGCCGCCACGCGAAGGACGGCATTGCGAATTGCGCCGGCGTGGCGTTTGTCTTTGGCGTGAGCGAGCCCTCGAGAACGATCGAAGCCAGCGATATCGGCTCGGGCGCTATCACCACGGGATTTCCGGCGAGTTGCGGAAACACGCGCTGGTACCCCAGCCCGTCGGGCCGATGGCAGGCCGCGCAATTGTCGAGATAGAGCAGCGCGCCTGGTTTGCTGGTGTCGCCCTCTTGCAATGCGTGGTGAGCAGTCCCGTCATACGTGAAAGTCTGCGTGCCGTTGTCGACGATCGATTTGAGGTACTTGGCCGCTGCAAACGCGTCGTCATCCGTCATAAATCGCGTGCTGTGGACGATGACGTCCGTCATGGAGCCGAATGCAATGCCGTGGTTATTGGCGCCGGTTTTGAGAAATTCGGCGACGTCCTGGACGCTCCAGTCGGCCAGTGAGCCGGGCCCACTCGTTCGCAGGCTGGGCGCAAAGTAATTTTCAATCACGGCGCCGGAAAGGTAGGCGGCTCCGTCCGTTCGGGTCTGCGCACGCACCTGCATAGTCAAGGTACGCGGCGTGTGGCACTCCCCGCAATGTCCGAGACCGTCGGCGAAATACGCTCCGCTCGCCTCGACCGGATCGAGGGAGCCAGGCTTGAACGGCGCGGGCGGCGACGAAAACAACAGCCGCCAGAACGTCAGCGGCCAGCGCATCGATAGCGGAAACGGAATCTCATTCTCGATGTTCGCCGTCGCCGATGGGGTGACGCCGGATTTGAAGTAGGCATAAAGCGCCGCGACATCTTCCGGCTTCGTGTTCGCATAGGAAGGATAGGGCATCGCCGGATAGAGGGTGTGACCCCTGGAAACGCCGAAACGCAGTGCGCGGTCGAAGTCAGTCAGCGTGAAACTGCCAATACCATATGTCGGGTCCGGCGTGATGTTGGTCGTGTAGATCGCGCCGATCGGCGTGACCATCCGCAATCCGCCCGTGAAGAGCGGGCGTCCGGGGACCGTATGGCAAGCCGCGCAATCGCCGAGCCTTGCAAGATATTCGCCTCGTGCAATGAGCGATGGTGTCGCCTCGGGCGCAGCGAGAGGTTTTTCGCCGGCCGCCTTGTCAAGGATCGTCGATATCGCAATGACACCAAGAAATCCGGCGACACCGCCGATCAAAACGATCCTGCCGAGAAGTTTCCAGCTCATGACGGAACCAGCGGTCCTGGCGATTTGAGATAGCTGTCGCGGATGGCGGCTGCCGAAAAATAGGCAAGACCCGCCAGAAGGCCTGTCGGGTTGTAACCGATGTTTTGCGGGAAGGCGGATGCGCCGAAGACGAAGAGGTTCGAGAGGTCCCAGCTCTGGGAATACCGGTTGATCACGCTGTTGCGCGGGTTCGAGCCCATGATCGCGCCGCCGGTCGTATGCGTAGACTGATAGATCCGCACATCGTAATGATTGCCGGGTTTGAAGCTAATCGTCGCATGCTTCTCAGGCTTCATGACGCGAGCGATCTCCTCCATCTTCGCAGCACTGTAGGCCGCCATCTTGTATTCGTTGTCGTGCCAGTCGAAGGTCAGACGGAGTAACGGCAGCCTGTGAGAATCCTTGTAAGTGGGATCCAGCGACAGGTAGCTGTCGCGATAGGACATGACCGAACCCTGCGTTCCGAGTGGTGCCGAATGACGATAGTGTTTTCGTATCGCTGACTTCCATCCGGATCCCCAGCGCGGCGCGTCGGGCGGAATCATCATCTGATCGATCGGGCGCCCGCCTGTGGCGCCAGCGTAAATCAGGGAGCCCCCGACGAAACCCAGCCCGCCATGGTCAAAATGATCGGAATTGAATTCATCGATGACACGCTGGCCCGCGGCACCGGCGCCAATGAAGGGATTGATCTCTACGTCTTCGCTGAAATACAAGGCCGTTTCGCTGCACATCTGGTAGGCGTAATTCTTTCCGACCACGCCGTTGCCCGTCGATGGGTCGTACGGTTCGCCAATGCCTGAGAGCAGGAGCAAACGGACATTGTGCATCTGGAAGGCGCTCAGGATCACGAGATCCGCGGGCTGTTCTACTTCCTGCCCCTCGCCGTCGACGTAGAAGACTCCCGTGGCCTTCTTGCCGGTGCTGTCGCGCAGGATGCGGGTCACATAAGCATTCGTCCTCACCTCGAGATTCGACCGCTCCGCGAGGATCGGCAGAATCGTCGTTTGCGGCGAGGCTTTTGAATAAAGGAAACAGCCGAAGCGCTCGCAGAAGCCACAGAGATTGCATGGCCCCAGGCGGACGCCATACGGATTTGTAAAAGGAATCGAGCTGTTGGCGGCCGGTGTCGGAAACGATTTGTAACCAAGCTTGGCCGTGGCGATTTCGAAACGTCGCGCCACTTCGATCGCCGGGAGAGGCGGCGTCGGAAATTCATCGCTTCGTTTTCCTTCGAAGGGATTTCCGCCACGCTTGATCTCTCCGCGCAAGTTGCCGGCGACGCCAGAGACGCCGCACACCTTTTCGAAATGATCGAAATGCGGTTCGAGTTCTTCGAACGAAACGGGATAGTCCTGGATCGTCATCTCGTCCGGGATGACGTCCTTGCCGTAACGCTCTTCGAGACGGCTTCTGAGGCGAAGATCCTCGGGCGATGCGCGCCACAACTGGCCGTTCCAGTGTACGCCCGCGCCGCCAACGCCGTTGCCAAGGACAAACGATCCGTAGCGTCGATAGGGAACGGCGACATCGTTGGTGTTGTGCCGAACGGTGACGGTCTCTTTTGCCAGAGGCTGCCATAGTTCACCGCGGATGGCGTGTTTGAGTTCATCGACGATCCGCGGATATTCGAAGTCCGGCGAGGTATCGCGGGCTGGCCCCCGTTCCAGCGCGACGACGGAAAGACCGGCGTCTGTCAGCGTTTTGGCCATGATGGCACCCGTCCAGCCGTAACCAATGATGACCGCGTCGACGGGGCGTGCTCGCTTTGCCATCAGCGCCTCGTGCCCTGGATGGCGACAGGGCCGAGCGGGTAGGGCGATCCCGGCCGGTTGATCCAGTCGGTGAAGTCGGCGCGGGCTCCTGGAAATCCGATCCATTTCCACGCGGCCATGCCGCGGTTTCCGCCGTACAAGGGATCGGCGAGATATCCTTCACGCGTATTTTCGAGCAACTGGGCGAAGAAATTCGCCGCCGGGATCCTCTCAAAAGAGATTTTTCCCTTTTCCATTTGCGCCAGAAATTCGTTCTGCTCGTCCGGTGTCAGGTCGGCAAATGACTTGCCGTGGATGCCAAGGCTGCTCTTGTTCGCATCCGCGATGCCGACACGGTAGATCTCGCGAGGTGCGTACTGAAGCTGGTATCCCAGCGTTGGCGCCACATCGGGATGGAAAGGCCCCTGCATGTAGAAATATGCGCCGTGGCCGTAAGGCGCTTCCATCTGCCGGTCGATGAATTCCGGCACGCCAGTCTCGATTCCACCGGGGCCATTCCCATCGCCTGGAATGAGGCGGGCCACAGCGGCATTGATGAATCGCCATTCGTCTGGAGAGAAGAACGACGGTGCGAAATCGACGTTCCTGGTCTCGGTCACCGCTGCGATCGACGTTGTGGAAGCCGCTGGGAGAATGGCGGCTGGCGCCAGCCCGAGGATCAGTTTTCGTCTGTTCAACATGAGCGAATTACTCGGTGCGAAATGCTGAGGAGCGTCACAGCTCGCATCGTTGCGAACTTCACTACGGCGGCGTGCCTGGTTGAAGATTACGCCGACATCAGAGATCTGATTGAATGAAGCTGCTTGGAGTTGTCTTGGTTTGCCGTCGCGCCGCGTCAGACGGCGCACCGTCGTTTCGTACAAGACTGCACCGGTTTATGTGGCCTAGAGCGACGAGGGGTTTGCACCAACCGGAGCGCGTTTGGCCGGCCCCCGGCGGCCGCAGCGGTCCACAACCGGGGATGGGTTGGCTGAACGACGCTTCGCTCAATGGAGGCGAAAATGCGAACGAGAGTTTTGACAATTGCTGCCGTTTTGCTTTCCGTTGGCTCCGCAGGCCGAACAGAGACAGCTGACGCGCGCAGCGTAAGGACGGCGACGCGTGCTCTTCATCCGATCAATCAACAGCTTCGGGACAGCGTTGGTTGGTCGCCTGGGCGTCAGCGAGCGTCCGCGCCCGTGGCCGCCGACAACAAATCCTGTGACAGATTCTGGTGCTACTGAAACCGACGTAACGGGCTTATCCAACCGGCGAAAAAAATGAATGTCGCATCCAAGTTGTGGCAGGTTCTTACAATCCATTTGAGCCCCTAATTGTCCAGAATTTCGCGAGCATGGACATGCCAGCCCCGGATACGCAAATCGAAAGCACGCCCAAGGCGCCAGAAACTGGCGGCAAGGAGAATACGGTGGCAAGCGCTCCCTCCGCACGCACTCCTTCTATCATCGTCGCTGTCGTTGTGGCGGTCGTCGCCGCGCTATCGGTTTTCTATCTGTTGCGGCCGGAACCCCTGCTGGTACAGGGCGAAGCGGATGCAACGCGGCTGGACATCGCCGCGCGGGTCGACGGACGGGTCAAGGACATACCTGTCGAGCGCGGCCAGAACGTCCCTGCAAACGCTGTTCTCGTCAGCATCGATAATCCGGAGACCGTCGCCAAGCTCGAGCAAATGAAAGCAGCAAAGGCTGTTGCCGAGGCACAGCTTGCCAACGTCCTCGTCGGGACACGGGCGGAAACCATTGCCGCGCGGAAGGCGGAGCTGGAGCGCGCGCAGGCCGCTCTGGTGCTCGCGCAGAAGACCTTCGAGCGAACCCGCATTTTGACCGAGCAGGGCAATTCGCCGCAATCCCGCCTCGACCAGATGACGGATTCGCTGCACGAAAACGAACGGGCCGTCGACCAGGCCAATTCGGCGTACGAGCAAGCTGTCAACGGTTACACGAAGGAAGAAAGGGCGATCGCAAAAGCCAACGTCGAAAAGGCGAACGCCGACGTCCAGAGCGTTCAGTCGATCATCGATCAGTTGGTGGTTTATGCTCCGGTCGCCTCGCAGATCTACCAGCGCAATGTAGAACCCGGCGAATACGTGTCTCCGGGCGTGCCGCTGATAACCCTGATCGATCTGGCCGACGTCTGGATCCACTTCGATCTTCGTGAAGATCTACTGAAGACCATCAAAGTCGGCGATCGATTCGACGTTCGCATTCCGGCTCTCGATGACCGCAGCATCACGGTCGAGGTCAAGCTCATTGCGACCAAGGGCGAATATGCGAGCTGGCGTGCCACGCGCGCGACCGGCGACTTCGACTTGCGGACATTTTCGATCCGCGCTTACCCGGTTCAGCCGGTACCGGACCTGAGGCCGGGGATGAGCGCCTATCTCGACTGGCGGTCCAGACAATGAGGCCGGCGCCACAGCCAGGATTTCTGGCGGTCGCACGGCGCGAATGCCAATGGCTGTTTCACGACCGGGTGGCGCTGCTTCTGATCTTCGCCGTGCCGCTGTTCGCGTTCGTGGTTCTGACAACCGTTTTCAGCCATCCGGTCATCCGCGGGCTCGGCGTGAGCATTGTGGACGAAGATCGATCCGATACGTCGCGCGCCCTGGTGGAATATGTTGCGGCGTCTCCGAGCCTGCATATCGTCGACCGTTCCGGCACGTTATCGACGGCCGCGCAGGATATCAGGTCCGGCAAGGCGATCTCGGCAATTTATATTCCGCCGGACTTCGAACGTGACCTGGAGGCCGGACGCCGCCCGCAGGTCGTAGGCTTCTACAACCAGCAATTCCTGACGGCGGCCGGCATTGCATCCTCAGGCCTTAGCGATACGCTTTCGGCGGCAGCCTCGGCCGTGGCTCCCGCGCATGCCGCCGCTCCCGCGGCCGTCTCCGTCGGAACGCTGACCGGGGAGACCATCGCGCTCGTCAATCCGCAGAAAAACTACGCGCAATTCCTGCTGCGCGCGCTGCTGCCGATGATCATTCACGTGGTGATCACGCTGGCCGCCGGTTATTCCGTCGGCTCCGAATTCCGCCGCCGCGACGCGCGGGCCTGGCTTCAAAGCGCCGGCGGCGATCCGGTCGTCGCACTGGTCGGCAAGCTTGCGCCATTGTTTGCGATCTTCTTCCTGATCATGCTGGCTGAGGCGCTGTTTCTTGAGGGTGTTCTGAAAATCCCCTTCAGGGGCGACCTGCCGTTGATGGTGGCCGCCGGCTCGCTGCTGATTGTTGCCCATCTGGCGCTGGGCGCGCTGCTACAGCTTCTGGCCGGCGACCTGGCATCGGGATTAGGACTTGCAGGCCTGTTCGTCTCGCCTGCATTCGGCTACGCCGGCGTCGGCTTTCCAACCATCGGCATGAACGCGTTTGCGCAAGGCTGGAGCGCTATACTGCCGCTGCGCTGGTACATGGCGGTGTTGCTGGGACAAGCGGCGCGGGGATTGCCGGTCTCCGAATCCGCCGTTCCCTTCGCGGCGCTCGCAGGCCTGACTGTGCTCTTTACCGGGCTTGCGCTGCTGCGGATGGCAAGCCTCAAGCGTAAAGGCCGGTTTGAAATCGTCCCATCTCCCGAGCAAGCCGAGATCACCGGAACATCGCGAGGCATCGGCGGCGCGTTCAAAGCGGAGTGGCGGCGTGTGCTCGGGACAAGAAGCGCCTTCTCGCTGCTGATCCTGGCTCCCCTGATTTACGGTATTTATTATCCGCAACCTTACCTGAACCAGATCCTTCGCAAGCTCCCCGTCGCCGTCGTCGATAACGATCTGAGCGAGATCAGCCGGCAGATCGTCGAGGCGCTGGATGCAAGTGGAGCATTGAACGTCGTGGTTCGCGCCCATACACTTGCCGAGGCGCGCACCGCAATCGATCGCGGAAAGGTTTTTGCCGCCGTCGAAATACCGCCCGACACCGAACGCGACGTGCTCAAGGGTATTACCGCTCACATTCCGATCCATGCGGATGCCACCTATCTTTTCATATTCCGCTCGACCGCAAGCGGTGTGGCCGCTGCCGTCGGCGCGTTGACGTCCGACCTCGTTTCGCGAGGTGCGCGTTCGGACGGGAGCCTCGTCAAGGCGAAATTGGCGAGCTTGAGCCCGGCCGATGTCCTGCTGCAGCCGATCTTCAATCCGGTGGGCGGCTATGCGAGCTATGTCGTGCCTGCCGCGTTTTTGCTGATCCTCCAGCAAACACTGCTGATTGGTGCTGCGATGCTGACCGGTGGCGCGCTGGCCAAGGCCGACGGCGCGTTTGCCAGCGTATTGGGCCGAGGCGTCGCCCACCTCACGATCTATCTTCCGGCGCTCGCGCTTTATCTCATCGTATTGCCGCGCATCTACGGTTTCTCGACGCTCGGCCATCTTCCGCAAGTCTTCGCACTCGGAACGGTCTTTTTGCTGGCGACGAGCTTTATGGGACAGGCGATTGGCGCCTGGTTCAAGCATCCGGAGAACGCGACCATTCTCCTGCTTGCGACCAGCCTGCCTCAGTTCTTTACCGCCGGCTTCGCATGGCCGCGCGAGGCAATCCCGGACGCGGCCACAGCGTTCGGCCGGATATTTCCCGCGGACTCCGCGATCGATGGCCTCGTGCGCATCAACCAGCTGGGTGCCGGCATCTGGGAGGTTGCGCATGACTGGTTCGCACTCTGGTGTCTGACATTGGCCTATTTCGCGCTTGCCGTGATCTCGGCAATCGTCGTCAAGAGAGGCCAGGTAAATGCCCATGGCTAGACGTGCCGCCATCATTGCGATCGCGCTTGTGTTGGTCGCGGGCGTCTTTATCTATTCCACGCGTCATTCCGGATCGGCGGCCGCGATCGTTGGCGTCGTACGCTCCACCGAAGTGAGGGTCGAGCCGGAAGTGAACGGCCAGCTCGTGTCGATGGCGGTCAAGAAGGGCGCGCATGTGCGAACCGGCGATATCCTGGCGAGGCTTTCCGCGGTCGAGTTGACTGCGGAAGCGGATCAGGCGAGCGCCGCCCTTGGATCCGCAACCGCTAACCGCAACAACGTCTATGTAGGCGTCCGTCGCGAGCAGGTCGACTCGCTGAAAGCCCAGATAGCAAAGGCGAACGCCCGCCTTGAATATGTCCAGGCACAGTTGACAAGGACCAGCACGCTGGCGCGTCAGAGCTTCGAGTCCCAGCAAGCGCTTGATCAGGCCGAAAATGATGCTGCAAGCGCGCGTGCGGATGTCGCGGAAGCCCAGGCGAACTATGATGCGGCTGTGGCGGGCCCAACCCGGGAGGAGCGCGCAATCGCGGATGCGCAAGTGCAGGCCGCGGCCGCGTCGGTGGCCGTGCTGGAGCGCCGTCTTGAAAAGATGACCTTGCGTGCGCCGACCGACGGCGTGATCAGCGTCGTTGCCGCGGAGGTCGGCGAAAATGTTCGTGCCGGCCAACCGATTTTGATGGTCGAAGCGACGGGCAAGCAATGGCTGTCGTTCAATGTACGTGAGGACCGTCTCGACGGTCTCACGGTTGGAAAAACCGTGGACGTGGTGCGAAGCACGGGTGGGGCGATCAAAAGCGCCGTCACCGGATTGCGCCCGCTCGGAACGTTCGCAACCTGGCAGGCCGAGCGCGTGATTGGGGACCATGACCGCAATACGTTGCGGATACGCCTCGACCCGCTGGCGCAATCGGCAGACCTCGAGCCCGGCATGACTGTTTGGGTTGAGCGTTAGCGAAAAAGCTCTGCGCGCGCGTTGCCTGCGTTGCCGGCAAAATTGCGCGGCGCGAACGTGACTGCGATCGTCGTTTGCTGTCGGCGGTTTTTAGCAGGAATCACCCAAGGCGAGCAGCCGCATTCAAGCGTTTCCAGAGCCAAGAGGGCACTACGAGATATGCGCGCCGACGGACGGTCTGGCGCGCGCACGGTTGGTACTTTCTTGATGAAGCCGGAGCATCGCCATGGACGCCAAAACCGTTGATAGCCGGTTTATCGAAAGCCCCGCCGACCGCGCCGCGACGTCTTCGGTTGCACAAGGCCGACGCGCCTTTGAATTTTTGGCGCTGGCGAAGCCGCGCATCATGGCCCTTGCCGTCTTCACCGCGATCGTCGGAATGAGCCTCGCTCCCGATCGGCTAGATCCGCTCGCAGCTCTTGCGGCGGTTCTTGCGATTGCCGCGGGGGCAGCTAGTGCCGGCACGCTCAACATGTGGTACGACGCCGATATCGATGCTGTCATGAGCCGCACCGCGGTGCGGCCGATTCCTCGCGGCCTGGTGTCCCCCCTCGAGGCGTTTGTGTTTGGGCTCGTGCTCGGCGCTTTCGCAGTCACCGTGTTGGCTTTGGCGACCAACCGCACGGCAGCCGCGTTGTTGGCAGGCACGATCTTCTTTTACGTCGTCGTATATACGGCGTGGCTGAAGCGAACGACGCCACAGAACATCGTCATCGGTGGGGCTGCCGGAGCGCTGCCGCCTGTGATCGGATGGACCGCGGCGACGGGAGACGTCGGGCTCGCGCCGCTGACGCTGTTTCTCATGATCTTCCTTTGGACGCCGCCTCACTTCTGGGCTCTCGCGCTGAATCGCGCCAGCGACTACGCGCGCGCAGGCGTGCCGATGTTGCCGGTTGTCGCAGGGCGTGC
This sequence comes from Bradyrhizobium sp., assembly GCF_049519115.1. Lineage (GTDB taxonomy): Bacteria > Pseudomonadota > Alphaproteobacteria > Rhizobiales > Xanthobacteraceae > Bradyrhizobium. Next base: position 31,582 of record NZ_JBEKRB010000035.1, read on the forward strand.
CGCGACAGCGCGTCAGATCCTGATCTATAGCGCCCTGCTGGTTCTCGCTTCGGAGCTGCCCTGGGCGCTGGGTTTCGCCGGCACGATATATGGTGCGACCGCCGTGGTCTGCGGCGCGGTTTTCCTGCTGCTCGCAGGCCGGATCAAGAGAAGCTCCGGGGTCGATCGCAAGGCCGCGCACAGGCTGTTCGTGTTTTCAATTTTCTATTTGTTCGCGCTGTTTGCGGCCCTTCTGATTGGCCATGGAAATGGTCCGTCCGCGACGACGCGTTCGTCGCATGTCGGCCGGACCGTCGGATCGGCGCTTGCCGAATTCCCGCCCGGCGCCGTTCGCACCGCGAGCAACTTCACCAACCTCAGCACAAGCGAGGTCTGACATGCGATATGTTTGGCTGACTGTCGTTTTGGCCTGCGCCGCGATACTCGGCGGCTGCAACGAAGGCGTACTCGACCCGAAGGGCCCTATCGCCATCGCCAACCGGCAAATTCTGCTCAACTCGCTCGGCATCATGCTGGCGATCGTGATCCCGGTGATCGTGGCCACACTTGGCGTTGCTTTCTGGTTCCGGGCATCGAATGTTCGGGCGCGCTATCGGCCGGATTTCGAATATTCAGGCCGTCTCGAGATGCTCGTCTGGTCGATCCCCGCCATGACGGTGTTCCTGGTTGGCGGCGTCGCGTGGGTGGGCTCGCACGATGTGAGCCCTCGCAAACCGATCGATTCCTCTGTCAAGCCACTGCGAGTCCAGGTCACCTCGCTCGATTGGAAGTGGCTCTTCATCTATCCCGATCAGGGTATCGCGAGCGTTAACCGGCTCACCATTCCAGTCGGCACTCCGATCAGTCTGGAACTGACCTCCTCAAGCGTGATGAACAGCTTCTTCGTGCCGCAACTCGGCAGCCAGATCTACACGATGGCCGGAATGGTCACCCGTCTTAACCTGCTGGCCGACGAGCCTGGCACGTATCGTGGGTTTTCCGCTCAGTTCAGCGGCGATGGCTTCGCCGATATGCATTTCAATGCCGAGGCCGTCACCAGCGAGACGTTTTCCCAATGGGTGAATATGGCACGCAGCGCCGGTCCAGAGCTCAATGCGACGACATACGCGGACCTCGTCAAACCGAGCGAAGCCGTGGCGCCGTTCACCTATCGCTCGGTCGCGCCCGGCCTGTTCGACACTATCACTATCTCCCAAATGCAGGCGGCCGACGCTATGTACCGCAGATCTTTGACATTCATGAGGGCAGAAAGATGAGCCTGCTTGGTAAGCTGGACTGGAGCGCGATTCCCTTCGACCAGCCGATCATCATGGGTGCATCCGGCGGCATGGTGCTGGGCATCGGGGGTGTGCTCGCGTGGGTCGTACTCAAGGGACACGTGCCCTATCTCTGGCGAGAGTGGATCACCTCCGTCGACCATAAGCGTATCGGCATCATGTACATCATACTGGCGCTGCTCATGTTGCTGCGCGGATTTGCGGATGCCATCATGATGCGGAGCCAGCAGGCAATAGCGGCAGGCGGCTCACACGGTTACCTGCCGCCCGAGCATTTCGACCAGGTCTTTTCGGCGCATGGCACGATCATGATCTTTTTCATGGCGATGCCGTTTGTGATCGGAATGATGAATTTCGTCGTGCCGTTGCAACTCGGCGTTCGCGACATGGCGTTTCCAACCTTGAACTCGGTTGCTCTCGGGCTGACCGCGTCGGGAATTCTCCTGACCAATATCTCGTTGGCCGTCGGCGAGTTCTCGAAAGCCGGCTGGGTTGCCTACCCGCCGTTGAGCGAGCTGCAATACTCGCCTGGCGTCGGCGTCGACTACTATCTCTGGGCGCTTCAGATCTCCGGCGTCGGTACGTTGATGACCGGAATAAATTTCGTGGCGACGATCCTGAAAACTCGCGCGCCGGGAATGACCTATATGCGCATGCCGGTTTTTTGCTGGACCTCGCTTGCCGCAAACCTTCTCATCGTCGCGGCCTTCCCGGTCCTGACCGCGACCATGTCGATGCTGCTGCTCGATCGCTACCTCGGTTTTCATTTCTTCACGACCGACGGCCAGGGCAACGCGATGATGTACGTCAACCTGTTCTGGGTTTGGGGGCATCCGGAGGTCTACATCCTCGTGTTGCCAGCGTTCGGCGTCTTCTCTGAGGTTGTCTCGACCTTCTCCGGAAAGCCGCTGTTCGGCTATCGCTCCATGGTCGCCGCCACGATGGTGATTTGCGTGCTGTCGTTCGTCGTCTGGCTGCATCACTTTTTCACCATGGGCGCCAGCGCCAACGTCAACGGTTTCTTCGGGGTAATGACGATGATCATCGCAGTGCCGACGGGCGTCAAAGTCTTCAACTGGCTGTTCACGATGTATGGCGGTCGCATCCGCTTCACCGTTCCGATCCTGTGGTCGATAGGCTTCATGGTTACGTTCGTGATCGGCGGCATGACCGGCGTGTTGATGGCCGTGCCTCCAGCCGACTTCGCCCTGCACAACAGCCTGTTCCTGATCGCGCATTTCCATAACGTTATCATCGGCGGCACTGTGTTCGGCCTGATGGCGGGTTACAATTACTGGTTCCCGAAGGCCTTCGGCTTCAAGCTCGACGAAAGCTGGGGCAGGTTGTCGTTCTGGTGTTGGTTGATCGGCTTCTACATCGCCTTCATGCCGCTCTACTTGCTGGGCCTGATGGGCATGACGCGCCGCATGCAGCATTACGATGTTGCCAGTTGGCAGCCGTGGTTGGTGGTGGCGGCGATTGGCGTCGTCGTCATTCTCGTGGGCATCGTCAGCCAAATCATCCAGCTCGTCGTCTCAATCCGCGATCGCGAGAAACTGAGAGTCACGGCGGACCCATGGAACGGCCGTACGCTGGAATGGGCGGCCGCGTCGCCGCCGCCACCCTGGAATTTTGCCGTGCTGCCCCAGGTCACAAGCATCGACGCATTTTGGAGCTCCAAGCAAGAGCGCCGCGGGCAACAGGCCGCGTCACCGAAGGAGAAAAAATTCGAGCCGATCGAAATACCTAAGAGCAGCGCAACCGGATTCGTCACGGCGTTTTTCGCGGTCATATTCGGCTTCGCGATGATCTGGCACATCTGGTGGATGGCCGGCGTGGCAATCGTCGGCGCTTTCCTGACCATGCTTGTCTTTGCGTTTCGCGGCGAAGAGGAGATCGAAATTCCGGTGGAGCAGATCGCCCGGCTTGAGATGGTCAACCCGTCTGAGGTCGCATGATGAGCACCATTGTCGTTGACGGCCATACTTACCGGGAAGATACGTACGAGAGCGTTCCCGCTACGAAGAGAGTCGTCGTTGGCTACGGCTTCTGGATCTTCCTCTTAAGCGACATCGTGATGTTTTCGGCGTTCTTTGCCGCCTACGCGGTGCTATCGCACGCGACGGCGGGCGGGCCAACCGGCATGCAATTGTTCAGTCAGCGTAGCGTCGCAATTGAAACCGCCTGCCTCCTGGCTTCGAGCTACACATGCGGGTTGATGCAGTTGGCCGTCACGGCGCGCCGGTACGCCATCACTTACGGGATGGCTATCCTGACGTTCGTGCTCGGGGCGATGTTCCTGGCGCTGGAGCTGCGGGAATTTTCCAGCATGATTGCGCTGGGAGCAGGGCCGCAGCGCAGCGCGTTTCTTTCGTCATTTTTCACCCTCGTTGGCTGTCATGGGTTGCATGTGACAGCCGGCCTGATCTGGCTGGCGGTCATGATGGCGCAGGTCGCGATCAGGGGCCTTTATGACGCAACCGTCGAGCGTCGCCTGCTTTGCTTTTCCCTGTTCTGGCATGCGCTCGATATTGTCTGGGTGTGGCTGTTCACAGTCGTTTACCTGAAGGGAGTCCTTTCATGAGCGACACGTATGATGATTACGATCGCGCACCCGGGGACGCATCGGCGCTTCCCGATATCGAACAGGGCAGGACGTCCGGCGCGCTGGTCTACACGATCGGATTCGCTCTCGCGGTCGGCCTCACGGCGTTATCGTTCTGGGTCGCCAACACATCATTGCTTTGGGTGGGCGGCGTCACGATCGGTTTGACAGTTCTCGCGATCGCGCAAATGGGTATACACTTGGTGTTTTTCCTGCACGTCACTTCGGGGCCCGACAACACCAACAACGTGATGGCGCTCGCGTTCGGCGTACTGATCGTCTTCCTGGTCGTCGTCGGATCGCTTTTGATCATGGCGGATTTGAACGACAGCATGATGCCGGGTCCGGAGTTGATGAATCTGCACATGCAGCGCTGAGAATTCGACGCGGAACGGCATCGTATCCGTTCAGGGGGTTGCACCAGAACACCACGGTACAAGACGTTGCCAGCGGCTCCGGCGGAGGTCGGATCCTGTATTACGTGGCCGATTTGACCTCGTCGGCCCCTGATGTATTATCCTCCAAAGGCCAAACCATGAAATTTGCAGTGGTAAATTTTAGGTGGTCCTATGGAGTGGTCGACAAAAGCGATCGAGACGGACCGTCCGTTCGGAAGTTGGGCTGAGGATTTAGCCGACGCTTTCGTTCCGCTCGAACCTCGGAAAATCGCCGAGCAATCGTTCCGAGGGACGATTTCGCGAACAGACGTCGCGTCGATCCAGATTTCCCGCGTCGAAGCAACAAAGCACGTGGTTCTCCGTTTGCGCTCGCACATCGCGCGAAGCACCGGTGATGTGTACTTTGTCAATCTCCAACTCGAAGGTGTTGGCCGCTACACTCAGCGCGGCCACGAACAAATCTGCGGTCCCGGAGATTTGGCGATCGTCGACACAACCGAGCCATTCGAAATCGAAAATTGCCGGAATTTTGGTCTATTTTGTTTTGCTGTGCCGAGACAACTCTTGCCGGGTGCCCTCGCGGAGCGGCCACGGCTGAGGCTCTCCGCGACCGAGGCTGGCTGCGCGCTATCTCGAACACTGGCGGGGCATGCAGAACTATGCCTCCGCGCGAAGCAGGACTCGGGAATCTCCACCTTCGGCGCTCAACATGTCGTCGATCTAATAGCTCACGCACCTGGTATTTTGGAAGAACGAGCGTCGGAGCGCGCTGGTCCATCCATTTTGCTGTCGATGATGCTTGATCATATCGATCGCCACAGTGACGATCCCGAACTCGCGGCGGCTGCGCTGGCTGCCAGATTTCGCTGCTCCGAACGCTACGTGCACCGTCTATTTTCAACGACGGGTCGTTCGGTCGGCGAACACGTCAACGAGAAGCGGATCGCGGCGTGCACCAGCAAGCTTCTCGATCGCAATGCCGCGCGTAAAACCATTGCTGAAATCGCATTTGCGGCGGGATTCCGCGACATCTCGCACTTCAACCGCCTGTTCAAGCGCAGCAACGGCTTGGCCCCGCGGGAGTTTCGCCGCGTCGCCGCCACGCGCTAGCTGGTCAGTCTGTTCACTCCACGCCAAGAAAGCGGGCGCTGCCGTCCAAGATTCTCTCCCTTGATTCAGGTAGCCGTTGGTTGAACGGACTTAAATCAAGGGCAGCTTGATGGCGATCGATTTCACGCTCACGGCGCAACAGCGCGACCTGCAACTTACTTCCCGCAAATTCGCGAAAGAGGTGCTCAACGAGGCCAGGGCGGCCGAGTTGTTGCCGACACCGGAAGAGCGCTTCCGTGCGACCAGGCCAACCTATGAGGCGATGGTGGCCGCCGGTTATTTGCGCAAGTGTATCCCCGCGCCTGCCGGTGGCGACAATGCCGGCATGATCGATATGGCGATCCTCGCCGAAGAATTTTACAGCGTGAACCCGAGCGTGACGCTCACAATGCTCGGGACGGTACTGGGCCTGTTGCCGCTCCTGCTTGGCGGTACTCCCGACCAGTGCATGAGGCTGCTCGGGCCATTTCTGAAAACCAGCGGCGCGCCGCTTGCCGGCTTCTGCTTCAGCGAACCGGGCGGTAGCGCCAACGCTGCCTCGCCTCCGCCCGGCGAGGGCGTTCGCACCACGGCCAGACGGGAACGCGACAACTGGGTGCTCAACGGGCGCAAGAAATGGGTGTCGTCAGCCACCGGCTGGAACCGCGAAGGCGCTGCCCTTCTCTGCGTCGTGTGTCGAACCGATCCCGCCGCACCGCCTGATGCCGGAATCTCGATCATTGCGGTCGAAGGACCGGTAACGGGTCTTGTATTCGAACGCGCGATCGACACGATCGGCCATCGCGCGCATCTCGTGCCGCAATTTGGCTTCCAGAATGTCGCGACCCCACACAACAACCTGCTCGGCCAGCAAGGCATGGGGCTCGCGCTGACGGCTGGGGCGTTCACCGCGACCGCGGCCCTCGTCGGTATCTTCGGCGTCGCTCTCATGCGGGCTGCGTTCGAGTATTCGCTTCATTTTGCCCGCACCGAAAAACGAGGTGGCGTTCACGCGATCATCGAACATCAGGCCGTCGGGTACGCTCTCGCCGATGCAAAGACCACGATCGAAGCGGCCCGCTATCTCAGCTGGCGTGCCTGCCACGCGCTCGACACTCAGTCTCCATCGGCCGAGGAGCTCGCGGTCCAGGCCAAGATTTTCGGTTCCGAGGCCGCGGTGCGCGTGATCACGGACCTGATGCGCGTGGTCGGGATCGACAGTTATGATCACGAGGCGCCGCTTGGTCGCCTGTTGCAGGATGCACTCGCGCTGCCGATCTTCGACGGCGGCAATATGGGCATCAGACGGCGGCAGCTGCACACGCTGCTTAAACGAAGCGACTACGATCCGCTTTCTGCGAGCGGAGCGGCTTAGCGCTGTCGACGACGTCGCGGTGAGAGGAAGATCGATGGCCATTGATTTTCGACTGACCGCACGCCAAAGCGAGCTGCAGCTGCAATCCCGCAGGTTCGCAAAAGAGGTGCTTTCGCCGGTGTTGGAGGCGGAGGCTTTGCCCACTCCGGAAGAGCGATTTGCCGCAACGCGGCCGGCTTACGAGGCGGTGATTGCGGCTGGATTTTTGCGGAAATGCATTCCGCTTTCCGCCGGCGGCGAGAGTGCTGGTCTGATCGAGACCGCGATTATCGCTGAAGAACTTTACGCCGTGAACGCCAGCGTTGCGCTCACGTTGATCGGAACCCTCCTTGGGCTGTTGCCGCTCTTGATCGGCGGCACAGAGGAACAGCGAAGGCGGCTGCTGCACCCGTTCCTCAAACAGGCCGGGGCGCCGTTGGCGGGCTTTTGTGCGACCGAACCAGGTGGTAGCGCCAATGCCGCATCGCCGCCGCCGGGCGAGGGCGTCCGCACCACGGCTACGCTTCGCGGTGACCGCTGGATTCTCGAGGGTCGAAAAAGCTGGGTATCTTCGGCGACAGGTTGGGATCGCAAGGGCGCTGACATTCTAACGGTGCTTTGCCGGACCGATCCCCGAGCGCCGCCTGAACGGGGTATTTCGGTCCTGATCATGGAGCGCCCCGTATCGGGTTTGATCTTCGAGCGTGCAATCGACTCGGTTGGGCATCGTGCACACTCGTTGCCCCAGTTCAGATTCGAAGAAGCCCGCGTGCCGAGTGACAATGTCGTGGGGACCGTCGGCGGCGGTCTGGCTCTCACCGCGGCTTGCTTCACCGGCGCGGCCGCGCTGGTTGGAATCTTTGCGGTGGCGCTGATGCGGGCGGCGTTCAAGTTCACGCTCGGCTTCGCGCGCACCGAACGGCGAGGCGGCATTCTCCCGATCCTCGAGCATCAAGCGGTCGGATACGCGTTGGCCGACGCAAAGACAGCTATCGAGGCGATCCGTTCGTTGTGCTGGCGGGCGTGTCAGGCGGTCGACGCGCAGTCGCCCAGCGCGCAAGAACTGGCGATCCAGGCAAAAGTCCTTGGTTCCGAGACTGCTGTGCGGGTCCTGACGGATCTGATGCGAGTCGTCGGCATAGAGAGCTACGATCATGCTTTGCCGCTGGGACGTCTGCTGCAGGATGCGCTGGCGCTTCCCCTCTTTGGCGGCGGCAACCTCGGTGTCCGTCGCCGGCAACTCCACGCGATCTTGAAGATGCTGGAATACGATCCGCTGGCTTCTGTCAGCGAGGTCGAAGTCTGATCGTCATTGTAAGCACGCGCTGGCGTGCGAAGTTTTCAATTGAAAGGATGAGACCATGAGCACGGAGCAGAAAGTAGCCATCGTAACCGGAGCATCTCAGGGGATCGGTGCGGGTATCGTCCAGGCCTTCAGGGATCGCAATTACCGAATTGTCGCGACATCGCGGTCGATCAAGCCGGTCGCCGGTTCGGACGTCGTGACCGTACAAGGCGACATCGGGGCCGCGGACACCGCCGAGAGAGTGTTCAAAACGGCCTTTCAGCGTTTCGGCCGTGTCGACACGCTGGTGAACAACGTCGGCATGTTCATGGCAAAACCATTCACGATGTATTCGCCGGATGACTATGCGCTCTATATGTCGACGAATGTGACGAGTTTCTTTCACATGACCCAGCGCGCGCTGGAGTTCATGGGCAAACAGGGACGCGGTCACGTCGTCACGATCACGACAAGCCTTGTCGACCAGCCGATGAGCAGCATTCCGGCCGGGTTGGCCTCGCTCACCAAGGGAGCACTGAGCGCCGCAACGAAAGCGCTTGCCATCGAATATGCAAAGACCGGCGTTCGCGTCAACGCGGTGTCCCCGGGAATCATCAAGACGCCGATGCACCCGCCACAAGCCCATCAAGCGTTGGCGGCGCTCCATCCGATGGGCCGGATGGGAGAAATCTCGGACATTGTGGAGGCGGTGCTCTACCTCGACGGCGCCGCGTTTGTCACCGGAGAGATTCTTCACGTCGATGGCGGACAGGCTGCCGGGCACCATATGGTGCCTGACGCGCTCCGATAGAGGTCCAGCGGAATGCTGAAAGCTCTTGCAGATGGCGCTTCTTCGCATCGTCTCTTCAGACTGGATCAGAGAGTTCTTCACCTCGGATCTCGCTGGGCGACTTGTTGGTCCAGCGGCGAAAGGCGCGGCGAAAATTGGCGGCATCACTGAAACCGAGCGCCAGCGCGATATCTTCGTTGGCGAGCCGTGTCGTGCGCAGGTATTTCAACGCGATCTGCATGCGTAATTCATCGAGCAGGCCGCGGAACGAAATGCCCTGTTCCTGTAGCTGACGCCGCAGCGAGCGATCGCTCACGTCAAGCAGCTTGGCTATGGCGGCAAGCGTCGGAGGATTGGCGATATTCCGGATCAGGAGGGCGCGAAGCTCTCCGGCTACGCCAACACGGGACTTCAGCTCCTGGAGCAAATCGTCGCAAAGGGCCACGACCATCGGGTAGGTGGTCCTGTTGCCGAGATTTGCCGACCGGTCCAGCCACTTTGATTGAAAGATGATCTGGTTGGTTCGGTTTGAGAAGCTGAGCGGGCATCCGATCTCGTCTGCGGGCAAGCTGAAGTCGCGGGCTTCCGGATAAGCCAGGTTGATCCGATCCGGCGTGAAAGCGGGTCCCATGACGTCGCGCATCAGTGATAGGTGAATGCCGATCTGCATTTCGGCGATGAAGCGATAGAGCTGCGGATCGGTGACCGCATCCGGATTGGGTTCGATGAACCAGCTAGCGAAACCGTCTTGCTCGGCGAATTTGATTGTCGCCAGCGGCGTTGCGAGCGCGTGGTACAGTTCGGCAAAGGCCATCGTCTTGCGAAAGTCGGGGCAGCAGAGAATCGCGAACCCGTACATTCCGTAAGCGGAGATGTGGATCGACGTGCCGATACGGTAGGGCAGGTGCGCCTCGCTTGAGAGCCGAATGGCGTTCTTGCCCGCCGTCAATAAATCCGCGAGCGAAATTTTCGACTTCGGAGAATGCACCTCATCCGGGGTCAGGTTGATGCTTTTCAGGATTTCGCGCGGTGGATAACCTTGCTCGACAAGAATGTCGAACAGCGCGGCAAGTTTGGTGGGTTCGTAAACACGTTCACGCAATCCAACGATCGGTGTTTCCTTCGCGCCGTTCGAAATCGAGCGTAAAGCCTTTGCGGAGGGTTTGGAGCCGGGCAACTGAACCTACCTTTGAGCACCCACGGTTCGAAGCTTCTGTCACGTGTCGTTCGGGCAGGATAGCAGCTTTTCCAATTCTCCGTGGCTTGGCCGGTTGAGTTGCCGGCTTCCCGGGAACGGCAGAATTTAGCAGGTTTGTTCAAGACGCCGCTGCCGAAGACGGAAAACGTGTCCGGCTGGGACCTGCTCGTTGTCCGTTTCGGACCTTCACAAACAGGGGCCTGCGCGCGACGCTTGCGCTGGCGTTGTGCAGAGCGATCGGAACCAGAACGACAGGCCAGGCGATCCGCTCGTTAGAATGGCGGACGTCAGGACCGCCGAGGGAAACAAGTCGAGGGAGAGGCCGCGATGGTGGGGAGACTGATTCAGTCCGCCAAATCAGCTTATCAGTATCCGCTGATCTTCAAGCAATTGTGGCACACGCCGTGCGTGCAGGCGCGGGATCAGGAGATCGTTTATCGCGATCTAAAGCGCTTCACCTATCTCCAGATCAGAGAGCGGATTGGGCGTCTGGCGTCGGCCTTGAGCAAAGCAGGCATGGCGGGCGGCGACACCGTGGGCGTCCTCGACTGGGACAGCAACCGGTTTCTCGAAGCCTTCTTCGCGATCCCGATGATGGGCGCCGTGTTGCAGACGGTGAATGTCCGTCTTTCACCGGAGCAGATTGCCTACACCATCGATCACGCCGGCGCCTCGACGCTTCTCGTCAACGACGAATTCGTCGGATTGCTGGAGGGGATCCGGTCGCGGCTGCCGAAGGTCAAACGGCTGATCGTGATGTCGGACCGGCCTGTACCGCAGACCGGGAGCCTGTCCTTTATCGGCGAATATGAAAACCTGCTGGCGGCGGCGTCACCTGACTATGACTTTCCCGATTTCGACGAGAATACGCAGGCGACCACTTTCTACACCACGGGTACGACTGGCCAGCCCAAGGGGGTTTATTACAGCCACCGGCAACTGGTGTTGCACTCGATCTGCGGGTTGGCGCTGTTCGGGATGGCGGGGATGCATGGACGTTTTTCGCGCGACGACGTCTACATGCCGATCACGCCGATGTTTCACGTCCATGCCTGGGGCTTTCCGTGGTCTGCGACGCTGGCCGGCGTCAAGCAGGTCTATCCCGGGCGCTACGAACCGGCGATGCTGGTGAAGCTGATCAAGAGCGAGGGTGTCACCTTCACCCATGGCGTGCCGACCATTCTTCAGATGTTGCTCGACGCCGCCGCCGCGGCAAAAGCGGATCTTCAGGGTCTGAAGATGGTGATTGGCGGTTCGGCGTTGCCGAAGGCGCTTGCCAAGCGGGCGCTTGAGGCCGGCATCGACATCTTCGCAGGCTACGGGATGTCGGAGACGGGTCCGCTCGCCGCTGTGTCCCACGTTCGAACGAAGGACCTGACCGGCGATCCGGACGGCGAGGTCGAGTTTCGGGCCAAAGCCGGCATTGCCGGGCCGCTGGTGGATCTGCGCATCGTCGACCCCGACATGAACAGCGTGCCCCATGACGGCAAGTCGGCCGGCGAGATCGTGCTGCGGGCGCCATGGCTCACCCAGGGCTATTTCAACAATCCCGAAGGCTCCGAGCAACTCTGGGCCGGCGGCTACCTGCACACCAGCGATATCGCGACAGTTGACGCGAAAGGCTACGTACACATCACCGACCGCATCAAGGACGTGATCAAGACCGGTGGCGAGTGGGTGTCGTCGTTGCAGATCGAGGACCTGATCTCGCAATGTGCTGGGGTTGCCGAGGTAGCCGTGATCGGCGTCAAGGACGATCGATGGGGCGAACGGCCGCTCGCGCTCGTGGTCAAGCGAAACTCCGATGCGAATGGCGCGAGCGACGCAACCATCAAGAGCCATCTCAAGACCTTCGCCGACCAGGGCATTATCTCGAAATACGGGATTCCGGAAAAGATCCTGTTCATCGACAGCATTCCCAAAACGAGCGTCGGCAAGATCAACAAAAAGGAACTGCGCGAGCAGTACGGCGACATGTAGCCGTTCGGCCGCCCGCGAAAACATCGAGGAGGATACGTGAGCAACTTAACCCTTGCTGGTTTGAGCGATCGGGTCGGGCAGGAACTCGGCGTTTCCGAGTGGGTCACGATAGATCAGCCGTGCATCGACACGTTTGCGTCGTGCACAGGCGATCGCCAATGGATTCATATCGACGTTGAAAGAGCGAAACGGGAAAGTCCTTTTCGCGGCCCGATCGCGCATGGGTACCTGACGCTTGCGATGGTGGCGCCGTTGGCGATGCAGGTCGGCGTCATCCCAAAGGACGCCGCCGCGGGCCTCAACTACGGGATCGACAAGGTCCGCTTTCTGGCGCCGGTGCCGGCCGGCGCGCGCGTGAGGTTGCGTGTCGTGATCAGCGGGGTAGAGCCGAGAGAAAAAGGACAGGTGGTCATGAAGACCCTGAACACGATGGAAGTCGAGGGATCGGAAAAGCCTGCATTGATCGCCGAAACGCTAGCGCTGCTGATCCCCGCATCGGGAGCAAATCGGCCATGAACTCCGAACAGCGTGAACCGCCACCATTCTCGGAAGGGATCTCCGAAGCTGCATCCCGAAATACGTTGGCGCTCAATCCACTTGTCGGGATCCGAGGTCAGGATCTGATCGATAGCGCCAACACCTTGTTCAAGGCGGTCGTCAACGAACCGAAAGTGGCTACCGAGCAATGGTTCTCTTTTCTCGGAGAACTCGGCTCCATCGCCGCCGGCAAGTCGGAGCGTGTGCCGAAGGCGGGTGACAAGCGATTTAACGACGCCACCTGGAAGGAGAGCGCGCTTCACAACGGATTGCTCAAGGTATATCTCGCATGGGGCGATGCCGTCAGCGGTCTGGTCGACAAATCGAGCTTGACCGAGATCGACAAGGCAAGGGCGCATCTGGTCACTGAAATCCTGATCGATGCCGTGGCTCCGACCAATTCGATGCTGACCAACCCTGCGGCGGTGCGCAAGTTTGTCGACACTGGCGGCCGCAGCCTGTGGTCAGGCATGAAGAACTATCTCGATGATCTCACCAAAAACGGCGGCATGCCGTCGATGGTGGATCAGAGCGCCTTCAAGGTCGGCGAGACGCTCGCGATCACGCCGGGCGCAGTGGTCGTTCGCAACGAATTGCTGGAGCTCATACAATATATGCCGGCGACGCCGAACGTGCGAAAGCGTCCGCTCGTTATCACCCCGCCGCAGATCAACAAATATTACGCACTTGATCTGTCGCCCGACAAGAGCATGGTCCGCTTCCTGCTCGACAGTGGCATTCAGGTGTTTTGCGTGAGCTGGCGCAATCCCACGGCGGCACATCGTGAATGGGGCCTCGACACCTACGTCGCCGCGCTTGACGAAGCCGTCGATGTCGCGCGGGACCTCACCGGTAGCGACGACATCTCGATGATGGGCTCCTGTTCCGGAGGCATTACTTCGACGGCCTATCTCGCGACGCTCGGGAGTGCGGCGCAAGAGAAGATCAAGAACATGGTGCTCGCGGTCTGCCTGCTGGATCCGAACACCGCCGATGAAAGCGCTTTCGGCTGCCTGATGACGCCGGAGACGATGCGCGCGGCCAAGGAAACCTCGCGGCTGCGCGGCCTCGTGGACGGCCACGAGCTGGCGCGCATGTTCGCGTGGATGAGGCCGAACGACCTGGTCTGGAACTACTGGGTCAACAATTACCTGCTCGGTAATCAGCCGCCGGCCTTCGACATTTTGTATTGGAATGCCGACACCACCCGGCTTCCCGCTGGCCTGCATGGCGACTATCTCGATCTCTATTTCACCAATCCGTTCGTCAATGCCGGAAAGCTCGCGCTCAACGGCGAGACGATCGACATGAGCAGGATCAAGGTCGACAGCTACGTCGTCGCTGGCGTGACCGACCACATCACGCCCTGGAAGGGCGTGCACAAGACTGCTCAGATCATGGGTGAGGGGACGACCTTCGTGCTGTCGAACAGCGGACACCTCCAGAGCCTTCTCAATCCACCGACCAATCAGAAGGCCTCGTTCATGATCGGGACGGTCAACCCATCCGGTCCGGATGCTTTCGTCGCCGCAGCCGAAAAGCGCAAGGGAAGCTGGTGGCTCGACTGGCGCGATTGGCTGCTGCCGCGATCAGGCGACGAGGTTACAGCGCCCACCTCGCTTGGCAGCGAACGCCATCCCGTTCTTGCCGCGGCTCCGGGGACTTACGTCTTTGAGTGACGAGCACGAGGAAACGAACCAGGCGGCATTCGCGGAGATCGAGACGCGGCAAGTCACGATCAACGGTCAGCTGCTTCAACTTGCCATCAAGCACGGTCGCGGCAGCGGTCCGCCGCTGTTGCTGTTCAACGGGATCGGCGCAAACTGGGAGTTGGCGAGGCCGTTCCTGGAAGCACTGACGCACACGACGGCAATCATCTTTGACGTTCCGGGCGTCGGTGGTTCGCCGAGATCGCTGTTGCCGTATCGGCCATCGACACTGGCACGGCTGGCCGCCGCCCTTGTTGCGGAGCTAGGCTTTGCTGAGATCGATGTCGCCGGCGTGTCGTGGGGCGGCGGTATCGCGCAGCAGTTTGCGCATCAATATCCTAAACTGTGCCGGAGGCTCGTACTTGCCGCGACGGCGCCCGGTGTCACCATGGTGCCGGGAGGCCCCTCTGTGCTGTGGAAGATGATGACGCCGCGCCGCTACACCGACAAGGACTACATGAACCGGATTGCCGCGGACCTCTACGGAGGCGCCTTTCGCGGCGACCCGTCACTGATCGGCCGGCATGCGGCAACAATGCACGGCGCACGCAATCTCGGCTATTTCTATCAGCTTCTTGCTATTGCGGGCTGGACCAGCCTGCCGTGGCTGTGGTCGCTGCCGCAGCCAACGCTCGTTCTGATGGGACGCGACGATCCCCTGGTGCCTCCGATCAACGGTCACATTCTGAAGGCTCTGATCCCGAACGCCGAGCTTCAGATGATCGATGACGGTCACCTGTTTATTGTGACCAAGCCTGGGGAAACCGCTGGCTTGATCGAGGCATTCCTGGCTGACGCGAGTAAACAGGTCGAGCCATCGTCTCCGCTCTCGCGGATGACTGGCTGGGTCAGAGGGTTCGTTCCGACGTTGGGACGGCGCGATGCGCAGGCGCAGCAAGGAAATGGTGACGCAGGCCGCGTGGCCTAGCGCAAGGAGGAGCCGATGGCGGCCGAGCAGAAAAAGACGACCGGCAAACCGGATTACGCACCGCCTCCGGTCGATGGCGACTTCTACCGGATTGCTGCGGTCATGAGCGACAGTGAGCGGACGCTGCTCAAACGTGTTCGCGAGTTCACGGAAGGCGTCGTCGCGCCTGTGATCGAGGATTATTGGAACCGGGATGCGTTTCCCTTCGAGATCATCCCGAAGATGGCCGAAGTCGGCATCGGCGGGGTGGGCTACGAGGGATATGGCGCTGCCGGCGGCAGTTGGCTGCTAAACGGCCTTGTCGCGATGGAATTGGCGCGTGTCGATTCATCAGTGGCGACATTCTGGGGCGTGCATACCGGCCTTTCCGCCGGATCGATCTATCTGTGCGGTGACGAGCAGCAGAAGCAACGCTGGCTGCCGCCGATGATGCGTTTTGAGAAAATCGGCTCGTTCGGTCTGACAGAACCGCTGGTGGGGTCTGCGACATCGGGCGGAATGACGACGACATGTCGTCGCGACGGCGACGGCTGGATTCTCAACGGCCAGAAGAAATGGATCGGCAACGCGACCTTCGCCGACATCAACGTCATCTGGGCGCGCGACGAAGGCTCGAACCAGGTCAAAGGCTTTGTGGTGGGCAAGGACAATCCCGGTTTTTCCGTCGAGAAGATCAAAACCAAGATGGCCTTGAGAGTTGTACAGAACGGCCTGATCACCTTGAGCGACTGCCACGTACCGGAGGCCGACCGTCTGCAAAACGCGAACTCGTTTAAGGACACCGCCAAGGTTTTGCGGATGACACGGACGGGCGTGGCATGGTTTGCCGTCGGCTGCCAGATGGGTGCCTACGAGCATGCGTTGCGCTATGCGACGGAGCGGACACAGTTCGGGAGGCCTATCGGCGGATTCCAGCTCGTGCAAGACCTGCTGGTTCGCATGTTAGGCAACGTGACGTCGACCCAGGCGATGATGCTCCGTCTCGCCCAGCTTCAGGACGAAGGTGTGATGCGCGATCAGCATGCCTCGCTCGCGAAGGCGTTCTGCACGGTCAAATGCCGTGAAACCGTCGGCTACGCGCGCGAGCTTCTTGGGGGCAACGGCATTCTGCTCGAGAACCACATTGGACGGTTCGTGGCGGACGCCGAGGCGATCTATTCCTACGAAGGCACCAGAGAAATGAACACGCTGATTGTCGGCAAATCGATCACCGGATTGAGTGCCTTCGTATAATGCCATTCATTGCTGTGAGTCACCATCGCCCGTGTGCCTGGACGTTTCGACGTGAGGCGTTGGGCCTTAGTCGCTCTGCATTCCGCAAACGTCAACACAAGCCAAGTGTGTGGGAACGCGTCTCCGCACGGGTCCTTTGGTCGGCCTCGCCCAACGGCCGGCTTCCGCCCATCGGCGAACACCGTCCTGCAAGGGGCCGTCAATGCCGCACTCGAGGCGCTGGTGCGCGGCGTGGCTCTTGAACTTGCTCCGATCAGAGTGAACGCAGTCTCGCCCGGACTGATCGAAACCCCATTGTGGGCCGGCATAGCAGAAGCCGAACGCGAGGCAATGTTTGCCAGCGCTGTTGAGCGCTTGCCGCTCCGGCGCATCGGACAGTCGTCCGATGTTGCGAACGCGGTCTTGTTCTTGGCATCCACCCCGTTCTCGACAGGTTCGACGGTGGTGGTGGATGGTGGTGGCACCATCTCGGGATAAGACGGTCTTCGAGGATCCGGTTTCTCTGAAGCGGAAATCGGGGAAAGTCCGCCAAGCCGATGGAGTGCTCTAAAGACGGCGGTGGCTGAAGCGCTCGCAACACGCAAGCATTCTTATTCCATCGTCGCCGAAACTACGATCACGCCCTTTCCTCTCTTGGCGTGGGGAGCGGCAGCGCGGTAGTTTGCTTCCGAACCTAACGAGGATCGGCGAGGAGGCTCCAAAAACGTGCGGCCGGATCGTGGTACTGCACGAGCCCATTCGGTACTGCAGCGCTGTACCAGGCAAGGCACGGCATCATGAAGGACGAACAGGCGATCGACTTAAGCACTTCAAACGAAAGGAGAATGCCCCAATAATCAGCTCTGAATTTTTGTCGGCCCGAAAATCAGCTATTCCAGACGAGACCAGAAAGCGTTATAACATCAATATGTTATCGCATCTATTTTGCATTGCACCCATGATGGATTGGACCGACTGAGCGGGAAAAGCGAAACGTGGTCAGCAGTTAAGTGTGGTCGCTCTTAGACATGCTGGACTAAATGCTGTACCGCCGGTCTCGAAGGCTTCGACGAGAAGGCAATTTCGCGGTCGTGCGTTTGTTTGGCGACAGAAGCATAGTGCGGCGTAGGATTTCGGCTTCCGTGATTGCAGCTTCGCCGCCGATTGCGAGGTGTGGGAGCTCCATCACTTTCGTAGTTGCTTCGAAGGTAAGTAGGGGGATACGCCGCAGCGCTGAGCCGCGCGAGCGCGTTGTTCCTGCGCCTACCAGAGGTCGCCGATAAGAAGCTCGTTTAAGGTGTTCGTCGGTCCCCAAGCGACGTTGAAACCCAATTGCGTAAGCCAGCTGGTGATCAGCCTTTCGAAGTTCGCCTCGATCGCAGCACTCCTGATACAGGTGGTGCCGACGATGTTGAGCAGGTTGCAATAGGGAAGGTTCGATAGGCGCTCTATGGCGCCAATGCTGCTTGTAGGGTGGCGCTAGTTTAGCGCTGGGGGTCGTGGGGCTGCGTAAGCCAGCGCGAGGAGGTGTTTGTTCAATAAAAAAGCCGGACCAGTCAGCGCTTGCGCGCAGGGCGGTCCGGCTCCGATCTCTTGAAATCGCTGAACCGTATCAAGCCGCGGCCACTATCTTCTTCGCGATGGCGAAGCGCACGCGCCTTGATGTGTCTCAGCCTTGATGGGTCTTCGCTAAAATTGCGGCGAGACTACTTCTTTTTCTTCTTGGCGGTCTTCTTCTTTGCCTTCGCCTTCTTCGCTTTCTTGGCCATGTTGCCCTCCAATGTCCCACAGTTGGTTCAATGCAAGCCGAACATCGACTTGCATGAATGTCAGCGTACACCACAAATGAAAAATTGGTACGCAGGTTTGCGAATAAGGTAAACGGCGAACGCCCTCTCCCTTCTCTTGAGCGAGAGAGACGGCGGCGATGCGTGCCTGTGCTCCTCGCATCTCCATCGGAAGGAATTTTTACGTCGCGACCAACCCCATACTACGCACTAAATCTCGAAGGCCTGCTTTCCACTCGACGTCGACTTAAGGACAGCCGGTAAGCAACAGCTGCCGCCCGGGAGCGCTAGGTCGCGATCGACTAGCGTTCGTCAATAGCCATAGATGATAAGGCGACGTTCAACTTGTAAGAGCGGTCATTTCGCGCCTTGCGGCCTCGACGCGCGCGTCGAGGTATGAAGCCAAGTCAGTGAGATGCACTCCTTTCGCGCATTTCTGGCTGGTTTCGATCCGAACGAGGGGAATGGCGATCTCGCCAGCTGAAATCTTCTGCACCAATTTGGGTGGCGTGAGATGTGAGAAATAGTCCCTGCAAACTTGGTCGATTGGAATGATGGCCTTTCCATCATACTGCGCCATCAAGAGAAACGCGGTGTTCATTTTGGCGACCCGTCCATATTTCGCAGAGGAGACAACCGGCTCCGGTGGTCCTTCGTTTGCACCGATCACCGCGATGGAAGAAAGAGAGGATGCGCATCTATGCTGCACAAGGCCGCCATGGCGTAGAAATAGGACGGTGGGCGCTTGCCGGCTGCAAAACCCCAGTCTCTTCATGGGATCGGGGAAGGCCTTTCTGAATTCGCCCCTGCCGACAAAAACTGTATATTCATCAGCCGAATTCGCTTGGAATTCATAAGGCGCTCGGTGTGCCGGATGGTCCCGTGCGCAAGGAATTGGCGGAAGGAAGGCCGGTAACACTAGCAGATGGCAGGACGATCGACGCCGATGACGTTCTCGGACCTCCAGAGGGACGCAAGAAGCTTGTCGTGATCGGCGACACGGAAACCACCGAAGGCTTGGATGAGCACGTCCGCGACGCCGACGTTCTGGTGATCGAGGCGACCTTTCTGGATCGCGATGCGGCCATCGCGCGCGACTACGGCCATCTTACTGCAGGGGAGGCCGCGGCGCTCGCGGCCAAAAGCGCTGTCAAGCAACTGGTGCTTACTCGCATTTCGGGACGCTATCCAGACGAGGACATCCTAGCAGAGGCGTCGAAGATGTTCCCGGACAGCCGGGTCGCGACCGATTTCGATCACATTTCGATCTGAGCGACCGCGCAGGAGAACACCGATCACGCTGGACAAGTTTCTTGATCGCATGCTGGAAGTCAGCTGACGTCGTCAGCCGTCTGGAAGACATTCGGGGCAGGTGTCGCCGATGCCCTGGGGCGTTGACGCTCCTGAGAGCAGCCAACTATGCCGAGGTGCGGACTGCAACCTGTATCGTTGTGGCGCGAAGGCAGCGAATGATCTCGACACTTTCATTGCGCGGCGGCCCGTCAATTGTATGCCGGTCGCCGAAGATCATTATGGGCGGACTGTAGCAACCTGTTCTGTCGGCGGTGCCGATCTCGGAGAATGGCTTGTGCGTAATGGTCTCGCGCTGGATTGACCGCAATATTCGAAAGGCAAGTACGGCCCCGCCCAGCGCGAGGCCGTTCGTTCGGGTCGCGGGATGTGGCCGGGCAGCTATGTGGAGCCGTGGTTGTTTCGCGGCTGCATCAGGGCGGGCGGCACCCCGACCAGCTGCTCGGATGATGCAAACGCACATCCTTGAACGCGCCGTCATGCGGCGACTCGGAGCTTCGTTAGTTGAGAGGGCTAAATCAACGTCGGAGTGAGCTGGCGCGATCTGTGCGACTCGCGCTAAGCAGTCGCTGTCAACCTCCTCACTGCGCAAAGGGAATAGGATGGTTGCTGCTACCCGTGACTTGCCGGCTTCAGGTTATGCGCTCGAAGTCGACGGCCGACTCAAGGACGAATTTGCGACGAGGGACGGTGCCAAGACGGGCGCGGAAGAGCTGAAGAAGCGTTTTCCCATGCTCCAGATCAGAATCTATGACGCGCAGACACAGACTCGCGAGAACGTCGATCTGTCGTGAGTCCGGCACAAGCATGGTCATAGCGTGCTTTTCGCGAGCGTAGGGCCGTCTCCCTTCGGGACCGGGCTGTCGGCTGCCGCTGAAACCCCGGCTTCGTCGGGTTTTCACCCTTCGGGCTTTGCCGCGGAAACCCATTTCTCGTATCTGCGGCACTTGTCCGTTTTGCCTATTCCGTGGCGCTGCCCTCTTGGAGCAAGAGGGCAGCGCTTCGCTCCGTGAGCGGCTTGGAGGCCGAGAGAGAGGCTTTCGGCCGGCCGTTCCGGAGAAACTGACATGGCAAAAGCCGTTCAGAAGATCAAGCTATCGCCATCGCGCGACATTCCCTTCAACAAGCTCGTGCTGGCTCAATCCAACGTCCGCCGCACCAAGGCCGGCATTTCGATCGAGGACCTCGCCGAGGACATCGCGCGGCGGTCCCTGCTGCAAAGTCTCAACGTCCGGCCAATCTCCGACGCCGAAGGCCAGGAAACCGGCATGTTCGAGGTGCCGGCAGGCGGTAGGCGTTATCGTGCCCTTGAGCTTCTGGTGAAGCAGAAGCGCCTGGCGAAGACCGCACCGGTCCCGTGCATCGTCAGCGAGGCCGGTGGCGAAATTTCTGCGGAAGAAGACTCGCTTGCCGAAAACGTGCATCGCGTCGCGCTTCATCCCCTCGACCAGTTTCGGGCATTTCAGACGTTGCGCGAGCAAGGTCGTCCCGAGGAGGATATCGCGGCCATCTTCTTCGTCTCCATCAATGTGGTGAAGCAGCGGCTCCGGCTAGCGGCCGTCTCCCCGACTTTGCTCGACGTCTATGCTGATGACGGCATGTCGCTTGAGCAGTTAATGGCATTTTCCGTCACAGCAGAGCACATTCGACAGGAACAGGTCTGGGAGAGCGTCAACAAATCAGGCTACGACGAGCCGTACCAGATCAGGCGCCTTCTGACCGAGCGCGCGGTGCGTGCCTCCGACAAACGCGCGCGCTTTGTCGGCCTCGCGGCCTATGAGGCGGCTGGCGGTAGCGTGCTGCGCGACCTCTTCGAAGAGGATGGCGGTGGTTGGCTTGAGGATGTCGCCTTGCTCGAACGTCTTGTCGCCGAGAAGCTGCGGACGGAAGCCGAAACGGTCGCTGCCGAAGGTTGGAAGTGGCTGGATGTCGCCGCCAGCTTTCCCTACGGTCACGATCACGGGCACCGCCGGCTCGAGGGAATACCGGCTGATCTGACCTCCGAGGAGCAGGCGAGCTTCGATACCCTCCAGGCCGAATACGACGCACTTCAGGCCAAATATGAAGACGCCGTAGAACTGCCCGATGAGGTGGATGCGCGTCTTGGCGAACTCGAGGAAGCGCTCGAAGCCTTCGCGAACCGGCCGGACGTCTTCAAGCCTGCCGAGATCGTCCATGCCGGCGCCTTCGTCAGCATCGATGGCGAGGGCAGCCTGCAGGTCGAACGGGGCTACGTCCGCCGCGAGGACGAGACCGCGTTCGTTGCGGCGACGATCGAGCCTGATTCCGAAGCCGGCGCAACAGTGCCTGACGCCGACGGCGGCGACCACCGAGTGCCGCCGGTGCAGCGCGCCACGATCACGGTCGCAGGGCAGTCAGGTGCCGATGAGGACGAGGACGATGATGCCGTCCGCCCGTTGCCCGACCGGCTTGTGGCGGAGCTGACCGCGCATCGCACGCTGGCGCTACGCGATGCCGTCGCTTGCCATCCGCAGGTCGCGATGACAGCGCTTCTGCACAAGCTCTGTGTGGACGCTTTCTACCAGACCTATGCGCCGGGCTGCCTTGAAGCCGGGGTGCGCCACGTCCAGCTTCCCGGCCAGACGCCGGATCTGAACGAGAGTGCGTCTGCGAAGTCCATCGCGGACCGGCATGCAGCCTGGAAGGCCGATATGCCGACCGATGAGCAGGCGCTGTGGGACTGGCTCGCCACCCTTGACGATGCCAGCCGGCTGGCGCTGCTCGCCCATTGTACTTCGTTCGGCGTCAACGCGTTGTTTGAGAAGGTCGATCGCTATGGCGGCTCAGGTATGACCGCCCATGGCTTGCAGCATCGCCTCGATCAGGCCGATCGCCTGGCGCGGGCGGTCAATCTCGACATGGCGGAGGTTGGCTGGCGACCGACAGTCGACAACTATCTCGGCCGTGTCACCAAGAGCCGGATCCTCGAAGCGGTTCGTGAGGCCAAGGGCGAAAGCGCTGTGCAGCTCGTCGACCACCTCAAGAAGAGCGAGATGGCCAAGGAAGCCGAGCGTCTGCTCGGGGATACGCATTGGCTCCCCGAGCCGCTGCGGCTCGCCGAAGTGGCGCCGCCGTCGGACGTCAAAGAAGCACTGCCGGAGTTTCTCTCCGACGAGGAGGGGCAGGCAGGCGAGGTCGTCGAGATTGAGCGGACACAGGACGTCGCCGCTGAATAACCGACCACTGCGGAGCGGCAAACCCGCTCCGCAGCCTTCACCGCATCCTCTCTGATCGCATGAGGAGAATGGCAGGGAGAGGCAGAGCCGGGCCGGGAAGGGTTTGAGCTGCCGCGGTCTTAAGAGAGCGCCGGGCGGCTCGGCCCAGTCCCGCTCTCCGAGAAATCCCTCCCATGACCGAATCTCTCATCGACGGCGCCGCCGTGCCGCTCCCGATCCGTGCCACCGCAGTTGTCGCTTCGGCCGTCGTTAAGGCCGCGCGCCAGCTTTTGACCGATCTCGAACGGGGTCGGCGCGTCGACGCTGCTGTTCTGCGCAATGCCATGCAGGCAGCGTTTACCGCCTCCGATGCGACCGGCGCCTGGAACTGGAAGACGGCCTATGACGCCTGCGAGGCGGCGACTGTCCTGTTCTTGCGACGGTATGGCGCCGCCATGCGCGCCAAGGCGGCGTCGCCGGCCGCCATGCTGCCGATGCTGCTGAGGATTGCGAGCCTTCTTCCGACACAGACCCGGCGGTCCGAGGAAAGTGAAGCCCTCCAGCAGTTCTCCACGCCGATTGGACTGGCATACGTCGCCAGTGTCGCTGCCGCGATCACCCCCGCCGACGTCGTTCTGGAACCGTCGGCCGGCACCGGCCTTCTTGCCATCCTCGCTGAACTCGCCGGCGCCTCGCTCATTCTCAACGAATTTGCCGAGAGCCGTGCCGACATCCTTAGCGACCTTTTTCCCGCCGTCTCCACGACCAGGTTTGATGCCGCGTACATCAACGACCACCTCGATGCCGGCATCGTTCCGAGTGTCGTGCTGATGAATCCACCGTTCTCGGCAGCGGTTCATGTCGATCGCCAGATGGCAGATGCAGCGTTACGGCACGTGGGATCCGCCTTGGCCCGTCTTCCCGAGGGCGGACGGCTCGTCACCATCACAGGCGCGAGCGTCGCGCCCGACAATCCCGCATGGACGGAATCGTTCATCCGGCTCCAGGAAGAAGGCCGCATCGTTTTCTCGGCGGCGATTGACGGCGCCGTCTATGCCAAGCACGGCACCCACATCGACACCCGCCTGACCATCATCGATCGAGTGCCGGCTAACGACAGCGCCTCCTTCCCGGCTTCCCCCGGCATTGCTCCCGACCTGCCGACTTTACTCGGTTGGGTGATGCAGCATGTGCCGCCGCGTGGCCCGATCGCGGGCACTCCGACGACGGCGGTGCCAGCAATTGCTGGCATTTCAAAACCTCGAACCGTCCGCGCTTACGTCAGCCAGCGTTCGCCGGCAGCGGTCGCGCCGGCCATCGATCTCGTGGCGACCGAAGTCGCCTACGAGCCAGTCGACTGGATCCCCACGGATGCCAGCAAGATCACCGATGCGCTTTATGAGGCTTACACACTGCAGTCGATCCGCATCGCCGGCGCGCAGGCGCATCCGACCAAGCTCGTGCAGTCGGCAGCCATGGCCTCCGTCGCACCGCCAAAGCCGTCCTACCGACCGCATCTGCCGGCCAACGTCGTATCGGACGGCCTCCTCTCGGACGCCCAGCTCGAGAGCATCATCTATGCTGGCGAGGCGCATTCGGCATTTCTCGCGGGTTCCTGGACGGTCGATGCGACGTTTGACGTCGTCGCCGCGGCGCCCGACGATGCTTCGAATGCCGTTCGCTTTCGCCGAGGCTGGTTTCTGGGCGACGGCACCGGGGCGGGCAAGGGGCGGCAGGTCGCCGGCATCTTGCTCGACAACTGGCTCAAGGGCCGCCGGCGCGCGGTCTGGATCAGCAAATCTGACAAGCTGATCGAGGATGCGCAACGCGACTGGTCGGCGCTCGGGATGGAGCGGCTGCTGGTCACGCCGCTTTCTCGCTTCCGGCAGGGCACTCCGATCCGGCTGTCGGAAGGTATCCTTTTTGCGACCTACGCTACGCTGCGTACCGATGAGCGCGGCGAGAAGCTTTCGCGCGTCCGGCAGATCGTCGAATGGTTGGGCTCGGACTTCGACGGAGTGATCGTCTTCGACGAGAGCCACGCCATGCAGAACGCGGTCGGCGGCAAGGGCGAGCGGGGCGACCAGGCAGCGTCGCAGCAGGGACGCGCGGGGCTTAGGCTCCAGCATGCCTTGCCGAACGCTCGCGTGGTCTACGTCTCTGCGACCGGTGCGACCACGGTGCACAATCTTGCCTATGCTCAGCGGTTGGGGCTGTGGGGCGGTGACGACTTCCCGTTTGCTACGCGCGCCGAGTTCGTCGAGGCGATCGAGGAGGGCGGCGTCGCGGCAATGGAGGTGCTGGCGCGTGACCTAAAGGCCCTCGGCCTCTACGCCGCCCGCTCGCTGTCCTACGAAGGCGTCGAATACGAACTGCTCGAACACCAGCTCACGCCCGAGCAGATCCGCATCTACGACGCCTACGCCGGCGCGTTCTCGATCATCCACAACAACCTCGACGCCGCGATGCGGGCGGCGAACATCACTGGCGCGACCGGCACGCTGAACGCGCAGGCGAAGTCCGCCGCGCGTTCCGCCTTCGAGAGCGCCAAACAGCGCTTCTTCGGTCATCTCTTGACCTCGATGAAGACGCCCTCGCTGGTCCGCTCGATCGAGCGCGATCTTGATGCCGGCCACGCTACCGTGATCCAGATCGTCTCGACCGGCGAGGCCCTCATGGAGCGCCGGCTCGCCGAGATTCCAACTGAGGACTGGGGCGACATCCAGGTCGACATCACCCCACGCGAATACGTGCTAGACTATCTCGCCCATTCCTTCCCGGTGCAGCTTTACGAGCCCTTCACGGATTCCGAGGGCAATCTCTGTTCCCGGCCAGTCTACCGTGACGGCCAATCGGTCGAAAGCCGTGAAGCCGTTGCGCGCCGTGACCGACTGATCGAAAAGCTGGCCTCGCTTCCGCCCGTGCCGGGTGCGCTCGACCAGATCGTCCAGCGCTTCGGCACGGACATGGTCGCCGAGGTTACCGGCCGCTCGCGCCGCGTCATTCGCAAGCGTGATCGGCTGATAGTCGAGACCCGCGCGGCGTCAGCCAATCTCGCCGAGACCGCTGCTTTCATGGATGACGCCAAGCGCATCCTCGTCTTCAGCGATGCCGGCGGCACGGGGAGGAGCTACCACGCCGAACTCTCTGCGCGGAATCGCAGGCTGAGGGTTCACTACCTGCTTGAGCCCGGCTGGAAGGCGGACGCCGCCATTCAGGGCCTGGGTCGTACGAACCGCACTAACCAGGCGCAGCCGCCGCTGTTCCGGCCCATTGCGACCGACGTGAAGGCGGAAAAGCGCTTTCTCTCTACCATCGCCCGCCGTCTTGACACGTTGGGCGCGATTACGCGCGGCCAGCGCCAGACCGGTGGTCAAGGCCTGTTCAAGCCCGAGGATAATCTCGAAAGCCATTACGGCCGCGACGCGCTGCGTCAGCTCTACCATCTCCTTGTTCGCGGCAAGGTCGAGGGTTGCTCGCTCGAAAGGTTCGAGGACGCGACCGGCCTCAAGCTTATGGACGCCAACGGCATCAAGGACGAACTGCCGCCGATCACCACCTTCTTGAACAGGCTGTTGGCGCTCACCATCGATCTGCAGAACGTCCTGTTCACGGCGTTCGAGCAGTTGCTCGCAGCCCGTATCGAAGGCGCCATCGCATCCGGCACCTATGATGCCGGCTTGGAGACGCTTCGGGCCGAGAGCTTTATCGTTGCGGACCGGCGCGTCATTTACACCCATCCCGGGACTGGGGCGGAGACCCTGCTGCTCAGCATCACCGAGCGCCGGCGCAATCGTCCAGTTACGCTAGAGGAGGCGCTGGATCGGCTCTCCGATTCCTACGCCGTCCTGCTGATCAACGAGCGGTCCGGTCGGGCCGCCGTTCAGGTGTCGGCGCCGAGCCTTATGCTGGACGACGGCGAGATCGAGCGGCGCGTCCGGCTGATCCGGCCGATGGAGCATAGCAGCCTTCCGCTGAAGATGATGGCCGAAAGCCATTGGGCGGAAGCCGACCGCGAATGCTTCGCCACGGCCTGGCAAGCCGAGCTCAGCGAGGTGCCCGAGTTCACCGACAGCACCATCCATGTGGTAGCGGGTCTGCTTCTGCCGATCTGGAAGCGGCTGCCAAACGAGTCGACCCGCGTCTACCGGCTTCAGACGGATACCGGCGAGCGTCTCATCGGCCGGAAAGTATCGCCCGCCTGGATGACGACTGCGCTGGCTGGCGACGCACCGGCGCTGACGCCCGACGCGGCCTTCGCCGCGCTACTGGAAGGTCGCACGGTTCTCGAACTCACCGAAGGCCTGAAACTTCGCCGCGTACGCGTGATGGGCGCACATCGCATCGAACTATCCGGCTTCAGCGACACCATGCGGGATCGTCTGCGTGCCTATGGGCTCTTCGGGGAGATCATCTCCTGGAAGCTGCGCATGTTCGTGCCATCAGACGCCACTGGCGTCGACGTTCTGGCCAAGTTGCTCGAACGTTACCCGGTCGAGCGAGTAGGTGAACGGGAGGCCGCGTGATGGTGCGCGACGCTTCCGAACTGGCACGCCGCCTCGCGCGCGAGGCGGAGGCGGTGTGCCGTCATTATCTCTCCAACGGCAAGCGCGAGGGGCGGTATTGGCTGGTTGGCGATGTCCACAACACACCAGGCCGTTCGTTATTTGTGAGGCTCCAGGACTCGCCGAAAGGGCCCGCCGGCAAGTGGATGGACGCCGCGACCTCTGAGCACGGCGATTTGCTCGACGTCATCAGAGAAAGCCTTGGGCTTCGCGATTTCCACGATGTCGCGGAGGAAGCGCGGCGATTTCTGAACTTGCCTCGCGCTGAACCGCGACCGGTCTTGAAATCGATGCATCCACCGGCCTTAGCTGGCCCCAAGGAGGCGGCAAGACGCCTCTTTGCGATGTCGCAACCGATCGAAGGCACGGTGGTCGAGGCCTATTTGCATGGTCGGGGAATTGCCCACGTGTACCACGGTGGCAGCCTGCGCTTCCATCCGCGCTGCTACTATCGACCTGACGAGCACCTGCCCACCGAGACCTGGCCGGCGATGATTGCCTGTGTCACAGATCTCGATGGCCGCATCACCGGTGTGCATCGCACCTGGCTCGATCCGAACGGATTTGACCGGATTCGGCTCGGCAAGGCTCCAATCGACACGCCGCGACGGGCCATGGGCGACCTGCTTGGCAATGCGGTGCGTTTCGGTGCAGCGGACGACGACGTACTTGTCGCCGGCGAAGGCATCGAGACCATGCTGTCGCTACGCTGTGTGCTTCCAACATTGCCGATGGCCGCAGCGCTGTCGGCCAATCACCTCGCAGCCATGGTGCTGTCGTCGAGCTTGCGTCGACTCTATATCGCCCGCGACGCCGACGCCGCTGGAGACACGGTGCAAGCTGTTCTGTTGCAGCGCGCGCAAACGGTCGGCATCGAAGCGATCCCGTTATCGCCTCGGCTCGGCGACTTCAACGAGGATCTGCACGTCTTCGGTCTCGATGCCCTTCGGACAGCGTTACGGATGCAACTGGCACCGGAGGACGTCTCCCGCTTTTTGCTCTTATCGGCCTCTGTCGTTTAGGCGACGCTTAGCTCCCATCGACGTCGACAGTTCGGTCGCGGCGGATCCAATGCCGGCAAGGCCCGCGACCACGGCCTTCTAGAGGGCGATCGGACGGCAAGCGGCTCGGGCCGGCAATGGCAGAGGGGCGGCTATTTTCCGCCGCGCGCCGCCGAAAGGCTCACATTATATATGGGGCGACGGCGCGCTTTGCATCGCGAAGCAAAATAGCCGCACCTCTGCCATCCTCCGCTGCCGCTGCGGCCCTTCGCTGCCGCTTCGGGTTCTGGCCCGTCCCGCCCGCCGTCTGAGTGATCGCCACGAAGGCCGCGATGGGCGCGGCCGAACCGGCAAAAGGACTTAACCCGTGACCGACCATGACGACATCGAGTCAGCACACGGAGCATCTCCGACCGAGCACGTCCTCGGCGAACTGCAGCTCTTTGGCTATCGTCCCTTCGACGACCAGCCTGATCCCAGGCCTATGCCCGAAGGCAAGGTGATCGCTGGCGCCGTGTCCGATATTTTCGACGCCCTGGTCGCCACGTTGACCGACACCCGGCTCGAGCCTGACCTGGAGGACCTGCTCTGGTCGACCGTCAATCTCTTCCATCGTGCCACCGACCGCATCGAACGCCAACTCGACGACAACGAACAGGCGCAACGCAAGAGCCAGCGCGAGCAGAACGGTTCAGAGGTGCGGTCGGTCGAACTTGAGCGCCTGACGGCCGAAGGCATCACGCTGATCGAACGTCGCAACTGCCTGGAACTCTTCCGCGACCAGGCCATCGAACGCTTTGAAGTCCACACCGGCTCGTCATGGCGCCCCCGGTCGGGGTCACTCGTCAACCATCGCACCCTGACTGCGGCCATGATCGACTCTCGGCAGTTCATCACAGCCAAGCGGCGCGCCGAAACCGAGGTCATGTTGCCGGCAGGACCGAAGGTCGCTCTTACCGGTGGCCTCGACTTCAATGACCACCATTTGATCTGGGATCGCCTCGACAAGGTCCACGCCAAGCATCCCGACATGGTCCTCATCCACGGCGGTTCGCCAAAAGGCGCCGAGCTGATCGCCTCCAAATGGGCTGTTAACCGCAAGGTATCGCAGATCGCTTTCAAGCCGGACTGGACGAAGCACGCCAAAGCGGCCCCCTTCAAGCGCAATGACGCCATGCTCGAACATTTGCCGATTGGCGTCATGCATTTCCCGGGCACGGGAATCCAGGACAACCTTGCCGACAAGGCGAAACGCCTCGGCATCTCCGTTTGGAAATTCGGCGCTTCGTGAGCGCCGACCTGCCATCTTCCACACCACCGAGAGGCGGAGTTGCATCGCCGCAACTCCGCCTCGTTTCGATTGCACGTTTGGACTTGCGCCGTGGTGGTGGTGGAAGGCGCAACCATATCCCCTTTGCATATGGAGCCACCACCATGCTCGCCCTTGGACTTCCCTTGGACTTCCCTTGAACTTCGCTGGCATTGGCTTGTTCTGCTGGCTGATTTTCACGCTGGCGGTTCACGCCTTGCCATTTTTTGTCGCCCTCAATGTCTTCATGATGGCCTTACACAGCGGCGCCGGCGTCCTCGGTGCGCCACTTGTCGCCATTGCCGCCGGCGGGATGATGCTTGCGATCGGCCAAACCGCCTTCGCAATGATCCGCTCTGTGATCATCCGTGCCATCATTGCCGCCCTGTTTGCTGCGCCGGCGACACTCGCTGGCTATCAGGTCGTATTTGCGATGTCGCAAATCGGCGTGCCGTCATCAGTGCGGTCTTTGTTGGCGGCACGGCGTGGACGCGGTTGACCATCTTTACCGAGACCCGCCCGCTCAATTCGGGCAGGGCAGTCGGGAGCGATCCTCAACCGGTTCTCTCAGCCGCAGCCCATCAGAAATGATCCTGCGCCATCTGTATCTCTGACCGGTTGGCTAAAGCGGCGCATTGAGCCGATCAGCGGAGTGAGAGGTAATCGCGACCTTCCTTGGAACACGTCGATGACATGGCAGTGATCGCGTCCGGTGCACATAGATGCGGCGCTAGAGCCGTTCGTTCGCGGTTGGCTTTGTGCTGACGATATCGGCTTTTGCCCTCCTTCGTTTCTTTTCCTACGCTGAATCGTTCGACCTCTTGCCTGACCGGACAGAGACCCGCCATCTTCTCCCGGACTTGTGGTTCAGCACGCGGACGCACGTGGCCTCTGTGATGGCTCGATCTGGCCGAAGACCGGCTGCGCCTCGATCGTCTGAGCCGCAACGCTGTCGACACGACTTTCTTCCCCTGGGCTAACGCCCATTCCTCGCGAGGCAAGAAAGTCGCGTCGACAGCATCCTCCGCTGCGCTGCGGCCCGAGCGGGTGCGTCGCCGATCGTCTTCGGCCTGTAGATCGCCATCGAGGCCGCGGTGGTCGCGGGCTCGAAACACAACAGGAGAAGTGACATGGCAACCATCGGTTCGTTCAAGAAGGTCGGAAACGATTTCCAGGGCGCGATCATCACCCTCAATCTGCAGGCCAAGAGCGTGCGCATCGTCGCAGAAACCAACCGCACCAACGAGAACGCCCCCAGCCACCGCATCTACGTGGGCCGCGCCGAGATCGGTGCCGCCTGGTCGAAGCGCTCCGAGGAAGGCCGCGACTACCTCTCGCTCAAGCTCGACGACCCCTCCTTCATCGCACCGATCTACGCCAACTTGTTCGATGACGAGGGCGGCGAAGGCTTCACCCTGCTGTGGTCGCGGCCGAGAAAGAACGGGGAGTAAGGCGCCGTACGCCCCGACCCCGCCCGGTTTCCGGGCGGGGTTTTCGCATCGTCAAAACATCGATCATTTCTTTGTCGCCCGATCAAGCGCCACCTCATTTGCGCTTGTTATTCTTCGCCCGTTCGCTGCGAGCTTCGTCATCGGGAACAACGAGGTCGACGTGGCTAACTCCGAGTGCGCTCGCGAGTTCGAATAGCGTTACAATGGTCGGATTGCGTCGGCCTCTTTCAAGGCCGCTGATATATTGTTGGGTAAAGCCGGAAGCCTCGGCGAAGCGCTCCTGGGTAAACCCCTTCGCCTTTCTCAGCTTTTCGAAGTTTCGACCGACCAGCTTGCGCATGTCCATATGCGCAAGTTGCGTCTTTACATACTATCGGGTTTATCTCCTATAATATGTATTAGCCGAATTTGTCCCGAGTGCCGACCGCCTCAAAGCGCGCATTTCTGAAGTGGTTCCATTACGGGCTGTGCTTCACGATTGCTTTGGGTGTGAACCCTTCGGCTTCAACGAAATTTATTAATCTTTGTTGTCCACAAACCTGTAGACCCGTGCAAAGGCTCGCGAGAAGATGGCGTCGAGCATTTGCGAGGTCGAAGCTTCTAGAGCCGATAGGAGTTTCCTGTAATGCCGCCGCTCAATGCCAAAGTGGCAGACACAGCGCCAGACGAGCCAACGCTCACACCGTATGACGAGCAGCACGCAGTCACCTATGTGCGTCTGCTCGACGCCGAAAAAGCCAATGCTGATTGGCAAGAGGTCGCGCGTGTTGTTCTCCAAATGGATCCGACCGCGGAACCGGCGCGCGCGCGTCGTGCCTACGACAGTCATTTGGCTCGAGCGAAGTGGGTGGCGCGCCACGGTTATCGTCAGCTTCTCAGCCGTGGATGGCCGAAGGCGGAAGGATGAAGTTTATTTGACGCAACCGTGACGCGTTGCTGAAGCCTGCCGAAAAAGCAAATCAGCTTATCGATTGATAAATTGCTCGCAACTAGAAATGGTCACATTTGTCGTGCTGCAATTCCCCATCGTTTTGTGCGTTGGGGAGCAGGCATGTTGGTTGTAGATTGGAGATCCGAGCAAGATTACGCAAATTTCGAGAAGGCAGAAACAGCCGACGTTGCCTGGGAATGGCTGCGCCGCGATAGCGAATACGAACAAGAATTTAAGGATCTGACTGCCGCGGCGCGATCAAGTGGGTCGCCTCACCAATTCCGAAAAAAATGGGGGCTCTCTTTTCGCAGCTGATCCTGAACAGGCGTTCGACCGGCAATCGATTTTCTGGGCCCCCGAGGCTCTCTCGACGGTTCTGTCGCTGCGGGAATCCGTCCGAGCCACCGGTGACGGGCAATATCAGCTCGATTGGACCGCGCTTGCCGGTGGTGAACTTCGCCATGCGCCAGATGGCTGGCATGGAGTTATAGTGCTGGCGGGCGTAACCCATCGGCTCTACCTGTCAGCCATACCAGCCAAAGGGGCGCCGCTTTCGATCGAATTGCCGCTTGACGCCACTTCCGGCATCCGACTGCAAGCGGCGCACCGATTCTGGTGCGCCATCGAAGGCCGCCGCCTCGGTGCATCTCCTCTTGCGCTTCCTTTTGAGCGTCGCCGGCGCTTCGTTCTGACGATGCGAGCCCTCGATGCCTCGTTGGCGGGACATAGTTATCGTGAAATCGCCGAGGGGTTGTTCGGCACGGAGCGGGTTCGTGGCCGCCCCTGGAAGGACCATGATCTGCGCAGTCTAACCATCCGCCTGGTCAAGAACGGCATCGCTCTGATGCGGGGCGGTTACCGCGCATTGTTGCGTCCGCCATCGCGGAAGAAATAGCGCTTCTCCTTGAGGGTGTCGAAAATAGACCCCCTCATCTTCGGCATCCCCCTTCGAGGCCCTTCTCCGTCATTGTCGCCGTCAACGCGCCACTGAACTCGCTGGCGCTCTTTCAGATGACGGAGCCTTCCAATGCCCGATCCAAACGCCGGCTTGCCGCCGCGCTACCTGCGCACGCCCGAGGCCGCGCGATTCCTGAGTCTGTCCGGACGCACCCTTGAAAAGCATCGGACCTATGGCACGGGTCCCGCTTACCGCAAACTCGGCGGCCGCGTCGTCTACGCGCTGGAGGATCTGCAAGCCTGGGCCGACCGTGGCGCCAAGACCTCGACCTCCGATCCTGGCGCCGGGACGGTTTTGCCTGCCAAGCGTCATGCTTCCGCTCTGCGTCCCTACGCCGGCCAAGGGCGCCGCTGATCGGGGGGAGGCAGGTAGATGCGGCGCAGGCATACCTCAGAGCGTGAGCAGCTTGAACTGTTTCGAGCGCTTCCCGGCGATCTCGCGGCCCGCGATGCGCAGGACCTGATGGCCTATCCGTTCTTCTCGCTCGCAAAATCGAAGCGTGTCGTCCCGATCGACTTTCACGCCGGCAAAATCAGCATTCGTGTCGAGGCCGTGCCTGAACACGGTATGGCAACCATCTGGGACGCCGACGTGCTGATCTGGGCGGCCAGCCAGATCGTCGAAGCCCGCGACGCCGGGTTGAAGACGTCGCGTTTGATGGCGGCGACACCTTACGAAATCCTGACCTTTGTTGGCCGCGGCACCAGCGCGCGCGATTACGACCGGCTCAAAGCAGCACTCGATCGGCTGCAGGCAACAACCGTCATGACCTCGATCCGCCAGCCGGCCGAACGCCGTCGGCATCGCTTTTCCTGGATCAACGAATGGAAGGAAAGCGCGGACGCGCATGGCCGGCCGCTAGGGCTCGAGCTGGTCCTGCCGGATTGGTTCTACGCCGGCGTTCTGGATGAAGCACTCGTGCTCACCATCGACCGAGCGTATTTCGGTCTGACAGGTGGCCTGGAACGATGGCTCTATCGGCTGGTGCGTAAACATGGCGGCCGTCAGGAGGGCGGCTGGAGTTTTGACTTCAAATACCTGCACGCCAAATCAGGCAGCCTCTCGCCTTTGAAGCACTTTGCCTACGACTTGCGCGAGATCGTGCGCCGAGAACGGCTGCCCGGCTATCGCCTCGTCATCGAGCACGCCCGTGGCATCGATCGTCTCAGCTTCATGCCAGTTGCTGTCGATCCGCTGGCGACGACGCTACGCCGTCGAGCAACCGCGGGGGAAAAGCTGTGAATCATCTCGTGCTATCGGGGACGGCAGGTCTCGTGCTATCGGGGACACGATCCTCGTGCTATCGGGGACGTCGATCAGTCGAAACGCCTTGGCGTTCAACGACATGCCGCGCCCGTAACTTTCCTAAACCTGAATCCTTCGGATTCTTTCTAACGGACCGCGCGTTTTCTCTGTTGGGGATCACCCATGATGAATGATCTCACGCATGTCGAACTGTTGTGGCTGGAGAAACGCATCGAGAACCGCGTCCGGTTTGGTCGGCCGGTTACAGAAAAGGTCCTGGACTGCAATCGGCGCGTCCTGTCGTTCGCTCCTGGCAGCATCTTTGCGTTCGTCCGTTGGACGTCCAACGACTTTGGGACGGTTCTATCCCGCATCGATATCCTGAGAGCGGCGACACCAGGGCAGAGCTATTCGACCGTGCCGTGGATCAGGCCCGGCGGTGAAAGCTTGTTGCGGCTTTCCGGCTGGCCGAAGGTCGAACGGGTCCTGCAATTGATCGATGCCGTCGAGGCGCTCGACATTGATCCCGCCGACGCAGCACCCGACTACTGGCACCACGTTCATAACCGCGTGTCGGTCAACGAAACACCCCGACCATATACCCGATCCCGTCACCAAGCCTGGCTGCATCGACGGAGGGTTACGTCATGAATGCGCGCTGTGCGACAATTTTCGTGACATTTGCAGTGGCCGTTCTTCTCCTCTCGACAGTCGGAGGCGCGACGCCGCACTACATCTGGAACGCATCGAACAGCGTTCCGATCGGCCTTTATCGCCTTCGGCCAGTGACAACGTTGACCGTCACCGAACTTGTTGCCGTTCAGCCTCCTGATCCTTTGGCGACGTTCCTTGATCTCTACGGCTATCTGCCGATCGGCGTCCCCATGTTGAAGCGCCTGCTGGCGCTGCCCGGGCAAACCGTCTGCAGAGACGGCCTTACGATCACCGTCGACAACATCGCCGTGGGTCAGGCACACGAGCGCGACGGGCGAGGCCGTCCGCTTCCGGTGTGGCAGGGATGCCGTGTCATCGCTGATGGCGATGTCTTTGTCATGAACTGGCAGTCGACCGACTCGCTCGACAGTCGGTACTTTGGACCGCTACCCGCATCTGCGGTGATCGGAAGGGCAATACCCGTGTGGACTGAGGAGGAGTGATTATGCGCGAACTCCCCTGCAACTCGACTGACCACGGTTTCTCCGAACCGCCTGCGATCTTTCCTTACCGGCCTCGTCCAAAAAACGGACGGCGATCGCCTGGCCTGCAACGGAATAGTCATGTCCCTGACGTAGCGAGCTCAAATGTATGGCTCTGCTCGCTCCGACCCATCGCGCGCGTCGCAGTGGCGGCCGCGCTGTTAACGTGCTTGATCGTGGCCCCAATACCCGTCGCAGCAAGTGCGCGCGCGCAGACCGTGGCGCGTCCTCCATCGATCGACCGCTTTGCCTGCTTCATCGCGGAAGCTTCCGCTCGCTTTACGGTACCGGCGCGCTGGATCCGTGCTGTGATACAGGTTGAGAGTGCAGGAGACGAGCATGCGATCTCGCCTCGTGGCGCGCTGGGCCTGATGCAGCTCATGCCCGGCACCTGGGTCGAGCTCAGCGCTCGCTATGAGCTCGGTCTCGACCCGTTTGATCCGCGCGACAACATTTTGGCAGGCACCGGGTATCTCAGGGAACTGCACGACCGCTTCGGATCGTCAGGCTTCCTTGCCGCCTACCACGCTGGTCCCTCGCGTTTTGAGCAGCACCTCGCAACAGGCCGACCACTTCCAGCGGATACGGTAGCTTACGTCACGGCGGTCACGGCCTTGCTCGGCGACGGGCAGGGTGAACATGCGGCAGTTGACGGCAGGCGTGCACTTCCTTGGCGGGAGGCTCCCCTGTTTGTTGAGCGGGCGGGCGCACCGTGACGGACATTCGGTTTGCATTCGAAAGTGCGATATTAACGTGCTGATGGCATTTGGGCGATGCCTTCGGCCCGCGCTCTACTCGTCGCTTCGCTCCTCACCGAGCCACCCTACGGGTGTCTCGGCCCTTCGGGTAACGATCGCTATCGCAAGCGCTCGCTTCGCTCGCAAACAGTGGGGGGCGCCGCATGTCAACTGCCAAGTCGCGGCGCCTCTTTCGCAATGAATCGGCCGCCAGCCGACGTGGCAATGACTGAAACTCTATCTTGTCACAATCGCCTTCGCGCTTTTGGAACCCTACAACTCTGGAATTGGGCGCTGTGGACGAGCGACCGAGCAGGGCAGGATAAAAGCCGCAAGGTGCGGTCGGTCGGTTGTGGGAGAAACTGCGCCAAATTCAAGCTTGTCCGAAACATTGCGAGCGTCTTTCGCAACTTGCGCTTTTCGGCAACGCATGATCGACCCACGACTTTTGACACCCTGCGGAGCGAACGATGAGCGCCAACGACGATTTTCGCGTTCGCCCAGGCAAAATTCGCTCGACACGCGGACCGCAAACAAAGTCATTTCTGGCGCAGGCGCTCCAGGCCGCGCAGAAGGCCGGCGGTCTCTCACGTGGCCCTGCTAGCCGCGGCAGCAGGTTCGGACGCGGACGCGCCGCGAGCCTTGCCGCGTCGCGAATGCTGCAAGCCCGCGGCCGTGGCGCCATGATCAAGGCGCGCGTCGTCCGACAGATGCGCTCGCCCGGCGCGTTGCGTGCCCATATCGGGTATCTCAAGCGCGACGGCGTCACCCGCGATGGATCGCCAGGGAAACTGTTCGATGCCGCCGGAGACGACGCGGACGGCCGCGACTTTGCGGAACGGTGCGAAGGAGATCGTCATCATTTCCGGTTCATCGTCTCGCCAGACGATGCCGGAGAGCTATCAAGTTTGCGAAGCTTTACCCGGGATCTGATGGACCAGGCCTCGCGTGATCTCGGTACCCGGCTCGACTGGGTCGCCGTCGACCACTGGAACACCGAGCATCCACATATTCATATCCTTGTGAGGGGCCGGGCGGACGATGGTTCCGACCTCGTCATCAGCCGCGACTATATCGGCTCGGGATTGCGCGCGCGAGCCGGCGACCTTGTCACACGCGAACTCGGTCCGCGATCCGAACTGGAGGTTCGACGCGGGCTTGAAGCGGAGGTGACAGCAGAACGCTGGACGCGACTCGATCGGTCGCTTGCCCGGGAAGCGGGAAGGGCGGAGGGGGTGGTTGATCTCCGTCCTGAACGCGATGCCGGAGCCGACCCCTTGCGGGAGGTCCGGATCGGACGGATGCGAACGCTTGAGCGGATGAGGCTCGCCGAGCCCGCTGGGCCCGCGCGTTGGATTTTGGCCCCTGATGCGGAACAGCGCTTGCGCTCGCTTGGGGAGCGCGGCGACATCATCAAGCGACTGCATAAGACACTCACCAAAGACGGTGTCTCTCGCGCACCATCGTCCTGGGCGCTTGAAGGCGAGTCCCACGGAGAGCCAATCGTCGGTCGTCTCATGGCCCGCGGCCTTGACGATGAGCTAAGGGGAACGGCGTTTGCCGTCGTCGACGGGATTGATGGGCGCGTTCATCATCTAAAACTTTCCGACATCGAATCGGCCGGTGATGGGCCGATCGGCGGTATTGTGGAGCTACGTCGTTTCGAGGATGCGAAGGGCCGTCAGCGCGTCGCATTGGCGGTCCGCTCTGACCTCAATCTCGACCATCAGGTGGCCGCGGACGGGGCAACGTGGCTTGACCGGCGGTTGGTCGCCCGAGAAGGTGGCGAGCTTTCGCGCGCCGGCTTCGGTGCCGAGGTTCGCGCTGCGCTTGATCGGCGGATCGATATCCTGGCAGAGCAGGGGCTTGCCCGACGTGACGGAGATAAGGTCACAATCGGACGTAACCTGATCGGAACGCTGCGCGATCGGGAGGTCGCTGCGGTGGGGCGGCGTCTCGGCTCGGAAACGGGGCTCGCGCATTTGCCCGTGGAGGCGGGAGAGCGCGTCGCGGGGGTTTACCGCCGACGGCTGTCGCTTGCATCCGGCCGCTTTGCGATGATCGACAACGGCTTGGGCTTCCAGCTCGTCCCCTGGATCCCGTCTCTTGAACGCGAACTCGGCAGACAAGTGAACGGCATTGCCGGTCCTGGTGGCGTCGAATGGAGTTTTGGACGCAAGCGCGACCTCTCGCTCTAACCGGCCGATCTCTACGCCATCGCGCGCTTTACCGCGACGGCGAGCGGATTGCGGTTGAACGTTGGCTTAGGGTGCGCATCACCTCTGGGCATGTCTGCAACCAAAATCCTCTGGGGCCAACTCCTCCTGGTTTTGGCAGTCGTGCTCGCCTTCCTCTGGGCGGCGACCGAGTGGACGGCCTGGCGTCTGGGGTTTCAGCCACAGCTTGGACCAGCCTGGTTCATGATCGAACGCTGGCCAATCTATCAACCATTCGCTTTCTTTATCTGGTGGTTCAAGTTCGACGCCTACGCACCAAGGATTTTTGTCGAGGGTGGATGCATTGCCGCGAGCGGCGGTATCGCCGCCATGGCTGTCGCCATCAGCCTCTCGGTCTGGCGTGCGAAAGAAGCCCAGCACGTTACGACGTACGGGTCAGCGCGGTGGGCAAATATAAAGGAGGTGCGGCGTGCGGGCCTTCTGGGACCCGACGGCGTCGTGCTTGGCCGTCTGGGCGGCCGCTACCTGCGGCATGACGGTCCCGAACACGTCCTGTGCTTTGCGCCGACCAGGTCGGGAAAGGGTGTCGGCCTCGTCATCCCGACCCTCCTGACATGGCCCTCTTCCACGATCGTCCATGACATCAAGGGTGAGAATTTCCAGCTGACCTCCGGCTGGCGTGCGCGGTTTGGGTCCGTGCTCCTGTTCGATCCGACCAATTCCGCGAGCGCGGCCTACAATCCTTTGCTCGAGATCCGTAAAGGCGACAACGAGGTCCGCGATGCACAGAATATCGCCGACATCCTGGTTGATCCCGAAGGCGCGCTCGAGCGTCGGAATCACTGGGAGAAAACGAGCCATTCGTTACTGGTCGGCGCGATTCTGCATGTCCTTTACGCCGAGGCCGACAAGACGCTTGCGGGGGTCGCCAACTTTCTGTCGGATCCGGCGCGCCGAATTGAGACGACTCTGGACGCAATGTTGGCAACCCCGCACCTCGGCGAGCGGGTTCATCCGGTGGTGGCCTCGGCGGCGCGCGAACTGCTGAACAAAAGCGAGAACGAGCGTTCGGGCGTGCTGTCGACGACAATGAGTTTTCTGGGGCTCTATCGGGACCCCGTGGTTGCAAAGGTCACGGGTCGGAGCGACTGGCGCATTCGTGATCTGGTCGATGGAGCTCAACCCATTTCTCTGTACCTGGTGGTCCCGCCATCCGACATCGCTCGCACCAAGCCTTTGATGCGCCTCGTGCTCAATCAGATTGGACGTCGGCTGACCGAGAGCCTAAATACCGATCGACGGCGGCAAAAACTACTGCTGATGCTCGATGAGTTCGCGGCGCTCGGGCGCCTGGACTTCTTCGAGAGCCAGCTCGCGTTTATGGCGGGCTACGGCATCCGCAGCTTCCTGATCACACAAAGCCTGAATCAGCTCGAACGAGCCTATGGGCCAAATCACGCCATCCTCGACAATTGTCATATCCGGATTGCGTTTTCGACGAATGACGAGCGCACCGCCAAGCGGGTGTCGGATGCACTTGGGACTGCGACGGAGATGCGCGCCATGAAGAACTATGCTGGACATCGCCTCTCACCATGGCTTGGTCATCTCATGGTCAGCCGCCAGGAGACATCGCGTCCACTGTTGACGCCGGGTGAAGTCATGCAGCTCTCGCCGAACGAGGCGATTGTGATGGTCTCCGGTGTGCATCCGGTGCGCGCCCGCAAAGCCCGGTACTATGAGGACCCGCAGTTCCAGCGTCGGATATTAAAGCCGTCGCGTGCTGTACCGATCGACCTGGTCATGCAACCAGACGAATGGTCCGGCCATGCGCCCATCGCTCCTTCGGCCACACTGCTTGCTGCGCTCACAAAAAAGAGACGCGATCAGAATGGCGGCATTCGTCGCGAGCCGGAATTGTCCCAACAAGAGGAAGTCGTTGTCAGGGCACCAATGGTTGAGAACGAATTTGATGCTGCCACGGACGACGGAGACGCCGATGCCGTACAAGCAGCAAGCCTGAATCGATCGATGCAGGGCCTCGCACGCGCTGTCAGCCTCGACCCCGACGACAAGATGGGCCTATGAGCGGGCGGGATGAAAAAGGTCCAGCTCAGCATCTACCTCGATCCAGAGATATTCGGAAGCCTGGAGGCCTATGCTCAGCGCCAGGGCAAGCCCAAGTCGTTGGTTGCCGAGGCCGCGATTGGGTCGTTTCTTTCTCCTGACGATTCCGATCGCCGGGAGGCCGCGATCGCCAAGCGGCTCGACCGCATCGTGCGAGTACTCGAGCGGCTTGAGCGCAACGACGGAATTACGCTTGAGACCGTTGCCCTGTTCATCCGCTTCTGGCTGACGTCGACGCCGGCTCTCCCGGAACAATCGAGCCCTGCGGCGCGAGCGAAGGGAGCAGAGCGTTACGATCGGTTTGTCGGCGCGCTCGGCCGGCGGCTCTCCAGTGGATCGACGGTTCTCAAAGAAGTCAGTATCGAATTGCCTGAAGCTGAAAGCGTAAGCCAAGTTAAAGGTCAACGCAGCTCCACTTGAGCCTGACAGCATTTCATGTTGTGAGGAAAGCCCACTTGTGAAGACGAATACTCACCTATTATGAGAAACGATCTTTCTTCGGGCTTTGGCCTTTTTTGCTGGCAGTCCGCCAAACAGACCTTCCCTTTGCTGATGTCTATATTGCCGGTCAGCACGATTCCGCATCTCCTTTCTTTTTCTACGCCAGAGCATGGTTGAGCGTTCTGCTCTGTTGAAGCCAAGCTCGGCCTGTCCTTTCTGTAACTCCCATCAGATTGGGGCACCTCATCAATTGTATCGCGAAGCGGCGGTCTCAATCGTGGGGCATTGGGGGACATCAGAGATATGCAACAGCTTGCCGAACTGGATGCGCAAATTGATCGCGTTGACGTTCGACCGTCGCGCAACCGCAAAGCCGCTGCGCGTCGCAAAGTGACGGTTCGTCTGAGTGAAGGCGTCTGCGGTCGGCTTGACCGTGCAACCGACCGACCGGGCGTCGGTAAGAGCATACTTGTGGAAGCCGCCCTCGATCATTTTCTGAACCCCGCTCCATCGGTCGAAGATCTGCTGCGCGAGCATCTCGACGGTTTGCACGCCAAGTTTGACCACCTCGACCGCGATATGCGGATGATCGCTGAGACCGTCGCCCTGCATGCGCGCTATCATCTGACCGTTGTCCCACCGCGTCCGGAATCGCAGCAACGCGAGGCGATTCTTCTCGGCGATGAGCGCTTCAAGATCCTTGCCGAGCAAGTTGATCGACGTGTTCGCCAAGGTCGGCCACTCATGCAGGAGACGATCGACCGCTTAAGCTCCGCAGAACAGAAGGAGTCCGAGCCGGCGACAGGTGGGGGGCCGATGCATAGTTCGGAGCTAGCTCCCGAGGATTCGCGTGCTGACGCTGAAGGCGTTGGTGTCGAGCAAGCACCGCCCGCAGCAGCCAAGACAGATATTGGCGATCCAAGCTTTGCCCGACATCTGAAGACTCCTGCGAGCCGAATCAGATCCGTCTCTGATGGAGGGCCAAACCCGCCCGCTGCAGAGAATTCCGGTCCAGAATCATCAACAGGAAAGCTAGGGGCTTCGCCCGTGAAGTCGCTGTCAAAGTGGCGACTCATCCTCTCCGTTTTTCTGCCCTTTGCTGCGGGCTACTACCTTGCCTACCTGTTTCGGACGATCAATGCAGCGATCTCACCGGCA
The DNA here is from genome assembly GCF_049519115.1 of Bradyrhizobium sp. Classification (GTDB taxonomy): domain Bacteria; phylum Pseudomonadota; class Alphaproteobacteria; order Rhizobiales; family Xanthobacteraceae; genus Bradyrhizobium. The sequence goes on from NZ_JBEKRB010000035.1 coordinate 73,514, forward strand.
TTGGCCTCCGATTTTGCGCTCGATGCCGCCGAGACCGGGCTGCTCGCGTCAATCTACTTCCTAGTGTTCGGATTGACCCAGATTCCAATAGGGGTGTTTCTAGACCGATTTGGCCCGCGTCGTGTCCAAGGCGTGCTGTTGGTGATTGCGGCTGGCGGCGCAACGCTGTTCGGTACCGCCTCGAGCTTTCCGGAGCTTCTTGTTGCGCGCGGCATGATCGGACTTGGCGTTGCCGGCTCATTGATGGCCGGGCTCAAGGCAATCGTCACCTGGTTTCCGAGAGAGCGCGTCGCGCTCGCCAACGGCTGGATGATCATGTTGGGATCGTTTGGGGCGGTCACGGCAACCGCCCCAACCGATTGGTTACTGAACTATCTCGGTTGGCGCACACTGTTTGAAATTCTGACGATCGGCACGGTCACAGTGGGTGGACTCATTTATATGGTCGTACCGGAGCCTATCGCGGACCCGGAGATCGCCACCTCCGCTCGAAAGCCACTTACGTTGTGGTCCATCTATTCAGATCCACGTTTCCTGAGGGTCGCTCCGCTCTCGGCCGCCTGTATTGGCTCGTCCTGGGCGCTACAGTCATTGTGGGCTGCAGCGTGGCTTACCGACGTGGAAGGATTCGACCGCCACAGCCGGGCCGCTCAAATGTTCCTGATGGCTGTTGGCCTGAGTCTCGGAGCCCTCCTGCTTGGTGCCATGGCCGATCGCCTGCGTAAACTTAATATAAGAACGGAAGTCATGTTCGCGGGAGTAGGGGCGCTGTTCATTGTAGCCGAACTCGCCCTGGTTTTACGCATTCCCCTGCCATCTCTTCTGCCTTGGTCCATCGTAGCGATCGCTGGCGCCGCAACAGTGCTAAGCTTTTCGGTCATAGCCGATTACTTCCCGAAAGAATTTGCCGCGCGCGCCAATGGCGCTTTGAACCTCTTGCACTTTGCCTGGGCGTTCACGATGCAATACGGCATTGGGCTCGTGGTCGAGCAATGGCCGTCTCAAGACGGACATTATCCGGTCGCGGCCTATCAGGTCGCATTCGGTCTTAGCCTTGCGCTTCAGGCGACCACGCTGGTGTGGTTTGCGATCCCCTGGCTTGGGATGTTCGGTAAACACTTCTTCTTTTTGTTCGCACCGCCGTCTGCGGAGCGTGACAGCCAAATCGCACTGGTCACGGCGCCGCTCGACGGAGCTGTCCTTGAGGCGAGTGAGAGAATGGAATGGTGACAAGGCGTGGCCCATAAATTCAGAGTAGTTGGCGAACGACGGCTGTTGCGCAAAGCGGCCGTTCGCGGGCATGTCTGCTTCTCTAATCGGCCATTTGGGGTCAAGCACTTTCAGACTTTCCACCACCGCCACAGTGTCGATGTCGCTCGCGGGCTCGTGCTTCTCTTCGGAATCGGCACTAGGGCCCTTCCATCATGGGATTCGAGGACGAGGCGGAACAATCTCTTGGGCGGCCTTGCCGTCAGAAGAACGGCAGGTCCAAGCGGACATGCGAGCTCACCTCATCCATCGTCCCGCGAGGGACATCTTTCCACCGCGCGGTGGAGCTCTAGTGTTCTCCTATCGGGTTTGATCCTGAACGGTTTTCATGCTGCTGCCGCGGCTTGCTCCCGGGTCCACCGGAACTCGGTGCCGTCAACCCAGATGCGGTGCATGATCACGGCCAGCCGGCGAGCCAGGGCCACGATCGCCCTTTTCATCCCGCGGCGCCTGGCGATCTGCATGGCCCACGCCTTGAGCCAGGACCATTTTTTTGAATGCATCATGCTCTGAGCTGCTTCGTAGAGCATCGTCCGCATCATCTCATCGCCACAGCGCGATATTTTGCCGCTCCAATCGATCTCTCCCGACTGATATCTGGAGCACGTCAGCCCAAACACCGCTCCGACTGACTTGGATTTCCGGAACCGGGCAGGCACATCGACAGTAGCGCGATAGGTCAGCGCCACCACTGGGCCGACACCGGGGGTCGTCATCAGGCGCCGGCAAACCTCATCATCCCGGACAATCGCCAGCAAACGGCGATGCAGGATGACGATTTGTTCGCGGAGCACCCGCCGAACGATGAGCAACGGTTCGACCAGAACGGCTAGATCGGGCTGGTTCTCGACAAGCTCCTGGATGCGGGCCTCGAACCTAACCTTGCCAACCATTCCGACCTTGAGGCCGAAGTTGCGTAAAGTACCGCGCAGGTCGTTCTCGATGGCAATGGCCTTGGACTGTAGCAGTTTGCGATGGGTCAACAGCATCCGCAGTTTCTGACTGCGAAGCGTCTTCACATGCACCGGGCGATAAAGGCCCGCCCGCATCATCTGCGTGATGCCCCGCGCATCATTGCGATCCGTCTTGTTGATCTGCGCCTTCAGCACCGCCTGCATGTGCCGCGTCTCGACACAGACCACTGGCAAGCCTGCTTCCGCAAGCCCATTGAAAAGCCATTGCGATAGCGGCCCAGCTTCCAGTCCGATCCGCTTGAAGCGGTAGGCGGGGTTCCCCAGAACCTTCAGTAGGGTTTGAGGCTCGCTCGCTACCTTCACTTCCTTCACGATCCTGCCCGTGTCATCCACAATGCAGACACTGGTCTCCTTGACCGATACGTCCAATCCAGCAAAATGGTCCATGCTGCGCTTCTCCTTCTGATGCTTGAGGCCGTAGCCACGGACCTCGTTTCACCATCAGCCTGAAGCGCAGCACCCAAAATCTTCAGCTATCCACAAGCTGGGCCGGCCGATTACTCCATCTCCTGGAGGCGGAACGGACATGCCGCGACGGCGGGCAAATGTCGCAGTTAGACCCAAAGCGGAACCGCATTCTCTGGAGGTAAGCCCGACTTGTTTGTGCTGTCCGTTTCATTCCCAGAACGTCACGATCAACCCGCCGATCACGATCAGCGTGCCGCCGAGCCAAACCGGCGTGTTCGGCAAGCTGCCGAACATGACAAAGCTTGTGATCTGCCAGACGATGAAAAGCGTGGCGATATACAATCCGACGATGCGTCCAAACTCAACGGGCGGAAGGTTAAGGCAAAAGCCATAGCCGAAGAGAAGCCCAGCCCCGGCAAGGAAGAGCCCACCGCGCAGTGGCCACGCGGTCTGACTCATCCCCATTCGGACAATAGCGTCTCCTGCGGTTTCCAGTGATGTTGCAACGATTAGGAAGAGAAAGATTTTGATGTCCATAAATTCATTTCTCTCGGCGATGCATCGTGCTGTCGGGCAACCGGCAGTCGAGGTGAACCCTCGCTGTTGACGGAAGCTGGTTGAGAGCTTCCGCAACGATTTTCGTCGCCACCGTCCACGCCGCATCGCGAGCGACCCATCCAATGGGTGCACGACGCCGCTCTAGAAATATTGTGAGTGTCCAGTCGCCACCGTCAGCGCGGTGGTGAATACCATTCGGCTCGATTGAGGAAGGGCTCTTCTTAGTCATCGGCGCACGTTATCCGCGTGGCGGCCCGACCATCGCTTGACCTGTCACTGCACTCTGCAGCGAGCACCCGAAACAGTTCTACACGTTAGCCGTGTGAAGGCAAGGCGTGAACGCAGGCAGTGCTGGAGGTTCACAGATTAGGGCGCGGGAGCACGCAGCATATAGCCTAACTTGCGCACATTCGCGATCCGTGAGGGCAAGCCATGGTCGTCGATCTTCCTCCGCAAATTGCTGATGTGGGTATCGACAACATTGGTCTCAATTCCAAGATCATGCTGCCAAACATCCTTTAGCAACATTTCCCGTGTGACAACCTGGCCGTGGTGGCGAAGGAAATATTCCAGAAGCTTGAGCTCGCGTGGAAGCAGATCGATTTTTTTGCCTCCGCGAAAGACTGTCTGTTCGATCAGGTCCATTTCGAGATCGTCAACGCTTAGTTTCGTTGTGCGAGTTCCACCATATAGAACGGCTTCGCGAGATAGCCGTCTGCTCCTGCCTTCAGGCCTTGGGCGATTTCATCAACGGATGACCGCACCGAGGTCACGAGCACCGGAATTTTGATGCCCTGCTTGCGCAGATCCTCCAGAGCGCGCAGCCTGTCCACGCCGTAGAGGAGCCGGTCAAGGATCAACATCGCGGCGCCATTCGTCCGGGCGATATCCACCGCATCGGCCATGGAAACCAGGCGCACGACATAGCCGTGTCGCTCCAGTTCGACCTTGATCTCGGTCGCCAGTTCTATCTCGTCCTCGACGAGCAATATGGTCCAGCCGGGGACTGAAGGCCCCTTGCTCAAATGACTTCCTCCCTCCTCTTAGGGCAAGCCGCGCCGGAAAGGATGGGGCTTCGCTCACATAACTAAAACTTAAGAATTGTTTAGAACCGTGCAGGTTTAAGCCTACTCGCGCGCCCCGCGCTTGACGCCGAAGGCGCGCGAGGTCGTCGTCAAGGGACTGGGCCGCAAGCCGAAGCTAATGCACCACCCGCGCTTGGAAGCGATTGCGCGACGGGAAAGCGGGCGAGTCCTAGGTTGACATCGGCCGCAGCTACACCGAACTGCCTTTGATCTGAGCGCGGGTAAAAAAGAAAGAGGCCGTCCACTAGGACGGCCTCCTTGAGACATGCCTTAACAACGGAGTTTAAAAAGCGCTTCCATCAAACATGGGATTACGAGCACAAGCATCGTCGCCACGGCTGTCCCAGCCTCCTCTGGCTCGCCAGCCGCTCCAGGCTACGTAATCATACACCGGCGAATAAGGATTTCCCGGTTCAATCGTCGCACAATAGGTGCTCTCGTTTTGTCGTACCTGGTGGGTTACTACGTGCCGAGCCATCGCGGGTCCTACGAGCACAGCAGAAATGACTGCGGCCGCGCCAAACAGTCTGAGATTCGTCATGCGTACCTCCTTTTGATTGTGGTAACGCGAATGACCAAGCTGCGTCGCGAACAGACGTTCCGATCTGGGCTTCTAAAAGATAATTCATTGTCTTCGGTCTGTCTGGAAAGCAAAATTGTGCTTCTGACGGCCAATCGAATTCCGTCAGACACAGTCGCGCTTTCGTAAGGCGAATATGTCGGTCTGCCCCATCTGATTTAATTATGATATAACCACTTCACCTTAATCCCCACTGAAACGACTGGCGCCCCAACCGCCGTTACGCCAACTGGCGAAGCCGCGGATGCCAGAAAAATTACGATCCCGCCTACTCACATCAGTTTCGCGGAAGCTGCTGTAGTCAGAATGGAGGCCGCCAGGGTACCTGCCATTCAAGCTGCTGACGCGGTCGAAGGCCGCCGCGCTGGTCGTTATTCCAACTGCTAGCGCCAGGGCTATTGCTGCCGCCTGAAGCGTATTTCTCATGATGGTCTTCTCTGTGTTGAGCGGTAAACGGCCGCGACGTTGAAATGGTTGCTTCGAAGGAAGCGCTGAAGGGCTAAAATTTCTATTATGAGAGAGATGTGAGCACCGTTCAAAGTTGTCCGTGCACAATCTTGTTCTTTGGAGCGCACGTTACGTAATCTGTCGATGGCGTTTCCGGGTGAAGAGGTTCAGTCGGCAGCAGCGTCGTTACCGTGGTCCGATTTCCAAAGGCTATCCACCACCGCTCCGTATTTGACCCCCGGTGTCCTAAATTATTTTTTAGAGTGTCCTAATTCGGTTTAAACCCTTCTCCGAATGCGCGATCTTTTGATCATGAATCGGGAAGAGGAAAAACGCGCGATCCAGATCAAGTTAGACCGATGTCAGCGCTTGTCTAAGGAATACCCCGATGGGCCGACCGCTCACCACATCCGAGAGATGGAGATCGAATTGCGTGAACAGCTTAACGCTCTGGAGAAACAGTAAGGGCGACTTCGTTGCGGCATCTTTCAGCCGACGGCCCCCTTTATTTCCAAAAACATCGCCTTCCCGCGGACATGCTCGGCGCGCCGGTACAAGTGCAGGTGCAATGAAGTTCGTGAGGCATCAGGCGCGTGGAGAATAGTTTGCACGCCAATCAGTGCGTTGTGAGGCAAGCGCCTATTGGCAGTAAAAAGCCGTTATCAAGTCTAAGCGACGCACAGCGGACCAAAATGCAAGTGCATGTCAGAGAAGTTCGGGGCGGGAGCACGGCCGGTTCATCCCATTTTCGGAAGTGTCGTGATGTCCGATTTGGATCCGAAATGCGCATCAAAGCGGAAGTGCGCCGACCAATCTGAATTTTATGGATTCACGCCCTAAGGACTCCGCCGCTACCTGGACATTGGTCGGCGGACTGAGCCACGCTCATGATCGCGAATTTCCGCGACGTTTTTCGATAAAGGCTGATCGCCGGTAGTCGACCAACGTGCTTTGGTCATACCGCGGAGCTGTTGTGTCAGAGGCCCGCTCGGCCTTTATCTTTCTTTTCGTACTCCATGGCACGATCGGGGTCAGCCGCGTGTTGCGCCAAGCTAGTTTCTGCCTCTTCTAATCATCCCCATCCGAGGGCGCCTGAAGCGACCACGGCAGGTCGGGGGCAGCCGTGTCAGTCCATTCCTTTCAATCGGAAGCCCTCTCCCGCGGTGCGCGCATGCTGCGCACGGCATTCGGTCCCGCGATTACGCGGTTTCTCGAAGATCCGGCGATCATTGAGGTGATGCTTAATCCCGATGGACGGTTGTGGGTTGATAGGCTGTCGGGAGGTTTGACGGAGACAACCGAACGCCTGTCCGCTCCTGACGGCGAACGCATCGTTCGGTTGGTCGCTCATCACGTTGGCGCTGAGGTTCACGCAGGCAGCCCGCGGGTCTCGGCTGAGTTACCCGAGACGGGTGAACGCTTCGAGGGACTGTTGCCGCCGGTAGTCGCGGCCCCGGCCTTCGCAATCCGAAAGCCGGCGGTCGCCGTTTTCACGCTGGACGACTACGTGGCTGCCGGGATCATGACCTCGGGCCAAGCCAGCGCTTTGAAGGTCGCGGTCGAAGGACGCAAGAACATACTTGTGGCTGGCGGTACGTCCAGCGGCAAGACGACGCTCACCAATGCGCTGTTGGCCGAGGTCGCCAAGACGTCGGATCGGGTTGTTCTTATCGAAGACACGCGTGAGCTTCAGTGCAAGGCCCCGAATCTTGTGGCGCTACGCACCAAGGACGGCGTGATCTCGCTATCGGACCTGGTCCGATCATCGCTGCGCCTGCGACCCGATCGCATTCCGATTGGTGAGGTAAGGGGTGCAGAGGCTCTCGATCTGCTCAAGGCCTGGGGCACGGGTCATCCCGGCGGTATCGGCACTATTCACGCGGGCACCGCGCTCGGAGCGTTGCGCCGACTGGAGCAACTGATCCAGGAAGCCGTCGTCACGATCCCCCGCGCCCTGATCGCGGAAACCATCAACGTCGTCGCCGTTCTTTCCGGCCGTGGCGCCGATCGCCGCCTGGTGGAACTCGCCAGCGTTACTGGGATCGGCCCTTCCGGTGACTACAGCCTCACAGCAATAGGGGACCGCTTATGAGTGTTATTTCTTCCTTCGAGCGAGGGGTCGTTTCGGCCGGTGTGTTGGTGACCACCTGTCTTGCCGTCAATCCAGTGTTCGCTGCTGGATCGAACATGCCGTGGGAACAGCCGCTCAACCAGATCCTGCAATCGGTCGAAGGACCTGTCGCGAAGATCATCGCCGTCATCATCATCATTGTCACAGGGTTATCGCTGGCGTTCGGCGATACCTCGGGCGGTTTCCGCAGGCTCATCCAGATCGTGTTCGGCCTATCGATCGCGTTCGCAGCGTCTAGCTTCTTTCTATCGTTCTTCTCGTTCGGCGGGGGAGTGTTGATCTGATGGATGCAGAAATCCCAGGCTTCGTCACGCCCGTGCATCGCGCGCTGACCGAACCGATCCTGATGGGTGGTGCGCCGCGCTCCATCGCTATTCTCAACGGCACGCTCGCGGCCGCACTCGGAATCGGTCTGCGCCTTTGGATCGCGGGCCTCCTGCTTTGGTTCGTCGGCCACATGGCTGCTGTCTGGGCCGCCAAGCGCGACCCCGACTTCGTCGAGGTCGTCCGCCGACACCTGCGTATCCCCGGTCACCTCAACCCGTGAGTTTTCGATGATGAACCTTGCTGAATACCGCCGCTCAAACACGCGCCTAGCCGACTTCTTGCCCTGGACTGCGCTGGTTGATGAAGGAATCATCCTTAACAAAGACGGATCCTTTCAACGGACTGCAAGATTTAGAGGTCCAGACCTCGACAGCGCCGTGCCGGCCGAGCTGGTCGCCATTGCCGGCCGTCTGAACAACGCGCTGCGCCGGCTCGAATCCGGTTGGACGATTTTTGTCGAAGCGCAGCGCCATTCCGCAGGTAGCTATCCACCCAACACATTTCCGGATACGGCGTCCGCCCTGGTCGATGCTGAGCGGAGGGCACAGTTCGAAGAAGCCGGCATCCACTACGAGTCGAGCTATTTCCTGACGCTTCTCTATCTCCCACCGGCGGAGGGCACCGCGAAAGCGGAACGACTACTTTATGAGGGCAGCAACCGCACCGTCGACGCCGATGCGCGTGAGGTCCTCCGAGGGTTTGTCGACCGAACCAGCCGCGTGCTGCAGCTCGTCGAAGGCTTCATGCCGGAGTGCGCCTGGTTGGACGATCAGGAAACCCTGACTTACCTGCATTCGACGGTCTCGACCAAGCGGCATCGCGTCAGGGTGCCCGAGATCCCGATGTATCTTGACGCGTTGCTCGCCGATCAACCATTGACGGGCGGGCTCGAGCCGATGCTGGGCGAAGCGCATCTGCGCGTCCTGACGGTCGTCGGGTTCCCGACGGCGACCACGCCCGGGATTCTCGACGACCTGAACCGACTCGCCTTTGCCTATCGCTGGTCGACCCGCGCGATCATGCTGGACAAGACCGATGCCACAAAACTCCTCACCAGGATCCGGCGGCAATGGTTTGCCAAGCGCAAGTCGGTGGCCGCGATCCTGAAGGAGGTGATGACCAACGAGGCCTCGGCCCTTCTCGATACCGACGCTCATAACAAGGCCATGGATGCCGACGCTGCCTTGCAGGAACTGGGCTCCGACCAGATTGGAGAGGCCTTTGTTACAGCGACGATCACGGTATGGGACGCCGATCCCGCTACGTCAGACGAAAAACTTCGCCTCGTCGAAAAGGTGATCCAGGGTCGGGATTTCACATGCATGATCGAGACAGTGAATGCGATCGAGGCCTGGCTCGGCAGCCTGCCGGGGCATGTTTATGCCAATGTGCGGCAGCCGCCAATCTCGACTTTGAACCTGGCGCACATGATCCCGCTGTCGGCGGTATGGGCAGGCGAAGCGAGGGACCATCATCTCAAGGCGCCGCCTCTGTTTCTGGCGAGGACGGAGGGATCCACTCCATTTCGCTTTTCGCTCCACGTCGGTGATGTCGGTCATACCCTTGTGGTGGGGCCGACCGGCGCCGGCAAATCGGTGCTGCTGGCGCTGATGGCACTCCAGTTCCGCCGATATCCTGAGTCGCAGATCTTCGCCTTCGACTTCGGCGGTTCGATCCGTGCGGCCGCGATTGCCATGGGCGGCGATTGGCATGATCTCGGCGGCGCTCTCGCCGGAGAGGCCTCTGAATTCGTTTCCCTCCAGCCGCTCGCCGGAATTGATGATGTCGCCGAACGCGGATGGGCGGCCGATTGGATCAGCTCGATTTTGAGCCGCGAGCGGATCGAGGTTACCCCGGAAGCCAAGGAGCACATTTGGTCGGCGTTGAGTTCGCTGGCCTCCGCTCCCATCGAGGAGCGTACGCTTACGGGCCTTTCCGTTCTGCTTCAATCGAATGTCCTCAAGCGAGCCCTGCAACCCTATTGCCTCGGGGGTCCCTATGATCGTTTGCTCGATTCCGAAAGCGAGCGTCTGGGAGAGTCATCGGTGCAGGTCTTCGAGACCGATGGCCTAATTGGGACCGCGGTCGCGCCTGCTGTTCTTGCTTATCTGTTTCACCGTATTGAGGCCCGCTTTGATGGGCGGCCGACCCTGCTCATCATCGACGAGGGATGGCTCGCGCTCGATGATGAAGATTTCGCAGGACGGCTACGCGAATGGCTGAAAACACTGCGCAAGAAGAATGCTTCCGTCATCTTTGCTACCCAATCGCTCGCGGATATCGACGGCTCGGCGATCGCGCCGGCGATCATCGAGAGTTGTCTAACACGCGTTATGTTGCCGAACGACCGCGCCATCGAGCCACAGATCATGGCGATCTATCGGCGCTTTGGGCTGAACGACCGCCAGATCGAAATCCTGGCTCGGGCCACACCGAAGCGCGACTACTACTGCCAGTCACGTCGCGGCAATCGGCTGTTCGAACTCGGTCTCGGCGAGGTCGCGCTCGCCTTCGCCGCCGCTTCCTCCAAGGCCGACCAGGCCCTAATCGAGCAGGTTCTTGCCGAACATGGCCGCGACAATTTTGTGTCCGGATGGCTGAAGGCGCGCGATGTCGCCTGGGCGACAGATCTCATCCCGCATCTCGCTGAACTGGAGGCATCCAAATGAATCGTCTCCGTCGTATCGTTGCCGCAGGCGTAGTCGCGATTGTCATTGGGGTCGGCCCCAAACCGGCCACTGCGCAGTTGGCAGTGTTTGATCCTAACAACTATGCACAGAATGTGCTGACCGCTGCTCGATCTCTGCAACAGATCAACAACCAAATCGTGTCTCTGCAGAATCAAGCGCAGATGCTGATCAACCAGGCGAGAAATTTGGCGACGTTGCCGTTCTCGTCGTTGTTGCAACTGGAACAGTCGATCCTGCGTACCCAGCAGCTTCTCAGCCAAGCCCAGCGCATCGCCTACGATATCCAGCAGATCGATCGTGCCTTCTCGACCACCTATGCGTCGGCGTCGTCTTCCAGTCTCTCGAACCAAGCGTTGTTCGCGAACGCGCAAACGCGTTGGCAGAATGCGCTTGTCAGCATGCAGGACGCCATGCGGACGCAGGCCACGGTCGTCGCCAATCTCAACACCAACCATACGCAGATGTCGGCCCTTGTCACCGCGAGCCAGGGGGCATCCGGTGCGTTGCAGGCGAGCCAGGCCGGCAATCAGCTCTTGGCGCTGGCGTCACAGCAACTTGCCGATCTCACGGCCGTCGTTGCAGCCCAGGGGCGCGCACAAAACCTGGAGTCCGCCCAGCACTCGGCCGCTCAGGATCAGGGCAGGGAGCAACTGCGTCGCTTCCTGACCCAAGGCGCCGGCTATCAACCCACAACCGTGCAGATGTTTCACTGATGAGCGCGAAAAAACTGAAACGCCTCCCGACCGTGGCAGCAGTGGTGCTCGTCGTCCTCGTGGTTGCCGCTTGCGCAATCCAGTTACGTGACGACGAAGGCCAAACCCTGTCCGCTAAATCGGCTGATCAGGCATCCGATGCGCTGACAGCAAAGCTCGCGGAGTGTCGCTCTGTCACCTACGAGCAGAAAGATGCTCTGTCCGAGTGCCGCAAGGCGTGGGCCGAGAAGCGCCGTCAATTCCTCGGAGGGGATAAGGCTCCATCAGCATCGTCCGACAACGAGGCCGCCAAAGAGGGCTCCTCGTTGTTTATGCCGCCCAAGGACGGGAGCCGCCTGTCACCTGGTTACCCCTCAAGTCAGCAGTCCGGGAAGGAGTAACCCATGGGCGGCACGGGCATTATCGATCAGTTCCTGGCGACGTTCACCCAGTACATCGATTCCGGGTTCGGTCTACTCGGAGGCGAAGTCGGATATCTCGCCACCACGCTAGCAGCGATCGATGTCACGCTGGCCGGCCTGTTCTGGTCATGGGGAGCCGACGAGGACATCTTAATTCGTCTCGTCAAGAAGACTTTGTTTGTCGGTGTCTTTGCTTTTCTGATCGGCAACTGGAACAGCTTGGCTCGCATCATCTTCGAGAGCTTTGCAGGTTTGGGTCTGAAAGCCTCCGGCACCGGGCTTTCCTCAGCCGACTTCTTGAGACCCGGAAAGATCGCCCAAGTCGGACTTGATGCTGGACGACCGATCCTTGATTCGATCTCGGGGCTTATGGGCTATGTCAGCTTCTTCGAAAATTTCATCCAGATTACGGTTCTATTGTTCGCCTGGATCGTGGTGCTGCTCGCCTTCTTTATTCTGGCCATCCAGCTCTTTATCACCCTGATCGAGTTCAAGCTGACGACGCTTGCGGGGTTCGTGCTGATCCCGTTCGGTCTGTTCGGTAAGACCGCCTTTGCTGCCGAGCGCGTCCTCGGCAACGTGATTTCATCTGGCGTCAAGGTCCTGGTGCTGGCCGTTATCGTTGGCATCGGCTCGACGCTGTTCTCACAATTCACGGCAGGATTCGGTGGCAACCAGCCGACGATCGATAACGCCATGGCGCTCATGCTTGGCGCGCTCTCCCTGCTTGGCCTAGGCATCTTCGGGCCCGGCATCGCCAACGGCATCGTATCCGGTGGACCGCAGCTCGGCGCTGGGGCCGCTGTTGGTACGGGCTTGGCGGCAGGCGGCGTCATCGTGGCTGGCGCAGGTCTCGCAGCCGGCGGTGCCGGGCTGGCGGGTGGCGCACTCGCAGGAGGCGCCCGCGGTGCGGCCACGATTGCAGGCGGAACCGCAAGCGCCTACCGCGCGGGAGGATTGAGTGGCGTCGCCAAGGCAGGTGGCTCGGCGATAACAAGCCCGCTGCGCCGCATGGCTGCCGGGCTTGGTGGCGGCTCGTCGACGGCAGACGCGCCACCGGCCTGGGCGCGTCGGATGAAGCGCGCGCAGACTGTGAACCAAGGCGTGTCCGCTGCCACCCACGCGGTTCGCAGTGGTGATAGTGCCGGTGGCGGATCCTCCGTCGATCTGTCCGAGGGAGGGAACTGATGTTCACGCGACCATCCGTGCATTACGGCCGCATGCCGGAGCCGGTTACTCCATATCAGAAGGCGGCGCAGGTCTGGGACGAACGTATCGGTTCGGCGCGGGTCCAGGCCAGGAACTGGCGGCTGATGGCATTCGGATGCCTGTTCCTGTCGGGAGGCCTCGCCGCAAGCCTCGTCTGGCAGTCCACCCAGGGCACGATCACGCCGTGGGTGGTGCAAGTCGATCATCTCGGCCAGGCCCAGGCAGTCGCTCCGGCGAGTGCTTTCTATCAGCCGACCGATCCGCAGATCGCGTTTCATCTCGCGAGATTTATCGAGGACGTGCGGGGACTTCCGGCCGACGCCATTGTGCTACGCCAGAATTGGTTGCGCGCCTACGACTTCACGACCGATCGTGGTGCCGCAGCGCTGAACGACTACGCACGCCACGACGATCCTTTCGCCAAGCTCGGCACCACGCAAATCTCCATCGACGTCTCAAGCGTCATCCGTGCGTCGCCGGAGAGTTTTCGGGTCGCATGGACCGAACGCCACTACGACAGCGGCCAGCTCGCCGCCACCGAACGTTGGACCGCGATCCTTTCCGTCGTCATCGAAACCCCGCGCGACGCCGACCGCCTGCGCAAGAATCCGCTCGGCGTCTATGTCCATTCCATCAACTGGTCGAAGGAGCTCGGCTAGTGAGAAATCCTGTACCAAGGTCGATTGGTCCAAAATGCAATGGGACGCCTTCAAGTCTGGCCCTGCTTTTTGTTCTCGCGCTCTCCGGCTGCACGACCTTCAAGCCGCCGCAGATCAGTTATGATGATGACGTGCCGCCGTCTCCTGAGCTACCGATGCCGGCGGACGACCATGCACGTCCGCTGCATGTCCCGCCATCCTGGACGCCAGCCAGCGGCGGCAAGAAAGGTGAAGTAGAGGCTAAGGACCCGACCGATCGCATCGAGATTGCCAACGATGTAGCGCGGGTCCAGCCACGGCGCGCAGGGTATTTCAATGCTGTTCAGGTCTTTCCTTACAGTCCCGGCGCGCTCTATCAGATCTACGCTTCACCAGGGCAGATCACGGATATGGCGCTCGAGCCGGGCGAGCAGCTAACCGGATCGGGGCCGCTCGCCGCCGGCGACACCGTGCGCTGGATCGTCGGTGACACCGAAAGCGGCAACGGCGATACCAGGCGCGTCCACATCATGGTGAAGCCGACACGGCCTGCCATCGAGACCAACCTCGTCGTCAACACCGATCGACGGACCTACCTGATCGAACTGCGCTCCCGTGAAAAGCCATACATGCCGTCAGTTGCCTGGTTCTACCCGGAGGACCGGTCCAGCCGCTCCAAGGCTTTGCCATCGACACCGATCATCCCGGAAGTGGATCAGCGCCGCTACCGTTACGTCATCGAGGGCGACAGCCCGCCGTGGCGTCCGGTCAATGCCTACGATGATGGCCGCAAGGTCTATATCGAGTTCTCGGCCGGCATTGCCCAAGGAGAAATGCCGCCGCTGTTCGTCATCGGCCAGGATGGCAAGCCCGAACTCGTCAACTATCGCGCCTACAAAAATATATTGATTGTCGACCGTTTGTTCGCTGCGGCTGAGCTGCGCCTCGGGGGAGACAAGCAGCAGAAGGTTCGTATCGCGAGAGCCGACGGGAAGCGATCATGACGAGCAACGGGTCAAACGAGAGCGCCAGTCCAGCATCGGGGCCACCATCTGACGATAACACGCAGACTCTGCGTCTGCGTGCAGAACGCCCAAGGATCACAAGACTCTCCCGCAAGGTCCTTGCGGGTGGCAGCGCATTGGCTTTGATGCTCATCTCTGGCGCGGTACTGTGGGCGCTGAGGAGCAACCGCCCACATAGCCCCGCGCCGGACGAGCTTTACAGCACGGATCATCACAACCTTGCAGATGGTCTGACAACGCTGCCGCAGGACTATGCTGGGATTCCCCGCGACGTCCCCCGGCTTGGGCCAGCATCGCCCGGAGACCTGGGACGTCCTATCGCAACACTGGAAGGCCAAACAGCAGCGATCGGCCTTGACGCCGAACAACAGCGTGCCAATCAGGAAACCGAGGCGGCTCGGACGAGCAAAGTGTTTGCGTCGACCACTGCGCCCGTTGCGCCACCGCATGCCTCATCACAGGAAACGGCGGCCAAGACTTCGGCATCTTCCGATGAAACCTTCACTCAGAATGGGCAGGATAGCAAACTCCTCTTCGTCAATGCCCCCGTTGATCGACGGACGACGGCACCGGATCGACTGACACGTCCAGCATCGCCCTTTGTCGTGCAGGCGGGAACGGTCATTCCTGCAGCTCTTATTACGGGCATTCGGTCAGATCTTCCCGGGCAGATCACCGCGCAAGTAACCGAGAACATTTTTGATACGCCGACCGGTCGTGCCCGGCTAATTCCGCAAGGAGCGAAACTGATAGGCATTTATGATAGCCAGGTCGCGTTCGGACAATCGCGGGTGCTGTTGGTGTGGACCCGGCTCATCATGCCGAACGGACGTTCGATAGTTCTCGAACGGCAACAGGGGGCGGACGCAGGCGGCCACTCCGGGCTCGAGGATGAAGTCGATAATCACTGGGCCGAACTGTTCAAGGCGGCGCTGCTCTCGACGGTCCTTGGCGTAGGAGCGGAGCTTGGCTCTGGGGCGGATAGTGGCAGCAATACCGATATTATTCAGGCGCTTCGCTTGAGCGCGGCCAATTCGCTGAATCAAACAGGACAACAGGTGGTTCGGCGGAGTCTCAATATTCAACCGACATTGACCATCCGGCCAGGATTTCCGGTACGCGTGGTTGTCAATCGCGATTTGGTACTTGAGCCTTACAAAGGGTAGGGGACGAACATGGCAAAGCTCAAGCTCGTTGGAATCACCGACGATAAGCCGGTGAAGTTGACTGTCGAACTCTCCGCAAGCGTCTATCGCGATTTGCTCGCTTACGCAGAGGTGCTAGCTCGCGAAACCGGGCAGAGTGTTACTGAACCAACAAAGCTGATTGCGCCCATGTTGGCGCGGTTTATGGCAACGGATCGCGTCTTTGCAAAAATACGTCGGGAACAAGCCCGATCCACTGGCAGGGGATAGCGCTCCCCCAACAGCTTCAGAAAATATGCAAGTGCCGGATCGTGGTCTGATTCGCGGAATAGGCGGTTTTGGAATGGCCGCTATTGGTGGAACGGCCATTCATAAGCAAACATTGCATCTTCGAACTCTCGGTAGGCGGGTCCGGCCAAGTCTTGCTCACCATAAAGATTCGCTGCGTCGGAATGCAACCTGCGTTTCAGTTAGAAGTGTAAACGTAGGAGGCGGGTTAAATCTTCGGCTTGCAACCCGTCCCCGGTCCCCTACTTCCCCGCCTCCGCGATCTTCTCGTCCGGGTTTATCTTGACCTTGCCGCCTTCCTGCAGGTTGGTCGGCGGGTTGAGCACGATGGCTTCGCCGCCGCGCAGGCCGTCGCTGATTTCCACGGTGGAACCGAAGTCGCGGTAGATGGTCACGGGCTGCAGATGGATGGTCTTGTTGGCGTTGACGACCGCGACCCGCAGGCCCTGCTGGTTGAAGATCAGGGCTTCGGCGGGCACCACGACGTCGGGATGCTCGCGGGGAACGGCAAAGGATACGTTGACGAACATTCCGGCGCGCAAGGCATGCGCGGAGTTATCGACATCGACCTCGACGCTAAGCGTGCGCGAGGCCGACAACAGCGCGCCGGAAGAGCGCGCGACCTTGCCGGCGAAGGTGCGTCCGGGAAGCTCGAACACCTGGATCTTGGCGTCGAGGCCGTCGCGCATCGCGATTGCGAGGGATTGCGGCACGCTGACGGCCACGCGCAGGATGTCGTCGCGAACCATGGTGAACATCGGCGTGCCGCCGCCGGTGTCGGCGTTGACGAGGTCGCCGATGTCGACGTTGCGCACGGTGACGACGCCGTCGAACGGGGCCGTCACCTTCTCGAACTCGGCCAGCGTGCGCAGGCGATTGACGGTGGCCTGCTGGGCCTCGATATTGGCCTGCGCGACCTTGACGCCGGCCGTGGCGTTCTCGACATTGGCTTGCTGGCTCGAAACGTTGGCCTGCTGGGTGTCATGGTTCTGGTAGGTATCAAAACCCTTCTTCACGAGATCGTCGGAGCGGGCGTAATTGAGGTTACCAAGCCTCAAATTGGCTTCCGACAGGGTGACCTGGGCCTGGGCCTGGGCCAGCGCGGCCTGGACCTGGCTGAGCTGCGCCACCGCCTGGTCGAGCTGGCGGTCGAGATCGGGTGCTGCGATCTTGACCAGCAAATCGCCCTTTTTCACGGTGCTGCCGATATCGACCTTGCGCTCGGCAATGTAGCCGGTGGCGCGGGCAAAAATGTTGGCGCGGTCGAACGCGTCGGTCTGGCCCGGCAGCGTGGTCAGAATCGGGTCGGAGAGCAGTTTTGTCACGGCGGTGCGCACCGCCGGGACGAAGTCGATCGCCTCGCGCTGGGTTGCTTCGGCGGCGGCCTTGGTCTGCCAATGCCCGTAGGCGCCGAACGCCAGCACGCAAGCTACGACCACCAGCACCACCACCAATATCCATTTCGAAGGCGGCGGCACCGCCGCAGGCTTGCCGTTTCGGTCGTCATTGGCGCCAGCTCCGCCCGCTTGCGGCACGGGTTCTCCACGCACGGGTTCTTTTTCGATTTTGTTCATACGTAATCTTTCAGGGCTTCGGTCTTGCCGGTGCGCAGCACGGAATACAGAAACGGAACGAACAACAGCGTCGAACAGGTCCCGACCAAAATGCCGCCAAGCACGGCGCGTGCCAGCGCTGCGTTCTGCTCGCTGCCTTCGCCGAGGCCGAGCGCCATCGGAAGCAGGCCGACGAACATCGCCGCCGCGGTCATCAGCACCGGCCGCAGCCGGGTCTCGCCGGCCTTGATCGCGGCCTCCGCGGCGCTGCAGCCGGTCTGCTCGCGGTGCTCGCGCGCGAAGGTCACCAGCAGGATGGAATTGGCGCTGGCGACGCCCACGCTCATGATCGCGCCGAACAGCGAGGGAATCGAAAACGTGGTCTGCGTCACGAACAGGCTCATGACGATGCCGCAAAACGCCAGCGGCAGCGCTGCCAGCACCACGAACGGATCGCCCCAGCTCTGGAAATTCACCGACATCAAGAGGTAGACCGCGATCATCGCGATCGCCAGACCAATGCCAAGGTTGGTGAAGGCGCTGTGCATGTCCGCGATCTGCCCCAATACCGAGATGCGATCGGGCACGGGGAGGTTTTTCTGCTCGTCCTGCATGATGGTCTCGATCTCGCGGCTCACCGAGCCCAAATCGCGGTCCTGCACGCTCGCCAGCACGTCATATTTCGGCTGGGTGTTGAGATGGTTCACCACGGTCTGTTCCGACTGCCGGCGCAATTTGGCGACGTTGTTGAACAAGGTGACCACGCCGCCGGTGGTCGGGCCGGGGGCCGAGACGAAGAGCGGGGTGTTGCCGACGTCGGTCAGCGAATCGTTGCGGTATTCGGGGGTCTGCACCCAGAGCTGATAGGGGATGCCGGTCTTGGGATCGGCCCAGAAATTCGGGGTGACCTGAAAGCTGCCGGCCAGCGAGACATTCAGGGTGTTGGCGATCTGCTGTTCGGTGAGACCGATCTCTCCCGCCATCTGGCGGTCGACGTCGGCAAAGAACTCCGGCGAGTCGGTGATTTGCTGGATATGCACATCGACCGCGCCGCGGACCTTGCGCAGCCGCGCCTCGATGTGTTTGGCGACTTCGAGATCCTTGTCGGCGTTGCGGCCGTTCACCTGAATATCGATCGGCGTCAACGTGCCGAAGTCCAGGATCTGGGTGATGATGTCGGAAGGCTGAAAATAGAAGATGGTGTCCGGGTATTTTTCCGCCAAGACCTTGCGCAGGGTCTTGCGGTAGCCGTTGGTCGGCGCGTGGCCTTGCTTGAGCGAAATCAGGATCTGGCCATCATTGTTAGCAACAAAGGAGCCGTCGCCGAACGCGAAATTATAGTTGCTGGCTGGCAGGCCGATATTGTCCAGGATCAGTCCAAGATCGTCAGGCTTGATCACTTGGCGGATGGTATTCTCGACGGCGGAAAATTGCTGCTCGGCGGTTTCGATCCGCATCCCCGAGCGGGTCCGCACATGCAGCGTCAATTCGCCGGCATCGATCTGCGGAAAGTAATCCTGACCGACAAATATAAAGAGCACGGCGGCGAAGGCGAAGACCACACCAACCACCGCGACCGTCACGATCCGATGCCCGATCACGACATGCAGCAATCCGAGATAGCCGGTGTGGAAACGGGCGAAGCGGCGTTCGAAGCCGGCGTGAAAGCGGCGGAAGAAGCCGGGCCGGGATTGCGCCGCCGCGGTGGGCTCGGCGTTATGTTCGCCATGCTCGCTGTGCCCGCTATGCTCACCGTGTTCGCCAAAGCGGGAATCGTATTCCTTCTTGACCAGCACATCGATCAGGATCGGAACCAGGGTTCGCGACAGCAAATACGATGTCAGCATCGCGAATACCACCGCGAGTGCCTGCGGCGTGAACAGAAATTTTGGCGTATCGGTCAAAAACAACACTGAGACAAAGGCGGCGCAGATTGCCAATGTCGAAATCAGCGCTGGCTTGGCAATGCCGGCCGCGCCCTCGGCAACCGACTCCCGGAACGGGTGGCCTTCCTCCATTAGGCGATAGGTGTTCTCGATGGCAACGGTGGCGTCATCGACCAGGATACCGACCGCTAGGGCGAGTCCACCCAGCGTCATGATGTTGATGGTTTCACCGAGCAGCGCCAGCACCGCGAGCGAAGTCAGAATCGAGAGCGGAATGGAAACCAGCACCACCAAAGTGGATCGCCACGAACCGAGGAACAAAAGGATCATCAAGCCGGTCAGGCCGGCGGCGATCACAGCTTCGCGGACCACGTCGGCGATGGCGCCGGAGACAAACACAGATTGATCGAACAGCAGGTCGATCTTGGCGCCGTCGGGCGCGGCGGCGCGGATTTGTCCCAAAAAGCCCTTGACGTTGTTGACGACCGTCAAGGTCGAGGCCTCGCCGTTCTTCAGGATCGTCAGCAAAATCGAACGGCGGCCGTCGGCGCGAACGATGTTCTGCTGCGGTGGCGAGCCATCGCGCACAAAGGCGACGTCCCGCACCAATACCGGCGAGCCCGCCACCACCTTGATCGGCAATACGTTGAGCGCCGAGATCGCCTCTGGCGCGGAGTTCAGCCGGATCGGATACTGGAAGTCGCCGATTTTGGCCTGGCCGGACGGCACGGTGAGATTTTGCGCCGAAATCGCGTTGGTGACGTCGAGCGGGGTGAGGCCGTAACCCTGCAGCGCATGCATGTCGAGGTCGACCATGATCTGGCGCGGCGCGCCGCCATAGGGCGATGGCAAGGTCGAACCCGGCACCTGGGTCAGGGTCTGGCGGATGCGGTATTGTGCATAATCGTAGAGCTGGGCCTCGCTCTGTTTTTGCGACGACAGCGCCAATTGCACCACTGGCACGGAGGAGGCCGAAAAGCGCATCACCACCGGGGGCTGGATCCCCGGCGGCATCACCGCACGGATCGAATTCATTGCCGAGACGACTTGCGCGATAGCGAGATCGATCGACACCCGCTGTTCGAAATAGATCCTCTCTATCGCCACACCCTGCAGCGTCGTGCTTTCCATCCTTCGGATGCTGTTGACGTTGTTGGAGAGCGAAAATTCGCTATAGGTCGTGATCCGCTGCGCCATGTCGGTGGTGTCGAGACCGGTATAGGTCCAGACCACGACGACGACGGGAATATCCACTGTCGGCAGTACGTCCTTGGGCATAACAATGATGGCACCGACACCGCCCAGCATCATCAGCAGCGCCAATACGTAGAAGCTGACTCGGAACTTGAGCGCGTATTTGACGAGCCCCATGTAAATCCTTCAAGCAAACGGTACGAAGAGAATAGCTATGGCTTCGGTCCGAGCTTGATCGCCTTCCATGCAGGATCGGGCCGCGCAAAATTGTCGTGGAGGCCGTTAGTTAACGCGGATAGCGTCGGCTCGTTCCATCACCCGCTTGAGGGAATGCACGTTAGCCAGGATACCCCGCCATTCGCGCAGATGGGTGGCGGAAACGCTGCCGGCGCAGAAGTTCCAGAAAATTCTGGCACGGCAGTCAATGGTGGCGGCGCTGCCGTGGGCACCGTGAATAACGGCAGGATGCCCCCGAATCGTTCTCCCGAGGAGACCACCGGCATGTCCCGACCGGAGCCATCAGGACCGCGCACCGATGCCGGCGGTCCCGATGCGTCGCGGCCGGGTGGCCAGGGCGTTTCCAGGAAACCTGCAGACTAAAGGCGGCGTCTAACCCAAGCTGGCCGCAGTTGAGAAGAGAAATCATATCGGTGCTTCTTGAATCAAACGATTCGTGGACGGCAGATGTTGCTCGACACACCTTGGCTTAGATAAGACGCAAAAATTTCGCGTGGCGCTCAGCGGCAGGTCAACATCGCAGTCTGCTGCTGGCCAATCTAGCGACTTTGTGCGGCTCACATGATGAGCATGTGGTGGTATTCAATGCCTAAGTCGGTTCTCAAATCGTATTTCGAAAAGCTCTGTGAACAATTCACTTATCGCGAAGAACTCCGGCGATGCCGGAGCCCTTCTTCGATACATTCACCATTTACTTGTCAGTGACCGGCTATCCCCGACGTCATCGCGCTTTCAAGTTCGTCCAACCAGGCTGGCGACCTTACTGCAAAAAGGCGGACAAGGCGATAGTCTTACGCGCCGTTCGTTGTAACAACGATTGACGATGAAAAATCTCGTACCACATGAAATCACAAAAACGGCGAGCAAGGGTTTTTGATCAAACTCGCCTCCAGCCTAGATGTTGGGCAAATAAGAATTGGCGCAGTGGGCGTGGTCTGGACCTTATGTCCTGATAGCAGGCTGCTGTGGCTTCGTCTGTCCCGGAACTTGCAACTCTTACGGTCCGTCGACGTCGAGAAGCGTCGGCATCATTCGAACATTGCCTCACGTCGATTTGTCGCTTCCAATATTGCGGTCTGGGAACTCGGATCCTCCGGGCCGCTTTAAAATAAAAGAGTGGTGTTGGATCCGATGATGCCCGGCGAACCAAAGAGACGGGACGATAGCGGTTGCAAGATTTTGCAATTCCCGCCGCGTGACGATGGCCACCGTAAGCGCGACGCGTGCGATGCCGGACGCGATATAGGCCAATTGCTCGATCTGTCTCGATACGAGAATCCGCGCGGATATACGGAGGATTACAAGGCCCGCATGGTCGAGAACGTGGCTGCTGTCGTTTTGCTTTTCGCGTTGGTCGCAATCGCAGCATTCGGCTTCATCAGCCTTGAGCAATCCAACACTGTGCATCTGCGGGAAGTTGCGGTTCTTAAGCCCAAATAGCTCGTCTGACCTTCTACGAAGCAGGCCATCAGTTTCTTCCCATTTCAGATTCGTTACGTTCTCCACGGATGTTCACCCGGTGCGCCAGGCCATAGAGCTGGTGCCTTCTAGGCGGCTACGTGATTGAGTGCTTGGCCGGTCTGGTGAGTGAAATAGAAGCTGAAAAAGCCTGTCGATCCGGCCTTAAGAGTAGAGGAGAGTTCTGCAACGAACGAGGCTTCGCTGGCGGTCCGAACTGGATGACAAGGTTCCCCCAGAATAAATGTTCAGCCGTTCGGATAACAGCGGTGCAACGAAGGACTATCATCGTGCGACGGATGCCCGTTTAGGGCCGGTTAAGCCCAGCGGTACGACCGGTAAGTCGTTGATTGTTCTTAACCCGGGCCTGTCTCTTAATCAGCGGGTCCCAGGTTCGAGCCCTGGTGCGCCCACGGCCGGGGATGCTGGAACCGCAACCTCAAGACATCCAACAGTTCAAACCGACGATTCTTCGGGCCTAGGCTAGAAAATTCGATATTGTTTTGAAAATGGGCGCTGAGTTCGCTTGCGATTTCCCAAGTTGGCTGCCCTTCCTGTAGCCGGCCGTCGTCGTCGATCACCTCACCGGCAGGACTAAAAAAGAAAAACTTGAGCGCACCCGCGCAGCCGCGCCCGTCGGGCGGAGACGGCTTGGCCGGCCTGACGATACCGCCTCTTTATGACGGCCAATGGTCCGCTTTTTGCCGAACCGACGTGCGCCCACTCTGCACCACCCAATGGCGGCCCGGAACGCGCCGCGCTCGTGTGCTAGGCTGTATGGCGCCTGTGAACTCCCTTCCGGGCGTGGAAAGCGCCGGCCCTTCACTCGCAAGCACCAAAGGGGCCGGCGCACCTCCTTGTTCCGCCTTTCTTAGGAACTCACGCCGCGCAGTTGCCTTGTTTTTTTGGGCCGCGCCCGGCCTCACATCGCCGCGGCTTGCACGGTCGGCCCCTGCCATCTTCCCCAGCCAAGCCGGCGGTGCCCCGCGTGGCGCGGCTCTAATTCGGCTGCGCTTCGCCAAGCTATGTACCGGTCACATATCCTTCGAAGATTGGGTGAGATTGTAGGCGCCGGGGGTTTTGCGCTTTGTCAACCGGAAGTTCTGCCCGCACCGACGCCGACAATGAAGAGCATCGCACTAAAAATATCGACAACAGCACAAAGTCGGACATGCGACAGCACCGGGATACGCAAAAAGAGCGCCGTCGGGCTCGAAATATAGCGTCCCGCCGACGCCTGCTACTGGGCCCCTTAGATCCCCAGCGCTGCCAGACTAGCGGGCGCTTCCCCGGGTATTTGTGAGCTAATTCACAATCACGCAAATTCTTGTCGAGCTTAAACGATCGCGTCGTACAATCGCTGCAACCGTTCGACGATAATATTGAAAAACTGTTTTAGCTCGGCCCTGTTGCGGACTGGACCAGCGGCGGCGTCAAACATGAGCAGCGCGTTCCACGGAATGCCGTAGACGTACACGGTAACGCCGGTCTTCGGACAGCCCTCGACCTGCCGCAGGTCGGCGAGAATCATCGCCGCTAACTCTTCGGCCGTCTTTGTCTGCCTGGGTGGTTTTATGGTCGCTTCGAAAGGGTCCTCCATGGCCCTAACTTAGACAGGCTGCACTGCCCGCATGCGACGATTCGCGCGGCAACCTTAATTTCCGCACCCGAATTATTTCAGGACGGCCGCGCGATGCGTGCTGAACCGAAGAATTTACATCAACGATTCATCGGCTTGTCGCACTGAAATTATTTCACGAATATTCCGAAATAGGCTCATGTTTCCAAATGGTTTTTTTGTGTGCTGGATTGCTGCGGCCTCCCGAGCCGTGCGAGCAGATCGGGAGTAACATATCCAACGCTACGCCCTGGACGCCCGGCGGCCGACCGGCCGCGGAGGCCTGGCGCAGCGTTCTGCGCTCTGCGATGATGCCGGCTGAGCCTCTCCGCGATGACAAACGGCAAGATCATTCCTCACGATCACGATGAAATCCTAGATGGCGACTACGTGTTGAGGCACATTGTGCCTCCTCACGGAGCAGCGGTGTCGGTCACTACGAATTCTTCTACCTGCGAGCCCCAAGTACGCCCCCAGCAGGGTTCTGCACGGATGCGTCCCTTCTGGGCAGGGTCGCTGCCGGGCCGGTGTTTCTCCACGTCGGGACTACATTCGATGACCCGACCGGGGTTTGGTAGGAACCCACTGAAGGCTGCACGACTGACCCGTATCCTTCCGTGCCGGGGATTTGCGTTCCGTTGGTCTGCGCAAGTGCGACTGTACTTGTGAGCGTGAGCGCTTTTCCAAGCGCGATTGCTGTAATTTTCATGGCTGTCTCCTTTGTCTCTAGATAGGGAGATAACGTACGTCGTGTCCAACCTTTCCGCTCAATTCTTCTTTAGCGCGATAGAAGCCACAAGCCGTTCACATCTCGCAGAGCCTCGATGCTCCGGCAATCGTCCATAGCGTGCCGTTCACGTTGATGGATTGATGATCTTCGCTGACCGAGGGCCTTAGCTGCTGCGGCTCAGGTTGGCGCAGCGGTTCCTGAGAACTTGGGGCCATGGGTCTCGGGCGCAACGTCTTTGTGTGGGCGAAAGCCTAAACAGCAGTATTTATGCTCGTTTTGATATGAAAGAAACGATCTTAGAAGAAAGCGACACAATGCGATGGTTGATATTCGCTATTTTCCGCTGCGCGACAATTCAGACTGAATTTGAATTTAATAGTGCCCGCAGATAGAGAACCTACATCAGATTCACGCATTCGGCGTTCTGATGAAAGCCCGACGATGGATTGTCACGACCCCAATCTCGACGATGCTAATGGCACGCAGGATTGGCCTGATCATCTTCGCGTGCACGCAACTATATATCGTGAAATTTCCGAGCGGACCGACGATACGTTCATCAAAAATGAGCTGCTTGATCTGGCGTCCGTCTGCGAGGAGGTTGCCGACAAGATCGAACATCATCAAACACAAACGCGCCACTAGGAAGATGCAGCGCGGTGGGTCACTTTCGTGCGTAGTGACCAATGGCACGCAACGTCCGTGAGGAACATGATGGCTCAGGTTACTCTCGAGGTTACTCGCCTGCTGGCTTGGGTATCAATCTCCCATTCTTGACCTCGTGGGAAACGGCAGGGCCACGACCTAGCTCGCCGGATAGCCAGCCAGCGGCCTTCGACTTGAACGGGTCGGATGCCACCACGATGGTCTTAGTTTGTTTGCACTTAGGACATTCGAATAGTCGATGTTCAAACCCGACTGGCCCTGGTGAAACACCCTCAATGATCATGCGCCGCTGGCAATGGGAACAGCGGGGACGCTCGTTGTCGGTCGAAAATAGAACGGAATAGGTCATGACGCTTCCCTGATTGGGCGGGAGCGTTACCGAACTCTCTGTCACCGGGTGGATGCCGTTATAAGGCCGATGATGCAACCAGCTTGCGCGGAATGAAACTCGACGGCTGTTCCATTTTGCTCAGTTCATCAATCATTAATAAAAAATTAACGAGTGAGGCAACGGAAGCGGCTTTACCTTTTGTCTTCAGACCAAGTTTGCTCCCCGCACCCGCACTTGAACATGCGGACCGTGCGGCCATTTTGCGGATTGAGCATTTTCAAAACGAGTGCGGGCTTCTCGCCACAATGGCTACACGCAGCCATCGGATTGAGTTCGAATTTCGAAAAAACTTCATTTTTAAATTCGTCGTTCATCACGTCCCCGCCCACTCAGAGCCGGGATACTAAGTTACAAAGTGATTTGTTCCCGGAAGAAAATTCAGCCCCGCGTTTCGACATGGAACGACTTGTAAATCAGAATTCAAATGGGCCACGATAGATCAAGGTTGTAGCTCTATTTTCGAAATTGGGAGTGCGGCCGTGGCGGCAGGTACAGTGAAGTGGTTTAACGCGGCAAAGGGTTTTGGCTTCATCCAACCAGACGGTGGCGGCAAGGACGTGTTTGTTCATATCTCGGCCGTCGAGAAGGCCGGCCTAAGCGGCCTCAATGAGGGCGCTAAGGTTGCGTACGACATCATCAGCGACCGCGGCAAGGAATCTGCGGGGAATTTGAAGGTGAAGTGAGGCGTGCGCCAAGCGCACCTCAGTCGGCGGCAATCCGCCCCTTGCCGAGACATTTATTGCACCGCTCCGGGTAAATCCTGACCCCCGGGCGGTGCGGCTGCTTTACTATCGCAAAGCCGGTTCCCTTGCATTGCGGGCATTCACGTTCCGGCGGTTTGATGATCGGCTTTTTCATCTACGTCTTTCGAGGGCGACTCCATGGGGTATCTTCAACCGATCATGCAATTCATCTCGACGAACATCTGTTTGACATCTGAGAGCCTTGTTGTCTTCTCGCGCGGCCACCGGTGCTCTTTGAGCGCGTGCAGTTGACGCAACGCGATCTCGTCCTGCTTGTATCGGTTTTCCTCGGCGGAGAACGCCTTCCTGTCTTTCACGAAGGCGCGGGCGACGGTGGGAGGGAGGTCGAGTTGCTTGCGAGCGATCAAGCGAACATCGCGGCGCCGCTTGAGTGAATTTCAGATAGGTCTGACTTTCGTGCATCCACAGAAGGCCACGGGCGATGGCGAGCTTCATGCCAGTCGTATATTCGGCCCGCTTACCGCTGTGCTCGAATAGAAACGGGCCGTTGATCTTCTCGATATGGATGCGTCCGTCTTGGACCGGCTCGACGGTGCTGGCAATCTCTAGGACTTTTTGCATCGCGGCTTCTAGGTCGGCGTAAGGTCTAGGCTGGGCAAACTTCACCAATGGATTCCTTGTTGCTCGGCTGCATAGATGTGGCCGCGGTGATCATAGCTTTCTTCCGGCTTCCAGCTGTCGAACCGTACGCCGCAGACGCATCGCATAATCGAGCTAAAAGCCTCGGATGGCAACTTCTCGCCGCGCGCCTGAATGGCTCTCATCTTCGCGCGTGCTTCGCGATCGCGTCGATACTCCTCGAATGCGCCGTCGGGGATCTCAGGCAGGAGGTCTTTCCAATCGGCCTCGAAGCCGGCGCGAGCCTCTTCGAACGTTGACGCCGTCCCGTAGCGATGCTGACCCCGATGTAGGCCGGGATAGAAGCCGCATGATCAGTGCCATTGGTCAACGTCGACCGGAACGCCGGCACGTTCGCCGATCGTGCCGACACGGACGTCATCGAAGTAGACGTGTCAGGTGACCTGGTGCGGATTGTCGGAGTGACGGCGGAAGAGGGCGGACATGCCCCATGATTCCGCTGATTTACGATCTGGGAAAGCCGCTAGGGCTTGTGGCTGGGGACTGGCGATCTACCGTGCGTCGTCGTTCCAACCGGCGGAGCCGTTTTCATTGACGCTCGAAAATACGAGTTTAGGCGGCCAAACTGCCTGCGTGTTCGAAGAATATTCGACCAAAGAGATTTTAGCGTGGATCGCCTGCATGTTGGTTGTCGCGGGATCGCCATTGTGGGGGTGATCTATGTTGTCGATCACTTCCTGGTCCTTACGACCCGACCGACCCGCTGGCGATGCAAGGTGGCCTCAAGCCTCAACAGGGTGTTCAGGTGAAGTGACTAGCGACAGAACCGGGGCGACCTTGAACCTCGAATTTCTTCTGCGCCGGAATAATATGGCGAACAAAGCTGCAAAACATCCTTTTTACAAAAGGCGATATCGTGAAACGAGGCGAGGCCGCGGAAAAGAAAGCCGACTAGGCCGATGAGGTATATTTTGTCGGTTATCTTGCCAGCCGGAAATGAAGGCTCGATCGCTACCCTTTGGGAATTCGCTGGAGAATGTTGGCTGTTTATTGAGTCCGCGATTTGCGAGGTTTCAGTGCCGCCGTGCAATGTCGAAAAATGTAAGCCAGCGTTACAGCGTTCGGCGTGATGACCGTCGCTATCTAAATACTTCTATGCTGGCTTAGAATAAACTGCCACCCTGGAAATTTCATCTATATCTGAGTTCAGAATAGAAATGTGCAGCTTTGGATCGACCGCTGGCTTGTCCAGAGAGACGCCTATCGCCATCACTTTCGCCTTTTCGATCGCGGCGTCATCGTTGTCGCAGTCGAACCTGGACGAGTCCGCAAGTCTATGCCCATCTTTGATATTAAAAAATGGCGTGGCATTGACCACCTCCAGCTTACCAATGTTAGACACTCTGAAGCGTTCCTCACGGAGTAAGGGGCCTCCATCATCGCGCCGCGTCAAATCGTCGAGAGTGAGCAATATTGACCGTTAGATCGGAGGCCTATGGCTTATGCTTGTCTCGTCATTGCACTGCAACGGCAATTATCGATGACGGCGCTGGCATGCTCAGCCTGTTGAGAGAGCAGCTATGGCCGCACTACTGAGCGTAAATTATTGGCCGTGACGGGTATTACATCAGGGCTTTCGATTTCAACTGCAACGACGACAATGATGCAAAGGAACGGACTGCGGGAATGATCGATGGTCAAGAGGTCGAACTTTGGGACTATGCCCGCAGGATCTCTAAAGTTGACTGTAAGGGTCCATAGCCGGTCGTCCCAGGCCGATTTCTCGGTAGTTTTCGATTCTTCAAATGGCGCTGGCGTTTCTTCAAATGGCGCTGGCGCTAAAGATCTGGCGTTAAAGATAAGGTGATCTGCAGGTTTCCTGCACCGGTTTTTCAACGTCTGATAGGAAAAATCCATGCCGGGTGAGACCAGCTCGCCGCACTATTCCGAAATCCGGATGTGGTCGATGCGGATATTCGGTTTTATAATTCTTATCTTCGGCGCCTTGCTCGGCATCGGAGGGGTCAAGCTCGTCTCGCTCGCAGGCAGTCCGTATTACCTCTTGGTTGGCATAGCGCTGATATTTTCTGGAGCCTTGACTATCGCGGGTCGCGTAGCTGGCCTCTATGTCTACTTTGTTGCCTTTTTGGCTACGATTGTTTGGTCTCTTTTTGAAGCAGGTCTCGACGGATGGGCCCTGGTTCCTCGCCTCGTCGGTCCTTTCATACTCCTCGTTCTCGCCGTGCTGGTGATGCCCGCGCGCCTATTGAACGGGAAGCCGACGCGACGAGCGTATGCCGCCGGTCTGACAGTCATTTTGGCGCTCGGCCTTTTAATTGCTGTTCCGCTGGCCAAGGCACCCCTGACGACCTTGCCGGTCCCGATCGTGCCGGACGGGACTGTCTACTTCGATCAGGCAACTGCTCCGGCGGCAGCGGATTGGCCTACCTATGGTGGAGGTCCTGGCGCTCAACGGTATTCGGATCTTTCGCAGATTACCCCGGAAAATGTGAACCAGCTCAAGCAAGCCTGGGTTTTTCGAACGGGCGACATTCCGAAGAATTTCGGAGTTGAAATGACCCCGCTCAAGATCGGCGACGTGCTTTACGGCTGCACCTCGCGCCACAAGATTTTTGCGCTGGATGCCGCCACGGGCAAGCAAAAATGGATGTTCGATCCGATGACGCCGGCGGAATTTGCGCCACCCAACTCAGCCTGTCGGGGGGTCGCATACTACAAGCAGGCGGATGCACCGCCGGGCGGCGTGTGCGCCGAGCGCATCATTGCCGGAACCCTTGATGCCAAGCTCATTGCAGTTGACGCCGCCACCGGGCAACCCTGCAAAGGTTTTGGCACCAACGGCGTTGCGGATCTGAACGAGGGAATGGGAGAAGTCCCGCCGGGTATGGTATCGGTGACTTCCGCGCCAACCATCGTGCATGGCGTCGTCGTGACGGGACAGCAGATCATCGACGGCCAACGCCGGTGGGCGCCTTCGGGCGTCATGCGCGGCTACGATGCCGCGACGGGTGTGCTGAGGTTCGCATGGGATATGGGACAGCCCGACATTACCAAGCTCCCTCCGGCCGGAAAAACCTATACGCTGGGGACCGCGAACATGTGGTCGACCGCGGTCGCCGATGAGTCATTGGGCCTGATCTATCTGCCGATGGCCAATCCATCGGGCGACTATTACAGCTCAACCCGCAGCCCCGAAGAGCGGAAATACGGTTCCTCCGTAACTGCGCTGGATGTTGAGACAGGAAAGCCGCGCTGGGTGTATCAGCTCGTCAAAAACGATGTGTGGGATTACGATACGCCGTCCCAACCCAGTCTCGTGGATTTTCCGACGCCGAGCGGGAATGTGCCCGCGCTGGTTCAGACAACGAAAGTTGGAGATATCTTCATTCTCGACCGCCGTACCGGACAGCCGCTGACCAAGGTCGAAGAGGTCAAGGCGCCGCAGGGCGGAGTTGAGCCAGCTGAACGCGCTCCGACCCAGTTACGCTCGCTCTACAACACCACGCAGCAGCCCGACATTACAGAGAGCCAGATGTGGGGTATTTCTCCAATCGACCAGATGCTGTGCCGCATCCAGTTCAGATCGGCGCATTATGAAGGCATATTCACGCCCCCAAGCGTCGACAAACCCTGGATCGAGTACCCCGGAAACAATGGTGGCTCTGACTGGGGCAGTCTTTCGGTCGATGTGCGACGCGGCGTGATCGTGCTCAATTACAATGAATACCCGAGCTATTCGACGCTCGTGCCCCGCGCGGAGGACGACAAACTCGGCGTGTTCTACATGGGCGACCCGCGGTACAAGGGCCCTGGCCCCGGCGACAATCGCCCACAGGCCGATTTGCCGTACGGGATTTCCGCCAACCAAGGGTGGCTGATGCCGACCGGCGTTCTTTGCAAGCAGCCGCCCTACGGCGGCATTCGCGCTATCGCGTTGGCGACGGGTCAAACCTTGTGGGATCACCCGTTCGGCACGGCGCAGCGCAACGGACCATGGGGAATTCCCTCCATGCTGCCGTTCGAAATCGGAGTGCCCAGCAATGGTGGCCCAGTCACCACGGCGAGCGGCTTGATCTTCGTCGCGGCCACGACGGACGACTTCATTCGCGCCATCGATCTGAAGACCGGAAAAACGATTTGGTCGGATCAGCTCCCCGCGGGCGGGCAGGCGACGCCGATGGTTTATGAGGCCGGCGGCAAGCAGTACGTCGTGATCATGGCCGGTGGTCACCACAGCATGCTGACTCCAGCCGGCGATTATCTGGTTGCTTATGCACTGCCCGATAGAAGGTGATCGAAAATCGGTGGCAAAGCTGTACGCCATGGACACTAAGCTCGGCATCTCTAACAAGTATCTCAATGACCGAGAGACAAGACGGCGGGGCCCGAACAGCCGAAGGTAACCGTTCTATTTATCCTTCGAGGAAATGCCCGAGAGCTTTGAGCGGGCGCAGCCGATCGCAGATGATCTTCAAGACGGCCAGCATCGGAACCGCCAAGATCGCTCCGGGCACGCCCCACATCCAGAACCAGAACACCAGGGACAAGATGACCAGCACGGGGTTCAACGTGAAACGCCGCGCAACCAGCATTGGCGTCAGTGCTTCGCCCTCGACGAGATGAATGCCGAAATAGAGCGCTGGAGGCAGCAAGGCCCATCCCAAGCTGTCGAAAGTTAGCATCCCCGGCGAGCAAGAAGACGACAGTACCGAGCAACGGTCCTAAAATGGGGATGTAGTTAAGTAGAAAGGCTGCTGCTCCCCACAACAAGGGATCGCCAAGTCTGCAGAGATACATCGCCGCTGCCGTCGCGACGCCCACCGCGGCATTCATGACTGTGATGGTCACCAGATAGGCGGATATGTCCTGCTCGATCTGCTGAGAAATATTTGGCTCGGGCGTGTCGTCACCGTCGAGTTTCTCGACTACCGGGCTCCGCGAGGGCTGCCTCGTTTGCTGGCGTGGCGTACGTGACAAATCACATTCCGATCACCCGACAGGCCGTTCCCAGCCTCGTGCATGTCACGATGGCGAACGCGGCTTCCCTGCCCACCATGAACTCAAATACCATCGTCGGAGAGACTTCTCCCACATCCAGCCACGAAGAATATGGATTCGAAAACCTCACAACATTTAAGGAATCACAGATGACATCTGCGAACGCCAATGTATCCCGTGCAGATACGACGGACGGCATATTGGCCATGGCAAGGCAAAATGCCAGCCGCGGCAACGACATCGCCAAGGCTACGACGAAGATCATAGCCAAGCGCGTGGCGCTCGGGCTGGCGGTCGTCTTGGATCCTGTGCACGCCGATCACGTCGAGTTCGCGCGCATGATCCCGGAGAAGGTGCAGGCATTCTCGGCCGCCGGCATGGTCATGCTCACCCAGTCGGGCGAAGCCAGCCGGCAGATGATGCGCTTGGCGTCTGAGGAAGTGATGACGACCGCTTGCGCCACGATAGAGATGACCGGCTGCTCCAGCCCGCTCGCCTGGGCAGAGGCGCAAAGCACATTCGCGCATGCGTGGCTCAGTCGGGCGACTTCCAGCCTCAATACGATGTGAATGCTGATGCTAACCGCCCATACCGCTGCTATGGCGCCAATTCGTCAGACGGTCGCCTCCGATGCTGAGCGGCTCGGTGCATAACACGCCGCGCGCCTCACCACGCCAAATTCTGTCGAGAGCGAGTGCAGCGCCGCTCGCATCTCGCGTTGATTAATACCGCGCGCAATCTGGCAGACCCGACCCACGAAACCATGATGGTGGGCCTGCTCGCGGGCCACACGTCGATGACCGTGCTTCAGGCGACGGACGGAATGCCAATCAAGCGAGACTGCCTCTATATCATCCCGCCCGGAAAATATCTCTTCGTTGAAGAGGGTGCTCTACGCCTTTCAGAGCCCCACGCACGATGCGGCGCGCGCTTGCCGTTTGATTTCTTACTGAACTCTCTGGCGGCCGACCGCGGATCGCGCGCAATCTGCATCTTCTTGCTTGATAGATGTAATCTGACACTTGTGCCTCAATGGTTCAATCGTCCCATCGGAACAGAGAGTTCGACGGCAAGACCCCTTCAGCTCCCATTTTTGAAAAGAGTGCCCCAGAACAGCGCGCGAACACTGTGATTTGAAATCATGATCCCAAAGCTATCGGATTTCATCGGCCCGCTAAGTGCCGGGCCATCTGTTTCTTTCCATTTCAGAGCTTCGGCCCGTGGTCCGCGCATGCTTACGGGATACGTCAGGCCATAGAGCGGATGCATTCCAAGCTGCTAGGTGAGCGCTTGGCTGGTTTGGTGGGATGAAATGGTAGTTGAAAAGGTCTATCGATCCGACCTTATGAGCAGAGGAGAGTTCCGCCACGAACGAGGCTTTGCAATGTGCAAGGATAAAATACTCTTTAGACACGGTGTGCTCCTCTCATACTAAAATGAAGGATGGGGTTGGATTGTGGAGGAGACGCGTCGTGAATTCGATCGGAACAATCTTTTCACCCGAGCTCATCGACTTAATGAAGATGGTTCTCGACAATGCCATTGCAACGCTTCCCGAGGTGAAGCGAACGTCGGCTACCAAGGCTGAAATAGCTTCTAAAATCCTCGCATGTGCTGCAAGGGGTGAGAGGAACCCAGCAATGCTACAGC
Source organism: Bradyrhizobium sp. (assembly GCF_049519115.1). Taxonomy (GTDB): domain Bacteria; phylum Pseudomonadota; class Alphaproteobacteria; order Rhizobiales; family Xanthobacteraceae; genus Bradyrhizobium. The sequence goes on from NZ_JBEKRB010000035.1 coordinate 107,147, forward strand.
TGGCTGCTCTGTCAGCGGTCGAACATCATACACACTATTCGCACAGCTTATCTTCAGAACGACGAACGGTTTGAGGTTGTTTCCTGCAGTGGAGACCGATCGCGAGTAGAGGAATGTGAGCACGTTGTTGACGAGCCATTCTTCGGCCGACCCGCGCCCCATACTAGCCCCGCCGTTGAGGATCTATGCCCCGCATTGAGGATTATGCCGCCATCGGCAATTGCGAAAGCTTGGCTTTGGTTTGTAACAATGGGTCGATTGATTGGCTCGGTCTGCCGCGGTTCGATAGCGCCGCCTGCTTTTCGGCGTTGCTCGGCACTAATAACCACGGCCGATGGTTGGTGGCCCCGATTGCAGACGCAGTGCGTGTGACGCGATGCTATCGCGGCGACACCATGATTTTGGAAACGGCGTTCGAGACCGAGACCGGAGCGGTCTGCGTCGTCGATTTTATGACGCGACGCGATGGGGTTTCCGATGTGGTGCGGATTGTGAGAGGCCTGCGCGGTAGGGTGGCCATGCATACCGAACTGGTCGTCCGCTTTGAATTTGGCTCCATCGTGCCATGGGTTTCGCGCCGAGACGACGGCCGCCACGAAATCCTGGCAGGTCCGGATCGGCTTTTGCTCGATACGGGCATCACGCTTCGCGGCCAGGATCTAAAAACCGTGGGAGAGTTTGAGGTATCGGCCAACCACGAAATCGGATTTACCCTGACTTGGTCGCCGTCTTACCGGCTGGCACCCGACCCACTCCGTCGGAGCGATGCCTTGGCCAACGTCGAAGCATTCTGGAAGAATTGGTCTGCACGACATAAAGCGGATGGAGAATGGTCCCGGGCCGTGAGGCGCTCGCTATTGACGTTGAAAGCTCTGTCCCATCGAGAAACGGGGGGAATCGTGGCCGCCGGCACCACTTCGTTGCCAGAAAAGATCGGCGGCAAGCGTAATTGGGACTACCGCTTCTGCTGGCTGCGTGATGCGACCTTCACGCTATACGCGCTGCTTGAGGCCGGGTACATCGAAGAGGCGAAAGAATGGCGTCGATGGTTGTTACGAGCCGTGGCTGGTAGTCCTGATGATGTGCAGATCATGTATGGCGTCGCAGGAGAGCGGCGGCTTGTAGAATACGAGGTGGCTTGGCTGCCCGGTTATGAAAATTCTGCGCCGGTTCGAGTTGGCAACGCCGCCGCGGGCCAGGTGCAACTCGACGTCTATGGTGAAGTTCTCGATGCTCTTTATGTCGCGCGTAAAGCTGGCTTGGCGCCTAATGCCGCGAGTTGGGCACTCGAATGCGCGCTTGTCGAGCAGTTGGAGACCATTTGGGATAAGCCGGATGACGGGATCTGGGAAGTCCGTGGCGGTCGCAAGCACTTTACCCACTCAAAAGTCATGGCATGGGTCGCTTTCGATCGCATCGTTCGTTCTGTCGAGGAGTTCGGTCTGGAAGGTCCAGTCGAACGCTGGCGCAGTATTCGCGATACCATTCATAAGCAGGTTTGCGACAAGGGGTTTGATCCCGCACAGAATTCTTTCGTGCAATCCTACGATTCCAAAGCGCTTGATGCCAGTCTTCTACTGATCGCTATGGTTGGATTTCTGCCGGCTTATGACCGCCGTATTCGCGGCACATTGGCCGCCATTGAACACGGCCTCCTCCGCGACGGGTTTGTGTTGAGGTATCAAACCAACGCGGGAGCGGATGGCCTACCGCCGGGGGAGGGCGTATTTCTGGCCTGCAGCTTTTGGCTCGCAGACAATTACATTCTGCAGGAACGATATGACGAAGCGCGAGAGCTGTTCGAACGACTTCTGTCATTGCGCAACGACGTTGGCCTTTTAGCTGAGGAATATGACCCATCCTCCAAGCGACAATTGGGAAACTTTCCGCAGGCCTTCTCGCATCTCGCGCTGATCAACACAGCTCGTAATCTTGCAAACACCGGTGGTCCGGTGCACCAACGTTCTGCGAGAAGTCGCGCGACGGCGAAAGGTGTTTGATCGCTCGCACGTGAGAGGAGCAACCTCCATTGGGACCATACGCCAAAGAGATCAGACCAACCGGCAGATAAATGACCTTCGATCGCAGGATCGACAGTATTTTGCCGTGGTTGCTCAACTTCGTCGGCGCGCTCTTGAGATGGGGCTTGCGCACACCGTCATGGGTTTGGTCAGTCTTTTTCCCGATATTCGATGCGATGGCGAAGCATGAGCGCAAAACTGGAGCCGCGGCAGACCGACGAGCGCCGGACTGGCTGACCATAGCGACCGCCGACATCACCACTCTCCGGGCCCGCTAACGCTTTGGCCACGTCATCGCGTTGCGCTTTGTGGTCCTCGGCAGGTTACCCGAAGCTTAGCCGCGTCGGCACATGGGCTCTTGTTCAGCAAAAAGGCCAAACTGCTATGTTGGTGTAGAACGAATAGCGTCCGTCCTGGAGTTTGTGTCGGCGCGCGATGCGCGAATGGATGGCCATTGAGGCCGCCTCGCGGAAGAATTAGCGATGTTCTAAAGTTTGCACGCTTCCTCGCCTTCCTTCGAGTAGGAGAGTAAGAAAGTGATGCGCTCAAAAGCTGACTGGTTAGGGGGCTTTTTATTTCACACAAACACATTCTGCGAACGTATGTTCAACAAGAGCCTTCTCATCGAGCAACATGGCGGCTAGATTTTTTCTGTTGAATCATCCCGCTTTATCTCGGGCTTTTCATGCAAAACGGCGTTCAGCATCGAATTATGAACTTCTATTTTTCCGTTATAGCTGATGAGTCCAAGCTTTCGGAATTTGTTCATGAAGTAGCTCACGCGAGATCGGGTCGTTCCAATCATCTCTGCCAATGTCTCCTGGCTGATATCCAGTAAAATGGGCTGCGGTACGCCTTCCTTTCCGAAATGCGCGAGCAGAAGAAGGAGGCGCGCGAGTCGCTTCTCGCTTGAATTGAAAAGCTGGTCGATCAGGTCCTCTTCAACTCGGCTGTTCCGTTTCAAGAGATAGGCTATGAACAGCTCGGAGAATTTCGGCTCGGCATGAAGGGCGGCAATCATCGCTTCTTTGGTTATTGAGGTGATCACACACTCTTCCATCGCCGTCGTAGTCGCGATGCGCAATGGATGGCCGTTGAGGCATCCTTCGCCGAAGAACTGGCCCGGCTCCAAAATCCCGACTATCGCTTCCTTGCCTTGCTCAGATAGGACAGTGAGTTTGACACTACCTTTCTGAAGGTAAAAAACCGTATCCGCCACGTCTCCTTGCTTGAAGACGTGTTGGGTTTTCTTGAATTTCAAGATCTCTTTGCCGAGCCCGACCTTGGCGAGAAAGGCATTGGGATCGAACCCGTCATCGTCGGCCTTCGCCACAGGACCCCCTCCTGCGATTAATGTGCGCGCCTCCAACCATAGCGCTTGTAGCACCAGCACCCATTCACGTCTTAGGGAGAATCAGCCGGCCAAAGTGAGTCCTGCAGGGGGGGACAGGACTCCCTCTTAAACCAGACGAGGGACTGGCGGCAATTTGGCTCGTCTGGTTGGCGCTGTAAATCGTCTCAGTGCTATCGCAGATGGCGCATTCACAGGTCCGTCTCTTCCTCGTTGCGCCTACCAACAGCCAAGCACATCTTCGATCGTCACGTCCGAAACCTCTGTTCGATTTTGACCGTGCGATTAAATTTTTCTTTAGAAACTGAGCAATATTGACCTGCGGCTCCGGAACTGAGGAGACCATGCAATCCTGCTGCTCGCAATTGAACGACTTCGCTGCCCGCAACGCCGAACGCGAATGATGCAAATGCAGGCCGGAGATGATGGGTTAGCTCGTCGGCGAACCGGGCAAATCGGTTTGGCTATTGAAGGGAACTTGACCGGATGGAACAGGACCGCGGTCGCGATGCGGATGCCCCTTGGCAGATACCGGTGCGCGGTTGGGCAGCTATACTGCGTCGAGCATGGAAAGGGACAGCCGAAAGAAATCTGTCACTCGTTGCGGGCGGCGTGACCTATTACCTGCTGCTGGCGCTGTTCCCCGGCTTAGCGGCGCTGGCTTCGGTCTACGGCTTAGTCGCAAGCCCCGCCGGTGCGGCAAAAGGCGTCCAGTCCCTGTCGGGCATGCTTCCGCCATCGACCGTGGAAATGATCGGCAATGAACTTGCCGAGCTCGCCTCCGCGTCGAGCCCGAGCCTAGGCCTTGGTGCCATCATTGGGATCGCGATCGCGCTTTGGAGCGGCGTTCGCGGGATGACCGGCATGATGACGGCACTCAACATCGCCTATGATCAACCGGAACGACGTGGAATCATCAGGTTCTACTTAACGGCCCTTGCGTTGACCATCGTGGTAATCATCGGTGGATTGATCGCCTTCGTACTCATTGCCGGCCTGCCGGTGGCACTAAGCTGGGGTGGTGCGCACGGATCGGGACGTTGGATCGGCCTGGTCGTCGAATGGCCGCTCCTGATCGTGTTCGTCATGGGAATGGTGGCGCTGATCTACCGCTACGGACCGGACCGGAGCGAGCCGAATTGGAAATGGGCCTCCCTCGGAGTGATCGTGGCCACAATCCTATGGGTCCTCGGATCAGTCCTGTTCAGTGCTTATATTTATTACTTCGGCAGCTACAATAAGACTTACGGTTCGTTGGGCCTACCGTTGATTTTGCTGACCTGGATGTGGCTGTCGGTGTTCGTCGTAATGTTCGGAGCCGAGATCAACGGAGAAGCCGAGCGGCAGACGCATCACTGAAGCGGCATTTTCCGACGTCGGGTTAGAGAGATGCGTGAAACCCTCTTTTACGGAGGGCCGATGGCATCTTCGCCATCAAGCTGGCAGATCCTGTTGCGGAGCTTGAGCAATGGAACGTCATTTTTGGAATCTGCGAACATCCAAGCGCGACGCCGGGGCGTAAGGCGCGGGAATTGGAGGACCAAAATATCCAGGATCATGAGAATCGCACCAGGTAGATTCCGGGACTGGTGACCTGGCGGCCAAGACTCACATGAAGAAGGTCGGGTCGAACTGCGTCGAAGGAACCTATGACGACTATCCTGATTATCGTAATGCTTTTCCTAGTCCTCGGTGGCGCTGATTGTTGCGGATTTCGCCGGCGATGACAATGCAGATCGAAGTTCTTTGCGAAAGCATTTGACCCTATCATCGATTTCTTCAACGGCCGTCACTGGAGAGGAACAATTGTGGATACACTGGTTACGGCCCGCTTCGAGATGGAAAGTATCGGTATCGTCGACAAGGGATGCCATCCTGATGAACGGGCTCTCGCCTTTTCGGCCTTCGCAGCGCAGGTAGTGCCCGGAGAGTCGCCACGCGATGATATGAAAGAAGCTGAGCCGTGCGATGGCATCCTGCCCGACCTCGCCGGAGTCTCAGAAACGATGCTCTGGTCGCTGCACAATCGCGCAAGCGAGGCCAGACGACCCGACGGCGTACTCGTCGATCCCGAGAGCGTGCACATCCGATCGGCGATCAATTATGACTTCGCGCGCCATTTCGGTGATCCTCTGGGCTCGCTCGCGGCCCGCGCGGTCGAAATCGATCGGGCGCTACGGTCGTGGCTCGATCGCCATCCGGAGGGGATCGTCGTATCCCTTGGGGAGGGTCTAGAAACGCAGGGGCGGCGCGTTGACAACGGCCGGATGCGCTGGCTGTCTGTGGACCTGCCCGACGCAATCCGGCTCCGGGAGCGCTTTCTTGCACCAACCCATCGTTTTCGTCATATCGCAGCGAGTGCGCTCGACCCTGCTTGGATGGACGCGGTCGATCCCTCGTCCGGCGTTTTCATCGTCGCTCAGGGGCTGCTGATGTATCTCGCGCCGGGGAGAGTACGTCAGCTCTTCGCGAGCATCGCCGATCGATTTCCAGGCTCGGAACTCGTGTTCGACGCTATCCCACGCTGGTTTTCGCATTTGACGCTGCTGGGGTTGAACCAAACCGCAAGTTACCGCCTCCCGTCTATGCCGTGGGGGATCGACCGCGACGAGATTGAGCCGACCTTGCGGCGCTGGCACCCCCGTGTGGCTACCGTCGCGTTCCTTTCCTACCAAAGCCCGCGAGGTCTACCGCGCCTGTTCGCAGAGATGACAAACCAGATTCCGATTGCTCGCCACGGAGTTCCCAGCCTTGTGCATGTCGCGATAGCAAACGCTGTTGGCCAATCGAATATGACGACGGCCATTGCCGGCGAGATTGCATCGGAACTTGGCATTGCGGAAGAGAGCCCGCATTTCAGAACATGTAGAAAGCCAAACATGACCGCTATGAATGACCATGACTCCACCGTGGACGGGATGGGCGGTTTCTTGGCCGCGGCCACACAAAACGCCACGTGCAGCGGCGACATCGCTATTGCCACGACTCAAGTCATTGCCAAACGCGTAAAGCTGGGGATGGCTGCAGCCTTCAATCCCCTTCGGGCGGATCGCGCCGAATTCTCGCGTATGGTTCCGGAGAAGGTCGAGGCGTTCTCGACCGCCGGCATGATCATGCTGAAGCAGTCCGGCCAAGCCAGCCGGCAAATGATGCGCTTCGCATCCGACGAAGTCATGACGACCGCCCTTGGCACGATAGAGATGACCGGTTGTTCCAGCCCGATCGCCCTAGCGGAGGCGCAAAGCAGGTTCGCGCGCGCGTGGTTCGATCGGGCGACCTCGATCTGGATTGCAATGGGAAGCTGGGCCTTCGGAGCGCAGTCCGCTGCGATGGCGCCCATTAGGCAGACGGTCGTCGCCAATGCCGAGAGGCTCGGTCGGTGATAGGTCAAGCCACCATGCTACCTTTCGGCCGGAACGAGTCTTGCGTCGTTGCCCGCGCCATGTCCTCTGATCAGCACTCCTCGCGACGCCTAAACCTGCTCAACTCGACGAACAGCCCGGCAGCTTTGGAGTTGCCGGGTAAAGTCTTAACCCGTAGATTCCACGTCAGTCCGTCGCTAATCCATGCAATCAATTGTATTTGAACTCCGGCATGGCCTTAAGTTGATCCTTAGTCGCGTTATACAAAGCATGGTCTGGGTACCACTTCTCGTCGACGGCCCGGACAGGTCGGTTTTCTTGATTGACTTCATCCGTCGCCGCACCTCGTTTGGTAGTGCCGACCGTTGTTGTGCTGCTCTTGGCAGGAACCGTCGACGACGTGCGAACCGGCTCATTCTCCCATTTCAACTTGTCGAACGCGACCGCAACATAGTGCTCGTCCAGACCGAGAAAACCGCCTACGCCCAGGATGACGTTTTCGATCTTGCCGGACCTGTCGATAGTCATTTCTGAGATGTCGCCAAGTTTTTCACGAGCGTCGTTGTAAACATCAAGACCAACAAGTTTAGAAGCGCGCCACTCGCCATCTTTATGCATCACTACATTTGGCTTGGCACGATCAGCCGTATTCGTGGTGGAGGTTTGCGCCGATGCGATGCCCGTCATCAAGGACATGCTCAATAGCGCTGCGACTAAAAATTTCGATGTCATGATTTTCTCCGTTGTTGTGAAATTTTGATTTCGAGGGAGAGCGGAATTGCCGCTCTCTTCGCCTCATCTAATTCTTGTTTGGTAACTGTGCAGAGGTAGCGGGGTTGTTGTCAGAATGAACCTGACCCGTCGTCTGCCTAGATTTCGACATTTCCATAGCACTCACGCCATTCGGCCCAATAGTCATGATTATGGGATTACCGTCTTTGGTCTTGGCTTGTACCAAGAAAGCACCTTCCAGAAGCTTCACGTCGGTGAAACCGGCTTTTTGTAGGTCCTGTGTGACCTGATCGATTGTCAGAGGAGACCTCTGACCCGAACTTTGCTGTTTGGTGGTATCTGGCGAAGATGTGTTGGTTGCGCTGGACGTTGACTGCGCGAAGGCAGCTCCCGAAACAACGAGCGCGAACGCGAGCGTAGACGCGAACAAGGTATTGCGCATGTTAGACTCCTTTGTTTTGAAAATTCGTCTCTGAGACGAACCTAATTCAAAGAAAGCATCCCATTCGATCGTTCCATCACAAGCTGCTTCGAATCGATAATTCGAGTCCCAATTCCGCTCTCTTCAGAAAGGTAAACCGAAGCCAACACCCCCGCACAGGAAGGGGGTTCCGATGCAGGGTTGAGGAGTCGTGGATTGTGCCTCCCTGGCACACATGCAATCTAGCGACGCGCGTTGAGTTGTCTGGTCAAAACGGCTCACCAAGGGCACGGTGGGAGCCGGGATCGCAAAGGCGATACGCACGCTTCCGCCCGATTGAGAATAGATGGCGGTGTTTACGCCGACGACCTCGCCCCGCATATTGAAGGTGGGCCCGCCCGAATTGCCCTTGTTGACCGGCGCGTCGATCTGAATGAAATCGTCGCTCCTAAAGCGAATCCGTCAGACCGCCCGGCGTTCTGGCGATGTATCGTGATAGTGCGTACAATTGACGACGGCTAACATCGCGGCCATTTTTAAGGCTGCCGGGTCTCTCTCGCCTTTCGCGGCACACGCTAGAATTGCTGAAGCAATTTCAGCGTTCATCGACGACGTGCGCCTTGCTTCGGGAAGAGTGGCTGTAGCATCATCAAGCACCGACCTCATCAGCTCGACTAGCTCCGGTTGAAAGACTGTTCCTCTGGGATTCACGGCTGCCTCCCCCGAAAATTATCTATAGGTCCTTCGACGGTTCAGAAGTCTAAGGCACGATATTTCTGCACGGACGAAATGAGCCATTTCGACTTCCGAGCGGCGTGTTCGCTCACATTATGAGCGGGAGAGCATTTGCCGTCTGTGCAATATCGCTCACCTACTATCTTTTGATATTGTTCCGCCACGGTAGGATCGGCGCAGAGTTCGCTTGGCACCGCCCTTGGAACCTTCGTCTGAAAAAACTGTTAATCGTGGGCAGAGGTAAAAGAATTATGTGGAAGCGCTGGATATTTGCGGTCCTTTTCTGTTCGGGGCTGATTGCGCAAGCTGAAGCCGTTGAACTTCATCGAATGTCTTGCACTGTTGTCCGGCTTTATGTCGAAAAATATTCGGCTCCCGCCGCTGAAACGTGGGCTCGAAGTCAGGGTCCTACCGAGGCCGAAATTGTAATAGCGCGGCGTTGCCTGAGAGATAGGTCTATTCAGACGGCCACCGACCTGAGCGCGGGGGCTCACTGATACGGTGTCGAATTGCCCTTTGGGGCGGCCGAGAAGTTCCGCTCCAATTAAGCGTGATGGTGCAAAGCTATCAAAGATCGCGGTTAGCGCAAGCGACGTGGTCAGCCAGCGCGAAGCTCAGCCTGGAAGAGCCGCAACATCCGCGACACCCGACCAATAGATTTCGGAGCAGGCGCGACGATTTCGTGCGCGTAGTTATCTTCGCACGTCACGAGGACACTTTTGGGGTGAAGGTTCTGATTCCAGTCAGCACTGAGTCGATGTTAGTCAGCCGGCCACTTTTTTGGTCACTCTTGATTTGTTACTGGCTCATCGAGTCACTCCGCAATAATTGTTCTATTCCGCTGCCGCCGGGAACCGATTAATCCGGGCCGGACTGGCTTCGAGTTGCCGCGGTCGCCCCATCAGAACCGGCTGGAACAGCACCGCGGCGGCCAATGTGCAGAACAATGCCAAAGCCATAAGCTTGCCCATGCTTGACATGCCCGGATAGCTTGACGCCGCCATGCTTCCAAATGCGATGGCGTTAGTCATGGCGCTGAAGATCACGGCTCGAGTCAAGGTCGACTGAAGAAGTCCGGTCTTTCCGGCACGCCACGCCATCGTGTAATAGATCTTGAAGGCTACCCCAACTCCGAGCAGTAGCGGTAACGCGATGATATTTGCGAAGTTTAGAGCCATCCCTGTCAGCACACAAACCTCCAGCGTGACGGCTCCGGCGAGCAACAATGGAACGAGTGTCAAGAGTACATCTGTGACGCGTCGAAGTGCGATGAAGAGCAGTATTGCGATGGATACGAGCGCGAGAATACCTGCTTCAATGAAGGCGCGTGTAACTGTCCTACCCGACTCGTAGTAGCTGATCGGAGGGCCTGTCGCGGATGGCTCCGCAGCCAATATTGAAGTCGCGAACTTTTGCAGCACGTTGGTGTCGGTGAGATCGCCTCTTGGCAGGGCTTGGACGCGAGCCTGACCGTCAGGAGATAACCAAGCGCGAATCAGACCAGGCGGTAGGGTCTTTAAGGTCACCGGCTGTGGGGCGAGGTCCATCCGAAGCTGATCAAGGTCAATAGTAAGTGGAGGAACTACTGCAGCTTCAGCCTTGTTCCGGATTGCGGCATCGGTTTGGGATAGATGCGAAAGCATCTCCGAGACATGCCGCGCCAAATCAGCGCTGGGTCCAGACGCGCTTCCGGCAGCTTTTAAAAGGTCTGATGCCGTAGTTCTTATCGCGGCCACAACGTCCTGATCCGATGGCGCAGGTAGTTGCCGTGGAGGATTGAGCGCCGATGCGAGACCTCGCGAAGCAGATGTGATTGCCGCAATTTTCTGATCCTGATCTGTCGGAATGAAACTGCTTAATGTTAGCGTGCGCGAAACCTCCGGGAGCGCTCCCAATCGCTTAGCGGTGGCATTCGCTTGATCAAGGCTTGGAACCAGTATCTCCGCATCGTTGCCGCTGGTCTCCGGATTCCGTTGCAGCTCGCGGTACGTTACGACCGATGGAGCGTTTGGGTTTTGCAAGTTGACCGGATTGAAGTCGAACGGAAGATTCAGCAACAGGGGTGTAGCGGACAACACCGCGATGAGGGTACTTGCGATGACGACAATACGATGTCGCTGCAGAAAGTTATCCAGCGGTGCCAGCGCCTTGAATCCGACCGATGCCGGTTCACCTGGTGGATCAAGTACCGCTAGCATCGCCGGGACCAACGTTATGCTGCACAGGAACGCGATCAACATGCCGCACCCGGCAATCAACCCCAATTCCGACAGCCCCTTATAATCGGTCGGGATAAAAGAAAAGAATCCTACAGCAGTGGCCGCCGCAGCCAACGTTAAGGGAGCCCCGACTTTTTGGGCGGCGCTCCTCAGGGCGCCTCGCAAGTCATTTTGTTCGTGACGTTCGGAGCGATAACGGACGCTAAACTGAATTCCGAAATCGACGCCCAATCCGACGAACAGCACAAAGAAAGCGATCGAGATTAGGTTAAACGCTCCGACCATCGCAAGGCCAAGCGCCGCGGTTACCGCGAGCCCAACGATCAAGCTGAAGAAAACCGCAGCGATAATTTTCCAAGAGCGAAGAGCAAACCAAAGAATGACCAAGACGCCGAACAGCGCAGTCAGGGTGTCACGCAACGCACTTTGCCGAATGACCGAGAACTGATCGTCATTCATCGGCACCTGACCGGTCAGATCCACCTTTGCGCCAAATTTGCCGCCAAGATCCAGGTCAGCCACGGCTTGCCGAATTCCCGCAGTGGCTTTGGTACCCGGCTGCAGCGCACCAAAATCCAACAGGGGATCTATCGCGATAAAGTGGCGGAGTTGCCTGGATTGCGCTCGCTGTCCATGGACTAGCTCCTGCCAGGAAAAGCTCGCGGCGTTGCCGGAGAGCACATCACTCAGGGTTTTTTCGGCGAGCGTAAGCGGCCACGCGAGGTCATCAATCTTGACCTGGCCCCCCGCGACGCCTTGAGCCGCCAAGGATAGCGCCTTCATCGCGCCGCGCAGCGTCGGATCGCTGGTCAGTTCAGCGATGAGGAATTGTGCCTTCGATAGACCGCCGATCGATTGCTTGACGTCCGCAACAGTATCGAACAGAAGACCATTGCGCTCGAAAAAAGGACCGCTATCCGGCTGCACCACCGTGCGGAATAAATCTGAACGTTTCGACAGCTGCTGCGCTAGTGCATTGGTTGCTTGCTCGGCATTTTCCGCGGTTGGCGCGCTGATTACCGCGGCGATGCCGTTTTGCGGAAACGCATTGGCAAAGGCGAGTTGCCGTTGATGCCAAGGTAGGCTTTGGGATATCAGCGCTTCGACGTCAGTGGTAATTGAAAAGCGCTCGTAGTCGAAGCCAGCTGTCGTAACCATTAAAAGGATTCCGACGACAATGACCGGCCAACGATGATAAGCACAAAAATCCACAACCCGAACGACGACTGAGCTCAGCATATCTGCCCGCAAGCCTCTCTTTTCCGTGTAGCCAAGATAGCTGCAAATATCGCCGCTCTTCGTATCTAGCGTTCATGACAACGCCATCTTTGCTGCTTTCGGGTGGCGGCTTTTCTGTTTTTGGGGCGAACTTCCTCTCCACTTGGAAGGCGCGGAATCAAGCACGGTAACGCTAAAAAGTTCCAAGCTCGGTCTGGATGGAGGCTACAGGATCACTCCTTGAGCAGGGGGCATGTCGATTCGGAGAGTTTTCCAAAAGCCTGATCGCCGGGCATCGTCTCCACAAGGCGGTAGTAGTCCCACGGTTGCTTCGATTCTGCGGGCGTCTTGACCTGCATGACGTACATCTCGTGTTGCATCAGCCCGTCGGCGCGGATTTTGCCGTTGGAGGTGAACATGTCGTCGATCTTCGCCTTGTGCAATTCCGCCATGACCGTGTTTGAATCGGTGGTCTTGGCGGCCTTGACCGCGTTGAGATAAGTCAGCGTGGCCGAGTAGTAAGCGGCCTGGGTCATGGTCGGCTCACGGTTTGTTTTTTCGAAGAAACGCTTGGCAAAGGCCCGGGTCTTGTCGTTGAGATCCCAATACCAGCCGGTCGTGAGGTAGAGGCCTTGGGCGGTCTCCAATCCGAGGCCGTGAATATCAGTTATGAAGGCAAGCAGCGCGGCGGGCTTCATCTTCCTCGTGACCCCGAACTGGTTAGCGGTCTTGAGCGAATTGCTGAAGTCGTTGCCGGCGTTTGCAAGGCCCAGAACCCCCGCCCCGGAACTTTGCGCCTGCAGGACAAACGAGGAGAAGTCAGACGTGGAGAGAGGGACGCGAACGGCGCCAAGAACCTTGCCGCCTCCGGCCTTCACCACGTCGGCGGCCGCATCCTGAAGCTGGGTGCCAAAGGCATAGTCGGCCGTGACAAAGAACCACGTTTTTCCGCCTTGCTTGAGAATGGTCGTGGCGGTCCCGTTGCCGAGTGCGGTGGTATCGTAGGCATAGTGCACGGTGTAGGGGGTGCAGTCCTTGCCGGTGAGCGATGCTCCCGCCGCGCCTATGGCAAAGAACGGTGTCTTCTTTTCCCGCGCTATCGTTGACATCGCAATGCTGACGCCGGTATTGGAGCCGCCCAAGACCATGGTGAGGCCGTCGCGATCTGCCCATTCGCGAAACTTCTCAGCACCGAGGTCGGGCCTGTTTTGGTGGTCGGTTACGAGAAATTCGATCTTGTTCCCGAGGACAGAACCGCCAAAATCGGCAATGGCCATTTTCGCAGCTTCAACGCCGCCCGGTCCGATAATGTCGGCGTAAACGCCGGACATGTCGTCGATATCGCCGATCACGACCTTATTCGCTCCCGCATGGGCAACCGAGGCGATGAGGGTGGCGCAAAGCGCCGAGGCGATCACGTATAACTTCCTTGTTTTGCTCATAGTCGTATCCTCCGTCCTGCTATCAGTTGATCTCGACAAAATGAGTGCCGGAATGCATCCGGCAGACATTGTACGCGAGCGCCTCTCTCATTTCGCTTCCAGCACTTTAGGTGCCGTCGTGTTTTGCTTGATTTCCTTCATGATATCGTGCGCATGCGCGACGGCCGCCTGTTGGTCGCTAACATCAAGATCGTGAAGAGAAGAATCTCGCTCGCGTAGAGCGAACTCACTTCCTTCAAGCGAGGCGACTTCTGACCAGGCGTAGGCCTGCTTCTGGTCAACTGCTGTGCCGATGCCGACACGGTACATTTGACCCAGCAGCATCGCCGAACGAGGGTCAGCGTGATAGGCGGCCCGCTCCAGGTAAGACTTTGCCTGACTGAAGTCGGGCGTTACCAAATCGCCGTTCAGATATAGTGCACCGAGCCGTGCTTCGGCCGCCACGACGTTTTGCTCGGCTGCCTTCTTGTAGAGGCCGATGGCTTTGGCGACATCGCGCGGTATCCCAAGCCCGATCTCGTTCATGTGGCCCAGCCAATATTCGGCGTTCGGGTTGTTTTTATTGGCGAGTTCACTGAATAGTTTCAATGCAGTTTGATTGTCGCCGGTCTGGAACGCGTGTTCGGCGAGTTCGAGATTTGTTTGGGGTGGACTCGCTGTCCTTAGTCGATATTCCTGGACCGAACCGATAACCAAGGCTGTGATGACGACAAGCAGAATAGTTGGAACGGGCGGCCACGGCGATTTCCGAAGAGGAAGCGGCGGCTTCGATGCGGAGTCTGTCACTGGAAGCTCATTTCGCTTGCTACGGAAAGCGTTGCCCGAGCGGTTGCCGAGCGCAATAAGGTATGTACTACGTGTGCTTCTCCATCAGGCGCCCCGCCGCATCGCCCTCAAGCGGAACCAAAGTGGCACCATTGGTAGCGGCGACTTTGCCGGGCTTCTCGATCAGCTCAAGGAACGGCTTGATGATGTCGATAGGCATCGGAAAGACGACCGTCGAATTCTGCTCGGCGCCTATTTCGGTCAGAGTTTGAAGATAACGCAGCTGCATGGCGGCCGGGATGCTCGAAAGGATCTTGGCGGCGTTGACGAGCGTCTGCGAAGCCTGAAACTCGGCCTCCGCATGAATGATCTTGGCGCGGCGGTCGCGCTCCGCTTCCGCCTGCTTGGCGATAGCGCGTATCATGTTCTCCGTTAGCTCGACAGTTCTGATCTCGACATTGCTGACCTTGATCCCCCAGGTCTCGGTCTGGCTATCGATGATGCTTTGTACGTCGGCGCTGAGCTTCTTCCGCTCGGACAGCATCTCGTCGAGCTCGTGTTGCCCCAGCACAGCGCGCAGCGTGGTCTGAGCAAGCATGTTGGTGGCGGGAAGGTAATGCTGAACCTGGATGATGGCGCGTTCGGGATTCACCACGTTGAAGTAGAGGACCGCGTCAACTTTCATTGAAACGTTATCGCGGGAGATCACGTCCTGGGTAGGTATTTCGATGACTTGAATGCGCAGATCCACTCTTACCATTTCCTGAAAGAATGGAATCAACAGCACGAGGCCGGGCCCCTTAACCCTCTGAAACCGACCAAGCGTAAAGACGACAGCCCGCTCGTATTCGCGCAATATCCTCACGCTGGCCCCGATCAGAACAAAGGCTACAAGCAGAAGAGCTGGGCTGAGATATATTGCATATGAATCTGAGAACATAAGTCCGCGCCTTTCGGTGCGAGGGATCGTAGGTGGTGCTCTTGATTCCGAGCGGCCGCTGACAACTCGACCTAACGAATGGTCGATTTCGACCAGACTGGATCGGACATCAATGCAGCGGGCTACCGGAATACACTTGTTAGGGACTGTCTCGATAGGTTCGGAAAATACCTATGCTAGTGGTACCCAACCGAGCTATTCGGCTGTTCGCACAGCCGTCGCATATGCGCTTTTTTCGGGTCGCTGCGCGTCCTTGTCTCCACCGCTTGCTGGTCGGCTGCAGTTCGCAAGCCGTCGGCTGAAGCACCCCATCAAGGAAGGGATCAACACGCTGTGATCGCCGCTATGGTATGAAGATGGGGGATCTGTATTACGTTACGGCTTGCCAGCCAGACAGGGAGTGCTCCGCGATGACTACTGGATCGTTGAAGGCAACAAGTCCCTCTTCAACCCCTTCTGTTGAGCCAACACGTCGCGACTTCCTCTACGTCGCAACCGCTGCGGCGGCTGCGGTTGGTGCGTTAGCGACTTTGGTTCCGTTGATCGCTCAAATGGAGCCAGACGCCGCGACGCTTGCGGCAGGCGGTCCAATCGATCTTGACATAAGCAAGATTCAGCCGGGTCAGCAGGTCGCGATAACCTGGCGCGGCAAACCAATCCTAGTGACCAATCGCACGCCTCAGCTGCTTGAAACACTTCAAGATCCCAAACTTCTGTCCCAGTTGGCCGATCCCCAATCCGGTGAACTCCAGCAACCGGCCTATGCGGTTAACTGGCACCGTTCGCTAAAGCCCCAATATGGAGTGCTTGTTGGCATTTGCACTCATCTCGGCTGCATCCCGCTGTTCGAGCCGCTTCAAAATGCATCGCAGCCTGCCGCAAATTGGCTTGGCGGGTATTTTTGTCCCTGTCATGGTTCGAAATACGATCTGGCGGGGCGAGTATTCAACGGTGTCCCCGCGCCTTACAACCTGCCTGTCCCGCCATACAACTTCGTCAACGAAACGACAATCCGGATCGGAGAAAATCCACCCGGCAGCGATTTTGATTTTTCCTCGGTCAGGCAAATCTGATGAATACTCTAACCCGATGATATAAGGTTTCGTCACGAGACGGAAAATCTTCCTTCAGTGTGTCTTGTTAGGCGATGAGAAATGGGCACCTACTTTAGCGTTTGGTTGGGCTGTCTTGCGGCTGCTTGGCAAGGGCGGTCCCAATATTCAATGGGTCATTCACCTCGACCTTCGCAACACAAGGTGTGAAAAGGCTCATTACCGATCGAGCAGACCAATTACGGCATTCATCCTTGCCGCCATGGGAATTCGCA
Source organism: Bradyrhizobium sp. (assembly GCF_049519115.1). Lineage (GTDB taxonomy): Bacteria > Pseudomonadota > Alphaproteobacteria > Rhizobiales > Xanthobacteraceae > Bradyrhizobium. Next base: position 123,680 of record NZ_JBEKRB010000035.1, read on the forward strand.
GAGACAATCATCAATATGGCCGCGGCGACGAAGCAGGAACCGACAACGGCGTACCGTAGATTCATGACTGCGCTCCAGCTGTGTCGAGCCAATTACCAAACAAACGGCTGCGCGCGCCCTTTTGGCTACCAGCGCTTATTCCAGTCTCCCTAATCTTGTTCGCCATCCATTTCCGCCTCGAACCAGCAACAGAATCAAGGCGCCAATGGTAACAATCGATGATTGCGGACATAATGACTGGGCCAAGATGAATACGAGTTGCGGCAGAAGCCAACCGCCACGAGAGCGCCGGTAACCGCTAATGAGATGGCCGATCAGCCCGAAGTCGGTGCCTCGTATGATTTGACCTATCCGGCAACGAGGCTAACAATGAGTATGATCAACAAGCTTTCACTCGACATGTGAATTTACGTCTTCATTGGATTCATTGAGAAAGCAAAGCAACTGAAACCAAAAGCGATCCCGGTGTCGACCGAGGCGGATCGGCGACCGTGTTGCGGTTGCATTCAATAGGGTAGGCTGGGCGCGGACGCCTCGGTAGGTTCGGAAAATACCTACTGACGCCGCCGCGACAACGTTCGAGAATTAGCCAAGCAAAGTTTCGGCTTGATTCCAGTCAGCCGCGAGAGCCAAACGGGCCAGCGCCGGAAGCGATTTCGAGCCTGTTTTATCCATGATCGAGGCACGGTGGTTCTCAACCGTGCGCTGGCTGATACCGAGGTCTGCGGCGATATTCTTGCTGGGGTAGCCAGCCAGGACCATGTCCATGATCTGGTGCTGTCGCGGAGTGAGGCTCGCGATTGTCGCGGCTGCTGTCTCTCGCGACGCCAACAGCTTGGCCGAATCCCGCGTTTGCTCAAGCGCACTACTCAGGCTGGCAAGCAATTCGCTGCGGGTAATCGGCTTCTCGATGAAATCGGCAGCGCCGGCCTTCATGGCTGCCACCGCCATCGGCACGTCGCTACTGCCGGTGATGACGATCGCGGGGAGCCGGTCGCCCCTGTCGTGAAGCCGGCGGAGCAACTCAACTCCATTCATTCCAGGGAGGTAGGCATCAAGCAGGAGGCACCCTCTTCGTTCGGGGCGATAGGCCTTGAGAAAATCTTCCGAGCTCGAAAAGGTTTCAACAGCATAGCCGTCATCTTCGAGTACGGCGCGCATCGCGTCACGTACTTCATCGTCGTCATCGACAACGAAGACGACAGATGTCTCGGGACCTTGAGTCGTTTCGGTTAAGTGTCCCGGATGTGGCTCGATTGCGGGATTAGCCTTTATGAGCAGTCGTTCGATGGCTAGGGTCAGCTCTGTCAATTTCACGGGCTTGCTGAGCTGGACGCAGTCATAGCGAGCGATATCGCCGAGTGTGCCGGTGGATATGTCGCCGGTCAGGATGATAACGGGCACCTCACGATGAAGAGCTTCGCGGAGTTTTTCTGCTACTTGAAGTCCGTTAATGCCATTCGTCAGGTTGTAGTCCGCAAGAATGATATCCGGCCGGATCGCGCCCGGTATCGCCAGCGCCGCCATACCATCTGTCGCCGTCGCCGTGCGATAACCCTCGCCGTTAAGGTACTGCTCGAGCGATTCGCGGACGTCCGGATCGTCATCGACGATCAGGATGTTACATTTCGGCCCGGCGCCGCAAATTGCCCTGTCTTTAGGAGCGAGTTCGGCTTGTCTCGGCGCCGTCACGGGTTCATTCGAAGATAGCGGAGCCTCCACGGCAAAGATCGAACCCTTTCCGGTTTGCGACCGGATGCGAACGCGGTGGCCGAGCAGCGTTCCCAGGCCGTTGACAATGGAAAGACCCAGGCCCAGCCCACGGCTGCGATCGCGGACGGCATTGTCAAGCTGATGATACTCTTCGAAGATTGCTTGAAATTCGCGCTCGGGGATTCCGAGCCCGGTATCGCAGATTTCGATAGTCAGCCTTCCAGCGTGCCGCCGGCAACCGAGCAAGATCCTGCCCTGTTTAGTATATTTGAACGCGTTGGAAAGCAGGTTGCGGAGCATCTGTTCAAGCAGGCGAACGTCGCTGCGTATCCAAAGGCCACAAGGAACGACGCGAAATGCGAGCTTATCGGCCTGGGCGTGATAGGAAAATTCATCTCCTAGCCGATCAAGGAGCTCATTGATCGGAAAGTTTGCCAGGTTAACGTTCACGGTGCCGGAATCGATCTGGTTTATGTCGAGCAGGGCATTGAGCATGCCAGACATGGTATCTGCGGTGTCGTCGAGCCGTTGAATCAGTTTGAGGGCTTCCTCGGTCTTGGTTTCCCGGACCCTCCTTTGTAGCAGGCCTCGAATCAAACTCAGGGTTTGAAGCGGTTGCCGAAGGTCATGACTGGCCGCGGCGAGAAAGCGTGATTTGGCGATATTTGCCAGGTCGGCTTGCCGTTTGGCCGCCGCAAGCGCATCCGAGATATGCTTGCGCTCGGTGATGTCCGCAAAGGTAATGACCACGCCCTCGACCCCGTTGTCCTGGGTCCGGTAGGGAAGGATGCGGCGAAGATACCAGGCGCCCGCCTGGGTTTCGATCTCTTGCTCGACCGGCGTGAGGCTGCTCAGCACGGTTCTGGCGTCGTCCGCAAGGGCATCGTCCGAGACCAGCGAATGAAGGTCGAGTATAGATCGGCCGACGTCACTCGGGATGACGTTAAACAGGGATTTGGTGGCCGGCGTAAAGAACCTGATCTTGAGTTGGGTGTCGAGAAAGAGCGTCGCAACGTCAGTGCTGTAGAGGACGTTCTGAAGATCATTCGATGTTGTGCGCTGTCGTTCCAGGGTTTCCTGAAGCTGGCTATTCAGAGCGGTCAGTTCTTCGTTCAACGATTGCAATTCTTCCTTTGAGGTTCGAAGCTCCTCGTTGGTCGACTGGAACTCCTCGTTGTCCGACAACGCGTCCTCGTTGATAGCCTTCTGTTCTTCGCTCGATGTCTCGAGGTGCCGGATCGCCGCCTGAAGTTCGGATCGGGTAGCGTCCAGCTCCTGTTGAAGCTCTCCGACCCGAGAGACGTCTTCCGATGCAGTCGGGCTTTTGCTCTTTTTCTGGTGCCTCGCAGCGTCAATGAAGCAAATCAGGAACAGATCGTTGCCGTCGAATAAAACAGGTTGCACAATAATATTGAACGGCTGCGCGTCGCCGTCGCGGAGAATCGCACCGCCAGCGACGACAACGTGGGTTCTGTCCTGGCCTGCCTGCTGGATCGCCGATCTGAGCTTGGTGCGAATATTCGGTCGCGCCATCGCAAGCAGATCCTGCGTAGGATGCCCTGGCGCAACCCGCAAATAGCGATCTGTCGGCCCAAGGGAATACAGGCATTCGAACTTACGGTCGATAAGGACTGCGGCAGGCGCGTAGTTTTCGATCACCAGCCGTCTGCAGAGGTCAGCGAGAGCGACTTGGCGCGAAGGTCGTTGTCCTTGGCCCGCCATTGAAGGCGAGCGCACGCCTCCGCCGATCGAAAAGCTGAAGTCACCTGGACGGGCACGGCCGACGTGGCGAAAGAGGCGCTCGGGCTTGGAAATGACCTCGAATTGACTGTCGAAATTGCCGACTGTTTCCGAGTTTCCGAGAAGAAGAACGCCGCCGTCGTTCAGCGCAAAATGGAAAGCCGAAATTGTTTTCGCCTGGGCCTCCGGGCCCAGATAGATCAGGAGATTCCGACACGAAACGAAGTCCAAACGCGAGAACGGCGGATCGGCAAGCACGTCCTGTACCGTGAAGACGACGGCTGCACGCAGCTCGGGCAATATCCTGTAGCCCTGATCTTCCTTGGTGAAAAAGCGAGCCAGACGTGCCGCCGAAACGTCGGCCTCGATCGCTTTCGGATACAGGCCTTCACGGGCAACCGCGACGGCATCCGGATCGACATCGGAAGCGAAGACCTGAAGCTTAACATGGCGTTTAGCCGACGTGATCGCCTCGCGAAAGAGCATGACGAGTGAATAGGTTTCTTCGCCCGTACTGCATCCGGCGACCCAGATCCGAAGAAATTGATCAGGGGGCCGGCTGCGGATCAGGTCCGGGATAATCTGTTCCGCCAGAAAATCGAACACCTTAGGGTCGCGGAAAAAACTGGTGACGTTGATGAGCAGATCCTTGGCGAGCAGGTCGAGTTCTCGGGAATCGCTGTGCAGCAATTTGAGATACCGGTTCATGTCGCGGAGTCCGATTGCGGCGAGCCCCATGCGCCGTTCGATCCTGCGCCTCAGCGTGCCTTGTTTGTAAAGCGTGAAATTGTGGGCGGTCTTCGTGAGCAGAAGATTGATAATCTCAGGCAATCGATCTCGAGCGTTATCTTGAGAAACCAAACCGCGCAGCGGGGTTTTCTCGGTCAACCGAGGGCGATATTTCCCAAGTGCATTGGGCATCTTTCCTACCGGAAGCACCTGGTTCACCGAACCGGTCAGTATCGCGTTCCGCGGCATACCGTCATAGCTCGCCTCGTCGGGATCCTGCGCGATGACCAGCCCGCCGTTTTCCCTGATGGCTTTCAAGCCAACGCTACCGTCCGCGCCGGTGCCAGAAAGAATGATGCAGATGGCGCGCGATCCGCAGTCGGCCGCCAGAGAGTTCAGCAAGAAATCAAACGGCAAACGCGCACCATGGCGCGCATGGGGCTCTGACAGGTGTAGAGCACTGTGTTCGACGGAGAGATACGTTCCGGGCGGGATGATATAGAGGTGGTCTCGCTTGATTGGCATTCCGTCCGTCGCCTGGAGCACTGTCATCAACGTGTGACCCGTGAGGAGGTCCACCATCATGCTTTCGTGGGTGGGATCGAGATGCTGGACGAGAATAAAGGCCATGCCGCAGTCGGCGGGTAGCGCGTCCAAAAAGCTCCTGCAGGCGTCAAGGCCGCCCGCCGAAGCGCCAATTCCCACGATCGGAAGTTGAGCGGGCGCAACCCGCCGGCTCGACGACGGTCGGGCTGTCTTGGCCTTCCGAGCAGGGCTCTTCGGCATTGTGCGCACTCTCAAACTGCATTTCCGACGGACCTGATCGTGTCACGCTACCACGCCTTCATGATGAGATATCGCAAGGTCTGGACGTAGGCCTTTTCATCAATAAAACGTGTGTCGTATGATTTTTCGGCAGCTTCCGTTCACGAAGAGCGGTGCGACCCGTCTCGTCGCACGAAGATGTTCGGAACGGTCAGCTTAGGCGCAGCGACGACTGCCAGGCTTGACGATGGCGTCTCGCTGTCGGACCAGCGCGGTGCGAAGCCTATCGCCGCCAACTAAAGCGCGGCGTCACGTTGGCGCCCTCAGTTCACCCAGAAACCATCCGACTACATCGGACTGAATGGGATCGATCGCCACGAGGATCTTTTTAACATGATCGCACTTGACGCACTCGAACGTGCGTAGGTCGAACTTTAGGCGTCCTGGCATGATGCGCGAAAGCATCATCGGGCCTTGGCACTTCGGACATTCCTGACTTTCAATGGCGACTTCCGGGAGGCCGGAATGCTGCGATTTGGATTCTGACATGACGCTTCCCTCAAAACCGGCGGCAGCACAAAAGTCTCCATCACCGGTAAACGCTCAAGGAATTTATAAAATCGAACATGAGCTTTTGGGTTGCGTGGGCCATGGTCAAAATTGCTCACTTTTGTCTAATCAAAACTTTAGACAAAGGAACTTCAGGCAAAGGAAACGGCTTCGGCGAGGCGGACGGCGCGGTGTCGCGAGTTAGGTACTTTCCGAGCCTGACGCGGCAGTTCGCCATCCGATATGATTCAGTTCCTCTGTTTTGCTCGAGATCTGGCGACCCCAATCGATGATCAAATGACAGCCGCGCCAATGTCCGTCCTGAGGTCTGAATTCAATGACTTCCTGTTCGCGCCGATCGGCGAGGACAAGAACGGCATGCTAGTGAGCGTGCTTTCCGGATTGGCGCGATCTGACGTAGATCCCTGGCAGGAGGCTGCCAAACTGGCTCAATTGCCTGGGGAGGCTGCGACCAAGGAATTGGCCGCGCTGATTGGCGCTTTGGCCGATAGAGCTGCGTCGTATCCAGATCCCCGCACGATTGCCGCTCGTCTAATTGCGCTGCTGCCGCGCTCGCCTGGGTTCAACGACGGGCAGCAACTGACAAATGACGCCCGGGCGGTATTAAAGTCCGCTCCATGGTGGATATATGTCGCCTTCATGTTCTTCGTGCTGGGCTCGCAATTTCTGATAGCGAACCATCAACTGCCGGCCAAGTCAGACAACGTCGAAGTGAAAGCGGCCGGCTCCGCTTTTCCACCGGCGCCACCGGTGAATTCCGGTCAGTAACGGCTAAATGGCCGACCACTCAGTCGCATGCAGCAGGCTGCTGAGTAGATTCCGATTCTGACGATGCGATCGAGCGGTCACTAATATCGCCTCATCGACCATTCGGCTATTTCCGGCTGTTCATCGGGTGAAATCGATACCGCTTCAAAGGCCGCCGTACGCGGAGCTTTAAATCCAGAAGGAGAGCAGCAATGCTGCGTAATACATCGGCGATCGACGGCTACTTTATTGCTGCAAGTGACGGTCACCTCGGCACTGTGAGCGACTTCCTGTTTGACGATGTGAGCTGGCTGGTTCGGTGGCTGGTCGTCGATACCGGCAGTTGGCTCTCCGGCCGCAAGGTTCTCCTCCCTGCCTTCGCGCTGGGGCACCTCGATGCCGAGCGCCGCGAATTTGCCGTTCGATTGACCATGCAGCAAGTCAAGGACAGTCCGGATATCGATACCAGGCGACCCGTGTCGCGGCAGACTGAGGCAAACATCTATGATTACTATGGCTGGAGTCCTTATTGGAACACCGGCCTCTACATGGGCGGCTACGGTTTTGGCTATGGGGGAGGCGCCATGGCGCCATTGCCGTTGCAAGGGTCCAGTCGTCGCGAGGAAGACATTGCCGCTGCCCGGCGAAGTGACGACGATCCTCACCTACGCAGCATCGAGGCGATTATCGGGTACCATATTCACGCGAGCGACGGCGAGATTGGCCACCTCAATGACTTCCTCATTGAGGATGCCGACTGGAGCATTCATTACCTGATCGTCGATACGAAGAACTGGTGGCCAGGGAAGAAGGTCCTCGTTTCGCCACGATCAATTCAAGAAATCGATTGGACGGATAACCTCGTGAACATCAACGTCGATCGGCAGAAGGTGAAAGACAGCCCGGCCTACGATGTGTCAGCAACCGTCGATCGGGACTACGAGAAACACTTCCATAGTTACTATGATGGACTTCGATCGGGTGTTCTGCCGTAGGTAAAGGCTCCCTACAGCCACTCGGTCCGGAACGTTAGCGGAGCGCAGCTGCGCGGATCGCGCCCGCCAAGATACTTGAATTGGGGAAGCACGGATTCACTCCCTCTCGATTCGAGGAGGGCATTTTCTGGTAAGGTTTGCTCGTCGGCGAATCCACGAGATCTGAGTAGTTTTCCGACCCTACCGCGCTGGCTTCACCAACGGCTAGAGTCCGAACTATCAGACTGCGGACATGATTGGTGATTGATGATGACTCTCGCGACGATGCCAAAACAAAAAACCCGCTCAAAAGCCGATGCGGCCGGAACGATGAAGGCCTTCGTTTATCGAGGGCCTGGCAAAAAGGCTCTGGAAGATCACGCAAAGCCGCAAATTGCAGCTCCTTCGGATGCGATCGTCAAAATCGTGAAGACCACGATCTGCGGGACCGACTTGCACATCCTCAAGGGTGACGTGCCGACCTGCGAGCCGGGGCGCGTTCTCGGTCATGAAGGCGTCGGCGTCATCGACAAAATCGGCCCGGCCGTCGCGACCTTCAAACCGGGCGACCGGGTCCTGATCTCCTGCATCAGCGCCTGCGGTAAATGTGAATATTGCCGAAAGCAAATGTTCTCCCATTGCACGACCGGCGGCTGGATCCTTGGCAACAAGATCGATGGCACTCAGGCTGAGTTTGTCCGTATCCCCCTATGCGGAGACAAGCCTCTATCCCATTCCTGAAGGTGCGGACGAAGAAGCGCTGGTGATGCTCAGCGACATCCTGCCGACCGGTTTCGAATGTGGCGTTCTCAACGGCAAGGTCGAGCCGGGAAGCACGGTCGCGATCGTCGGTGTCGGGCCAATTGGGCTCGCCGCATTGCTCACCGCCCAGTTTTATTCTCCTGCCGAGATCATTGCGATCGATCTCGACAATAATCGCCTAGAAATGGCCAAGCGGTTCGGTGCCACGACAATCATCAACAGCTCCGACGGCAAAGCTGTGGAAGCAGTCATGAAGATGACCGGTAAACGCGGTGTCGATACCGCGATTGAGGCCGTGGGCATTCCAGCTACCTTTGAGCTGTGCGAAAAACTGGTTGCGGCGGGAGGTACTATCGCCAATATCGGCGTGCATGGACAGAAAGTCGACCTTCACCTGGAGCGCCTTTGGGACCGCAACATTACCATAACGACGCGATTGGTCGACACGGCCAGCACGCCGGTATTGCTGAATATTCTTCAGTCGAAAAAAATCGACCCCAAGCTGCTAATTACGCACCGCTTCAGGCTGGAAAACATCCTCGATGCCTACGAGACGTTCGGAAGCGCCGCCAATACCAAGGCGCTGAAGGTGATCATCGAGGCGTAGCGAACATCAAACCTGCTCCTCCAAACGATAGCATCGAAAAAGAAGCAGATCATGGCCTATCAGAGCTTCAACCCCGCCAACGTCGAGCTGCATCCTACGCTCATTGGAGCTGTTGCGGGAAGGAGTGGAAGCCGATCTCGTTGCCGCCCGCCTCGGCGAGAAGGTCAGACTATCAACGCGACGAGGCGCAGGAATCCGCCAGAGGGAGGCCCGCCGCGGCAACGAAATGCTGACGATTTGTCGGCCATAATTGAATCAGAATGGCGGACCTAAGCTTTTCGTTTGGCGCCGCTTCGCAAAAGCGAACGTCGTCTCTCAAATGGTGGCAAGGCACTAATCACAAAACGAAGCCAAGTCTCAGTGGGGACCTGCTTTGAAGCGTTCCGTCACTATGGGATCAAACGGTAACCGGAACCCGAGCATAAAAGCAGCGGCCCCATTTGAGCCGCCGCTTTTCTCAATCGCTACTGGCAGGGATGTCTCAAACCGTCGTACCCGAGATAGGTCCCGGAAGCCGGATCATAAGACTTGTAACGCTGGGCACAGTAGCCGGAATCGTCGCTCTGGTCACTTGAGACAACATAGGATGGGCCGCTGTCATAGCCGCCATCGTAGTAACCACTGTCGGCGTAGGAATCGTCTCCGTATCCGCCGTAACCATATCCGAGGGCACTACCGACTGCCAATCCTCCGACAAACCCTAACCCTTGACCGTACCCGTGGCGATAACCGCCACCGGCATATCGTCCACCGCCACGGCCGGCAAAGTTGTTGCCGCCGCGAAATCCGCCGACGTTAGCCTGCGCGCCGCGAAATCCGCCGACGCTAGCCTGCGCACCGCGAAACCCGCCAGCGTTCATGCCACCGCCCATGCTGCCGCCGCGCATCCCACCACCGCCACCACCGTGACCGCCACCGCCACCGTGACCGCCGCCCCCGCCACCGCGAGCCATTGCTGGTGGAGCAAGGGCGAGCGTGAGCGCGAGTGCCGTCGCTCCAATCAATTTGAAATTTCTCATAGGGTTCTCCTTTTCCTGGAGAGACCAAATTCTCTCCTTCTCCTAGAGAAGGAGCAACAACAGCCGGGCCCTCTTCGTTCCGAAGGCTGCGTCACGTTAGCTTGTGGCGAACCCACCGCAGCAGACGCAATGCATCTGCTATGTCGCTCGGCGGTCCGGGGCCTCGATCGCGTTGACCAGCTTTGTATAATTCAGCTCACAAAATGGTAGATTTCGTTGAGGCCAACCGCGCCAGCGACAATCAGGTAAATTGCGACGATATAGTTCAATAGAGCTGGGGCGATGAGGATCAAGATGCCCGCCAACAGTGAGATGAGCGGCGTGATATGAGCGACAGTGAGAGACATATCGAACTCCTCTAATTACGGGCTAAAGCGAGTCTGCCGTTTCACAGATTGCGATCGGACACGATTGAGGTCGGGTGACGGCCTGCTTCCGGAACATCGAATAGAGATTCCATGCCTGCAGGTGACGCAGATGATCAATATTGCTCAGATTTCTGATGACAAGTTCGACATCTCCTTATCGGGACGCTCCATGAAGCTCCTTTCCTAACGCGCTTCCGCGCATTGTTGCTGCCGAGTCGACGGAAAGGACCTTTTACCAAAGTTTCTCTTAACTTACTGTCGGGTCGGGCAGCAGCCAGCACAATTAATCCTTCAATTCGCAAGCCGCTTGCGGATCGACAATAATTCGCGGCGTCGCTTTGCGCTCGTCCTGGGGTAGCTCATTTTGAGTTCCTCGAACGTATCGAGGACGATCTGGGAGACGATCAGCCGGGCGTTCTCTTTGTCATCGGCCGGAACGACATACCAGGGCGTATCGCGTGTGGTTGTAGCACCGAGGCACTGCTCATATGCATGCATATAACGCTTCCAGAATTTCCGTTCCTCGATATCCGCATTGCTGAACTTCCAGTTCTTCTCCGGCTCGTCGATGCGCGCCAGAAAGCGCTTCCGCTGTTCTTCTTGCGAGAGGTGGAGGAAGAACTTGATGATGCGAGTGCCGTTGATGTGAAGGTGTTTTTCAAGATTCACAATCGAACGATACCGATCGTGCCAGACCGTCTTGTCATCGTGCGGAGCGTCTGGGATCCCCTCGCCGACCAGAATTTCGGGATGCACCCGCGCAATCAGAACTTCCTCGTAATAGGATCGGTTGAAGATGCCAATCCGCCCGCGTTCCGGCAGGTCCCGGGTAGTGCGCCAGAGAAAATCGTGCTGCAGTTCACCGGCGCTGGGATGCTTGAAACTGAAGACCTGGCAGCCTTGCGGATTGACCCCGGACATCACGTGCCTGATCGCGCCGTCTTTTCCTGCCGCGTCCATGGCCTGGAAAATCAACAACACGGCATGGCGATTGGACGCGTATAGCAACTGCTGTTGCGAGCTCAATTCTGCGACGTGATCGCCGAGCAGTTTTTGATATTGGTCTTTCGATTTGTAAACGGGATCGACTAGGGTTGGCCACTTCTTGAGATTGACCTCATCTCCTTCCCGCACCCGGAAATCCTTTGAATTTATCTTCATCTTAGTTCTGTTCTCCGCTGGGGATGGTTAGAGGTGCGTTGCTATTGGCGGGGTCGTCCTGGAGCTGATCGAGGCGACACTGGCAATAGTGGCTGCTCGTTCATCGACCGGAGGCGATGAGCTATTTGCTTCAAGCAATCCCGAGACGGGCGAATACTGGAACCTTCAGCAGGTCCAAAACGAATGTCAAAGCCACGGCCGCAGCGAACGTGCTGGCGACCATCGAGGCCGGCAGAGGTGTCATTGCGATTCCGCTGATAGCCAATGTCGCGGCGATCAGAATATCGGCCACGGACGACACGGCAAGCCACAGGCTTGGGCGAGAGCCCCACAGGTGCCGGCGCTGACGGATGGCATAGATGGTTGCCTGACTCCCGAACACCAAGGCTATGAAGGCAACGGTTCTCAGTTCGTCGATTCCGAGCCCCATCTCGAATTTGCCAACGGCCAGGACCGCGCTGCAGAAGGCCAGCAGACAGATACCCATGACGACGCCCGCCATCGTCAAGCCGCCGATCCGCCAGGAGTTCGGCATCGGCGAGGGTCGCACGTTATCCGTCGTCAATGACATCGCCAGAAAATCGCCGGCAATCATCACAATCACCATCAGCAGGGGAGTCAAAATTGCGTGCCCGGTCATAATCAGGCCGACGATCAGGAAGAGAACCGTCACGATCTTCTTGATGATGGAATTCAGCGTGTATGTCAGGATCCGCTGGAATGTTATTCGCCCTTCCTTAACTGCGGCAACGATCCCGGCGAGCCCGGGCTCGGTCAGCACCATGCCGGCGGCTGATTTCGCGACGTCTGTTGCCGTCGAGACCGCGATCCCGATCTGCGCCTGGCGCAGCGCTGGCGCGTCGTTGGCTCCGTCGCCGCACATACCGATGGTATGACCGCCCTTCTGAAATGCCTTGACGAGCTTGTACTTGTCCTCCGGCAGGACGCCGGCGAAGACTGCGAACTGCTCGGGGCGGACGCTATCTGGGATCGCCCCTGGCGGGCAAACGGCTCCATCGAGCCCCACGGCATGAGCGACTATGGCTGCCGTTGCTGGCGCGTCGCCCGTGACCATGACGGTGCGAACGCCGAGTTGGTGTAGTTCGGTAATAAGTGTCGCCGAGTCCTCTCGCGGTGGATCGCTCAGCGCAATCAGCCCGGCCAGCTTCATCGCATTCGACGGTCCGGCCGCGACCGCGAGCACCCTGAAGCCTTTCCCTTCGAGCTCCTCTGAGACGGTTGTCGCAGTCGGCGACGGTTGGGTGAGCCGGATGACTGCGGCGAAGGCGCCTTTCACAACACGTTGCGTTCCGCCTCCCGGGTCCTGTAGCGTCGCTTCGGACATCTTCGTCCCCGGATCGAACGGCACAAATTTGATGATCTTAAGCGCGTCGGAGGCTGCCTTTCCGGAGGAAGCAGACCGAATGGCGCCATCTACGGGATCCTGTCCGCCGTCGGAACTGGCCAGTGCTGCCAGTACCAGAACGTGGGGCTCGTCGAAGCCGGGCATCGGGCGAACCGTCGTCACCGTCAGCGCGTTCTGGGTCAACGTGCCTGTCTTGTCGGAGCACAGAACACTCATCGTCGCCGCTTCGTCAACCGCGGAGAGACGTGTCGGTAGGACACCGAGCTTTGCCAGAGCCCGTGCCCCGAGCGCCGATGCAAGAGTGAAGGTCGCGGGTAGCGCCACCGGGATCGATGCGAGGACTGCCGTTAGAATGAGCGGAATGATCTCATCGAGCGGCATCTTGAGAAACCAGGCATACGTCACGAGCAGCGCGATGACGACGCCGTTGAACGCGGCGAGATTACGTACAACGCGCAACACCGCTTTCTGCTGAGAACTTACGACATGGGCGGTGCGGACGAGTTCCGCGGTGCGGCCGAACTTGGTGCGCACCCCGGTCGCCATGACCTCAGCCACGGCCTCGCCGCGCCGCACCAACGCCCCTGCATAGGTTTGAACACCCGCGGCGGCTTCGATGGGCACGGATTCTCCGGTGAGCATGGATTGATCAAGCAGGACTTCGCCCCCGGTGAGGCGCACATCCGCAGCAACCACTGCACCCAGTGAAAGCTTCACCACGTCGCCCGGTACCAGTTCGACAGCGGGTATGGTTTTCCAAACGCCATCGCGACGGACAGATGCGTTCAGTGCGAGCCGGGACTTCAGTGCAGCAAGCGTTGCCTGCGCGCGGCTCTCCTGGAACAGCCCGAGTGCGGCATTGAAGACTAAAAGAGCGACGATGATTGCGGCTTCGACGTATTTTCCGAGCAACAGTTCGAGGATGACTGCGGCCTCCAACATCCACGGAACGGGCGCCCAGAACTTTTCGAGCGCCATCCGAAACGGATGAACGCTGGTATCCGGCATCGCGTTTGCGCCGAATTTTTCTAGCCGCCGGCTCGCCTCGCTGGTCGTTAGGCCATTCTGTGAACCAACATCGACGGCGCCAGCAGATTTCGAAGGTGCAACGCTTTCAGCAGACAAGCTCGTGGTCGCGGACATGGACAAATCCGAATACGGCAACTACTGCCGGTTGTCGCTTTCAAAAGTCCAGCTGAAGCTAATAGCTTTGCTGTCTCCGGGTCAACTTTGCGCCAAGCGACACAATGCCTGCGGGATGCTCTTTTGAACGAGGCTTCTGTAGTTGCTTGATCGCCCGAGCTTGCGACCTAAGGCATGTGGGCTCGGCCCGGGGCTCCGCCGTGCCGGACCGCGCTCGCGATGGCGGCGAAGATTGGCCGACAGAAAATCTCGGACTATTTCCTTCGTTCTCGGTCGCGCTTTGCGAATCATCCGGCGGCGGCGACAGCAGGCGGCGCCGTCTTGACACCTTTGTGCACGTCGAGGCTCGAGGGGTTGACGGTGCCGAGAATCGTCTTGGCGCGCGCGACTTCCGCGGCAGGACCGTGTGCCATTACGAGAAAGCGATCGGTCTTCAGTGCGGTCTCGTATTGCAGCACGCTGTCCTTTGGGATGCCGATACTGTAGAGCGCCGCGCCGAGCGCGCTCAAGCCGCCAACCAACACGGCATTCTCGATCCCACCCACCACGATTGCGGCGAGATAACCGAGCACCACCACATGTCCCACGACAGGAATGGCCATGAACAGCCCACCGAGGAACAGACCCCAGAAGCCGCCCCAGAATGCACCGCGAGTGCCCCAGAACTTGATCCGATCGCCGGCGTTGTAGAATCCGATGACTTTCTCGTCCGTGTGATATCCTTTGCCGACAATGCTGAGATTCTTCATCTCGAAGCCGGCGGCAGTTAGCTTTTTGACCGCTGTTTCGGCAGCGGGATGGTCGGCCAAGACGGCGACGACGGTGTCCGTATTTTCCATTTGATGCTCCTTCTTGATGCCCCTTCAGGAAAAATCGGTATCCGGCAGGCGCATATGGTTACTGCGATGGTCAGCTGAGCCGGGCACAGATTCAGGGTCGTATCAGCGCGCCGACCCGCAGCGGGACGTTAGGCAGAAGCGGACTTGCAGGGGTAGACTCGGAAACTACTCAGGATCATCACCGACATCGCGTCAGCGGTGACGGGGCGATTGGCAGCGTGGTTGCCCCGGGGTACGCCCGCCCCCTGAAATGAACCAGGCGACGCGCGACATCCATCTCGGCGTCGCGGAACCGCCATATCGGACAACGACTCGGTTCTGAGTAATTTCCGAGCCTGCTCCCGGCAGTCCCTCCTCAGCTATGGTTGCTTTTACGAACCTTTTGGTCGATCGGAGCGATCAAATGGAGGTCCGGGTGAAGAAAGGCAGCAGGGGCGGGGAGCAGCGAACCATGAAAGAGCTCCAGATACTCGTAGTGGAAGACGATTCGCTGATAGCCATGCTTCTCGTTGAAACGCTTGCGGAGTTAGGCCATTGCGTGTGCGCGGTGGAGGCTACCGAGGCCGGTGCGGTGACGGCCGCCCTTCGATGTAGACCTGACCTCATCATCGTCGATGCACAATTGATCGGCGGCTCTGGCGTTTCGGCCATCGACGAAATAATTCGTAACGGATTTGTTCCGCACCTGTTTATCAGTGGCGATATCAAAAAAATTATGGAGCTGAAGCCCGGCGCAGTAGCCATAGAGAAGCCCTTTCACGAACCAGAACTTGTCCGGGCAATTCATCGCGCACTCGGTCCCGTAGATAACGATCACAAAAATCGCGCAAAGTAGCTATCGAATGATTGGCTAAGAACCTTTGCATTTGCTAGGGCGGATTTGATTTCGTATTCGCGGCATTTGGCGTTCTAACGTTCGACTGAGTGCGTGTTCTGACGGTCGGGTTACAGAAGCCGCTCGCCGTCCACCGCGTACGCTTTCCCTCTAGCACATTGAATATAGTCTCGTGCCGTCCCGCTCGAAGCGGATATCAAAACGTCGCTTTCCGAGTCTCAAGTTAGTCAGCGTTACATCCGGCAGCCAGTCGGGCAGCGCGGGATCGACATATAGCGTTCCCGCGTGGCGCATCTTGGTCGAGTCCCAACATCGCCTGCAACAGCATGAATGGAGTGCCTGCCGGACCTGCGGTACGTTAGCGCCGAGGCAGTCGCCGGATGCTTTCTATCTTGTTTGTATTAGCCGCACAAACGTTGACGTGACTCCGGTGTCGCTTTTAACAAACAGCTCGTTCGGGTTAAGCGTCTCGATCGTAGCCGAGGCAACGCTATTTGAGACACGTTCATCCTCAGTGCTACTAATTTTCAACGTTATCGACTTTCCTTTGATCGCCCACGTTCCGCGAATCGTTCCCGTGGCGCCCTGGCCAAGGGTCATGCTGATGAAACCGCCAGATCGAACCAGAGATTGAAATTCGCCGTCGGCACCAAACGAGATGGTCTCATTTTCTCCGTCCACTTGGCCCTGCCAACTCCCCACTATTGCTTTCGGATATTCTGCCTCTACGACAGCCGCGGCGTTGGGCGAACAAGCCGCTAAACCGCACGCGAACAGCAGACCCATCAAATGCAAGCATGTGGGCCTAACCGGGTTAAGACAGACCATCATGCGGGCCCGCCTTGCGCGCTTCCAGCGCCATCGCAATGAGCGACGCGCCGCCGAAGAGCATGTCGATGCCCACGAGAAGTCCGAACGCCCATACGAGCGTGCCAGGAAAGCCGAAGATGATTATGCCTGCAAGCATCAGATCGATGACGCCGTTTACCATCATCCATTCCCATTTGCCGGTTAGCTCACGGCGATGGGCGATGGCAAGGACGATGACAAAAATGCCGTCGACAATAAAAAAGGCGGTCAAAACATAGGTTAGGGTGACTAGTCCTTGAAGCGGGTTCCACAACAATAGGGCGCCAGCAATTATCGCCACGGATGCCGAGAGCAGCGACCATTCGAAGCCGGGGGCCTTGCTTGCTCCTAATGTGGCGACAAGGCCTACGATTCCTGAGATCAGAAACAGCCACCCAAAGACGACCGTAGCGAACAGACCAGCAATGGGTGGAACGATAATGGCGGCGAGTCCAAGGATGCTGACCACTATTCCCTCTGCCAGAAACAGGCCCCAATACTCGTGCATTGATTTGGTCACATCGGCTGACATGTTGGGTTTCGAAAATGCTTGCAGCGGGGGCACGGCTCACGTTCCTTCGAGTTCGGATATTTCTCCGGGCAGCGCGTGCGCGAAGTTCTTGTCGATCTAAAGTGCCGGTAATCAGCGGGTCAGCGAAATATCCTATGTTGGCGGGCTCGCTAAGAGGTGCTTTAGGGCTTCCATGGCTTTGCCAAATTTATCCCAATCTCCCTGCTGCATCGCCTTTTGAGCTTCCTCAAATTGCGTTTTTGCCGGGCCGGTATCGGTCTGACGAGGAGTTGCACCGTTCGCCGATCCCGTTGTTTCTGCCGAGCGTGCTTGCGCGGCGGCTGGCTGAGTACCAAAAAGAGCGCTCAGCGCCTCATCGAGCGTAGGCTCCATGACGACCTTATCGCCGGCGACCGCGATCACCCGCTTCAGCTGCGGAAAATTCGTGCCTTCAGCTCTCAAGTACAAGGGCACCACGTATAGGAACGAGTTCTCAATCGGTGTGACGATTTGTTTACCGCGAATGACTCGCGATCCCTGTTGGTTCCAGAGCGTGAGCTGCTGGGAGATCGTGGTATTTTGATCGATCATCGCCTCGATCTGGTTTGGTCCGTAGGTGAGTTTTTCCTTCGGAAGCTCGTAAAAGAGCATTTCTCCGTATCCAGGAAAATCGGACCTTGCAGCCATCCAGGAGATCATGTTGTCCCGACTCTGCGGGGTAAACGGTGTCATCAGGAGGTATTCGAGCTGTTCGCTTCCGGGAAGTTTCGCCAGGATATAATAGGGCTCCATAAGCTGCGCCTGGCCTGCGTACTTTTCCATTGGCGCCGTCCATAGGTCCTCACGGTTGTAGAAAACCTGGGGATCCGTCATGTGGAAGGTTCTGTATTGATTGGCTTGGACGCGGAAGAGATCTTCAGGATAGCGCAGGTGCTTCTTGAGATCCGGGGATATCGCGCTCAGGTCATTGAAGACGCCGGGAAACGCCAACCGATAGGCGGCGAGGACGGGATCTTTTGGATCCATGACGTAGAAGCGGACACTTCCGTCGTACATATCCACAACAGCCTTCACGGAGTTTCGGATGTAGTTTAGCCCCTCGAAGCCAGTCTTGGAGCGCGTCTCGCTCCCGCCTGCGTCGGGGTCTTGGGCGTCGCCGCTTGGTTCGACACCACGTCGTGGCTCCAACGCGGTTTGATATTGCGTAGTCCGCTGTGGATTTGCATAGGGAAAGTAATTCGAAACAGTATAGGCATCCTGGATCCAATATAGCTTTCCCTCACTCAATACAGCGTAGGGGTCATTGTCCAAATGCAGGAAGGGAGCAATTTCGGCTACGCGCTCGCGAACGTCTCGATGAATTTGAATGCGACTTTCGGGCTTGAGATAGGATGTCAACAGAATGTTGACGTCAGACTTATTCCAGGCGAACAAGAGCTTCTTCCAGAAGCTGTCTAAAAGGATTCCTCCTTTTCCAGCGTAGCTTGTGTAGACATTATCGTTACCCTTGGGGTAATCGAACTCCTTGATATCAGTTGTGACGATCCTGTAGCCCAACATCGATTGCCCGAAATAGATAGCCGGCTGGTTTATGGTCAAGCCGAAGTCGGATTTGGCCGGCACGTTCTCAAGAGTGTACTGTGGAAATCCCCCACCGACTTTTTTCGAGACGAAGTTCATGACCACGCCATAACCGTGCGTGAACTGCAGATACTGGTTGACCCAGGTTTGTGCCTTCTCAGGGAGCTCAGGTGAGAGCTCGCGGGCTGAAAGCATGACTTGATGATAGCCATCCGCCAGATGATAACGGTCGGTATCGACGTTATAGAATTGATAGTAGAGCCGTATTGCCTGTGTCTGTTGATAGGTCTGTAGCAGCGGCCTCGAATCCCACAGACGAATGTTCTGGATCGTATCCTGGTTTCTTGCGATCACGGCCGGTGTTAGATCCGCCAAAGACGGATAGGAAGTTTCCTTGATCCCATCCAGATTCTGGAAGAAGTATGGGGCCAATGACACCCCGAATATCCAGAGGACCACGTACACGCCGGCTCCCGCAGCCAGTGTCATGAACCGCGGACGAAAAATGTTTAGCGCGAGTAGCGCACAGGCAACGGCAGAGATGCCGACCATACTCCAGAGGGCAACCCGAGTTACATGATCCGCCGCATAGCCAGCGCCATAGACGACGCCCAGGGTTGAATAGACGAGTTCGTAGTGGTCCAGATAAAAACCCCAGCCGAGAGTCGCAACCAAAATAAAAAGAATAATAGACACATGCGCGACGGAGCTGCCGCTAGCTAGTATCCCTCGGCTGCCGCGTATCCGCCAAGTTCCGAACAGTCCATAGAGCAGAAGAACAATTGCTAGCGTCAATACGGTCAGCATCGCCAGGCTGCTTTGCAGCAACTCATAGAAGGGCAAATGAAACAGGTAAAAGCCGACATCGACCCCGAAAAGCGGATCGGGTACTCCAAAGGAACCGCCGTATCGAAACCGGAGGTATGTATCCCATTCATTGTAGAAGCCGAGCGCAAAAAACAAAGCTACGCCGCCGCTAACGACGACAATGGCAGCTTTAATCAGTCTTGGAGACAGTTCGTCACCGATCTGCGTATCGGCGCTCATTTTGGATAAAGAGGCCACGCTCCACGGTCGATAGCCGCCGCTGATCGGGCCACTTTCTTTGGTCGCCTGGCGCAGATTGATCCACAAATACACGAAGGCAAATACGAAGGCCGCAAAAAGCATCGCACATCGTACCGACAGGAGCGTCCAGAAGATGCCGCTATAGTCAAGCTGCCTCATCCACAGCCATTTCTCGATATAGTCGGTAAGTCCAGCGAGAACAAAGAGAATGAGAACCGCTGCGAATATCAGCGCGCTCCAATGTCGCCGCGAGCTACCGCGCATGCCTGCCCCTGAACTCGATGTGTCAGCAGGCCACTTTGGCTTCGCGAT
>NZ_JBEKRB010000036.1:0-61221 GCF_049519115.1 Bradyrhizobium sp.
ACTTTCCCCATAGCGCCAAAACAACCCGCGGCTTCGTTCAATCCGGCTTCTATGAGGTCGTGCCCACGATCACGTCCACGGCGCCGGTGTGCCAACGACCTCACAGAACCCTCAAGATTCCCTTTGGCTTCGGACCGTGATTCTGTAGTGCATCGGAGGGGACGATGCGGCCGAAGAAGGCCGCCTCAGTGCGCGGCCTCTTTGATTTGAATACCATTCGCCGATTGGGAGCGGAGGGAAGCCGCTAGGGATGCGGTGCCCATTGGGAAGTTCTAATAATTCGGCTAAACCAATCGTCATTGCGTCACACTCTGGTGGCGCTTGTGCTTGGTAGGTGTGGCATCTGGTGAAGGAGGAGCCTGGGCAGGCGCAGCGATGGGTGCAGGGCTGTACGTCTGCAACTCGCATTGATCCATGATGACCGCTAGTCGCGAACCTTTGTAGTCGTTGTTGTCGAGGAAAGTTGAGTAGTAGCGCCGAGGTTTATCCGGAGGCGGATTTACTTCTCTGATGCAAACGAAAAAGCCACCAGGCCCATGGTCGTTCGGACGAAGCGCAGAGATTTCCAGAGGAGTGACCAGCTTGGCGTCTTTTGCGATTGCCGCAACCGCAGCTCCGATCGCCTTTTCTGTTGGGGGCGACGGTCGCACGTAGACCGGCTCCGTGTTAACGTTTGTGCATGCGCTAAGCAGCAACGCCAATAGGATCGTGCAGCAACGCGCCGTAATGATCATTTCCAATCGTGTCCATAAGGCAGCTGTGCCGCTTCCGATCATATGCGGATTGCCGTCAAACAACACGAAAGTAAGGCGAGGGAAGCCGCTAGCTAGAGCCCATCATCGTCCGTGACCTTCTGCTTGGTCACGTGTGTTGAGCAGAGCCGTCGCTAATCCTACCCCAGATCCGTCGCGTCAGCGCGCGAAACCACGAATACCTGAGACCGCCTGCACAATCTCTTTGTTTAGGCAACTGAAGGCTTGGCGGAAGCGTAACCTGCTTATAATCGACTATCTGGCCGGTCTTTTTATCAATCGTCGGCGTGATCTTTTGATAGACTAGGTTATTGAGGGTCCGTGGAATGACAAAATCGACTTGAGATGTTTGCGTGCTCTTCCCTTGAGCCTTCAATTGAAGTGACGGTGTGTTATTCGCCTGCGTTACAAGGGAAGCTAGCGCGCCTAATCCCAAGCACAACGTACTTGTTCGGATACTTCAGACGCCGGAATCTGTTCCGCATAGCTGAAAATTGCCGGCTTACTTTCGAAGCCGGGCCACGGCAGGATATCGGCAGTGCAACTAACTTGTGTCACCAAAAGACACGCAGCCATAAACGTGCGAAATACACGCGTTGCCCCCCCCCACCAAGATGCCCAGGGAGCAATGGGGAGCAATATCGTCGGCTTCTACAATCAAAAGATGTGTTGTTAGTTGAGCACGAGTTTGGTTATCACCGCTTTCCACATTGGCACTTGAAACTCACGCCGTCGTTCCCATCCGAGCTGGCGCAAAGTTAGGACGGATAGGCCAGCGCAATTTCTTCGAATGGTCGGCTCCAGCCCTTCTTTGCCATCATGCAAACATCTCGGCGCCGGCTTGAGTGAATTTCAGGTAGGTCCCGCTCTCGGGTCTTCGTTGGTTCCCAGCGCAGCAATGCGCGAGTGCTTTCGGATTTCCCCTCTAAACGGTCAGTCGCGTGCGATGATCTTGGCGCCCGGGTAGACCCGGCGGGCGTACCCAACGACCAACTGGCGGTCCTGTGTCGCCGAGAATGGGCTCCGGATCTGACACGACCCTACGATGAGGTGCCACATGCCGTTAAGCCTCTGGATGATGACGTTCATGAGAGTGCTTCCTCATATTCCCAAGCAGCTGACTGAGACCGAGCCAATGCCTTAGCCGCTTCTGCGTGTGCAGCTTTCTCAGCTCGCCGCTCATAGTCCTCAGCAAGCGCCTTAAGCTGATTCGCAACGCGTTGGTCCGTCATCATTTGGGCCTCCCGGAGGATGGTCCGCGCCGTGTCCAAATATGCCTTGCTCAGCATTTTCGCCTCCACCGTCCCAGTTCGAACGGCACAACGCCGTCGGAGCAGAACCAATCACAGAGAGACGGACCGGACCATTGCACAGACGTTTATCAGCGCCTTACACTCGTTTGAGACAAGGATACTTAGGTTTACGGTCGAACCACCTGCGCGTCGCGCAACCGGTTCTCCTCGGCGAAGACGGTCGCGAATTCGTACACCTTTCTGGATTGGCGGCTGCGGCGTTCGCCGCGCCGCGGATCGCGTGGGCAGAAGGAGAACAGTGGGCCCGGCAAGGACGATCATTGGAGAGCTTGACACCCATACCCGGAATTAGAGAACAAAATCGGCACTTAGCCGACATGTCGGGCCGCGCTCGCGATGTCGTCTGTTGAGGGCGAAGCACATGGCGATTTATTGGAAACGCCCTAGTCTAGGTCGCCTACTCGGGGCACAAGCCGGCAAGCTAGGGGTAGCCGCTAGGGAAGCCATCAGAGCGAGGCAAACTAGTTATAAAATTCTCTAGATTATTCAATATGATGAGGCTAAACGGGGGCGGTGCATACTGGCGGAAGGGGTGTCAACCGAGGCTCGTTGAAAAAGCTACGTTTTAATTTTCCGACTTCGTCCCACGCGCTACCCCACGACGGGGAGGGTGATCGCCCGGCGCGTGCGCGTCCTGGCCGCAAGCGAGCGTACAGGTTAGAGGCCGTGCGCGGTTAGCGGTCCCGCCCGACAGCCCGGCCGGATCGCACCGGCCGGGTTGACCGGCGCTCAAGCATCTCGCGAGTTACAACAAGTTCCCCGATCGTCACGAAACAGTCGTGCGTGTCTCCGAGGAAAAGCAGCCGCGGATCGGTCGACAACTGGGCCATCCACGACAGCCTCTTCAAACATGCGAAAGGACTCTCTGTCACGGTGCGACGAGCTTTGGACAATATTTGTTCTGAGCAGGGCCACCGATGCTTTGGTTCAAGATACCGCGGTCGGCAGCGTCACGGCGTTGCGCACTCCGGCGAGGTTCTCATCGCCTCCCAAATGGCACGCAACCAAATCTCATTCTTGCTGGAATTCTTTCCCTGTCCGTTTCGCGCGAGCTCGGTCTGTTGATGCAGATGGCGTTGGACCAAAGTGGACAGCCACCAGCTCATCGAGACCGAGCGTGATCCTTCCCCCGTATCCAAACGTTGGGGCCAGACCCGCACAGGGATCAAAAAGGCTTCCGTATGGCAATTTGCCATTGCATCGCGCAGCGTTGTGCGGAGCTGATCAACACCGAGTATTCCGTGCGCGGTGCGGGTATTTATAACCGTCTTCAAGGGCGCTACGACGTCGGTTACCGGCTCGTTGCCATCAACGGCCGCTCGAACTTTCTGCTCTTGCTTTTCACGAGTGTTCTTCAAATCGGCTTTTATTTGCGCCTCAGGTGCGGCAACGTCCTGATCAATGTTCAGAAGATCATCGGGATCATTTGACAAGGCGATGACGACGGGCGCCAGGGCCGGTTGAACTGCATGGATGGCAAGCGCAATTTCCTTCGCACTCAGCGCGCCATAGTTCTCAAAATAACCACCGTCCACAATGCGATCAACGATGGCCTGGTCTTTGTTACGTATTTCACCCGCCGGCGATATCAAAGGAAAGCGTGCCGAGTTGAGTGCGGCGGTATCGATCCGAACATCGTCAGGCGTGACGCCTATCTCGGCCCAAGCCAACAAAGCGCGCTGGACGGCACCCAGCCAGCCCGTCGGCTTTGCCCGGTAGTGAAGCAAATCGTGGAAGCGGTCGGCATCCACGAAAAGCGGACAATCGGCGGCACTCTGCGAAGTGGGGCAGGTCGAGAGCGGCTTATAGGTGCCGGCGAGTGCGGTCGTGACGATGCGGCTGCCGGTCGCCTCCGACGTTCCGTTGAGCACCAGAAGGGGGACCCAATGTCCGTCACGAGGCCGCAAGCCAAGAAAGGGACAGCCCAAGCCATCGCATGCCGACAAGGCGGGTGGGCTTGGTGGTACGATCGCCGCGCGGTAACGCTCATTCCAGGTGCCTTCGAGGATGGCTGCACGATCGCGCCACCAGCCGAACGGAAGCATATCGTTGAAGGCGAAGCCGAAGAAGTCGGCGCTAAGAAAGTCGCCGCTGGTCAGCGTTTCCAGGCAATCGCGCCAGTTGCCAATTGTGTCACCCCACCACAGCGCAAACTTTGAATTTACGCAGGGATGATCGGTGCTGTCGGACTTTTCATGCAGCGCCGCAGCCACCATGACGGCTCCCATCGAGCCGCCTGAGACGCCGGAAATGGCGAACAAGCGGTTACGTATCTGATTGGCGTCCAGGTTGTGCTGCGGGGCATCTTGAAGAAAATACCCAACGATGCTCGCCAGAAAGAACCCAGCGCGGCTTGCGCCGCCGGCTGCAGCGATCACGATAGGCCGTGGACAGGTTGCGGGGGCAGCGTCGCACTTGTTCTCGCGCATCCAAAGCGAGACGGCCTCCTGTATCGGAATGGCCGTCGTTTCAACCGTGCCGCCGGCCGTTTGCTTGGCGTTGATCACGCGCACGGAATGGTTATCGCCAAGCACGACCGCCACGATAGAGATGGCTACGAACAAGAACAGGATAAGCGGCGCGCGCCATTGCCGACCGAGCCCAGATAGATAGGAGAGAAACGGCAGCCAACCACCAAGGATGAACGGCGCCGCCATCGAGCGCGGCGCGAATTGAGCCGCGACGTCGGCTCCAAAAAAGAATATGCCCAAAAAGATCGCGAACAGCCCTGTGAGAAGCAGTCGGCCAACGTTACGGCTGGCGTCGGCGTCCTCGTCCCCATCATTCAAACCTGGAGAAAGTCGATTCCACATCGGGTTGAGGTGGCGATTGAGGTCACGAAGCCTTCGTAACCCGATGACGTCTGCGTCGCGAGAGCGCGCGACCGTATAAATGTAAAAAAGTGCCGCGGTGACGATCACGAAAAAGGCAAGCCACCCCAGCACTTGATTGGTGGCTTCCACCGCCGCTTGATCGTTTTGCTCGCTGAAGATCGGCAGATTGAGGTGCGACCGCAAAATCGCGATCAAGACCGCCAGGAACGTCAGCAGGCCCAACAGGCGCGGTATCGCGCGCTCGCACCATGTCATCCATGGGCCGCCTTCATTTTCGACGATGTCCTGAAATCTCGCGTCGGTGTCCAGCAGCAGGCGCGCCGAATAGTGGGTCGGCATCGCCCATACGAAAACCACAAGCAACAGGAAGAGGGGAATGCGCCACGGGTTTTGGGCGAATTCAACAAAGAGATCCTGCGCTTGCGGGGCGAGGCCCAGCAGGATCAACCCAAAGGCGGTCATCACCAGAGGGACGCGAACGACCCAAAGAACCAGGGCGAACTGCAACACACCTTGCCAAAAGCGACAAAAGCGCGTTCGCCAGGAAGGCCTAGTCTCAACCTTTGTCCCAGAGTCAGCAACGGCCATGGTCATCGCGCATGCCCCACGCGTCTGCTTGGCCAAAGCTATTAAGTTCGTGCGGTGCGCGCAATCCTAAAGTGTATTACTTAACGCTCGCCACGACGTCTCGCTGGTGGCCACGACGGTGTTCGCCGTATCCTTCTCATCATGGGCCGTCAACCAGCTTTGCCGCGTCCTCCAGCCCCTTCCAGCGAAGAGTCTCTGGCAGGAAGCTCTCATCGTCGAAATAGTGTCTACGGAAGTCGATTAACGCGGCCAAGAGCCCGGTGTGAATGTTGTAATAAGCAATGTCCCGAAGGCACTCCTTGCCGGCATGCGCCGTGCCGGCCGCGCACACAGGGCAATGCTCAAAGGTGAGGATATGCTGTAGCTCCCCGGCTCGTTGAAGCCCGCCCAATCGTCGCGCGAGTTTGCTCTGGTGCTGCAGCAGATCCTGTTTCTTGGATCGTAACCGGACTTTGCCCGGGCTGATGGCGCCTGCTGTGGCCGCTTGATTGATTTGAGCGATCTCGTTCTGTCCTGAGCTCTTGTGGATTTCGCATTGCATCATTGAACGCGGCGGCTCTTCGCTGGGCGCTCAGCTGATTCATCAACCACGCGGCGATTGAGTCGCTGCGCCATGCTTTAGGGATTGGTGACGCCGTGGGGGTAGGTTTCTTTTCACCGCTGCGATCGCTTCACTCGGCTTCACGGCCGTGGCGTCTGCGGCAGATCTTCCCGCTCGGGCGCCCGCTTATTCTAAGGCGCCGGCAATCGTCGAGGCCGCCTATGACTGGAGCGGCTTCTACATCGGTATCAACGGCGGCGGTGGAACTAGCCGCTTTGATTGGAACGCGGACGGCTTCGGTGACGAAGGCAGCCATAACGCAACGGGCGGCACGGTCGGTGGACAGGTCGGCTACCGTTGGCAAATGTCGTCTGTGGTGTTTGGCCTGGAAGCGCAGGGCAACTGGGCTGATTTCAAGGGCAACAACGTCAGCCTGCTCTTCGCGCCTAACCAGAATCAAACCAAGATCGACGCCTTCGGCCTGTTCACCGGTCAGATCGGCTACGCTTGGGACCGCACGCTGCTTTACGTGAAGGGTGGTGCTGCCGTCACGGATAACAAATACGCTGTTTTCTCGGCTCCGGGCGGCTTCGTGCTCGACAATACGAATGAGACCCGTTGGGGCGCTGCGGTCGGTGTCGGCATCGAATACGCCTTTGCTCCGAACTGGTCGCTTGGCTTCGAATACGACCATCTCTTCATGGGCAATAAGGATGTCAACGATGGCTTCCTCGTTGTCGATCACATCAAGGAAGACGTCGATATCTTCACTGCGCGCGTGAACTACAAGTTCGGCGGGCCGGTGGTCGCACGATACTAAGTAATCCGAAGTTTCATCTAAGAGCCCCGGCATCGTCCGGGGCTTTTTCGTTTTCCTCGCCGAAGGATGCCTTCATGTCTTCGACGAAGGCGCGGTCGACGGCCGGCGGTAGATCGAGAGGTTTGCGAACAATCACACTGGCCGAGTGCCTACTCGTTCGTCGCGTTGCTCTGAGGCCAGTATGCCAGGTTGGCAATATGATCGAGTAGAAAATCACGCTAATAATGATGTTCCACATGACGATCCCCCTTCGTTGGTTGATCGAACAGCACTTGAGTACGCTCTGTTTCAATTGCATTACTGGAAGAAGCCGAATAGTTTTTCGACCCCGCGCGCAAATCTACGCGGGTTTACCCGGACCAAGTGTGACCTATTTCACGAGAGGAGCCGCTTCGCCTCTAAAAATATCTCTCTCACATCGAACAGCCGAAGTTATCCAGCAAGCGGTAGGTCGCTGGTCACAGCTTGGGAGCCCAGTCTGCTATTTGCAAGCTGGCCTCGTCGCCTGTTTATTTGAGCATGATTTCGTGCAATTTTTCCCTGTGCCCGACCTCGCACAATCCGACATACATGATGCTGCGTTGTAACATCCTGCTGAGGAGGACTTTTGTGCTGTGGCCATGGTAGGCGCTCCTAGCACCGCTAGTACGGCAAGACCGACGGCTGCAATTCTAACCATAAGAAATCCTCCGAATTATCTATTGTTGAAAACCTAGAGCTTAGAGGGGTTCGCCTCGCGCACAATCTCTGTTCGCGCAAAAGTAGATTATCTTTCTCATTGACACACACTAGAAGAGAAGTGCCAGCAGCCCGCGCACGCTGAACTCCGTTCATCTCGCGCATCACCCATTCATTCCGCTGATCGGGCGGGATGGGAAGCCCCCGCTGTGACGTGTCTGCGGCCGTAAGGTTACCACCGAGGGCATCTTGACTAGTAGCGCCGTACAATGCTGCACTGCATCATTGCGTGTCGGCGGCGTTAGATATGGCGTACAAAAAGACATTCTTGATTACCAAGCTATAGGCTGTCTGCTCCGCGGATCTAGGCCGCATTCACCCGGCACGAAAGCTGGATTGTGGAAGCAAGCGGTATCGAGTGTGGGGTCCCAACCGCCGCGCTCTCGCCATTTGCTCCACATGATGTAATCGAACAGCCGACTGTGCTGGTTGCCCGGGCTGCGATCATGCGTTTGCGGTTGGTGTGATTCTGCACGTTGCCTGCCCTTCGTCATTCTTGTCACAGAATTTAATGGGAACGGCCGACCGCGAACCTACAATGGTCTTGTTCCGCAGAGGCGCGACACCATGTCTATGTGGCGCGGCTTAGTTCGGAGGCAGTCATGAGGCGTACGCTCATTCTTGGGACACTGTTTGCCGCTGTGCTTATCAACCCGTCGTGGGCTCAAAACAAAAAAGACCCGAACGCACCAGGTCTGACTTACCCCGGCGGATCAGCAATTACCTACCAGTGGAATTATTCCTGTCCCAGCGACGAAGAATGCTCGTTCACTTGCGGAACGGGCGGCGCAAGTCACGTAACGAAGTTGGGCATCTACTTGGGGGCCATGCCCATCAGCACCGACCAGAAAAATGCCACCCTGTCCTATGAATTTACTACGCGAGAGCTCCGGCGAGGTGGCGGTTTTAGCGTAAACACCGGAATAAGCACGCTGCAGTGCCAAGTTAATGGATTGACAGTAGATTATTCTGGTCCGCCGCGTGAAGGCGGACACACAATCGATCCAACCAGCACTGTCTCGCAAAACAACAAGTGATCACGGCTAGACCAGCCTGTCCGCCGCCAACTGTGGTTCAAGCAGATGTCGTAGCGCGATTTAGGGGCGCTTCTGGCCAGAAACGGTGAAGGTAGACGACGCCGTCGCCGGGCCACCGTTTGCCGCCGGCCCGCCTTTTGCGGGACCGCCCTGCGCCTCACCTCCGCCTACCCCCGAGGCGTGGACCGCGCCGGTCCCGTCGCCGCCGCAATCACCAGCGGGGCCGGCGCACCGCCGTCCGGCCCGGCATTTGCATCACTGTAGCTGCGCCGAACCCTGCTTCACCCGTAGGCTGGCGTGGATCGCGCCGGTCTCGTTTGCACCCAGCTTGCGGGGCCGACGCACCAATTTCGTGGCACGGAATTTGCTGATTTTCCCGTTGGGTCTGGCGCGACCCGATGCATCTTGTTTTCGGTAGTATCGGGTCAATTGGCCAGTAACCCGCGAAATATTTCGTTCCCAACCCGGTGCTTGCGGAAGAGCCGGACACCTTAGGCCCGTCGCGTCTCCAGCGCGGCGGGCTTTTTCGTCCCACCCGCCGCGCCGGCTTCGGCCCGCAACTTGCAGGGACCTTCGCTGGGCGGGCTCTGATCCCAGCGGTTCATACCCGGCAAGCTCGCTGGCGTCCTCCGCCCTCTTACGGTGAACTTGCCCCGGCGTCCTTATGCATCAGGGCGTCGGGGTTCTTCGTGGTTCACTTAGGGCACACCTCTAGGGTATCAACCAAACGGTGGTTCAAATTAGCCGTTTGACAATTCAAAGTGAACCGTTATGATATGAACCATCCTAACGAAACCAAGGATGGTCACCATGTGCTACGTCCGAGCCTACCTTCGGGCCTCCACCGACCAGCAAGACGCCGAGCGGGCTCGCGAACAGCTAAAGGCTTTCGCCGCAGAGCGCGGCCTGACGATCGTGTCCTGGTATGTCGAGAACGAGAGCGGCGCCAAGCTGGCCCGGCCCGAGCTCTTCAAGCTGCTGGCCGATGCGCACGAAGGTGACATCCTCCTGGTCGAACAGGTCGACCGCCTGTCGCGTCTCACCGCGGCGGATTGGGAACGATTGAAAGCCGAGCTGGCGGCACGCAAGGTTCGCGTCGTCGCGCTGGATCTGCCGACGTCATGGACGATGGCCGCAAAGGCCGCCGACGAGTTCACCACTCGCATGTTCGAGGCCATAAACGGCATGCTGCTCGACATGCTCGCTGCTGTTGCCCGCAAGGATTACGACGATCGGCGTCGCCGCCAAGCGCAGGGTCAAGCCAAAGCGAAGGCGGAAGGCCTCTACAAAGGTCGGGCAGAGAACGTGGAGCGCAATGATGGCATCAGTCGCATGATCGCTGCCGGCCAATCCTGGAGCTCGATACAGGCCGCCACGGGCTGCAGTCGCGCGACCATCGCCAAGATCGCCAAGCGGGCGAAGCAGGCAGCGTAGGCGGACCATGCTGGATAGCGCGCTCACGCTGATAACTCTGGGGTCGCTATTCATTATCGGTCCCGCGGTCGGCTATGCAGCGGTGTCGTGCTTCAACTGGCAGAACTGGGCGGTGCCGATCCAGCATCTCGCCGTTGGGATCTTCACGATGGCCGCGGTATCGGGGATGATCCTGGCCTATGGGTACCTGTGGGAGCAGAGCCCGACGTCGGTTGCTTGGTACGGGTGGATTCAGGAATTGCAGCCCGCGGTCAAGCTTCGCCAGACAGCGCCGATGGAAGTTCGACAACCTCTGAAAAAGTGATGCTCGGAAAAGCTGAGGCACCACGCCGAGCAAGTCTGAGCTGGCTCACAATCGCGATCGTTATTCGGAAATGGCGCCCGGCTTCGGTCCCGCGTGAACAGCGCAAGCAGTATTTGAGTCATCGGTTCCTCCTCGCCACATCACGACGTCGACGCCATTTGCGATCACAGCCTGGAAAATGTCTCTGATGGACGGGTCGCGAAGGATTTCATCGGCGGCACTGAATTGGGAGTCGATCTGCCATTCAGCGCCGGCCACAGGCTCAGGCAAATTTTGCTTTCCAATGGCATAGGCGGCCCTTCCGGTTAGTCGGCCGCCGCTTTGCCATTCAATATACCGCGCCATCTTGTTCGGCATTTCGTTTGTCCCGAGTGTCAAAAGAAACGGTCCCTGATGGTCTAGTAGACCGGGACCGTTACCCGCGAGTTGGCTTTTGGGGTTCAAACGACGCGGGGCAAACCAAGCCTAGCAATACGAGTGACGGCCCGAGCGGATCCATTCAAAAATGTTGGACAACATACGGTGTCCTAATTCGCCATATGGTGGTCACCAAGGTGCCTCCGACGTCTCATCGCCTCAGATGTTTTCGCATTTCGACAAACATCTTCTTCACGTCGGAAAGTCTAAGCGGTTTTTCCTGCGGTCCCTGCAGTTGCTTGAGCGCGTGAAGCTGCTTCACTGCGATGACGTCACGCTTGATCTGATCTGCCTCGTCGAAGTAAGCGAGCGCATCTTCGACGAAGCTGTGCGCGATGGCGGCAGGAAGATCTAGGGGTTTTGGCGCCTTCATGCGCGGTTCCCAGTTGGACTAAGGCAACTTTACTTTAGCGGCGGGATGGGCTTGATCAGGCTTCATTCCAACAGGTGAAAGCGCCGCCGTTTTTCCCGCTCCACATACATCATTGCACGATCGGCGATGCTCTGATCTGCCTCTCCGTACAGGGTGATTCTGACTGAAAAGCCGGACCGGCGATTGCTCCGAATGATCTCAATGCCGCTGACGGTCTCGCAGCCGGGCCACTGCCAGACTGCCTCCAAACAATCTCTGCGGAGATCGGCGTATCTTATCCCGGCTGTTTTTAAAATTACCATCTGCGCTATAGTGACATCTACGCAAACAGCTCCGCGCCCTTTTCTCTGAACTTCCCAAGGGTGCCGCGCTCGTGCCGCCACGGACGTCGTCGAAATAGACGTGCCAGGTTACCCGGTGTGGATTGTCGGAGCGGCGGCGGGTGAGGCTCGGCATGGGGAGGCAGCCTTACTTTGCCAGCCCGACGCTAGAAAGTAGACGATGGCCGGGATCGGTGTATCCGAAAAAAACAACAACTTCCGCGGCAATGATCAGAAGGAGCGCGATCTCGCCTATGGTGATCTTTGTCTGCGGCTGCATCCCTCATAATCCGACCGATCGGGCGCAGAGGGAAGCCGCTGGATGTGGTGGCTTTGGACGTCGAGCTACTCGCCCTTGTGACGAATCTGCCGCCGCCTATTTACACGGAAACGTCTCCACCAGAGCGGACAGCAAAATTAGGCCGAAGGGTAATGGTTTTTCATTGGGGTGCGCTTTTACGTATCGCCTAAGCAGGTCGACGTTCTGCTGAGCGTTTAGCGCAAGTTTCGCAGGTTCACAGTAGAGTCTTGGCTGACCATCATGGTCAACTTTGATATTTGCCCAAGATATCCCGTTCTCCGTCGCTCCCAATATTTGCTCGTAAAGTCGGTGCGTTTCTGGGGTTCCATTATCATAGTCACTCAAAAATTCTTTTGCCCCCATTTCAGCGGCCGCAGGTGTGGCGACTGCGAGAACGACGACCAGAACCGAGCGACACACTAGCGAAGTCCGGATCATATGTTCTCTAGTTACTCGGCACGCGATGAGTCCGACAATCGAACGGTCCGTCGCTTCCGGTCCCCTTGATGTTTTGATTGTAGAATTGCCCCATGGATGGAGCAGTCTGCAAAGGCCTCGAACATGTCGGCCGGAAGTTGTTGGCACCAGCCTGCGAAGCCGGCGATTCCAACCAGCAATGCGAATAGCTGTGGGCATGACCGTTCCCCCAGGAGCTCCATAGTTCCTCAACCGGTGGTCGAAGGCAATGCTGCACGCGAAGGCGCTCCAACTCCAGCGGCGGCTTTGTCGTGAGACGCTAACGTGCGGTGCACAACCTGTGATTTGCCTGAATCATAAGCTGGAACTTTCGTTCCTTTGAAGGCTTAGTGGAACAACGAAACTTAAAAAATTGGGGGCAGCGCGATGCTGGTCGCGATCGAAGTCAATTTTGCAATCTGGATCATGATGGGCTGCGGGATAGTTGAGATGGCTCGGATCGTCGGATGATCTGAACTAGGCAAACAGCCAGCTTACTATCCCGACGATGACCCAGCCGATCGCTGACACCCAGCCGATCATCGCGACGGTAACTGCAGCCAAAAAGCCGATCTTGAACACCTGCTGCAATAATGCCCCTTTGCTGACCGCCGACTCTGCTGGCATCACCTCGGTGACGTTGTTCATGGCAACACTCCTCGAACTACGCACGTTGTTGGGCGTACGACATAGCGAATTGGTTCGACTTCTCCGTGACACAGCACGGCATCGTGAACGGCTGCTTGAAGAGGCGGCCATTAAGCTGGCGGTCGCAATTCGCTCCGCAGCCAGCCCAGCGTTTCACGGGATTTCATGGGATCAAATTCGATTGCGCCTTGATGGACGTGATCGCAAGCGGGACGTTCGAATGTTCGGATGTCAAAGCCGGACGGACGGGGTGTGAGGCGTGCCAGCCTGGTGCTTGTTTGGCGCGCAGGGCGAAGTGGTCGCGGCATGAATCTTGTGGTTAGCGTTTCGGGAAATAGGCCACTCTCAGATCCGAAACAGGCCATGGCGCAAAATGCATTTCTCGGTCTGTTCCGTGAACGTCGGCCCAGCGACTGATCAGACTCGCCAGAACTTTCACAATGTGATAAAAGTTAGCCCCCGACAGACGACCCCCAAAACGTCACACCCTCGGGTGAACGGCTCCAGTGCCGCCGCTGGGGCCGTTCTGTTTTGGCCAGTCGCGGGATCAAAACATGCCACTGATAGGACCGCCGCTGTTTTCAATTTTGCGAATGCACTGCGGGGTGTGATGGTGTTCACACCGGGCCTAATTGCAGGCCATTTGGCCAGGCCCGCTTCGATTACAGATCAAAGCGGCACTACCGGGAGGAGGAGGGGGCTGCACCGCAACGGATGAGTTATTCCCAGATGCCGCTAGGTTCGCGCCGGCTGCCATCACACCTGCCATAGCAGCATGATGATCGGCGCGTTGCTGGGAAGCCATCATTCGGCAATTGGTATAATGTGGCGTTCCTGGCTCTGCCCCGATCGAGCGACAGTATTGATCGTCTCGCTCAGCTAATTTTCCGGGCCGGCCAAAGCGTCGCCAACAATAGATCCGGCGCATCCTATCGCGTAGACGAAGGCCTTCGTATGGGAAAGGCGCGAAGAAAGTCCATAGCCGGTGACCTGACGGTGCAATTAAGCCTTTGTTTGGTTGTCTCTGTCCTACGATGTGTTAGTACGCGGGCCCATCCGGCGCGCGCATCAACGAAGTTACGGAAATATCCGGCGCGCTCAAGGCGCTTGCCAAGGAACTCGACGTTCCGATTGTCGCACTGGCGCAATTATCCCGCGCCCTTGAAAATCGCGACGACAAGCGGCCGACAATGGCCGACTTGCGCGATTCCGGTTCGATCGAGCAAGACGCAGATGCGATCATTTTCGTGCATCGGGAAGCGTACTATCTGGAGCGAACGACTGGCCCAACGCCAGAAAAAGAGGCCGCCAGAATTGACCGGCTGATTGACGTGAAAGATCAGCTAGAGGCCATCATTGCCAAGCAACGAAACGGGCCAACTGGAACCGTCAATTTGTTCTGCGATATCGCCTGCAATGCCGTTCGAGATCTGGAGGGCGGCGTATGAAGGGGTATTTCAAGGTAACGCGCGGCGACCTCGATGGGCCGCTGTTTAAGCCACGCAGCACCTTCAGCAACTTTGAAGCCTGGCACTGGTTGCAGGAGCATGCCGCGCACAGTCCGATGAATGTTGACGTTCACTCCGGCTCGTCTCGCAAGATAGTTCGACTTGAGCGCGGCCAGCTCACCTATTCCATTCGATTTCTCAAAAAAGCTTGGTGCTGGTCCCTCGGGCGCGTGCAGCGTTTCTTGGCGGAATTGGAGTCTGCCGGGCGCATTGAGACGGGTACAGCAGATGACTCGCCAGCGAGTACAGCCACGGGCACAGCACAAACCCGACGACGCGCCAGACGACGGCGGCAAGCCTGCTTCCGCTCTAATCGATCCGCGATCGTTCACGGATGACGAATGGCGGCGGCGGTTGAAACATTTCCAGGGCAACACTTAGTGGCTTGACGCATGGGGACCAAAACCCGGCGAGCCCGGCTGTCTGGTTCCTTCGCACTTGATCCTCTCTCCCGTCTCGAACGCAAGCGGTGCGGCATGAGCAGAATGTCAGAATTGATTTACCCCGATGCGCCCGGCTTTAAGGCTGCGGGGCCATCCGAGGATGCAGCAAAAGCCATTGCCGGCGCCGCAAACAAAATGCGGCGGCGGTGCTGGCACAGATCGCGCAATATCCAGACGGTGCGACGGCGGATGAAATCGCGAAGGATCTGAACCTATCGGTTTTGAGTGTTCGCCCACGTGTTAGCGAATTGAAGCGGACGGGCAAGATTAAGCTGACCGGCGCTCGTCGCAAAAATGAAAGCGGAATGACTGCAACGGTGTGGCTCGTGCGCTTGCAATCTTCCCCTCCGATCGGGGGCGAGTGATGGCCGGCCGATTTCAGGATCATTGCGCCTATCCGCCACGGATGATGAATGCCGACCGGGCGGCGGCCTATCTCGACACTTCGAAAACGAAATTCCTTGAGGGCGTTTCGGTTGGCACCTGGCCGTCCGCCCGCGACATCGGCGGCTTGCCGCGATGGGATCGCTTGGACCTTGATGCTGCGGTGGACAGCTTGTCCGAAAGGAAAAAACGGCTTGCTACAGGGCGCAAATCGCTCGCTGATATGCTGGAGGCCGAAGGGGCGGATGGTGCGGCGTCGTAAATGGGCAAGATCGAACTGAAATACTGTTGCGTGATTCCCGATCGATACGGGAAGGCGCGATATTATTTTCGCTTTCGAAAGAAATATTACCCGCTCCCCGCGCCGACCTCGCCAACCTTCATGGAAGAATACAACGCGCTCCTGGCCGAACATGCGCCGCGCGCTTCGATCATGCGACAGGGCGAGGGCAACGGCCCGCTTGAGGGAACGCTTGATTGGGTGGTTGATAAATACAAAGCGGAATCGGCGCAATGGGCGAAGCTCAAGCCGACCAGCCGCGAGATTTACAATCGGCGCCTGGATTATCTGCAATCGAGGTACGGCCGGGCAGATCTTGCCACCTTCACGGAAAAGGGCGTTCGCCGCATTCGCAACAATCTCAAGGATCGCCCCTCGGTGGCAGACGCCACGGTTGATATGATCGGACGGCTCCGGTTGTTCGCGAAAGAGCATTTGGGAATAGAAGATATCGGGCCGAACCCGGCCGCTGAAGTGGCAACGATCCACAAGGAACACGAATCCGCGCCGGTGTGGCCGGAAGACCTTTGCGCGAAATTCGAAGCGATCGAAAATCCGAGACTGCGCCGCGCCTACTATCCGTTGCGCTACACGGGGCAACGCCGTTCCGATGTCGTGATGATGGAGCGCAAGCATTTCGACGGGACCGCAATCGAGGTGGTGCAGGAGAAAACCGGAACCTATGTTTGGATTCCTTGCCATCGGATATTGCGCGCGCATTTGAGCGCGGACGGGATCGACGGGCGATACTTGCTCACCAGCTCGCGCGGCGATCGGTTCAGGGCGACCAGCCTAACAACGATGATTTGCAATCAATGCGCGGACTTTGGTTTCCCTGGCTACAGTCCGCACGGCTTGCGGCATCTGGCCGGCGCTGCGTTGGCAGAAGCTGGCGCGACCATAGACCAGATCATGAGCATTCTAGGCCATCTCACAGACGACGAGGCGCGCGGTTACGTTCAACAGGCCCGGCGCAAGATCATGGCGGCGGATGGAATGCGGCTTTGGGAAGCCTCGCAGAACGGACGATAAACGGAAAGTGTTAAACAGCGCGTGCGAGAGAGTGTTAAACACGTTGAAATCATTCAACAGTGGCGGAAGGGGTGGGATTCGAACCCACGGTACCCTTGCGGGCACGCCGGTTTTCAAGACCGGTGCCTTAAACCACTCGGCCACCCTTCCGTTGTAGCGGTATCAATCACTTAGTGGCAAGAAGATCAAGAACGGATCAGAACAGATTGTGGCTGGGCACGTTTTTGGGCACATCTTTCGTGCTTATCGTTCCCTTCATGTCCTGAGAAACCCAGCGGAGAACAAAGCGATGGCGCTGGAGACGTTCTGGTCGGCCTGTTTTGTCCGTCTGCGCTTTGCGTAGCTGCGGAGGAGCACGGCGGGGTCGTCGCCGATCCGCTGCGCCACAGTGTGAACGGGAATACCGGCGTCGAGTAGGGCGGTCGAGTGAAGGCCGCGCAATTCGTGGAAGCGCGTCTTGCCGAACCCGAGCAGTCCCGCCATGCGGGCGAACTCCTTTTAAAAGTTGCGCGGGTTGCGCCATTTGGCGAAGTCAAAGTCTTCGCCGGGGTCCGGCATAGCTGGAAACATCAGGGCAGTCGAGGGCAGCTTGATCAGCGAGAGGTCGACTTCGACTCCGTCAGAGACGCCCGCCATGATGCGGCGGTGCCGCTCCTTCTCCTTCATTAGCATCGCTATCGCGGCATCATCCAGCTCGATGGTACGTAGGCCGCGCTTCGTCTTCGGCGGTTTGAGGCGGAGCTTGAATTTTTTGGTTTGCTCCAGCGCCCTCTCGATGAAGCCGCTAGGGATTAGGGACTGTGGGGGCATCAATCACTAGAATGGTAGGCCGTAACGGGATTGCTACTGGTCTCCAGCGCCCGGCATTATCAGGGATGAGGCAAGCACGGTCCGAACATCTAAGGCTTGGTTCGGGATCAAGACCTGCATAGTTTACGGGTAGCGATCCCGGGCGTCGTCAAAATGGGAAGGTAGCGATGCGATATTCTGTAATGATATTGGCTGGCTTATTTTTATTGGCCGCATCCCCAAGCGCTGCTAAGACTTGCTCCGAAAGGAAGCAGGTATGCTTTGGTTATTGCGATAAGGCGAGCAGAGGTCCCAAATGTAAATCGGTTTGCGAAAGCTACATGAACACCTGCATGTCTACCGGTTGTTGGGAAAGCAAGATTGTAGCGAAGCAGTGTGGGTTTTCCCCAAACTAAACTAAAATCACGCAAACAGCTCGGCTCCGGCCTGCGTGAACTTCACATAGGTGCCGGACTCCTGTCGCAACAGCCAGCCAAGCTTGATCGCGCGCTCCAACGCGTACTGATCCGGCGTGCCGTCCGCGTCGAGGAACGGACGGTTGACGTGCTCGATGTAGATGCGCCCGTCCTGCACGCCCTCGACCGTGCTGGCTATATCAACCAACCTGCAAGCGGCGGCATCGGGATCATGAGAGGGCGCTCTGTGTGAGGATAGTTCTGCCTAAAGTGAAGGCAGAATTTTGCCCAATCGACATGTCCAAAGTGTATAATTTCATCGCGACGTAATTTGTGCGTCGCACTAGGATGTTTTTTTGTAGGCGATCAAATCTTACGGCGGCTTTTGGTACCCATTTAAATGAGGGGAATAGTCATGAAGAGCCAGGGATCGACGTCAGCGAAAATTACTCGAACGCGAACGCTATCGAACGGCAGCACCCTAGAGGATCGTTATCTGGAGTTGCAAAGGCTTCGCGACGAAGTTCGAAAGGCAGAGCTCCGTTGCGCGCCAAAAAACCCTCTCAATAGGAAGCGGATTTACAGTCTTCCTATGAGAGACGACCGGCCGTCAGTGCGTCTGTGAAATAAGCAGATCGTCTAATTTCTTTCCTGACGCTAGTTGCGCACGGACCCAGCGCGGTTGCTTACCTCGTCCAGACCAGATTTCCGAGGGGCGCTCCGGGTTGCGATATTTTGGACGAACCTTTGGGTAAGGTCGCCGAGCTCTTTTTTTAGGCTCGGTGCGCCCTTCAAGCTGAGCAAGACGTTGCTCAAGCTTTCGCTTCTCGGTTTCCATTTTCGAAGACAAAAGCCTTTCGATCTCCGCGCGTAGGCGCCAAAGTTGGTCGACGGACAATGCTGCAAGATCTTTGTTCTTCACGCTCACCCCGGACCTTGGGCTTCGCCAGTCGAAGCGTGAGCTTCACCATTTTGGACTTGAACACGAAACTGTCAACGGCCCGTGCATAAGAGAACGGCCTCGTGATCGCTCCGAGAACTGCAGCCCCCGCCCGACGGGCTGGCATATGCCTCGACCGACCGCCCGGCCTAACGTCGGCACCCTTCCGGCAGCATGCGCTTGCAGGTGAACCGAGGGCTTCAGATCGGACAGCCGGACATCATCGGGCCATTGATCAACGACCGGGGGCATCAAGCTGAGTCGAGTGGCGCGCACGCCGGAGGAGCGCATTTCGCCGAGGCTGATCTTTTGCTCCTGCTTCATGCCGTTTCCGCGCTCCGAGCAGGGCACATCTTTGGGCACTTGTTGATGTGGAATAGGTGCTTTTGGATATTATAGAATGCTGCGAAAAGCATTGAGCTTGGTTCGGTATCTCGTTGGAGATGCCGTGAAAAGAGGCTCGATGCCGTCTGACGATATGAGCCCCTTTCGCCTTTCAAGACCGGTGCCTTAAACCACTCGGCCACCCTTCCGTGCGCTGCGACTTCAATCACTTAACGGGCCGAAACTCAAGAACGGGTGATGGCAAACCGCAGGCTGCGCTCATCCGAAAACGTTTGCGCCGACCTCAAAATGGCGCCGTCAATGACTCAGTAAGGGGTTATGCTGGTCTGGACTATGCAGGGAAGGCGAAGGCGGCACCTCGAATTGGCCGAGCAATCCACCGGAAACGTCACCCCGCGGGCTGCGAAGGATTGATTTACCATCCCCAAGCTCTCCTTGCGCCGTCCCCATTTCCGCCGCGTTCCCATTGCGGTATATTGGTCCGTTGATGTGAGCCGGGGCTTATGTCGGGGATACGGCCACGAGGCACGTGGAAAACGCGGCCGGTGGAATGGCACTTGGGGCGAATGCGAATTCAACGGTCAGCACCGGAACGGGGCGCGTGGCGAGGGATTGCCGTTGTTTCGGCATGCCTCGTGCTCGCCAATTGCTCGTCATCCGGCCTCTCCAGCCGGATCGATCCGAAATATGGCGTTTCCTCCAGTCCCCGCGTCGTAGAGCTCGGCGATCCCGTGCCGAAAGGCGGGGGAACCTACCGCGTCGGCAAGCCGTATACGGTCGGCGGCCAGGTCTATGTGCCGGAAGAAAACGTCAATTATCGCCAGGATGGCCTTGCCTCCTGGTACGGCGACGATTTCCACGGGCGGTTGACCGCCAATGGCGAAGTCTACGACATGACCTCGCTCTCCGCGGCGCATCCGACGCTGCCGATGCCGTGCTATGCCCGCGTCACCAACCTTGCCAACGGCAAATCGCTGATCGTTCGTGTGAATGATCGCGGTCCCTATCACGGCAACCGCGTGATGGACGTCTCGAGCCGGGCGGCGGAACTTCTGGACTTCAAGAACAACGGCGTAGCGCGCGTGCGCGTCGAATATGTCGGCCGCGCGCCGCTCGAAGGCTCCGATGATCGCCAGTTGATGGCAACCTTGCGCACCGGCGTGCCGGCGCCTGCGCCCTCGCTGGTTCGGGTTGCCTCCGCCCGCCCGTTCGTGCCGGACTACGTTGGCCCGTCGCGCCCGATCCGCGGCGAGGTGCCGATCCCGGAAGGCCGCCCCTACAACCTCGGCAGTACCCAGCCGGAGCAGGGGGCGTATGGCGAGCCGGCGGAGCGCACCGCCTATGGCCGTTCGCGCTCAAACGATCAGTTCCAGGATGAACAACGCGCGGCATCCTATGAATCCCAGGATCGATACGTAACCAGGCCCGTTTCGGCCTACGCGCCGGTCGACCGGCAAATCCCGAGCGAAATCCTCGCCGGACGCGGGCTTTATTGATTCCAAAATAGATCGTTTCCGCAACGTCGCGACTGGCGTTGCTTTCATCTCATTCCTAACTTGTTTCCAAGGCGTTAGATGATTCAGCGAAGGCCGTACCTCAACCGCTTGGCGGACGAGCAGCCGTGTTGTTTGAGCGGTTTCCAACTGTTAGAACGCGGACCCGTCCAAGGACAGTTTCGATGGTACGTTCGACGTTGCGGTTTCACCGGCCTTTAGTCACGACAGGACGCTTGATGCGAGGTCTGATCGCCGCCGCGGTTCTCCTGACATTGGGATGGAGCAGCGTGCTCTCAGCTGCCAACAACAGCGTACAGGGCGCCAAGAAGGATGAGGGCGGCTTCGACGGCGATGCGCCGACCGCGATCCTGATCGAGGCCACCAGCGGCGCCGTCCTGTTCGAAAAAAACGCAGACGAGTTGCGCGCCCCATCCAGCATGATGAAGCTGATGACGGCAGAGGTGGTCTTCCACGCCCTCAAGCAGGGCGACATCAAATTGACCGACGAATACCGCGTCAGTGAGAACGCCTGGCGCAGGGGGGGCGCGCCGGCCGGCGGCTCGACCATGTTCGCCGCGCTCAACAGCAAGGTTTCGGTGGACGATCTCCTGCATGGCGCGATCATCCAGAGCGGCAATGACTCCTGCATCGTGCTGGCGGAAGCCATGGCCGGCAATGAGCGCGCGTTTGCTGCGGATTTCATGACCAAGCGCGCGCGAGAGATCGGCCTTCCGCGATCGACCTTCGCCAATTCCAATGGCCTTCCGGACCCCGGCAACAAGATGACGGTGCGCGAACTGGCGATACTCGCGCGTCACATCATCCAGACCTATCCCGAATTCTACAAATTGTTCGGCGAGAAGGAATTCACCTGGAACAAGATCAAGCAGCCGAACCGCAATCCTCTGCTCAATTCCCTCGAAGGCGCCGACGGCCTGAAGACCGGGTTCACCAAGGAGGGCGGCTACGGCATGGTTGGGTCGGCCGTGCAGAACGGCGTGCGCCTGATCGTGGCCATCAACGGGCTTGAGGACCCGGAAGACCGCGCCACCGAGGCCAAGAAAATGCTCGAATGGGGTTTCCGCAATTTCGAAGTCCGGACGGTATTCGCAGAAAATCAAACGATTGGCTATGCGAAGGTGTTCGGCGGCGACAGCCGTTCCGTCGCGTTGGCCAGCCATGAACCCGTCAAGGTCATGGTGCAGAAAAACGGTACCGACAAGTTGATTGCCCGCATCGTCTATAGCGGGCCGGTGCGCGCGCCGTTCGAGGCCGGCCAAAAGGTTGGCGCGGTCAAGGTCTGGCGCGGCGCCAATGTCGCCGTGGAGACGCCGGTCTATGCGGCAGAAGCGGTTGGCCGGGGCTCGACGATGCGGCGCGCCGTCGACGGCGTCGCCGAACTCGCCATCGGGCTATTCCGCGCAGGAGCAGAGAAGTTGTGACAACGGCTCAAGTATCGGCCCAAGTAACGGTCAAAGCCGCAGGGGGCCGGGGACGTTTCATCTCCTTTGAGGGCGGTGAAGGCTCCGGCAAATCCACCCAGATCAAGATCCTGGCCGAGGGCCTCGCCGGTGTGAAATTGCACGCCATCGTCACCCGCGAGCCCGGCGGATCGCCCGGCGCGGAAATCATCCGCCACCTGGTTCTCTCCGGGATGGGCAAGCTGCTTGGCCCCGAAGCGGAAACGCTGCTGTTTGCCGCCGCGCGCGACGACCACGCGCGCACCGTGATCGAGCCCGCGCTGAAGCAAGGCACGTGGGTGCTCAGCGACCGCTTTTTCGATTCGACGCGGGTCTATCAGGGCGCACTCGGGCAGGTGTCGCAAGAACTTCTCAATGCCATGCAGCGGGTCACCATCGGCGACCTGAAACCGGATCTGACCGTCATTCTGGACGTGCCGATAGAAATCGGCCTCAAGCGCGCCGCAGCGCGGCGCGGGACAGCCGCGGCCGATCGGTTCGAAGCCGAAGACGTCGGTTTTCATCAGCAATTGCGCGACGCGTACCGACAGATCGCCGCGAACGAGCCGGAGCGCTGCGTGCTGATCGATGCCACCGAGGATCAGGCGAAGGTCGCGGCTAACATCTGGTCTGCCTTGCGCGATCGTTTTTTTGCGACAAGCGCTGGAAACGCGGCTGTTTCCGCATGAGCAGCAAGACCGAAACGCAGATATCGGTTCCGCATCCGCGGGAAACCACCGGCCTTTTTGGTCATCGCGAGGCCGAGACGGCGTTGCTCAACGCCTATCGCTCGGGGCGCATTCCGCATGCCTGGCTGATCGGCGGCGCGCAAGGCATCGGCAAGGCGACGCTGGCTTACAGAATGGCCCGCTTCGTTCTGGCACACCCCGATCCGCTGGCGGCAAACGTCCAGCGCGCCGACAACCTGAACGTCGATGCCAATGACCCCACCGCCCGCCGGATCGTGGCTGGCGCGCATGGCGGGCTTCTGGTGCTTCAGCGAACCGCCAACGACAAGGGCGTGATGCGAACCGTGATCACGGTCGACGAGACGCGCGAGACCATTTCGTTTTTCGGCTCGACCGCGGCGGCTGACGGTTGGAGAGTGTGTATCGTCGACACCG
This sequence comes from Bradyrhizobium sp., assembly GCF_049519115.1. Classification (GTDB taxonomy): domain Bacteria; phylum Pseudomonadota; class Alphaproteobacteria; order Rhizobiales; family Xanthobacteraceae; genus Bradyrhizobium. The sequence goes on from NZ_JBEKRB010000036.1 coordinate 23,094, forward strand.
TCGACGAACTCAATCCCAACGCCGCCAACGCACTGCTCAAGACGCTTGAAGAGCCGCCGCGCCAGTCGCTGTTTCTACTCGTCAGCCACGCGCCGGGAAGGGTGTTGCCGACCATCCTGTCGCGCTGTCGCCGCTTGCCGCTGCGGCCGCTCGCCACGGCCGACGTGATCCAGGCCCTGAGCCGCGCTACTGGGCGCGCGGGGGAGGATCCCGCATTGATCGAGGCGGCGGAGGCCGCGGAGGGAAGCGTCGCGCGAGCATTGACACTGTTCGGTGGCGACGCCGTCAAACTTCATCACAAGACCGCAGCGATGCTGGCGACGCTGCCTCGGGTCGATCCGCGTGAATTGCATGCGCTTGGCGACGCGCTTGGCGGCACCGACAAGGTTGCACTCGCAACCTTTGTGGACAGCATCGACCGCTGGGTCGGCGCTCGTATGCGAACCGAGGATCCCAACACCGACCTGCCGCGCCTTGCACGGCTGGCGGAGGTGTGGGAAAAGATCAACCGCGCCGCGCGCGATACCGCTGAATACAATCTCGAGCGAAAGCCGCTTGTGTTCTCGGTATTTGGGATGCTTGCGGAAGCCACGCGATAACAGCGTTCCCTCAAATCCCGATCGTTTTATTTAATCTGTAAAGGAATCCGTGTGGCGAAGGCTGCGAAAAAAACCGTCAAGAAACGAAAGACGAAAAAGGCCAAAAAAGCGGGCAGTAAGGCCTCGCGCGCCGGTGCGAAGCGTGCTGCCGTCAAGAAGGCCAAAAAGCAGCCGAAGAACACGGCCAAGAAGGGCGCTAGCAAGAAAAACGTCAAGAAGGCCGCCAAAAAAGCGACCAGGAAAACAGTCAGGAAAACCGCGAAAAAGACCCAGGTCGAACAAGTCACCATCGCACCGAAAAAAACGAAAGCCTCGGCGGCGAAGCCAACCGCGCCAAAAGTTCTGAAAGCTTCGTCTGCACCCACCGCAAAAGCGCCAACGGCGCCGGCCAAAAGCTCTTTCTACATCACCACCGCGATCGCCTATCCCAACGGCGCACCTCACATCGGCCACGCTTATGAAGCGATCGCGACCGACGCCTTAGCGCGCTTTCAACGGCTCGACGGCAAAGACGTATTTTTTCTGACCGGCACGGATGAACACGGCTTGAAGATGATCCAGACCGCGGAAGCCGAAGGGCTAAAGCCGATGGAAGTGGCGACGCGAAATGCGCAACGCTTCAAGGAGATGGATCAGCGGCTGAATATTTCGTTCGACCGCTTCATCCGCACCACCGAAGAACAACACCATCGCTCCAGCCAGGAAATCTGGAAGCGGATGGCGGACAATGGCGACATCTATCTCGACAGCTATGCCGGCTGGTATTCGGTGCGCGACGAGGCCTATTACGCCGAGGACGAAACCATTGTCGGCGAGGACAAGGTGCGCCGCGGACCGCAGGGAACGCCGGTCGAGTGGGTCGAGGAGAAAAGCTACTTCTTCCGTCTCTCCGCCTATCAGGACAGGCTGCTCGCGCTCTACGAGACGCATCCGGAATTTATCGGCCCTGAATCGCGCAAGAACGAGGTGGTGAGCTTCGTCAAAAGCGGATTGCGGGATCTGTCGGTTTCCCGCACGACCTTCGATTGGGGCGTCAAAGTCCCGGGCGAGCCCGAGCATGTGATGTATGTCTGGGTCGATGCGCTCACCAATTATATCACCGGCGTCGGCTTTCCCGACGAGGGTAGCTCCGATTGGCATTATTGGCCGGCGGATGTGCACATCATCGGCAAGGACATCATCCGCTTCCATGCGGTGTACTGGCCGGCCTTCCTGATGTCGGCCGGAATTCCCGTGCAGAAGCGCGTCTATGCCCACGGTTTCTTGTTCAATCGCGGTGAGAAAATGTCGAAGTCGGTCGGCAATGTCGTCGATCCCTTCAATCTCGCCGACCAGTACGGCGTCGATCAGACGCGCTATTTCTTCCTGCGCGAAGTGCCGTTCGGCCAGGACGGCAGCTACAACCATGAAGCCATTGTCGCGCGCATCAACGCCGATCTCGCCAACGATCTCGGCAACCTGGCGCAGCGTTCGCTGTCAATGATTGCGAAACAATTTCAGGGCGTGCTGCCGGAGCCCGGCGAGTTTACCAACAACGACAAGGACATTCTAGCGGAAGCCGACGGCATGATCGCACACGCGCGAAATGCGATGGCGACCCAGCAGATTCATCAGGCGCTCAATGCGGTCTGGGCCGTCGTCGCCGAGGCCAACCGCTTTTTCGCGGGCGAAGCGCCATGGGCGCTCGCCAAGAAGGACCCTGCCCGTCAGGGCACGGTGTTGTACGTGACGGCCGAAGTGGTGCGGCAGATCGCGATTCTGGCCCAGCCGGCGATGCCGCAAGCCTCCGGAAAACTGCTCGATCTACTCGGCATCCCCGACGAGATCGATTTCCGTAACTTCGCCGCGCTCTCGACGCGGATCAAGCCGGGTGTGGTGCTCCCAGCGCCGGCCCCGGTGTTTCCGCGTTATATCGAGCCGACGGCGACATAAACGGCGGAACGCGATGCTTGTCGACAGCCATTGCCATCTCGACTTCCCGGACTTTGCCGACGACCTCGACGGCATTGTCGCACGCGCAGAGACGGCCGGCATCGGGCGTATCGTCACGATCTCCACACGAGTGAGACGTCTCGACGCACTACTATCGATCGCGGAGAAATATCCGAAAGTGTATTGCTCGGTCGGCACCCATCCCCATCAAGCGGACGAGGAAGACGGCATTCCTGCTGATGAGCTGATCGCGCTGACCAAATGCCCGAAGGTCGTCGCGCTCGGCGAAGCCGGTCTCGATTATTTCTACCAGCATGGCTCGCGCGAGGCGCAGGAGCGGGGTTTCCGAACCCATATCGCGGCCGCGCGCGCCACCGGTCTGCCGCTGGTCATTCACACCCGTGAAGCGGATGAGGATTGTGAACGCATCCTGGAGGACGAAATCGCCAAGGGGCCGTTTCGCGCGGTGTTGCACTGCTACACCGGCGGGCGAAAGCTTGCGATGAAGGCGATCGAATTGGGGCTTTCGATCTCGTTCACAGGCATCCTGACGTTCAAGAAATCGGACGAGTTGCGCGCGCTCGCCGCGGAATTGCCGGCGGACCGCATCATGGTCGAGACCGACGCGCCGTATCTGGCGCCCGGCAAATTTCGCGGCAAGCGCAACGAGCCTGCCTACGTTGTGGAAGTGGCAAAAGTGCTGGCGGAAGCCCGCGGCGTTTCGCTGGAGGAGATTTCGCGGCAAACCACGGAGAATTTTTTTCGCTTGTTCGGCAAGGTGCCAGCCCCGGAAAGGGTCGAATGACGCTGACGCTTACGATCCTCGGCTGTGGATCGTCGGCCGGCGTGCCGCGACCGGCGCTGGGCTGGGGCGCGTGCGATCCGACCAATCCGAAAAACCGTCGCCGCCGCTGTTCGCTTCTGGTCGAGCAGACCGGCGCTGAAGGTACGACGCGGATCGTGATCGACACCTCGCCTGACTTGCGCGAGCAATTGATCGACGCCGAGGTCGACCATATCGATGCGGTGTTCCTGACACACGAGCATGCCGACCAGACCCACGGGATCGACGATCTGCGCTCGGTAGTGCTGCATCAGCGCCGCCGCATTCCGACCTATTTCAACATGTCGACCGCCAAGGACATCATGGCGCGGTTCTCTTACTGCTTCATCTCACCCGAAGGCAGCGACTATCCACCGATCCTGGTGCGCCATGCCATCGAGGGGGGCGAGAGCCGCACGATCGAGGGGAAGGGCGGTGCCGTGACGCTGTCGGCTTTCGACCTTACGCACGGCAATATCCCGGCGCTCGGCTATCGGATCGGCGCCGCCGCCTATACGCCCGACGTCAGCGATGTTCCGGAAGTGAGCCGGCCGTACCTCGAAGATCTCGATCTCTGGATCATCGACGGCTTGCGCTATGCCGGCCATCCCAGCCATTTCAGCGTCAGCGATGCGCTGTCCTGGATCGATCGTTTCAAGCCGAATCGCGCCATCATCACCAACATGCATTCCGATCTGGACTACGAAGTGCTGCGGCAAAGCCTGCCCGAGGGCGTGATACCCGCCTACGACGGCATGCGGCTGGACGTGCTTTAGGCAGCTATCTCGTCATTGCCTGCGACAAACGCAGAGCGTTTGCGCAAGGGAGCGTCAGCGACGAAGCAATCCAGTTTTTTCGCTGGATCGCTTCGCTACCGCTCGCGATGACGGTTGGGCCTCAAACCTTGTGCAGTTCGAGCGCGGAGGCGTGAAACAATTCCTCGGGGCTAAGCAGGCGAGACGATAGTCCCTCGGCGTGATGGCGTTCCAGGAATCGCCGCAACACTTCACGGTTCGGCTCAAGCCCGTACGACCAGAAATCCTCACCCATCAGGCGACGCGCCGCCCCCAACTGTTCCTCGACGAACGGCAACGTCACCTTGGTGGCGGAGGTGTCCGAAAGCTTGGTCAGCGCAATCGCCTTGGAGCGCTCGAACGCTTTGTAAATTGCGACCGGCAACCACGGATGTTCTTCGGCCAGCGTGCGACGGATGCCGAGCGTGTGCATGATCGGGAACAGGCGGGTCCGGCGATACCATTCGGTCGCGGTCGCCTGCGGATCAGCGAAGAGATAGCCGACATGCGGATGCCCGCGATCGAAACAGGATGGCGCGCGCGGTCCGATCACAGCGTCGATTTCGCCGCTCGCGAGCAGATCGGAGATGGTGGCGTCGGCCCTCGCGTTCTCCACCTTAACATCATCAGGCAGATTGAGACTGATCTTCTCGATCCTTCCGGGATGCTCATAACCACCACGCACCCAGGTGATGTCGGAGGGGCGGATTCCGTAATCTTCTTCAAGAAACAGACGAACCCAGATATTGGCCGTGAGCTGATATTCGGGCACCCCGACGCGGCGTCCTTTCAGGTCGGCCGGCGATTTGATCCGGTCGGTGCGGACATAGACCGAGGTGTGGCGGAAGGCGCGCGACGGAAACACCGGCACGGCAATATAGGGACTGGTGCCTGCCGCGGTCTTGACCGAATAGCTTGAGAGCGACAATTCGCAGACGTCGAAATCGGCATGCCGGAACGCGCGGAAAAATATCTCCTCCGGATCGAGCAGCATGAACTGCGCGTCGACGCTATCAATCTGCACCAGACCATCGACCAGGGGGCGCATCCGGTCATAGTCACCGATCGCGACGGAAAGCTGTAATTTGCTCATCAGAGGGCGCTCCCTTAATATAGTTAGGAACCTTACTATTTCATCCAGGCCCAAAAGCTCAACAGGGAATTCCCGCTATGTCCGTATCCGAGGCCGTTACATCTCTTATCCGTGAACTCGTCGATGCCAACCATATCCTGTTCGACCAGAGCGTGGTGGACGGTTTCGGACATGTCAGCGCGCGACACCCGGAACGGCCCGATCGTTTCCTGCTGGCCCGCAGCATGGCGCCCGCGCTGGTTACGGAGAAGGACGTGCTGGAATTCGATCTCGACGGCAATCCGGTCATCCCTGGCGGCCCAGCGCCCTATCTCGAGCGATTCATTCACGGCGAGATCTACCGCAAACGGCCAGATGTGATGTCGGTGGTGCACAGCCATTCGCCCTCGGTCGTCCCGTTCAGCGTGGTCCCGGGCATCAAACTGCAGCCGGTCTGCCACATGTGCGGATTCTTGAGCGCGAAGGGAACGCCGATCTTCGAAATCCGCGACTTCGCCGGTCCCGGCAGCGACCTTTTGATCACCAGCGGCAAACTCGGCGCCGCGCTCGCGGATAGTTTAGGGGAGGGGTCGGCGGTCCTGATGCGCGGCCACGGCTCGACCGTCGTCGCCAGCACACTGCGGCAGGCGGTGTTCCGCGCGGTCTATACCGAAGTCGGAGCGCGGCTCCAGATGGAAGCGATGCGACTCGGACCCGTTACCTTCCTCACCGAAGAAGAAACGGTCGGGACCACCAAGACCATTAGCGCGCAGTATGACCGCTCCTGGTTCCTCTGGCTGAAGGCCGCGCGCAACAGCCCGATGTCGCAATGAAAATACCTTACGCCGAAATCGCCTTGGCCGAGTGAACCTGACCGCGCAGCAGGAATTTTTGTATCTTGCCGGTCGAGGTCTTCGGAATCGGGCCGAACACGACCGCTTTCGGGGTCTTGAAGCCGGGCATCTGGGCCCGGCAGAACGCGATGATATCGGCCTCTGTTGCTGACGCGTTTTCCTTCAGTTCAACGAAGGCGCAGGGCACCTCGCCCCACTTCCTGTCCGGTTTGGCGACGACGGCGGCGAACAGCACGGCCGGATGCTTGTAGAGAACGTCCTCGACTTCGACGGAGGAAATGTTTTCGCCGCCGGAAATGATGATGTCCTTGGAACGATCCTTGATGATGACGTAGCCATACTCATCAAGGACTCCGAGGTCGCCGGTGTGAAACCAGCCGCCGGCAAAGGCCTCATCGGTCGCCTTTTCGTTCTTGAGATAGCCTTTCATGACGATGTTGCCGCGGAACATCACTTCCCCAATGGTTTCGCCATCGCGCGGCACTTGACGCATGGTTTCGGGATCGATGACGGTCACGGCTTCCTGAAGCGGGTAGGGCACACCCTGCCGGCGCTTGAGCTGCGCGCGTTGATCGGCGGGCAGATCGTCCCAGCCGGGTTGTTCCGCGCAAACCGAGGCGGGACCATAGACTTCGGTCAGGCCGTAAACATGCGTGAGCTTGATCCCGATGCGCTCGGCGCCTTCGAGCACCGCGACCGGAGGCGCGGCACCCGCGATCAATCCAACGACAGGACGGGCGTCTGACTTCTTCGGTGCGTCCGGCGCATTGATCAGCGTGTTGTAGATGATCGGCGCGCCGCACATATGCGTTACGCCGTGTTGTTTGATCAGCTCGAAGATCTTCGCAGGATCGACCTTGCGCAGGCAGACATTGATCCCGGCCGAAGCCGCGATGGTCCACGGGAAACACCAGCCGTTGCAGTGAAACATCGGCAGCGTCCAGAGATAGACCGAATGCGGACCGAGATTGCCGGCCAGGATGTTGCTGACCGCATTGAGATACGCACCGCGATGGTGGGTGACGACGCCCTTGGGATTGCCCGTGGTGCCCGAGGTGTAGCTGAGCGCGATCGCGTCCCATTCATCCGGCGGCATGCGAGCGACGAAATTTTCGTCGCCTTGCGCGAGCGCCTCCTCATATTCGATTTCGCCGATACGCTTTCCGCCTATGAACGCTTTGTCATCGACGTCGATCACATCAGGCTTCTTGCCCGTCATCAGCGCGAGCGCATCCGCGATCACGCCCGAAAATTCCGGATCGACCAGAATGGCTTTGGCGCCGCCATGGTCGAGCTGGAACGCGATCGAGGCCGCATCGAGCCGGATGTTGAGCGCGTTGAGCACCGCGCCTGCGATCGGCACGGCAAAATGCACTTCGTTCATCGCCGGGATATTCGGCAGCATCGCCGCCACCGTATCGCCCGGGCCGATGTTGCGGCCGGCGAGATAAGAGGCAAAGCGCCGGCAGCGCGCGTAGGTCTCCGACCAGGTAAAGCTGCGGCCCTCATAGACCGTGCTCGTATGGTTGGGGTAGATCGCGGCCGTGCGCGCCAGAAAACTCAGAGGGGTGAGGGCCACAAAATTGGCCGGCGTCTTCTCAAGGCCGACGTCGTATTGGCTTTGGAGTCCTGCCATCGGTTGTCCTCAACGCTTAAAGAAAGCCGATCGATATCCAGGGGAACATAGCAACGATAATCAAACCTGCCATCAGCGCCAGCAAATAACCCCAGATCGGACGGATGCCCTCGGCGGGATCGACGCGGCCGATGGCGCAAGCCGCATAATAGCCGACTCCAAAGGGCGGCGCGAACAGTCCGATGCCCATCGCCAAAATGATGATCATCGCATAATGAACCTCGTGCACGCCGACTTGCCTTGCAATCGGGAATAGCAGGGGGCCGAACAGCACGATCGCGGGGATGCCTTCGAGCACGCTGCCCAGGATCGTGAAGGCCACGATCGAGACCGCGATGAAGGTGGCGGCGCCGCCGGGCAGGCCGGTCATCGCGGTCGCCAGCGCCCGCGAAAACCCGGACTGGGTCAGCCCCCAGGCCATGCCGGTGGCAGTTCCGATGATCAAGAGGATCGCGCCGGACAGGCAGGCGGTCTCAACCAGCATCGGCATTAGCCGCCGCCAGTTGAATTGGCGATAGATCAACAGGCCGACCACAAAGCCGTAGACGATCCCGATGGTGGAGACTTCCGTGGCGGTCGCAATGCCCTGCACGACCGAGTAGCGGATGACAAACGGGAGCGCGAGCGCGGGCAGGGCGACGATGAAGGTTCTGGCGATATCACTGCCGCTCGCCCGTTTGACGTGGCTCAGGTCCTCGCCGCGATATCGCCACCACACCAGCGCCGACAGCGTGATGGCGAGCACCACGCCGGGCAACAGCCCCCCGGTGAACAATGCCGAAATCGAAACGCCGGTTACCGAGCCGATGGTGATGAGCACAAGGCTCGGCGGAATGGTTTCGGTCTGCGCGCCGGTCGAAGCGAGGAGGGCGACGAGATCGCCGGGCCGGGCGCCGCGCTGCTTCATCTCGGGAAACAATACCGGCGCCACCGCCGCCATATCGGCCGCCTTGGAGCCGGAGATGCCCGACACAAGATACATCGCGCCGACCAGCACATAGTGCAGGCCACCCCGGACATGGCCGAGCAGGCTTGCCAGAAACGCTACCATGGCCCGCGCCATGCCGGCCATTTCGATCAGAAGCCCGAGGAAGATGAACAGGGGCACCGCGAGCAGGATCAGGTGGCTCATGCCCTCGTCCATCCGCCCGACCAGCACCATTAACGGCGTCCGCGTCGTCAGCGCGAGATACCCGAAGATCGCAAGACCAAAGGCGAAAGCGATCGGCACGCCGGCAAAGACGCAGAAGCCGACCACGCCGACGAAGAAAATCACGAGATTGAGGTTGCCGAGCGGCCGCAGCCACGGCGCCGCCAGCCAGAACGCCACGACCAAAAGCGCCACCGAGAGCGCCGCCTTGATGACCAGGCCGGTATCGCCGACCCGTAGCAGCCGAAGAACCGCAAACAGCACCATCAGACAGATGCCGACCGGTAACGCCGCAGCGCGCCAGCTATTGGCAATTTGCAGCGCCGGCGTCGTAATGAAACTTTCCTCGTAGGCGTATTGATAGCTCGGGCCGACGATGAACAGCAGGAAGGCCAGTGCCGCACAGGTGGCGACGACGTCGAGATAGGCACGCACGGCCGGTGTCGCGCTCGCCACAACCGCCGTCATCCTCATGTGTTCGGCCCGTCGAAATGCGACGACTGACCCGAGCATCGCGAGCCAGAGGAACAGGATCGAAGCGAGTTCGTCGGACCAGATCAGCGGCTGCTGCACGATGTAACGCGCCACGACGCCGGCAAACAGCGTCACGATCTCGGCCACCACGAGGAGGGCGGCCGGAATTTCAATGAGCCTTCCCATGAAGGCTTCGATCGCCCTGACCTGCGAATACCGGCGAGGGTACACCACCTCGCCGGCTGCCGGCCGCGTTGCCTCGGCGTCCACCATTTGGGTTGGCCTTCAGGTATCAGGACAATTTGCCGACCGCCTTCTCCAGGATGGCCCAGGCCTCCTCGCCATATTTTCCCTTCCATTCGGAATAGAAACCGGCGGCGCGCAGCTTATCACGGAACGGCGCCAAATCAGGCTGATTGAAAGTCAGTCCCTTGGTCGAGAGTTCTTCGCGGACGGTCGCGTTGAGCTTTTCGGTGTCGACGCGAGCTTTCAGCGCCGCTTCGTTGACGTTCTTCTCGACGATGGTTCGTACGTCCGGCGGCAACGCTTCCAGAGCACGGCGATTGGCCAGGAACCAGTAGCCGTCCCACATATGGTTGGTCAGCGAACAGTATTTCTGGACTTCATACAGCTTGGCAGTGGAAATCAGCGCCAGCGGATTTTCCTGGCCTTCGACGATCTTGGTCTGCAGCGCCGAATAGACCTCGTTGAAATTGATGGAGGCGGGCGCCGCATCGAACGCCTTGAACATCGAGGTCCACAGCGGCGACACCGGCACGCGGATTTTGAACCCCTTGTAGTCGGCAGGCCCCGTGATCGGCTTGGACGAGGACGTGGTCTGGCGGAAGCCGTTGTCCCAGATCTTCTCGAACGCGATGATATTGGCCTTGGCGACTTCCTTGCGCACGTAGGCGCCAAGGTCGCCGTCCATGGCCTTCCAGACGGTCGGATAATCCGGGAAGGCAAAACCCATCCCGTTGATGGACGCCGCCGGCACCAAGGTCGCCAGGATCAGTCCGGACATCGTGAAGAACTCGACGCCGCCTGAACGAAGCTGGCTCAGCACGTCCGTATCGGCGCCCAGCTGATTGTTCGGAAAGATCTGCAGATCGAACCGACCATTGGTCTCGGTCTTGATCGCCGCCGCCATTTCCCGGGCGCGGCTATTGAGCGGATGCGTGTCCGGCAGATTGTTGGCGAACTTGTAGGAGAACTCGGCCTGCTGGGCGCGCGCCACGGACGGCGCACCCAAGCCACCGAGTACGGCCGATGCAGCCGTGGTCTTTAATAGCGAACGTCGTGAAAAGCCCATCGTGTCGTCTCCCAAATCGTTTTTATCCGGCTTCCTCATCGAAAGCGCCTTGGTTGGCTTTTTGCCCGCTTTCGGAGAAAATACCAAGCGACTGTTGTGATGCGCTTTCGCCGCGGTTTCCGACGGCCCTGGCGGAGCGACTGAACGATCGGCAGGATCGATCCGGCGGTCTTTGAATTCGGCAAAACCTGAGGGTTTGGATACAACTGTATGTAATCTCTATGGAATAATATATTCCATAATATACCTTATGCGAATCACCCCGACATAGGGACCGGGATCGTCGCGAGCGATCCGACCAGGTCTTAGCGTCCCCTGAAGCGCGGCTTGCGCCGCTCCAGAAACGCCGCCACGCCCTCCTTGTGATCTTCGGTCAAGGTTGCGAGCGCAAACTGATCGATGTCCATGTGGCTGGTGAGATCGTCGAGCGCATGCGTCAGGCGGTTGATGGTAAGCTTGGTCATCGCGGCCGAGATCGGCGGCTGGCTGGCGAATTTGGCCGCGAGGGCCATCGCCGTGTCGAAGGCCATGCCGGGCTCGGCGACCTCCTCCACCAGACGCCACGCATGGGCTTCCTCGGCCGAGATGCGTTGATCGGCCAAGATGACCGCCTGCTTGGTTCGCGCCGGTCCCATCAGATGCAGCAGCCGCGGAACGCTCTGCCAGCTCATGTTCATGCCAAGCCCGATTTCGGGAATTCGGATATGGGCTGAGCGGCTCATGACGCGAAAATCGAGCGCGACCGCAAGCGCAATGCCGCCACCGATACAGAAGCCTTCGATCGCGGCGATCGTGATCTGTTCCATGTCCTGCCAGGCGCGGGCGAGCCGGGGCCCGATCTTCAGGTGTCGCCGCAGCGAGCCAAGGTCCATCGACTTGCGTAAGCGCCCCTCGGGATCCTTGAGATCAAAACCGGCGCTGAACGCCTGCGGGCCGCCGGTCAGCACAACCACGGAGGTGTCGCCGTCGTCCTCAAAACTGCGCGCCGCACTGGTCAGTTGGCGCATGGCTTCCGGCGACAGCGCATTGATACCGTCGCCACGATCGAACCGCACCACCGCAATGCGGCCCTCGGGGCCGAGGCCTTTTTCGATGGTCACAAAGTTGGTCACCGCGTCGCCCTCCTCGTTCCACCGTTTTGTTAACAGCCTTCCTTCAACGCGTCGCGGACCGCGCGGGCGACCTCGACCGCGTTCGGCGTATCCGAGTGCACGCAGATTGAATCGGCGCGCACGGCGACGTCCTTGCCATTAACACTTTGAGCCTTTCCTTCGGCGATCGCACGCCGGCAGCGCGACGCAGCACGTGCCGGGTCGACCGCGTGATGTTCGCGTGTGATGATCAGGCGGCCGTCGTCCTCGTAGTCGAGGTCGGCATAGAATTCGGCGATCAGGACATGGCCCCGCGCGCCATAGACGGTCTCGTGGCAGGTGGAGATCATGCCCATGATCGGCGTCTTGAAGACGTCGGCGGTATCGCAGATCGCGTGAGCCACGGCCTCGTCCCGCGCCGCCATGCCATAGAGCGAGCCATGCGGCTTGATGTGGTTCAGCGTTATGCCTTCGGCTTCGAGGAAACCCTTGAGCGCGCCGACCTGGTAGATGATGCAATTCGCGAGTTCGTCGCGCGGCATCTTCATTTCGCGCCGGCCGAAGCCCTGCAGGTCCGGCAGCGAAGGATGCGCCCCGACCTTGACGCCCTGCTCCTTCGCGAGCCGAACGGTCCTGCGCATGTGGTTGAAGTCGGAGGCGTGGAAACCGCAGGCGACGTTGGCCACGGAAATCAGCGGCATTAGCGCTTCGTCGTCGCCCATCCGGTAAAGGCCGAAAGCCTCACCCATATCGCAATTGATCGTTGTCACGCCCCTGCTCCCAGGCTCGTTACATTGGCCGTTATTTCTTCCGCAGTGAATAACTCCCAGGACCAAAGGCCGCGATCATGGCAAACAGGCCGATCAGATCGAGGTTCTTGAGAAACTGGACGGTCTGGGCCGTCACCTGCGCCGGCGGCGAAGCCCAGAAATTATGAAACATCAACGTCGCCAGGATCGTGAACACGATCAAGACGATCGCCGCGCAACGCGTATAGATGCCCAGAACAAGCGCCAGTGAAGCGCCGAGTTCGATCACGATCGATCCCGCCGCCAGAAAGCTGCCGAAGCCGCCCTCGCCGCCCGGCAGGCGCGACGCGGTGACGCCGAACGCGAGGATCTTTCCAATCCCGCTATAGAAAAACAGCGGCGCCACCAGCAGCCGCGCCGCCAACAACACCTTGTCCTGCGTCGCATTGGTCGCAGGACGCGAGTCCAAACTCGTCATTTTTCCCCCGTCGATTTTTTTCTTGGAAACTACTTTTAAAAACTACTCGCCTAAAAGTCACTCTGCAGGCGCCACGCTGCCTTGCGCCGCTTTGCCGACCATCGCCAGCGAACTGATCACGGCCGCTGCCACGATCGCAGCTCCGCTGATCGCCCAGAATACCGCGTCCGGCGCTCCGGTCGCCTGCTGCAACAGACCGATGACGTAAGGGCCGAGAATAGCGCCGACCCGCCCTACCCCCAATTCCATCCCGACACCGCTGGCGCGAAGGCCGGTCTCATAGGAATTGGCCGTGAAATTGTTGAGGACGTGCTGGGCCCCGATCACGCAGAAGCCCGCGATCGCAACGACCGCGATGTTGAAGCCGTGACCGTTGACGAACACCAGCGCGCCGACCGCAAGGCCGCCGATCGCCCACCATGTACCCAAGAGCCGCGGCGTGGCGGCAAATCCGCGGTCGGCGAGCGTGGCAAGCGTCAGGCCTCCGAAGAAGGACATCGCCTGCAACAACGCACCAAAGCCAAAGGAGGCCGCAAAAGTTTCGCCGCGCTTGATCATGACGGTGGGGATCCATCCCGTCAGGCCGAAAATCGCAAACAGAGTGAGAAACGCGGTGAGCCATATCGTCAGCGAGACGCGGCGATAGCGCGGCGCGAGCAGCGCGGCGATGGTATTTTGCGACACCTTGTGCTCGGTGGTGCGAAACACGGCGTTTTCGTAAAACCCGCGCCGCTCCGGACGCAGCCTCGACATCAGCGCCCGCAGTTCCTCGACCCGTCCGCGGGCCGCCAGAAATTTCGGACTCTCCGGCAACACCGCATGCACGACCAGCGTCAGCGGAATCGACATCGTTCCAGCGAAATAGAGGATCTGCCAGCCATAGGTCGGCGTCAGAAAAACGCCGACGAGCCCAGCCACGACTCCGCCTAGCGACCAGCCGAACGTCACGCCCCACAACGAAAAGCTGTTGCTGACCCGCTGTGGCGCCAGTTCGTTGATGTAGGTGGTGCCGAGCGGCAGCAGCACGCCGAGCCCAAGACCAGTGAGGAACCTCAAGCCGCAGAAGCTTGCAAAGTCTGTTGCAAACATCGCGGTGAGCAGCGTCATGACGTTGATGATCCACAGGCCGGCTAGCAGCGTATTTCGCCTGCCGTAACGGTCGGCGACCATGCCGTGGCCCATGGCGCCGAACAGAAAGCCGATCAAGCCGGAGGACACCAAAAGCCCCGCCTGGCTCGGCTGCAAGCCCCAGGGCTGCATCACATAGTGGATGACATAGGCCGGGTTGAAGGTGTCATAGCCGTCAAACAGCGTAATCAGCGTGATCAAAACGCCCAGTGCTTTGTGCAAGGGCGTGACGGCAGCGCCTGCCAACTCCTCATGGATATCGACTTCGTTTTCCGAACGCATGGGTTGTCCCTCCCCTCCTGCTCCTTTGCCTTCCCACTCTTGGGCGGGTTCAAGCGTCGGATCAATCAACCTAGTTTAAACAAGGCCCTCGCATTGTCGCGGCCGATCTTTTGCCGATCGATTTCCGCGATCGGCGCTTCATCGAACCAATTCGAGGCGTGGTCGATATTCTCGAACGGCCAGTCGGTTGAAAACAGGATTCGGTCCGAGCCGATTTCGAGCATGGCATCGATCAGCGTCTGAGTCCGGAAATTGCCTGATGTCGTGATGTAGAAGTTTTCGCGGAAGTAGTCGCCGATCTTGCGTTTGGCCGGATAGCTGTTCTGCACACGCATCCACTTGTTGTGGTTGTCGATCCGCCACATCGAATAAGGCAATCCCTCGCCCATGTGACCGATCACGATATTGAGCGCGGGGTGCGCATCGAACAATCCCGACCCCATCAGTCTCAGGGCATGAACGGCGGTTTCCTGCCCGAAAGCCCAGGACGGACCCAATAGCCAGCGGTGGCCCTCATAAATCGCTGCATCCTTCGGCAGCGGGTTTCGCGGATGCAGGTAGAACGGCACGTCGAGCCGCTCGACCTCGGCCCAAAACGGCCAGTAAGACTTCACGTCGTAGTAGATACCGGATGGATTGTCGGTGACCTGGCTGAAGCCGTTGACCAGCGCGCCGCAAAAACCGAGTTCCCGCACACAACGGGTCAGTTCGCGCGTCGCGAGCTCCGGCGTCTGCATCGGCAGCGCGGCAAGACCGGCAAAGCGCTTCGGCTGGCGGACGATCTGCTCGGCCATGAAATCGTTCGAGCGGCGTGCGATTTCGTCGGCCTTCTCGAGGTTCGGTATCGCCTGCACTGCCGGCGCGTTGAGCGAAAGCAGCATCATCTCGATGCCGTGCGCGTCCATTTCCCGCAAACGGCGGTTCTGGATATCCAACAGCCGGCCCTTCAATTCTGGCCAATCGGCCTCGGGGGCAAAGCCGGCGCTGTCCTGAAGAGTTTCGGCAATCGCAAAATGCTCTTCGAGAGCTACTTTTCCCTGCATTGCAGCACGCCTCCACCCTCTCGTCGGTTCTGTTGGTCCGTTTATGCCGGGCAGTTAGACAGTGTACTGTCCATTTGGCAAGTTCAAATCCGTTACCGATCGTAATCTTGACCGGGGCAAGCCCAAAGCCGACAATGCAAAAACACGATCTAGAGCTCCGTTTCCGAAGATCGCAAGCTATTGCGGCGGCCTCTGATGCGAACTTCGGAAACAAGGAGCTCTAGTAAATATGGTTTTCTAGTGCGGCTTTGAATTTGGAGTTCCTATAACGAGCTTGCAGCGAAACTGATAGGAACTTCAAATTCGCCGCACTAGGCGCCTATTCGCCCGATCAGATCTTATCATCAAAGCTATTTGGCCTTCATGACCGAGCACGATCATCACCATCATCACCACGACGACCATTCGGAACTGTCCGAGACGGAATTGCGCGTGCGCGCGCTCGAGACCATCCTGACCGAAAAGGGATATGTCGATCCCGCCGCGCTCGACGCCATCATCCAGGCCTATGAAACCAAGATCGGGCCCCATAATGGCGCGCGGGTCGTCGCCAAGGCCTGGTCGGATCCCGCGTTCAAACAAGCTTTGCTCGCGGATGCCAGCAAAGCCGTGAGCACACTCGGCCACGTTAGCCGCTCCGGCGATCATTTGGTCGCCGTCGAGAATACGCCAGAGCGGCACAACATGGTCGTCTGCACGCTGTGCTCCTGTTACCCCTGGGAAATGCTGGGCTTGCCTCCGGTCTGGTACAAGGCGTCGCCCTATCGGTCGCGCGCGGTGAAGGATCCGCGCGGCGTGCTCGTCGATTTCGGCGTCAGCCTGCCAAAGGACACCGAGATCAGGGTGTGGGATTCCACCGCCGAGACCCGCTTTTTGGTGCTGCCGATGCGGCCCACGGGCACTGAAGGCTGGAGCGAGGAGCAACTCGCTGAACTGGTGACGCGGGATTCCATGATCGGCACAGGATTTCCCAAGACGCCGGAATTTCCATCATGAACGGCGTGCACGACATGGGCGGCATGGACGGCTTCGGCAAAGTCGAGGTTGAGCCGAACGAACCGACCTTTCACGAGAAATGGGAAGGCCGCGTGATGGCCATGGTCCGCGCGATGGGCGCCGCCGGCGCCTTCAATATCGACATGTCCCGCTTTTACCGGGAGGCCTTGCCGCCGCATGTTTATCTGGCCAGTTCCTATTACCGGAAATGGCTGCTGGGTCTGGAAGACAATCTTGTCGATAAGGGTTTCGTCACGGCGTCGGAGCTAGAGACCGGTCAGGCCCAGGCGCCGGCAAAATCGTTGAAGCGCGGCAAATTTAATTTGGAGGCCGTCGAGCGCGTGATGACGCGCGGCTCGTTTGAGCGTACGCCGCAATCGACCGCCAAGTTCAAGGTCGGCGAGCGCGTGCGCACAAAGAACATTCACCCCGCGACGCATACGCGCCTTCCCCGCTACACGCGCGGCCATGTCGGCGTGGTCGAGCGTATCCTCGGCTGTCAGGTTTTCCCGGACTCCGCGGCGATGGAACTGGGTGAAAACCCGCAATGGCTCTACAACGTGGTGTTTGACGGCGCCGAATTGTGGGGGCCGGACGCAGATCCCATGGTCAAAATCTCCATCGACGCCTTCGAGCCCTATCTGGAGCTTGCAGCATGACCAGCGCCGCCGTCGCGCAGGCAACCAGCGCTCTTGAGGATCTGCCGCAGGACGATGATGGTCCGGTGTTTCGCGAGCCTTGGGAAGCGCAGGCGTTTGCGATGGCGCTCTCGCTCCATGAGCGCGGCCTGTTCACCTGGAACGAATGGGCGGCAGCGCTGGCCGATGAAATTAAGATCGCGCAGGCGGGTGGCGACCCCGATACGGGCACGACCTATTACCGGCATTGGCTTGCAACGCTGGAAAAGCTGGTGGCCGCCAAAGGCGTCGCAACGCTCGAAACCCAACATCGCTATCGTGACGCCTGGGATCACGCGGCCGACCGCACGCCTCATGGCAAGCCGATCGAGTTGAAGCCTGAGGATTTTCGGCCCCACGCGTGAACGATAGAGTCGCTATTTTAATTTAACGCCGCCAGCGTCTTTAAGTTGTATCCGCAAACCACTAGCATGTACCGACGTGATCCTCCCCCGCGGGACTTTCTCATGAACATGTTGTTTCGCTGTGCGTCACGCCTGATCGCAGTCGGCGCGCTCACCCTCGCCGTTCCAACATTTGCCTCCGCATCTGACGCCACCCCCAGCAACAGTTTCAAGCTGGCGATGGGGCCGACGAGCGCCGCGCAAAAGAACCAGGGCGTGGCGGAGAAGACCGACGAGGCCGAAATCAAGCCCCATCATCGCATCAAGCCACATCGTCACCGCAAACACCGGCGACGGCATCACACGGGATAGCTGCTGCCGACTCGGGAAGAAATTTGGTTCGAGGACCCGGTTTGGGCGGTTGAATCAGGCCCAAACCAGTATCGTGAACAGAACGTTGCAAGCTACGGCATCTCGACACCGGATATCTCCTCGCAGATATCGAACAACCTGTCCTGGAGAGCGATATCTCGGCTTTGCGGATTCGGCTCGCGAGGCTTGAGGTGATAGAAATAACCGGCGGTCTTCCTAGCGTCGGGATCGTCGCTCGCCGCAAGCCACGCCTGGGTGAGATGCGCTTGATCGATATCATCGGGCGCGCCCGGTCCGCCCATCCTGGTAGATACCCAGCCGGGCTCAAGCGCATTAGACAACACATCGGGCCACAGGCGGGCGATAGCGAACGCTAGCATGGTGTCATGCAGTTTGCTCTCGGCATAGGCTGTCGATCCGTTCCAGCGCCGCTTTCGCCAGAGGATGTCGTCCAGATGGGCGTCTGCATGGTGATGCATGCCGGAGCTCAGATAGACCAAACGCTTCGGCCTTTCGATCAATGCCGTGAAGATATAGGCGGCAAGCGTGTTGATCGCAAAGACATGTGGCAGACCGTCGACCGTGACGTGCTCGCCTTCTCGATAACCGACGGCGGCATTGTGAATGACGGCGTCGAAGCGACCGAGCGCGTTGATTTGTGTTGCGACTTCCCTGGCGCCGGCGATCGTCTCCAGGTTACCTGTTACGATCGCTTCGGCCTGGGGCAGCGCACGTTTGGCGTCATCGGCCCGGGCAGCGTTCCGAGCGTGCAGGACGACCTGATGACCTTGACTGATGAGCAGTTCGCCTGCGGTGAGGCCGAGGCCGGTTGACGAGCCGGAAATAAAGATGCGTGACATTCTGTTTCTCCTTTTAGGGCTGGCCGGCGGATCGGTGTCCGCGGCCACACAGTTGATCTTCAGGGCTCTTGGCTGCGGGCGGTGACCATGAGCGCGGCACCCAGGAGCGCGCAGACGACGCCGAACAAATAAACGGCTGCGTAGCCGAACTGTCCCGCGATCGCGCCCGCCGCAGGGCCGGACAATCCGTAAGCGATGTCGAGAAACGCAACGAACGCCCCCATCGCGCTGCCGCGATTGGCCGGCATAACCCGTTTCAGGGCCTCCACCCCGAGCGCTGGGAAGACCAACGCGCAGCCGAGGCCTGTGACCAGCGCACCGGCAAGCGCGACGATCTCATAGGGAGCGCCCCACAGCATCGCCTGGCCGACCGCCTCGACGATCAGCGACCACAGCGCGACGCGATAGCCGCTCATCCTGTCCGGCAGAGACCCGAGGACCACGCGAACGGCGATGAAGCCGATGCCGAAGGCGGTCATGACGAGGCCCGCATGACCCCAGTTCCGCGTCGCGAAGTAGAGCGAGGCGAACGCGGTCAGACCCGACAGACCGACGCCCTGCAGCATCAGGCCCAGACCCTCCCGCCAGATCTGGCCGATGACGCTGAAGAAGGGCAAACGCTGACCCGCGGGGCTGGTGTGGGACACTTCGCGGAACGCGATGACCGCGGCAATGAGCGGCGCGACGATGCAGGCGACCATGGCGGCTTCGAGCCCGTAAACTTGATAGAGCGCCATACCGATCGGCGCCCCGATGGCGAGTGCTGCGAACATGGCGATGCCCGTCCAGGACATCGACATGCCGGCGCGCTGCGGACCAACCGAGGCGATTGACCATGAGACACAGCCGGTGACGAATTGGCTCTCGCCGAAGCCGGTCGCCAGACGGCCGACGACAATGATGGCGAGGCTGATCGCCGGGGATAACCCCGGCACGGCCGCGACGAGATAGAGCAGTCCGCCCAACGCGCAGACCGCCGCACCTTGGAGCGCCGAGCGCTTGCCACCATGGTGGTCGGTGAGCCTGCCCGCATAGCCGCGCGTCAGGACAGTCGCGAGGAACTGGATGCCGATCACCACTCCGACGATCAGATTGCTGAAGCCCAGTTTGTCGTGGACGAACAGCGGTATTACCGGCAGCGGCAGGCCCACAGCGAGATAGCCGCAGAAGAGCCCCGCGATAATGCCCGGCGCCGGACGAGAGAGATGAATCGGCGCGGGCTCTGACCAACTCGTACCCTTTGCAGCAAGTGCTGACATGACAGCCTCCATTGAAATTCGGTTGAGGAGATGACGTCACCGCCCACTCTTCGGACGGCGACGTCTGATCAGGCCGCGGCCTTCGCGGCCGCGGATGAGCCGAACAGGTCCGGGCGATAGCCGCTCACCTCGAGCAGATAGTCGCGCGAAGCGGTGACATCGGCCGTGAGCTTGGCGACATCGACGCCGACCAGCCTGCCGGCACGCTTGCGGATCTCGCCTGCAACCATCACCGTGTCGACATCGGAGCGCTCGACCGCCTGGACGATGGTGCCGATGGCATTGGTCACCGGGAACACGGCGACGCCGTCTGTGCGGACCATGATGATGTCGGCCTGCTTGCCGGGCGTCAGCGTACCGATCTCGCTTTCGAGACCGGCGGCGCGAGCGCCGTTGACGGTCGCGGCTTTGAGCACCGCATCCACCGAGATCGGCGCAGGCACCCTCTCCTCGCCCCGGAAGCGGCGATAGCGCATCGCGGAGCGCTGCTGCCCGAACAGGGCGTGCATTTCGCCGAACAGATCGCTGCCGAAGGCCGTATCCAGGTCTATGCCAAGCGCCGGGGTCAGGCCGTGATCGATCGCCTGCTGGTAGGCGAAGCTCTCATCGTCGAAACCGAATAGCGCATCCGAGCGCGGGTTGACGGTGACATTGACGCCTGCGTCGGCAAGCAGTTTCCACGTCTGCTGCGGCACCCGCGTGCAGTGATTGAAGATATTGTGCGGTCCGAGCACGCCGGCTTCGGCGAACTCCGGCCCAAGCTTGGCGAGATCGCCGATGAACTCGGTCAGGATACGCATATCGAGGCCGCGCGCGACCTTCCACCAATCGAGCTTGAGCTGGCCAAACAGGCCGACCCGAACCAGGCCGTCGCCTTGGTTCCAGTTACCGGCAAGACGGCTCAGATCCGTCGGCAAATGGGCCGCCGAGGCCTTCTTGTCCATTGCCGCGCCAACCATGTGCAACGCGCGGATGCCAGTATCGTCGAGCGCATCGAGCGCCGCATCGGTGTGCTCGGGACCGCGCGAAGAATGGCATGCGTCGATGATCGTGGTGATGCCGGCGTCAAGCGAAGCGACCGCCGTCAGCTTCGTGCTCAGATACATCTCGAGCGGACGGTAGTGCGCGCCCAGCGTCTCGGCCACGACACCGATATAGGCAAAGAGATCATCGACGTCAGGCATCATGCGACGCATCACGCCGAGCCACATATGATGGTGGGCATCGACGAGGCCCGGCATGACGATGCTACCGGTGGCGTCGATTACCTCAGCGCCATCGGCCTGGAGATTCACGCCGACCGCGGCGATCCGGTCGTCGTCAACCAGCACGTCGCCCCTGGAGAGATTGCGAACCTTGGGATCCATCGTGACGACGGTGCCGCTCTTGAAGAGAGTAAGGCCGTTGTTCTGCTTGCTCATCGCTCAGGTCCTTTTCCATACGTTGCGAATTGGCTGCCAGCCTCTATCGCTCGGATATACCCCTGAATTAAGTGACCTTATGTCAGATGATTGTTGACTGAATATCAGGAGTGGCCTGGTGCCGTTCGATGCGAGGATATTGTCCGGCGTGAGCGTCCTTGCCGTCGTCGTTGATCGCGGAAAAAAACGGCATCGAGGTCACACTCGTAACCGCACTTCCACGCAATACAAAAAGGGCGGCTCACAGCCGCCCTTTTTCGTCACGGAATTAGGCCTCGCTACGAAACGATGAGTTCATGGGCAGTCGTTGCGGCTATCCCAGGACCCAGATGCGCGCCAGGCAGACCATCCTTGGTAATCGGTTTGCGGGTTGTACGGGTTTCCCGGCTCTGTGCTGCACGAGCGTGCGCCATCGTTGATTGAGCCATAGGCATTGCTGAACGTTTCGCTGGATGCTGCTGGCGCCTGGCGAGCGTGGCGCGCGGATGCCGGAGTTACTTGGACCGCCGATCCCACAATCAGCAACGCGCCGAGAGCGGACATCATTGTCTTGTGCATTTTTGTCTCCATTGATGTGGTGCGCGGCGGGGATGAACGGCTCGCGCGAGTTGAAAGTCGGTAGAGCACCGCAGCAGGTGAGATAACTGCCTCCCGCGCGATCGTTATCGCGCCGAAAGGGCCTTGAATTAAGTGACCTAATGTCAGATGATTGCTGACTAAGTGTCAGGGTTTGACCTATGCCGTTCGACGGACGGATATTGTCCGGGGTGAGTGTCCTCGCCGCGGTCGTTGATGGCGGCAGCTTCGTGAAAGCCTCGGAACTCATCGGGCTCACCGATTCCGGCGTGAGCCGTGCGATCAGCCGGCTGGAAACCCGGCTTGGTGTGCGGCTGCTTGATCGCACCACGCGATCGGTTACCCTGACCGACGAGGGTCGACGCTTCTATGAGGAGGTGAAGCCGCACCTCAACGCCATTGAAGATGCGGCAACTGTCGCTTCCGGCGCGTCCTCGGCCGTGCGCGGCCGCCTCAGGATCGACATAGATCCTTTCTTACTACCGCTGGTCTTGGCCGGCCGACTCGGCGTCTTCTGCGAACGCTATCCCGAGCTCGTGATCGAGTTCGTGACGAGCGAACATGTCGGCGATCTAGTGTCGGAAGGCATCGATCTCGCCATCCGCTTCGGGCAACCGCGTCTCTCGACGCTCGTCTCGCGCAAGCTGATCGAGGCGCCGATCCTCACGCTGGCATCACCGCGCTATCTTGAGCGATACGGCAAACCCAAGCATCCAGCGGATCTCGCCCGCCATCGCTGCCTGCAATTTCTCGACCCCTATACAGGGCGGCCGTTCGATTGGGAGTTCATCCGCGGCAAGGAGACCGTGGTCGTTCCGACCAGCGGCCCGCTGACCTTCGCCGATCCCAAGTCCATGCTGGAAGAATGCGTCGCCGGCACCGGTATCGCCCAGATCATCGGTTGGGGTGTCAAGGAATTGCTGGCGAGTGGCGCGCTAATCGATCTTTTTCCTCGTTGGCACGGTGAGCGCTTTCCGCTGTTCGCCTTCCATCCCTCACGCAAGCATCCACCGGCAAAGGTCCGGGCTTTTACGGATTTCTGTGTCGACATTCTTGGCAAGCTGTGATGATCGGCGTTGCGCTCGGTCGCCGACTTTCGACGAAAATTTCCGAAATTCGCAAACGTGGGGCCACAAGATTGTACGAACGTCGGAAACGGGACACTAGGATGATTTGACGTCTTGCGGCATATAGGCCAGTGATTGGCCCTTCTCGGTGCAGTATGACCCCTTCCCGCGACATTTCCCGCCTGATCGAGATCATGGCGCAGCTCCGAACGCCCGTGACCGGCTGTCCGTGGGACCTTGAGCAGAACTTCGAGACAATCGCGCCCTATACGATCGAAGAGGCCTATGAGGTCGCCGACGCAATTGCGCGCAGCGATCTCGACGATCTCAGGGATGAGCTCGGCGACCTCCTGCTTCAGGTCGTCTACCATGCCCGCATGGCCGAAGAGCAGAACGCGTTCAGTTTTGGCGACGTGGTCGAGGCGATCTGCCGAAAAATGATCCGACGGCATCCGCATGTCTTCGCCGACAAGGACGGCAACATCTCACCCGCCGGCGTCAAGAGCGCGTGGGAGCGTATCAAGGCCGAGGAAAAGGCCGAGCGGGCTGCGCGCCGGCCGAATGACACCGCGCCGTCCCCATCGCTGTTATCGAACGTCAAGGCCGGCCAGCCCGCGCTCACCCGTGCGATGGAACTACAACGCAAAGCATCAACCGTTGGCTTTGACTGGAACGACCCGCGCGCCGTTTTGCGGAAAATTCGCGAGGAAGCCGACGAGATCGAGGCTGCGCTCGATCATGGCGACAGCGAGGAGATGGCGGCGGAGACCGGCGATCTGATGTTTGCGCTGGTCAACCTCGCGCGGCATGTCGGGGCCAACCCCGAAATGGCGTTGCGCGGGGCCAATGCCAAGTTCGAACGGCGTTTTGCCTACATCGAACGCGCGCTGGCCGCGAAGGGTCGAACGCCCGATGGCGCGTCGCTCAGCGAGATGGATGCGCTTTGGAATGAGGCGAAGGCAAACGAAACTTAGTCGTCGTCCCGGCCGAGCGAGCCAACGGGCCGCACAAAAAGCGCGCCCGATGACAGGCGCCGCGAGCGCCGAGCCCGGGCCCCTAGCCACGGACAGAAATAGTGATATCCCGTACTGGAGGCAAACCAGACGTTGCTCGCCGCGTGCCGTGGCATCCGCTTTTGACCCGGAATGTATGGACCGGCTGCATTTCGCAAGAGAGATCGTGCGAGGATAGCGGAAGTCGCTGATATGTATCCGGCCTGTTGATCGGCTCGCGGGCCGTGGCCTTGATGGGAATACGCACGCATCTTGGTCTCATTAGCGGACAGGTTGGCGAACAACCATTCGGGTCACCAGACTCTCGACGCGTTCATTGATCCGTTCCATGCCTTTTCTCTGTCGCGAACTCAGACGGGGTGTGGCCTCAGATAGCCATCACTTCGTGACGGTCGATGTCGAAGGCCTTTTCGTTGCGCAGGACGCTCCATGCGATCCGGGCCAATTTATTGGCCAGGGCCGTTGCCAGCTTGTTGCGGTGAAGTCGTGGTGCTGCGTTGAGAAGCCATGCTCCAAAGCTGAAGCGCTCCCAATTGTGCGGACGCATCAGGATGACGTTTGCAGCCTGGATGAACAGGGTTCTGAGATACTTGCTCCCGCGTTTGGAAATGCGGCCGAGGATGGATCGGCCACCTGTGCTGTACTGGCGTGGGACCAGACCAAGCCACGCGCCGAAATCGCGTCCGCGCTCGAATGCCTCGCCGGTACCAATGGCGGCGACCACGGCGGTCGAGATCAGTGGGCCAATGCCGGGAATGCTCATGAGGCGCTGGCAGTTGGCCTCCTTCTCGCTGATCTTTGCGATCTCGCTGGCGATCGTATCGATCCGCTCATCGAGGGAAATCCAGTCTTCATAAAGGCCCACAATCAGGCCGCCCATCCGTGGCGATATCTCGTCCTGGCGGTTCTCTAAAATTGCCAAGAGAGAGTTGCGCAGATGGCGGACCCACATATTGGACCGGCGCTTCAGTTGATCCACGAACAACCGGAGCGGTCCTGGACCGTCGGCGACCTGGGGCACCGCGTGGGACTCGGTCGCTCGGCGTTTTCGGCTCGCTTCACTAAGCTCGTCGGCCAGTCCGTGCATCATTATCTGGTCGCACGCCGGATGGCAGGGGCTGCGTTTCTACTCGAATCGAGCGATGAAGGGATTGCACGGATTGCGAGCCGGGTAGGCTACGAGACCACCGCCGCGTTTTCGAAGCTGTTCCATCGGCATCACGGCCTGTCGCCGGGACCGAGCAGTTCGACGCTCTGATGGCGGATGAAGCCAAGAGAGGCGTTGGCAAGCTGAACCGGTGGCGGCGTTACGCCGTTCGACGCCCGCTTCCGATCGAAGGTCCCGTCGGAGGCAAAGCCGACCAAAGCTTTTGCGGCGACTACGGCGTCTGAGGCACCGCATCAAAGCGGTTGATCACGAGATCGCGTTTGGTCTCGTCGACGCGAACGGTCATTTCATAGCGCCCGTCCTGGAGGTTCTTGTCGAGCACTTCCGAGTTGCGATGCAGCCAGCTGACCCCGGCGCCATCGGCGGCATCGATCGATAGATGCAGCGTCGTTCGCGTCGCCGCAAGACGATCCTCGATCGCGGCCAAAAGGTCGTCGATCCCCTCTCCGGTCTCGGCTGAAACCAGAAAACACGGACGGTCCGGCGAACGGCGCGCGGCGATATTCCTGACGTTTTCACGCTGCTCCGGATCGAGCCGATCGATCTTGTTCCAGACCTCGAGGATGCCCTGCCCGCCCGCAGGATCGATGCCAAGCTGGCGCAGCACCGCTTCGACATCCTGCTCCTGCGCCTCGCTATCCTCGTGCGAGATGTCCCTGACGTGGAGAATGACGTCGGCCTCCAGCACCTCCTCCAGGGTGGCGCGAAACGCGGCCACCAGTTGCGTCGGCAGGTTGGAAATGAATCCGACGGTGTCCGACAGCATCGCCTTGCCGCCATGCGGCAGCGTGAGCGCGCGCAAGGTCGGGTCCAGCGTGGCGAACAGCATGTCGGCTGCCTGAACCTCGGCGCGGGTCAACCGATTGAACAGCGTCGATTTGCCGGCATTGGTATAGCCAACCAATGCCACCACGCGATAAGGCACCCGTTGCCGGCCGGCGCGATGCAGCCGCCGCGTTGCCTGGACTTTCTTCAGTTCTTGTTCAAGCCGCGCGATACGGTCGCCGATCAGGCGGCGATCGGCCTCGATCTGCGTCTCGCCCGGTCCGCCCATGAAGCCAAACCCGCCGCGCTGGCGCTCGAGATGGGTCCACGACCGTACCAGGCGGCTGCGCTGATAGTTCAGATGCGCCAATTCGACCTGAAGCGTTCCTTCCTTGGTTTTGGCACGGCGTCCGAAGATTTCGAGAATGAGGCCGGTGCGGTCGAGGACCTTGGTGTGCCAGGCTTTTTCCAGGTTGCGTTGCTGGATCGGCGACAACGCACAGTCCATGATCACGAGTTCAGCCTCGTGACTGGAAACAAGACCGACGATCTCCTCAACCTTGCCTTTGCCGAGATAGGTCGCGGGCGTGATCTTGCTGACCGGCGCTATCAAGGCCTCCGCGACCGTCAGGTCGATGGCGCGCGCCAGCCCTGCCGCCTCTTCGAGGCGCGCTTCAGAGCCGCGGATGGCATGGGTATCCTCTCGCGCTTCGGGATCGCCCCTGCGCGTTCGTAAGTAGGGGCCGATGACGATCACCCGCCCGGTTTGCTTCCCCACCGCCGACCGCGGACGGTCGGCTTCCCCGTCAGAGTTTCGGGGTTCCAATCAGCTCACTCTCAAGCAGGTGCATCCTCGCCGCCTTCGAACAGCTGGATCGGAGCTCCCGGCATGATGGTCGAGATCGCATGCTTGTAGACAAGCTGCGAATGACCGTCGCGCCGGAGCAGCAGGCAGAAATTGTCGAACCAAGTCACAATTCCCTGCAGCTTTACTCCGTTGACCAGAAAAATCGTCAGTGGCGTTTTGGTTTTACGAACGTGATTGAGGAAGGTGTCTTGTAGATTTTGTGCGCGGTCTGCCGCCATTGTTTTTATCCCGCAAGTCTCGGTGCTTCTTGTTATTGAAGTTGTCATTGAACCGCCGGCCGCTTTCTGTTGAAGCAGTCCGCCGGATACCGGCTCCCTTGAGATCCCCCTCCAGGGAGCACGATGACGTGATTAGAAGGCAGGCTTGGTTATTAGGCAAGCAGCTTGACGCAGCAGCGGCTCCAAAGGGGGAGCAATTCTCCATAAATTCGCGAAAAGAGGCCGGAATTTTGGGCTGCCAATCGCCCATCCCGGCCCAAAAGCTTCTCAACCGACGCCGAGCGCCTTCAGCTTGCGATGCAGGGCCGAGCGCTCCATGCCGACGAATTCCGCTGTGCGGGAGATATTGCCGGAGAAGCGGCTGATCTGTGCCATCAGATAGTCGCGCTCGAAAACCTCACGCGCCTCTCGCAGCGGCAGGCCCATAATATGCTCGCCGTTGTTGCTGGTCGGCATGGCCGGCACCATCGAGCCGACGTCCTGCGGCAGCATATCAGCGGTGATGATGACTTCCGGCCCACCGCCGGCCAAGATCATCACCCGCTCGACGTTGTTGCGAAGCTGGCGGACGTTTCCCGGCCAGACATGCGACTGCAAAACCGCCATCGCGTCCTGGCCGATCTGGCGTTTCGGCAAGCCGGTCGCGGTCGATATCTGATCCATGAAGTAGTCGATCAGTTCCGGAATGTCCTCGCGCCGCTCCGACAGCGGTGGAACGCGAATCGGGACCACCGAGAGGCGGTGATAAAGGTCCTCGCGGAAGCGCCCCGCGGCGATCTCTTCCTCGAGATTGCGGGCGGTCGAGGAAATGATGCGGACATCGACGCTGACCTTGGCGGTGCCACCCTGCCGCTGAAAGGTCTGCTCGACCAGCACGCGCAAGATCTTGTTCTGGGTCTCGCGCGGCATGTCGCCGATTTCGTCCACAAACAGGGTGCCGCCGTGAGCTTCTTCCAGCGCGCCAGTTTTGCGCGCATGCTCGCCATTGGGCTCGACGCCGAACAGTTCGATTTCCATGCGCTCCGGCGTGATCGCCGCGGCATTGATCACGACAAAAGGACCATCCGCACGGCTGGATGCATTGTGCAGCGTGCGCGCGGCCAGTTCCTTGCCCGCACCCGACGGGCCCACGATCAGAATACGGCTATTGGCCTTGGCGGCGCGCTCGATGGTCTGCCGCAACTGATTCATGCAGGCCGAACGGCCCGTCATGATGCTGGCCGTCGGCGCCAACTGTTTGAGTTCCTTGACCTCGCGTTTCAGGCGCGAGGTTTCCAGCGCCCGCGTCGCAACCAGAATCAACCGGTCGGACTTGAAAGGCTTCTCGATGAAGTCGTAAGCGCCACGTTTGATCGCCGCGACCGCGGTCTCGATATTGCCATGGCCCGAAATCATCACAACCGGAAGGTCGGCATTGTCGCGCTTGATCTGCTCAAGCAATTGCAACCCATCGAGCTTGCTGCCCTGCAACCAGATGTCGAGGAACACCAGGCTCGGTCTTCGATTTGCGATTTCCGCCAGGGCGAAATCGCTGTCGCGCGCCGTGCGCGTGGTAAATCCCTCGTCGTCAAGAATCCCGGCGACAAGCTCGCGAATGTCGGCTTCGTCATCGACGATCAAAATATCACTTGCCATGGAGTACGCCTGTATTCTCAGTTGCCTGTTGCGGCTTCGATTTTGATGTTTTCATTCGTCGTTTCTTGTTGTTTGGCGGTTTCCTCGCCGATCGGCTTTATTTCGGTCGCGGCTTGCGCGATTTCAGCTGCGGACGCAGCCTGGCCCGACATCGCAAAGCGCAACCGCATCCATGCTCCACGCGCTCCCGGACGCATTTCCGATGCATCGTGGAGTTCGATTCGGCCGCCGTGGTCTTGCAGAACCCGGCCGACGATCGCAAGCCCCAAGCCAGTACCTTTCTCGCGCGTCGTCACATAGGGTTCGAGCAGGCGCGCGCGGCTTACTTTGGGCAGGCCAATTCCATTGTCGATAACGTCGATTACGATGTCGTCCTTTTCGCGCGCGGCGATGACATCGATACGACCTCGTCCCAATTCCTCGGCAGGCACGGCCTCGATCGCTTCGGCCGCGTTCTTGATGATGTTGGTCAGGGCCTGTGAAATCAGCCGGCGGTCGAACTTCGCGCGGAGCGGTTCCTCCTTGACGTCGGCCTCGATCTCTACGTCGGGATGGCCGACCCGCATCAGGAACACGGCTTGACGCACGGTGTCGGCGACATCTTCGCCCTCGATGACCGGCTTTGGCATCCGCGCAAAGCGCGAGAACTCATCCACCATCCGCCTGATGTCGTCGACCTGCCGCACAATCGTGTCCGTACATTGCTCAAACACGGCTTTGTCTTCGACGATCGATTTGCCGAATTTGCGGCGGATGCGCTCGGCGGAGAGCTGAATCGGCGTCAGCGGATTCTTGATTTCGTGCGCGATCCTGCGGGCGACGTCGGCCCAGGCCGAGGTTCGCTGCGCCGAGACGAGTTCGGTAATGTCGTCAAGCGTGATGATGTAGCTGTCTCGCGTCTGGCTCGTTTGTTCGGCGGTAACGCGAACCGAGAGATTTCGTTCATGGCCGTTGCGATTGATGGTGATTTGGCCCTGCACCAGCCGCTGCGTGCTCTCCCGCGCCGTCTTCATCATTTCGTCGAGCTCGGGCAACACGTCCGATAACGGGTGATCGAGCGTCTCTGATTCGGCATGGCCGATCAGCTTTTCCGCCGAGCGGTTGAGGATGCCGACACTGCCGGATGCATCGACGCCGATAATGCCGGCGCTGGCGGA
Source organism: Bradyrhizobium sp. (assembly GCF_049519115.1). Taxonomy (GTDB): domain Bacteria; phylum Pseudomonadota; class Alphaproteobacteria; order Rhizobiales; family Xanthobacteraceae; genus Bradyrhizobium. The sequence goes on from NZ_JBEKRB010000036.1 coordinate 52,907, forward strand.
CGACAATACCGCCTCGATGAATCGCCGCCGGCTGTCGATCAGGTCACTCGCATTGACCAGTTCGTCGCGCTGGGTGCGCAGCTCCTGCGTCATCTTGTTGAAGGTTTCGCCGAGTTGCGCGAGGTCCCCTTCCGAGCGAAGCACCGGCACCTGCACATGGAGATCGCCCGTCGAGACCATATGGGCAGCGCCCATCAGCCGGCGGATCGGCGTGACCAGCGAATTGGCGAAATTCAGTCCGAGCAGGATAGAGGCCATCAGGATGGTCAGCGCAATGACGGCAAAGATCAGCGCGAAATTCACCTGAACGCCGAGCCGGCGCGCCTCGATCTCGGCATATTCGGCGACGCTCGCTTCGGTCTGTTTGAGCTGTTCGACAACGTGCGGATCGAGCTGGCGCGCCACGTAGAGAAACGTATCGTTGAAAGCGCGCAGCCGGATCAAGGCCGCGACGTAGTTCTGCTCGGGCAGAACCGCGATTTCAGGTTCATTCTCGTTGACGTTGCTGAGGAAGTCCGCAGGCGGCGCGGCGAATGCCAGCTGAATACCAGTCTCGGCGCTTTCAAGAACGTGACGGTCCTTGTCGATCAGCATTGCGCCGGGCAGATTGCGCGAGGCGGCGCTGGCGGTGAGAAACTCGCGGAAGGACTGGCGGTCCTGATCGTAGAGCGGACGGGCGCGGCCAATGTCATTGGCCATGCCCAAGATGTCGCCGCGAATAAGCTGGGCGTGCTCCTGCATGTAAGCGCGCGCAATGATCAGCGAATTCTCGATCACCTCGCGGGTCGGGCCGGAGAACAGACGATCGAGGCCGCGTTCGATCGTGACGTTGGCAACGATCGCCACCAGCACCGCCGGCAGCACCGCCATGATCGAAAACAGGCTGACGATCTGAACATGGAGTCTGGCGGCGGCGCGGCCACGGCGCCGTGCCTGCATCACCTGCCAGACTTCGCGCAGGATGATCCCGACCAGCACCAGGATGGTGGCGCCGTTCATCAGGATGAAGGACACCGCGACTTCGCGCGTCGGCTCGATGTGCGTCAGGCCGGTCAGAACCACAAAGGTGAGAAAGGCCGACACGAGCGCGAGCCCGATCGCAATCGGGGCGAGCAGCCGCAAGAGGGATCTCCCCTTGGGCTCAACAAGCGACGGATCGAATTGGGCGGCCGAGGTGTCCACGCTGGTCATACCGGCAAATGATAAGATGAAAGCTCAAACGCCCGCGCTGGCGGACTGATGCATTCATATCACAATGTTGCCAAATTGCGACAAATCCGCGGCGCATGCCACATCATGAAAGTCCAATCCCCCAAGAATCGGACTGAAATGATCGCTGTCAACTACTCAATTACCAGTACGATAGACCTGAATGTCCAAGTCTCTGATTTTCTTCCGCAGGGTATTGCGGTTGAGGCCTAACAGGTCAGCCGCCCGGATTTGATTGCCCCGGGTCGCCGCGAGCGCGGCCGTGAGCAGCGGGACCTCGATCTCTTTCAGGATGCGGTGATAGAGACCCGGCGGCGGCACGCCGTTCGGGAAGCCCGAGAAGTGCGAGGACAAATAAGCCTCCACCGCGCCACCGAGATTGTCGATGCCCTGGTGCATGGTGCCGCCTGAGGCGACCGCCGGTGGCGCCAGTTCGCCATCGATCACCGACGCCGTGATGACATCCTGCGGGTAAAGCGCCGCGAGCCGGCGGGCGAGGTTTTCGAGTTCGCGCACGTTGCCGGGCCAGCGATGCTGCTTCATCCGCTCCAGCGCCAGCGCGTCGAGCTTCTTCGGCGGCAAACCATCCTTCTCGGCCAGCGCGAAGAAGTGCCGGATCAGATCGGGCAGATCCTCGATCCGCTCGCGCAGCGGCGGAAGCCGCAGCGGCACCACGTTGAGGCGGAAGAACAGGTCTTCGCGGAACAAGCCCTGCTGAATCAGGATGCGCAGGTCCTTGTTGCTGGCAGCGACGATGCGCACGTCGGTCTTGATCGGGGTGCGGCCGCCGACGGTGGTGTATTCGCCCTGCTGAAGCACCCGCAGCAACCTCGTCTGCGCCTCCATCGGCATATCGCCGATTTCGTCGAGGAACAGCGTGCCACCTTCGGCCTGCTCGAAGCGGCCGGAAGCGCGGGTGTTGGCGCCGGTGAAGGCGCCGCGTTCGTGGCCGAACAATTCCGACTCGATCAGGTCGCGCGGGATCGCCGCCATGTTGACCGCAACGAACGGCCCGTTCCGCCGCTTGCCGTAATCGTGCAGCGCGCGCGCCACCAGCTCCTTGCCGGTGCCGGATTCGCCGGAGATCATGACCGTCAGGTCGGTCTGCATCAACCGCGCCAGCACGCGATAGATTTCCTGCATCGCCGGTGAACGGCCGACCAGCGGGATCGCGTCGAACTCGGCGTCGTCAGGCGCGCTTGCCACCCGCTCCTTCGGCTCCGCCAGCGCACGGCCGACGATCGCAATCAGTTCCTTTAGGTCGAAGGGTTTGGGAAGATATTCGTAAGCACCACGTTCAGAAGCGCGGATCGCGGTCATGAAGGTGTTCTGGGCACTCATCACGATCACGGGAAGGTTCGGCCGCATCTTCTTGATCCGTGGCAGCAGATCGAAGGCGTTCTCGTCGGGCATCACCACGTCGGTGATGACGAGATCGCCCTCGCCCTGGCTCACCCAGCGCCACAGCGTCGCGGCGTTTCCGGTCAGCCGGACCTCGTATCCGGCGCGTGACAGCGCCTGATTGAGAACGGTGCGGATGGCGGTATCGTCATCTGCTACGAGAATGCTTCCTGCGGGCATCGTCATACTCATCTCGTGTTCTGTGAGGCGTGCGACGGCGTCCCGGAAACGTCATCACGGTCACTTGGATCAAGTTTCTTGGCGGCATTGAACATCGGCAACAGCACTCGGAAGGTGGTCTTTCGCGGCTGCGACTCGCACTCGATGATGCCGCCGTGATCGCCGACGATCTTGGCCACCAGCGCCAGCCCAAGCCCGCTGCCGGTCGGCTTGGTCGTGACGAACGGATCGAACAGGTTCGGCAACAGGTCCTCCGGCACACCGGGACCGTTATCCTTGACGCAGAACTCCAGCGGCAACGAAACCCGCGACTTCTTTCCCGGTACTGACAGCCGCACGCCGGGACGGAATGCGGTGGTGAGCTGGATTTCCGCCTCGTTGCCGAGATCGGCTGTCGCTTCAGCGGCGTTCTTCACCAGGTTGAGGAAAACCTGAATCAGCTGATCCTGGTTGGCGAGCACCGGCGGCAGTGACGGGTCGTAATCCTCGACAAAGCGGATGTTGCGCGCGAAGCCGGACTGCGCCAGCCGTTTGACGTGATCGAGCACCGAATGAATGTTGACCGGGCCGCGCGCCACGGGGCGATCGTCGCCGAACACCTCCATGCGGTCGACCAGCGTGACGATGCGATCGGCCTCGTCGCAAATCAGCCGGGTCAGCGTTCGATCTTCGGGGGACGCCGCCTGCTCGAGCAATTGCGCCGCGCCGCGGATTCCCGACAATGGATTCTTGATCTCGTGAGCCAGCATCGCGGCGAGCGCGATCACCGAGCGCGCCGCGCTTCGGTGTGTCAGTTGCCGGTCCATCTTGTCGGCAATGCTGCGTTCCTGGAGCATCACCACGATGTGGCCGGGCCGCTCGCTCACGGGCGCAACGTGAAGATCGACCTGCCGGTCGCCTCCCATCCGTGGCGTGCCGAGATCGACCTTGTATTCGTTGACCGGTGAGCCGGAGGAGCGAACCTGGTCGATCAAGGCCAGCAACGGACTTCCGAACGGCACCAGTTCTTTGAGCGAATGCCGCTGCAGGAACTGGGCGGAGATTTCGAAAAACGACTCCGCCGCCATATTCGCGTCCGCGATCCGCCCGTCAGGCCCGACCAGCAGCACCGGGTTCGGCAGCGCGTTGAGGATGATCTCGGCGTCGGTCGGCAATGGCCTGCGATGTTCGGCGGTGGAGGTCATGCAGCCGCACTCCACGCAAAATCGTCAAAGGCATCACCAAGCGAACGATGGACCGCTTGCGGATCATCTGAAATCAGGATTCGTCCACGCCAGTTCCTCAACGCCGCCGCGGGCGCGCAGCTGAAGGCGGCCGCGACTTCGAGCGCCCAGCCAAGGTGCTTGCGCGCATGGCGAAGGCCGATGCGCAAGCCGTAATGACGGCAAATCTCATCATAGAGCGTGCGGATGAGCCGCAGTTGCTCGGCAAGCGGCGGCGGGCTCTCGGCGACACCGCCTGCGAGCCGCCGGTCGATCTGACCGGGCAACCAGGGCTGGCCCTGCGCGCCCCTTCCGACCATGACCGCATCGGCGCCTGAAACTTCGATCGCGGCGACCGCCTTCTCGAACGAAGTGATGTCGCCATTGACCACAAGCGGAATTCGGATGGCATCCCTCACTGCCCGCACGGCGCCCCAATCGGCCTCGCCCTTGTAGAACTGGCAGCGGGTTCGACCATGCACGGAAATCAGTTGCACGCCTGCGGCCTCCGCGCGGCGCGCCAGTTCCGGCGCATTCCGCGACCGCTCGTCCCAGCCAAGCCGCATCTTCAGCGTCACGGGCACGTTGACGGCTTCGATGGTGGCATCGATCAACCGGACGGCATGATCGAGATCGCGCATCAGCGCGGAACCGGATTGCCCACCCGTCACGTGACGCGCCGGACAACCCATATTGATATCGATGATATCGGCGCCCTCGGCCTCCGCAATCCGCGCCCCTTCGGCCATCCACCTCGTTTCGCAGCCGGCCAGTTGAACTACATGGGGACCGATGCCTGCGGCTTCGCACCGCAGCTGCGACATCGGCTTTCCGTTGACGAGGTCGTCGCTGGCCGTCATCTCGGAGACAACCAGCCCGGCCCCGAGGGATGCGGCCAAACGGCGAAACGGCGCGTCCGTGATTCCCGACATAGGCGCCAGAAAAACCCGGCCATAAAGTTCAATATCGCCTATTTTCAATGGGTTATGGCGCAAAGAGTTGAGCCTGCTCACAGATTTCTCATCGCTTTGGCGGGTGCCGTTACCCGATGGAATTCATTCTCGCGCACAAATCTTGGGCAGTCAAGTTTCATGCCTACACTTTAGACAGTCCCAGCAATCTTTCAAGTGCACTGCAACAAAGTATCTGATTTTTTCGCAGGCAACAGGAATCGTTCTGTCTTCCACACACCAGCGTGATAAGGGCTGGGCGCCCGCGAAAAGCTCTGTATTGCCAACCCAATCGACCGATAGCCAAAAACCCATGCCGAATCCGCCTCGGACTGCCGCCATCCTCGTCGCCGCAGGACGCGGCCTTCGTGCCGGCGCCGGCGGACCCAAACAATATCGTTCAATCGGCGGGCAGCCGGTAATTTTCCGCGCGATGGAACCGTTTTGCAGTCATCCCCAGGTCATTGCTGTGCAGCCGGTGGTGAATCCGGATGATGCATCGGTCTTCGACGCCGCCGTGCGCGGCCTGCAATACGCGCCTCCGGTCAAAGGCGGGGCGACGCGCCAGGCTTCGGTGCGTGCAGGACTTGAAGCGCTGGTCGCGGCGAAGCCCGACCTCGTGCTCATTCATGACGCCGCCCGCGCCTTTGTCTCTCCCGCATTGATTTCGCGGGCGATCGACGCAGCCTCGACGACCGGCGCGGCCATTCCCGCAATTCCCGTCACGGACACGATCAAGCTTGTCGACGACAATGGCCGCATCGAAGCGACGCCCGAACGAGCGCGCCTGCGGATTGCGCAGACACCCCAATCGTTCCGCTTCGATACAATCCTCGAGGCACACCGGCGTGCCGCGCGCGAGGGGCGTGACGATTTCACCGACGACGCAGCGTTGGCCGAATGGATGGGATTGACGGTAGCGACGTTTGAAGGCGATGTTGCGAATATGAAACTCACCACACCGGAAGATTTCGTCCGCGAGGAAGCGCGGCTTGCCAGCCTGCTCGGCGATATCAGGAGCGGCACCGGCTATGACGTTCACGCCTTTGGCGATGGCGATCACCTGATGATCTGCGGGGTTCGAGTGCCTCATACCAGAGGATTTCTCGCCCATTCCGACGGCGATGTCGGTCTACATGCGCTGGTCGATGCGATTCTGGGCGCGCTCGCCGACGGCGATATCGGTTCGCACTTTCCGCCCAGCGACATGAAATGGAAGGATGCGGCTTCCGACAAATTCCTGAAATACGCGGTCGGGCGCGTCAGCGCACGCGGCGGCCGCATTGCCAATCTCGAGGTCACGCTGATCTGCGAGCGGCCGAAAATCGGCCCGCTGCGCGATCAGATGCGCGCGCGGATCGCCGAGATCACGGGGCTCGACGTCTCGCGCGTGGCCGTGAAAGCGACTACCAGCGAGCGCCTCGGATTTACCGGCCGCGAGGAAGGCATCGCGGCGACCGCCTGCGCCACCATTCGCCTTCCTTGGGATGACAAGGGACCTGTTTCGGTCTGAAAGCACGGCAAATGGCGAGCGAACGACAACCAACCAGCGCCCTCGCCCGTTCGCTTCTTGATCTCTGCCGCAGCCGCAAGCTGACGATTGCCACGGCCGAATCCTGCACCGGCGGCCTGGTCGCCGGCGCGCTGACCGACATTCCCGGCTCCTCCGATGTGATCGATCGTGGCTTCGTCACTTATTCCAACGACGCCAAGCGCGCGATGCTGGGCGTCGAGACCTCGACGCTTGCCACGTTCGGCGCCGTCAGCAAGGAAACCGCCACGCAAATGGCGGTCGGCGCGCTGGAGCGGGCCGGCGTCGATCTCGCGGTATCGATCACAGGCATCGCCGGCCCCGGCGGTGCGGTGCCCGGCAAACCGGTGGGTCTCGTGCACTTTGCGGTCGCCGCGCGCGATGGGCGCATCACGCACCGCGAGTGCCGCTTTGGCGCGATCGGCCGCAGCGCCGTGCGGCAGCGCTCAGTGATGGAAGCCCTGCGGATGCTGATGGAGATGGCCCGTGGGCCGGTTCAGGCGAAGCCGAAGCGTCCGACCGTCAGCCGCGTTCGCCCGCGGGTGACCCGAAGCCCGCGCCGACGTGCGGTGAAGGGACGACGGCCGAGGGGATAGCGTTCGCTCAACGCTGGCGTCCAACAGAAGCATGTCGGCTCTGCTTCCATGTGCAGAAACCATATTGCTGCACGTCGGAGTCCGCTGCGCGCTTAGAAGGCGACGTCGGCGTGGTTCATGGGCGCTGTAGACGTCAGACCAGGGTGCCATGCCAAGCGGCCGCCTATTTGCGACCAACTAACCTGCTCGAAATTCGTCTCGGGGGCATTCAGTCCTCGCGCCAGAAGACATAATCCGCCGAATATGGAACGCTCAGGAAACTGCCCGCAAGTCCGCAGGCCCCGGTGGCCATTCCGCCCCGCGTGTTGATGCGCTGCACCGCCGTCACGCCGTAGAGTACGCCCCCGCCGGTCTGGGTCACAACGTCCATCTTCAACCACGGAATGTCGTTGGCGTAGGCTCCAGCCGCGCTCGCGACGATCCGGGCTTGTACAGCGCTGCCGTCGACATATTCCCACCGCAGCTTGGATTCGTCGACATGACCCCAGCGAAGCCCGGCGTAGTGGCGGCCCACGGTGTCTCCGTCGAGAGAGAGCGTTGCGATCGGTTCCCTTGCACTTCCACCCCAACTGTTTGTGCCCGTCGACTTCGCAGTCGTAGATCTGGGCGCCTTCCGCATGAAGCGTCACCGTTAGCGTCCCACGCAGCGCAATTGACGGAGGCACGGATGATGTTTGGGCAAAAAGCTGCGCTGCCGACATCATGATCGTCAAGACAATCAGGATTGCTGAATCAAGAAGGCGCCACGCAACAGGCCAATTGATCGGTCAATCATCGCGACTGATTCCTTTGATAATATATTGGCGCAAAGCGCGCCGCCGCTTGCCGGTCGATGCGGATGAAAAATGCGTTGCTCCTCGGCCGTATTCAGTGTTGGTGACTTAGCAATGCTGACGCCAGCAATCTTGGACGGCGGCGACATCCAATCAGATGGAAACGAAAGGCACGCCGCATGGACGCCATGATTGACGTCGTGTCTGATATCAGGCGGCCTGAGGTGCGAGACCCTCGAACAAGAACAATGTCATCCAGATGGCGGCGATGACACGATCTATCCGGCAAATGGCGTGGAAAAGCCGGCCACGATCTTCACAAGGTCCGCCTGTCGCGTGACGCCGGTCTTTTTGAACGCATCACGCACGTGCCGCGTCTCCAAAAGCTCGACCGCAAGCCCGGCCTGCTTCATTGCCATATAAAGCCATTGCGACAGCGGTCCCGCTTCCAACCCGATCCGCCCAAGCCGAAA